>CAWIZX010000013.1:0-827738 GCA_963840735.1 Terriglobia bacterium
TTTCAAGACCGGCGCCTTCAACCACTCGGCCATTCCTCCGTTCACTATGTTACCTGATGCGCCATGTTACGCAACAAGGTTGTGTCGGTTTAGGGCGTTCCGGTTCACTGGTTACACTGTCCTGAAGAGGTACGCCCATGAAAAAGTTCGCCGTTGCTGCCGTGCTGTTTTCGGCTTCGATATGCTTTTCCCAAACGCAGCCGAAGGATCGCGATACCCTGCCAGCCCTGCTCGATGAAGTACATCAGTTGCGCCAAGCTATCGAAGGGATGACAGCAGCGTCGCAACGTGTACAGATAGCGCTATATGGACTCCAGATGCAGGATGCCGCAGTCGCCCGCGCCACACAGCGTCGGGACAACGCGCGCAATCAATGTTCTTCCCTCGAACAAAACCGCCAGCATTCGGCCGCTGACGTTCAGCGAATGGAAAGTGGCTTGACTTCGGCCACAACGTCGGAAAGCGATCTGAAGGAATTCAAAACGCGGTTGCCCGTGCTCAAAAACGTACTCGAAGCCCAAACGGCGGAACTCCAGAGCTGTCAGGCGGCGGAAGCCGAAACCTCCAGTCAGTTGAAGACGGAGCAGGCGAAACTGCTCGAACTGCAGGATCGAATTGCCCGGCTCGACAAAGCGCTGGAGGAGATTGCCTCGCGGAAGTAACTGAGCTACTTGCGGGCAACCATGACCCGCGAAGGGTAATAGCCCTGCCGTACTTTGCAATCGTGCTCGACCGCGAAGTCGTAGCTCTCCATCACGTCAGGGATACTCGATTCCACCTGCCGCCCCCAAAAAGCCGGGGCGAGGTTGCCGCCAAGTTTATAGAACGCATTGAAAGCCGGAACGTTTTGGCCAATCAGGACCAGGGCGAGTCGGCCATTCGGGCGGAGGACGCGATGCATTTCGCCAAGCGACTTGACAATGTCGTCGCCGTCCATCAGTTCGAGCAAATAGCAGCAGACAACGGCATCGAAGGCGCCGTCGCGAAACGGCATGCTGCGCGCGTCCACCGCCGAGCAGCATGCGCGAATGCCGGGGATCATCCGGCGCGCCACGCGCTGCGTTCGGGCAGCCATATTGGGGGAAAGATCCACGCCGCAGGTGATGCCGCGGGGGTTGACCTTCGCGATCCGGCGGAACATTTCACCCGACCCTGTCGCGACTTCGAGGACCTTCATGCCGTCCCGAATGCCCGCCAGCGATATCGCCACCTTGTGCGCTTTCGAGTGAAAGAACATGGTCGAGAGCGGGTAGACCTCGGCGACCAGGTCGTACACTCGTCTGGTGCGGGCGGGGATAGAGCGGAATCCGTTCCGGTCGATGGAAGGGGGTGCGTTCAGTGTCTGCATTCAGGAGACCGCCGCGAGCCTGGTTTGCATCTGCGGCACTTCAATCTCAATTCTGGTTCCACGGCCTGGCTGACTGTCGATGATCATGCGGTAATCCTGGTTGTAGAGCACCTTCAGCCGTTCTTTCACGTTGCTTACGCCGATGCCCTTGTTCAGGATATTCGATAGCTCGGATTCAGGGATGCCCACTCCGTCGTCTTCGACTTCAATCAGCAACCTGTCGTTCTCCCGGCGAGCCCGAAGCGTGATAGTGCCCGGGCCAATCTTGCTGGAAATTCCGTGCTTGACGCAGTTTTCAACCAATGGCTGCAAAAGCATGCTCGGCACCAGCATATCCAACGTTGACGGATCGATGTGCTTCAGGACGAACAGTTTGTCACCAAACCGGACCAGTTCGATCGACAGATAGTCATCAATAAAGTCCAGCTCGTCGCGAAGCGGAGCAAAGTGTTCGTGATTTCGCAAACGCCGCCGCATGATACGCGAGAGCCTGCCGACCATCATGCGCGCCTGTTCGGGGTTGATGCGAATCAGAGTGGACACCGAATTCAGCGTGTTGAAGAGGAAATGGGGGTTGATCTGGCTGGTGAGATTGTCCAGCCGGGCCTGCATGAGCAGGCGCTGTTGCTCTTCGAACTTGGCCTCGATCCGGGTATTATTCCAGACCTTCAGGGGCAGCGTGATGCAGAAGTAGGTGGAGATGTACATTCCGGCCATAAGCGGCAGCGGATCGCCCAAGTGGACAAGCGTAAAAAGACGCGGCGTCGGGTAGCGGAACGCACTGCCCAGGACCTCGCGCAGGAATTCAGTCGCGAAGACGCCGGCGGTGAAGCAGGCATGCAGGAACGCGCTTCGGAGCTCACGCCCGGGCTGGAAGATGCGGTAGAAATTGACCTCGGGGAAAGGGGAGAAGCGCCAGATGTCCTCGCGGTCGGAGGCAAAATCGCGCAGCAGGCCTCCGCCGAGCCCAACCGCGGCGAAAACAGGCAGCGACAGGAACTCGCCGCCCAGCATCGGGGCGATGGAGATCATCATTCCGGCGAACCAGCCGCACACGTAGCCCCCTGTTATGCCCGCGAGAAGACTGCCTTCGAGTGCGAGATCGAGGGCGTCGTATTTGCCTGTGATGACGCGGATGGCAACGCCGGGCAGGAACAAGGCAGTAAACCATAGCGACAGCCGGGCGCGCTGGGCAAGGGTCCGCTCTTCGCGCTGAAGCATGCGCTTGACGGCCCCGCTGCGCACTCCGAAACTGGCGAGAGCAGCCACTACCCCGATCTTCACCAGCATCGTGATGAGGTAGTCCTGCAGTTGCGTGTTCATTATAATGAACTTAGTCCTTCATGGATCATACCCCGCAGTTTCAGCTTACGCAGGCCGCCGAGGCCGCATTTCCCACCGAATACGGCATGTTCCGGATCTACGGGTTCGAGGGCCGTACGGAAGCGCCCGAGGGCACTCGGCTTGAAGAGGCGGTGGTTTTGAAAATGGGCGAAATGCACTCGGGGAAGCCGCCTTTGCTCAGAATCCATTCCCAGTGTCTGACCGGGGATGTTTTCCACAGCCTTCGATGCGACTGCCGGGCGCAGCTTGAAATTGCTCTGGACCAGATTGGCCAGGAAGGCCGCGGCCTGATCATTTACGAGCATCAGGAAGGGCGGGGGATCGGCCTGATGAACAAGCTGAGGGCGTATGAGCTGCAGGATCAGGGCGCGGATACGGTTGAAGCGAACGAACAACTCGGGTTCGAGAGCGATCTGCGCAATTACAGCCTGCCGGGGGCGATCCTTCGGCACCTGGGAATTCGTTCGGTCCGGCTGCTGTCGAATAATCCGGATAAGGTGAAGGCGCTTGAGGATTCGGGGATCGCGGTTGCTCAGAGGCTGCCCTGTATTGCGGCCGATCACGAATCCCGCCGCGATTATCTTCAGACGAAGCGAGAGAAGATGGGACACCTGTTCGACCTGCCGGTTTAAATCTGCAGGTTTAGATCTGCCCTAAACTCCCGTTCCCGTTCCGCCGATAAAGGTGCATGAGAGAACGGCGACTTGAAAGCCGCTATTTATGCGCGGATATCGTCAGAGTGGATTGGCTCCAGGGCGAGGATGAATTCCGCACGGTCGAGGCCGTGCTCGAGGATATCTCCGCGCTCGGAGGGTGCGTGCAGGTGGAGGAGCCCATTCCGCTCGGGTCCACACTCATGCTAACCATCGGCACGGCGCATTACACGGGGTCCGTCTGTTATTGCGTTTACCGCGAATACGGCTACTTTGTGGGCGTGCGGTTCAGCGACGAGAACACCTGGACGGAAGCGGAAGTGGTGCCGGACCACCTCTTCAATCCGCAGAGCATTGCCCAGGTTACCCACTAAAGCACGTAACGAGCTAAGGCAGGTTACTGATTGGTGGGCATGGCGTAATAACCCTTGCGCACCTGAACCTTCATATCTTTGTCGTGCGCCCGCAGGTCGATCTTGCGGTAGGAACCGTCTTTGTTGCCGTTCGTCGGGGTATAGCCGATCAGATACTGCGTGCGCATCTCATCCTGAATCTGCTGGAAGATGTTTTCGAGAGTATTCTTCCGGTCCACCTGGAAGAGGCGGCCGCCGGTTTCTTCGGCCATGTGTTTCAGGACGCCGGCGCCACCGTAAGAGGTGCCGAAGCCGCCATAAAACTGCCGGTCAACGTAGAGAATGCCGTAGATGATCGCGTCGGACTTCTGCGCCGCTTCGATGGCCGATTTTTCGGATTCAGTGCTGCCCTGGTCTTCGCCGTCGGTAATCAGGATCATGGCCTTGCGCCCGACTTCCTTCGACAGCATGTCGTGCGAAGCAACATAAACGGCATCGTACAGGACCGTGCCCCGGGCGTGTGACATGGTGGGAACCGGGCCTGAATTGATGCCGGAAAAGCCCCCGTTGAGCTTCATGCGGCGGAGCCCGTCCTGCAACAGGCGCGGGGAGCCGGTGACGTCCTGCAGAAGTTCGGAATCTGCGCCGAAGCTGATCAGGAAGGCGACATCTTTGTTCTTAAGCACGCGGGAAAAGAAAGACGACGCGGCGTTGCGCTCAATCTCGACCAGGTTGCGCTGGCTGTTCGAGACGTCAACCAGCAACCCGATCGTCAGCGGAATATTGGTTTCCTTGCTGAAGTATTTGATGGTTTGGGGTTTGCTGTCTTCAGCCAGATCGAAATCAGTTTTTTCGAGAGTGTTAATCAGGCCGTTCTGCTTGTTGCGGACGGAACAGTAGAGGCTCACTACATCGACGTCGACTTTGATAGGCGCCACACCGGAGTCGTCATCGGGCTTTTGCTGTGCCCGGAGCCCGACGAGCGCCAGGGGAACAAGCGATATTGCGGTCAGAGCAAGAACGGTTCTGGTTACTGATGCTTTACTCATAGAATCGGAGAGGCGCCTTTCAGAGGTGACGCGCGCCGGATGGAGTGTGTTTCACAATGCGTGCCGCTCTTCAGCATCTCAAAAAAGACCCGGTGATGGCGGAAATCATTGAGCGGACCGGGCCTTACAAAATCGAGTATCGGGAACCCTGTTTCGAGACGCTGGTGCGCTCCATTGTGTACCAGCAGCTGAGCGGACGGGTAGCAAGCGTGATTTTCGGCCGCCTGCACGCCGCTGCCGGCGAGGAAACGCTCACCCCCGCCGGAATCATGAAATTGCGGCCGGAACGAATGCGCCGGGCCGGGCTTTCAGCACAAAAAACGCTGTATATCAGGGAATTGGCGAAACATACGCGCCGGGCGTCGGTGGTGTTTGAAAACCTGCCGGAACTCGACGACGCAGCGGTGATCGAGCACCTGACCAGGGTGAAGGGGATCGGGGTATGGACAGCCCAGATGTTCCTGATGTTCGCACTGAAGCGGCCGGATGTGCTGCCGGTGGGGGATCTGGGAGTTCGGGCGGCAATGAAACGGGCGTACGGGCTCGACGAACTGCCGAAACCGGCCGAAATGGAGCGGCTGGCGGCAGCCTGGAGGCCGTATACGTCTGTTGCTTGCTGGTACCTGTGGAGGAGCCTCGAAACCGATTAACGGCTCAGGCCGATTCTGTGCCTGAACGCCAGCGCCGCGGCGCGGACGCCATCGATCCCGTCCGCGTCCAGACCGGAGATGAGTTTTCGGGCGGCCGCGCGCAGTACGGCGCGGTCTGACGCTTCCGCCGTGTGTACCAACAGCGCTGTCAGGGTATCCAGGCCAGCGCTGGTGGCCGTCAGCACTTCGGCAAGGAACTCCTTTTCGGCCCGGTGCTCGTCTGCCAGCCGTTCGAACGCGCGTTGTGAATCGGGACCGGCGAAATTGCCGTCGGCGAACGCGATGCAATCGAGCGACGCGCGAACACTGGTCATGCGGCGCAGGTTGTCAACGTTCATGCGTCCCCGCCGGTCTGCTGCGGAGCCGCTGCGAAGCACCAGAGCGGTGTACGAGGGTTCGGCGCAAAAGAACCTGCTGGCGCCCGGCAGAAAGTCGGCTTTCGAGGGATTGCGCAGGGTATCGGCATAGTGGACCACGGAGCAGAGTTGGCCGCGCGCAGGCATCATGTCGAAGCGAATCCCGATGAACGCCACGGCCCGGGACGACGCATTTGTCAGGATGACGGAAAACGGCAGCGCAGGTTTTAAAACGGACAGGGGCGCGCGGTTAAGGACAGCATCAAGTCCCGCGGCAAACTCCGGCGCCTCCTGCCCGCAAATCAGGATGCCCGGAATGCGGGATGGCTCTACTGTCATGAGCGGCGCATCGTCATACGATTGTATTCAAGACGCAAAGGCAGGAACGCGCGACAATGAACCGATAGCCATTGCTTATGACGCACGATCCCATCATCATCGCTCTCGATTTCGATTCGGCGGCCGAAGCCGATAAGGTCGTCTCGTCACTCGGAGACGCCGCCGGATTCTACAAAGTAGGCATGGAACTGTACGCGGCGGCGGGAATGGACTACGTTCGGAAGTTGCGCGCGGCAGGCAAGCGGGTGTTCCTCGATATGAAGTATTACGACATCGGGGAGACCGTGAAGCGCGCGGTCCGGATTGCGGCGCAGTCAGGCGCGGAGTTTCTGACGGTACACGCGGTGGGTCAGGTAATGCGGGCCGCGGTTGCGGGCCGGGGCGACTCGAAATTGAAACTGCTCGGCGGTGACGGTGCTCACGAGCTTCGACCAGACGGACGTGCATGAACTGGGCTACACGGTTCCGCTGAACGAACTGGTGGCAGAGCGGGTGCGCCAGGCGGTGGATGCCGGTCTCGACGGAATTGTGGGGTCTCCCCTCGAAGCCCGGGCGATCAGAGCGGCGGCTGGGCCGGATAAGATCCTGGTCTTTCCAGGGGTTCGGTCGGCTGGCGCCGAAAAGGGCGATCAGAAGCGTGTTGCGACACCCGCCGAGGCCATGGCGAACGGCGCCGACTATCTGGTGATCGGCCGGCAGGTCACCCGCGCGGCGGACCCGGCAGTTGCACTGGCCGAAATTCACGAAGAGATCTACGCAGTAGCTCGCTGAACTCGAAAGAACGAATTTGGAACATCTGGCCCAGTTCCTCGCAACCTACGGCTACTTCGCGATTTTTGGGCTGCTGATGCTGGGGATCGTTGGGCCGTTTATCCCTGACGACACCATCCTGGTTCTCTCCGGAATTGCCGTGCATCGCGGCGACCTTGAAATGGGGACCACGATCGCCGTTGCGTACGCCGGCAGTCTTTGCGGCATCACGCTGAGCTACGCGCTGGGGCGGAGCGGAGCCATCTACATCCTCGAGCGGTATGGGCCATTAGAGCGGTCCGTAAACAAGCATTTGCCGCAGGTCCAGCGCTGGTTTGACCGCTATGGAAAGTGGACGCTGTTCTTCGGCTACTTCATCGCCGGCGTGCGGCATTTCACAGCGCTGGCGGCGGGTATGAGCAAGGTCAAAATGCGGACGTTCGCGCTCTATGCATGGCCGGGCGGCCTGGTGTGGGTGGTCTCATTCATTTCCATCGGCTACTTTCTCGGCGCCGAGTGGGAGCGCATCCGGGTGCGGCTCGACCGCGGGGCTTTGATCGCGGCCGCAGTTGTGGCCGTTATTGCGCTTGCGGGCTGGTGGCTGAACCGCAGAAATCACAATCTCTAACTGGGTTTGCCGCCCGCGATATCGATTTGCACGAGATTCGTTCCGTCGGACTCTTCTTCGCTCTCGTCATAGTCGGGGGCGAGAATCGCATAAATCATATCGAGTTTGTCCTGAAGGGCGCTGTTCTGTTCTTCCAACTGCCGGATCCGCTCTGTCAATTCTTTCTCACGCGACATAGCTCTATTGTCAGCTAAGATCTGTCAGCTAGAATGCGGACGGCGCAAGGGAAAGGATTTCATTGCAACTGGAACGTTTCGGTTTTATCCGTAACTCCCGAGCAGGCGAGGGGGCGAATGCTGAGGCAATCGACCACGCGATCGATCTGGTGCGCAAGGCGGGCCATGGCGCGGAGTCGTACGAGTGCCCGTCAGACCCGGCCGAACCGGTCGGGCGCGCGCTCAAAAGCGGATGCACTGTTGTGGTGGCCTGCGGCGGCGATGGTACCGTGAGCGGCGTCGCGGGCGCGGTCTATGGATCGGGCGCGGCGCTTGGAGTGCTGCCGCTCGGAACGCTGAATCATTTCGCCGCCGATCTGGGGGTTAAGGAAATTGAAATCGCCCAGCAGGTACTAGTCGCGGGTCACCGGCGCACCGTGGACGCCGCGATGGTGAACGGGAAACTCTTCATCAACAACTCAGGCATCGGTTTGTATCCCGCCGTTGTGGTGGAGCGTGAGTCGATTCGGAAGCACGGGATTCCAAAGTGGCCTGCGCTTGCCATCGGGTTCGTCCGGACCATGGCCAGGATTCGCTTGCTGCGGCTGCGCCTTGAGGCCGACGGGAAAAAACTAAACGGCAGGACGCCGTTCCTCTTTGTGGGGAATAACGCGTATCAGCTTGAAGGCCGGTCGCTCGGAACAAGGAAGCGGCTCGACGAAGGGCGGCTGGTTGTCTGGGCTGCTCAGCGTGCCGGGCGCATGCGGCTTCTGTACATCGGATTGCGCGCTCTGTTTGGCCGGCTGCGCGGCGAAAAGGATTTCGTGGCGATCGAAACTTCCAGGCTCACCATTCGCACCAAACGCCCGAAGCGGCTGCACGTGTCGCTCGATGGCGAGGTCCACAGGATGAGGACGCCCCTTGAATACTCGATTTTGCCGGGGGCGCTTCAGGTGCTGGGGCCATGAGCAGGCTGATCGTTCATCTCTCGGATCTGCACTTTGGGCGCATCGATCCGGCGACACTTGACCCTTTGGTGGCGTCAGTGAATGAACTGCGCCCGGATCTGGTTGCCGTTTCAGGCGACCTGACCCAGCGCGCGCGCCGTCATGAATTTGCGCAGGCGCGCGCATTTCTCGAACGTCTGCCGTTGCCCCGGCTCGTCGTACCGGGAAATCATGACGTTCCGCTGGATAATCCATACCTGCGCTTCGTTTCGAAGTGGTCGCGCTTTCGGGAGTACATCGAGCCCGAGACGGAGCCTTCGCATGTGGATGACGAAATTGCCGCCTTCGGGCTGAATACAGGCCGCGCGCTGACCTGGAAGGGCGGACGTATCGGCGTCGGTCAGATTGAATCTGTGCGCCAGCGCTTCTGCTCAGTTCCTGCCGGGGCTTTGAAGATTTTGGTCGTGCATCACCCGATGGACGTTCCGGCGGGCTGGGGCTTGTCGAACCGGGTGATGCGCTCGAAGCAGGCGTTCGAAAGCTGGCGGAAGTGCGGCGTGGATGTGATCCTGGCCGGGCATGTACACCGGGCCTATGCGGGTTCGGGTGAGCAGGAAGCAGTGATCGTACAGGCGGGCACGGCGACTTCGACGCGCGGGCGCGGTGAGCCGAATTCATTCAACGTGATCCGGGTCGAGAAGGCTGAATTCACCGTTGCGCGTCAGACCTGGCGCGAAGATAGCGGCCGGTTCGAAGTGAGTGAGGAAACTCGTTTTCAGCGCTAAAGAAAGTATGCTGGAGTGACTCATGCCTGAAGCGGTCATTGTCGATTGCCTTCGCACCGCTGTTGGAAAGGCGGGCCGGAGCGCGCTGCGGAACATCCGGCCGGACGATCTCGCGGGACTGAAATGGAGAAGCAGCAGGAAGTGCTTGCCGGCATTGCCGACGTTCTGATGGAGACGTTTGCGATGGAATCATGCGCGCTGGGGGGGGCGGATGTGGGACATGTGCCAGGTCTTCGTGGGCGATGCGATGGCGCGGATCGAGGCGTCGGCGCGTCCGGTGCTGGCAGCGTGCGCGGAAGGCGATTCTCTGCGCGCGAAGCTGGCGATCCTGCGGCGGTTTGCCAAACTTGAGCCGGTGGATTCCATCGCGATCAGGAGGCGGATCGCCGAAACACTGCTTGCCTGACGGTTCTGAGAAGCCGCGAATTGCCGTTGCCGTCGGACTCCCGGGCTGCGGGAAATCGACGTATCTGGCGTCCATCGGGGCGAACGCCATTTCGAGTGATGCCATTCGGCGGCTACTGGTGGACGACGAGGCCGATCAGACGATTCACGGCCGGGTTTTCAGTCTGGTGCGGCACATTTTGCTTCAAAGAATCGAGCTGCGCCGCCCGGTCACGTGGATCGACGCGACAAATCTGACGCGCCGCGATCGCCAGCCGTACATAAAAATGGCGCGGGAGCACAACTTCCTGGTGGAAGCACTGTGGTTCGATGTTCCTTTGAGCGAATGCAAGGTCAGGAACGCGGGCCGAACCCGGGTGGTGCCTGAATCTGCGATGGACCTGCTGGCCGCGAAATTTGTGCCTCCGTCGACTGCTGAGGGCTTTGACGATATCCGTCGTTATTTCCTGTAACCGCCTGATCTCTCCGGCATCTCATTAAGTAGAGAAAATTCTCGCAGGATTGTGTTAACATCAGATCCGGGGTTTTGTGCGCTTTTAAGCTGCCTTGATCGACCCCTTCCCGCTAGTGCGGCATTTGAGGCGTTTTCGCCATTCCTGAATACAACAAATCAAGACACAGACAAGCCTTGGTGTGCACTGGTGTGCGCGCGCATGGGTGGGAGGTAATTCTGCATGGATCAAGATGACGATCAGTTTTTACACGAAGCGCCGTTAGGGATTAATTTCGACGAAGAAGCTACTAAATTCTTCGATCCGGAAGCGGAAGCGGACTTTCTTCACCCGCAGCAGCAGGTTGAAGAGTCGATTTACACAGACGATCCTGTCCGCGTTTACCTTCGCGAAATGGGCGCGGTGCCGCTGCTCACCCGCGAAGGCGAAGTGGATCTGGCCCGCCGCATGGAACGCGGCAAGCTGCGCATGCAGAAGGCGATCAGCCGTTCCGCGCTGGTTCAACTGGCCGTTGTAGAGCTTGCCGAGGCGCTGCGGAAGAATCCTGACGATCTCGACAATCATGTGGATATTGGCGGCGACATCGAAGACGGCACGCCCGCGGACACCAAGAAGCGCAACGAAATCCTCAAGATTTTCGGCGACATCTCCGGTTCCCACAAAAAAGCTTTGCAGATTGCAGGAAAAGCTGGAAGTCGCTCCCGCCGGCAACAAAAAAGCCCGCAGAAAGCTCCAGATGAAGTGGTTTCGCGCACAGGTGGAGACCTCGCTTGCCATCCGCCGCGTGCCGTGGGTGACTCTGCGGTGGCGCGATTTCACGCGCGAAATCGAGCGGGCCGTCGAAGAACTGAACCACCTCGACCGCGAACTGAAGAAGCTCGAGGCGAAGAATGCAGTCGCCGCAGCAGCCGCGAATCCGCGAACTGAAACGCGAGATCAAGAAGCGCGAAGTCACCGCCGGCGCCTCGATCGAAGAGCTGAAGCACACCCTGACGGTCATCCGGCACGGCGAGCAGGAAGCCGAGCGCGCCAAGAAAGATCTGGTGGAAGCCAACCTTCGCCTGGTGGTTTCCGTCGCGAAAAAGTACGTCAATCGCGGCCTGCACCTGCTGGATCTGATCCAGGAAGGCAACATCGGCCTGATGCGCGCGGCCGACAAGTTCGAATATCGCCGCGGCTACAAATTTTCGACCTACGCCACCTGGTGGATCCGGCAGGCGATCACCCGCGCCATTGCCGACCAGTCGCGCACCATCCGTATTCCCGTTCACATGAACGAGAGCATGAACAAGTTCCTGCGGGCTTCCCGCGAGCTCGAAAAGGAACTCGGCCGCACTCCGACCAACGAAGAAATCAGCCGCCGGATGGATATTCCGGTGGAAAAGGTTCAGAAGCTCAAGACCATCTCGCGCGACCCGGTTTCGCTCGAAACGCCCGTTGGCCGCGACGGGGAATCGGCGCTGGGCGATCTGATTGAAGATCGCTGGGTGGGTTCGCCGGTCGATGCGGTGATCGAATCGAACGTTCGCGACGAAACCGCCGGCATTCTGAAGACGCTTTCTCCCAAGGAAGAGAAGGTGATCCGCCTGCGCTTCGGCATCGGCTGCGAGCGGGAACACACGCTCGAAGAAATCGGGCAGGAGTTCGACGTCACGCGCGAACGCATCCGCCAGATCGAAGCGAAAGCGCTGCGGCAGTTGCGCGCGCCGGAACGGGCCCGCCGGCTTCGGGCGCTATTGGCGGCCCGATAACGGTAGCCGTGTTATCCTGAGAGATCATTATGGCGAATCATTTATCTGCCCAGAAACGTGTCCGGCAGACCGAACGGCGTACAGAATTCAATCGTTTTGCAAAGACGCGTCTGCGTCACCAGATCCGTGCCATGCGCAAAGCGCTCACGGCGAAAGACCATGGCGATCTGAACGCGACTTTGGCCAGCACCTTCTCGCTCATTGACAAGGCCGCTCGCAAAGGCTACGTCAAAGCCGGCACTGCGGCGCGCTACAAGAGCCGCCTGCACAACCGCGTCAAAGTCGTTCTGGGCGAAGTTCAGAAATAATCGGATTACTTCCGGCCTAAGAACCGGAGCCGAACGTTTACCGCGCGGGCCTGCCCGCGTCCAAAAGTCATAAACTGCGGCGAATCCGAATCGCTGTTCACCACATTCGGATTCTGCCGTCCCAGCGCATTAATCAGCCCTACCCTCCAGGCAAACAGATATCCTCTCAGAGGAAATTTCCGTTCGAGCGCAACGTTTAACGTCAGATAATCCGGGAAGCGATATCCATCCGGGTGCCCCACAATATAGCCGAGTTCATTCGTAGCGCTGAACGGAAATCCGGTCCTGAAATCGCCCAGAACCTGCAAATCCGTATCGCCGACGATCGGCCGCAGGAAATGCGGGAACAAACTCCGCAGCACCGGCGCCCAGCCCCACATCACAATGCGGTTCGGCGCATCCCAGGGCAGCGGTCCGCCCGATTGCGGCGTCAGAATCGGGTTCTCAATCGAATAATCGAGTACTGCATTCGAACGCGCTTCGGACCTGGTATAACTTGCGAACCACTGGTATCGCGAAAGGAACGTGCGGCGGACGGAAAACTCAGCCGACCGATACCGCTCGCGCTCGATATTGTCCAAAACATACAGATTCGTGGCGGGGTTCTGGGCCATCTGGGAAAAGCTGAACCCGCGGCTTCCCTCGCGCGAAACCAGATTCACACGTCCATACAGATTCCAGGGCAGCTTGCTCTCGGCTGAAAAGCTGGTGATGGCAAAGCGCGGCAGCTTCAGGTCCTGTGGTTTCAGCACAAACCGGGTCTCAATGGGAACTCCCATCTGGACGCCCGAAGAAGCGTAGAACGTGCTGACGCTGGCCTGCTCCTGCCCGAGGGCTAGCATGCCGAGGGTCACGGGATCGTAGAAGATTCCCCAGCCGGCCGAAAGCTTGGCTCCGCGCAGCCATTTTGGCGCCCATGCCGCGGCCAGTCTGGGGGCGGGCGGCGCGCCGCCGGTATATTCATCCCACTGGGTTCGGAAGCCCGCTTCGAGGGTCACGGTCGGCGAAGGATTCCAGCGGTCGAGCGCGTATCCATACGCCTCGATATTGTTTCTGAACTGCAGGGGACTGCCGAGAAACTGCACATCGCGAACCAGTGAACCATCCACCCGGACCACGCGCAAATCATGGCGGAAAACGGTCTGATAAATCTGGCTGCGCTCAACGTTCGCGCCCACCTCAAACTGGTGAAGACCATGCCACGACAACGGCTTCAGAAACCCGTTTACGAGCCACTCCTGACGCGTGCTGCGCGTGCTGTCGTCGCGGAAGTAATTCCCGATCGCGCCAAACGGCGTGATCACATAAGGCTCCATCCCCTGCGGTGACCCGCGCAGGTAAGCGCTGGTATCCGCAAAGCCGATTTCAAGCAGGCCGCCACCGATCAGGAACTGGTCTTTGACCGTTCCGAGAAAAAGACTCTGCCGACGGTTGACGGTTGTCTCGGCGGGGTTCAGAAACGACAATCCATTGCGGGTTGAATCCGCAAGGTTCACCAGAAAGCTGGCGGTCAGGATCTGCGAATCGCGAATGTTCCACTGGAAGCGCGTCAAATCGCTGCCACTGATGCTGCTGGTCCGGTTTTGCCCGTTGGGCAACTGTGAGATGGTACTCGCGGTGTAGAACGTGTCGAACGCGTTATGGAACCAGGCCCGGCCTTTCTTGATCGGCCCGGACACGATGACTCGGGGCGACCAGTGGTTCAGATACACGCCGCCCTGCGAGCCTAGGCCCGGAACGAAGTTCGTCAGTCCGAAGCGCCAGCGGTCATCGCCCATCTGAGTCCTGATGTCGAGAGTCCCGGCGGACCCTTTTCCCTTTTCGGGCGAAAAGCGGCTGGCCTCCCACTCAAGCGTCTGAATGGTGTCCACGTTGAGCCTGGTGGTAAGTGTGCCGGTGGCAGGGTCGGAAACTTCGAAACCGTTCAGCCGGTAATTGGTCTCGTTCGCGTTGCCGCCGTTGAAGTGAATCTGGCCGGAATTGTCCTGAATGGCGCCGGGCATGAGCGGCAGCGCGCTGCGGTAATCCTGCGATGCGGGATAAGGAACGTTCAGAAGATCGGGCGCGTTGAGTGTCTTGGTGTCCGCCGTCTGCTCGGGGTCTACAACCGGCGGAGAGTAATGCACGTCCACCGATTCGGCAAGTTCCCTGAGGTGGCTAAGGTGGATCTCGAGGGGCGCATCGGGGTCCAGATTCAGCGACTGGTTGATGAACTGAAAGAAGCCCTCGCGTTCGGCGCGAACCTGGTACATGCCTCCGGCGGGGATGTCGATGCGGAATAGACCCGCCGCATCGGTCGTGACGCCCAGCGCGACCGCCGCCTTCACAGACCCGGGCGCAAGCGCCGTAATCCGAACGCCCGCAACGGGAGCGCCGTTCTCATCCACCACTTTTCCGCTGACGCTCGCGGCGTCAGCGAGGAACGGAAAAGTGCAGGCGAGTACTAGAAGTAGGAGTGCTCTGCGAGGCATGCCGACAGCCTTGATTCTAATGCGTTCCGGCCCGGGCGTGCTGAATACTTTGTTCCGGATTGCACGGAGTAAGCTGGTTAGTGAATGAATATTGAGATTCTGCTGACGGAAGCGGAGATTGCAGAAGAGTTCGCGGAATCGATCGAAGCGCGCGATCTTCCGGAGAAGTTTTTCTACTGGACGTTGCCTTCCGTCAAGGCTTGGCAGGCGGTTTCGACTCGCTCGCACGGCGTTTTTCACGATACGTGGGAGTTACTGGGCGCGAAGGCGGCCGAGCTAACCAAGCCCTTCGGAAAACGTGTTCCCGTGATCAGTTTTGGCGCGGGCGACGGAGTGAAGGACCGCGTTCTGCTGAAGGCGCTCACCTCCGCCGGGCGCGATGTGAAGTATTACCCCGTGGACGCCAGCCAGATTCTGCTCGAAGCGGCCTGCGCGGGCGCCGAAGACGACGATTGCGAGGCCATGGGCATCAAGGGCGATATCTCAAGCCCGATGCACATGATTCTGGCCGCCGATGTGAGCGAGTCCCCGCGTCTGTTTCTGATGGTGGGGAATACGCTCGGCGGTTTCGATCCGCTCGACCAGATTCGCCACGTGGCTCAGTGCGTTCACAAGGGCGATATTTTGATCATCGACGCCCATCTGCATGAGGGCACCGCCGTCGCGCCCACCGAAGAGCGGAAGCGGTTTGTGTTCGCTCCCCTCGCCGCCGCCGGACTGACGGTCGACGATGGCGATCTCGAATTCATGGAGAAGAAGGACGATCGGCTGGACGGTCTCTACATGATCACCAGAAGATTGCAGGCCGTGCGGGACTTGCGCATGCTCGCGTCGGGTCATGAGATCCACATGGCCCGCGGCGAAAGAATCCTGCTGAACTTCCAGTATCTGTTTTCGAAAGAGGCGTTCCGGTGGTTACTGACGGAACATGCCGGCTTGAAGGTCGTCGCTGAAATGCCCAGCACGGACGGCCGCTTCATGACGGCGGTCTGCATCAAAGCTTAATGACGTCGCTGACACCTGAAATCCTTCTTCACATTTCCAAACTTCTGAATGTCCCGATGAAAGGGCTGCTGGCCACCATCGGGTTGCTCGACGAAGGCGGTACGGTTCCTTTTATCGCGCGCTATCGCAAGGAAGCGACGGGCAACCTGGATGAAGTGCAGATTCGCGCAATTGAAGAGAAGCTCGCATATTTTCGGGAGTTGATGGATCGCCGCGAAACCATCCTGCGGACCATCGACGAACAGGGTAAGCTCACTGCCGAACTGCGGTTCCGCATCGAAGCCGCGCTCGACAGGAGCGAACTCGAAGATCTCTACCTGCCCTACAAACCCAAACGGCGGACGAAAGCAACCATCGCAAGGGAGAAGGGGCTTGAGCCGCTGGCGCTCTATATCTGGGCGCAGACGGGCGGCGGCAAGCCGCTCAGCGAATATGCGGCGGAGGATCTCGAAGGCGCGCGCCACATCGTCGCGGAGATGATCTCCGATACCGCCGACTTCCGCAAAGCGCTCCGCCGCATGATGTTCGATGAAGGCGTGGTGGTCAGCAGCAAAGTTGACGGCGCCGTGGATGAACAACTGAAGTTCAAAATGTATTACGAGTACCGCGAGCCGGCGGGCAGGATTCCGTCGCATCGAATGCTCGCGATTCGGCGCGGCGAGGCCGAAAACGTTTTGTACTTCAATATCGAATTGCCTGCCGAACGGCCGCTCGCTTATCTCCAGAGCAAAATTCTGCGGGAGCGCGGCGATTGGACTCCGCACCTCGAACTGGCAATCCAGGATTCCTATAAGCGCCTGCTGAATCTGTCTATTCAGTCCGAAGTACGGCTGGAACTGAAGCAGCGCGCAGATGCGGAAGCGATCCGGGTGTTCCGTGAGAACCTGGAAAACCTGCTGCTTGCACCGCCTGCGGGACAAGTGTCGGTGCTGGCCATAGATCCCGGGATACGCACCGGCTGCAAGGTCGCACTGGTCGATGAAACCGGCAAGTTTCTCGACCACAGCGTCATCTATCCGCATCAGCCCAGGAACGACTTCGCGGGATCGTCTCGCATTCTGAAAGAACTGATCGCGAAGTACAACGTGCAAGGCAATTGCGATCGGCAACGGCACGGCATCGCGCGAAACCGAGGCCTTTGTGCGCGAGTTCCTGAAGGCGGAATCGCTCGCGCATATTTTCGCGGTGAGCGTGAATGAATCGGGCGCCTCTGTCTATTCGGCGTCGGACATCGCGCGCCAGGAATTTCCCGATCTCGACCTTACCGTGCGCGGCGCGATCTCGATCGCACGCCGCCTGCAGGATCCTCTGGCCGAACTGGTGAAGATCGATCCGAAATCGATCGGCGTCGGCCAGTATCAGCACGATGTGGATCAATCGCAACTGCAGAAATCGCTTGAGGCTTCGATTGAGAGCTGTGTGAACAGGGTCGGTGTGGATTTGAACACCGCATCCTGGGCGCTGCTTCGCTATGTTGCGGGAGTCAGTGAGCGCACAGCGATAAAGATTGTCGCGTTCCGTGATGAGAACGGAAGGTTCCGGTCGCGTGCGCAGTTGAGTGCAGTTTCAGGCATCGGTCCCAAGACCTTCGAGCAGGCTGCCGGATTCCTGCGCATCCGCGGCGGAGATAATCCGCTCGATGGAACAGGCGTGCATCCGGAATCTTATCCGGTGGTTGAGCAGATTGCCGGTTCGCTGCATGTATCTGTTGTCGAACTCATTCAGAAGCCGGAACTGCTGGCGAGGGTGAAACGCGAAGAGCTTGCCGCGGGCGTCTATACGGCCAAAGATATTCTCGAAGAACTCAGCAAACCGGGTCGCGATCCCCGCGATAAATTCGTCGCGCCGAAATTCGATGACACGGTGAAAGATCTGGCTGACCTGAAGCCTGGAATGGCGCTCGAAGGCATCGTCACGAACGTAACCAAGTTCGGTGCGTTCGTCGATATCGGTGTCCATCAGGACGGGCTCGTACACATCAGCGAGTTGTCGGATCGGTATATCAAAGATCCTTCGGAAGCCGTGAAGGCAGGGCAGATTGTGAAGGTGCGGGTGTTGAGTGCCGATCCGAAGACGAAGCGGATTGCCCTTTCCATGAAAACGCAGGGTGGGAAAGCCGCGCCCGTGACAAAGCCGCAGCCGAAGCCGCAGCCAACCGTTCGACAGGATTGCCGTACTCGCGGACCGCTGGAAAACCCGCTGATTTTCCGGTCTTTTCAGGCCGACGAAAGCATTCGCGAGACAAGAGCCGAAATGGTCCCGGCGATTTCATCCGAAGGTGGCCGGTTCGGGTCACGTACCCATTCCTGCGCGGCTCCGTAGATCGCCTGGCTTACGGCCGTTGCGGTTATGTTGAATCGAGCCGTGGCTCGAGTTGCCGCTCCGCAAGATACCCGCAGACCGCGAAGGCATGGACTTCACTGCCGAAGCACACGTGAATTTCACGTCGCGCTGCTCGATCGCTTCCTCAAACCGGCTCGCGGCAATGCACTCCAGCAGGACCGATTTGTCCGGGTAAAGGTCATACAAGTGTTGTTTTCTCTGAAGCTACATCTGTCGCCTAAGCATCAGATGTGATGACAACCAAATCGCTTCGCGCTTCGGGCCAGCCGATCCAGGGAGAATTGTATGAAAATCGCCGCGACACTCGCCCGGTACCTGCTGGGCGTGATCTTTACCGTTTTCGGACTGAACGGATTCCTGAACTTCCTCCCAATGGGCGCAGTGCCGCCACTGGCGATGCAGTTCTTCGGAGCGCTGACTCAATCCCACTACATGGCCGTAGTGTTTCTGATCGAAATCGTCGGAGGCGTGCTGCTGCTGGCCAATCGCTATGTACCGCTGGCGCTCACGTTGCTCGGGCCCGTGATCGTCAACATTCTGCTCTTTCACATTTTCCTCGCACCGGCGGGCCTGCCATTGGCTTTTCTGGTTACGATCCTCTGGGCGCTTGTGGCATATCGATTCCGCAATGCCTTCGCGGGCATCTTCCAGCAAGCCGGACAGATCGCCGCATAAACGGCCTGCTGCTTAGTCGAAAAACCCGCGGTCCTCGTCCGCGAGATGGGTCTTAGCGGCGGCGACCCTAAACGTTACACCCAGGCCGGGCCGATCCCAAACGTCGATAAAACCCTTCGTCACGATCGGGCTGGGCAGACCGTCCACAATGTCGTACCACCAGTCCGGCTGGCCGAACGGGTATTCGAACGCGATGTAATTCTGCGGCAAAGCCGCGGCCATGTGAACGTGCGCGGCCAGGCCGATCACTCCGTCGAAGATACCGTGGGGCGCAACCGCAATCCCATGGATATCCGCATATTCCGCAATCCATTTCAGTTCCGCAATGCCGCCGACGTCTTCCGGGTCAGGACCGACCACATCCACCGCCTGCTGCTCAATCAGTTCCTTGAAGTTTTGCCGCAGGTAAATCTCTTCGCCTGTGTGGATAGGGACTGACGTAGCTTGCTTGAGGTCACGGAACAATTGCGCATTCGGGTAAGGAGTGTAGTCGCCCGTAAGGATGTCTTCAATCCACGTGATGCGCATCGGCTCGCAGGCGCGCGCGAACGTGATCGCGTCCTTGATCATCCAGCCCGGGCCGCAATCGAGCGCGAGACCAATCTCGTCGCCGGTCACCTTCTTCATCGCCTCAACGCAGGCGATGACGTGGTTCAACCCGCGCTCCGTCATGACGCCACGGTCTGGATGTGCCGTACCCTTGCGCGCTTCGTCGTACCACATGTTGGGGATGGCGCCCATCATCGCCGGGTTATGGAATCCGACAGCCATTTTGATGAGCGTAAAACCTTCCTTGGCTTCCTTCATCTTCTGGACGTTCTCGGCATAATCGCGAGGCATCTGCCCGTTCAGGGCGGGCCGGAAGCCGCCGTTGTAGATGCGAACGCGATCGCGGATTTTGCCGCCCAGCAGTTTGTAAACCGGGACTCCGGCCACCTGCCCGGCGATATCCCATAGCGCAATTTCGATGGCGCTGACCGCTGAACCCCACGGTTTAAAGGCGCCAAGCCGCCGGATTTTCAACATCACACGCTCAACGTCGGTTGGATCTTCGCCCAGAAGATAATCCTTGTAGAAAAGGACCATCGGTTTTAGATAAGCCTTGCTCGACTCCGCCTGCCCGTAGCCGGACACACCCTGATCGGTCACGATGCGGATCACCGGGTTCCGGCCAATGACGGCGCATCGGAGATCAGTGATTTTGATCTTCGGCTGTCCCGTGCGTTTTTGCTGCGCGAAGAGAGGGGCGGCCAGCGCTGGTGCGGCGAGTGAACCGAGAAAGCCTCTGCGAGTCGATTTGGTCATGAGTTCCTTTTGAGCAAACTCATCTTATATGGTGACCAGCGACTAAGGTCGAACCATCGAAACAGTGGCGATTTCAAGCCCGGGGTGCCCGCCGCGAGCTTCCACCAGCGCGTTCATGTCGGCCCAGATCTTCTGAATCGCGGGCGGCGCGGAATCGGGTATTTTGGAATTCCGCCAGGTGAAAACGTGGATGAAGGCCACCTTGTTCCCGTCCTCGATTACCCGGATGGTCACGTGTGCCGCAGAACCCGAGAGCCGCATTCGCCGCACGGTGGCCCAGTGACGTTCCAGCACCAACTGAAGCTCGCGCTCAGCGCCAGGCTTCGCGTGCAGGGTAATCATTACAGTCTCCGGATGGTCCGCCGGACCCCTGCGCTGACGAAAGCCCGTTCAGCCAGCAGAAAAGGCTCACAAGAGTCAAAACGCGTTTGACTTTCCTCAGGTCTGTTCATGCATCGAGTGTGCCGGAAGCGGAGCTGTCTTTCCTGCCCGATCTTGCGAATTTCCGGCGCATCGGCGCAGGTGCTTCGCCATAGCGCGCGCGGAACAAACGCGTAAATGCGGAAGGGCTGCTGAAGCCAGCCTCGACACAGGCCTCGAGCACGCTGGAGCCGCGCAAGATCTTTGCCCGCGCGTTCTCGAGCCGCAGTTCCGTGACATACGCGTGCGGCGTCATCCCGAATGCCCGGCTGAAGCCTCGGTGGAAGTGGAATGGCGACACGCATGCCGTACGCGCGATCGTTGTGAGCGAGACTGGCCCGGGAGTTTGCGAATGGATGAAGTCACGTCCGATGAGCAGCCGCCGATACAATTCGCGCCGCGTCGATTCGCGAACCGCCGGGATACGGGCGGACTGTTCACGAATCTGTTGGTAATGTTCGAGCAGGTCTGCTGCGAGCAGCAAGAAGTCCTCTTCGAAGCCTGAAGGGAAAAGCCGAACGCTGCAACGCTGCGCGAGACTTTGAACCCTTTTTCCGAGGGCTCGTTCGCGGTCGCCATGGAGTGCCGAAAGCCAGGGAAGGCTGTCCGGAGGCAGCTCCGGCATTTCAAGCGAGTGTTCCAGAGGGGACGTCACATCGAGCGCGACTCGCTCCACAAAACCCGGCGAGAAGAAGGCGCAGCATGTCTCAACGCCATCCGGAGCGTCAATGTCCATCGAGTATGGTTCACCGGCACCGAGGATCAATACGCTCGATCGGTCAACTGTCAGCGTCCGGCCGCCGACGATCCATGACACGCGGCCGCGGAGTACGGTTTTAATCGAGAGCGGGCCCCGATAGTTATCGACGCGGTGCCTGCGCGCCTGTGCATGAAGAACCACGTTGTCCGCACCCAGGCTCGCCCCTTCGGGAAACAGGTACGGCATCTGCCTTGGGTAAGACATTTCATTCAACGCCCCGCCGCATCGCTCGCCGCCGGGGCGAGAGTCGGCGGATAAGCATGGTCGAGTACAGACCACATGAAGTCGGCCGTCATACGCGCCTGATTGTGGCAGTTCATGCAACTCACCTGAGGGCGCACCTGCCCAAAGGTCTCCATCGTGACATTCGCGAAGGCGGAACCCGACGCCGAGCCCAGCCCTGGAAACGTATGCGACGCGTCACCGCTCAGACTCGCAGGCAGCGGCAGCGATTGTTCGCCTTCCACGCGGGGCCACTGCGTCATCACGAGCTGATAATTCTCCCAGACAGTGCCCTTGAGCAGACGCCCGTACATCAGGTTGGTGTAAGAAGTTTTTGGATGAATGGGCGATTCCGGCGCGCGCACCACATTAAACGGCTTCACCGGCTCCTTCAGCAAATGCGTGAGCGACAGGGGATTTTCTTCAGGCGGCGCTTCCGGCCCGCCGTTATGAAACGCAAACAGACCCGGAGCGCCGGGCCGCGCGGGAGGAACGTTGTCCACCTGCTCGAACGATGACCAGATCCACTGTGGCCGGCTCGCCGTCTTCTGCACAATATGCAGGCCGACCAGGCCCATGGTCACCACCGAGCACTTCCCCGTGCCAGCCTCTTTCAGCATCACCTTCCGTGAGTAATACCGGCTCTTCTGCTCGGGCGTGAAGCCCTCGAGGTCGAGCCACGCGGCCTTGAGCACTATCGATTGATCGGGAAACCGCACCACAGGCTCCGAGGGCCGCGGCGTGGGGACTTCCGGCAGTGAACTGCGCAGGTAAAGCTTCCGATGAACAATGTAGTCGTATGCGGCCTGGTTGTAAAGCGTCTGAGTGCGCACGTAGCGGCCGTTTTGCGCCACCAGCGGAGGCAGCATTTCGCCGGGACCGAACTGCGCCAGTTCATCGAGACCGGACGGTGACGCGATCACCACATCGCCGAAGCCTGCCTTGCTGTTGCACGCGTTGTCAGCCGGTCCATCGAACGCATCGAAGCTTGCGGAAGGCGCCGAGCCATCGGCGTGAAACACTTCCCAGAGCGACTTCCACGTCTCAAAGACGCGGGTTCCCGGACCGCCCAGCCGTGCCGTATTGTCCGCAACCCCGCGATGCGCAGTGCCGGCGGGCCACATGAGCGCGATAAAGGCCCGCCAGGAATAATCGTCGAAGTAATCGGTGGCGACGTCTGTGAAGTTCTTAGGGATGCAAACGTCCGCAGGGATCGCGTTCGACGAAACGGACGGCACCGCTACCCGCGGACATGTTCCCTGCGCGCGCAGGGCGAAGGGAGCAATTACGAGCAACAGAAAGGGCGTTCGGACGCGCATGGTTGAGTTGCAGAAAGAAAGGCGGATCTGAGATCAGCATATCGTGAGCCCGCCGCCAGGCAGCATATAATAGCGCCGTGCCGCTACTCTCGCGACGGGAACTTGCAAGGCTGGCCGCTGCGGCGGTTCCAATGGCCTTCCGGGCTGAGCATGCATTTGCGCTCGCCCCGCCTGTGCATCTGGGCGTCGCGACGGAAAGCTTTCACGAACTCCCGCGTATTCCGGGACAGGACAACGTTGACGATCTGATTCGCGCGCTGAAAGACTGCGGCGCTGCTGAGATCGATCTTGCATCGGTGAACACGGAAGCGCCCAGCCCCGATACAGGGCTGCCCCCGCCCCCGCCTCCGGGTCCCTATGGCGGACCTGCCGGCGGCTTCACTCCCGCCGAACTGGAAATGCGCAACCGGGCTGTCCGCAACAATCTGCGCAAGTGGCGGCTCGCGACACCCGCGGCTCATTACGCGGCACTCCGGTCTAAGTTTCAGGCGGCCGGCATTGGCGTTTTCGCGATGTCGTTCAGGCACGATGAAGCGTTCACAGATGAAGAACTCGACGCCACGTTCCTGCACGCCAAAGCTCTCGGCGTAGCAGCAATCTCGTCCGAGGCGACGTTCGCGATGGCGCGCAGGCTGGCTCCGTTTGCTGAGAAGCATGCGGTGACCGTGGCTCTTCGCAACGGCAGCGGGTTACTCGAAACCACGGCTGAACTCGGGCGCGCACTGGCACTTTCGAACCGCTTCCGCGTGAATCTGGACGTTGGGAATTTCACTGCTGCCAACCAGGAACCCGTCGCTTATATCCAGGAAAACCACGATCGCATCACGCACCTGATCGTCAAAGACCGCACGCGAAACAACGGCGGCAACGAAGCCTTCGGCTCTGGCGATACACCCATCAAGCCGCTGATGGCTCTGCTTCGCGACAAAAAATATCCGATAGGCGTGTTCGTGGATTACGAATACGTAGGGCTGGGCTCCGCCCGGCAGGAAGTTCGAAAGTGCCTTGCCTATGTGGGCGCGGCGCTCAGCTAAGGAGAGATTATGAACCCGGTAAACCGACGCGGCTTTGTGAAAGACCTTGCCATGTTTGGCAGGCGCTGCCATCATTGGCGGCAATTTGAGCGAGGCGCTCGCACAGACCGCCCCAGACTGGAAGAAGCAGATCGGGCTTGAACTGTTCACCGTTCGCGACGAGATGCAGAACGATTACGAAGGCGTTCTGGCAAAGATCGCCTCCTTCGGCTACAAAGAGGTGGAGCCGGCCAGCGGCTACAACAATATGAGCCCGAAAGATTTTCGCGCCATGCTGGACCGCTACGGTCTTTCGATGCCGAGCACGCATTCGGGCTTGCCCGCCGGCGACAGCATCGAAAAGCGTTTCGAAGGCGGCCGCGTGATGGGCCTGAAGTATGTCGAGAATCTGGGCGGCGGAGGCGGCCGTGGTCCCGGGGGCGGGCGTGGTCCAGGTCCCGCGATGATGCCGCCACTTGGCAGAGGGGGTGCGCCGCCGCGTGGCGCCGGTCAGACGGAAGAGGCTGTTAAACGACAGGCGCAAACACTAAACGAAAACGGCAAGACCGCGAAGCAGTTCGGGATGAAAATGATCGTCCACAATCACACGGGCGAGTTCGCGCCGCTGGCCGATAAGCCTGACTCACATCCCTTCGACATCCTGCTGGCTGAAACCGATCCGGAACTGGTCACCATGCAGCTCGATATCGGCTGGGCCGCTGTCGCCGGGCAGGATATCCTTGCAATTTTTAAGAAGAACCCGGGCCGCTTCGAATGCTGGCACGTGAAAGATGCCATGGGCCTGAAAGCCTTTGGCCCCGATATGAACCAGAACCAGCGGCAGCAAGCTGCGAAGCTGGTGCCGGTCGGTCAGGGAGAGGTCGATTACAAGGCGATCTTCGCAGCCGCTCCGGTCGCGGGGATGAAACACTTCTGCATCGAGCAGGACAATGCAAGCCAGTGGGGCGACTCCATTGCCGCCGCGCACGTGAGCCTGAACGGACTCACCCGGATTCTGAGCTAGGGCTGACCCATGACCCGGCGGGAAGCACTCGCAATTACCTTGGCCGCGCCTCTTCTCGCGCAGAGCACCGCGCCGGGTCCGGCTCCGGTCAAGCTTGGCATCGATCTGTTCAGCCTTCGCTCCCAGGGCTGGACTCCGTTCCAATACCTTGACTACTGCGCGGCGCAGAAGGCAAAGGTCGTCCACTTCTCGGAAATCCGCTTCATCGGCAACCTTGAACCGGACAACCTGCGCAAAGTGCGCGCGTATGCGAAAGCAAAAGGCATCGAAATCGAAATCGGCATGAAGTCGGTTTGTCCGACCTCAAAGATGTTCGATGCGAGAGCGGGGACGGCGGAAGATCAGCTTGCCCGCATGATCGCGTCTGCCACGATAGCGGGTTCGAAGATCGTGCGCTGCGTGCTCGGGAGTTCCGACGACCGGACGCCCGGCCCGCTCGCGAAGCACATCGACGCAATGGTGACAGTGCTTCGAAATGTGCGCAGCCGCGCCGTCGATGCGAACGTAAAAATCGCCATCGAAAATCATGCCGGCGACATGCAGGGCTGGCAGTTGGCGGGTCTAATCGAAGCCGCGGGCAAAGACTTCACCGGTGCTTGTCTCGATTCCGGGAATCCCTGCTGGACGCTCGAAGATCCACACACCACGCTCGAAGCGCTGCATCCCTACGTTCTCACCAGCCATGTCCGCGACAGCGCGGTCTGGCGGATTCCCGAAGGTGCAGCCGTCTCCTGGGTGCGGATGGGCGAGGGTAACATCGATATCGACAGCTATTGCCGGAAGTACGCCGCTCTGTGCCCCGGGCGCGCCTTGTCGCTCGAGTGCATCGTAATGGGCCCGCGCAAATTTGCGTATCGCGACCCTAAGTTCTGGGACGCCTATCGCGACGTGCCGGCCTGGGACTTCGAGCGTTTTTCCGAGATTGCGGAGCGTGGCAAGCCTTACGCGATGCCGCCCCGTGCGACCCAGGCTGAGGCGGCGCAACGCGAACGTGAAGATCTGGAAGCGAGCCTCGCCCACGTCAAACAAGTTCTCAGTCTCTGACACCCGGTCTGGGCATATACTTCTCGCATGAATCGCCGGACTTTTGTTGGAAGCGCCGCCGGGATGGCACTGACCGCCGCCGCCGGGCAGGCCATGCAACCCTCGCGGAAGCCTCGCCGCGTGGGCCTTATCGGCACGGGCTGGTATGGCAAGATTGACCTGCTTCGCCTGATTCAGGTGGAACCGGTGGAAGTGGTATCGCTCTGCGATGCCGATTCCGCCATGCTCTCGCAGGCCGCTGACATTGTGGCGTCGCGGCAGAAATCGGGCAGGAAGCCTCAGACCTTTCACCATTACGGCGACATGCTGAAGCAAAGCGGCCTCGATATCTGCCTGATCGCCACGCCCGATCACTGGCACGCGCTCGCCATGATTGAAGCGGTGAAAAGCGGTGCGGACGTCTATTGTCAAAAGCCCGTCAGCGTGGATGTCACTGAGAGCCTGGCGATGCTGGCCGCCGCACGCAAATACAAGCGCGTCGTGCAGGTGGGTACGCAGCGCCGCAGTACGCCTCACATCGTCGAAGCCAAAGAGCAGTTCATCGACACCGGGCGGCTGGGTCGCATCGCGCAGGTCGATATTCACTGCTATTACCACATGCGCGCGACGGGCAACCCTCCGGACACCGCGCCGCCTTCGAACCTCGATTACGATTTATGGACCGGCCCCGCGCCTCTGCGCCCCTACAATGCGCTCGTCCACCCAAGGAGTTGGCGCGCCTTCATGGAGTACGGCAACGGCATTGTGGGCGACATGGCAATCCACATGTTCGACATGACCCGCTGGATGCTGCGGCTGGGCTGGCCCAAAAGCGTTTCATCCGTTGGCGGCATTCTGGTGGATAAAGCGAGCAAAGCAAATATCACCGATACCCAGAGCTGTGCCTGGGATTATGGCGACGTGAACATTGTCTGGCAGCACCGTTCGTGGGGTGAGGCCGCCGACCCCGATCAGAAGTACAGTTGGGGCGCCACGTTTTACGGTGACAAGGGCACGCTCAAGGTCGGCGTGTACAGCTACGACTTCATACCGTCGGCAAAGGGCGCAGCGCCGGTGCATAAAGACGTCGTGTACGAGTTCGATAAATACCCCGAAGACAAAACGGAGAAGGATCTTGAAACCCACGTTGCGCCGGCCATTCGGCACCACATGACCGACCTGCTCACAGCAATCGACACGCGAAGCAAGCCCGTCGCGGACATTGAGGAAGGGTGCATCTCGACCATATCGTGCATCCTGGCGAATATCGCTATGAAGACAGGACGCACCCTGACCTGGGACCCGGCTCGGCACGCCGTCATAGGCGATGCCGAAGCAAACGGGCTGCTCACGCGGGCTTACAGGTCCGGATGGGTTCACCCCGATGCGAAGAACGTGTGAAGCTTCAGCTTCAACAGGGCTGCGTCAATCCGAATATTCCATCTGGCCCGCCGCGCTCCGCACCATTACCGATGAAGCTGCATCCTCGAGCTTAATTTCCATGGCGGAGCCGTCGGCGAACACAATTCGCAGCATGGCATCCTTCTGCTGCGTTTCGGCTACTACCCGGCCCGAGATGGTGTGCGTCAGCTTTGAATTTGTCGTCATAAGGAACAGCGGCTCACCCCACACAACACCGGCCATTGCTAAGCCTCATGCCGGAGCAATAGGCGCCGCGCGAGACGTCCGCGGCTCGCTATACGTCAGGCCCGCATGGTTCGAACTGGGATGCCGCACCTTAGAAGCCCGCCCGATCTCCCGCATCTTTCGATCCGCCTCTTCCCACCCGGGCAACGTACTCTCCTGCTGAGTCCAGTGCGCCACTGAAGCCTCATCGCACCAATCGAGCAGGTGCGGCATCGCCTGTTTGTGAGCGCCTGCCGTCATGTACTGGCGCATGCTCTCCTGGCTGTCCCAGGCCGTCATGGTCCAGTAGGTCCGGTTTCGATCCGGCAGCAGCGACCCGGTCTGAAACCCAGGCGCCTTCCTGATTTGCCGGATCGACCGCAGCGAGTGGAACGCGAAGAAAGGCAAAAACCGTATCGAGCGCACGCGCAATCGCGTGAGGCTGACGAACATTACTTTGGCGTTACGTGAATGAGCGCGCCGGGGTCGGCATCTTCCAGCATCCACAGCGACCCGTCCGGTGCCTCTTCCACGTCGCGGATGCGATGGCCCACATCCCAGCGCTCAGCGGTTTTCGCGCCGCCGTGGCCATCGAAGATCACGCGGATGAGCGTCTTGCTCGAAAGCCCGCTGATAAACCCATTCCCATTCCACTGCGGGAACGTCTGTGTGCCCCGGTAGAACATCAGATTCCCGGGCGCAATCACTGGGACCCAGTAAATCACCGGCTTCGCCAGGTCTGGCCGCGTGTCTGGACTAGGGATCGGCACGCCGTTATAGTTCTGGCCATACGAAACAAGCGGCCAGCCGTAATTCTTGCGTTTCTCGATCAGGTTCAGTTCGTCTCCGCCGCGCGGCCCGTGCTCCACTTCCCACAGTTCACCCGTGGGCGAAAAAGCCAATCCATAGGGAGTCCGAAAGCCGCCTGCCCAGGTTTCCGCCGGCGTCAGGTTGGGGCCGGGGAAAGTGTATGTGCTCACCACCTTCGCCGTCTTGGCGCGCTCCGTATCGTTCGGCGGATCGATCAGGGGAATGGTCGCGGCGCCCGTCTTCCCGAAATTCGGATTGCCCGGCGCAGGTTTGCCATCGAGCGTCAGCCGCAGGATCTTGCCTTCGGGCTGGTCCGGATCCTGAGCAGGCGTCATGCGCTGACGGTCGCCAACCGCCAGGAACAGATACTTGCCATCGGGCGAGAATGCGATCTGCGCGCCTTCCTGCCCGCCTTTGCCCTTCGGCATCTGGCGCCAGATCACTTCGAAATTGTCGAGCTTCGCCGAAGTAGCGGTAACGTTCAGCTTTGCGCGTGCCAGCGCCAGGCCGCCGCCGTAGTCACCGGGCTCGGCGTAAGTCAGATAAACGCTCTTGTCGGTGGCGTAATGCGGCGAGAGAAATATGCCGTGCATGCCGTTCTGCCCCTGGTAATACACGGCCGGCGTATTGCTCACCGGAATCTTCTCTCCCTTCTGCGATACCAGCCACACCGGTCCCGGTTTTTCCGTGATCAGCATGCGCCCGTCGGGCAGGAACGCGATCCGCCACGGAAGGTTAAACGTGGCCACCGTCGTCATGTTGAAGGGGACGCTTGCTTCAGGCTTTTGCGCGCCTTCATTGACTTGCGCCCACGCCGCCGCGGACGCCATCGTTAACAGGAACGCCGCTCTTGCCGGTTTCATCGACATTTCAACTCGATTGTAAACCGCGGCGGAAACGTTTCCGGATGTCCCGGTCCCGTGCGACCGAAGAAGCGCCTCGCACCGCTCACCCGCTTGCCCTGCTGTTCCTCTCGATCCTGACGGGGAACGAAGTCTTCGACGAACAATGCGCCCGGTGCCACAGTGCCTACACTGCCGATACGAAATCCGGCCCGTCGCTGCAATTCCTGTTCGCGAAGAAGAAGCTCGGCTCGAACGGCAAACCCCGATTCCCTACTGCCGAAACGCCGGGTCAGACACCGCCCGCGGCTGCGGCTTCCATTCGACCGAATAATACTGCCCACGATCGCGCGCCCACGGATCGAAAGCATTCACCACGTTTTCCAGCTCCGGGGACAACTCCGG
Organism: Terriglobia bacterium; assembly: GCA_963840735.1. Classification (GTDB taxonomy): domain Bacteria; phylum Acidobacteriota; class Terriglobia; order Bryobacterales; family Bryobacteraceae; genus BOG-234. The sequence continues at coordinate 29,537 of CAWIZX010000013.1, forward strand.
AATATTACGCAGCAGAATTCGCTTCAGCGGCGACACCGGCTGTTTATGTCCATTGGGCTCGCCCTTTTCCATCGTCTGCGGTCCGGGGCCATTGTGATTCACCCAATCGATGCCAAGACGCGTGTAAAACTCTGGCCGGAAACTCGAAGTAAAGAACCGATCGCTGAACAGCCGTCGCGACGCGTTAAGGATAAACACCACGAACTGCGTTTCCGAGATGGCAAACCCGTGCGGACGAACCGATTCCGCCATCCACCCAACTACCGTATCGACATCCTCGATGTTGTCGACAACAGATCCGTTCGGATGACCCAGGCAATCGTTAATCGCCGAACCATCGTCGTTCAACTGCGCGTCCGTGATCGGTTTCGACGAGTCGCAGATATGCGTGCCGTAGACCTCGCGCAGTTGCGCCGCGTCGTGTTCCTGTTGCTTCCTCGCTGCCGAGTCGGGCGGCAAAGACTTGTCCGTGAAGTCGTCGAAGCTTGTAAGCTGGCGCAGGCCATACTGGCGGCGGAACTCGTTGAACCGCGGAACGCCGTGCTCGCGATCGCGAATGATATCGAGCGCTGTAATGTCGATCTCGCCGGTCGGGCTGTCGAGGCGCGGCAGGCGAATGTTCTGCATGAATTGCGGAATATTGTGCAGTGTCAGTAACCCGAGACGCTGGCGGCCCAGACTGAGACCCCAGTTCGCGAGCCCGCGCGAACGCATCGCGTCCGTCGCTTTGCCTTCGAACGTGTTGATTACCGCCACCTTCTGAGCAATCCGGTTCGGGTCTTTGTCGAGCTGCCGGTACTCAATCAGATCGGGAATCAGCGCGTGCAGCCGGTACACCGTTACGAATTCTTCCGGAAAATTAAACGGTGACCCGAAGTGATTCACGCCGCCATTCACGTCGGCCGGCTTCGTGAGATCGAAATGCGGGATCTTGCTGCCGATCCCGAAGATGCCCGGTCCGGAGGACAAGACCGAATACCACTGCGTCGTGGTCTTAACGTCTTTGGATTTCCCGAAGCCATCGGCGACGACGTTCGAGAGCGCCTTTGAGACTTCAGGATCGCCCGTGCCGAGCAGCCCGTTCCAGTTGGCGTTCATACCCTTATAAAGCGGCTCGCCGTAAAGCAGTTGCGGCGTCCACTCTGTTGTATGAACCTTCGCGATTTCGGCGGCCACCACCAGCCGCGCAACTTCAAACAGTTCGTCCGGCGTCACATCCCGGTTCCGAATCACGTGCGTCGGATCTGCGGGGTTACGCAGTCCACTATCGGCATCGGGACTCCTTGCCGCTTCCTTCCGGAATTCATCCACGAACGAATTGTGCTCCCGGGCAAAAAGGTTATGAAGAAAACTCAGGCCGATCGACCAGTTGTCAGGGAACGCCGCGGCTTCCTGCCCCGCCCATTGAGGCTGAATCGGATCGCCCGTCTGAAACGCGGGCAAATAGCCTGCGCCGCCTCCGCCCGTCACCGGCTCCAGAAGCATCTTTGCCATATCTTTCGAATCGCGCTTCACTCGCCGCCGCGACGTCTCGTCATACCCATATAACTGGGAAGCATCCCACCACGCAGTGTTGTTATTGCTGAAGGTCTCAGGCGCGCGTGTCAGGTACTCTTTACCGCCGCTCAAGAACTTTCCAGGAGGCGAATCCTGCAGGACGAAGGTTTTGTCGACGCGATCGCCGGGCCTGCAGCCAAGTTTTTGAATCTCCTCTGGATTCAGCGGCGTTTTCGAATTGTTCACAAGCGCAGTCGTGCAGCCAACATTCATATAAGCGGCCGCGTTGTGCCCTTCCTCCATATGCGAAAACCAGTCATGCGTCATGAACTGGATCCAGTAAGCGGCGAGGACGTTGAAGAACGAAGCTTTCTGGTAATCGCAGTTCGCAGCCGCCGAGTTGTCGGAAAGACCGAACCCTGCATTGCAAGCCGCGGGGTTCGACTGCTCGCGCGTAAACAACTTTCTGCTGATCACCTGCGGGTCCGGACTCAGCAGGCTCAGGCGATCGCCATGCCGATTCTTCGTCAGCACGGTTTGTCCCCGGTCGGGGAACGTGGTATCGAACTCCACGTTGCGCGCAAACGGTGTTCCGGCGGACCCCATGGCCGGATTCAGAATATCGTTGCAAATGCCCGTGACCGTTCGCGCCCGGATGAGATCTCCTTTGCAGACCTGCTCGCCGTCGCCGCCCACTGCCTTGTAGCTGGGATTCTCTTTCGTAAGCCGCATTTCCGGCCACGTCTTCAGCGCCGGCCCGCCAACCCCGCCCTTGCCCTCGATATATGCTTGCCACGTGCCGGCGTTGTCGAAGAGATTGAACTTGATGAGTCCGACGCGCTGTAATTCAAGATCGAGCAGCGCGCCAGTCACGCCGCGGAACGCCGGTCCTTTCTTCGAAAGATATCCGGCGGGGGGAAGTGAGGACATGTCACCGGTGCCCCAGTACTGCGACCAGTCCACCCACGGCGTCAGCCGGAACTGCAGATTTCGTTCACCTCGGCACATGGCTTCCGCCTCGGTCACTTTGCCGAGAAAACGCCGACTTCGATCGTCGGGTATTTTCGGCAGGCCGTGCAGAATCGCTTGCGCGCAGGCCTTCAGTTCCTTCGCTTCTTCGAGTTTGGGATTCGGCGTTCCGTCCGCGGCTATCGCCATGCCGCTCACGCAAAAAAGCAAAAGAATTTTCATAGGCCTGCCTTGTATTGTGTCTATACTACTCGCGGGCGTTTCACAAAACCAGCCTCGCTCCGCATCGCGGCCGTTTGCCCGGCTCTAGCCCGTGCCAAACTCAATATCCATGAAGTTCTTCGTGACAGCCGCGCTGGCCTGCGCCACACTCCACGCCCAGATTCCCGATATCAAGACTCACACGCTCTCGAACGGAATGAAGGTGATCGTCGAAGAAGACCACAACATTCCGAACGTCGCGATGTACTTCTTCTACAAGATCGGTTCCCGCAATGAGAGGCCTGGCATAACCGGCATCTCGCATTTCTTCGAGCACATGATGTTTAACGGCGCGAAAAAATACGGGCCCAAACAGTTCGATAATGAGATGGAAAAGGCCGGTGGCAATAACAACGCCTACACGTCCGAAGACGTCACCGTCTATACCGACTGGTTCCCTTCAAGCGCGCTCGAGCTCATGTTCGATATGGAATCGGACCGCATGCAGAATCTCGCATTCGATCCGAAGATGGTCGATTCCGAACGCGGGGTCGTTTACTCGGAACGCCGCACCTCGGTCGATAACAGCAACAGCGGCATTCTTTCCGAACAGATGCGGGCAGCCGCCTTCATCGCGCATCCTTATCACTGGCCGGTGGTTGGCTGGCCTTCTGACATCGAAGCCTGGACCATGGACGACCTTCGCGCGCATTACAAAATGGGTTACGCTCCGAACAACTGTGTGATGGTCGTGGTGGGCGACGTCACTGACGAAAAAATCATGGCTCTGACGAAGAAGTACATCGAGCCAATCCCTTCACAGCCGCCTCCTCCGCCGGTCCGCACGAAAGAGCCGGAGCAGCTCGGCGAGCGGCGCGTCGTTGTACGCAAGCCCGCACAGTTGCCCATCCAGATGGTTGCCTTCCACACGCCTGAAGGCCGCAGTCCCGACACCACGGTGCTTGACGTAATCGATTCCATCCTGACGTCCGGCCAGAGTTCGCGGCTTTATAAACGCATGGTCGATGGCGAGCAACTCGCGCTCAGCGTCGGCGCGCGCGGGGAAGAGCCTCTCGATCCGGGTCTGTACATCTTCTTCATGACCCCTCGCACCGGCATCGATCCGGCCCGAACCGAGGCGGTGCTGTACGAAGAAATCGAAAAGCTTCGCACCGCAGCCGTGACGGACGCTGAACTCCGCAAGGCGAAAAACCAGTTGCTCGCACAGCATTACCGGCAGCTTAAGACCATTGCGGGACGCGCCAACCTGCTTGGCACCTACGAAGTCTTCCACGGCGATTACAAAAAGCTGTTCACCGAAGATAAAGACATTGAAGCGGTCACCGCCGCCGACATACAGCGCGTCGCTCAGAAGTACTTCTCACCGAAGAACCGCACCGTTGCGACTCTTATCCCGGAGGCAAAATAATGATCCGAAGCACGGCCCTTACCTGCGCAATCCTCTGCGCGATCCCGGCGTTTGCCGCCGAAGTAAGACTGCCGAAATTCACGCGCGAGACCCTGCCCAACGGTGTCGTGCTGTATCTGATGCCGAAGCCCGGCGTACCGCTGGTCAGCTTTCGTATTCTCCTGCGTGGCGGCGTCGAGTCTGAACCAGCGGGATTCGCCGGCATTTCGCAAACGGCGGCGCAGCTTCTTCGCCGGGGCACGGCGCGCCGCACCGCCGATCAGTTTTCGGATGAACTGGACGGACTCGGTGGCACCTTCGCCGCGGCCAACAACGAGCAGGCGCTCATCGTATCCGGCGAATTCCTGAAGAAAGATTTCGACGCGGGTCTCGATCTCACCTCCGACGCGCTGCTCCATCCCGCCTTTCCCGAAGCCGAAGTGCAGAAGACAATCGCCCGAAGTATCGACGGGGCGAAGTCCATCAAAGACAATCCGCAGGCCGCAATCGGTCAGTATTTCCGCGCTTTCTTTTATGGGCCCGCCCACCCATACGGCCGTCCGCCCGATGAAACGTCCTATGCCAGGATCACCCGCGCGGCCATCGTGGATTACACACACCGCATGTACACGGGCGCCAACATGATTGTGATCGCGGCAGGCGAATTCGATTCCGCGGCAGCCTCGGCTTCGCTCCGCAAGACCTTCGGGGCAGTCCCCGCCGGCACACGGTACGAATGGGCAAAAGACGCAAAGCCTCTCCCCGGCGGGCGTCTGCTGCTCATCGATAAGCCCGATGCAACTCAGACCTACTTCCGGATCGCGCAGCCCGGCATCAGCCGCACCGATCCCGACCGCACCACGCTCCAGCTCGTCAACACGCTCTTCGGCGGGCGCTTCACCTCGATGCTCAACGACGCGCTGCGCGTCAACAGCGGCCTCACCTACGGCGCCGGCTCCGTGCTCGACCTGCACCGTGAACCCGGAGCCCTCACCATCAGCACCTACACCCGAACCGAAACCACCGAAAAGGCCATGGACATGGCCCTTGCCATTCTCAGGCGTCTGAACGAATCGGGCATCACCGCCGAGCAACTCGCTTCCGTCAAGGCCTACATCAAGGGTACCTACCCGACGCAGGCGCTGGAAACCGCCGATCAGTTGGCGAATGTCGTCGGCGACATCGAACTCTTCGGGCTCAATAGGGGTGAGGTAGACGACCTCTTCTCGCGCATCGATGCCGTTACGCTCGAACGGGCGAATGCCGCCGCCAAAAAATGGTATCGCTCGGATAACCTGACGTTCGTCGTGCTCGGAAATGCGGCCCCGATCCGCGACGCCGTGAAGAAATACGCCTCGTCCGTAAAACAGATCTCAGTCAAAACGCCCGGCTTCGGCAGTTGACCCGCCACGATACCATGACTGTGGCCTAAACCTTATGAATGCACTCCTTTTAACCGAGTACAAAAAACTCGAAATGGTCGAAATGCCCGAGCCTGAATTTGGGCCCGATGAAGTCCTGGTCCGCGTCCGCGCCTGCGGCATTTGCGGCAGCGACGTTCACGGTTTTGACGGCTCCTCGGGCCGCCGTAATCCGCCGCTCGTAATGGGCCATGAAGCCTCGGGCGAAGTCGCCAAGGTTGGCGCCGAGGTAAAAGACCTGAAACCGGGCGATCGCGTCACGTTCGATTCCACTGTCTATTGCGGCAAATGTTTCTTCTGCTCCAGAGGCGACGTGAACCTTTGTGAGAACCGCCAGGTCATCGGCGTCGCGCCGAAGGAATATCGCCGGCATGGCGCGTTCGCGGAATTCGTTTCCGTCCCCCGCCGCATCATTTACCGGCTGCCGGATTCGTTTCCGTACGAACAGGCCGCCCTCATCGAAGCTGTGTCGATCGGCGTCCACGCCGTTTCCATCACTCCCGTGAAACTCGGCGACACGGCCATCGTCGTAGGCGCCGGAATGATTGGGCTCGTCACATTACAGGCTGCCGTCGCGGCGGGTTGCACGAACGTCATCGCCATCGATGTGGACGACGCCAAACTCGAACAGGCGAAGAAGATGGGTGCCACCCACACGCTCAATTCGAAGGTCGTCAATGTTCCTGAAGAGGTCTGCCGGATGACCGGGGGACATGGCGCCGATGTAGCGTTCGAATGCGTCGGCTTCACTGAACCCGTGACCACGGCCATCATGTCGGTACGCAAGGGCGGCACGGTGACGCTGGTGGGCAATTTGTCGCAGAAGATCGAAATTCCGCTCCAGCAGGTGGTTACCCGACAGATTCGGCTGCAGGGTTCCTGCGCATCGAACGGCGAGTATCCGCAATGCATTGACCTGATGGCGCGCGGAGTCATCAAAGTCGCGCCCCTGATTTCGGCGTATGCGCCCCTGTCGGAAGGCCCGTCCTGGTTCGACCGGCTCTATAACCATGAACCAAATCTGATGAAGGTGGTGTTACGTCCGTGAGCGACAACAAACTTTTCGATCTGTCCGGCAAAGTGGCGCTGGTCACCGGCACCAGCCGCGGTCTCGGCCAATACATGGGGCGGGCGCTCGCACGGGCCGGAGCCGATCTGGTCATCACCAGCCGCAAAATTGCCGACTCTGGAGCCGTTCAGGGCCGAAGTGGAAGCTCTCGGCCGCAAGGCGTTTCCGGTAGAGCTCGACGTCCGGAACTATGACAGCATTCAGAACGCTACCAAAGCCGCGCTCGATCATTACGGGAAAATCGACATCCTGGTGAATAACGCCGGTCTGAACGTGCGCAAGCCCGCCGTCGATCTGACCTGGGATGAATGGAATCTGGTGCTTGAAACCAATCTTCGCGGCGAATTCTTTGTGGCTCAGGCGGTCGCGCGCGATTGCATGATTCCCCGTAAGTACGGCCGTATCATCAACATCGGTTCGGTCACGAGCGTGTTCGGCTATGCCGGCCTGACGCCCTATTCCGCCAGCCGCGGCGGCGTCAAACAAATGACCATGAGCCTTGCCGATGACTGGGGCAAGCACGGCATCACCGTGAATTGCCTCGCCCCCGGTTGGTTCAAGACTTCCCAAAACGCCGTTCTCTATGAAAACAAAGAATGGCTGGAGTACATCATCGACCGCATTCCGATGCGCCGTCCCGGAGCCCCGGCCGATCTCGACGGAGCGGTAGTCTTCCTTGCATCGGATGCAAGCGAGTACTTCACCGGCCAGACGATGCTCGTGGATGGCGGTATCACCACAGGTGCGACCCGCGCTACTGTGGCGCCTAAAAGTTAGCGACACAAGTCTTACAAAGTGCGGCCAGCAATCCTGTTAGCGTGATATCAGATGGTTCAAGAGATTGCACTGCCCGTACGAAATAAGCTGAACTGGTCGACTACCGTTGTAATGGGTCTGTTCCACGTGGGCGCCATAGCGGCCCTGTTTATGTTCAGCTGGAAAGTTTTCCTGATAACCGTGTTCCTGTACTGGGTGGCGACCGGCCTTGGCATCAGCATGGGCTATCACCGCCTGCATACGCACCGGTCGTACAAAATTCCGCTCTGGCTGGAATACTTCTTCGCGGTCTGCGGCACTTTGAATCTCGAAGGCGGTCCTATCTTCTGGGTGGCCACGCATCGGGTTCACCATCAGAAGTCCGATCAGCCGGGCGACCCGCACTCCCCGCGCGATGGCGGTTTTTGGTCGCACGTCGGCTGGATCATGTGGGGCAACGTGAACCACAACAACACGAAGATGATGTCACGCTACGCGCCGGATCTCGCGAAGCATAAGTTTTACATCTGGCTGAACAATTACCACTGGGTTCCGATGATCGTGCTCGGCGGCGATTCTGTATGCCTTCGGCGGAGCGCCCATGCTGTTCTGGGGCGTCTTCTTCCGCGTGACCTTCGGGCTGCACGCCACCTGGCTGGTCAATTCGGCTTCTCATATGTGGGGCCGCCGCCGCTTCGACACCCGCGACGATTCGCGCAATAACTGGTGGGTTGCGTTGCTCACCTTCGGCGAAGGCTGGCACAACAATCACCACGCTCATCCCACATCCGCGCGTCACGGTCTGGCCTGGTATGAGTTCGATCCTTCCTGGCTGCTGCTGAAAGTTCTGCGTGCCACCGGAATCGCGTCGGGCGTCAAAGTCGCGAAGATCGAAAGCCCGCTGCTCGAACGCGAAGCGGCGTCCGTAAGCTGATCGGAAGCGGCCGGAAGAAGTCGATCGCCTTCTTCATCGCGCTCGGCGCCGGCTATTGTAGTCGTCACTCTACTTCTCTACATAGGCTGGGTGATCCTTGACTGGCGCAAGGGCATCCAGCTTGTTCTCGGCATCCTGCTGCTGCTGGTGATTATCGCGGGCGTCGTCCTCAACACCATCTTTCTGGTGCGCGAGATTCGCCGCAATGAGCAGCATGACGCCTTCATCAACGCCGTCACTCACGAACTGAAAACTCCCATCGCCTCGATCCGCCTCTATATCGAGACTCTGCAGACCCGCACGGTCGACGAAACTAAACGCAAACAGTTTTACGACATCATCCTGCAGGACAGCGACCGCCTGCTCGGCACCATCGAGCAGATCCTGCGCACCGGCCGCATCGGCTCGCGCGGGCCCGAAGCCGAACCTTTCGCCCATTGACCTGTCGAACGTTGTCAGCGATTGCGTGCAGCCGAGCCCGGGTTCTCCATCACCTGCAGTCCGAGGCGATCGATTATGCCACCGCCGCGCCGATCCAAATCATGGGCGACCTCGATGAAGTCCGTGCGGCGGTTTCCAATCTGCTCGATAACGCGATAAAGTATTCGGGCAGCGAAGCCCGCGTGACGGTTCGTACGGCAGTGGATGACGGCGGCAAATACGCCTCCGTTCGCGTCACCGATAATGGTCCGGGCATTCCGGGTAATGAACTCAAGCGCATTTTCAAACGGTTCTACAGGATGAGCGGTCCTCTTGCCACGCGGGTGAAGGGCACGGGTCTGGGGCTCTTCATCGTTCGGTCCGTCGCCAAGCGTCACAGCGGGCAGGGCCTGGGCGGAGAGCGCGGGGCCGGGACATGGGAGTACCTTTATCCTGCAGTTCCCGTTGGCCCGATGAAACGAGTACTGGTGGTGGAGGACGAACAGCACCTGGCCGAGGGCCTGCGCTTCAACCTCGAACAGGAAGGCTATGAAGTCGAACTGGTGGACAACGGCGAGTCCGCGCTGGAATTGCTGGTGGGTGAAAAGCGGGCGCCGTTCGATATCGTCGTTCTGGATGTCATGCTGCCGGGCATCAACGGCTTCGAGGTCGTGGCCGAGATGCGCAAGGCGGGCCAATACGTCCCAACGCTGGTGCTGACCGCGCGCGGCCATTCCGACGACGTCCTGCAGGGCTTCGCCGCCGGTGCCGACGATTACCTCGTGAAGCCGTTCGAACTCGAGATCCTGATTGCCAGAATCAAAGGGATGCTGCGTCGCCGCGACTGGCTGACACGCGACGTGCAAAGCCGCCCGAAACATTCACGTTCGGCGACAAGACCGTTTACTACGATCTGCTTGAACTTCGCGTGCGCGAAGAGATCTTCCCGCTCACGCTGATGGAAATGAACGTCCTCCGGTATCTCATCAATCACGTGGACAGACCTGTCTCCAGAGGCGCGATGCTAGAGGAAGTCTGGGGACTGCGCGAGGACACCGACACCAGGGCGCTGGACAACTTCATCGTCCGGCTGCGCCGCTACATTGAAGACGACCCGGGCAAGCCGAAGCATCTGCTAACGGTGCGCGGCGTCGGGTACAGGTTCGTCACCGGTGAGAAATGAGGCGGTGAAGCCGAGCAGAGCGGCGAAAGAGAGCCAAACGCCCGGTATCGCGCGGTTCGCTGTGACGTGGATCAGCCAGGTACAGATGGCCGGCGTGAAGCCTCCGAAAATCGCCGTCGCGAGACTGTACGCGAGCGAAAACCCGGAAGTTCGTACATCGACCGGCATGATCTCCGTCAGGTACGCGACCATCGCGCCGTTGTAGCTTGCATACATGGCTGAGAGCCACAGCTCGACCGCCAGCAACCTCGTGAACGAAGGCGCACTCGCCAGCCACAGCATCGCGGGATACGCGGTCAGCAGCGCGAGTGCAGTGCATGTCAGCAGCACGCGACGCCGCCCGATCCGGTCGGACACAGCACCCATCAAAGGCAGCAGGATTAGGTTCGACGCCCCAACGCACAGCGTCACAATCAGGTTATCGACGGCTGCGAGGTGCAGCACGGCGCTGCCGAACGTCGGCGTATACGCGGTGATCACGTAGAAGGTCACCGTCGTCATGGTCGAGAGCATGGTGCCGAGCAGAACCAGGCGCCAGTTCCTCGCGAGAGTCCGGACGATCTCAGCGCGCCCCGGACGATGCGTGCGGGCCAGAAATTCGTCCGTCTCAGGCAGGGTGCTGCGCAATCGGTACACAAACGGGATCAGCAGGCAACCGGCAAGCAGCGGGATGCGCCAGCCCCACGCGTTCATGCTGGCCGGCGGCAGAATTCGGCTGAGCACAATCCCGAAGACGGCGGCGAGCATTACGGCGGGCTGCTGACTGGCGGATTGCCAACTGACGAAAAACCCTCTGTGCCCCGGTGAGGCGATCTCCGAAAGGTAAACGGAGACCCCGCCCAGTTCCACTCCGGCCGAAAAACCCTGCACGAGCCGGCCGGCGACCACCAGCAGCGGAGCGATCGGGCCAATGGCGGCATAAGAAGGTACGACGGCAATCGACAGCGTTCCCAGAGCCATTAGGGTGAGGGTCAGCAGTAACCCTTTACGCCGCCCGACCCGGTCGATATACGAGCCCAGCACGATCGCGCCAAGCGGACGCATCAGGAATCCGGCGCCGAACGTCGCAAGCGAGAGCATCAGCGACAGGAAATCGCTGCCCGTCGGAAAGAAGGTTTTCGCGATCGCCGAGGCGTAGTACCCGAAGACCATGAAGTCGTACATCTCGAGGAAGTTGCCCATCGAGACGCGCGCGACATCCCACGCCTTGGCATTTTTCATCTGACCAGTAACGACATGGAAAGACCGTGCAGCCGCCACCGGTGTTCGACCCGCATCGAGAGGCGTCGGGCGATTTCATCGGCGCTGAGCGCGGGTTGGTAGCCGTAGTACTTCGTAAGCACCCAGTTCGCGAAACCGGTGGTCAGGATGTGGAGCGGGTCCCAGGCGGTGTCGTAGACAATCATTGCGTCCGGCGGATTGCCTGTCAGCGGGGCGATGTCTGCTGCCCGAAACCCCTGCAACAACCGGACGGGGCGTTTTTGCAGAGCGAACCCAAATTCCGGGCGCCGGAAGGCGTCGCTCATCGGGAAAGTCGTTGCGAGCGTTCCGGGCCGGCCATCCACGGCGGCGGCCGCCTGCTCCTGCAAGCTGACGAAACTGACGAACGCGAGGTTGTTCTCAAAAGGAAACGGATAGATGGGATTGATAAAGTTCGCGGCGATCAGGCAGGCCAGCAGTGCTATGAGCGCGGCTTTCTTCCGGTACAGAGCGATTGCGAACGCCACATACACAATTGGCAGGACGGGGAGCAAATAGCGCTCCAGAACCGCGCCGCCGAGCGCGGTGACCGCGATGGTGTGGGCGGCCAGCAGCGAAAAGGCAATCCGCCAGGCTCGGTCGCGGAACATGGGGATCGCCGCGAACGCCGAAAGCCACAACGCCGTTCCGATGAAGTGGCCGGTCGCGAAGAAAAGATAGTAAATACGGCGCAATAGCGCAATTACAAAACGAACTGGGTTCAGGGGGTAGTAGAGGTTGTACTCTGTAAACCCTTTGTTTCCCATCCAGTGGCCGGTTCCCGCCTTGAGGGCGACAAGCCAGAGACATAGTACTACTAGTGGCAACAGAAACCAGCAGGCCTCTCGTGAACGCCGCTCCGCAAGCAGCCAGCCGCCGAACAAGGCAGGCGCTACGATGCCGGTTTCTTTAAACAAAACCAGCGCGACGCAAGCAAGCGCGGAGTTGCGCCATTCGTTTTGTAAAAACAGCAGCAGCGCCAAAACGGTGAAACACATCGCTGGCAAATCGAGTTGGGCGAGGATCGACTGCGACACGAAAAGGGGCGAAACGCAGAGCAAAGCCACCGCGGCGAAGGCGGGCGTTCCTGGGAAACCGCGGCTCAGCTCAATCGCCAGCAGGAAGGTAAGTAACGCTCCGAGCGCCGCGAGAAGCAGCATCGCGACCCGCGTCGCGACGATCGAGTAGCCAAAAACGTGCCAGACCGCGGCAAGGTAAGCCATCAGACCGGGGGGATGGATGTTCGGCAGAGTGCTGTGCGGAATCCACGCACCTGTTTCAAAAAGGTCCAGCGATGCCGGAATGAACTGTCCCAGTTCGTCCCAGAAATAAGGAAGTTGTAAGAGCGGCTCGTGAAGAAGAATCAGCAGGACCGCGAGACAGCCGTATACAAGAAGATACGATTGACGGCGTACCTTGCCGCGGGGCATGGACCTTTACTGAACGAAGCCACTGCCGGCGCGCGGCTCAAGCCTGATTTCTCCAAACGCCGCTTCGTACTGACTGACGTTTTGCTGCAGGATTCCGAGGAGTGCCTTGGCCTGTTGAGGGCTGACATAAATCCCCTGGAAATTCTGGATCTGTACATTCTCAGCGGAGGTCTGGTTGATGTTGCCGAACATGAGGAAAAAATCCCACAGGTTCACCCGGATCTGCACGCTGTTTGCGTAGGTTTCGCGATAGTCGGAGGTTTTATCGAGAACGATTCGGGGCTGTGACGGAGTCATCGCCCTTCATGGTACCTTACTGCAAAAAGCCGACTGGCTCGAGGCAAAAATGGGATTGACGGCGCTTTTCAATCAACCCGGCGGTCGTCTGTACGGCCTCTTCGAAGCCGAGGTTGTCGCAGGGAACACTGAGGCGTTCGCCGCTGGTTTTGTCGTATTCAACGACTTTGAAACGGAGGCTCATCGGATCGAGAGCCCCGGCGAACATCGCTTCATTTCGAAGCGCTTCAAGATCCGGCATCTGCATCCCCGCAGTTTGCGTGTGTTGCATATATACCTATTAGTGCACGTAAATCGCCATTGGTTTCACCAATCGGCATGGACTGTTTTTATGGGGCGGATGTGTTCCGTTTATCGGGAACAAGTGCCCCCCGCGTAAAGTAAGACGTGGGCCGAATTCGCGTACTCTCGGACAACATCGCAAATAAGATCGCCGCCGGCGAAGTTGTCGAACGCCCGGCTTCCGTCGTGAAAGAATTGCTGGAAAATTCGCTGGACGCCGGCTCGACGAGCATCCATGTCGAAATTGAAAACGGCGGCCGCCGACTGATCCGCATTGCGGATGACGGCTGCGGTATGCTTCGCGACGATGCGCTGCTTGCGTTTGAGCGTCATGCCACGAGCAAGCTCCATGACGTCAAAGATCTTCTGACAATCGCCACGCTGGGATTTCGGGGAGAGGCGCTGCCGTCGATTGCGTCCGTTTCCCGGCTGCTGCTCGAAACGCGCTCTCCGGATGAAGAGACGGGAACACGTGTGGAGATTGCGGGCGGCAAGATCCTCACCTGTGATGAAATTGCGCGGGGCGGCGGGACTTCCATTTCGGTACGCGACCTCTTCTTTAATGTGCCGGCCCGAAAGAAATTTCTCAGATCGGAACAGACGGAACTGGCGCATATTGCCTCGCTGGTGACGCATTACAGTCTGGCGCATCCCGGCAAAACGTTCGAACTGTGGAACGGCGGCGCGAATCTGCTCCACGCCACGCCGGTTGAGACTCTGCGGGAGCGCGTGTTTCAGGTTTTCGGCAGTCAGTTGCTCGAAGACCTCATCGATCTGGGCGAACGCCGCGCCACCCTGCAACTGCCCGACCCAGGGGAGGAGCCGCGCGAGTTTCTGATTCGCGGCTTCGTGAGCCGTCCGCAGGTTCAGAAGAACAATCGCAATTCGATCTTTATCTTCGTTAACGGGCGCCTGATTCGCGACCGTCTGGTGCTGCACGCCATCTCCGCCGCGTATCACAATCTGATGCCAGGCGCCTGTTTCCCGTTCGCTCTGCTGTTTCTTGAGTGCGACTGCGAAGAGGTCGATGTGAACGTGCATCCGTCGAAGACGGAGGTCCGGTTTCGGCATCAGTCGTGGCTGCACGATTTTGTACGCGATTCGATCCGGGAGCAACTGATGCAGTCGCGCCCCGCGCCTTCCTTCAGCCCCAACCCGCAGCCCGCGGCGGCGATGCCTTTCTCGGACTTTTCTCAGATGCTGAACAACGCATCTGAGCAGGACGCAGCCGGGCAGACCACCGGAATCGCGCCCGAGTTCGTCATGCAGCCGACCGCCGCGCCGGCACCCCGTTTCGATTTCGGCGACACGGGTATCCCAGGTAATGTTTCAAAGCCGGAGACCCCGAGGCTGCGCGTACCGGACACGCATGGAGCGTTTCGGGCTGGACGCGCTGCCGGTGGAGCACACCATGATGCGGATTGGCGAACTGCGCCCGCTCGGGCAGTTGCACAACAGCTTCATCATTGCGGCGGGCACGGACGGGCTGTGGATCATCGATCAGCACGTGGCGCATGAGCGTATTCTGTTCGAGCAGGTGCTGGCGCAGCAGGCGTCAGGGCGGGCGGAGGTGCAGCAGTTGCTGATGCCAATGATCCTGCAACTGACGGCCGATCAGCAGATCGAATATGCGCGCATCGCCGATGAACTGCACGCTTCGGGGTTTGACACGGAGCCGTTCGGCAACCGCACCATCGCGGTGAAAGGCGCGCCGGCCTCCATCTCGCCGGGAGACCTTGAGCGCGTGATCCTCGAAATCCTCGAGATTGCCGAGAACGAACTGCGCAGCGTCTCGGTCCCGGATCTGCGGCGCGGGATCGCCGCCTCGATCGCGTGCCGCGCGGCGATCAAGATCAATACGCCGCTCGATCAGCGCAAGATGGAATGGATGCTGCGGACGCTCGGCGGCCACCGAATACCCGATGGCCTGCCCGCACGGACGACCGGTCGCACTGCAGTATGGAACCCGCGAAATCCTGCGGGCGTTCCATCGGATCTGATTAGATCCCGAGGCCGTTGGCCAGCGTTTTCTCCGCTTCGAACAGCCACACCTTGCGGCCCTCGCGATCGGTCCACCAGAGGCCGTTATGCCATTGCGGGTCGACCGATCCGACGCCGTGCACCTCAAGATCCGGCGCCGCGCGGCGGAAGATTTTGACAGCCCGCGCCGTGTGCCACACCGTGGTCACGAGAAGGTATTTATGGACTCCAAGCTTCCGCAACTCAGCCACGTCAACTGCGGCTTCGTCCAGCGTTGAAACTGCCGGGAACGTCACAGGGATGAAGTAGCTGGCGGGGTACCCGTGATCGACCGCGAACTGAATCGCGTGGTAGCTCTCATGGTGTCCCCAATAGCCCTTGGCTCCGCTTACCAAAATCTTCGACGCGTAGCCCTGGCTTGCGAGTTCGGCGGCCTTAAGAATGCGGCGTCCGGTGGAATCGCCTCCGAGCACAACAATCGCGTCAGCTTTGCGGGGCGCTTCGTCGTCAGTCAGGATCGCGCCCAGTTGCCACAGTATTTGCTGCCGGAAGGCGAATAAAAGAACCGCCGCAACCGAAAGCATTATGAGCAGGGCGACTGCTCTCCGGCTCAGATGCAAGGGCAGCTTTGCGGGCAGAGGGAATCAGCGTTCATCGTTCGAATTGCGGGGATCGATGTGGCCAACGGTTTTCAAAAGGAAGTAGAGGCGCTCCACTTCTTCCTCGTCTTCGGGCCGCAGCACGCGGTAGCGCGGAGAAGCCAGTTGTTTGGCTTCCGAGACGCCGAGCAACTCGCCCCAGTACTGCCGATAAGGAACACCGTCGATCATGGCGCTGGTGGCCATTTGCCGCAGCGTCCGGAGCAAGTGCTTGCAGCAATCCACTTCCCCGGGGTAGACGAGGACCACCGATTCATCGTCATAAAGAGTCAGCTTGACTACCAAAGGCGAGATCCAGCCGGTCCGGTCGACACGGCGAACATCCTGCCAGGGGATGATGCGCTTGCCGATCTCAAGGTGACCCTCAAAAAGCTTGATTGGCGGACGTGAAGCAAGAGCCAGAAGAATTCCGGCGGTTAAAAGAAACAGCAGGGCCGGGCAGAACGCGGGCGTCCAGGACATACCCAGCCAGGCCGAGAAACCGGCGAGCGCCAAGGCTACAATCCCAAACGAGACATAATGACGGGCGGGGACGTAGCGGCTCATACTGGCGACTCAGATTTCATTTTAAGCCTACTCCTGGCCGTGCCGCAGGTCAACGTGCGCGCTCTGGCGGTTTCGCAGCCACATGACCCCGCGCGACGTGTAATCGGCGACACTGATTGCGGCCATACCGGCAACAGCCCACATCAGACCCATGGAAATCCGCGCGAGCACCGCGTCACCGTAGCCGTTCGCCGCCATCACCGCAACCGCTGTCATTACCTGAAGGAAGGTACTGGCTTTCCCCCAAACGCTGGGCTGTAAGTCGCGGAACCCGGTGAAGCGAAGGGCGAACGCAGAGAGGGCGAGAATCCAGAAATCGCGGCCGAAGATGACGATCACGAGCCAGAGCGGCACGGCGCCACTCAGTTCCAGCCCAATGTAAATACTTGTCAATAAAATTTTGTCGGCAACGGGATCGAGATACATACCGAATTTCGATTCCGACCCGAAGCGGCGGGCCACTGCGCCGTCGAGAAGGTCGGTTGTAGCCGCGGCACCGAAGATCCAGCCGCCCGTCAGGAAACGCCCATGCGCGAGTTCGTAGAGGATGAACGGCGTCATGAGGATCCGAACAGTTGTGAACAGGTTGGGGATCGTCAGCCACATACGGAAGATTTATGATACGGTGCATGGACCCTGTACAGGCCGTGCGGCAGGAACTACTAAAGCTACTCGAAGGCAAGGGCGCGCATGCGGACTTCGAGCAGGCGGTCCGGAATTTTCCAGATGAACTGAGGGGTGTCAGGCCCACCGGCGCGCCACACAGCGCATGGGAGTTGCTCGAACATCTTCGCATCGCGCAGTGGGACATGCTCGAGTTCAGCCGCGACCCGAAGCACAAATCGCCTGAGTGGCCCGCGGGCTATTGGCCCAAAGCGCCGGCGCCTCCGGACAATGCGGCGTGGGAGCGAAGCGTGGAACAGTTTCGGAACGATGGCAAGGCGATGCGGGAACTGGTGGGGTCCGCGGACGCAGATCTCTTCGCTCCGTTCCCATGGGGCGACGGTCAGACCCTGCTGCGGGAAGCTTTGCAACTGGCGGATCATAACGCGTATCACCTCGGGGAACTGGTTTTCCTCAGGCGATTATTGGGCGCCTGGGGCGAGTAGCGTTCGTGGGCTTCGCGGTCTGGATTGACGAGGAAAACGGACTTGCCTGGGCGCAGGGAACGCATGAATACCGACCCATGGGAACGGCGGTGATCGCGCGCAGCGATCAGTTCCGGCAGCGCGATTTCCGGCAGACCAGGCGCCGGCCCGCGCAGCTTCGGAATGCGTTCCGCGGCTTTTTCGGATCTCTCGAAGAAGTCAACGCGGACCTGCATTCGGAAACACCCTTCAAATTGCGGAGCACGCCGGGACATTTGCTGTAACGCATCTGGTATGTTCGTCTATTCGCCCGCCCCAGAATGCGCATTACCTCGAAAGCACCTTGCCGTGTCGATCTGGCGGGAGCCACTCTTGATATCTGGCCGCTCTACCTGTTTCACGACGACGCGGTTACGGTGAACTTCGCGGTAGACCGGTACACGTCGTGCGATGTTTCGACGCGCGACGATTCGCGAATTTTCCTGAAGTCGCGCGACCTTGCGGTTGAAGAGAGTTTCGAATCGCTCGCGCATCTGTGCGCCGCCACGCGATACCGCTTGCCGATTCTGGCTCTGCTCGTTAGGTTCTTCAAACCGGAGCAGGGAATCTCGATGGAGACGGATTCGGAAGCTCCGGCGGGCGCGGGCATCTCCGGCTCATCCTCGTTGATGGTGTCAGTCGCGGCGGCCCTGAATAAACTCACGGGCAGCGGGTACAAGATCGAAAAAATCAGGGAAATCGTACAAAACATCGAAGCGCAGGTGATTCGGGTGCCGACCGGAGCGCAGGATTATTACCCTGCTATGTACGGAGGCGTTTCCGCCATTGAACTGGGCCCGTCGGGAATTGTCCGGAGCGCTCTTCCGGTGGACGCGGCGGAACTGAATGAACGATTCGTGCTCGCCTATACCGGCGCTCCCAGGAATTCGGGCATCAACAACTGGGAAGTGATGAAGGCGCACATCAACGGCGACAAGGCAGTGCGGCGGAACTTTAACCGCATTGCGGAAATTGCGTGCGGGATGCGGGCAGCCATGGAGGCGAACGACTGGGCGGAGGCGGCGCGCCTTATGCGCGATGACTGGTCGAGCCGGCGCCGGAACGTTCCGGGTATCACAACTCCTCAGATCGACCGGCTGGTTTCCGGGACGCGACGCGCCGGAAGCACGGCTGCCAAGGTCTGCGGGGCCGGCGGAGGCGGGTGCGTGGTCTTCCTGGTGGAGCCCGGGACCAAAGCCAGGGTTTCGAAGATCATCGAAGAAAACGGCGCTGAGGTTTTGCCGACGAAGGTCGCATCTCGTGGCGTGCAGGTGCGCTCGGGTGCCTGAACCGGCTCCGCGAACCTACGGACCGCTGCGACCGCTGTTCGGGGCGCTGGTTTGCTATTCGATGTTCCGGGTGCTGTTCCTGATCCTGGCGCTGGTCATCCAGTTCCTGGGCGGGGAAATGGTGGCCATCACGGTGCCGATGCTGGTGGCGGCAACTCTGGCGAGCGCGCTTTCGATGGCGACTTTCGAATCCCGCGGGCTGACGGATCTGGGCCTGAACTGGAACGACAACGCAGTGCGGAACGGTTTGCTGGGTTTGGCTCTTGGAATCGGTTCGGCCGCGCTGGTGATTCTGCCCGCCGTGTTCGGCGGCATGGCCGCGTACCGGATGGTGCCCAACGCCGATATTTCGTGGCGTGGCGCGATCTTCATGCCCGTGCTGCTGCTCTGCGGCGCGATGGGCGAAGAGATCGCATTTCGCGGGTTTGCGCTACAGTATCTGATTCGCGGCTGGGGCGCCTGGATTTCGATTGTATGTACCGGTGTACTGTTCGGATGGCTGCATAACGGGAACCCCAACGCAACGGCTCTGAGCGACGTGAATACGGCGGCGTTCGGGGTGCTTTTCGGCGCCGCGCTTTTGCGCTCGCACGACCTCTGGCTGCCGATCGGAATACATTTCGGCTGGAACGTTACGCTGCCGTTTCTGGGGGCTGCGATGAGCGGACTTACAATCAGAGTAATAGGGTACGAACTAGTATGGAAAACCGGCGATCTGTGGAGCGGCGGCAAGTATGGGCCGGAGGGGAGTGTTCTCACCTCCGCGGTGCTCGTGATTTTGTTTGTTCTGGTCTGGAAGCTTCCCGTGCGCAGGGGCTACGCGTATTTGCTGGACGAAGAGCGCGATTCATTGCCTGCGGTTTAGCCGCGGCGTTCGCACTTCAGGCCGGGGTTATCCCGGTAAAAGACAAACTGACCGACGACGAGAAGATTGAGATCCTGCGCAATCTTACGGCTGAATACGCCAAGGCGAAGACCTACTTTCCGCGTTCCAAAAAGCCGCTCGATTTCGATATCGACGGCAACTGGGACAAAGGCAAGTGGCAGATGGAGGCGCAGCAGAATGGCGGCCCGGCGGCGCGCGTCGGCGATCAGATCAAGATCACGCACGTCACCTTCGACGGCGACAAACTGTTGCTCGAGATCAATGGCGGGTTGAAGAGCGGACAGCACTGGTACGACCATATTCAGGCGGGCACCGGTACGAGCACGAGGCCCATTTCGAATGGCGATTACACGCCGAGCATGGGCACAAATATAGCGGTGAACTTCCACAAGCCGATGGAAAATCTGACGGCCGATCAGATCAAGAAAATGCTGGCGCCACTGATGGATTTCGATCCGCACTCCGTGACGAAGATGTATATGGAAACGCTGTCGCCCGAGAAGCAGAAGGCCATCGGGGATAAGCGCGCGATCGAGGGCATGGCGCGCGATGAGGTGCTGATGGCGCTCGGCCATCCGCTGCACAAATACCGCGAGACGAAGGACGGCGTGGATCTGGAAGACTGGATTTACGGGCAGGCTCCGGGGAAGGTCACGTTCGTGACGTTTTCAGGGAGCAAAGTCATCAAAGTGAAAGAGCAATATGCGGGGCTGGGGATCGAGACCGCGCCGCAGCAGATTGCGACTCCCTGAAAAAGATCAGGGCGCCTCAGGCGTAAATTCCCCTCAGTTTGATCGCTGAGGCTACGCGGTCGAGCGCCAGCATATACGCCGCAGTACGGTTATCGACGGCATGCCTCTCGCCGTAGGACGTGACATCGGCAAAGCTTCGCACCATAATTTCTTCAAGCTGCGAGTTCACCACCGCCTCGGTCCAGAAGAAACCCTGGCGGTCCTGCACCCATTCAAAATAGGAGACCGTGACTCCCCCGGCGTTCGCCAGGATATCCGGAATGACGAAGACCTTTTTCCCGGCCAGGATCTCGTCCGCAATGGCCGTAGTGGGGCCGTTCGCGCCTTCGCACAGGATGCGGCAGCGAACGTTTGCGGCGTTCTCTGAGGTGATCACGTTTTCGGTGGCGGCCGGCAACAGGACTTCGCATTCGAGCAGCATCGCCTGTTTCTTGTCGATCGGCTCACCGCCCGCGAACCCGACGATCGAACCCGTCTCTTTTCTGTGTTCCATCAAGGCGGGAATATCGAGGCCGGAAGCATTGAACACAGCGCCGTCGTATTCAACGATGCTGATGATTTTGAAGCCGCGCGCGGCCATCAGCCTGGCCGCCATCCCGCCCACATTGCCAAAGCCCTGGATGACGACGCGGGCCTGCTCCGGCGCGAGACCGAGTTTCCTCAGCGCTTCGAGAACGACGATCATGCAGCCGCGGCCGGTAGCTTCGCGGCGTCCCTGCGATCCGCCGAGTTCCATCGGCTTGCCCGTGACAACGGCGGTGGTGGTGTGGCCGGCGTGCATGGAATAGGTGTCCATGATCCAGGCCATCACGCGGTCGTTCGTGTTGACATCGGGTGCGGGAACGTCGCGCTCGGGGCCGATCATTTCGATGATGCCCGCTGTGTAGCGGCGTGTCAGCCGTTCCAGTTCGCCATCGGACATGAGCGAAGGATTGCAGATCACGCCGCCTTTGGCTCCGCCGAACGGAATGTTCACAACGGCGCACTTCCACGTCATCCATGACGCGAGCGCGCGTACTTCGTCAAGGGTCACATCGGGAGCGTAACGGATGCCACCCTTGCCGGGACCGCGCGCGATGGAATGCTGCACGCGATAACCGGTGAACACCTCAAGCCTGCCGTCATCGAGCTGAACCGGAATGTTTACGGTGATTTCGCGTCCGGGGCTTTTCAGAACTTTGCGCATCCCGTCATCGAGACCCAGCTTTTCGGCGGCGATGTCAAAGCGTACTTCCGCGGCGAGCCACGGATTCTTCTCCTGCTCGAGTGACAGCTTAAGTGGCATGTGGATATTATGGTGCGGGCTTGAGTACGGCTTCGAGCGCCTTCTGAATGGGCGGGTCGTATTGAGCCTCGATTTCATCGCCCTTTTCGACACCAAGACCGAGGTTATAGATTTCCGTCTTAAGCCGGGATTCGATGAAATCGCGATTGGTGGTCCACTCGCGCAGGCTGGGCTGGATCTGGTTGCCGGAGAGCCATGCCTGGAATTCGTCGAGTAAGCGGGGCGGTATCTGCCAGCCAGGCTCTATGCGGCCGTGGGTGCGAATGTATTCGGCCGAGAAGGTGGTGAAGGCGCCGGAGGCCTCAAGCACCTGCCGCAAGGGGTTCATCTCAACCGGGAACGCGGGCACGTCCGGCAGGATGCCACCGCCGCCCTGCATGGGGCGGCCGTTGTCGCTTTTGAAATCCGTGCGCTCGTTCGGGTGCGCCGCGGTGGCGCCTAAAGCGAAGTCCTCGCTCTTAAATGCCTTCTGGATGGACCGGCCGCTCGGGATGTAATAGAGCGCCGTCGTGAGCGCGAGCCCGGTTCCCTCCGCCAGCGGGTACACGCTCTGAACGAGCCCTTTCCCGAAGCTCGGTTCGCCCACGATGGTGGCGCGGTCATGGTCCTGCAGTGCGCCCGAGACGATCTCCGAAGCGCTGGCGGTTTTGCCGTTTACAATCACAGCCACGGGAAAGCTGTAAGGCCGGTTATCGGCGGGCACGCGCTCGATGGTCTCAGGCACGTTGCGGCCTTTGACAGAGAGGATCATCTGTCCGGGATTGAGGAAAAAGGACGCGGTCTGAAGCGCGGCGGTCATGAGTCCGCCCGGATTGTTTCGGAGATCGAGCACGAGCCCCTTGAGACGCCGCCCGCCCAGGCGCTCGATGGCTTCGTGAATCTGTGTGCCGGTCTTCTCTTCAAAGCCGGTCACGCGAATGTAGGCGATGCCGGGCCTGAGTTCGAACGCGCGGTCAACGCTTGAAGACTGCATGTCTTCAGGGATGAGCGTGAGGTCGGCAATGCGCACGTTGCCGGGATGGCGCACCACAATGTGCGCGGGCTTCTGCTTCGACTCGTTCAGAAGCTCGATAATCTGCTCCATTTCAAGCCGGTCGAGCCGGTAGTTGTTCACCGCGAGAATTTCGTCGCCGGGCATCATGCCGGCTTTGGCGGACGGCGTATTCGGCAGCGTTTGGAGAATGAGCACGCGGCCGGGAAGGATTGAGACCACCGTGCCGAAACCCTTCCGGGTGGAGCTTTCCATCTGCTTCAACTGCCCGTACTGATCGGGATCGAAGAAGGATGAATGCGGGTCCAGATGACGCAGCATGCCGGGCACAGCGCCCTGGTAGAAGGCCTGATCGTCGTTGATGGGCTCGGCGGAATATTCCCGCAGGATCTGGTAGGTGTCGATGAAGCGCTTCATCTGCTTCTGGTCGTCGTCCGAAGGCGGGTCGGCGGCGAGTGTCAGAAAACAGCACGCGAGCAGCGCGGCCAGAACCCGGGTTAATCGAAGGGTGGCCATTTGTGACTCATTACCTCGTGAAACGTGTGGCCTGCTTCTGCGCATGCCGGTCGAGCGCGAGTTCAATCAGGCGATCGATGAGCTGGCCGTAAGGGATGCCGGTGTACTCCCACATTTTCGGGTACATGCTGATCGACGTGAAGCCGGGAATGGTGTTGATTTCGTTGATGTAGAACTTTCCGGTGGCGGCTTCGCGGAGAAAATCGACGCGGCCCATGCCTTCGCAACCGACCGCTTTGTAGCATTCGATGGCGAGCCGGCGCATCTCCGCAATCTCATCGTCCGGGAGCCTGGCGGGAAGCTCGGTGCGGGCGAGGTTCAACTCGTACTTGTCTTCGTAATCGTAAAACTCTTTCGACGGCAGGATCTCGCAGGGTACGGCCGCGGCAGGGTCTTCATTGCCAAGCACGGCGCACTCGAACTCACGGCCTTCAATGCCGCGCTCGACGATAATTTTGCGGTCGAACTCAGCCGCCATCGTGAGCGCAGTTTCGAGTTCCGCGACGTTGTGAGCCTTCGAGATACCGACGGACGAGCCCAGGTTTGCCGGTTTGACAAACACGGGGAACGGCAAATGCGAGGCAATTGCCGCGGCGTCGGGCCGATCACGAGTGAGGACAAGGTAATCCACAATAGGCAGACCGCGATCGCGGCAAACGCGTTTCATGTAGTCTTTGTCCATCGAAATCGCGGACGAAAGAACGTTCGCGCCCACGTAGGGCAGGTCAGCGAGTTCGAAGAGGCCCTGCATGGTGCCGTCCTCCCCAAACGTTCCATGCAGGACGGGGAAAACGACGTCGATGTCGGGGTGCGCGCCGGGTTCGGGCAGAATCGGTCCGGGGCTCCATTTGCCGTCTTTGCCGATCCTGTAGCGCAGGATTTCATAGCGCTCAGGGTTCATGGCCGCGATCACGGCGTCAGCCGAACGCAGGGAAATCTCATGCTCTCCGGTACGGCCGCCGAAGATTACGGCTACGCGCAGTTTCTTCATTGAAGTCAGGGTCTCAGACGGTTCAGCATGCGCGGGAACGCGATGGTTTCGCGAACGTGTTCAAGCCCGCAGACCCACGCAACGCAGCGCTCAATGCCCATGCCGAAGCCACCGTGCGGAACGGTGCCGTACTTCCGCAGATCGATGTACCAGTCGAAGGCCTCTTTGGGCAGATTGTGCTCTTCGATGCGCCGCAGCAGGAGTTCGGGATCGTGAATGCGCTGACCGCCGCCGATGATCTCGCCGTAACCTTCGGGAGCGAGCACATCGACGCCCATGGCAACTTCGGGGCGTGCGGGATCGGGCTGCATGTAGAAGGCCTTGATGGCGGTCGGGAAACGATCGACCAGCATCGGCCTATCGAACTGCTGCGTCAGGATGGTTTCGTCGCCGCCGCCGAAATCGCTGCCCCACTGAATCTCAGACCCGTGTTCCTGGAGATTTTTGACCGCGTCGTCATAGCTCATACGGACAAACGGGGACTGCACCTGCTTCCAGCTTCGACGTGTCGCGCTCGAGCACCTTCAGTTCTTCGCGGCGCTTGTCGAGCACGCGCCCGACCACGTAAACGACGAACTCTTCGGCCACGCGCTTCACTTCTTCCAGATCGGCAAAAGCCATTTCAGGCTCCACCATCCAGAACTCCGTCAGGTGCCGCCGTGTCTTCGATTTCTCGGCGCGGAAGGTGGGCCCAAAGCAGTAGACTTTACCGAAGGCCATCGCATTGGCTTCGTTGTAAAGCTGCCCGGATTGGGTGAGATACGCCTTCTCATCATCGAAATAATTGCATTCGAAGAGCGTGGTTGTGCCTTCGCAGGCGGCGGGCGTAAAGATGGGGGTATCGACGAGGGTGAACCCGTGGTTATCGAAGTAATCGCGGACGGACTTGATGACTTCATGGCGCACGCGAATGATGGCGTGCTGCCGCTGGGAACGCAGCCAGAGGTGGCGGCGGTCCATCAGAAACTCGACGCCGTGATCTTTGGGCGTGATGGGATAGGGGTCGGCTTCAGACACTTTCTGGAGGATTTCGACGCCTTCGACATCGAGTTCGTAGCCGCCCGCAGCGCGCGCTTCCGCCCGCAGCTTGCCCGTGACGATCAGGGACGATTCCTGGGTCAGGTGCTTCAGGCTTTCGAAGACCTCTTCGGGCAGCGCGCTTTTGACGGCGACGCACTGAATCACGCCCGTGCCGTCGCGAACAATGGGGAACACGATTTTGCCGGACTTGCGCAGGTTATAGAGCCACCCGGCGATCTCAACGGTTTCGCCGGCATGCCGCGCCGCGTCGGCAATCGTAATACGGTTAGACATTGGCGGGTCTCAGTTCTTCCAGCCGGTCGAAGACGCGGTTGATCTCGACAAGCGGGAATTCAAGTTCGGGAACTTCGCGCAATTCGAGCAGCAGCGGGTATTGGTCTTTGCGGGTGCGCAGCAGCTCCATGGCTTTGGTCCAGTCGATGGTGCCGCCTTCGGCGAAGGGAAAGAGGTGCTGGTCTTCTTTGCCGTTGTTGTCGTGGATGTGCAGCGAGCGAATGCGGTCGCGCATGATTTCGAATTCGTGTTCGATACCGGGGCCCATATGCGCATGACCGATGTCGAACACGTAGTTGATGTTCAGGTGCGTCATGCGGTTGAAAAGTTCCAGCCGCTCGGCGGTTGAAAGCTCATTCGGAGTATTTTCGAGCAGTAGTTCGACGCCACGCTGCCGCGCAAATAACGTGAGTTCTTCCAGCGATGTGAAGGCGGTATCGATCGAGTGCTCTGAAAACTCCTGGCCGCCGACGCCCAGATGCTGAATCAGATAGCGGAACGGAACCACTTCAGCGATTTCAAGACTGCGCTTGATTTCATCCACCCAATGGATACGGTCGCTCTTCTGCCGGTCCGTGATGTTGATGTGGGTGTCGGGACCGGAGCGTCCCCAGAAATCGTCCGTGTACATGGGTGCGTGGACGGAGTGCAGTTTCAGCTTCGAATCGCGGAACCAGTGGCCAAGCTCCGCAATCTGGGCCTTGTTGCGATAGTCGAGGTGCTGCCGGGCGCAAAAGATTTCGACACCTTCAAACCCGGCGTTCTCCGCTTTACCGAGCCACGCAGTGGTGAGACGGTGATTCGCCATCACGTGCGTCGAGATCATTCGATTCATGCTTTTTCTATTGTGCTTCAGAGGTATGCTCACGCGCCAACCGGTTGAGTTAAAACGAAAAAAGCCGGGCTTGTGGCCCGGCTCTTTTCGCGTTGGACAGGGAGACCTGTTTAGCGGCGTCCCATTGCCCGCCCGCCCATCATCCCAGCAGAAGCGTGGAATGACGGAGCGGCGCGGAAGCTGGGCGCGGCCGACCGAATCGCCGGACCCGCAGCCCTTACCGCCGGACCGGACGGGACCACGACTCCACCACCTCGCGGATAGAAGCCACGGCCCGAAAATCCGGGAGCGTAGACTACGTACCGCGGCGAGTAGAAGGGATACCCAAACGGGCTGAAGAAATACCCGTCACCGGGCAGCCATGAGAACGTCGAGAAGTAAGGATTCCAGTACCAGCCCGAACCCCAGCCGCCCATGCCGTTCACATAAACGGTGCGCGCGGTGGCTTCACTGGCCTGAGCCAGATAACCGCTTCGAACCTCGCTCCAGCGATACAGCTCGTCCTCAGATTTTCGGTCGAAACTCTCCGCCTTCAGAGGGGCGCCGTTCAGCACGACTTCCTTGCCTTTGCCAATTTCTTTCGTCTGGCCGTTGTCATTCACGCTGACTTTGCCGTCGATCACTTCGACCTTCGCTTCGTCAGCATCGAACTTGTACAGGCCTTCTTTGAGCAGCGCGGTATCGGAGCCGCGCTCGAGAACATCCAGATGCGCCTGCTTCAGCTTCTGGTCTACTTCGACCATGGCTTCACCGCGCAGCACTTCAACCCGCGGGTCCACCAGATTGGCGGATACCATGCGGACCTGACTGTTGCTGCCCACGCGCATGAATACTCCGGGGGAAAGCAATACTTCCGCCTTGCCGGCGTCAACCGAGAGGATCTGATCGGTGTGCAGCAACGCATCGCCCGCCTGCTGAGTATTCAACTGACCGCCATCGATAGACACCTTGCCTTCGATGTAATTCACTGTTCCAGGAATGGCCGTCCTGGCCGCCTGAGCCTGCGGAACCAGGGACATTCCTAACGCGGCTCCAACCACCCCGGCCACTTTTAAACTCCATTGCGTCTTCATATCTTTACCTATTAAATTGGATGCGGTGGCTATGGGTGAAGTTTCCGATACGGTGTTGATTGTCGGGGCCGGAGTGGCTGGTTTGGCGGCTGCCCGGGAGCTTCGCGAGCGGGGTCTGAAAGCCACAATACTTGAGGCGCAGGGCAGGATCGGAGGGCGCATCAGGACTGTGCGCGATGCCGAGTCCGCAGTCGCTGTGGAACTTGGGGCGGAGTTCGTTCATGGGCTTGACCCGGGGCTTTGGAACTTGTTGCGCGAGGCGCGGCTTCCGGTGCTTGAAGTCGATGGAGAGCATCTCTCCGGAGGTGAAGAAGGTCTGCATCCGGCGGCTTCTTTCGAAGGCGTTGGGCAGATCTTCGAGCGCATGTCGCAGGCGCCAGAACAGAGCTTCGCGGACTTCATCGCGGCTACTGACGCACCGGAGGATGCGAAGCAGTCGGCGACAGGTTTTGTCGAGGGCTTTAACGCGGCCCGGAAGGAACTTGTCAGCGTCGCATGGCTGAATTTTGAGAACGCGGCTTCGGATGAGATTGAGGGGGACCGGGCGTTCCGGGTGGTAAGCGGGTACGATGCGGTCCCACGCGCGCTGAGTCATGGTGCTGAGATCCGGTTGAACACTGCGGTGACGCGGATTCGCTGGCGTCCGGGGCATGTGGTTGCGGAAACGGCGGCGGGAGAAGTGGAGGCTCGGCGCGCGATCGTTACGGTTCCGTTCGCTCTGCTGCGCGCGGGTTCCGTGACAATTGAACCCGAACCCCCGGCGCTGAGTCGTGCTCGTGACGCGGTTCGTACCGGACAAGCGGTGCGGATCACGTTCCGTTTTCGTGAGACGCCATGGAGGAAGAATCCTCGTGCGAGCTTTTTATATGCCGGCGGCGATGAGCCGTTTCCGGTCTGGTGGACGGCTTATCCGATGTGCGCTCCCGTGATTACCGCGTGGGCCGCGGGGCCGAAGGCGGAAGCGCTGCGGGGGAAAACCGAAGCGGACCTGGTCCGGACGGCGCTCGCTTCGCTGCGGAATATTCTTGGCGACGAGGTCACGGGCGAAGATGCGCTCGAACCCGTTGCCTGGTATTACCACGATTGGGAGAACGACCCGTTTGCACGCGGCGCTTACAGTTATGTCGCAGTGAACGGACTCGCGGCTCAGAGAGCCCTGGCCGCACCGGTGGAAGACACCCTCTTCTTCGCCGGCGAGGCGACAGATACGTCGGGGCATTTGGGCACGGTTCATGGCGCGATGGCAAGCGGTATACGGGCCGCCTGCCTTTGCGCCGACTTAAAATAACGGAGTGTTCAGAGTTGGATGCGCTCTAACCATCTGGCTGTGCGTTCGCCTTTCCGCTGCGCAGCCTTTCTATGAATTTTCAAGCTTCGATGTCCCAGGCGTGAAGTATACGTTTGCGCGCGGCATCAACGCGGCGGGCCTGGTCTGCGGTTCTTATCAGTCAACGGACACTGGCCCCATGCACGGGTTTATCCGCGATGCAGCAGGGGTGGTTACGACCTTCGATCCTCCAGGCGCTGCAACGGACACCGCGTTCGGCATCAACGATCATGGGCAGATTGCGGGGCAGTGGTCGCCCGATACAACCGGCAATATTCAACACGCGTTCATCAGGAACGCTGACGGCACGTTCTTCAGTTTCGATGCGCCAAACAGCGATGTTACCGGCGCGTTCGGGATCAACGATGCCGGTCAGATGACGGTGAATGCGCTGAAGGAGCCTGGGCCATATCGCAGCTTCCTGCGCAATGCCGATGGCACGTATTCGGGCATCGCGGTGCCCGGCGCAGCGTCATGGTTGCTGCAGGGGCTCAACAATAATGGAATCGCGGTGGGTGCGGCTCTGACCAATTCGCTGCCCGCGTTCGAGGCGCTCATGAACGGCGCTATCGTCGCATTCGATGTTCCAGGAAGCACGCCGGCAACCACGTCCGCGTATGGGATCAATGACGATAACGCGATTGTCGGCACCTATAATCTCGGGGCTGGATACGACCAGGTGACGCACGGATACATACGCGAGCCGGGCGGTTCAATTGTCGCGTTCGATATCCCGAACGCCGCGTCCACGGTGCTCTACGGGATCAATGACGCGGGGCAGATTGTCGGCAGCTTTTCGGATGTGAACGGAATCCACGGGTTCATCGCCACCCCTTGCAGGCAGCAGCGCTCAGCGCGCGAGGGCTCCGGCACCGCCGCGGTATTTCCGGCGGGGAGTTGCGGCTCAGCTATGACGCGAAGGCCGGTTCGAAGGTAACCATGAACGGCTCCGAGAAGCCGCTTTCGGACGTGCGCAGCCGTAATGCATGTTCGCCCGGCGTCAGATCTTTCAGCCTCGCGTTGACCTGCCACATGCCAGGCTGCGGCCGCTCGACGGAGAGCAGCGGGTAAGCGCGGCCGTCGATGGTCAGCTGCACGCGCGAAAGATCGAGCGCGTCCTCAGAGTGCGTGAAGCGGCAGGCAAGCGATTCGTTTCTGTATCCGCGAAAGGTCGTTGACCGGTCCATGGTGTTTTCCACGCGCGCGAACACAGGCGGCGCAACGCGCACCGGACCTTCCACGAACGGCATTGCGCCGTAGCGCCGCTCCGCGCCGAACGGCAGCATCCGGATACTGACAGGGTCACTGAATCCGGCGCCGCGCGTGCCTACGCGAACTGCATGATCACCCGCCGGAATGCCTGGCGGCACCTTGACGTTCACCTGCCAGTATCCGGCGGCATGCCTGACCAGGAAAATGACGGGCACTCCGTATTCGTCGACCTCGACCAGCACATCTTCTTTCTTCAGATCGCCATCGAACAGGAATGCGAGGCAAAGATATTCGTCTTTGCGCGGCTGAAAAATTGTGTCGTTATGCCTGTTGTTTACCGCTGAACAAAGGAACGGCGGAACTGCTCCGGGCGCCTGGTTGAACAGGCTCCCACCGGCGATGCGCCACCAGGCCGCCGCGCCGCGAATCCACATACTTCAGGTCAACGCGCGGAAACCCGGCGGAGCGCGTCATGGCGATCAGGCACTGCGTAGTGGGTCCGCACCAGTTATCGATTTGCCCGCCCAACTCATCGGTTTCATAGAACTCCATGTGGCAGCGTTCGGGATCGGGCGCGTTGTCGATGACATACGACTCGATGAACGCCACGCCACGCGTGACCGCGCAGACGTTTTCGAGCGCGTACAGCGGATGCCGCAGATGATAGAGAACTCCGAAGAACAGAACGTAATCGAAGAAGCCGAAACGTTCAGGCGTCAGTTCCTCGATATCGATCACGGCGTATTCGACTTTCGACTCACGCAGGCGTTTGACGATGGTTAACTCTTCGTATTCGACGCAATCGATGGCGACCACCTCGGCGCCGCGCCGCTCCGCTTCGAAGCTGTTCCAGCCAGAAGCAGCGCCGATGTCGAGCAGGCGTTTGCCACGCAGATCCCCGGGCAGAGGATAGGCTTCGAGCCGCGCCCGCAGATTTGCGACGGGGATGATGCCGGGGATGACCGTTCCGTCATTCAGTTCCAGGCTGTGATAGGGAGTGTTCTTCGCGAAGGCCTCGGTTTGCAGGCGGATGAGGCGCTGGAACTCCGGATTTCGCGCAGCGGATTCGATTCCCAACGCGCAATCATAGCAACCGGGGAGTAGAGTATCTGGTGATGAAACGCAGACCTTTTCTTCGCTCCGCTTGTGGGCGCCGCATGCCTGCCCCTGCTCGCTCAGGAATATAAGCCGGTGCAGAGCGACCGCCCTGAACCGATCACCGGCGACGAAGCAGGTTTCAAAGCCATCTTCGACGGTAAAACGCTCAACGGCTGGGAAGGCGACCCGAAATACTGGCGTGCCGAAGACGGAATGCTCGTGGGCCAGGTAACGCCCGACACGCTGCTCAAGAGCAATACCTTCATCATCTGGCGCGGCGGCGCCCCGAAGGATTTCGAACTGAAGGCCGATTACCGGATCACCGAGTCAGGCAACAGCGGCATCAATTACCGCAGCGTGGTGGTGCCGGATCCTGTGACTCCCGCGAACCGGTTCGCTATGCGGGGATACCAGGCGGACATCGACGGCAAGAACGTTTATACCGGCCAGAATTACGAAGAGAAAGGCCGGTTGTTTCTGGCGGCGCGCGGTCAGTTGACGCACGTGCTTGGAACGCGAAAGCCCATTGTGCTCGGCTCGCTTGGCGATTCGAAAGAGCTTGCGGCGTTCATCCATCCCGAATGGAACTCGTATCACCTGATTATTCGCGGCAACGTGCTGGTACACATCCTGAACGGCCACACGATGGCCGTCACGATCGATGACGATCCGGTGGGCCGCAAGATGGAAGGCCTCATCGGCGTTCAGGTTCACGTCGGCGGACCGATGAAGGTGGAATACAGGAACTTCCGGCTAAAAGATCTCTGAAGCGTCGAACGGCGGAGTCAGGATTCGGCACTGTGCAGGCCCCATCGGCGCCCACCGGTGCCGAAAGCGTTCCGAGCATGCACCCGCAAAGATTGACACGAGCGGCGTGCCTGCGGCGGCCGCGGCATGTTGTCCGCCGGAATCGTAGCCCACGTAGAAATCGCTCTGCGCGACGATGGACGCGAAGCCTGCGAAGGAGCCTTCCCAGAACTGCACCGGAAGTCCCTCGGCGGCGGCTGTGACGCGGGCGGCTTCGCTTCCTCCGGCACCCCGGTCGAGCCACACGTTCGGGTACTTCCGGCAAAGGGCCTGGATCAGATCGCGTTCGAAGTCCCCACCGATTCTCTTCGATTCGTTGTCGCCAACTCCCAGGTTGATTGCTGCCGTGGGACCGCTCGCAATGAGAGTTATAGGCTTCGGCGCGATATAGGCATCGCCTGAAACGCCGAACGTTTTGACCAGCCAGGCCGCCGTAAGTTCCGTCAGATTATCGAGCGAATCGCCGCCCGCGGTGCGGCTCGGGAAATGAAAATAACTCTGCGGTTCACAAACAGGCAGCAGACCGAGCTGGGTCATACGCGAATCGGGATCGATCACGATGCGGTGGTCTCTGGCCAGTTGGATTTTGAGTTTTTCGGCGAACAGCACACGCGCGCTCACCGGACCCGAGCGGGGATACCGAGCCTCCACGTGCTCAATGCGCGGATCGGCCGCGAACAACTCCGCCGATTTTGCATCCCCCACCAGCGCGATGCGGGCCTGCGGGAACCGTCGTTTCATGGCATCGAGAACCATGCTGGTGATTTTGATATCGGCGCCCAGGGTGACGCGCGAGAGAACGAACACCGTTTCGACAACGTCCGGTACGACGGCTTCCGCGCGCGGTTGAGGGACAATCCACGGGCGCATCAGCCGCTCATAAGCAGAGGCCTGAGCGGGATCGAAGGAATCCGCCAGCGATTCAATTGCGATCCGGAAGAACTCGGGGGAACATTCCTCGCCTACCGCCCGCACCAGTTGCCAGGAGAGTTGCTCTCCACGCCGCGCTGCGGCCAGCAGGGCTGAGGCGCGATCGCTACACGAAGTACTTGCCGACAATCGGTTCCAGTTTGTTGAGCGTAGCGGGCGGTACCAGAGATTTATCCGTGATGATGGCGTGCCGCAGCGATGACCCGCACCCGCAGGCACGGGAATCCGGCATGGCCTCGACCGCTGCCGCGACTACGGCGCATGCGTTCGCGGCGTTCTGCGTCAGGACCCGGATAATATCCGTGACCTCCACCGCATCATGCTCGGCGTGCCAGCAATCGTAATCGGTAACCATGGCAACGGTCACGTAGCAGATTTCGGCTTCCCGGGCGAGCTTCGCTTCCTGAAGGTTGGTCATGCCGATCACGTCCATGCCCCAGGAGCGGTAGAGATTCGATTCCGCCCGCGTGGAAAAAGCCGGCCCTTCCATGCACAGGTATGTGCCGCCGCGTTTCACATTGACTGAGGCCGCCCGGCACGCCGCCTCCACAGTTCCAGACAGTTCCGGACAAACCGGGTCCGCAAAGCTCACATGCGCCACCAGACCTTCGCCGAAGAATGTCGAAATGCGCCCGCGCGTGCGGTCTACAAACTGATCGGGGATCACGAAATCGAGCGGCCGGTGCTCTTCTTTGAGGGAGCCCACGGCGCTGAGCGAGATGATGCGCTCGACCCCCAGGGTCTTCATCCCGTAAATATTCGCGCGGAAGTTGAGTTCAGAAGGCGAGATCCTGTGCCCACGCCCATGCCGCGCGAGAAAAGCGACTTCCTTGCCGGCGAGGCTGCCGACAATGTAGTTGTCCGAAGGAGGGCCGAAAGGCGTCTCCATGTTTACTTCACGGTGCGCGGAAAAACCCGGCATGGAGTACAGTCCACTCCCGCCGATAATGCCGATTTTGGGCAAAGAAAAGCTCCTTCAGGCCTGAATAAGCTCCCATAGTACGCCACCGGTACTGGCCGGATGCACGAACACGTAAAGGTGCCCGCCGGCCCCGCGCCTCGGTTCGCCGAGCAGCCGCGCCCCGGCTTTTTCGAGCCGCGCAATCACGCCCGGCAGGTCTGGGACGCGCAGGGCGATGTGGTGCAGTCCAGGCCCGCGCTTCGCGAGGAACCGGGCAATCGTGGAATCGCCGCTCAGCGGCTCCAGCAATTCGATGCGCGCCGCTCCCGCCGGCAGCATGGCCACCGAAACGCCTTCGTGCTCCACGATCTCACGGACCGCGGCTTCCATACCGAGTTGCGTTTCATAAAACGGCAGTGCCTGTTCGAGCGACTCCACCGCGATTCCGACATGATCGATTTCCCAGCCACTCAGCGCGCCGTTGGTCTTGCGGCGTGCGGCGCGGAAAGAGCGTCGGCCAGTTCCGGCACGCCCGGTACCTTCAATCGCGACAGTGCGGAAAACCGGCACCTCCGCCACTCCCAGCGACAACATGCTTTCGATCTCGCGCTGAAGCTGGTCCGCGCCGGGGCGGTCTGCCTTGTTGATGACGAAAATATCCGCCACCTCCATCAGGCCAGCTTTGATTGACTGGATATCGTCGCCCATGCCCGGCACCAGCACCACGAGCGTTACGTCGGCGTGGGAGGCGATCTCAACTTCGTCCTGCCCGACCCCGATGGTTTCGACCAGCGTGATGTCGAACCCCGCGCCCCGGAAAAGCCGTGACAGAGCAGCGCTGGTCCGCGCGAGACCGCCTGGCGCGCCGCGAGTCGCCATCGACCGGATGAATACGCCCGGATCGGCGTGGTGGCGCTGCATGCGGATTCTGTCGCCCAGGATGGCGCCGCCCGTGGACCGGCTGCTCGGGTCGACGGCGATCACGGCCACGGTCTTGCCGCGCCGCCGGAATTCCTGCGTCAGCGCATCCGCGAGAGAGCTTTTGCCCGCGCCGGGCGGCCCGGTGATGCCGATGACCAGGCCGTCGCCTTCGGGAAGGCCTTCCGGGAGCGCGCCGCCGTTCTCGACAGCCGTAGCGTGCCGCGCCAGTTCGCGCAGGTTCATGAGACCGCATTCTCGCATGGGGAAGAGTGGGAATTCTGTCGCGGGAAGCCTAAAGTTCCGGCGAACTCCCGCCGATATTCTAAACATGCAATGCCCAAAATGCCGATCGAACCTTCTGATGATTCGCCAGAATACGGGTCTCGAACGTCTTCGTGTCTTCCTGACTGACCTGCGGGAGTATCGTTGCCGCGAGTGCGATATGCGGTTTCGCGCTCCGGACCGCCGTAAGGCTCCAAGAGCCCAGAAAATGGCCGTCGCGGCAATCCCGCGCCAGGTGCTCTGAGGGCGCCGGCCTCCACTGCGAGAGCTACGCCGCCATCACGCCGCTACGCTCGCAGTTATCGCACTTGCCGCAGGCTCCGGAGTGTTCTTCGCCGAAATACCGCAGCAGGTATTGCCGGCGGCAGTCCACCAGTTCCGCGTAAGCCCGCATGTTGTCGATGCGCTCGAGTTCGGATGCGTGCAGCCGTGCCTCGTCCTCCGCGATGCTGGCGATGGCATCCTCGGCCGAAGCATGTTCGGAGTTCTTCACGAGCAACCGCGCGATCTTGGCTTTCGATAACCCGGTGACCTTCTTCAGTTCGGCGGGATCGTCGGTCTGTTTCAGCCCCTCGGCAAAGCGCCGGACCTTCTCTTCGTCGATTTTGCTGCCACCGGCGAAGAATTTGTGAATTCGCAGGTCCTCGGGCCGGTAAAAAAGGATGGCTTCCGCAGGGTTCCCGTCACGCCCGGCCCGCCCGATCTCCTGGTAATAAGAATCCAGCGAATGCGGCGCGTCGTAATGGAAGACGAACCGAACGTTCGGCTTATCGATTCCCATGCCGAAGGCAGATGTCGCGACAATCACCTGGTATTTGTCCGCCATGAAGTCTTCCTGCACGGGCGCGCGGTCTTTCGCGTTCATTCCGCCGTGGTATCCAAGTGCGTTCACGCCGGCCTCGCACAAAGCCGCCGAGATTTCTTCGGTGTGCTTGCGGGTGGCCACGTAAACAATTCCCGGTTTGTCCGCCCACACAGCCCGCTTTATGAGCGCCTCGAGTTTGTCATCCTCCTTCTGGAAACGTTCGACGGAAAGACGAATATTCGGGCGGTCAAAGCCATGCACGATAATCGCGGGGTCGCGCAGGCGCAGCCTTTCTACAATTTCCGCGCGAACCTGCTCCCCCGCCGTCGCTGTGAGCGCGAGCGTCCTGGGGCGCCCCACCGCATCGATCACATCGCCAAGTTTCAGGTAATCCGGCCGGAAATCGTGGCCCCACTCGCTGATGCAGTGCGCCTCATCGATCACGAACAGCGAAGGTTCGGCCGCACGAACGGTCTCGACAATGTCGGGCCGGGCGAGCTGCTCGGGTGTGAGGAAAAGAAATTCCAGATCCCCGTCTTCAAAGTCACGAATGACCTCTTTCCGGATGCTGGCGGAAGTGCCGGAGTTCAAAACGGCGGCACCCCCCGTGTCCTGCGACGAGAGCGTTTCTACCTGGTCCTTCTGGAGTGCGATTAAAGGGGAAACAACTACGGTGGGACCAGGAAGCGCGACCGCCGGAATCTGATAGATTGCCGATTTGCCCGCGCCCGTCGGCATGACAACGAGCGTGTCACGGCTGGCCAGCACGAACTCTATCGCCTCGCGCTGACCAGCCCTGAGATCCTGATATCCAAAGCGCTCGCGCGCAATTGCGAGTGCCACATCGCGGTTGGCCGCTGTTCGCCGGTTTGCCATCTGCGATAAAGCAGGGCAACCTGCGGGCCAACCACGGGATGACTCTCGCGCGGTTTACTCTTCCTCGTCCTCTTCTTCCTCTTCGTCCTCGTCGTCGTCGTCCTCAAGGTCGTCTTCCTCGAGGTCGTCGTCGTCCTCAAGGTCGTCTTCCTCGTCTTCGTCCTCGTCAAGAAGGTCTTCGTCGTCAGACTCCTCTTCTTCGTCGGCGACTACGGCGTCATCATCCTCTTCTTCGTCTTTCTCGACGTCATCTTCCAGGTCGTCGAAACCTAAGTCATCCGGATTGCGCTTGGGTGGCATCATCTCCCACGCGCTTGTAAAGGTTTCCAGGTATGCCATATCTCCTCTTGACTGAACTGCTGCTCGTGAAGTTTAGCAAGATCGCAGCCTTTGTGAGCGATCCCACTCGCCGACGGTTTTGCGTCCTTCGTTTGCAGTGTACACGGTCGGCGTCCTCGAATCGCAGGGCCACCCCGATTCCCTGCGTTACACTGAAATTTCAATATAAATGAAGCAGCGAATTCGTTCCACGACAGTGTTGTGCGTGCGCCGGGAAGGGAAAGTTGTGATGGCCGCAGATGGCCAGGTGACCCTTGGGAGCGAAGTGCTGAAGTCCTCCGCCAAAAAGCTCCGCCGCCTCTACAATGACAAGATTCTCGCCGGATTTGCCGGTTCCACGGCCGACGCGCTCTCGCTGACCCTCCGTTTCGAAGCCAAGCTCGAACAGTTCAACGGCAACCTTCCGCGATCGGTGGTTGAACTGGCCAAAGACTGGCGAACGGACAAGATTCTGCGCCATCTCGAAGCTCTCCTGCTGGTTGCCGACATCAAAAATACTTTTTTACTGAGCGGGAACGGCGATGTGATTGAGCCGGATGAGAGCGTAGCGGCGATCGGTTCCGGCGGTCCGTTTGCGCTCGCGGCCGCGACGGCGCTGATGCATCACACCAAGCTTTCCGCAAGGCAGATTGCCGAAGAAGGCATGAAGATTGCGGCTAAAACGTGCATCTACACCAACGACAACGTGAACTACGAGGAACTGGCCTGACATGGTGATTTACCTGCCGAGTCAATCGGTCGAAGAAGGCCCGGTTCTCGACGAACTCACACCCCGCGAGATCGTTCGCGAACTGGATAAATACGTCATCGGTCAGCCGGACGCCAAGCGCGCGGTCGCGATCGCGCTGCGCAACCGGCTGCGGCGCCAGAAGCTTCCCCCTGAGATGGCTGAGGATGTGATGCCCAAGAACATCCTCATGATCGGGCCCACGGGCGTCGGTAAAACCGAGTTGGCCCGCCGCCTCGCCAAACTTGCGAACTCGCCTTTCATGAAAGTGGAAGCGAGCAAGTTCACTGAGGTTGGTTACGTCGGCCGCGATGTCGAATCGATGATCCGGGATCTGGTCGATATCGCAATCGACATGGTGCGGGAAGAGAAGCTCGAAGAAATCGGCGACCGCGCGGAAGCGGCTGCGGAAAACCGCCTGCTCGACCTGCTGCTGCCCCCTTCTGAAAACGGCGAAGATACGCAGAAAAGCCGCGAAAAACTGCGCGATCGTCTGCGGCAGGGCAAACTCGACGAACGCATGGTCGAGCTGGAAGTAAAAGATCGCGGCCCCACGTTCGAGATCGCCACCAACGCGAATCTCGAAGAGATGGGCATGAACATCAAAGACATGCTCCCGGCGATGTTCGGTTCGCGCTCGAAGAAGCGCAGCATGAGGGTTTCCGACGCGCTCGACTACCTGGTGCAGGAAGAAGAGCAGCGCCTCATCGATATGGACCAGGTCACGCGCATCGCGCTTGACCGCGTGGAATCGAGCGGCATTATCTTCCTCGATGAAATCGATAAGATTGCCGGACGCGAAGGCGGGCACGGACCCGATGTCAGCCGCGAAGGCGTGCAGCGTGACATTCTGCCGATTGTCGAAGGCACAACCGTGAACACGCGGTACGGCTTTGTCCGTACCGACCACATCCTGTTCATCGCCGCCGGCGCTTTCCACGTTTCGAAGCCGAGCGATCTGATTCCCGAACTGCAGGGCCGGTTTCCCGATTCGTGTCGAACTGAAGTCGCTGAGCGTGGACGATTTCGTGCGCATTCTGAAAGAACCGAAGAACGCGCTCGCCAAGCAGTACACGGCGCTGCTCGAAACCGAGGGCATTCTACTCAACCTGACCGATGACGCGCTGCTTGAAGTGGCGAAGTTCGCGGCGCAGGTGAATGAATCGGCCGAGAACATCGGCGCGCGCAGGCTCCACACCATCATGGAGAAACTACTCGAAGAAATTTCCTTCGAGGGTCCCGACCTGCGTAAGAAGAACGTGAAGGTCGATGCCGCATACGTGCGCAAGCAACTCGCCGACATTGTAAAAGACCAGGATCTGAGCCGCTACATCCTCTAATGCGATCGAGCTATCAGGGAGCCGGGCAGGGCAGGGGCCTCGGTCTGTCCGTTTCCGTATTGGCGCTGATACTTACGGGATGCGGCTACCCCGGTGAGCCCCGCCCGCCCGCGCTCAATCGCCCTGTTCCTGATCACTGACCTGTCCGTCATCCAGCACGGGAGCAAACTTCTGATCCGCTTCACCGTTCCCACGGACACGACGGAAGATCTGCCGCTCAAGACGCCGCCCACAATCGAACTGCGCATCGGCCCCGCGCCCGCCGGACCCTTTGCATTTCCCGCGTGGCAAAAGGCCTCGGACCTGATCCCGGTCAGCACGCCCGGAAGCGCGCAGGTGGATATCGGGAAGTACGTGGGGAAGACGGAAATTATCGGTGTGAAGGCGCACGGTCCTAACGGTCAGGACGCGGGCTGGTCTCGCCTGGAATCGGTTGCCGTGGTGTCTGCGCTTGCGGCCCCCGAAGGTCTTGAGGCAAAGGACGCGCCGGACGCGGTGCGGCTCGACTGGCACGCCGCTGCGCCCGGCTTCCGCATTTTCCGCGATTCGAAGCAGGTCGGTACAAGCGATAAGCCGTTCTACCTCGATACCGGGATCGAAGCCGGAAAAACCTATCGCTACGCGGTTCAATCGATTGAAATGGCCGGGGATAAATACGCCGAAAGCGATCTATCGCCGGAGATCTCGTTTCAGCCCACCGACACGTTTCCGCCCGCAGTTCCGGCCGGCGTGACTGCCGTCCCGGGCACCCGCACCATTGAACTGGTGTGGGAACGAAACGTGGAAAAAGACTTCGCTTCGTACCGGGTTTATCGCGACGGCAAGAAGATAGCGGACGGGCTCACCGCGCCCGCGTACAGCGATAAGGACGTCAAGCCATCGGTTTCATACAGCTACCGCGTCAGCGCCGTGGACGCCACCGGAAACGAGAGCGCTCAGTCGGCCGCCGTGGAAGCAACAATTCCGTAGATGGCTATACTGAGAGCACTCTAAACCATGAAGTTTTTTCTCGATACCGCGAATCTGGACGACATTCGGAGTGCCTCCCGCTGGGGCATTATCGATGGCGTCACCACCAATCCAAGTCTGATCGCAAAGGAAGGTCAGCCGCTCCACAGGCAGATCGCGGCGATCTGCGACCTGGTGGAGGGGCCTGTCAGCGCCGAAGTGGTTCAGCCCGAGGCTGCATCGATGGTCCGCGAAGGCCGTGAACTCGCCAAAATCCACAAGAACATCGTCGTGAAAGTTCCTCTGACAAGGGACGGCATCGAGGCTTGCTCAACCCTGACGCGGGAAGGCATTAAGGTCAATGTTACGCTCTGCTTTTCGGCGGCGCAGTCGCTGATTGCAGCCAAAGCGGGGGCTTATTTCATCAGTCCGTTCGTGGGGCGGCTCGACGATATCGGGCAGACCGGCATCGACCTGATCCGCCAGACCGTGGCGATCTACCAGAACTACGGGTTTACGACGCAGGTGCTTGCAGCGTCGCTGCGGGGCGCGCAGCATGTGATTGAATCGGCTTTGGCCGGGGCTCACATCGGGACCATGCCTCTCAGAGTCATCGACGCTCTCTTCAGCCACCCTTTGACCGACAGGGGTCTCGAACAATTCATGAACGATTACCACAAAGTTTTTCCCGTTGACCGTGCCTGACACGCGGATGGTTGTGGCGGCGCTGGCGTGTGTTCTGGCGGCGGCGTTCCTGCTCTATCGGGTCCTGCGCAGGCAACCCTCTGCCGCTGAGATCGAGCGCGCGCGCCGGGCAGCGCTTAATAAGAGCGGAAAGTTGGGCGATGGCGAGGTCATCGATGTGGAAGGCGTCTCGGTCATCTACTCGTATCACGTCGCCGGAGTGGGGTACACGGCGTCGCAGGACGTCTCGTCGCTCGAAGCGCTGCTGCCCTCCGATCCGATGAGCATGATCGGACCGACAGGTGTGAAGTTCGACCGCCGGAATCCGGCCAACTCGATCGTCGTTTGCGAAGACTGGAACGGGCTCGGAAACCGAAGGAAACAGTAAGCCAAAAGCCCCGGTTTTCCGGCCCGTCCAATAGGCCTAAACTCCTGCTATACTAGGACTTAACCCTTAAATTCACATGGCAGATCAGGGCAATCCTCCGCAGGGTCCTCCCGCCCCTCCGCAGAATCCTACCCTCCCGGGAACCGGTGGCGGCGACGGCGCCAATAACCACGTACCCATCAACATCGAAGATGAGATGAAGCGCTCGTACATCGATTACGCGATGAGCGTGATCGTTGGCCGCGCGCTGCCGGATGTCCGCGACGGGCTGAAGCCCGTTCACCGCCGCATTCTCTGTGGGCATGAACGAAATGGGCCTGGCGCCCAACCGCCCTACCCGCAAGTGCGCCAAGATCGTCGGCGAAGTCCTCGGTAAGTTCCACCCGCACGGCGACGCCTCGGTTTACGATTCGCTGGTCCGCATGGCGCAGCCGTTCAGCATGCGCTACCCGCTGGTCGATGGCCAGGGCAACTTCGGTTCGGTCGATGGCGACCCGCCCGCGGCGATGCGGTACACCGAAGCGCGGCTTTCGAAAATCGCGACCGCTCTGCTCGAAGACATCGACAAAGAGACCGTCGATTTCCGCCCCAATTACGACGAGAGCGAAGTTCGAGCCCGAAGTTCTTCCCACGCGCGTTCCGAACCTGCTGGTCAACGGTTCGTCGGGCATCGCGGTCGGCATGGCGACGAACATTCCGCCGCACAATCTGACGCGAGATCATCGACGCCACCATCATGCTGATCAACGAACCCGGACACGCACGCTCGAAAAGATCATGGAGGTGGTGCAGGGTCCGGATTTCCCGACCGGCGGCTTACATTCTCGGCCGCCAGGGAATTCTGCGATGCGTTCCGCACCGG
Source organism: Terriglobia bacterium (assembly GCA_963840735.1). Taxonomy (GTDB): domain Bacteria; phylum Acidobacteriota; class Terriglobia; order Bryobacterales; family Bryobacteraceae; genus BOG-234. The sequence goes on from CAWIZX010000013.1 coordinate 71,334, forward strand.
GCGCGGCAGTCTGAAGATCCGCGCCAAAGCCGACATCGAGCCGATGGGCAAGGGCGACCGCGAGCACATCGTCGTCACGGAGATTCCGTATCAGGTCAACAAGTCGCGGCTGATCGAGAACGCCGCCGCGCTGGTCAACGAGAAGAAGATCGAAGGCATTTCCGAAATTCGCGATGAGAGCGATCGCGACGGCATGCGCATCGTCTATCGAACTGAAGCGCGGCGAGCAGGCCGAGGTCATTCTCAACAACCTCTACAAGAACACGCAGCTGCAGATCAGCTTCGGCATCATCAATCTCTCGATCGTCAACGGGCAGCCGCGCGAGCTGAGCCTGATCAGCACCATCAAGTACTTCATCGAGCATCGCGTCGATGTGGTCCGCCGCCGCACCGATTACGAACTGCGCAAGGCGCGCGAACGCGAGCACATTCTGCTCGGCTTCCGGCTGGCGCTCGACAACATCGACGAAGTGATCCGGCTGATCCGGGCGTCGAAATCGCCCAAAGAAGCGCGCGAATCGCTGGTTGCGGCTTCCACACAGTTCGTCTTCAACGACGCTCTATCTGAAAGCCGCCGGCGCCGCCGAGCCGCTGACGCCAGCTGTCGCGAGCGGCAGGCGCAGGCCATCATCGAACTCCAGTTGCAGCGCCTCACCGGCATGGAGCAGGAGAAGATCGCCAACGAACTGGCCGAAATCCAGCGCCGCATTGCGCGAGTATCTGGAAATTCTGGGCTCGGAAAAAGTTCTGCGCGATCTGATCATCAAAGAGCTGCAAGGAAGTCCAGAAAGATTTCGGCGACGAGCGCCGCACGCAGATCATCGACGACCCGGGCGACATCCGTCTCGAAGATCTGGTCGCCGTGGAAGACATGGCCGTCACGGTCACCCATGGCGGGTACCTGAAGCGCACGGCGGTCGATACCTACCGGCGGCAGACGCGCGGCGGCAAAGGCCGCATCGGCATGGGGACGCGCACCGAGGATTTCGTCGAATACTTCCTCGTCGCTTCCACTCACAACTACCTGCTGATCTTCACGAACAAGGGCCGCGTCTACTGGCTCAAGATTTATGAGATTCCCGACGCCACCACCGTCGGCAAGGGCAAGCACATCTCGAACCTGATCAACCTGCAGCCCGATGAAACCGTGAAGGCGTTCCTGCCGGTGCAGCGAGTTCGTGCCGGACCAGTTCATCGTGATGGTGACGAAGTTCGGCGTGATCAAGAAGTCGCGAACTGACGGAATTCGACAACCCGATGGCGCGCGGCATTATCGCGATCGGCGTGGATGACGGCGATGAACTGATCGCCGCGCGGCTCACGTCCGGGCAAGGACTACATCTTCCTCGGCTCGCACGACGGCCAGGCGATCCGGTTCGCCGAAGACGCAGGTGCGTGCCATGGGCCGACCGGCGCGCGGCGTGCGCGGCATGGATCTGGCGGCGGACGATTTCATCGTCGGGCGCCGAAGTGGTCGGCGAAGAAGGTCTGATCCTCTCCATCTCTGAGAACGGCTACGGCAAGCGCACCAACCTGACCGATTACCGGCTGACCAACCGCGGCGTCAAGGGCGTGATCAACATGAAGACCACGAACAAGACCGGCAACGTGGTCGGCGATTCTTTCGGTGAAGGAAGATTCCGATCTGATGATCGTCACGCGCGAAGGCAAGATGATCCGCATCGATTCGGGCGAGATCCGCCAGGCGGGCCGCTCCACTCAGGGCGTGCGGCTGGTGCGGATGGAAGAGAACGATCAGGTGGCGGCGGCCTGCCTCATCCCCGAAGCCGCGGAAAAGACGGTCGAAGACGGGCAGGAGCCGCTGATACTGCAATAGCCGGTAGTTAGTGGTGGCGGATCTCGTAATCGAGGTCCGCCTGCGCCTGTTCGTTACGCTCCGGATCTTCCAGATCCCGCTCCAGACGCCGCAGCGCGACGCCGATCACATCCCGGTGGTGCAGTTTCGATCCGAGCACGCCCTGCTGCTGAGACGCAGCCAGAGGTCATGCAGACGGTCGACATCTTCCGGCCACAGGCGCGGCGGATGCGGACCGAGGTTGACGAAGAACGGCGGCTTGTCGCTCGAGAGAACTTCGAGCGAGAAGCGGATGCCGCGGTTCCGGCAGACCTTCCCACGCGAGCCCGATGCGGCGCGCCAGTTCCGCCGTATCCATGCGCAGCGATTCGCCCGTCACCACGCGCGAGGCCTGCAGCTTCTGGCGCGGTCTGCACGATGGCATCGAACGGATCGATGCTGGGCACCACCAGCAGTTCCACCGTCTTGCCTTCCTTCTCCGCCATCTCCACGACCTTTGAGAACAGCTCGCGCTCGTAATCGGTAAAGAGCTGGTTCTCAGCGAGTTGATACTCGCCGGCGCCGGTGGAAATCTGGCGCACGGTCATGACGACAATGTCGTGCCGGCGCATGTTGGTCTTGTGCAGCACGCTGCGCAGGTGCGTCAGATTGTTGACGTCGCGCACCGCAACCAGGATCGACACCCGGCCGCGCTTTCAGGCTGGTGCGTTCTCAACTTCCGGCTGCAGATCGAGATTGAACTCTTCGAGCCCGTGCTTCGCGCCGTTATGTTTGCGCCGGTTGATGTGCTCGGAAACCGTGAAGACCAGAACAGCAGCACCGTGAACGGATTCCGTAAATGGTCGCGATACTTCTTCGAGAACAGATTCGCGATCGCGGTGGCGCCCAGCAGCAGCGTGGTCATGCCCAGGCCGATCGGAATCTCCACGCCCGCCGATCCGGAAGTTGAGCGGGAACTTTGTATTCCTGATCGTGCCGCTGATAGCGCAGCACCAGCACGCCCAGCGCCTTCAGGAAGAAGCTCCAGACCACGCCGAAGGCATAAGCTTCGCCGAGCAGGTAGACGTTGCCGCCGCTCAGAAGGATGGTGACGATCTGCAGCAGCGCGATGATGTTGATGATCCGCGAAGTGGTGCCGAAGCGGCGATGCGGCTTGCGGAACCAGTCGACCAGAACGCCGTCTTCGGCGACGCGGTTCATCACGCCGTTGCCACCGATCATCGAGGTATTCACCGCGCCCGAAAGAATCAGCACGCCGACGAACGACGACGAAGATGTGGAAGCCGAGCCGCAGCGGTTCCGGTCCGGCCAGATGCATGGCGAGGCCGCCCAGCAGGTTGTTGACGTAATTGGGGCGCACGCTGTCGGGAATGATCATGGCCGCGAAGAGCGTGATCAGGCCGGTGGAGACGGCGGCATAAATGCAGACGATGTTGCCGGTGATCTTGAGGTTCTTCAGCTTCGGATAGGCGATTTCGCGGTAGACCTGCGCCAGCGTTTCAAAGCCGCTCATCGAGAGCAGCGAGTGCCCGAACGCGATGATGACCGCGACGACCGGGATGGTGGGCCAGAAGGTGCCCTTGAACCAGCCGAGCGCGTCGTCGCTGAAAACAAGATTGTGCGGCATGGGAGCGGGCGGAATCTGCGCCGGGCCCGCGCATGAGCAGCGTCAGCGGGCACCAGATCAGGAAGATCACCACCATCACGGTGGTGATCTGCATGATGCGCAGCGCCTTGCCGCTCGATTCGTGCATGCCCTTGATGTTCTCCCACCAGAAGTAGATGGTGACCAGGACGGCGAACCCGGCCGAGAACCAGTTGGGCGCGATCTGAAACTTCGAATGCATCATGCCGCTGATTTCATTCAGTCAGCCCGGCCAGATACTGGCCCGCGCTGACGACGCTGATGGGGCCGGTCAGGATGTAATCGAACAGCAGCGACGAGACGGAGAGGCGCGCCATGAACGGGCCCATGGCGTCGCGGACGACCACGTAAACGCCGCCGCGCACGAACATGCGACGAGCTCTTCGAGATACACCGAGCGCACGGCGAAACTGAACAGCATGACGCCCAGCACGAACCACGCGGCGCTGCGGCCCATGGCCTGTTCTGCGATGCCGCCCGCGTAGAACGCGGACGAGGCCAGATCGCTCAGAACGATGGAGGCCGCCCGCCAGAAAGAGATAAATGCCAGAGCGACAGTGGTCGCGACGACTACTTTTGCGCCCGGCCTGATTGCCGGTTGAGAATCCATAGGGTGCTGCAGGATATTTTACTGTGGGGTATCGCCTGCCGCCAGAACTACCCTGTCGGAGCCGTGCTGGAAGACGGCGTCGGCAACGTCCCGCAACACAGCCGGGGGGTCGCCTTGCCGCAATTCGCGCTCGAGCCGCTGCAGCGCCACACTTACGACGTCCCGATGCCGCAGTTCGTTGCCTGCGCCCCGCTCAATCAGTTCGAGCCAGAGGCGATGCGTCAGATCCACGTCTTCCGGCCACAGCCGCGGAGGGTGCGGCCCCAGATTGAAAAACATCGACTGGCTCGCGTCCGGCATCACCAGTTCCAGCGAAACGGACGGTCTCGGCTTCGGCAGCGCTTCCCACGCCGAGCCGACGAGCCGTCCCTGCTCGGCCGGTGTGAGTGACGGCGAAAGCGCGGAGACAATCCGCGACGATTCGATCATGGCCGCTGTCTGCACCATGGCCGTCCAAGGATCCGAGCCAGGCACTGTGAGGAGTTCCACGTGCTTGCCGGCCTTTTCCGCAATCGCGACCACGCGCGAGAACAGCAGGGTTCTCAGAATCGGCGAAAACCTGGTCGGGTTCAAGGCCGTGCTCGCCTGAAGCCGCCTGCGGGACTACTTTGACCGTCAACACCACCACGTCCTGACGGCGCGTGTCGGTCTTGCTCAACACCTTTTCCAGGTGTTCCAGATGATGCGGATTGCGCGCCGCTACCAGAACATTGCCGGGGCGCACGTGCATCTGCGCCGCTGAAAGGCTGTCGCTGGCGGATAGACGGAACTCTTCTGTTTCGTGCCCGGCATGAGATATCACCGCGTGGCGCCTTTTGTTGTAGCGCTCAGAAAATTCGAACACCAGGAAGAACGCGAGTGTAAAACAAACGCCCGAGATGGTGGCGACTTCCTTGGTCAGAACATTGACGATGGCGAGCAAAAACAAAGCGACTGTGATCAGCCCCAGTCCCACCGGAATTTCTCTGCCGCCAACCCGAAAGTTCATCGGCACCTTCCATTCGCGCGCGTCCGGCATCTTGTAGCGCAGCACCAGCACGGAAAGCGACTTCATGGCGAAACTCCAGACCACGCCGAACGCGTAAGCTTCGCCCAGCATGTTCGACGTTGCCGCGGCTCACCACAATGGTGACCAGCTGCAGGACCGCAATCACGTTGATGATCCGGCTGGTGGTTCCGAATTTGCGGTTGCGGCTTGCGGAACCAGGGCGTCAGAACTCCGTCTTCAGCCACGCGGTTCATCACGCCGTTCGAGCCGATCAGCGCAGTGTTCACCGCGCCCGCCAGAATCAGCACGCCCACCAGCACCACGAACGCATGGAACGCAAGCTTCGCAGCCCAGCGGGCCGGACAGGAACATGGAGAGGCCGCCGATCAGGTTATCGAGATACTTGCCGCGTTCGCTGTCAGGAATCAGCATCACCGCGAAAAACGAAACCAGCGACGTAAAAATCAGGCTGTAGATGAAGATCACGAAACCCGGCTTTTTCGAGGTTCTTCAGTTTGGGCGATGCGATTTCGCGATTCACCTGCGCGAGGCTTTCTTCGCCGCTCATCGCAAGCAGCGAATGCCCCAGGCCGACCAGGATGGCGACCGTAGGAATGGCCGGCAGCCCTGTCGTCTTCAGCCAGCCCAAGCGAGTCAGGGCCGAATTTGATGTTCGACATGCTCGGGAACGGCACGGGCTGGAACCCTTTCTGGAGGATCGTGAAGAGGCACCAGACGATCAGCATCACCACCATGACGGTGGTGATCTGCATGATGCGCAGAGCCTTCTCGCTCGATTCATGAATGCCGATAATGTTCTTGCGCCAGAAGTACAGCGTCACCAGAACAGCGAACCCGGCGGCGAAATAGGGCGGGTTCACGTGCGAAATACTGCAGGTGGAAATAGTCGATCGATTCGTTCACCAGCGCCGGCCAGATAGAGGCCCGCGCTGACGCCGCTGATCGGGCCCGGTGAGCACGTAATCGAACATCAGCGCCGAGACCGAGAACTTGGCCAGCGTGGCGCCCATGGCCTCACTGCACCACGCGGTAAACGCCGCCGCGCACGAACATGCTGCAGCTCTCGATGTAGATCGGCGCGCACCGCGTACGAGAACAGCATGATGCCGAGAATGAACCAGGGCGCGGACTTCCCGATGGCGGTTTCCGCAATGCCGCCGACGTAATAGGCGGACGACGCCAGGTCGCTCAGCACAATCGCGGCGGCGCGCCAGAATGAAATGAACGACAGCATGACGGTCGTGGCGACAACGACTTTGGTGGTTCCGGAGGCTTTCGAACGCAAAGCGCCGGACGGTTTCAATGAACTCAAAAAGATCTCCTGATTCTGCTCCCTTTGCGGGATACTGCTCTCAAATTGGCCTGCGGGGTTAGCTGACGGGCTGGAGCTTGAAAGTACTCTGTCCTTCTTTCAACAAAGGACTACGCCCCGGTAATTGGGTCCCCCGCTTCCGCTGTGAAGAGTCTCACAGGAAATTCGGCAGCACCAGATTAGCATGGGCATTTAGGATGGGAGCGTGAGTTCCGAACAACTGGCCGGGTCCATCGTCGAGCGTCTGAGAGCCGCCGGGCACGCCGCGTACCTGGTCGGCGGCTGCGTGCGCGACCTGCTGCTTGGCCGTATCGCCAAAGATTTCGACGTCGCGACTTCCGCGCAGCCCGACGAACTTCTGCGGCTGTTCCCGCGTGCCGACCGCGTGGGCGCCCATTTCGGCGTGGTGCTGGTGCATGAGGGCGACAGTCACGTGGAAGTCGCCACCTTCCGCAGCGATCTCGAATACTGGACGGCCGGCATCCGCGAAGGCGTGCGGTTCGAAACCGATCCGCGCGCAGGATGTCTTGCGCCGGGATTTCACCATCAACGCGCTGCTGCTCGACCCGGTGACCGGTGAGATTCTGGATTACATCGGCGGGCGGGCCGATCTCGAAGCCGGCGTCATCCGCGCCATCGGCGATCCGCTCCGGCGTTTTGAAGAAGACCATCTCCGCCTGCTGCGCGCCGTTCGTTTTGCGGCGCGGCTTCGGATTTGAAATCGAGCCGGCCACGTTCGCGGCCATGCGCCTGCTTGCGCCCGCCATCTCCAGACGTTTCCGCCGAACGCGTACGCGATGAGATTTGCCGCATCCTGACCGAGGGAGGTGCGCGCCGTGGCTTCGAACTGCTGGATGCGACAGGTTTGCTGCACGAAATTCTGCCCGAGATTGAAGGCATGAAAGGCGTAGAGCAACCGCCGGAGTTTCACCCCGAAGGCGATGTCTGGACCCACACGCTGATCATGCTGGAATCGCTCCACGCCCCTTCGCTCGAACTTGCGCTCGGAGTGCTGCTGCACGATGTGGGCAAGCCGGCGACGTTCCGCATAGCCGAGCGCATCCGGTTCGATGGACACGTCGAAAAGGGCGTTGAGATCGCGCACGCCCTGCTGACACGGCTGCGCTTTCCGAACCACATGATCGAAGCCGTGGAGGCGCTGATCGCGAATCACATGAAGTTCGCGGATGCGCCGAAAATGCGCGAGAGCACGCTGAAACGCTTTATCCGTATGCCCGATTTCGAGGAGCACATGGCACTGCACCGCGCCGATTGCCTGTCGAGCCACGGGTCGCTCGATCACTACGATTTCGTTCGCCGCAAACAGGCCGAGGTCCCTGCCGAAGATCTGAAACCCGCGCCGCTCGTGACTGGCCGAGACCTGATCGCAGCCGGCTTCAAGCCCGGTCCGCGCTTCGGGCAGGTGCTGCGCGAAATTGAAGATGCGCAGCTCGAAGGCCGCGTCTCAGACCATCAGCAGGCGCTCGAAATGGCGATCAGGCGGCTGTCGGACGAACCCCGCTAAGATGCATACTGGTCTCGACTATGAAATTCGGCGTCAACACCTTCATCTGGTCCGCCTCCTTCGGCCCCGCGAATTTCGGCCTGCTGCCCGCCATCCGGGAACATGGTTTCGACGGTGTTGAGGTTCCGCTCTTCCACCCCGCGCAGTTCGAAGCTGAAGCAATCCGGAAGGCGACCGAAACGAACGGTCTTGAATGCACCATCTGCTCGGTTTTGGTGAACGGCCTGAGTCTCATCGAGGAGGATGCCGCGGTTCGGGAGAAGACGAAGACCCATCTTCGCGATTGCGTTAAACGCAGTGCCGACGCCGGGGCGCGCATGATTGCGGGACCGCTTTACAGCCCGGTTGGCTACCTGCCCGGCCGCCGCCGCACGGAAGACGAATGGAAGCGCGCTATCGAAGGCTACCAGGAATTGGGCGACACTCTGGTTGCGAATGACGTCACGCTTGCCATCGAGCCGCTCAATCGCTTCGAAACCTTCTTCCTGAACACAGCCGCCGACGCCGCCGCTCTCTGCAACGAAGTCAACCACCCGAGAGTCGGGATACTCTTCGACACATTTCACGCCAACATCGAAGAGAAGGATATTGCCGCCGGTTACCGCACGGTCGGCAAACACCTGAAGCATGTCCATACCTGTGAAAACGATCGCGGCACGCCCGGCAGCGGTCATGTGGAATGGGCAGCCGTGTTTCGGGCTCTGCGCGACCTCAACTACGATGGCTGGCTGACGATTGAAAGCTTCGGCTTCGCGCTCGGTGATTTGTCTTCGGCGGCGGCAATCTGGCGTGATATCGAAAAGACACCCGAATCGATCGCGTACGACGGCATCGGCTTTCTGAAGAAGAGCTTTTTAAAAAAGAACGCCGGCTGATTACGCGGTTTTTCCCTGCGCCGCGCCGGACGCGGTCTTCGCGGGCCCGGTCGAATCGCGCACCATGAACTCGGGGTCGATCACATATTCCTTGCCCACGCCGCCACCCGCATTCGCTTCCGGTGCGAGGCTGCTGAACAGCGTATGCCCGATCCGGTCGCGCGGGATGTGAACCGTGGTCAGCGCCGGATAGCAGAATTCCGAGAGCTGAATGTTATCGAAGCCCGTGACCGAGATGTCTTCGGGGACTCGAAGGCCCTGTTCCCGGAGTTCCTTGAGAACCCCCAGCGCCATGAAGTCGTTCACACAAATGATCGCCGTCGGAACCGGGCCGCGAGGCCAGTAATTCCCTGGTCGCCTGCCGGCCGCCTTCGAGACTGTCATTATCCGCAACCAGACGCACGCGCGCTTTCGGAATCGTAAGCGCCACCGTATCGAGCAACGCCTGTCGCCGTTCATCGATAGGGCCCAGCACCGCGTGATGACCGATGAACGCCAGTTCCGTATGCCCCAGCGCCGCCAGATACTCGACAATCCGTTCGACGCCCTTGCGGTAATTGACGCGGATCTTGGTGATGTTGCCGCCAGGGGTTCCAACGTCGTAGAACACAATCGGTATGTGGCTTTCGGTTAAGTCCTGAATAATCGACTGCTCCATTTCGGAGACGATCACCGCCAGCCCGGCCACCCGGCGCCCGATCATCAGACGGACATTCGCGTGCAGTTGCTCAGCCTTATAAGACGTGTTCGCCACCAGAACTTCATAACCGTGCAGGTGGCAATCGCTCTCAACGGTCCGGAAAATGTCGAGAAAAAAAGGATTGTCCAGGTTGGAAACAATCACGCCGATGGTGCGGCTGCGCCCGCCCGCAAGGCTTCTGGCGTGCAGGTTCGGGTGATACCTCAGCTCCGTCATGGCCTTGACCACGCGCGTTCGCGTCGAACTCTTCACCACATCGAGGCCGTTGAGCACGCGGGAAACTGTCGCGGTGGAAACGCCCGCCTTCTTCGCAACCTGCTCCAGACTCATTGGAATTTATTTTAACGGGTGCCCCTGACTTTAGATAGGGTGTTTTGTCGCCGCTAAGCGCCAAAATACAATCGAATGGTGGCTACTGGGCAACGCGTCATGGCGCTTGATGTCGGCAGAAAACGGATCGGCCTCGCGATCAGCGATGAACTTGGAATAACGGCACAGGGTCTTGAAACGCTGGAACGGCGCGGCAGACGTGAGGACATCGAAACGCTGCGGCGGCTCGCGGTGGCGCGCGGAGTCACCACGTTCCTGATTGGCGATCCCCTGCATATGAGCGGCGACGCCAGCCGCCAGGGCGATTACACGCGCGAATTCGCGCAGGAACTCGCGCGCAAGACAGGGCTTCCCGTCGAATTCCGCGACGAGCGCTGGACCAGCCGCGAAGCCGAGCGCACGATCCGCGGGGCGGGCGTCCCCAACGCCGAACGCAAACAAACCATCGACCGCCTCTCAGCCGTAATTCTCCTGCAGAGTTATCTCGATTCAGTCCGTCCGGAGCGGCACCTGTGAGATTTCTGTTTCGACTCTTCGCCTTCCTGCTGCTCGTCGGCGATCGGCGCGACGGGATATGTGTATTACCGGCTGACAGTGCCATACGCGGATTTCACGGAGCCCGTCTTTGTGGACTTTCCGCACGGCACCAGCACCCAGCGCATGGCAAACGTGCTCGCGCAAAAGGGCGTGGTGCAGGACCCGTGGTTGTTTCTCGCGGCGCGCGCATTCGAGCGCGGCACTCACCTGCAGGCCGGCGAATACCGGTTTGAGAAACCAGCCTCCCGCTCGAGGTTTATAGCCGGATTGCGCGCGGCGACATCTTCTACATGGAACTGCTGGTGCCCGAGGGCTACAACATGTTCGATATTGCGGCAGCGGTCGCAAAGCTGGGCACCATCAGTGCTCGCGGCCTTCCTCGCCGCAGCCCGGAACCCGGCCATGATTCGCGATCTCGATCCGGCGGCCGAATCGCTCGAAGGCTATCTTTTCCCCAGCAAATACCGCGTCTATCGCCGCACTACCGCACAGCAAATCTGCCGGCATGATGACCGACGAATTCCGAAGCCAGTGGAAAGCTCTCAAGACCGAAGGCGGACATTCATGACACCATCACGCTCGCCTCTCTGGTGGAACGCGAGGCGCGGTTGCCGGAGGAACGGCCCAACGTGGCGTCCGTCTTCGCCAACCGGCTTCGCGTGCGAATGAAGCTCGACTGCGATCCGACCACCGTTTATGCGGCGCTGCTCGAAAACCGCTACCGTGGCGTCATCCACCGCTCAGACCTCGATAACCCAACCCGTACAACACGTATCAGCACACGGGTCTGCCGCCCGGCCCCATCGCCAACCCCGGACTCAGTTCCATCCGGGCGGCGCTCGCGCCGGCCGAAACGAAGTATCTTTTCTTCGTCGCGAAGGCCGATGGCACGGGCGGCCACAACTTCTCGGAATCGCTTGCGCAGCACGAGGCGGCCGTCGCGTCATACCAGCGTGCCATCGCCCGCTGAATCCACGCCGGTAAACGTGCCATTATCGTTCCATGAATGAAGAGGGTTTAGAGGAACGAGTAAAGTGCGACGTTTGCCACGGTACCGGCCAGTGCACCACGTGCAAAGGAACCAGCAATGGAGGACAATGCTTCAATTGCGCCGGCACGGGCCACTGTCCGCAATGCCAGGGGACGGGCAAGCGCAGAGTCAAACAATAAATTCATCTTCACCGAGCGATGTAACCGAGCGATGTAACTATGTACCAGGCGATTTTAACTCCGCTGCTGATAACCGCCGCGGTGCTTGCCCAACAGGCGCCCCGGCCCGACACCATCTTTCAGTCCGGCGTCGCCGCGCTCAAAGCCGGAAGTTACAGCGACGCGGAAGCCAGCTTCCGGCGCGTGGCAGAGCTCGAACCCGAAAATCTGCGCGGCTTGCTGGCGCTTGCCCAGGTCTACATGGCTCAAAAGCGTGTGGACGACGCGATTGAAATCTTCACGAAGGAATTGGCCAGGGCTCCGGAGCGCCCCGATCTGCACATTGCCGCAGGCGATCTGGATGCACAGGCAGCCCGCTACGATGCGGCGCTCGCCGAGTATGAAAAATCTGTTTCGCTGATGGATTCGAAGGCGGCAAGCGACGTGTCCGTCCGCCGGGGCAACGACCCCGTATCCGCGCTCACGATACCCGAGATTCTGCCCAAAGGCGCCGCGGGCGTGTACGTCCGGGAAGGCGCCATCCACATGATGCGCAGCGATTTCTCCTCGGCCGTTACCGTGCTTCGCAAGGCCAAAGAATTCGTTCCGAAAGACGCTCAGGTTCTGACCAACCTCGCGATTGCCGAAGAAGCGTCGGGTGACAAGAAAGCCGCCGTCGATGACTACCGCGCAGCTCTGGCGGAAAACCCGCGCAATCCGGTGGCGCTCAACAACATTGCCTTCCTGTTGACGGAAACCGGCGGCGATCTTTATGAAGCGCTGCGCTTCGCCCGCATGGCCAGGCAAGCGGCCCCGCAGGTGGACGATATCTCAGACACCATCGCGTGGGTCTCGCTTAAGCTCGGCTGGACGGACGACGCGCTGCACACTTTGCGTGAGGTGGTCCTGAAACAGCCAGGTAATGAAGCGATGCGCTCTCATCTGCTCGCCGCGATCGATCAGAAGGGCGAACATTCCGAAACCTCAGATCGGCTGCGGGCTTTGCTCGCCGCGAAACCGACTCCTGAAAATGAGCGCGCCATCGTGGAACTGCTGGGCGGCGCGCAGCAGCCAGCCAGATAGAGAAAGCTACCTGCCGAAATACGCAGCGTTCTTTTGGGTGAAATCGGCCCATTTTTCCGGCAGATCGTCGAGCGCGAAGATGGCCGAAACAGGACAAACGGGCACGCACGCGCCGCAATCGATGCATTCCACCGGGTCGATGTAAAGCATCTCTCGCCTCTCGAACTTGTCGGATCGTCTTTCTTGGGATGAATGCAGTCCACCGGGCAGGCGTCGACGCACGCCGAGTCTTTGGTGCCGATGCAGGGTTCCGCAATTACATATGCCATATATTTTCTCGGAAACTTCCAACGTACCATACGTGCTTCGTCTGAGCGAATCGGGCGCAATCGCATACCCTGCGCGCTTGCGAACAGCGCCGCCTAACGCTCAAGATAGGAATCGAATGTCCGCAGCGAAAGTTCGCAAAGCAGTTTTTCCCGCCGCCGGTCTCGGGACCCGATTTCTGCCCGCCACCAAGGCGCATCCCAAAGAAATGCTGCCGCTGGTGGACAAGCCGATCATTCAGTACGGCGTGGAAGAGGCGCTGCATTCCGGCATTCAGAACATCATCATCGTCACGGGCCGCGGCAAAGTCCGCCATCGAAGACCATTTCGACGTCAGCTTCGAGCTGGAGACAGCTGCTCGAATCGCGCAACAAGAAAGAACTGCTGGCGATCGTACGGCAGGTTTCCGACATGATCGACGTCTCCTATATCCGGCAGAAGGAGGCGCTCGGCCTGGGCCACGCCGTGCATGCGCGCCCATGAACTGGTCGGGCCCGGAGCCGTTCGCGGTCGTGCTGGCCGACGACGTGATCGATGCCGAAACGCCCTGCATCCGGCAACTGCTGGACATCTATGAGTTCTTCGCCGCGCCGGTGCTCGCGGTGATGGAAGTGCCGCAACGAAGCGATCTCGGCCTATGGCTGCATCGACGCCGAGCCCGTTGTCGCACAACGGCAGCCAAGGACCGCGTCTTCCGCATTCGCGATCTGGTCGAAAAGCCGAAGGCCAGCGAAGCGCCTCGAACCTCGCCATCATCGGCCGCTACATTCTGACGCCCGATATCTTCGAGTCCATCGGCAAAGATCGAGCCCGGCGCGGCGGCGAGATTCAGCTGACCGACGCCATCAGGCACCTGCTGCGCAGCCGCCCGATTTACGCTTACAAGTTCGATGGCAAGCGCTACGACGCCGGCGATAAACTCGGCTTCCTCAAAGCCACCGTCGAATTCGCGCTGCAGCGCCACGATCTCGGCGGACCCTTCAGAGACTTCCTCAAGACCATCAAACTCTGACGGCGTCCCGCGGCTATTTCAGGTATTTATCCAGGTCCGGGCTGATCCTCGCGCGAATCTCGGGTGTGTCCATATTCTCGCGCGTCACCAGCGTCGGAGCAATGTTCTGAATGCGCTCCGGCGTGCCGCCCTTCAGCTTCGTAATGGCCGCCATCATCGACTTGTAGCCCATCTGGAAAGGGTCCTGCACCACCAGCGAATCGATCACGCCGCTTTTCAGCGCTTCCACCAGTTGAGGGCTCGAATCGAATCCAACCAGCTTGACGCCTTCACGGTCTTTCACCGCGCGGGCCGCGCCCACGGCACTCGATTCGTTACTCGCAAACATGCCGTTCAGGTCCGGCGCCGCCGGTCAGCATATTTTCCGAAACCTTCAGCGACGTACCGAAATCCGCCATCCCGTATTGCTTATCCACCAGCTTGATAGCTGGGAAATCCTTCGCGATCTTCTTCTCGAAACCCTCTTCGCGAGCCATGGTCGAGGCGCTGCCGGGCTGTACCGCCACTTCGGCAATCTTGCCGGTGCCGTGCAAAATCTCTCCCAGCCGTGCGGCCGCCACTTCTCCCCCGGCGTAGTTATCCGTCGCAATCTGCGCGGTGAATTTATCCGTGTCGATGGGCGAATCGAAGATGAACACCGGGATGCCCTGCGCCGCCGCCCGGTCCACCACTGTTACCAGAACCTTCTTGTCGATCGGCGCCAGGCAGATGGCATCCACATGCTGATTGATCGAGGAATCCACAATCTGGATCTGACCTTCGAAATCCGTTTCCGCCGCCGGACCGTTCCAGATAATCGTGTACCCCGGGCTTTCACGGCCAGCCGCGATTGCCCCGGCGTGAACCGACTGCCAGAAAACGTGCGCCCGCCCTTTCGGGATAAATGCAATGCGCTTCTCTGTCGAGCGGTTGCACGAGACCGCCGCGAGTGCAACGCACAGCAGCAGGGCCTGAATGGTTTTCAATCTCATGGATGTTTTTACCGGAGTGTCCCGGCGCTGCCCACAATATATCGTTGCCCGCGCCGGTGCGAAAATCGCCATTCGCGGTTGCCGCTTGCGTGCTGCCGGAGCGAACGCGTTACTCTGGGGGCTGAACATCTCCAGTATGAGTTTCAAACGCGGTAAGTCCAATCGCTTCGCAAATCACCGCGGACCGTCCATTCCTCCTCCCAAAACCTATGAGCCCGTGCGGAGCGTCAGAAAGCCCGCGGGTTATGCCGAAATAGAAACCGCCAGCCAGTCTCCCCAGGACGCGCCCGAGTTCATTGCATTCGTCAAAGATGTTGTAAACATGCCGGCTGAGATGGCTCCCGCCGTCGCCGAAGCAATCCGCCAGCAGAAGTGGAAGATAGCGCCGAATCCGCTTGCCACGATTCGCACCGCGGCGCATCAGGAAGCCAAGCGCATGGGGATTGAACCGTGAACTCCGCGCTCGCGACGACGCCGGACGAGTTGATTTCGCGTCCCCGTCCTGTGAACGGGCGTCATTACGAATTAAGCGACGGCGAACTGGTCATCGTCGGAAACACAGGAGCGCGGCACGAGTGGGTGAAGCGAACCATCGCGAAGCTTCTGTTCGCTTACGAGGAACGCTTTCGAACCGGAGCCGTTTTCTCCCAATCGCAGTTCACTCTTGGGCCCGGCACAGCACGAATTCCCGACGTCGCCTTCGTAAGTACAGAGCGCCTCGAATTGCTCCCGGATGCCGATGTCGCAATCCCATTCGCCCCCAAACCTGGCGGTGGAAGTAATCTCGTCTTCCGAATCCGCCGACGAAGCTGAAACGAAAGTGCGCCAGTATCTCGCAGCCCGAGTGGAAGAAGTCTGGCAGGTCTACCTCAAAGAGCAACTCTTCCGAATCCGTGCAGCCGGTGCGATTCGCGATCTCACGGGCGAAGACATCCTCACGTCCCCTGTATTGCCCGGCTTTGAAGCGCCCGTCCGCAGGTTCTTCGAACGCTGACGCCGTGCCCGCGATATCTTAGACAGCATGAAAGCACTGCATACAGTTTTCCTTGCCCTCGGAGCCATGTTCGCCGTTGCTTCGGTCACACCCGCCGGCGCTCAAACCTCCGGGCATATTTACGAACTGCGTACCTATCACGCCAGCCCGGGCAAGCTCGATGAACTCAAGGCGCGCTTCCGCGATCATACGGTCGAAATCTTCAATCGCCACCACATGAAGAGCATCGGCTACTGGGTTCCCACGGACAACAAAGACTACGTGCTCATTTACGTCCTCGAACACCCCAGCCGCGCCGAGGCCGATAAGAACTGGGCCGCGTTCAATGCCGATCCCGAATGGCAGAAAGTGAAAGCCGCCACCGAAGCGAACGGAAAGATCGTGGACAAAATTGACCGCGTCTTCATGGAGCCGACAGACTTTTCGGCGCTGAAATAAACCGCAGGGCAGGGAATCGTTCAGATGCTGATTCTCGCCTCCCGATCTCCACGCCGCGCCGAACTATTAACCGCGGCGGGGATCGAATTCACGGTCCGCGCCGCCGATATCGACGAGACCCTTCATGACGGGGAAGCGCCTGACACATACGTCCTGCGCGTTGCCGAAGAAAAGGCTGCCGCTATATCCTGCTCTGCTGAAGACACGATCCTCGCCGCCGATACCACCGTTGCCATCGGATCCGAAATTCTCGGCAAGCCGGCCGACGCCCGCGACGCCACCCGCATGCTCAACCTGCTTTCAGGCCGCCGCCACGACGTCATCACCGGCGTCTGCCTTCGCAACGGCAACCGCATCCTGCGTGAGTCGTGTTCCACCGCCGTCTGGTTTGCGCCGCTGAGCGCCGACGAAATCGCCTGGTATGTCGCATCCGGCGAGCCCATGGACAAAGCCGGCGCCTACGGAATCCAGGGCCTCGCCTCGCGCTTCATCGAGCGCATCGAAGGCTCCTGGGCGAACGTCGTCGGTCTGCCGGTCGCGCTCGTGTACCGCATGATCGGCGAATTATGATCGGCAGCCCGAAACGGCGTTCCGGCCCGCCGCGTCTGGGTTACACTGGAAGGTGAATATCCTCCCGAGGACACAAAACATGAGTGCAAAGGGTCTTTGGGTCTCGTCAATCGGCCTGACTCTGCTGCTTGCAGTAGCTCCATCCATCGCGCAGAACAATTCCGGTAAATCCACAGGAAAACGGGAAACCGTAGCCAAACCTCTCACCGACAAAGAGCGGAAGAAGAAGGAAGCGGCCCTGAAAAAGGAGCTCGAGACCCCCTGGAAGAAGTGGCTGAACGAAGACGTCGCCTACATCATCACCGATGAGGAGCGGCAAAGCCTTCAAGCAATTCGCCACCGACGAAGAGCGCGAGCAGTTCGTCGAACAGTTCTGGCTGCGCCGCGATCCCACTCCGGACACCGTCGAAAACGAGTACAAGGAAGAGCATTACCGCCGCATCGCCTACGCCAACGAGCATTACGCCTCCGGTATTCCCGGCTGGAAGGCCGACCGCGGCCGCATCTACATCACGTACGGCCCGCCCGATGAAATCGATTCCCATCCCTCCGGCGGCACCTATCAGCGTCCCTCGGCGGAAGGCGGCGGCGAGACCTCCACTTATCCGTTCGAAGACTGGCGTTATCGCTACATCGAAGGCATCGGCAGCGACATCAACATCGAATTCGTCGATACCACCATGACCGGCGAATACCGCATGACCATGGACCCGTCCGAAAAGGACGCCCTGCTCTATGTCCCCGGCGCCGGTCTGACTCAGTCCGAGCAGATGGGCCTCAGCACCAAGACCGCCCGCTTCCAGCGCACCGACGGCACCCACCTCGGCGCTCCGCTCGGCGGCACTCCGGCCAGCATGGACGAGTTCTACGCGCCTCGAACAGTTCGCGAAACTGCAGAAGGCTCCTCCGGTCAAATTCAAGGATCTGGAAGCCCTGATCAGCACGCGCATCACGTACAACGTGCTGCCGATGTCCGGTCCGCGTCGATTACGTTCGCGTGACCGATTCGTCAGTCATGGCGAACATCACCGTGCAGTTCGAAAACAAAGATCTTCAGTTCCAGGCCAAAGAGGGCGTCGAGAAATCGGTGGTCCATCTGCTGGGCCGCGTCTCCACCATGACCCGCCGTCCGGTGACCAACTTTCGAGAAGGATCTCGACATCACCATCCCGCCCGAGCTTCTGCAGAAACTGACTACTCAACGTTCCATCTATCAGGAATCGGTTCCGCTGGCGCCCGGCCGTTACAAGCTGAACATCGTTGCGAAAGACGTAATCGGCGGCAACACCAACAGCTATGAAATCGCGCTCGACGTTCCGCACTTCGAGGAAGAGAAGCTGGCTTCGAGCAGCCTGATTCTGGCGGACACCATCGAAAAACTGCCCACCAAGAGCATCGGCGGCGGCATGTTCTCGATCGGCGATACCAAGGTTCGCCCGCGCCTGAACGACAAATTCAATCGCGACGAAAAGATGGGAATCTACCTGCAGCTCTACAATTTTGCGCCTGACGAAAAGACGCAGAAGCCCAACGGCCAGATGGAATACGAGATTGACAAGGCTGGCTCGACGGACAAGGTTCTGGCGTTTGCGGAAGAAATTTCGAAGATCCCGAATGCGTCCGCCAACCAGGTCACAATCGAAAAACTTTTGCCTTTGAAGAATCTCGCGCCCGGCACGTACACTCTAAAGGTCAAAGCGACGGATCGCAAGGGCAACCAGACGTTACAACAGCAGACGAATTTTACGATAAACTAGTTTGTTACAGGCTCCTTTCGGGGAGCTGTCTGAGAGGAGAGGGATGAAGGGCGCAGAAATATTTGGCCCGAATCGTTTGGCGGTTGCGGGCCTGTTGGCCGCGGCTCTGCTCCCGCTGTCTTCGCTTCAGGCCGCGTCGCCCGTCCGCTTGGCCGGCGAACTTAGCGGCCTCGTTACAGACAACGGCGGCAAGCCTCAATCCGGCGCTTCCGTTCTGCTCTTCAACCGGCAGGACCGTTTGCTGCAACGCGCGGCAACCGATGGCGCCGGGACGTTCTCCTTCGCCGACCTGCTTCCGGACCTCTACTCGATCCGAATCACGCTTTCCACTTTTGTGCCTGCCAGCCGCGACCGTCTGTCGATCAGGCCAGGCATGCGCAGCCTTCTTGAAGTCAATCTGTCGCGTGTCTTCAGTTCCGTCCAACTGGTTTCCACCGTGCCTTCGGCTGCCGGTCTCATGAACGATAGCTGGAAGTGGGCTCTGCGCGAGGATTCCTCGCTTCGTCCCGTTCTCCGTTTGCTGCCGTCACTGAACAACCCCCGACTTGCCGCTTCGGTCGAATCGCCCAAAGCCGCGGTGTTCAGCGGTTCGCGCGGCATGGTCAGGATTTCAGCGAGCGATGGCGCGCAGACGGGCAGTGACACTGGCTCGGCCGATCTCGGCACCCAGTTCGCTTTTGCGACTTCCCTTTACGGCGGCAATCACGTCAACGTCAGCGGCAACATGGGCTACGCGAGCGCGTCCGGTACCCCCGCCGCCGCTTTCCGGACCACTTACAGCCGCGATTTCCTCGGCGCCTCGCCCACCGTCTCAGTAACGATGCACCAGATGTTTGTGCCATCGCGCGTCGGCCAGAGCCTGATTGGAGCCGGTGACAGCTCGCTGCCCGCCCTCCGAACGCTGGCCGTCAGCTTTGCCGACAAAACGCAGCTTACCGATTCCCTCACGGCTGAGTATGGCCTTGAACTCGATAACGTTTCTTTCCTCGATCACCTGCACTATTTCAGTCCGTTTGCAAAGCTCAGCTACGCGCTCGACCGTGGCGTGATCGACGTCACCTACACATCCGGAAATGCCCGCCCGGAACTGGGCATCGCGAATTCGGATCAGAATACCGATCTTCAACGCGACCTGGCCGCTCTGGCACTCGTGCCCCGCGTGACCTTATTACAGGATCACCCCAGGGTGCAGCGCGCCGACAACTATGAGATAGGGATTTCACAGCGGTTCGGCAGTCGCGAGTATCGTGTGTCGGGCTACTTCGAAAATGTAAGCAACACCGCGCTCACCGTCGCCAACCCCGATGCCGCCACCTTTGCCGGCGATTTGCTTCCCGACCTTTCGTCCAACAGCGCGAGCCTGAATGCAGGCCGTTATCAAAGCACCGGCTATACGGTTTCCGTAACTCAGGACCTTGGCGACAATTACAAGGTCGCCGCCAGCTATGGATCTCTCGGTGTCCTGTCGGCGCGCGCCGGACTGATGCCGGTCACCTCTTCTGAAGACCTTCGCCGAGCCCTCCAGGCTGAAAGCCGGCCGGCATTCACCCTGCGCGCTTCGGGCACGCTGCGAGCCACCGGCACCCGTTTTATCACTACCTATCAATGGATGGATTACGGCGGCGCCATGCCCGGACCGCTCTTTTCGACGCAGTCCCCCAGACCCGAACCCGGCCTGAATGTGATGTTGAAGCAGGCCATACCCGCCATTCCGGGCTTCCACGGACGCCTCGAGGCGTCCGCCGAACTCCGCAACCTGCTCGCCCAGGGTTACCTGCCTCTGGCCACGCCTGACGGCCGTTCCCTGTTACTGGTGAACACGCCCCGCAGTCTGCGCGGCGGTCTCGCGTTCGTTTTTTAGCTTCGGCTTCAAATACAATACGTTCTATGCGGTACTTTTTCGCCCTGTTCCTTGCGGTTGCTTCTCTTCCCGCTCAGACCGTCACGTTCAACAAGCAGATTGCCCCGATCATCTATAACAACTGCTCGGAATGTCATCGCCCCGGCGAAGCCGCGCCCTTCCCGCTGCTTTCCTATCGCGACGTGATGAAAAAGGGTGCGATCATCGCCGCCGTTACTTCGTCCCGTCAGATGCCGCCGTGGAAGGCCGAACCCGCCTCTTTCCCCTATCGCGATGAGCGGCGCCTCAAAGACTCCGATATCGCTCTGCTTCAGGCCTGGGTCAAGCAAGGCATGCGCGAGGGCGACCCCGCCGACAAACCGGCTCCGCCCGAGTTTAAATCCGGATGGCGTCTCGGCCAGCCCGACCTCATCGTTGAGATGCCCGCCGCGTATCATGTTCCCGCTGACGGCCCCGATATCTACCGCAATATCGCCTTACCGCTCGGCATTACCGAAGACAAGTGGGTGACCGCGATGGAGATGCGTCCCACCGCCCGCGGCGTTGTCCATCACGTTCTTTATTTCGCCGATCCCGCGGGCAAGGTGCATGAAAAGACCGATGGTTCGGAGCCCGGCTTCCCCGGCATGACAGCCGGCGGCGCGAGTGTTGCGCTGGGCGGCTGGGCCGTCGGAGCGCAGCCCCATTTCTATCCCGAAGGGCTCGCCATGCGCGTCCCCAAAGGCTCCGATCTCGTCATCCAGTATCATTTCCATCCTGATGGCAAACCGGAAACCGAAAAGTCCGTCATCGGTCTCTACTTCGCGAAGCAGGCCCCGACCCGCAGCATGGTCGGGATTCAGATGCCGCCCACCTACTCCCTGTTCGCCGGGCTCGACATCCCCGCCGGTGAAAAAGATTTCGTCATCCGCGATTCCTACACCCTGCCGGTCGCCACCGATGCGGTCGGCGTCGTAGGCCACGCGCATTACATCGCGACGAAGATGACCATGACGGCGACCCTGCCCGATGGCCAGGTAAAAACCCTGGTGAAGATCGGCGATTGGGATTTCTCCTGGCAGGACCGCTTCTACTTCCAGGACTTCGTCACGCTGCCGAAAGGCACCCGGCTCGACGCCGAAATCCACTGGGACAATTCCGCGCAAAATCCGCGCAACCCTTCGAACCCGCCCATTCGTGTCACCTGGGGCGAGCAATCGAAGGACGAAATGGGCAGCATCACCCTCATCTCCGTTCCCCATGACGAATCGGAACTGAGCCAGCTTCAGGCGGATCTTGGGAAACATCGCAGGGTCGCCGCGCAGGATGGCATGAAAAAGGATCCCGGCCTCGCGGCCCGGATACAGGCCTTACTCGCCCAATGAAACTGCTGATCGCCCTCGCGCTGGCGCTCGGCCTGCGCGACACAGACGGTGTCGAGCGCAATCCGCTGCATGTCGAGAAGGGGCATTCCGAAGTCCTCTTTTTCATCGCGCAGGATTGCCCCATCTCGAACTACTATTCGCACGAAATCCGCAGAATCTGCGATGAATACGGCAGCCGCAAAGTCTCCTGCGCGCTGGTTTATATCGACCCCACGCTCACCGATGAGCAGGCCCGCAAACATGCCGCGGACTATGGCCACGGCGATTACCCCAAAATCGTCGACCGGAAGCATGACCTGGTCGCTGCCACCCGAGTCACCATCACACCCGAGGTCGTTGTGGTTGCGCCCGATGGCTCGTTCCCTTATCGCGGAAGAATCGACAACTACTATGCGGCCCTCGGCAAGCCGCGCAGGATTGTCACCGAACATAACCTTCGTGACGCCCTCGACGCGATCACTTCCGGTAAACCCGTTGACAAGCCCGACGTCAAACCAGTTGGATGCTATATCCCCGGACTCGCCGCCTACGGACTCTCGAGGTGAGATTCACGGTTGCCCTCTGCGCAGCCACCATCTTCGCCGCACTCGGTTTCGCTCAGTCCCGGACACCCGTAATACTCATCTCGATCGACACTCTCCGGGGTGACGCCATCGGGCCCAATACTCCCGAAATCCTGTCATGGACCGGCACCCGTTTTACCCAGGCGCAGAGCCAGATTCCGCTCACGCTCCCGTCCCACACATCGCTCTTTACTTCAACCTGGCCCGATCGCAACGGTGTCGAAGAAAACGCCGGCAAAGTTCCGCAAAACCTTCCGACGCTCGCCTCCGTCCTCAAAGACCGCGGCTACACAACAGCGGCTTTCATAGGCAGCATCTTCCTCGAGCGCCAGTTGGGGCTTGACCGGGGCTTCGATACGTATGACAGTCCGTTCGCCTTCGAGGCATTCTCCAGGCTTTCGGGTGAGATGCTCTCGGCAGGCAACACCGCCACTGCCTACAGCGTTCGTGAGCGCCGCCCCGGCGCGCTGGTACTGCGTGCGGCCACCCAGTGGCTCGCCGCGCACAAAAGCGAACAGGTCTTCGTCTTCATTCACCTGTTCGACATGCACAAGCCATGGCGGCAGCCCACTTACACCGCCCAGCTTCAGGCCGTTGACCGGCTGCTGGGCGATTTCCAGCGCAGGCTCAAACAGGATGGCTGGTGGGACCGCTCGCTCGTCGTTCTGCTGTCCGATCACGGCGAGGGTCTCGGCGACCACGGAGAATCCGACCATGGGTACTTCATCTACCAGAGCACTGCCCACGTGCCGCTCATCGTCCACTGGCCGGAGCAATCGGCGAAACTCCCCGCGCGCGTTGACCAGCCTGTCGGGCTCATCGACGTCAGCCCCACTATCCTCGACTTCCTGAAGATCCCCGCGCCCGCGGGCTTCGAAGGCCGCAGCGTTCTGAACGGTCAGCCGCGCCCCGTTTTTACTGAAAGCGTCTATGCCAGGGATTCCTTCGGCTGGGCCCCTCTCCGCGCCATCCGCGACGGCGCCTGGAAGTACATCGAAGCGCCTCGCCCTGAACTCTACAATCTCGATCGCGATCCGAAGGAATCGGCCAATCTTGCGCAGACCGACAGGGCTGAAGCTACCCGGCTCAAGACCGAACTCGCGATGCACACGTCAACCGCCCAGTCCGCTGCTCCCGCTCCCTCCACCAGCCCGGACCGCAATAAACAGGTACTCGAATCCCTCGGCTATCTCGCGCCCGGCCCGCGATCCTCCGCTCATACCTCTGGCGCCGACCCCAAGGACAAGCTTTCCGAACTCCTCAATTACGAAGACGCCGTGACCCTGCTCGGCAAAGGGCAAACGGCCGCCGCCATCCGAGGGCTCCGGTCCATCGTCGCCGCCGATCCGAACAACCTTCTCGCCAGAAGGGACCTCGGCGTCGCGCTCATCGAACACAAGCAGTTCGCACAGGCTCTTCCCGAACTTCGAAAGGTGCAATCCGCTTCCCCCGGAGACTACATCACCCTCTACGAACTCGGAATAGCCGACGAAGCCCTCGGCAATACGAAGCAGGCTCTGGCCGATTACGAAGCCGCAGCATCCCTCGCGCCAGGCTCCGACCGCGCTCAGGCAGCCGTCCAAAGAATCCGCAGGAACACCGTACTAAAATGAACGTATAGTGCGCCATGCCCGGTCGGGACTGAAGCTTCCAGTACTCTCGCTGCTGACTTTGCTTTTCGGCCTCCTGCTGCACGAAGCCGGACATGCTCTCGCCGCGTTCGCCACTCACGGCCACATTGCCGAGTTCGTGATCTTCAGCGGCACCCCGCACATTACAATCGACGGCACCGCATCGCTACCAGTCGAAGCTCTGCGCATCGCCGCCGGTTCGCTCCTGTCGCTGACCTTCTCCTTCATCGTGCTCATGGTCTTCGGCTGGAACACGTCCATCGTGACCGAGACGCTCAGCCTCTTCTGCCTGATAGAAATTACCGGATGGTTTTCGTCCGCCATTCATCCCGCCGATGCGAACGACGATGCCACAGCCTTCATGTTGTGTACCGGTATCTCAGGCGCGGACCTCGCGATGCTTTGCGCGGGTCTCGGCGGCGTAGCTGTATTTTTAATTGCAAGACGATCGCAATGCCTGTCGGGCGCTGTGGCTGAAAAGACCGTCGCTGACGCGCTGCCGCAAGTGGCATCTCCTTTGGCGTAGTACCTGCCCGGTGGGCATGCGAAGGAGAATCACCTCACATGCGAGTTACAAAAGTTCTTTCTACCGGCATATTAGCCATCGGCATTGCAGCTCTTCCCGCGTTAGCCCAGACAGGCGGCGGTTCCGGTTCGGGCGGCACTGGCTCAGGCTCAGGCTCCGACAGCGGAATGAGTTCCGGCTCGGGCTCTACCGGCTCCGGCTCCTCCGGTTCAGGCTCGGCCATGGGCTCGGGTTCAGGCGGCGGCAGCGGCTCCGCCATGTCCGGCGGCGGTTCTGGCTCGGGCAGCGGTTCCGGCTCAGGCGGCCTGGGCTCTACCGGCGGCGGAGCGGGCAACAACGGCGGTGGCAGCGACACCGGCTCCAATACCCACAACTTCGGTTGGGTTGGTTTGCTCGGACTCGCGGGACTCGCCGGCCTGATGCACAAGAACCATCGCTCCGATACGGCGGATACACGCACCTCCACACGTCTCTAACAGACCCGGCAATCCTCCGGCTAACAGTTGCGGCTCAGGTCTTACACTTTTGTGTAACACCTGAGCCGCAACCGCTTGAAGATGGCGCCGGTAATAGCCTCTCGGTCACGCGATGCGCAGAATCACAGCGGTCATATCGTCGTACTGCGGCGCTCCCGCCACAAAGCCGTCAGCGTCCCGCATGATCCTTTCGATGATCGACCTCGACCCCAGATTGCGGTTCGCGGCGGCACAACCGATTAGCCGGTCTTCGCCCCATTCCTCGTCTTCGGCATTCAGGGCCTCGCTGATGCCGTCCGTGAAAGCCACCAACAAATCACCGGGTGCGAGCGTGACCCGCCCCTGTCCAAAACTGCAGTCCGGCATCAACCCCACCACGGATCCCCCTGCCTCCAGCAGCACCGGGGTGTCCTCACAGCTACGAAACAGCATCGGTGGGTTGTGGCCCGCGTTCACGTACGTCAGAACGAGCGATGACGGGTCGAACTCAGCATAGAAAAGTGTTGCGTAACGGTTCGCAGCCGAACTCTCGAAGATCAGATTATTCAGGTTCGCCATCACGGTGGTGAGATTGCTCTCATGCTGAACTGTCTGCGCTCGAAGAAACGCCCGTAAAGTCGCCATCAGCAATGCGGCCGGAATCCCCTTGCCGGATACATCGCCAACCGCGATCCCAAGCCTTGCGTCAGGCAGCGCGATGAAGTCGTAATAATCGCCGCCAACCCCCAGCGCCGGCCGGCACGCGCCCGCATAATCGAGCCTCGCTACCGTCGGATAATGCTGCGGGAAAAGGCGCTCCTGGACTTCATGGGCAAGCTCGAGTTCCCGCTTCTGCTTCTCGCGCGCGGCCACCTCGCTCCTGATCGCATCGGTCAGCCGCCCGTTTTCGAGCGCCAGCCCGGTCTGTGCGGCAACCGAATCGAGCAGTCTTAGATCCGTACTCGAGAACGGCTCCTCTGACTGCTTCGGGCCCAGACTCATCAGGCCAAGCAGCTTCTCATTCAGCGACAGGGGCAACAGCAGATCGGGACCAAGCAATTGAAGCGATGCGCGCTCCTCGCGATCGGCCTGATGGACCCACGAATCGGCGTCATCGAATTCAACAAGCGCATGGCTCTGCTTCTCCAGACGCTTCACGGTTGCGCCGTGCTCAGCAATCACCGCGTCGGGAAGCATGCCGTAACCAAGCGCGAACGCGGGCCGAAAACCGCCGCCGGTATTCAAAAGGATCGCAATGCGCGATACATGCAGCGACTGCGAAATACGGCTCGCGACGGTCTCCAGCAGGGGCCCGGTCTCAACCATCGTTCGAACTCTGGAAGCGAGGTCGCTGAGAATCACATCGGCCTCATATGCTTCCCGAAAAAAGCGGCGATCGATCCAGCCGCGCAGGCGCTGAGCAAAGCTGGTCACGCCCGCCAGCAGCGCGAAGCCGACGGCAATCGGAATCACCCGCCCGACCACGCTGCTGCCCGTACTGACCGTAGCGGCGAAGATCACTACAGCGGCGCTGATGACGAACTGCGCCGCGCGAATGCCCCTGGTCGCCAGCAGGTACTGCAAGCCCTGCCGGATGACGACCCGCACATCCATCGCGCGATGCACCACAATCACGTAAGCCATCGTGAGCGGAAAAACCGCCACCAGCGCGATCGCAAACACAGCGACCCATCCCTCCCACCGTCCCGTGGTCACAGCAAAGAAAACGAAAGCGGCGGAGAGGGGCAGGATGCCGGCAGCGGCGCCTGCGTCCAGCAACAGCAGCCTGCGGCGAGCATCGCGGCTTTCGGCGGTAATGCTCTTATACGTCAGAGCGATAAAGAACATGGCCAGCGCTGCTGCCTGCATGGGCAGAATCACGGCGGCAAACATTCGCGAAACGGGCGAGCCATTCAAAGCGGCCGCCGCATTCAGATGGTGCAGCAACAGGCCCGTAGTAACGGCGTTCATCGCAGAGCGGACGACAAGCGGCGCCAGCACCAGCCATTTGAGCCAGGGAAGCCGGCGGTCGATGCCCAGCCTTTCAGGAAAGACGATTCCAAAGAGAGCCAGCACCGTGGTGGCAACATTTGCCAGCCCCTGACCGAAGCCCGTTAAAAAGGGCTGCAGACTGTCCTGATTGCCTTCGAGCGTACGCGAGTCGCCGATCTGGTTGGCGATGCTGAGCATGAGCAAAAGCAGCAGCCAAGCGGAGCGGTCTTCAACCCGGACCGCGGCGACCCAGAACCCGAGCGCCAGACAAAGCAGCGGCATCGCGATCCGCACCAGAATGACCCAGGGATACGCCGGAGTGCCGGCCGCAAAGCCCAGATACGTGAAGGGGCGCGGTGACACGGCGAGATCTTTCTCTTCAGAATTCGCCGAGCGAACACGCACTCGCAGCACATCGCCCCGCCGGCTTTTGCGCAGTGCTCCCTCAAAATCCGCAAGTCCTTCGAGGGGCTTGCCGTTAACAGCAAGCAGGACGTCGCCCTTCCTAAGCCCCGATCCTTCCGTCAACGGAGTAATCGCGCGCGTCAGCGCATCGACATCGAACGGCGCGAGGACATACTCGGCGCCGTGCAGCATTTCGTCGACCCGGTCGCCAGTATCCCGCCCCCATTGCACACAGCAGACGATAAAAAGAATCGCGAGGCAGCACCGCGCGAGCGTGCGATGGCGTGACTCTGAACGGGACGGCAAATCGCCTATTGTATAAGCTCCTCAATGCACAAAAATGCCAACCGTATTACTCATCAGCGGAGCGGCAGAAGCCTGCAGCACAGACTCTAACCGAACCTGCCAGCCAACGCCCGGCGTCACCACCACTCCAGCGGGCACCATCAGATTCATCTGGAAAACCCCATTGATAATCTGCGGAGCCGCCCCGGCATACAGCAACTCCTGCGGTATCCCGGCGGGCAGGTCCACCACTTCAAACCCGTTCTGCTCCTGATTCAGCCAGGCAGCGCCCGTCGGAATTCCGCCGTCCGGCATCCCGTACGGCCATACCGCGCCGGTTGCATACAAAGTCACAATCGATCCCATCGCGGCCGGGTTAGCCGCTGAATTCACAGTCCCATCCTGATTCACGGCCGCCGCGTGCGTTCCGTCCGTCGTAAAAATGCCGAGCGACCGCGTAATCGGCAGCACGATACTTATACCTTCAGCAGGAAGCGACAGATCCACCCGCCCCGCAATCGCCTCGAACGGTACCTGCACATTCATCTGATTCGGCCCCGCATAGAGCACAGGCGCCGCAACCCCGGCAATCATCACCGTCTCGGGCGCGCCATGGAACCCGCTGCCCACCAGCGAAATCAAGCGCCCCCGGATATGCGCCCGTGTTCGCCTCGAACGAAGCGGCATTCACAAACCCGGCCAGCAGCGGCGTCCCCGCCGAGTATCCCTGGGGAATCGTGAGCAGCGCGCTGTTCGGGCCCGGAATCAGCTTGTCCTGTTGCGCATCGATGGCCAGCCCCGCCGCTACAATGCCGCGGAAAAAACCGATTCAGCCCTAACGGCTTCATCGCCGCTCCGTCAAGCCCCAGCAGAAAATCGCCGCCCTCTCCGGCGCCTCCGGACAGCACTCCCGTCGATGAAGAATCGGTTCCGTCCAGCCAGATATTGCCGGACGCGTCCAGCGCAATTCCGGATGGCTGCGCATCCGCCGAAGCCCCGCCCAGATTGAGCGTCGCCACCACTGCTTCCGCCTGAACTCAGCTTCTCCACAAAAAGGGTCGGCGGCCCATTACCGGTACGCGCATCGAGCGCATTCGCCAGTGGAGCGGATGCGCCGAACAACGTTACCGCTCCCGCCGAATCCTGCGCGAGCAGCAGACGAAGAATCCCGCCCACTGTGATGCCCGTGTCCGTCCTCCATATTGCCGCCGAACCGTCGGCGCTCAGCCGCGTGATCCGCCCCGGTCCCTCCGACATCGATTCGGCCGCGGTGGCCTGGCCCTTGTCATCCACCGCGAGACTATCCACGCGCGACGCAATCGACAAGCCCTTCGTGCAGAAGACGCCGCCGCTCTGACACTTCTGTTCGCCGGTCCCAAGATAGGTGCTATAGACCAGATTGCCCGATCCCGATACCTTAGCCACGAACGAATAGAAGTAACGGTTCCCGTTCGTATCTATGTGCGGACCCGACCTGAGAAACGCGCCCGGTGTCGTGGGGAAGTCCGACTCATCCGTGACCCCGCCGATGTACACGTTCCCCGCGTTATCGGCGGTAATTGCTGAAGCGTAGCTGGCGCACAAGTACTCACACGGGCTCTGTCCGCCGAGATAGCTTGCAAACTTGACGACGCCCCTTGGGTCCACCTCAACCACAAACCCGGACTGACGATAGGGAACTTTCTTCGCAACTACCGGGTTCACTAAAGAAAAATCATCCGAGGTGGTGCTGCCCACAATCCACAGATTGCCCGCCGAATCGAACGCGGCATCGAGCGGCGTGTCCACTCCGTTGCGCGGAGCATCGGATGCCTGTTCAAGGTAAATCTGTGTAGACGGATAGCTGCCGTCAAACGACTCTGTCTGAATCGTGCCGATGACATTGCCGCTCATGGGCTGCGTACCTATAACAACGGCGCCGCTTCCCTTCGGCAGAATGCGGAACGGCTGAATCCCCAAAGTGCCCGCGAACTGCAGGCTGGGTTGAGCGGACAACATGGAGGACAAAGCGGCGATTAGCCACAGGAGTCGCATGGGAAACGCGATCCCGCAATTCATCTTCCATCGGGCGAAAGCGCCAGGTCAGCGTGCCCCGGCAGTGACGTCTTTGAACAGCCACTGCTGGTTCAGCCCATCGGTAGTTGGCGACATCACCACGTCGTACACAGGATCTCCGGACCCGGCCCGGCGTTTGGCAGTAAGCGAGCTGAGATCGCCCTGGTAAGAGTTGACCAGCCGGCAGGCGCCCCAGTTTCCCACAGGCAGGAAGCGCCAGTATTGGCCACTGTAGTTGCCCAGCGCAACCACTCTGTCGGTATCCAGAGCTTTCGTTTCGCCAAAGGAAACGTTGGTGATCCGCCACCACCCTCTTGTGATCTTACGTAACCGCCACGACGCGGCTGCGGGGTTCCCAACGCCCGCGAAGCTGTGGTCGAGACGTAGTTTCGCCCCGGCATCGAAGCCCCGCGGTGTGGGGCGGCCGGAAGGAGGAAAGTCGAGGCTGAGGAGCAGCCCCGTCGAAGGGCCCGTTCCAAATGAACCCTGGCGCAGCCCAGGCGAAACCATACCGCCATTCGCGCCGCGCTCCACCGCGTTCAGTGCCGCGAACCAACGACCCTCCACCAGGCCGCAGTTGTCATAGTAGTTATCGCCCGAGAGGAATCGCTGCTGGTGCGGCACGTTCGTTACAAAGCCGCGTGCCGCTCTGGCAATGTCCTTCCAGGTCTCCAGTCCTATCTGCGAATAAAGGGCTTCGGTACCCGAAAATTGGGCCTTTTCAACAAGCCGCCGCAGTTCCTTCACATCCGAAAGGAGCCACGTCCAGCTGCCGTTCGCAGCGTTGAGCGCCGACAGCACTGCGTCCGGATTCGCCCGTACCTCCGCAAACCCCGTAGGCGGGAGCTTACGAGCCTTATATTCGAAAATGCTGGCCTTGCTGGCCTTCCTCAAACGATCCAGCTGGGCTGTGGCCTTTTCAGTGATGCCGCTTAGCGTCGTGAAGCGCGCCTCCAGTGCCTTCGCCAGAGTCTCAAAGGCGATCCGCTGGCTCGCCATCTGGCTGGCATCGCCGCGCCCCTCCGCGATAGCCTCCATGCGCTCTGAGGTGTTCTTCATCGCCAGCAGCATGTGGCCGATGTCGTCTTTGGCCAGATCGGCAGCTATGTTCTGCAACGCGGGAATGTCTCGTTGCCCCACTGCGTACACGCCGCGCGAAGTTCGTTGTACGAATCCAGTTTGCTCAGGTAGTGCTCGTACGGAAGTTTGGTCACACCGGGCGTATACACGTCGAAAGCCACCAGGAAGACAAAACGGTTGATATCGGTCCAGACGCTATCCGGTAATTTCAGAATGTCAGCGACCTTCGGGAGCCTTGCTGCGGCCCCCGCCTGAGGCGTAACCATCCGAGGCGTGGCGAACAGGGCCGCCACACACAGAAACAAGGGCCGGCAGGACTTCGACATCACGCCGCCGACTTTTCGACCACTCCCTTCATTGCGTCGTCCAGATCGTCGGCGCGCCGAAGCTGGTGTCTCAGGTACTGCTCGGCGTCGACTTTTAAATCCTGCCAGGTCTGGCTCGCGGTTTCGAGTCTCAGGCCCGCTATGTCCCAATCCCCGGCGAGGCTCGATTCGTTGGCGCTCGCGAGCAGCCTGGTGTTCAGATCTGTCAGATCCGAAGTAATTTTTCCCCAGGCATCGCTGACCTTTTTAACCAGTACGGCCGCGGCTTCTACTTCCTTCGCAGTCTTGAACGTGGTGTCCTGGCCGTATTGGTAGTAGCTCATGAACTTCTCTTTCGGGCCCAGTTCCTCGCCGAGTTTCTCTGCTTCCTGCAGCTTCTCCCCAATCTTTCTGCGCAGGGTGCCGAGAGCGCCACCCACACCCGAGAGCACACCCGCCATGATGAACCATCCGAAAAACGGGATCGCGAGGTAAGCGGGCGCGGTTGCAAGCACGACAACAAAATCACCCTCCTGCTTGCGCATGCCGGTCAATTCATCCTGGAGTGACTTTAACGCGTCCTTCAGGCGCTTCACCTTAGGGTTCAAAGCACCGAAGAGACTCTCATAATTTTTCGCATCCGCCACAAACTCCGCGTTCGATGCTTTCAGGTCGGCGTGGAACTTCAGCAGCGCCGTGTGCAGCGCAATAGCCTTTCGTTCTCTTAGCTCGGCATCCCCCTTCAGAATGCCGATGTACTTAGCGAATTTTCCGCGGGCTACCTGCGCATCGGCGGAAGGGTGCAGGGACTTCCATTGTTTAGAGAGTTCAGTCAGCGCCTCAGCCAAACTAATATCCACAGCAGGACCCGAGGATGCAACGAGGGCCCGGGTGAGGGCTTTGTACGTAGCGGCCGCGTCGCGTGCGTACTGGATGACGGATGACGCCAGCTCCCTCGTTCCGGGAAGGATCTCGTCGGAGAACGTCTGGCAATACTGCTTGAGGCGCAGATACTTCTGAATCGTTGCCTCGAACTCCGGCACGAGCTTTTCAGACGGTTTCAGGTTAATGGCCGCGCGGAGCATCTTTTCCGTGCTTGGGTTGAAGTAGATTGCGTTATCCGTGAAGGCGGAAAGATCCAGCCATTCATCCGATGAGAGGACGCTGATCCCCTCACCGAGTTCTTTGCGTGCGTCTAATGCGGTCTTAATTTCACCCATGGTGGTAAGCGATCCTTTTTAGTGACTGATTATTATTTGGCTTTGGTTGTGGCGCGCGAATAGATTGCGGCGCTGTGTATTTTGCCGTCAGGACTTTTGCAGCCACCCTTGGGGCAGTCTTCGCGGCAACGCGTTCCAAACGTGCTGTAGCCAATCCGGCATTCCTGGAAGCAAAGATCGTTGCTCGATAACTGTGTCCCGGCCGGGCAGCTCTTCCCAAGCTGGGAAGCCTGGTATTCGTCGTTGAACGCCGCCCACAGGTAACTCGCGATCGATTGATAGGCCGCAGCCAGGACAATACCGGTTTGGTTGTCTACTGCCTTCAGCGCTTGTTCTGTGAGGAAGCACGGCCCTGTGTACGTCGTTCCGGCCTCGGGAGTGTAGGTGCAGGTGCCGCCCGAATCCATGATCGTTTTCAGGAGCGGCCGGGAAAGTGCGTTGGACGTTCGGCCTATCTGGTCAAAAACCTGGTCCGCTGACGCCGTGGCTCCGCCCGCCGGATTGATGTAGAGCTTCTGCCACGCGGCCGTGCCCACGGGAAACTTTGTCTGGATGCGGGGAACGTAATCTTCGTAAACGGCGTGCAGCATTGTCGGATACTTAAACACGTCGTAGCCGGAAGCGTGAAACGGTTCGGTCGTGTCGGTGATGTAGTGAAGCGCGATCCCAAGGTCATAGCAACGTTCGTCGCCCGCCTTCGTGTCGTCCATGAAGTTGCCAGGATAGTAAGGTTTGAGAGACATCTGCATGAGATCGGCATCGGTCAGGATCTTTTCGCTTTCCGGCATCCTGGACGTGTCTCCTGTAAATCTCCCGTTCGTTTCGGGCAGTTCATCGCCCGGGCGGCGAAGCATTGCCGCTAAGCGGTAGCGGGCGTTCAGCCGGGCGTCGCCGAAATAGATTCTCTCGCCGGATTTGCGGGCCGGCCCGGCGATCAGCGTATAAGTTTTGATGTCCGTCGGCTGCCCCCATGCGTCGATCCCCGTTGGGTTGTAAAAATGCGTTCCAAGGCGCTGGCTGCTTCCGAAATTCTCGGCGAGAAAGCCGTCATCGGTATCCCACAGACCCGATTCCCATTGCTCGCGGCAGGCATTCGACCCTTTTTATTCATCCGCGCCACCACGCGCCGGGCAATAGGATCGTCGCTCTTGGCCAGCAGATCGAGAGCACGGTTGACGACCCACAGGTGAGTGTTACCGCGGAAGTTCTTCCCGGAGCACTCGCTATGCTTGCACTCTTTGGTTCCGGCATCCCAGGCCGGCACATTTAGCGGGTTCAGCATGACGTACAAGGACGTCGCAACTATTATTAGTCTTTTCATGTTCTCCTGTGCTGCGGGCCGGCCCGAAACCGGGTGCGGGTACTGTTCGTTGTCTTATGAGAACGGAACAATGATCGGAATGTCAGCAATGACGCGCGCCAGAGTGGTGGGTTTTCTCTAAGCGGTCTGTTCCCTCCGGGAAAATCAACCCGTTCTCTTGTTAATTTATGTAAATGCCAATTAATGTCAACGGGCTGTGGCGAGTATACCAGAGGATGTTGGTATTTGTTGGTAAATATTTAACCCTGTCTTACCGCGCCGATCTGACGCTCTGCCGTGTGTTCGTGCAGGTCCGAGCCTATATTTGTTTCATCCAGGTGAGTATGCTGATTACGTCCATTAATCAGGTATTAATTCGCACCGAATTTGAGATTTTGGCTCTTGTATTGATTGCCAGACGTTGGCCGTTCCAACTACCCCAGTCTCAAAATGGCTTCGTGTTTTCGGCCCGGGCTGACGGCTGAAAAGAGGAGAGCCCCGAATCGGAGCGGTTGGAGTCGGATAGTTCACCGAAACCCGATCTTTTCCGCGAATTGCGCTTGAGCGGGAGCTTGAACTTGGTTCGTATCGCTCCGCGTGGTTCATGTGCCATCGGATTCGGTGGGCTATGACGCAGACTTAATTTGCCGAGATGGATATGCCCGGTTCATTCCCTACGCTGGCTCCCAGTCAGCGTAGGATGCGCCGTGTCTTGCGCGGGTGAGTTGGCGGCAGACTGTCAGTTCTGAGCCATTCGAATCTGTTGATCTTTTAGCTTTTGCGAAATTGCCGAATCCACCATCTGTTGTATGGCCGCAGTGGCATTCACCGCGAGAAGGCTCATTTGTGGGTGGCTCAAGGCGAAAACGCGGAAAATCTCGTCTGCAAAGGACTGGCCGATCGTTTCGACGCGGGCAAAATCGAAAACTACAGTGGTGAAGAGGTCAACTCTCGCCAGCACGCGCTTCGCTTGAGATCTGGAAACGAGCTTGTCGTTCCCAAACTGGCCAAGCCGTACGGGGACTACCGTTTTATTGAAACCGTAGTCTTCGTCCAAAGAATACTGATCAAAAATTTTTTTGGCCGTGCGCGATGTATGGTTGTCCAATTTCATAAAAATCGAGGTTCCAGATTCAGCTTTTGGTCTTTCCAGTATCCAGTCTTCCGCCCCGAACCTGCGCGTAAAGAACACCCCTCCAGAGAGTATGTCGAATGAATCCAGGAGCCGTGAAGTAAAGAATATCCCTTGGCCGGTGTGCTTGCTGGGATCGGTAGTAAGCTTTCCTTTCGACAGTTCGAGAATTGCGTGGCGCTCGTCCAGCAGTTTCATCGCAGCCTGAATCTTTTTGAAAATCCCGACGCCGTCGTCATTCAGCAGTATTTGCGTGCTTGTAGCTGTCTTCCCAATTGCGCAAACGATCTCCGAACCACCCGAATGATCAATCGCGTTATTGAACATCTCCGTGAAACAGTACTGCCAAATGTCAAGCACATTTTCGGGGACGCGACCGAGCAGGGGAACAATGTCCTCAGACCACACTTGATCTTCCGCCAGGAAGTCATCAATCTGGTATTTTTTCGACCACTCGACGAGGGGTGCAAGTCTGTACGCTCGGTTTCGCGTATTCCCGCTGGGTAACAGTATTTTTTCGACGACGAGTTTTCGAAGATGCTTGCTGACCGCTTGCCGGCTGATTCCAAAACGTAAAGCGGCGCTGGCGGCGATGTTTGTACTATTTTTCTCAATGTTATCCAACAGATAGCGCCTAATATCCTCACCACGAGCACGGATACCCCAAGTGGAGCCGTCTTCCATTGGTACGCTCGGATCAGCGGCTTTCATCAGGCACTATTGTCAACCTAAACGCCGATGTTTGTCAACATTATCGCGCCAATTGTCAACTACTGGCTGGCTACGACGGCAGCAAGGAGTGGCGGTAAACCGCGCCAGCCCGAAAATGGCTTTGTTTTTTCAGCATAGAATTTCCGCCGCCGCGGGCCCGAATCGAAAGGGCAACCCGGAGCACGCCCGATCCAGCTTCCGGACTTCGCGGCCGCATTCGCGCTCCGGAAAAATAGCTTTGTTTTTCAATCCGCGCTAACTGGCCCTGAACCCACCATCGCGTCGGGATACATCTTTTAGCACGTTAAGATCTCGAAAAGAAAGCGGGACAGAATCGGATACTGTTGACTCGGACAGTTCGCCGAAACCCGCTCTTTTCTCCTTGCAACTGACCGGCTTATTGGTCCGGAGTCTTGCAGCCACAATTCCGGGTGGTACTTTTGACCGTGCGAGTGGCTGCAAGCGCCAGCCCAAAATGGCTTTGTTTTTTCAGCCCGGCGAATGCGCCTGAACTCCACATCGCGTCCGCATACATCTTCTTAATGCGTGGTGAGCTTCAAAAGAAAACGGCCAGAATCGGACACACTGACGCGGACAGTTCACCGAAACCCGATCTTTTTCCCGTTTCAACTCAACGGATTATCGTTGCACAGTCCAGCAGCCACAATTTCGGATGGTACTTTTTGACCGTACGAGTGGCTGCAGTCCCACGAGCCCGAAAATGGCTTTGTTTTTTCAGAGCATCGAAATTTCAGCGCTGCGACGGGATTCGAAAGGGCAAGTCTGAGAAGACCAATACCCGAAAGCTCTTTTAAAACCGAATACGAACAACCGCGTGTGCAGCCAGAGCACGCCCGATTTCCCGCTTCCCAAGCTCGCGGCGGCATTCGCGCCGCCGCCCGAAAAAATGGGTTTGTTTTTTCAGCCCGGGCTAACCGCCGCCCGAACAAAAATGGCTTTGTTTTTTCAACCGGCTCCGGCCCACTACCAATTCGTAATAGATCCATCCGGCCGGAAATAAGTCTGCGCCCGATTCGTATCGTACTTAGTCACTTCCGCAATCATCGTCAACTGCTTCATATCCACCTCGACTCCCAGCCCCGGCCGCTCATTCGGATACAGCTTGCCCTCCTTATAATCGAGGCACACTGGCAAATGCGGCAGCGTCCGTCCGCCGAAATTAAACTCCATCAGCACCGGCCCTGAATACGTAGACAGGCAGTTCACCAGCGCCGCAGTCGCAATCGGACCCGTAAAATGCGGAATAATTCCGATAAAATGCGTCTCGCACATCGCCGCGATCTTCATCATCTCGGTGATCCCGCCCACGTTCGGCAGCGTCGCCCGGATGTAATCGATATCGTGGTTCTCCACCAGCCGATTGAAGTCCCACCGGTTGCCCCACTCCTCCCCGGCCGCGATCGGCACCTTCACCATCTGCCGTATCTTCGGCAAATCCTGCTCGAACGCCTCCGCCCGGACGGGGTCTTCCACAAACAGCGGCGCCAGCGGCTCAATCAGCGTCGCCGCCCGTACCGCGTCAATCAGATCGAACCGCTGGTGGAAGTCGATGCAGAAGTCGCCGTTCTTTCCCACGCCTTCGCGCGCCGCCGCGCAGTCTTCATACACCTGCAGCACGCGCTCCCGGGTGTTATACGTCGCCCCGCCGCGTCCCACCGAAGCCGCATCCATGCGGAATGCCCGATACCCCGCCGCGATGGTCAGTGCGGCGCGCTCTTTCACGCCCATGCCCGGCTTCACTCCCGGAATGCTGCCCGCCGTGTTGTAACACTCGCAGTAATTGCGGACCGTGCCGCCCAGAATCTCATGTACCGGCAGGTTCATCGCTTTGCCGCGAATGTCCCACAACGCCAGATCGAGCGCCCCCAGCGCGTCTTCCTTCTCGCGCCCCGGCGGATAGAAAAATGACCGCGACATATCCTGCCAAAGCCGTTCTATATGCTGCGGGTCCTGCCCGATCAACCGCCCCGCGCATTGCTTCAGCGTGTCCGGAAAACCGCCCTCTCCTATTCCCGTGATCCCCGCGTCCGTCTCAATCGTGATCACCGTGTCCGACTGGTTGAACAAAGGGTTCGGATTCGGCGGCGCATACGCCCGCACGCGCGTAATCTTCATCTTCGGCAGCGCCCCATAAGCCCGGCGCGGGTGGATCGCGGTGGCGCCGGATACCGCGGCCAGCGACTTAAAAAACGTTCGGCGATTCAGCATGATGGGCTCGACATTTCTAACGTTTGTATCACAGCCGGACTGCGATAATGCGGGTTCTCCCATGTCCGCGCTCGTACTTTGCTATGCCCCGCCGGATGAAAGCGCCGCTCGTCAGTTGGGCGATTTCCTCTCGGCCAACCTGCCCGTCGATATCTCTTATGACGAGTGCGTCATCTCCCCTGAACTCGACCTGATCCAGGCTGTGGAACGCGCCCTCTCAGCCGAGTACGCGCTGCTTTTACTCTCACCCGATGTCGGCCCGTTCCCTCCGGACCGGGCGAAATGGGAACCCGTGCTTCTCGAACAACCGGCGGAGTTGGAAACCAGACTCGGCTTCGTCCTGCTGCGCGACTGCCGCTTCCCTCAACTGCTTCGGCGTCACTACTTCTTCGATTTATCGGCCGGCTTTGTCGAGGGCGCCAGACGCATCAGGCACTGGATGCTCCATCCCGATTCGGGCATCCCGCTTTCCACCTCCACAGACATCCTCAGGGAACAACTCGGCGACCGGCCCGGAGTCGCTTACGATATCGCCATCGAACATGCCCTGGCTTTTGCCGCTGACTGCGCCTCGGACTTCGAATCCGTCCACCGCATCGATGCCCGCGGCCGTACCCGCGCCGGTCTTGCCGGAGACCTCGCTCATACGTTCGGCCGGCCCGCGTCTGCGGCCTTCGATGGCAGCCGTCGCTCTCTGATCGTTTACGAAAACGCGGCGCCAGAAGACCGCGGCTTCCTGATCATGCCCGGACGCGCCTCCATCCTCTTCACCAGCCCCTCGCCGGGCTCCATGTACTCTCCCGACGCAATCGAGGGCGCGTTCTTCGGATACCCTCGCGATCTCCATGCGTGTCAATCGATGCTCGGGGCCGCGACCCTCCACATGCGGCATTTGCTCGACACCGATCTGGCTGCGGGACTGAGGCTCGCGTGGGCCATCCTCTCCGTGCTGAAGTCGGCTCACCGGATTCCCGAAGCCATCGAAACGCTCGCATGGATGCAAACCGCCGCGCAGCAGGGCGATGCCGCCGCGGAGCTTGCCCGGATTGAACGCGAGCAATTCTGGGTCACCGGCGATGAGACCGGTCCATTGCTGTTGCCGCCTCTCGAAGGCGCCCAGTTAACCCTCCCTTTCGCGTAAGCTGAAACAGTCACAACATGCCAATCTCTCTTAAAGATCAGGTCGTTTTGGTAATAGGCGCGTCGAGCGGGATGGGCCGCGAAACCGCCATCCTGTTTGCCCGCGAAGGCGCAAAAGTTATGGCCGCCGCCCGCCGGGAAGACCGGCTCCGCGAACTCGAGCCGCTCGGAATCGCCATCCACGCAGCGGACTCCACCGATGCCGCCGCCATGGAGCGGCTCACAAAAGCGACCGTCGCAAAGTTGGGCCCCATCGACATCATGGTTTACGCCACCGGAACCAACACGCCCGATCGTGCCCTCACCCGCCTCACTCCCGAGATCTGGGACATGATGCTCAATGTGAACCTGAACGGCGCGTATTATGCGTCGCGCGCCGTTCTGCCGGGTATGAGAGATCGCAAGTCAGGACTTATCTTCTATATCTCTTCAAAATCGGCTGTTGAGGTGGACGTATCGGGAGCCGCTTACCAGGCCGCCAAGCGCGGGCTCGCGGGACTCGCCGGGGCCATTCGGCTCGAAGAGAAGGACAACGGTATCCGCACCTGTCTCGTCCTTCCCGGTCTCACCGATACGGAGATCCTGGAGAAGCGCCCGGTGAAACCCTCCGCCGAAACGCTCGCTAAAGCGCTCCGTGCCGAAGATGTCGCCGAGGTGGTGGTCTCCGTCGCGAAGCTGCCTCCCCGCGCCTGGGTTCCGGAAATCCACCTCTTCCCGACCTGGGTCTGACCAAAAATCCGCGCCCCCAATTGGGGATTGCCTTCCGGCCCGAAATCTGCAAAAGTAAAGTGCAGGCGAATAAAAGGCGAACATGGGCGCGGCAATCCTTCAACTCCGGTCAGATCTTCAGGCGCGTTTCGATGTCCCGCTCGATTTCCGTAAGCCTAAAGAAATAAAGCAGATACAAACCGGAATCGCCGCCTTTGACCAGCTCACTTCAGGCGGCATTCCGCGCGGCGCGCTCACCGAAATCTGCGGACGCGAATCGAGCGGCCGGACCGCCTTATGCTTCGCCGCTCTGGGCTCCGCGACCCGTCAGGGAGAGTGCTGCGCCTGGATCGATTCGGCCGGTGCTTTCGACCCCGAATCCGCCGTGGAAATGGGCGTGGATCTGAACCGTGTCCTCTGGGTCAACTGCGGCGGCAACTCCGAACACGCGCTGAAATCGACAGACTTGCTGATCCAGGCCGGCGGCTTCGGCCTCGTTGTGCTTGACCTGGCCGATACCGCGAGCAGAGAAGCGCGCCGCATCCCGCTCGCCTCCTGGTTTCGTCTGCGCCATGCGGCTGAGCGGACCGGCGCCGCGCTCGTTGCCGTCGAACGCGAAATCAACGCCCGCTCCTGCTCGGTTCTGCAGATCGAAATGCGCCGCAAAAAGCCGGTCTGGATCGGTAAGCTGCTGCGCGGAATCGCCACCGAAGCCGCGGCCCGCAAGCATTACCGCTCGCAAACGGCCGAATTCATCGCGACCAGGTAGTCCGCCGTATGTATGCCTGTCTCGATGCCCCCGGCAATCTGCCCCTGCTCGTCGAATGCGCGCGCGGCTTTTCTCCTCACATTGAAGAGACGCCGCCCGGCACCGTCATCTTCGATGTGCGCGGACTCGAATCTCTTTATGGACCGCCTGCCTCGCTCGCGCGTGAGATCGCGCGCCGCGTAGGTGTACCGGCCAACATTGCCATCGCGGCGAATCCCGATGCGGCCATGCACGCCGCGCGAGGCTTCCGCGGCATCACCGTCATTGAACCGGGCAGGGAAGCGGAGGTGCTCGCGCCGCTGCCTCTGAACATCGTTGGAAATTCTGTTACAGGCGCTTCCCCGCAAACCGCTGAACTGCTGCAGCTCTGGGGCATCCGCACCTTTGGCGATTTTGCAAAACTGCCGCCGCTCGGCGTGGCGGCGCGGCTCGGCGAGGAAGGCGTCGCGCTTCAGCTTCTCGCGCGCGGCGAGGGCTATCGGCAACTCAGGCCCATCGAAGATCCGCTCGAATTTCACGCGGAATATGAGTTTGACGACCCCGTGGAACTGCTCGAACCGCTGGCCTTCATCCTCGCCCGCCTGCTCAACGATGTCTGCGGCCGGCTCGCCGCGCGTTCGCTCGCCACCAACCGCGTCGAGGTTCGTCTAAAACTCGAAAACGCGCCGGAGCACACAGCCTCGCTCACCCTGCCCGTGCCGATGCTCGACCAGAAGACCTTCCTGCGCATGTTGCAGCTTGACCTGAGTGGACACCCGCCGGCAGCGCCTGTTTTAAAGATCTATATCGCAGCCGAGCCGGTAAAGCCGCGCCGTACACAGCACGGCCTGTTCGTCCCTGCCTCTCCCGAGCCGGAGAAACTGGAACTGACAGTCGCGCGTGTGAAGCATCTGGTGGGAGAAGATCGCGTGGGCACGCCGGAGATCGCCGATACCC
Organism: Terriglobia bacterium; assembly: GCA_963840735.1. Lineage (GTDB taxonomy): Bacteria > Acidobacteriota > Terriglobia > Bryobacterales > Bryobacteraceae > BOG-234. The sequence continues at coordinate 112,601 of CAWIZX010000013.1, forward strand.
ACCGGCCCGATACGTTCACCATGCGCGGCTTCGCCCCGCCCGCCGGCACTGCCGTCAAAGACTGTCCGTCCGCTCCGTCTGCGCCGCGCTTATGTCTAAGACGTTTCAGGCCTCCGCGCGAGGCGCAGGTTCTGGTTGTGAACAACCAGCCTGTGCGGCTTCTCTCGCAATCCGTCAGTGGCCGCATCGTCATGGCCAAAGGCCCGTGGAGAACATCGGGAGAATGGTGGCGGCAGGATGCCTGGAACCGCGATGAATGGGACATCGCACTCGAAGCCGGCGGTGTCTATCGGATCTTTAAAGACGCGGGCCCGAACAGATGGTTCATCGAAGGCGCTTACGATTAAACGCGCTTGCGCCTTTTTCTGCACATAGGACTGCGGTCTGCTGTCTCGACCGTGAGGACACGCTTTTTATGATGAAAGCTCTTGTCTGGCACGGAAAGCACAGCGTCAGCGTGGACACCGTCCCGGAACCGAAAATCAAAGACCCTAAGGACGTAATTGTCCGCATCACTTCCACCGCGATCTGCGGCTCGGATCTCCACCTCTATGACGGCATGATGCCCACCATGGAAGACGGAGACATCATTGGCCATGAACCCATGGGCGAAGTCGTGGAAGTCGGCGCGGCGGTTACAAAGCTTAAGAAGGGCGACAGAGTCGTCGTGCCGTTTACTATTTCCTGCGGCGAGTGCCGCTTTTGCAAAATGGGCCTGTTTTCCTGCTGCAACACGTCGAATCCAAATGCCGCTATGGCGCGCGCCGCCATGGGCCAGTCGCCCGCCGGACTGTTTGGATATTCACACATGCTCGGCGGATTTCCCGGCGGGCAGGCGCAATACCTTCGCGTTCCGTACGCCGATGTAGGTCCCATCAAAGTTCCCGAAGGCTTACGCGACGAGCAGGTATTATTTTTATCCGATATATTTCCTACCGGGTATATGGCCGCCGAAAACGCCCAGATTGAAAGAGGGGACACCGTCGCCGTCTGGGGCTGCGGTCCGGTCGGTCAGTTCGCCATTCAAAGCGCGTGGATATTCGGCGCCGGCCGCGTGATCGCAATCGATGGCGTTCCCGAACGCCTGTCTATGGCTCAGCGCTTCGGCAAGGCTGAGATTCTGGACAACACCAAAGACAAGGTCTACGACAGGCTGATGGAACTGACCGGCGGCGACGGTCCTGACCGCTGCATCGACGCCGTCGGTACCGAAGCGCATGTGGGCGGCAGCGCCGATTCGGTTCTTGACCGCGTCAAAGAATCCGTCATGCTCGGAACCGACCGACCCCACGTTCTTCGGGAAACCATCATGTGTTGCCGCAAAGGCGGAACCATTTCTGTCCCCGGCGTTTACCTCGGCCTGCTGGACAAGATACCCTTCGGCGCCTTCGTAAACAAAGCTCTGACCATGAAGTCAGGCCAGACCCATGTACAGCGCTATCTGCCTTTGCTGATGAACATGATCGTAACCGGTAAGATAGATCCGTCGTTCGTCATAACCCATACTGTGGCGCTCGAAGGAGCCCCGGAGATGTATAAGACGTTCAGGGATAAGAAGGACGGTTGTATCAAAGTCGTGCTGAAGCCGCACGCATAAGACCTGTCTTATTGTTTCTCTAACTGACGGGAAATCAGGACACGTCCGAAGACCTGTAATCCATAAGCCGCCGCGCCCAAAGCCCGGCGGCTGTCTTTACTGCCAAGCCTGCGCAGCGTCGTCCAAAGCCCGGGCGCTTCCGCTTCCGGAGTCCGGCCGGCGACAATCGCGTTCGCAAACCGGTGCAGCAACTCCGGATCCACGCTGCCCGCAATACGCGCCAGCGACACCAGATTCCTGATCCCGGCAATTGCCTGCGGATGATTCACCGCCTCTGAGAGACGCGTAACAATATCTCCGCCCGCGCCCGCAAGGCCTTTTATAAAATCGAGAACGCCGTGATCCTCGAGTTCCTGTAAGAGAGCATAAGTCGCCAGAACCGCATCCGCATGTTCCAGCGGAGCCGCCGCCAGCTTCGCGCGAATGTCACGCGCCGGGTCGGGTTGTACACGTTGCAGGGCGATCGGTTGCGCCATGGCTTACTCCCGCCCCTTTCTGCCGGTCATCTCAAGTTGCACCAGCGTTCCACCAGGCTTGCTGTAATCCGCGCGCCGCCACTTCCGCTCCACCTCGACACCCTGCTGAGGCGTTCTGTGTCCGAACCGGAAGTTTTCTCTCGGCAGCGGAGGTTCCTTCTTGCCGAGAATCGTCATCTTCACAGCCGTCTCTTTGTAGCTCGGCGTATGCGTCGCCCGGTCCACATCGCTGCTGGTCACTCTGTTCACAGGGAAGTCGAGCGTATTCATTGCCATGTAAAGCTGCTTGCCCTGCACGCGGTCGGTCACCAATGCGCGGACCTTCAGCCAGCCGCCTTTCGACCTCAGTTCCACCAGCGTGCCGTCTTCAATCCCGCGCTCCGCCGCAAGCTCCGGAGAGACTTCAAGGAACGTATCGGGAACGATCTCAGCACACCCCTTGACGCGATAAGTCATATTCCCGACCTCGAAGTGCTCGAGCACGCGCCCGTTATTCAGATGCAGATCGAATTCATCCCCAACCTCTTCGCAAGGCTCAATCCATTCCACCGGATAGAACTTAGCCTTGCCATCCGGGAAAGGAAATTCTTTGGTAAACAGCAGCGGCTCATCGGTACCGTCCTTATGAACAGGCCACTGCAAAGACTTATACCCTTCCAGCCGCTCATAAGTCACACCCGCAAACAGCGGACAAAGCTCCGCCGCTTCAGCCATCACTTCCGAAGGATGCGTGTACTTCCAGTCCGCGCCCAGCTTATTCGCAATATCCTGAATGATCTGCCAGTCAGGACGCGTCTCCCCAAGCGGATCGAGCGCCCGATACAGCCTCTGAATGCGCCGCTCCGTATTCGTGAACGTGCCTTCTTTCTCAAGACTCCCGGCTGCGGGCAGAATCACGTCCGCATACTGAGCGGTCTTAGTGAAGAACAGGTCCTGCAAAACAAAGAAATCGAGCTTACGCAGGGCGGAATCCACCACGCCATAGTTGGCGTCCGATGTAATTACATCCTCCCCCGTTACGTAAAGGCCCTTCATTTTGCCGTCTTCGATGGCCCGCACCATCTCATGGTTATCCAGGCCTTTCGTCTCAGGGATCGGAACTCCCCAGCCCTTTAGAAAACGTTCCTTCACTTCAGGATCGTCAACCGGCTGGTAACCCGGCAAATACGCGGGCATCGAGCCGAAATCGCTCGCACCCTGAACGTTGTTGTGGCCGCGCAGAGGATAAGCGCCCGCGCCCGGCCGCATATAGTTGCCGGTCAGCAGCAGAAGATTGGAAATCGCGGTTGAAGTATCCGAACCGCCGCAATGCTGCGTAACGCCCATTGCCCAAAGGAAGCACACCCCGTCCGCCTTCGAAATCTCTTCGGCAACCTTTATCAATTGCTCCGGCGCGATCCCGGTAACTCTCTCCGCCATTTCGAGCGTAAAGGGCTCAAGGCTCTCCCGGAATTTATCCAGATCGTTGACCCACCGCTCGACAAACTCCATCCGCGCCATGCCGTTCTCCAGCAGATAACGGCTGATCGCCGAGATCCAGACCATATCCGTTGAAGGCCTGGGACGCAGCAGGATATCGGCGCGCCGGGCCATCTCATTTTCACGAAGGTCAGCTACAATCAGCCGCTGTCCGTGAAGCTTATGCGCGCGCTTCACACGCGTCGCGAGTACGGGATGGCTCTCGGCCGTATTGCTGCCCACGATCACAATCAGTCCGGCGATTTCCAGATCGTGTATCGACCCCGAATCGCCGCCGTATTTCACAGTTCTTGAAAGCCCCATGGTCGCGGGAGTCTGACAATAACGCGCGCAGTTATCTATGTTGTTCGTGCCAACCACGGCGCGCGCCAGCTTCTGCATCAGGTAGCTCTCTTCATTCGTGCACTTAGACGAAGAGATAAATTCAATCGCGTCGGGTCCATGCTCGCGTTTAATGCCGGCGATTTTATCGGCAACAATGGTCAGCGCCTCGTCCCACGTTGTCTCGCGGAAACCATTCCCGTCTCGCACCAGCGGCTTGGTGATTCGTTCTTCGCTGTTGATGAAATCCCACGCAAACTTGCCCTTCACACAAGTGGACACGCCGTTCGCCGGACCGTCGAACGGTTCCACCTTCAGGATGTGCCGCCCTTTCGTCCAGATATCGAAACTGCACCCCACTCCGCAGTACGTGCAAACGGTCTTGGTGCGCTTCACCCGCGTTTCGCGCATCGCGGCCTCAGCCTCCGAGACCCCGAGAATCGCGCCATATCCAGTCTCCGGCTCGATGCCTTTGACAACCTCGATCATGCTCTCGAGCGCCTTTTGCGGCAATCCCGTAAGGAAGCCTGCCTCGCCCAGCATCGATTTTTCCATCAGCGCGTTGCACGGGCAAACCGAAACGCAGTGCCCGCACGAAACGCAGCTCGATCCGGCAATCTGTTCCCCTCCATCCCACAGCACACGGGGATGCGGATCTTCCCACCGGATTGTCAGCGTTTCATTCACCTGCAGGTTCTGGCACGCCTCCACGCAGCGCCCGCAAAGAATACACTGATCGGGGTCGTAACGGTAAAAAGGGTTGGTATGATCCTGAGCGTAAGGCTTGGGCCGAAACGGTCGCTTCTGGTGCTCGATCTGCATCAGCGCCGTCGTATTGTGAACCGTGCAGTTGCCGTTGTTGTTGTCGCAAACGGTGCAATAAAGCTCGTGATTCCCAAGGATCGCGTCCATCGCATCGAGCCGCGCGGCCTGCGCCCGCTTCGAATCGATCAGAACCTCGATATCCGTGCGAACCTTCGTTCCGCACGCGCGCTCAAGCTTTCCGTTGACCTCGACCAGACACGTATCGCACGTCTGAATGGGGCCGAGCTGATGGTGGTAACAAATCTGTGGAAGCGGCTTACCGCCGTTGTTCTTTGTTGCGCGGTTAATTACATCGACCAGGAGTTCGCCGGGCGCGGCTCCAACCGGAACACCGTCAATAGAAACGTTCACAGTCAAATCGTGGCAGCAAGCCGGATTCCAACGTTATCAAAATCGCATCGACGCCTCAACCAGAGGCGTTGTATATCCGCCTACCTCGATTCCGTCGATGCCCATTTCCCCGTGAATCTGAACGTGCAAAAGACTGCGGCGCTTCATCTTCGTCCCCTGTTCGCTGACAAACCGGGTGCCATCGCGTCCGGACACCATGCCGTGCCGCATCATGTACGCCGCCAGCGGGCCGGTGGAACTTCCCGTCGCCGGATCTTCTCCGATTCCCAGTTCAGGCGCGAACATGCGCGAATAAGCTCCCTCGGCAACCGGCGCGAATACAAACACACACGCGGAGATCGGGCGTCCCGCCACCAGTTTGTTCAGCCCCGAGCGATCCAGCCCGGCCCGGTCCACCGCCTCACGCGTCTTAAGCGGAATAAAGATGGTCGGATTTCCAGCCGTCATGAGTTGCGGCGCAGCATCGGCAACCGCATCCGGCTCCAGCCCGAGCACCTCGGCGCAAACGGCACGGTCGAACATGGGTCCCTCCGCAATCGCAGGCGTTGTCAGCCAGATCATCGGACGGCCTTTGTCACCGGCTTCGGCCCGCACCTTCACCGGGCCAACGTTTTCCTCCACCAAAAAGCTGCTGCCGTGCGCAATTTTTTCATCCAGCAGTACGAACCCCGTCCCGATGGTTGGATGGCCCGCGAAATCCAGCTCGCGATTGGGCGTGAAAATCCGCAACCGCGCCACGCACTCCGCGCGCCCCGACGGCACGACGAAGACGGTTTCCGACAAATTCAGCTCCCGTGCGATATTCTGCATCGTGGCGTCGTCCAGCGATTCGTTATCCGGGAAGACGGCCAGCGGATTTCCTTCGAGCGGATGCTTCGTGAATACGTCGACAATACGATATCGCATGAATCACAGTTTAATTAGCCAGTTGCCTAATTGTCTATATGGACTTTGAACTCGCCTTGCGCGCGGTGGCCAACGAACGCCGTCTGCGCATTCTCGAATGGCTGAAAAACCCCGCGGATAACTTTCCTCCGCAGCTCTGCGGAGACCTGCTGAAAGACGGCGTCTGCGGTCTGCTGATCGCGCGCAAAATGAAAGTCAGCCAGCCCACCGCAAGCGAGCACCTGAAGCTTCTGACACAGGCCGGGCTGGTGTCCGCGAAGCGAGTGCGGCAGTGGACCCTCTACAAACGCGAGGAGAAAGGAATCCGGGAACTCAGAAAGCTGCTGTCCACCAGGTTATGACGGGCTTTACCAGGTGAAACGCAGTTGCAGTTCGAGCCGCCGGTTACTGGCGGTTTCAAGAAAGCCTTCTCCATTCGGTGTTCCGGCAATCTGATTGGCGCGTCCGAACAGCGGAGATTTGATGTTGCCGACGATCGGGCCCGGATTGTTGTGGTTCAACAGGTTTCGTCCCGACATGGCAGCGATTACGTTGTACTTGCGCGAGCCGGACGCCTGTGAGAACAGTCCCCGGTTTCCCTGTGGCACTCCAAAGCCTGTGGGCGTTGCGGAGGCGCCTGCCGCTCCACCGCCCTTTTCCGGACCGAAGCCCCAGGTCTTCGAGAACTTCAGGTTGAACAGAACAGAACCTGGCCCGCGCCCGGAATTGCGGGTCAGCATGCGGCCGTCCACCACCGGTCTGGCGTTGAAGAGGGTGGTTCCGTATGTGTCCTCGCCCGTGGTGATATTGAACGGCGAGCCCGTTTGCGCGGTCAGCAGAGGGTTCAGGCGGATGTTCCATCGAAGACTCACAGTGCCGCCGATGAGCACACGGTGGCGCACGTCCGATGCCGCGGGTCCGTATTCGCCGGCAAAGTCCCGCGGGTTTGCCGGAAACGTTCCGAACCCATCTGTATCGCTCCTGGCGCGGTTGAAGACGTAATACCCAAACAGCGAAACGGCCGGATTCACCTTCGAATTAATATTGGCGATCAACTGGTTCTGGTTGTACCGCCCATTCGAGGTCATCAGGAAAACGGGATTCGCAGAACCGGTCAACACTTCGGATCGGAACAGCCTCTGGCCGAACGAGTTGGTATAGGTGAAAGCGGCCGTGCTGTTCTTTGGAAGCTGCCGTTCGACGGTGACCGCCGACTGCACGATATAGGGCGCGCGGAGATTCGGGTCTGTGCGTTCAACGGTCTGAATGCCGTTCAGTCCGGCCAGCGCGGAGACGGGGGGAAGAGTCCCGAAAAAATCGGGATTCGCAACCACATACTGCTGCTGCACGATTCCGTTGAAGCGCGAGGCAAGCAGCGTATTGCTGAGCGGAAAGCGATCGTAGAACAGGCCGACTCCTCCCCGCAGCACCGTCTTTCCCCCGCGGCGTGCACTTCCGCCCGGAGCCCACGCGACGGCGATCCTGGGCGCTACGTCACCCCGATCCCGCATATTGGTCTGCGTTTCATAACGTACGCCGAGACTCAGAGTCAGTTGTGGCCGGATCTTCCAGTCGTCCCCGAAGAAAGGCGAAGCGTCGAACTGGCGCACAGACAACGCAGGCGTTCCCGCCGAAATGCTGAACTGCGAAGCGCCGGTCCCGGACTGCAGTGCCTGCCTGTACGCATCGAGTGAAGTAAACGTAAAGGTTCCGTTGAAATTGGCAGTGGAAACGCTGTACTCGGTCTGTTCGCGAAGGCGCACGCCGAACCGGAAGAAATGAGTTCCGCGAACCACGGAAGTATAGTTCTGAAACTCATAGTTGTTCTGGTTGTCGATGCCGTGCGGCGTTGTCGCACCGCCACTGTTAAACGAGCCGAGCACCTGAACTTCGGGGGCAAGCTGGTTGGCGTCAGTTGCAAACGACCTTCGGAAAAACTGAAAACGCGTTTCGTTCACAAGCGGCCCATGAATGGACGTTTCGCCCACTTGACCCGTCTGAAACACAGTCAGCACATTCGAGCCGCGTGAGATCAGATCGAAACTGCCGATTCCGGCGTCATGAATTTCAGCATGAGTATAGAGATAGCGCAGTGTCAGCGTGTTGCTGTCGTTAAGCCGGTAATCGACATGCGGACCCACCAAAATGTGCCGCTGAGGCGTTTTAAGAACGCTCGAGAACGACACCGGGCGGAGGGCTGCGTCAAGGATCACGGCATTGCTTACCGACCCGTTGTCAACGGCCTGGTATTCGGCATCCAGGGTAAACGAAGCCCGTCGTCCGAGAGGCCCGCTGAACGTGTTCTCCGATTCCTGGAGCAGGAACGGAGCTTTCGTGGCCGCATAGGGGTTTCGGGAGTTCCAGCGGTCTGTCCCAAGGTTGTAGCCCGTCGAACCGTGGAACTTATCCGACCCCGGCTTGGTAAAAATCTCGATCCTTCCGTACCCGAGCTTGTCGTATTCCGGGGAAAATGGATTCGAGTTGATCCTTATCTCACGGATGGATTCTTTCGGAGGCAGTTGACCTCCGCTGAACCCGTGAACGAAAATGGCTCCGCCGCTGGGTCCGGCAGAAGGTCCCGCGAGAGCTTCCAGATCGGCCTGCAGATCTTCGGGATCGTCTGAAAGAGCCTCCAGGTCTTTTCCGGAGATCACGGTCGCGCTGGCGTTCGCTGCTGGGTCTGTACTCACCAGTGGTCCGGCATTTTCAGTGACGGTCACTTCCTCCGCCATTGCGCTGACACTCAATTGCACATCGAGAGTGTTGCCGCCGGCACGCACCGTGACAGGAACAGGTCTGGGAAGCGATAAACGAGGGGCGGATGCGGATATGGAGTACTTTCCGGGTGTGAGACCCGCAAAGGAATATGCGCCGTCCGCACCGCTATGTGTCTGTTTCGTGACGCCAGGCCCCTGGATCGCGACCAGGGCTGCGGGAACAACGGCCCCGGATGCATCGCTGACTCTCCCGCTGAGCGAACTGCTTTGCGCCTGCGCGCAGCGTATCAGCAGCGTCAAAAGTAAAAGAGTCCGCAATGCATAAGGTTCGCCGATCACCCTGAAAGATCCCTGAAGGCCGGTCCTGCGGCCGGCGGCCAAAAAGTGCGGTTGGATATATTGAAAGTAACCCCATGAGTCAGAACAGCTTTGGTACCGAATCCACCTTGCGTGTGGGCGGTATCGACTACCGCTATTTCCGTCTTGCCACGCTTGAAGAAAAAGGCGTCGCGAACGTCTCGCGGCATGCCGGTCTCGCACCGCATTCTGCTCGAGAATCTGCTCCGTCAGGAAGACGGCCGCAAGGTGAAGGCCTCCGACATCGACGCCGTGGCGCGCGGCGTGAGCGGCCCGAACGCCAACGAGATTTCCTTCATGCCCGCGCGCGTCCTGCTGCAGGATTTCACCGGCGTTCCCGCCGTGGTCGATCTCGCCGCCATGCGCGACGCCCTGGCCGCCATGGGCGCCGACCCGTCGAAAGCCAATCCGCTCATGCCCGCCGATCTGGTCATCGACCACTCCGTGCAGGTGGATGAGTACGGCACCAAAGACGCCTTCAACATCAACGCGCTGCTCGAATTTCAGCGCAACCGCGAGCGCTACATGCTGCTCCGCTGGGCGCCAGACCGCGTTCCGCAACTTCCGCGCCGTGCCGCCCGATACCGGCATCGTGCACCAGGTGAATCTCGAATATCTGGCCACCGTGGTGTTCCGCTCGCAGGGCGCGGATGGCTCCTGGACCGCCTATCCCGACACTCTGGTCGGCACCGATTCGCACACCACCATGATCAACGGCCTCGGCGTCGTCGGCTGGGGCGTCGGCGGCATCGAAGCCGAAGCCTGCATGCTCGGCCAGCCCGTCTCCATGCTGCTGCCGCCCGTCGTCGGCTTCAAGCTGTTCGGCAAACTGCCCGAAGGCTGCACCGCGACCGACCTTGTGCTGACCGTCACGCAGATGCTGCGCAAGAAGGGCGTGGTCGGCAAGTTCGTCGAATTCTACGGCGCCGGCCTCACCGCGCTCAGCGTCGCCGACCGCGCCACCATCGCCAACATGGCGCCCGAATACGGCGCCACCATCGGCTTCTTCCCGGTGGATGACGGGCACTCTCGAATATCTGCGCACCTCCAACCGCGATCCGCATCTGGTCGAACTGGTGGAGGCTTATTCGAAAGAGCAGACGCTCTTCCGCACCGATGACACGCGCGGACCCGCTTTTCTCGCGACACGCTGGAACTGGATCTCGCGCACCGTGGTGCCGTCCATGGCCGGCCCGAAGCGCCCGCAGGACCGCCTGACTCTGCCTGAAGTGCAGCAAGAACTTCCGCGATGCGTTCAAAGACGCCACCGAAGAAGAAGGTCGCCTTCGAGATGCACGGCGAAGCCGCCGAGATCGAGAGCGGCGCCGTGGTGATCGCGGCCATCACCAGCTGCACCAACACCTCGAATCCCTCCGTCATGATGGGCGCGGGCTTGCTCGCGCAAGAAGGCCGTGGAGAAGGGCCTGCACAGTCAAGCCCTGGGTGAAGACCAGCCTCGCGCCCGGCTCCAAAGTCGTCTTCGAATATCTGACCAAAGCCGGCCTGATGCCCGTATCTCGAAGCCCTGAACTTCAATCTGGTGGGCTACGGCTGCACCACCTGCATCGGCAACAGCGGACCGCTGCCCGAAGCCGTTTCCGCCGCGGTGCAGCAAGGAAGATCTGGTGGTGGCCGCCGTGCTCAGCGGCAACCGCAATTTCGAAGGCCGCATCAATCCGCAGGTCAAGGCGAACTACCTCGCCTCGCCGCCGCTGGTGGTCGCCTATGCGCTCGCCGGACGCGTGGATATCGATATGAGTACCGATTCGCTCGGCACCGGCACCGACGGCGCAGCCGGTCTACCTCAAAGACATCTGGCCCACCCCGCAGGAAATCGACGCGGCGATCCGCTCCACCATCGACGCCGAGATGTTCCGCTCGCGAATACGAGAAGGCTTTCGAAGGCGACGCCAACTGGCAGAACCTGCCCGTTCCGACCGGCGAGCATCTACGTCTGGGACGAGACATCCACCTACATCAAGAAGCCGCCGTACTTCGACAACATGGTGGACCCGAACGCAGCCCATCGCCGATCTGACCGGCCTGCGCGCGCTGGCGCTGCTGGGCGATTCCATCACGACCGATCACATTTCGCCCGCCGGCTCCATCGCCGTCGAACAGCCCCGCCGGCAAGTACCTGATCGAGCAGGGCGTCGCAGCCGAAGGACTTCAACTCCTACGGCGCGCGGCGCGGCAATCATGAAGTGATGGTGCGCGGCACGCTGGCCAACGTCCGCCTGCGCAATCAGCTGGCGCCCGGCACCGAAGGCACCTGGACCGTTCACCTGCCCGACGGCGAGCAGATGTTCATCTACGACGCCTCCATGCAGTACAAGGCAGAAGGCACGCCGCTGATGATCCTGGCGGGCAAGGAATACGGCTCCGGCTCTTCGCGCGACTGGGCGGCGAAGGGCGTGGCGCTGCTCGGCGTGAAGGCCGTGATCGCGGAAAGCTTCGAACGCATTCACCGCACCAATCTGGTCGGCATGGGCGTGCTGCCGCTGCAGTTCGTGCAGGGCGACAACGCGGCCTCGCTGAAGCTGACGGGCAAGGAACTGTTCAGCATCACGGGCGTCCAGCGAAGCGGTTGAAAAGGGCGCGCGCGTGACGGTGAAGGCTGTCTGTGAGGATGGATCCGTTACGTCTTTCGAGGCAATGCCGCGCGTGGACACGCCGCAGGAAGCCGAGTACTTCCGCAACGGCGGCATTCTGCCGTTCGTGCTGCGGCAACTGGCCGCTCAGTAGAAGGGCAGACACATGGCCTCGAAGATTGCGGTTGTTACAGGAGCGGGCAGCGGAGTTGGACGCGCGGTCAGTCTGGCGCTGCACGATGCCGGTTATTCGGTGGTTGTTGCCGGTCGGCGCGCCGCTGAACTCGAGAAAACGTCCGGAGGAAAAATGCTCGTTGTTCCCACCGACGTGGGCGACCCCGCGGCCGTGAAAAACCTTTTCGCCGAGACACGCCGAGTTCACGGCCGGCTGGACCTGCTGTTCAATAACGCCGGGATGGGAACGCCGGCTGTTCCGATGGAAGACCTTACCTTTGAGCAGTGGAGCGCGGTGGTTTCCGTGAATCTGACCGGTTCTTTTCTGTGCGCCCAGGAAGCAATTCGCATGATGAAAGCGCAAAGCCCTTCGGGCGGGCGCATCGTCAATAACGGTTCCATTTCCGCGCACACTCCGCGGCCGCATTCGGCGCCCTACACGGCCACGAAACACGCCATAACAGGGCTGACGAAATCCATTTCGCTCGATGGCCGGCCGTTCAACATTTGCTGCGGGCAAATCGACATCGGGAACGCCGCGACCGAAATGACCGCGCGCATGAGCAACGGCGCCCTGCAGGCCAACGGCACCACCGCGCCCGAGCCGCGCATGGATGTCAACAACGTGGCAAGGGCCGTTCTCTACATGGACAGCCTGCCGCTCGATTCCAACGTTTTGTTCATGACCGTCATGGCGAACACCATGCCGTTCGTGGGGCGCGGCTGAACGCCCGACGCGCATGGTGGAGTTCGCTCGGCCTGTTCTTCATTCACGGGCTGGTAGTCGCCGACTTGGGTGTCACGCATTCCGGCCATCAAATCGAACCTGTCGCTTAGCGATGCCCAACTGGGGCTGACGCTGCTCGGGATGGCCTTCGGATCGGTCATTGCCATCTCGTTTTGCGGCTGGCTCATCACCAGGATCGGTAGCCGGGCCGCGGCTACGTGGAGCACCGTTGCGTTTTGTCTCGCACTGGCGCCGCTCGCCATCGCGCCGAACGCATTTGCACTCGCGATGAGCCTGTTCGTGTTCGGAGCAACGGCGGGCACCATGGATGTCGCGATGAACGTGCAGGGCGTTGAAGTCGAGCAACTGCTCGGCAAGCCGATCATGTCGCGGCTGCACGCCATGTTCAGTTTCGGCGGCATGGCGGGAGCGGCGCTGGGCGGCCTCGCCGCCGCCAGGCAAGTCGCTCCTCTGCCTCATTTCGTCGTATCTGCCGTTGCTTCGTTGATGCTGGCCGGGGTGTTTGTACGCGGCATGATTTCTGTCACGGCCAAAACGTCTGAGGCGCGCTGGGGCCACCTTCCCCCTGAACTCATCGCCATTGCCGCAATCGCGTTCTGCATGCTGCTTTCCGAAGGCGCCATGTCCGACTGGACAGCGGTCTACCTGCGGCAAACTCTGCTTGCGGGAGCCGGCACAGCGGCAGCAGGTTATGCGGTGTTCTCGGCTGCCATGGCGATATTCCGTCTGATGGGCGATGCCATCACGCTCAAACTCGGCGATGTTCGGTCCGTGCGAACGGGCAGTCTGGTGGCCGCAGCCGGGATATTGACCGCGATCCTCGCGCCCTCAGCGGCCTGGGCTCTTCCCGGTTTTGCGGCGACCGGAGCGGGCTTCTCCATCATTGTGCCCATCGCGTTTGGCGCAGGCGGGCGGGTTCCAGGCGTCAATCCCGGTGTCGGCGTAGCGACGGTCACCGGGATCGGGTACATGGGGTTTATCATCGGGCCGCCCGCAATCGGGTTCACCGCGCAGGCGTTCACGCTGCGAATCGGCCTGGGACTGGTTGTGATCGTTTGCCTGATTGTCGCGTTGCTGTCGGGAAAGATCCGCGACAGATCGCAGGCATGATTCGCTACGGCTCGCGCGCCACGCGGAAGCCGATCATCCGGTGTGACTGGAACGAAGGCCAGGCCGCCGATCTGGCGTACGTGCGAAGGTCGAACGCCTCCAGAAAGAAACTACCGCCGCGCACTACTTTGTACGCGCCGGTGGCTGGGCCTTTTGGATTCTTCCGGGGCGACACGGAGTAATAGTCCCGGCTGTACCAGTCCGAGCACCATTCCATCACGTTCCCACCCATATCCATCGCACCGTAAGGTGACGCGCCTGCTGGAAACGAACCAACCTTCATCCCGGTGTCGAACTTTGCCGTGCCCACATAATTCGCGTCTTTGTGTTCGATGGTGTTGCCCCACGGGTATCGGCGCTGATCGGTACCGCGCGCTGCTTTTTCCCACTCGGCTTCCGTCGGCAGGCGATACTTCTTGCCCGTTTTTGCGCTCAACCAGTTGCAGTACGCCGTGGCCGAATCCCAGTTGATTCCGAGCACCGGATAATCGTCCGAGTCCGGCGTGCCGCCGCCGTGATTGTTGGCCTGCGTCCAGTAAGGCACCTGATCTTTCGGAACCACCCTGCCACCGGGCCAGAACTTGACATCGTCGTAACCTGGATCGTCGCGGAATTTCTTCCACTCCCCGTTCGTCATCTCAAATTTCGCGATGTAGAAGGCGTCCAGCTCAACGGTGTGAACGGGCCGTTCGCGCGGCAGTCCGTCTCCGAAGTTGTCGCCCATTTTAAAAGCTCCGGCGGGTACGTAGACAAAATCGCCGTGTCCGTCGTTAACCGTGGCCGGTCCTGAAGCGCAGAACGCAGACGCCGCGACCGCAAAGAGTAGCCCCAAAAGCTTCACTATTCCTTACCTCCGGGAATGAAGCCGCCCTGTTTCAGGAAGTGCTCTAAACGTCCCATCCAGTCGGTGTAAGTGCCGCTGGCGTAGCCATCGCCGAAGCCATGGTGCCCTTTCTGATAGACATGAATTTCCGCTACCGCGCCCGCTTTGATCAAATCCTGAAACGCCTGTGCGGAACCGATCGCGTTTCCGGTATCGCCCGCCGCGCACATCAGGAATGTTGGCGGAAAGTTCTTCAGGTTCTCGCCGGGCGCGGCCCGCCCGGGTCCGTAGACAAGGCCCAGGTAATCCGGACGCGAACTCACGCGGTCCACCGGATCGGCGGCGGCCGCATCGCCCTCACCCGCCGACGCCACCACCAGACGGCCCATGTTCGATCCCGCCGAGAATCCGATATAGCCGATCTTCTGCGGGTCCAGCTTAAATTCAGCGGCGCGCGAACGCACCATCTGAATCGCCCTCTTGCCATCGATGACCCGGACCGCATCGTTGTAGCGAGGCGACAGGCGATACGTCAGAACGAACGCCGTCACGCCCCAATCGTTGTAGCGCTCCGCGATATCGATCCCCTCGGCCCCGTACATCAGCATGATGTTCGAGCCACCGGGGGCAATCACTACGGACCCGCCGTTGCGCTTGCCTTCCGCCGGCTGGAACACGGTCAGGAACGGCGCATCGAGCGGTCCATCCCCCTTCGCCATGGGGACCTTGCCGGCATCCCACAGCGGGATGTTGTAATTTGTGCCCGGCACGCTCTTGTCGGAGGCGATTTTGTTTTCCGCCGCGTGAAGCGATACGGATAACGCGAGGGCGGCGACAAGGCACTGCCCGCGGAACGTGAATTGGAATGGTGCAGCCATTGACGCTTAGTTTCTGACGCGCCGTCCCGCAAGTCAAGGTCGGCCCATGCTACTAATGGGTTTCCCCCCATGATCCTGACCCGAGGCTTGCAACGGACGCTCATCGCCGTGTCTGCCTGCATCCTGCTGGCGATCTATGGATTTGAATGGCTCACTCCCGGCATTGGCCTCTTCCGCGAAGATGCCGTGAACCTTTTGGCCGCGAAGTCGGTCCCGCATTCAGGGCTCGTCCCGCTGTTTCCCCTGCTGCTGGCGGTCTTTGCGGCCATTTCGATGAATGCGCAGTGGCTCAAACTGCTGCCTGTCGCATGTACGTTGGGTTGGCTCACGCTGACATACCGGCTGTTGCGCCGAATGGGGGCCTCAAGCGGGGCCGGGCTGCTTCTGATCGGACTCACCGCTGTTGCGCCCGCGGTGGTAGTCGCGGGCACGAATCTTTTCCCTGAACCGCTTTTTGGCCTGCTGGTTACAGCCGCGCTGCTCGCCCTGCTGGACGACCGCGCCATCCTCGCCGGAGTTCTCGCCGGTCTTGCCACCATCACGGAGCCCGCGGGCGTGGCGCTGATCGTGGCGTGCATGGTCACCTTCGTAGCGCGTCAAAGGCTTCGGAACGCGGTGCTGTTTACAGCGGCGGCGATGATCCTGGTCGCCCCGTGGTTCGGTTGGACTCTGGCCCATATGCCGCACTCGGCCGTCAGCCTGCGCGCCAATGAAAAGCTCGTTGTGATCGGCAAAAACCTGTACTGGTTGCTGGCGGCGCCGTTCGAAGCAATGACGTCCATCGCAAGCACGTACGCGGTGGTCGCGACAGTTGCGTTGTTTCTATGGGCGCTCGTGCGCCGCCGCCAGTTTGTGCCCGATTTATTTCTCGCACTCTACTGCGGGGTTTTGATTTGCTGGCCGGCGCCGCCGGGGCGTATGGTGATGTCTGTGTTGCCGCTGCTTTTATGGCTCCTCTGGCGCGCCTTCGGCAACATGCGAATCAAGGAGGCTATTGCCGCGCTGGTTCTGATCCTGGTTGCGCTGTCGCTTTGGGCAGACGTTGCGCGCCGCCCGGCGGCAAACGATTGGGCTCAGATGCGGCGCATGTTCGCATACCTTCGCGAGAATGCTCCCCCGGACGCCGTGATCATGGCGAACCTGGACCCGGCATTTGAGTTGAATACAGGACGGACCGCAATTCGCGGATTTACTCCTGAGAACTACAGGCTTTTCTACGCGCCGCCCACACCGGCAGTGACCCCGGACCAGCTTGCGACAGCTCTTCGCGCCGGGAATGCCAGTTATGTGGTGGTTACGCCCGACCGCAATCTGCCGGAAGGCGACGCTTATCGAAAAGCTGTCGAAGCGCTGGAGCGCGGGGACTTGCTTGAGCCCGTCAGCGTAACGGGATTGAACCGCGACTACCGGGTTCTTCGGACTCGATAGGCCTGGTCTAATACCGTGACGATCGGCGGCGCAACGCGGAGGGTGATTCCTTCCGCCAGGCTGACTTCAATCGCATTTGCGAACACCTGTTCGAATCCGGCCAGGCTCATCGTAAACTGACTCGCGGGCCAGATGATGGAACCTGTCCGACGGAGTTCGGCACCTGCAGGCAAGAGGTCTACGATCGTTCGCCGCGGACCTTCCCAGCGGTGCTCCAGCTTTGGTGACGCTGTCCATCCCATTGCGGCCAGCCGCTTCGCCAGCCGCTCGAACCGACCAGATCGAGCGCAACGGTGAGATCGACATCGCGGGTAAAGCGCCGAGGTCGCCGATGAGGATCAACAGCGAGGTGGCGCCGATCACCACCACATCGGCTCCCATAGCCTCGCAGATCCGGTTGATCGCCGCCAGATCGGCAATCTGATCGGGCGTGAGAATACTGTTCAGTTCAAATACTCCTGGCGAAATGCCTCGGCCGCCTCGCGTGCCCTGGGCTCGCTGCCGGTCAGAAGTTCCGCATAGATAAGCCAGGGAGGCGCGACCATTTTGCCTTCGCACTCACGCCAATAAACGAGATTCCCAAAGGGCTTGAACAGCGTCACCGGTCCGGCCCGGTCGGGCAGCAACCGCAGGCTGCGTTGCCATTTCGCATCGAGAAAAACGGGAACCTCCGTAGTGCGATACAAATGTTGCATCGCATCGCGCGGCAGGGCCCCCGGTCAGCGCATAAGGGATTTTCTGCGATGCGGCTTCACGAGACAGCCGCTCCAGAAAGCGATCGGAGGTGGGTTCCTCGTAGCGGCAGCGGCCGATGATGAGCTTTGGGCGCAGAATCTGGCTGTAGCCGGCGATTAACCGGTTGACGACATCGGGCGTCATCCTGAACTCAGGTTCGTGGGCCCGTCCAGTTAAGATGCCCTCGACGAAGAACTGCCTTCGGATCTGCGCGACCCGTGTTTTGCTGATTCCGGTGGATCGCTCAAGATCACGAACCGTCCATTTGGCCGATGAGGGCTCAACCGCAAACTGGAACAGCAGTTGGATCGCCGCCGGAGTGGTGCGGCCCGCCTCCGGCAGCGCGGGTGGTTCCCGCTTGCCGAGTATCGTCCAGTTAAACTTGCTACCCAACTGCACATGGATGTTCCCCGGATCATCCGCAAAGCAAACACCGGCCTCGATGAACTCTTCGCCTGCCGCTGCCGGAATATAGCGCGCGATCACCAGTTTCCGAAGCCGGCCGTGTGTCTGCCCGATTACTGCATTTACAACACTTCGGCTCAAATACGATCTCTGGACCTCTACGGAGAGCCGGTGCATCCCGCTCGCCGTCTCGAGTTCAACGACTCCGTCATCTGCACGGCCTGCGGATTTCTGCCCCGGAATAAACCGCAGCTTCCGCACGAACGGAAGCGCTGCAATATGCGCAAGGGCGGTATCCGTGTCTGACCGATGCATCATTATTGTCCACTATCGTATCTTGTCCCCTATTTGTGGACAACCGCAGCCGAAGGACAGGCGCGCCACTTGCCGTTTTTCCGCAACATTCTCCGGTCCCCAACCCCCAAAACGCCTGCCTGTACGTAACAGTACTTCCTCTCGCGCGCGTGCCACCCATCCTCGTCTACCGTTGTGAGATGTCCTTATCGGAATTATCCTTTCTGAAGACCGGAAGTATCGCGGCAGCCTTATTCATCTTCGCCGCCCTGCCCGCGTCAGCGATCGTCTCGCTTGGTCCCAGCAGCCAACCTTTCGGGCTTACAGGAATCGGCGACAACGGCTCAGGTCAGGGCCAAAGCAAAGTGAGCTGGGGTTCCTGCGCATTCGACGGCACGAACACCAACTGCACCCTGTCCGGACCGTTCACCGGATTCGGCAAAGGCGGCACTTACAGCTTCGTACTAACTTACGGCGGCAACGGTGCTTTCCCGCTGATCGCCGTCTCGCAAACGCCAGGCAATGATTTCTTTTACTTCCAGGCTATCGGGAACTACGCCCTTGTAATCACGCTCGCCGAAACGAACGGTCCCACGAATTCGTTTTACAGTTTCGCCAATTTCAACTTCCTATATTCCACTCCCGTATGCACGGGGGTCCCCGCAACATCGTGCCGGGTAGGGCAGGTGGGCTTGACGCCATCCTCCACCATCAGCGGCCCGATCACAGGCTCGTTCGATCCTACCCCGTACATCACGCCCGCCAACGTTATCAGCGCCAGCGGGTACGGAGGGTTTACCTCGATCGCGCCGTCCACGTGGATTGAAATATACGGAGCTAATCTTGGCATTAACCTGCCGCCTTCGCTTTCGCGAGTCTGGGGGACTGCGGATTTCGTCGGCAACCAGGCGCCTTCCTCGCTCAACGGCACGAGTGTAACCGTCGGAGGGAAGCCCGCTTACACACTGTATGTCGCCCCGGGACAGGTCAACGTTCAGGTGCCTTCGGACATTGCTACCGGAACCCAGCCGATCGTAGTCACCACCGCCGGCGGCAGCAGCACGCCTTACCTGATCAATGTAAATGCGGTCGAGCCAGGTCTTTTGGCCATTCCTTCATTTGTGGTGAACGGCAGGCAGAACGTGGTCGCCCTCTTTTCGAACACGCTGACTTACGTGTTTCCCAACGCCATTCCTGGCGCAAAGACCGCACGCGCCAAACCGGGTGACACTCTCACTCTTTACGGTATCGGGTTCGGTCCTGTAACGCCCCCGATTGCCGCCGGTCAGGTGGCACAGCAGGCGAGCACTTTGAACGCACAGGTCCAGATCTCGTTCGCAGGCGTGCCCGCGAAACTAATCTATTCAGGTTTAGGCCCCTTGAACGTAGGCCTCGATCAGTTCAATGTGATCGTTCCCAACGTGCCCGCCAGCGACACCACGCCGCTGACGTTCACCGTTGACGGAGTTCCTGTACAGCAAACCCTGGTTATCGCGATCGGAAACTAAGATCACGCCTGCCGCAGATCGCGCCCCGACATATCCTTCGGCTGCTTCTCCCCAAGCACCCCAAGGATTGTCGGAGCGATATCCTGCAAAGCGCCGCCCTGCCGAAGCTTATCGCCCGAATCGTCCACCAAAATCAACGGCACGGGGTTGGTCGTGTGATACGTATGCGGACCGCCCGTCAGCGGGTCGATCATCATCTCCGCATTCCCGTGATCCGCCGTAATGACCCAGCGCCCGTTCTTCTCTTTCAGCCGCTGCCAGATCCGGCCCAGACACTCGTCCACCTTCTCCACCGCCCGGACCGTCGGCTCCATCTGCCCCGAATGCCCCACCATGTCCGCGTTCGCGAAGTTCATCACGATCACGTCGAAATCCTTCCTGCCCATGGCTTCGAGCACGATCTCGGTCACGCCGTCCGCGCTCATTTCCGGCTTCAGATCGTAAGTCGCAACTTTGGGCGACGCCACCATCTCGCGCTCTTCGCCGGTGAACGGCTTCTCAATCCCGCCATTGAAGAAGTAAGTGACGTGCGCGTACTTTTCCGTCTCAGCCACGCGCAGGTTCTTCCAGTTCAGTTCCTGACACACATAGCCCATGATGTTGTTGAGCGGCTCGCGAGTCAGAACGAACGGCACCGGAAACGACTTGTCGTACTGCGTCATAGTCGCGAACTTCAGACCCGGCAACTTCGCGATCAGCGTCTCGGTCATCTCGCGCCCGCGGTCCGCCCGGTAGTTGAAGAAGAACCCGGCGTCCCCGTCTCTGATCAGACCCACCGGCTCGTTGCGCGCGTCCACAATGGTGACGGGCTCGATGAATTCGTCGGTCACGCCCTTTTCATATGACCGCTGCATCACTTCAACTGGATCGGTCGCCTTCTCGCCGCGCCCGAGCACCATCGCATCGAACGCCTTTTCAATGCGCTCCCAGCGCTTATCGCGGTCCATCGCATAATACCGGCCTTCCACCGAAGCGATCTGGCCCACTCCGATCTCCCGGATCTTCTGCTGCAGTTCACGCAAATACGTCGATCCCGCTCTGCGGACGCTGTGTCGCGGCCATCCATAAAACAATGGATGAAAACCTGACTCCACTTTTTCCTGCTTCGCCAGCCGCAGCAGCGCGTATAGATGTTCCTGCTGCGAGTGAACGCCGCCGTCGCTGCAGCAGTCCCATCAGGTGCAGCCGTCCGCCCTGCGCGCGCGTGGTGCATCGATCTCAAGCAGCAGCGGATTGCGGTAAAATTCGCCCGTTCAGCGATCATCAGGTCGATGCGCGTCACATCCATATGGACCACGCGCCCGGCGCCGATGTTCAGATGGCCCACCTCGCTGTTGCCCATCTGCCCCTCGCGGCAACCCCACCGCGTGACCCGAGGTGTGCACCAGCGTGTTCGGAAAGTCGCGCAGCAGCATGTCATAGGTCGGCTTGCGCGCCGCCGCGATCGCATTGCCCTCGGCGGCCGGGGAAAATCCCCAGCCATCCAGAATCGTCAGAATCAGCGGTTTATTGCTGGCTCATTATTGGCGGAAAGCCTTTCTGCCGGGGAACTTCGCCGCCGCCCCAAGCCGCTCTTCAATCCGAAGCAGCTGGTTGTACTTCGCAATCCGGTCCGTGCGGCTGGCCGATCCGGTCTTGATCTGTCCGGCGTTCGTCGCCACCGCGAGATCGGCAATGAACGGATCTTCCGTCTCGCCCGAACGATGCGAAACCACTGCCGTATAGCCGTTCTTGAACGCCAGTCTGCATCGCGTCCAGCGTCTCCGTCAGCGTGCCGATCTGATTCACCTTCACCAGAATCGAGTTGCGCCACGCGCCGTGTCGATGCCCATGCTGCAGCCGCGCCGTGTTGGTCACGAACAGATCGTCGCCCACCAGCTGCGTGTTCGTGCCCATGGTGTCCGTCATCAGCTTCCAGCCATCCCAGTCGTCTTCGGCCATGCCGTCTTCAATCGAAATAATCGGATACTGCCGGCGCCAGTTCGCCCAGTACTCCACCATCTGCTCGCTGGTGCGCCGGCTCTTGTCGGACTTCTTGAACACATACATGCCGTCCTGATAGAACTCGCTCGATGCCGGGTCGAGCGCGATGCCGATCTGGTCGCCAGGCTTATAGCCTGCCTGCGTGATCGCTTCGAGCACCACTTCCAGCGCTTCGTCGTTCGATTTCAGATTCGGGCGCGAAGCCGCCCTCATCGCCCACCGCCGTCGAATAACCGCGCTTTTTCAGCACCGTTTTGAGCGTGTGGAACACCTCCACGCCCATCCGCAGCGATTCCGAAAACCGGTCCGCGCCGTACGGCACGATCATGAATTCCTGCATGTCCACAGAGTTATCCGCGTGCGCGCCGCCGTTGATGATATTCATCATCGGCACCGGCAGAATGCAGGCGCCCACGCCGCCCAGATAGCGGTAGAGCGGAGTCTTCTGCGATGCCGCCGCCGCGCGCGCCACGGCCATGGAAACCGCCAGCATGGAATTCGCGCCCAGGTTGCTCTTGTTCGCGGTGCCGTCCGCATCGATCATGATCTGGTCGATCTTCGCCTGCAGAGTCGCGTCATGACCCACCAGTACGTTGGCGATCGGCCCGTTAATATTTGCGACCGCTTTGCGTGTGCCTTTGCCCAGATACCGGCCCTTTTCGCCGTCGCGCAGTTCAACTGCTTCATGCTCGCCGGTGGACGCTCCGCTCGGAACCGCCGCGCGCCCCACGCTGCCATCGGCAAGAAAAACTTCCGCTTCAACCGTGGGATTCCCGCGCGAATCGAGGATTTCGATGCCGCTGACTTTAACGATCGTTGACAATGCTTTCTCCTGTTTTACTCTGAAACCGAACTAAGCTCTTGGCGTCGGCGATGGAACCACCGTGATGCCTGTTTCCGTGACTACCCGGCCCAGCGCGCGGTCTTCATCCGCGTTAAACCCGACTCTGCTGTTCTCCGGCAGCACCACATCTTCATCGACAATCGCCCGGCGCACGCGGCTGTATCTGCCCACCTGAACGCGCGGCATCAGGATCGACTCTTCAATTTCGCTGTAGCTGTTGACCCTGACAAAAGGCGCCAGCACGCTGCGGTTGACGCGTCCTCCGGAGATGATGCAGCCCGGCGAAACGATGGAATCCACGCCCAGTCCCATGCGCCGCCCTTCCATCGCGAACACAAATTTCGCCGGCGGCGCCTGAATCGCCCGCATCCGGACCGGCCAGTTCGTATCGTACAGATTGAATTCCGGCGTCACGGCGACAAGGTCCATATTGGCCTCGTAATAGGCATCGAGCGTGCCCACGTCGCGCCAGTAACGCGCGGCTTTGGCGTTAATGTCGATAAAGTCGTAAGCGACCACGCGCCGGCGCTCGAGACACCTCGGCAGAATGTCTTTGCCGAAATCGTGGGAGGAATTCGGGTCCTGCGGCGTCCGCCAGCAATTCTTCGCGCAGCACGTCCGTATTGAAAACGTAGATCCCCATCGAAGCGCAGACCATCTCCGGGTTGAACACCGAACGCACGGGGTTGCCGTGCTGCCGGCTTTTCCTCAAAGCCGTGGATGCGGTAATCGGAATCCATGTCGGCAACCCCGAAGCGGCTTGCCTCGGCCGGGTCGATCTGAATGGTCGCGATCGTGATATCGGCGCGCTTTCCTGTGGTGCCACTCGACCATGTCCCCGTAGTTCATCTTGTAAATGTGGTCGGCGGAGAGGATCAGCACCACCTTCGGGCGCCTCGGTCAGGATGCTTTGCAGGTTTTGATAAACCGCGTCCGCCGTGCCCTGGTACCATTCGTCCGAAACACGCTTCATGGGCGGCAGAACTTCCACGAATTCACCCAGTTCGGAACTGAAAATCTGCCATCCGTCCCGCATATGCCTGTTTAGTTCCAGTGACTTGTATTGTGTTAGGATGAAAATTCTGCGAATGTTGGAATTCACGCAGTTGGATAGCGTGAAGTCGATGATTCGATAGACGCCGCCGAAGGGAACGCCGGGTTTTGCGGTATCGCGCGTCAGGGGAAAGAGCCGTTCGCCCGCTCCTCCGGCCAGCAAAATCGCGAGAACGTTCACCTATCCGGAAGAGGTCTGTCCGGTGCGTCTGAAAGGTTCGGTGGGCTTGACTTTCAGAATCAAGCTCATATGATATCAGTACCCCGGTCGAAGCCGGTCAGGGTCAATTTACGATCGGTTGGGGGGTGTATTTTAATTGGCTGAAGTAAGGCTCCAGGAGGGCGAAACGCTGGAAAACGCCCTCCGCCGCTTCAAACGAAAAGTGCAGCAGGAAGACATCATTAAAGAAGTCAAACGGCATTCTTTCTATTTGAAGCCGGGCGAGAAGAAACGGGTTAAGGCTGCTCTTGCCCGCAAGAGAAACCGGAAGAAGAGTCGCCGGGAAGTCGAATAAACCACTAACAGGGCGAGGCGGCAAGCACCCGCTTCGCCTTTGCCTTGTTGCAGGGTGCGTGACAATGGCCGAATTTCAGGACGGGTTTTGAAGTGCGTCGACTGCGGAACAGACTTCGTCTTCACCGCCGGAGAACAGCAGTTTTATCACGATAAAGATTTCAAAAACGAGCCGAAGCGCTGCAAGGCGTGCAAAACCAGCCGGCAGAGTGGCGCAGGCGAACGCGGCGCCTCCAGACGCGTTGAAACTTCAGCGATATGCTCCCAGTGCGGACGCGACACCACGGTCCCTTTCCGCCCCACCCAGGGTCGGCCCGTATTCTGCCGGGAATGCTTCCAGGGCAGGAATGCGGCGGCGGCAGCCGGCTGATCGGCGCCGTTTGAAGCGCCGTTAGACTGCCTCTCAGCATGGAACTCAGTGAGCGGGATATCGGGCAGCTTCGCCTGAAACTCCGATACAAGGTGCTCTACCACGTCGGCCACAACTGCGCCGATGTGGAAGATCTCGTGCAGGAAACTCTCGCGCGTTTCATCCGCGCTGAGCAGCGGCAGCAAATCCGGAATACCGAAGAGTTCGGGGCCTTCCTGAACGGTATTGCCCGCAACGTAATTCTCGAATACAGGCGCCGCACGAAGCGGGAACCGGGGCTCGACCCCGAAACGGAAGTTCCTGAGCGCGGCATTCGTCCCGACGCGGAAATCTTCGAACTTCGAGAAGCCATCGACCACGGCCTTTCCGATTTGTGCGAACGCGACCGCTCCGTGTTGCGCTCCCTCTACCTGGATGGTAAGGATAAAGAAGAAATCTGCCGGGATTGGGATATGACGGACGCACAGTTCCGCGTTGTGCTGTTCCGTGCGAAAGAACGCTTTCGCCGTGCTTACAACTCCGAAATGAAACGAACGGAACCTTAGAGTCACTCCATAAACGGAAAGTCAAAGCTTATGAATTGCAGCAGGGAACCGATCGCACGCGAACAGGTGATCGCCAAATATCTTTCACGCACGCTCGATTCCGATGCCGTCGAAGAGTTCGAAGGCCACTACCTCGGCTGTGACGAATGCTTTGACGAACTGCGCGTCAGCGAGAGAATGGCCGCGGATCTGCGCACCCCTGGCCTGTCGCTGAAGCAATCCGGCGGAGTCTCCGTTCTCGCGTTCCGCGGCGCGGCCGAACTGACGCACGCCGCGCATGAGCTCGAAGACCTGCGCCGCGGCGTTCTCGAACAAAGCGACTCGCGCGTCATCATCGACCTTAGCCGCGTCACCAAAATCGACAGCGCCGGCCTGGGGCAGCTGATGAGCTGTTACTCACACCTCGTCCGCAACCAGGGCGCCCTCAAAGTCCTCAACGCCACGCCGGAGGTAAAGAAAATCCTCGACATGACCGGCATCAGCACTCTCATCCCGGCCTTCAACGACGAACAGGAAGCCGTCCGCAGCTTCAATTGATCCTGGCCTCTTGCCTGCTATCCTCACAGGCAGGTTGACACAATGACGCTCCGGAAGGCGCTTTGGCTGTCGGTTAGCGCCTGCGCTTTTCTGACCGCGATGTACGCCGCTGTTTCCTCCAACCCTCAGCCGTTCCGCGTTTATCGAAGTCTGGAGCCGTTCGATGACGTTAATCTGCCGGCCGATTACCTCGAAAAAAGCGAGTGGGTACAAGCGCGCCTCATGTATCCTCCGCACCCGTACGGGCGTTTTTCCAGGCCCCTGAACTTCGGCGGCTGGCGCGATTGGCGCGAAGGCGGCACAAGTTGGTCGCAGGACTATCCCCGTGCCGACAGGCACTTCGCCTCCGCGCTGCGCCGTCTCACCCGGATTCAGGCCCGCTCGGTGGAGCAGCCCGTCAACCCGGACGATGGCGACGACATTTTCAACTGGCCGTGGTTGGTGGCGGGCGAAATGGGTGACTGGAAACTAACCGATGTCGAGGCAAAGAAGCTGCGCGAGTACCTGCTGCGCGGCGGGTTCCTCATGCTCGACGATTTCTGGGGCACCCGCGAGTGGAACCGCTTCATGGAGAGCATGTCCGTCGTTTTTCCGGACCGGAACATCGTCGAAATCGAGGACAGTGACCCGATCTTTCACATCCTGTACGATCTCGACAACAAGTACCAGATTCCAGGCCAGTGGGCGCTGCGCCAGGGTACCACCTACCGTGAAGATGGCTCCGTGCCGCGCTGGCGGGGCATCTACGACGACAAAGGACGCCTCATGGTGGCAATCTCATTCAACTCCGATATAGGCGACTCCTGGGAGTGGGCCGACGATGCCCGCTACCCCGAAAAGTACGCCGCCCTCGGAATCCGCATCGGCGTCAATGACGTCGTCTATTCCATGTCCCATTAGCCGCTGGCCGCTCGTTTTCATACAATCTGCTAATGATGTCCAGGTTGCTGAAGAACACCGCCGCGCTCACCTTCTCTTTGATCATGCATTCACCGCTTCACGCACAAACTCCGGCAGCTCCTCCCCTTGCGCAAACGAAAGATCACCGCGAAGTCCGCCATGGCGCGACCGTGGTCGACCCTTATTACTGGCTGCGCGAGAAGTCGAATCCGGATGTCATCCATTACCTTGAGGCCGAGAACGCCTACACCGCGGCCGTGACGAAGGACCTTAAGCCTTTCGAAGATGCGCTCTATAAAGAGATGCTCGGCCGCATCAAAGAAACCGACCTGAGCGTTCCCGTTCGCAACGGCGACTGGCTCTATTACTCCCGCACTGAACAGGGCAAGCAGTACCCGATTCAGTGCCGCAGGCACGCTCCCGACGGACCGGAACAGGTCCTGCTCGATCTGAATGTTCTCGCGACAGAGCACAAGTTTGTTGGCCTGGGTCACTTCGTGGTCAGTGACGACCAGAACCTGCTCGCTTACACGGCCGACTTCACAGGCTTCAGGCAGTACGGCCTTTACGTTAAGGATCTGCGCACCGGCGAGACCCTGAAAGACACCACTGAGCGCGTTACCTCTGTTGAATGGGCCGCCGACAACAAAACCCTTTTCCTGACCACGGAAGATGCGGTTACGAAGCGGTCCGACAGGCTTTTGAGCCATGTTCTCGGTACTCAAATGTTCGTTCCCGTGTATGAAGAGAAAGACGAACTTTATGATGTTGAACTCCACAAGAGCCGCGATAAGAAATATCTGTTCCTGGGCATAGAAGCCAAAGATACGACGGAGTTCCGCTACCTTCGGGCTGATCGCGCCAATGACGCGTGGTCCGTTTTTCTGCCCCGCGAAAAGGCTCACCGGTACTATCCCGATCATCGCGAAAATCTGTTCTACATCCGGACCAATAAAAACGCGGTGAACTTCCGCATCGTCACCACGCCCGATACTGATCCGGCCCCTCGTAACTGGAAGGAATTCATTCCGCATCAGGCGAACGTTCTCAGTCAGGACCTAAACCTGTTCCGCGATTTCGCAGTCGTTCTCGAGAAATCTGAAGCGCTGAACCGGCTGCGCGTCTACAATTTCAAGACCGCTAAGTGGAATGCGCTGGCGTTCCCCGAGCCCGTCTATTCCGTTTCCCCCGTTTCGACGCCGGATTACAACTCATCCACCTTCCGGTACAGCTACCAAAGCTTCACAACGCCGCCCAGTGTCTTCGATTACGACTATGTCACCGGCAATTCTCAACTGATGAAGCGTCAGGAAGTCCTGGGCGGGTATGACCCTTCGCGGTATGCCTCCGAACGCCTGTGGGCGACCGCCCGCGATGGCGTAAGAGTTCCGATTTCCATCGTTTACAAAAAGGGAGTTGCGCGCGACGGCAAAGCGCCTCTCTTTCTCTACGCTTATGGCTCTTATGGCATCGGCACGCCTGCTACATTCTCCGCATCCCGTGTGAGCCTGCTCGACCGCGGCATGGTTTATGCCATAGCCCACATCCGCGGCGGCGACGAAATGGGAGAGAACTGGCGGCTCGACGGCATGTTGATGAAGAAGAAAAACACCTTCAACGACTTCATCGACTCCGCCGAGTACCTCATCGCGCAGAAGTGGACATCCAAAGACAAACTCGTCATCGAAGGAGGCAGCGCGGGCGGCTTACTCATGGGAGCCGTCGTAAACATGCGGCCTGACCTCTTCCGCGCCGTCCACGCCGCCGTGCCCTTTGTGGACGTGATGAACACCATGATGGACGCCTCCCTTCCGCTGACCGTAGGTGAGTATCTCGAATGGGGAAACCCGAATGAGAAGCCCGCTTACGATTACATGAAGACTTACAGCCCCTACGATAACCTCGAAAAGCGCGCTTACCCGGCCATGCTGGTCACCACCAGTCTGAATGACAGCCAGGTCATGTACTGGGAGCCCGCTAAGTACGTGGCAAGGCTGCGCACTTTGAAAACCGATTCAAACTCTCTGCTGCTGAAGGTGAAAATGGAACCCGCTGGTCATGGCGGAGCATCCGGACGTTATGACAGGCTGAAAGATCAGGCCTTCGAATACGCCTGGCTGCTGACCCAGGTCGGTATCACGCAATAAGCGCGTGGCGCAGCGTCTTCCCGAACTGCGCCACATCCGACTCATCGTTGTAGAAATGAGGCGAGACCCGCAGATTGCCGTGTCTCGCCGCGACGATGATCCGCTCCGCCAGCAGCCGCTTCGCAACCTCCGAAGCGTCGCGGTCCGGCCAGTGTGCGGCCACAATATTGCTCCCGTCATGCTGAATCGACGCACCGCATTCGCGCAACACATCGCCAACCTGCGACGCGAGCTTCAGCACGCGTCTTTCGATCTCCTCAGGTCCCAGCTCGAACACCATCCGCAGCGATTCTTCAAGGCCATAGAGCGAAGGGAAATTGAGCATCCCGCCTTCATAGCGCTCCGCCGCGTCCGGCAATTGCGGAACCCCGTGGTGCAGTT
This sequence comes from Terriglobia bacterium, assembly GCA_963840735.1. Lineage (GTDB taxonomy): Bacteria > Acidobacteriota > Terriglobia > Bryobacterales > Bryobacteraceae > BOG-234. The sequence goes on from CAWIZX010000013.1 coordinate 141,577, forward strand.
CATCCACTGAGCGCCAGCCTTTATCGCTGCGCCATCCGAACACGCTCGGTTGCAGCGTCTGCCGCAGGGCAGGGGACACGTAAAAGAACGACGCCCCGTTCGGCGCGAGCAGCCATTTATACGGGTCCACCGCGAACATGTCGGGCTGCGCTTCTTTTACATCGAACCGCAATGCTCCCAGGCTTTGTGTCCCGTCCACATACAAAAGCGCGCCGGCAGCATGTGCGATCTTCGAGATGCCGGCCACGTCCGGCCGATACCCGCTCGTATAGTTGACCGTGCTCAGTACCACCGCGCGCGTCCGGTCCGGCAGCGCCGAAATCTCATCCATCTCGACGAGCTTCACGCCGCGGCTGCCAAGCCAGCTCGCATAGTAATACTGGTTTGGAAATTCATCCCGCAGAGTAACGATAGTGTCGCCGGGCTCCCACCCAATGCCTCCAAGGAACAGCGACAACGCCGCCGCCGCGCTCGAAGTAAATGCGATGTCATCCGCCGTGCAGTTGATCAGCCGGCCTATCATCGCCCGCAACCCGTCCATGTCGCCGAACCAGTCGAGAAAATCCCGGCAGCCGAACTCCTCACGCCGCGCGAAATGTCGTGCCATCGCCGCCTGCGAACGCAATGCCACGTGCCCGTACGTCGCGGTATTCAGATACGTCCACCGCCCGAGCGCCGGATACTGCGCCCGCGCCTCCGCCCAAGTCATAACGCGCTTTTGAGTTCGTTCACCACGTCGCCCACAGGCACGTCGCGGGATTCCCGTGTCTTCCGGTTCACCAGCTCTACCGCGCCCTGCGCCAGCTTCTTCCCGACCGTAATCCGCCACGGCACGCCGATCAGTTCGGCGTCTTTGAATTTCACGCCCGGCCGCTCATCCCGGTCATCGTAAAGCGCGTCGATCCCCGCTGCCTTGCACTCGCGATACAGCGTTTCGGCCGCCCCTCGCAGCGCCGCATCCGCGATATTCACCGGCGTAATCACCACCGTAAACGGCGCAATCGATGCCGGCAGACTCATCCCGTTCGCATCGTTATTCTGTTCGATCGCCGAACAAAGAATACGCTCGATGCCGATCCCGTACGAGCCCATGATCGGCGTAATTTCAGCCCCGTTCGCCGCCAGCACCTCGCAGTCCCATCGACTCCGAATACTTATAGCCCGAGCTTGAAGATATGGCCCGCTTCGATCGTTTTGTGCAGCTTCAGCTCGCGCACCGCAGCAGTGCGCAGGGATCTCCGCCGTTCACCTGTCGGATATCCGCGAATTCGGCCTAAAATCACGGCCAGGCGTCACATTGCGCAGGTGATAGTCGTTCTTGTTGGCCCCGGTGATCATATTGCGGCGGCCTTCCAGAGCAAGGTCCGCAATGACGCGCAGTTTCGTTACGCCAATAGGTCCGAGCGAACCCGGATCCGCCCCAAACCATTCCACGATTTCCGCCGGAGCCGCCGCCCGCACTTCAGCCACGCCCATCATTTCCGAAAGCTTGGTCTCGTTCAGCTGATGATCGCCGCGCAGCAGCGCGAGCACAGGCTTGTCGCCCGCCACCATCACGACGCTCTTCATCTGCGACGTGGTGGGCAGCCCGGTGAACGCCGAAACCTCAGCGATGGTCTTTTTCCCAGGCGTATGAAATTCTTCAGGCGCCGCGTCTGTCTCGGCATCTTCGACAGCCGGCGGCACCTGATGCGAAATTGCCTTCTCCAGATTCGCCGCGTAATGGCATCCCGGACACACCACAATAATGTCCTCGCCCGCATTCGACGGCACCATGAACTCCATCGACTGGCTTCCGCCCATCGCTCCTGAATTCGCCTCCACAGGAATCGCTTCAATCCCGCAGCGCGCAAAGATCCGGACGTACGCATCGTGATGCTTCCGGAACGAAACGTCCAGACCTTCCGCATCGATATCGAACGAATAGGAGTCTTTCATCAGGAACTGCCGCACGCGCAGCAGTCCGGACTTGGGCCTCGGCTCATCCCGGAACTTCGTCTGAATCTGATACCAGATCTGCGGCAATTGCTTATAGCTGCGCAGTTCGCCGCGCGCGATCGCCGTCATGATTTCTTCATGCGTCATCCCGAGGCACAGATCGCGGCCAAAACGGTCTTTCAGCCGGAACATGTTGTCGCCCATCACGTCCCAGCGGCCCGATTCCTGCCACACTTCCGCCGGATTCAGCGCCGGCAGCAGCAACTCCTGCGCGCCGATGCCATCCATCTCTTCGCGTACGATGTGCTGGATCTTCATCAGCGATCGCTGCGCGAGAAACAGGTAGTTATAGATTCCCGCCGCCAGTTGACGCACATACCCGGCGCGCAGCAGCAGACGGTGGCTCGGCGACCTCGGCTTCAGCAGGGTCTTCGCGCAGCGTGGGGATGAAAAGCTTGCTCCAGAGCATGATTGTTAGGGGAACTTCAGTTTAACCCGCGGCATATACTCAAACCAACACCCTTTTTCAACGACATGAATCCGCAATTCAACCGCTACAGTGCGCGCATCACGCAGCCCCCCGCGCAGGGCGCCTCGCAGGCCATGCTTTACGCCACCGGCATGACGGAAAGCGATATGGGCAAGGCGCAGGTCGGTATCGCCAGCGTCTGGTACGAAGGCAACCCGTGCAACATGCACCTGCTGGACCTTTCGGCCAAAGGTCAAAGAAGGCGTCCAGGCTGCCGGACCTGGTCGGCATGCGCTTCAACACCATCGGTGTCAGCGACGGCATTTCCATGGGCACCGAAGGCATGAGCTTTTCGCTGCAGTCCCGCGATCTGATTGCCGATTCCATCGAGACCGTCATGGGCGCCCAGTGGTATGACGGCCTGATCTCCATTCCCGGCTGCGATAAGAACATGCCCGGCTGCATGATTGCCATGGGCCGGCTGAACCGCCCCGCCATCATGGTTTACGGCGGCACCATCCGCGCCGGGCACAGCGAAGGCGTCAGGTGGCGACAACTCGATATCGTCTCCGCGTTCCAGAGCTACGGCGAGTTCATTTCGGGCAAGATCGACGAGCACGAACGCGGCAGTGCATCGTGCGCCATTCCTGCCCCGGCGCGGGCGCCTGCGGCGGCATGTATACGGCGAACACCATGGCCGCCGCTATCGAGACGCTGGGCATGTCGCTGCCCTACAGTTCCTCCACGCCCGCGGAAGATCCGCAGAAGCTGGATGAATGCGTGCGTGCCGGCGCAGCCGTCCGCAGCCTGCTGGAACTGGATCTGAAGCCGCGCGACATCATGACCCGCGCCGCGTTTGAAAACGCCATGGTGGTGGTGACGGTGCTGGGCGGTTCCACCAACGCCGTGCTGCATCTGATCGCCATTGCACGTTCCGTGGGTGTTCCGCTGGAGCTTGCGCGACTTCCAGGCCGTCAGCGACCGCACTCCGCTGCTGGCCGATTTCAAGCCGAGCGGCAAGTACGTGATGGAAGATCTGCATGAAGTCGGCGGCGTTCCCGCCGTGATGAAGATGCTGCTCGATGCCGGCATGATCGACGGCGATTGCATGACCGTCACCGGCAAGACGATCGCGGAGAATCTGGCAGATCTGCCCGGTCTGAAGGAAGGTCAGCAGATCGTCCACTCCGCTCGAGCAACCCGATCAAAGCCAGCGGCCACATCCAGATCCTGAAGGGCAACCTGGCGCCGGAAGGCGCGGTCGCGAAGATCACCGGCAAAGAAGGCCTGCGCTTCTCCGGTCCGGCTAAGGTCTTCGATTGCGAAGAGGAGATTCTGCACGCGCTCGAGCGCAAAGAAATCGTGCAAGGGCGACGTCGTGGTGATCCGCTACGAAGGGCCCAAGGGCGGCCCCGGCATGCCGGAAATGCTGACGCCCACCTCCGCCATCATGGGCGCGGGCCTTGGCAAGGACGTGGCGCTGATTACCGATGGCCGGTTCTCCGGCGGATCGCACGGCTTCATCGTCGGCCACGTAACTCCCGAAGCGCAGGAGGGCGGCCCGATCGCGTCTGGTCCGCAACGGCGAAATCATCACCATCGACGCCGAGAAGAACGAGCTGTCGGTAGCCGTGTCCGACGCGGAAATGGCCGCGCGTCGCAAGGCCTGGGTCATGCCGCCCTATAAAGCCACCCGCGGCACGCTTGCCAAGTACATCCGGCTGGTGAAAAGCGCCAGCGAAGGCTGCGTCACGGACGAATAACTCATCACCGCGCGCGCCTTACAAAGGTCTTATAGCCATCCGGTCTAATCGCCCGGCTCACTTCTGATAAACGTCGCGCGAGAGTTCGGCCGCGAAAGCTTTCGCCCCATCCGGCACCGCCACGTCTCCGCGGATAATCTCCCGGTTCGTCCACGGGCGGCCATACAGCTTCGCGGTCTCCGCTTTATCGTTCTCGACAATCGTCCCGTTCAGTGAGACCCCGGCGAAAATTCCACGTGCCCGCGACCAGCTCAGCACCTCCGACCGCATCATCACGTCCGTATCCACGGTCGCATCCCGGCCCACCGGACCGGCCGCCGCAGCTACATCCGCGCCGATTGCGATCTTATCCGCAAGCAGGCGCGCCATCCCCTTCGCGTTCATCACCAGCAGGATGATGTCCGTCGAATCCGCCCCCATCTGAACGCCGAAGCTTCCTCCCGTCATCCGCACCGGAGCCGGAGCGCTCCAGTTCCCAGGCACCCTGCACGATGCGAACCCGCGCCCGTACTCGCCACCCACCACGAACGCGGCCTTCTTCATTCCCGGAACAATCACAATGCAGAGAGCCTTAGCCAGCAGCTTGGAGGGGATCGACCCGTCCGGCGCCGCCATGATTTCATGGAACGTAGCCGCGCTCCGCAGCAGCCGCTTATCCGGAGTCTCTTCCTGCGCGTGCAACAAACCCGCCACCGCGCACGCCACTGCTAACGATCGGATTTGCTGTCTGTATCGGTTCATCATAAGCCGCAAATCTAACGTTAACAGGCCCGATTACCGAACCTTCAGCGTCTTCCGCAGCCACTCCGTCATCTCGGGTTTCCAGCGCTGCATTTCGGCCGATTTCTCCCAGCTCGACATCCCATGCCCGCCGCCCTCCACCCGGATCAGATCGCACGAGTCCCCGGCCTTCTTCATCGCCTCGCACATTGCCGGCGACTCCTCAAACGCCACCTGATTATCTGCCGTCCCATGAATGATCAGGAACGGCGCCATCCCCTTGTGAACGGCCGTGATGGGCGAAATTTCATGCAGACGCGCCATGCCCGCCGCATCCACCGTGTCGACTCCGAAATAGCGCGCCCCGCCGCCATTCGCCGTATGCCGGTTCGCCGAAACCATGTCGAACCTTTCCGGATGATCGCGCCGCAGTTCCACCTGCTTCGCGTAATCCACAGGCCCGTAGAAGTCCACCGTGGCCGCGAGTTTTGTCTCCGGCGTCTCATGCGTCGCCGCGTACGTCACAAGATACGCGCCCGCCGATTCTCCCAGCAGCGCGATCTTCGCCGGATCGATCCGATACGTCGCCGCATTCTTCTTCACCCAGCGGATCGCATTGTTCACATCGTCCACCGGCTCGGGAAATTTATAAGCCGGAGCCAGCCGGTAATCGATCGAAAACCATGCGAACCCGGCCTTCGTCAACACGTCCAGAGCCGGCGTAACATAGCTTCGCTTCGTCCCCTGGTCGAACCCGCCCCCGTGTACAACAATCACCGCCGCAAATGGCCCCGCCCCGTCTGGCACATGCAGATCCAGCAGCAACGGCTTCCCGTCCGGACGCGAATATTCAACGTCACTCTTATCCATCGCCGATGCTGTAAAGGCAATCAGGCCGAACATGCCGGCTGCTACGAATCGATTCATGGCGAACGAATTGTATCAGCCGTTATCCTTGCAGGTAACCAGATGAATCGCCAGGGCTACGTGCTGCTCGATCGCGACGGCACCATCATCGCCGATAAGCATTACCTCAGCGATCCCGGTCGGGTCGAACTCCTCGAACACGCCGCCTCTGGACTAAAGAAGCTCTGTGACGCCGGCCTCGGCCTCATTGTCATCAGCAACCAGTCCGGCATTGGCCGCGGACTTTTCACCGCCCGTGATCTAGCCCGCGTAGAGCGCCGCCTCGTCGCCATCCTCGAAGCCGAAGGAGTCCGCATTGACGGCTTCTACTACTGCCCCCACCTGCCCGAAGCCGATTGTGACTGCCGCAAGCCGCGCCCCGCTCTCGCCAACCGCGCCGCCGCCACGTTTGGCTTCGATCCGCAGACCTGCTGGGTCATCGGCGATAAGCCCGCGGACGTCGAACTCGCCACAGCCATAGGCGCGCGTTCCATCCTGGTTCGGACAGGCTACGGCGCTCAGCACGAAGCGGACGGACTCACAGCCAACCATATATCGGATAATCTGTTGGAGGCTGCCGAATCCCTGTTGACCGAGTCAAACCTTACGCCCATTGAGCTTACCCCCGCCTCCGCCGGACGCCTCCGCGCGCATATCTCCGCCGGCATAGAAACCAGGCAAAGACTGCTGGCCGAGTGCGAGCACGAAATTCTCGCCATCTCGGAAATGGTCGCCGGCGCTCTCGGCTCCGGCAGGAAACTTCTTCTTTGCGGCAACGGAGGCAGTGCCTCCGATTGCCAGCACATCGCCGCTGAACTGGTCAGCGTTCTAACTCAGCAGTTTCTCCGCCCAGGCCTGCCCGCCATCGCCCTCTCGACCAACTCCGCGATCCTGACCGCCAGCGCCAATGACTTCGGGTTCGAAGGTGTCTTCGCCCGCCAGGTACAGGCCTTCGGCAAGCCCGGAGACGTTCTCATCGGAATGTCTACGTCCGGCAAGTCGATGAATGTAATTCGGGCTCTTGAATACGCGCGTGCTCACGGCATCAAAACTGTAGGCTTTGCCTGCGCCGGTGCTCGCGACATGGCCGCGCTCTGCGATGTCTGCCTCCGCGTTCCTTCTGCCGTGACTGCGCTCATTCAGGAAGTTCACATCACCGTCGGTCACATTGTCTGCGACCTGGCCGAACAGGCCCTGCTCGCCGCCGGAGTCTTCGAACTGGCCTGACCATGACAGACGAATCCGAACTCGCCTCTTCGCGTGGCCGCAGGATCGGAATTCTGATCGTCGCTTTCAACGCCGCATCCACTCTTCTTCAGGTCCTCAACAGAATCAAGCCCGAAGTCTGGGCCAACGTTGCCGAAGTCGCCGTCTTCGATGACGCGAGCCACGACGGTACCTATGAACTCGCCCGAGATCTGCAAATTGCCGGCAATCGCCCGAAGCTGTCGGTCTTGCGGCAATCCCGAAATCTCGGCTACGGCGGCAACCAGAAAGCCGGCTACCGCTACTTCATCGAGAAGGGCTTCGACATCGTCGTCCTGCTTCATGGCGACGGCCAGTACGCGCCCGAAATCCTCTCCGACCTCTATCGCCCCATCGTCAACGGCGAAGCCCACGCGGTCTTCGGCTCCCGCATGATGAAGACCTACGGCGGCGCGCTCAAGGGCGGAATGCCGCTCTACAAATACGCGGGCAACCGCGTCCTGACCATCCTCGAAAACCGCCTGCTGAACCTGAAGCTCACCGAATTTCACAGCGGCTATCGCGCCTACGATCTCCACGCCCTCGCGCAAATAGATTTCGACCGCATGACGGACGACTTCCACTTCGATACCGAGATCATCATCAAGCTCAACCACCAGAAGTTCACCATCGCCGAAGTTCCCATCCCCACCTACTACGGCGGCGAAATCTGCTACGTCAACGGCATGAAATACGCGAAGGACGTGGTGCGCGCTCTCTATCGCTACCGCCGAACCCGCCGCGGCCTTCAGGCCTTTCCGGAGTTCCAGGAATACTTCGCCCACTATCCCCTAAAACTCAGCCAGGGCTCAAGTCACGACTATGTGGTTCGCATGGCAGGCTCTGGCCAGACAGTCCTCGATATCGGCTGCGGCGAAGGACACGTCGCCCGCCGCCTCAACGACGCAGGCAACATTGTCACCGGCGTAGATACCCTGGCCGAACCCTCTGAACTCTCAGCCTTCGATCGCTATTACCGTGCCGATCTCGACGACGGTCTCGATTCCGTCATCGCCCAGCTGAACGGCAAGCGCTTCAGCCGCGTCCTCCTGCTCGACATCCTCGAGCATCTCCGCGCCCCGGAGCGCATCCTCCGGCAGTGCCCGCGCCTTCTGCAGCCTGACGGACGCCTCATCGTCTCCGTCCCGAACATCGCCAACATCACCGTGCGCGCCAAGCTGCTGCTCGGCATCTTCAACTACGCCGACCGGGGCATCCTCGACCGCACGCACCTCCGCTTCTTCACCCGCCGGACTGCCCGCCGCATGCTGGAATCGTGCGGCTACAAGGTGGTTCGCGAGAAGCTGACTGTGATGCCGGTCGAACTGGTTTTAGGCACGTCCCCGAATCTGCTGCTGCGCGCGCTCACCCGTGCGCTGCCCGGCCTCTTCGGCTACCAGATCATGCTTGAAGCGGAGCCCGCCTCGGCGCCGGTTGCCGCGTCGCTAATATCGCAGCAACACAATACCCGCGAGGACGAGCGCCACCGCGACCACTCGCATCGCTGAAGCCGATTCGCCAAACAGCCAGATCCCGAGCCCGAACGCGAGCACCGCCTCCAGCCCCAGCACAGTAATGTAAACCGGTCCCATCTCGGCATCGCGCATAGCCACCGCCTGCATGGCCGCACCCGCCGCAAATAAAGCGAAGACTCCGGCTGAAGGCCCGGGCCTGGTCAGTCCCGCCGAATACTTCATCGCCACTCCGCCCAGCGCGAACATTGCCGACGCGCAGAAAAGCAGCAGCAGGTTCCGCACGGCTACTTCTTCTTCGGCCGCCGCAGTTTCAGGATCAACTGCATCACCCGGTTCTCAATATCCTGCCGGACGCGCTCATAAACCTCCACCGGCCGGCGATACGGATCTTCCACCTGCCACTCGATCACTTCCCTGGGCTGTTTTCCGGGCAGTTTGAATCCCGACATGTTCACCACAATGTCGAAGTAAGACGCGGCGAGCGGTTCGTAAACGCTCGGCAGGTGCTTCGATACGTCGATGTTCACCTCCGCCATAATTTCCACGGTTTCCCGGGGAATCCCAGGCATCGGCGAAAGGCCCGCGCTGCTCGCGATCAGCACGTCGCTGCCATAGTGGTTCGCAAAACCCTCGGCCATCGGACTGCGGCAGGCATTCCCGATACAGACGAACAGCACCTGTTTTAAATCTTGTCGAGGAATAATTTGTGCACCCTCGAATCGTTCGTCAGTTCCGGATGGAACGTCGCAATCAGATGTTTGCCCTGCTCAACCAGCACGGGTCTCCATCATATCGCGCAAGAACGCTGACCTCGGGGCCCGTCCGCCGGATGATGGGCGCGCGAATGAAAACCGCTTCAATCTCGCCACCCCCAAGCCGCGCTTCGTATTCTTTATCCGGTTCAATGCGGGCCACGCGGCTGTCGATCTGCCGACCGTAAGCATTGCGCTCCACCGTCAGGTCCACCACGCCGAAACTCTCCTGCTCCGGATTGCGCACTTCCTTCGCCAGCAGGATCGCCCCCGCGCAGGTGCCGAACACCGGCTTCGCCTGCACGAACCTGCGCAGCGGGCTCCATCAGGTCCATGAAGTTGAGCAGCTTCAGCATCGTCGTGCTCTCGCCGCCCGGAATCACCAGAGCGTCTATATTCTCCAGGCCTTCCGCGGTGCGGACCTGAACGGCATCCGCACCCGCGCGTTCCAGCGCGCGCTCATGGGCTTCGAAATCGCCCTGCAGCGCCAGAACTCCCACACGCTTTTTCACAGCGCCTACCAGCCCCGCGTCTGCATCAGTTCGCCTTCCGCCAGCTTCGAGATCTCGAGCCCGGGCATCGCCATCCCCAGATCTTCACTCGCTTCGAGCAGCTTCTGCGGATCTTTGTAATAAGTCGTCGCCTTCACGATCGCTTTGGCGCGCGCTTCCGGATCTTCGCTCTTGAAGATGCCCGAACCCACGAACACCGCTTCCGCGCCAAGATGCAGCACCAGCGCCGCATCGGCCGGCGTCGCAATGCCGCCCGCCGAGAAGTTCGGCACCGGCAGCTTGCCGTGTTCCGCCACCCACTCCACCAGATCGAGCGGCGCTCCCAGGTTCTTCGCTTCGTGCACCAGTTCTTCCTTGCCCAGCACCGTCAGCATGCCGCATCTCTTTCACGATCGTGCGAATGTGCCGCACCGCTTCCACGATGTTGCCCGACCCCGCTTCGCCCTTGGTCCGGATCATGGCCGCGCCTTCGGCAATGCGCCGCAGCGCCTCGCCCAGGTTGCGCGCGCCGCACACGAACGGCACTGTGAAATCGCGCTTCGCGATGTGGTGCTCTTCATCGGCGGGCGTCAGCACTTCGCTCTCGTCGATGTAGTCCACGCCGAGCGCTTCCAGAATCCGCGCTTCTGAGAAATGCCCGATGCGCGCCTTCGCCATCACAGGAATCGAAACCGCCGCCATAATCTCGCGGATCTTGCTCACCGGCGACATACGCGCCACGCCGCCTTCTTTGCGGATATCCGAAGGCACGCGCTCGAGCGCCATCACTGCCGAAGCCCCCGCCTTCTCCGCAATCACGGCCTGTTCCGCGTTCACGACGTCCATAATCACGCCGCCCTTCAACATCTCAGCCAGGCCGACCTTCAGCCGGAATTGTTCGTCGTTCAAAAGCATTTCTCTCGTTATCCTCTTTTTAGAATCGAACCCCAGTTCAAACCAGCGCCAGCGTCGGCCTTGACGCACCCTGACGCGAACCTTTAGCACTCCGGATGACATTCCCCAGGATCCCGATGCCCTGTTGAATCTCCGCCGGTTCCAGCCCCGCAAAACTCAGCCGCAACCCGTTATCGAGCGGCCTTGAAATCGAAAAATATCGCCCCGGAAGGTAGTCGATCCCCGCCTGCTGCGCCAGACCGCGCAGCGCGCTCGAATCCAGCCCGTCCGGCAGATCGATCCACATATTCATCCCGCCGCCCGGCGCCGTAAAACTGCAATCCGAAAGATGACGCCGGCATGCCTGCTCCATCGCCCGCAGCTTCTCTTTCCCTGCCGCAATCATCTTTGCCTGATGCGCCGCCAGCCGCCCCGATTCCGCGAACTGCAGCAAGAAAGCCTGCGACAGCTGGTCCGTATGCAGGTCCGCCAGTTGCTTCAGTTCGGTCAGCGCGCGCAATCACCGGCCGCGGCGCGATAATCCAGCCGCACGCGCATCCCCGGGAACGCGATTTTGGAAAAACTCCCCAGCAGAATCACGTTCGGATCGAGCGACTTCAACCTCGGCAGGTCTGCGCCCGTGTAATCCAGCTCACTGTAGATGTCGTTCTCAATCACGGCCGCGCCCGCAGCCCGCGCCAGCGACACCACGCTCTTCCGGTTCGCCGCGCTGATCGTCGCGCCCGTCGGATTCTGAAACGAAGGCGTCAGCACAACCACCTTCGCCCCTGCTTCCAGCGCGCGCCGCAGCGAGTAGAGATCCACGCCCTCCGGAGTCATCGCCATGCCCGATCAGTTCGCAGCCGGCTTCAAGAAACAGGTTCTTCAGCCCCGGATAAACCGGCTCCTCGATCGCCACCTTGTCTCCCGGCAGCACCAGCGCCCGGCGCAGCAGGTCAATCGCCTGCTGACACCCGTTCGTGATCAGGATGTCGTCCGAACCCCGCTCGAACCCGGCCCGTTTCAGCAGATATCTGCGCAGCGGTTCGTACCCGCCCGGCGACCCGAGCTGCAGCAGCGATCGCAGCCTGTCGCTCGCCAGCACTTCGCTGCAGGCTTCCCGAAATTCGTCTACCGGAAACAGCCGCTCAGACGGCCTCGAAGCCGAAAAATTGATCGCGCCGGCCTGCGGAAATCCGGTGGACGTCGAAAGCGACCGCGTCAGAATCCGCGACCAGTTCAGCGCCCCGGCATCCCTCTCCGTCGGCCCGCACACGTAACTCCCGCGCCCCACCGAACCCTTGATCCGGCCCTCGGATTCCAGAATTTCATAAGCCGCCGAGATGGTGGTCCGGTTCAGTCCAAGTTTCGCCGCCAGTTCGCGAGTCGGAGGCAGTCGGTCCCCAGGCTGCAGGTCGCCCGCTTCGATCATCCGCTCCAAATGAGCCCCAAGCTGGCGATAAATCGGCGTTTCTGAATTGCTGTCGAATTTTGGTTCGATGGTCACGCGCAATGCCAGTGTATCATCCAATCGGCCATCCAAGCCAGTCCAATCTCGCCAAAGCAGTCACAGCAGATAGAATTGTTCCGACACAATGCGCTCCCGGCGTTTGTTGATGATGGCCGCACTGGTTCCCGCCGTCTGGTCCCTGGCCGCCAAAAAAAAGAACCCTGACGACGTCACCCAAACCTTGACCCTGCCGAAGGACCCGCCCGCCATGGTCGAAGGCGATTCCCGCCGCCTCACCTTCCACGTCTCTCCGCTTTCGGGCAAAGGCCTCCTCTCTCAACAAACCCGAGATGCCCTCAAAGCCATCCTCAAAGAAAATGGAGGCGTCCCGGTCATCCATGTCCGGGCCTTCGTCGCAGGCAGTGGCGACGTTCGCCGAATCCCGCAAATCGTCAGCGAACTTTTCACGGAAAAGAAACTCCCGCTCCCGTCCGTGAGCGTCATCCTCTGCGGCGGATTGCCTCTCGCCGGTGCGCAGATCGTCATCGAAAGCATCTCGCTCGCAAGAAAGGACATCGATCCCGGCGGTCTCTCATTCACGGTCAGCGAAGAAGCCACCGGCGCCGATCCCACGTCTTCGGTCCGCCCGCTGCTTGAGAAAACCCTCGGCGCCCTGACCGCAGCCAACCCTCTGCGCATCACCTGCTTCGTCAGCAACCTCGAAAACCCCGGCGAACTCACCTCCGCCATATCCGCGCGTTTTCACGGCGCTCCCATTGACCTCGTCCAGACCCAGCGTTCACCTTTCCAGGCCTTCGCCGCTTGCGAAGCCGTGTCGCGCGCCCCGGGCGCTGCTCCTGAGAAACTCGCCTTCACGGGCACGCGCGTTGCTTTCGGTACGCAGGAAAAAGACGCCGCTCTCGCCCTCCAGCATCTCGATCGCGACCTCTCTGACGACGCCGCCATTCTGACCCACATCTACGCCGTCCGGAATTCCGCCGCGGCCACTGTGCGCAAGCTGCGAAGCGGCTCCGCGCCCGTCATGGTCATCCCGGTTGAAGGCGTCGCTTCGAACGATGCAGGCTTCGCCGCCGACGCCGTCGCCCTGTCGCGCCACTGATACCCATATATATGCCAACCAAAACCATCGTCACTTTCGGCGAGATCATGCTGCGCCTCGCGCCTCCCGGCTATCGAGCGCTTCCTCCAGAGCCCCGAATTCATCGCCACCTGGGGCGGAGGCGAAGCCAACGTCGCCGTCTCCGTCGCGGGCTTCGGCCTGCCCGCCGCGTTCGTAACGGTGGTCCCCGCAAATCCCATTGCCGACGCCATGATCGCCGAACTCCGCCGCTTCAACGTCGATACCTCCCACATCCTCCGTGGCAAAGGCCGCATGGGAATCTACTTCGTCGAGCCCGGCGCCAATCAGCGTCCCTCAAAGGTCGTTTACGACCGTGAGCACAGTTCCATCGCGCTCGCGAAACCCGGCGATATCGATTGGGATAAAGTTTTCACCGGAGCAGGCTGGTTCCACACCACCGGAATCACGCCCGCCATCAGCGCCTCAGCCGCAGCCCTCGCCCTCGAATCCGTCAAAGCCGCCCGCGCCAAAGGCCTCACCGTCTCCTGCGATCTGAACTACCGCAAGAACCTCTGGAAGTGGGGCAAGCCCGCGCACGAAGTCATGAGCGAACTCGTCAAACATGTTGACGTCGTCATCGCCAACGAAGAAGATTGCCAGGCCGCGCTCGGCATTCACGCCGATGTGGACGTTCATTCGGGCAAGCTCGATAACGACGTCTACCGCGCGCTCGCAACAAAGGTCATGGCCGCCCATCCCAATATCAAAACGCTGGCCATAACCCTTCGCGAATCGAAGAGCGCCTCGCACAACGGCTGGTCCGCCTGCCTCTCAGACGGCAAGGAATTCATCGTCAGCCGCCACTACGAAATCACTCACATTGTGGACCGCGTGGGCGCGGGCGATTCCTTCGGCGGAGGCCTCATCTACGGCCTCAACATGCTTGGCTCAAACCGCGAAGCCCTCGAATTCGCCACCGCCGCCTCATGCCTGAAGCACTCCCTGCCGGGCGACTTCAACCGCTTCACCGTCGATGAAGTCAACGCGCTACTGAAGGGCGACGGCTCCGGACGCGTCCAACGCTAACGTTTCGGGCGCCACACCGCATCCGGCTTCCACGCCGGATGCCCCGGCGCCTGGGCCGCCCTGTATCCAACCTCCAGCAGGACCTGCAAATCCTCCACCGCGCCGCTTAGATCCCAGTCCGGCTTAATCACGTCCGACGCCTTGTGATAATCGTTCCGGATATATTCCGCGCGCTTGGCTTCCCCAAACCCCGCCGGCTTCCCTACGTAATCGATCCCCGGACTCGTCTCGAGCGAAGGCACCCCAAGCCTCGCGAATTCATAATGGTCGGAACGAAAATAAAACCCCTGCTCCGGCGCCGTATCGCCCGTCAGCACCCGCCCCTGACGCCGCACGGCCTCCCTGGTCAGATCGTCCAGCGTAGAATTTCCGATCCCCACAATGCTGAAGTCTTTCGTCTTCCCCCAGCCCCAGTTGCTGAAGTAATCGAGATTGATATCCGCCACCGTAGCCGCCAGCGGATACACAGGATGCTCCACGTAATAACGCGCCCCCAGCAGCCCTTTCTCTTCAGCCGTCGGCCACAAAAACAGCACGGTGCGCTTGGGCGCAGGCTTCAGAGCCCGGAACGCGCGCGCCAGTTCCAGCACTCCCGCCGTGCCCGCCGCGTTATCGCTGGCGCCATGAAAAATCTGATCCCCGTCGGTCCCGTGATGATCCCAGTGCGCGCTGTAGACCACGTACTCTTTCTTCAGTGCCGGATCGCTGCCCTCGATCTTCGCCAGAACATTCGGCGATTCGAAACTCCTCACCTCATTCGCGACATCGAAGCTCACCTTCGCGTCGAGCGCCATCGCGCGGAACCCCGGTGTCACCGCCTTCGCTTTCGCGCTCTCGAAGTCAGCGCCCGCCGCGCCGAAGATCTCAGCCGCCTTCGCAGCCGTCATCAGCGCCTGAACCTTCACCTGGCTGTGCTCTTTCCCGTCCCGCAGCGTCATGTTCTCGCGGGAGTAATTATTCGACAGCCCGGCCTGCGTCAAAGACACGAACAGCACCGCCGCCGCTCCATGCCGAAACGCCGTTTCTAACTTCGTCCCCGTGCGTCCGTAAACGCTCAGCGCCCTGCCCAAAAAGAACTTGTCATCCAGTTTGCCCGCATCGCCCGGCTCCGTAACCGCCGGGTCCCCGCTGAACACAAGAACCGTCTTGCCCTTCACATCGATGCCGGCGTAATCATCCCACTTGTACTCGGGCGCCACCACGCCGTATCCCGCAAACACCAGACCCGAATTGCCGATCCGAATCTGCTTCTCGGGTACGCCCGACCAGACCACAAAGTCCTGCCCCGAGGCCATCGCGACATCCTTCCCGCCCGCCGCCACTCGAACGCTCCCGTGCGAGCGAATCCCATAGAGCGGCACCATCTGCTCAAAGCCACCCGCCGGCGTGCCAGGCTCAAGGCCGATCGCCTTCGCCTGTGCGATCACATACGCGGCGCTCTTCTCACCGCCCGCAGTGCCCGGCAAACGCCCGCCATACGCGTCCGACGAAAGCTCCCGAATATGCCGCAGCAGGTTCTCTTGCTTAATCGCCGCCGCAGCTGTCCTGAGTTCCGGCAGCGTTCTGACCTCAGGTGCCTGCGCGCCCACCGCGCCCGCGGCCAACAACACGGTAAACAATAGGTTGAGTCTCAGCGCTGCCTCCCGTTGTCGAAGTTTCAGTGTAAGGCGCGCCGCGATCCAGAGAAACCACATGACGTTATCCGCCCCCTCGAATGACCCGGCCCGCAGAATGGCGCTCCTGCAGCGCATCGCCGCCCTGCTCATCCTCGCTTACTGGATCTCCTTCTGGGCAGACCACAGCGACCTCCCCGCCAACATCGCGTACGTCGAGTGGTCCTTCCTCTTACCCGACCTCTTATGGATCGCCGCCGCCTTCTGGCTCGCCGCCCGCTGGCTCATCTCGCGTGATCCGCGCGCGCCCATCGTCTGCGCCGTCGCCGGCGGTTCCATGGTTTACCTGGGCTTCCTCGACGTAATGATGAATCTGCGGAACGGACAATACACCGCATCGCTCTCGAGAGCCACCCTGAACGCGCTCGTCAATCTCGCGTGCCTCACGTTCGGCCTCGTGAACATCGCCTTCGCACTCAGACTTCTCAAACCCAGGACGGCAGAGCGTTGAAGCCCCGCATCGTTCTGGTCACAGGCGCGTCCTCCGGCATAGGCGCTGCCTGCGCACTTCGTCTTGCCCGCGCCGGCCACACCGTCATCGGCGCCTCGCGCTCAGGTACCGCCGCGCCCCCAATAGAGCCCCGCGTTCTCGACATCACGGACCCCGCGGCAATCGATACTTTCCTTGCCGCCATCGCCGCCGAATTCGGCCGCATAGACGCCGTTATCAACGCAGCCGGAATCGCAGTCGCCGGACCCCTCGAAGACACACCGCTCCCCCTCCTCCGCGCTCAACTCGAAACCAATCTGCTCGGAGCCGTCTACCTCTTCCGGGCCGCCACCCCGTACCTGCGCCGCTCTGCCCCCGCCCACCTGATCCACATCTCATCGCTCGCTGCCCACATCCCTCTGCCCTACCAGTCGCTCTATTGCGCCGCGCACTTCGGCATGAGCGGACTCTGCCGATCCCTCCAGTACGAACTCGCGCCGCACCGCGTCCACGTCACGCTCGTAGAGCCCGGAAGCGTGCGCACAGGGCTCACCAAAAATCGCCAAACGGCCACCGCCAACGCCGTCTACAGCGCAGCCGCGGCCGCGGCGTTATCCGCGAATGACAAAGATGAAATGAAAGGAATCGATCCCGCAATCGTCGCCGCCGCAGTGGAAAAAATCCTCCACAGCAACACGCCGCCCGGCCGCGTCTCAGTCGGTCACTGGCACGAACGCATCGGCCTGCCCGCAAGCCGCTTTCTGCCTGCCCGATGGTTCCGAAGCATCATCGGCTCGCACTACCTCGACTGAAAGTGATCTAAGCGGTCTTAAGCTGACGGAAAGCATCGAGCGCGTAATCCAGGTCCGCCATCGTATGTCCCGCCGTAACGCAGATCCGCAAACGCGCCGTCCCCAGCGCCACCGCCGGAAACATAATTGGAGAAATCAGAATATCGAAATCCCGCAGCCGCCGCGAGAACCGTGCCGCCGTCTCTTCGTTCTTCAGAATCACCGGAATAATCGGCGTGGCCGACAAACCCACGTCGTACCCCATCTCCCGCAAGCCTTCGCGGAAGTAGTTCGACTGGTTCCGCAGCCGCGTCACAATCTCCGGCTCGGCATTCAGAATCGCCAGCCCTTCACAGATCGCGCCCGTCGACGCCGGGTTTAACGCCGCCGAAAAAACATACGGAGACGCCGAATGCTGCAGATACATGCTCACTTCCTGCGTGCATGCGATAAAGCCGCCTGTCGAAGGAATGCTCTTCGCCAGCGAACCCGTCCAGAGATCCACTTCGCTCGTCGGAATTCCGAAATGCTCATCCGTGCCGTGTCCGCCCGCCCCCAGAACCCCTGTCGCATGCGCATCGTCAATCATCAGCAGGCATCCGAACTCGTGCTTGATCGCAATCAGATCGGGCAGCGGACAAATGTCGCCATCCATCGAAAACACGCCGTCCGCCACAATCAGCGTCCGGTTGCCGGTTCCTTTTCGCAGTTCCGCCCGCAGCGAATCCAGGTCATTGTGCCTATAGCGCTGCAGTTGAACTCCCGCCAGCCGGCACGCATCCACCAGGCTTCGATGCGAAAGCGAGTCCAGAATCACACGATCCTGCGGAGTAAACAGACCCGAGATCACTGCCAGATTCGCCACGTACCCCGAACTGAACGTCAGCGCCGCCTCAGTCCCTTTAAACGCCGCCAGTTCCCGCTCCGCCTTCCGATGCAGCGCGTTACTGCCCGTCAGCATCCTGGCCCCGCCCGTCGCGCTCCCGAACTTCCGGATCGCCTCGATCGCGGCATTCTCAATCCGCGGATCACTCACCAGACCCAGATAGTCGTACGACGAAAGCATCATCATGCGGCGGCCTTCCGCCTCGACCCACGGCCCCGTCCGGCTCTCGAGCGGCACCTGGTACGGATAGCAATCCGCCGCGCACGCCGCCGCCATCATCCCGAACACATCGCGGCCGCGTCCATCGATGATCCCGTTTTTCTGAAAATCGACCTTCCGGCCGGATGTAAAAAAGTCGTTAAAAAGCTCGCCGGATGAGGAGTTGCGGGTCCGCTTCGGCGTGCCGGTGCCCTGTGGAGTTGTCATCGAATCGTGCGACGTCCGATCTGCGTCACGTGAAAGCGTAAAACCTCAAGTGTACAACGAACATTGCTCGTCGCCTTTCGTTTTCGCCCTGCCGCCGGACTTGTCCGGGCCGTCCCATCCCGAGCCGCCGCTATCCCTTACCCTTGCTATCCTGATGAAGGTATTTTCATATGACGACGTCGTTCACAGCTCCTGCCAGCACCGAACGGCTCAAAGCGGCGCGATCTCTCGGCCTCGACCCCGAAGCCCTCATCCGTGCTTTCCGCCTGATGCAGACCTCGCGGCTCGTCGATGACCGCGAAATCCTCCTCAAACGTCAGCAAAAAATCTATCTTCCAGATCAGCGGCGCAGGCCACGAAGCCATTCAGGTCGCCGCCGGCATGGTCGCCAAACCCGGCTACGACTGGTTCTATCCCTACTACCGCGACCGCGCCCTCTGCCTCACCCTCGGCATGACGCCCGCGTTCCATGCTGCTGCAGGCCGTGGGAGCCGCTGAAGACCCCAGTTCCGGCGGACGCCAGATGCCTTCCCACTGGAGCGACCCGGCCCTCAACATCGTCTCCAGTTCCTCCGCCACCGGCACGCAGTTCGTGCAGGCCGTCGGCTGCGCCGAAGGCCTCCGCTTCCTCTACCCCGGCGAAGACCGCATCGTCATCGCCTGTTCCGGCGAAGGCGCCACCAGCGAAGGCGAATTCTGGGAAGCCATCAACCACGCCTGCCTCAGCCACGCCCCGGTTATCTTCCTGATTCAGGACAACGCTTACGCCATCTCCGTCCCGGTCGAGAATCAGACGCCCGGCGGCTCCATCTCCAAACTGCTGTCCGATTTCCCGGGCCTGCTCACGCTCGAAGTCGACGGCACCGACTTCCTCGCGTCCTATCGAAAGCCATGCGCACCGCCGCCGCCTATTGCCGCGAAGGCCGCGGACCGGCGCTGGTTCACGCCCATTGCATCCGCCCCTATTCGCACTCCTCTCAGCGACGACGAAAAGCTCTACAAAACCGCCGCGCGAGCGCGAAGACGAAGCGCACCCGCGATCCCCATCACCAACTTCCCAGCGCTTCCTGCTCGAAGAAGAAGTCATCGATCCGCCACGACCTCGAGCGCATCGTTCGCGAGATCGACACGAGCGTCTTCGAAGACGCTGAATACGCGCTCGAAAGCCGTTCCGCCCGACGCCGAAACCGCGCTCGCTGCACCTCTATTCCGAAACGGTAGACCCCACCTCAGCCGCCTTCGACATCCCGGCCAGCCCGCGGGCGAACCGAGGACCATGGCCGACCTGATCAACCGCACCCTCCACGAGGAGATGCGCCGCAACGACCGCATGGTCGTGTTCGGCGAAGACGTCGCCGATTGCAGCCGCGAAGGCAATCTGCCCGAAGTCAAAGGCAAAGGCGGCGTCTTCAAGCTGACCGCCGGACTGCAGACCGAATTCGGCTCGCCGCCGCTGCTTCAACTCCCCCATCGCCGAAGCCTCCATCGTGGGCCGCGCCATCGGCATGGCCACCGTCGGCATGAAGCCCGTCGTCGAGATTCAGTTCTTCGATTACATCTGGCCCGCCATGATGCAGATCCGCGACGAACTGGCGTCGCTGCGCTGGCGCTCGAACAACGGCTTCTCCGCGCCCCTGGTGATCCGCGTGCCCATCGGCGGCTATCTGAACGGCGGCTCCATTTATCACAGCCAGTGCGGGCGAAGTGATGTTCACCCACATTCCCGGCCTGCGCGTCGTGTTCCCCTCGAACGCCGAAGACGCCTGCCGGACTGCTCCGCACCGCCATCCGCTGCGACGACCCCGTCCTGTTCCTCGAACACAAGAAGCTCTATCGCGAGATGTACAACCGCGCCCGCATCCTGGCGCGCGAGATTTCATGATTCCCTTCGGCAAAGCGAAGATCGTCAAGCCCGGCGATTCGCTCACCGTCATCACCTACGGAGCCCTGGTCCAGAAAGTCGCTGCTGGCCGCGCAGGAAATCGAGCGCCGCAACCCTGGCTCAACCATCGAAGTCATCGACCTGCGAACCCTCAGCCCCTACGACTGGGAAGCCATCCGCGCCAGCGTTCAGAAGACCAGCCGCGTCATCGTCGCCCACGAAGACACGCTCAGCTTCGGCTACGGGGCCGAAATCGCCGCCCGCATCGCGGACGAACTTTTCACGTCCCTCGACGCTCCCGTGAAGCGCGTGGCCGCCATGGATACCTGGGTCGGCTATCACCCCCAGCTCGAAAACCAGATTCTGCCTCAAACCGACGATCTGATCCGCACCATGGAAAATCTGCTGACCTGGTGAAACGTCTGCCCCGCTCGCGGCACACTGTACACGTAGCTCTGCGGGGAGAGCGGTCGGAGGAACCCCGAAAGCGCCCAAAAGCGCTGACAAACAAAAAGGCGGCGCCTGGGAGGACAGGCGCCGCCTTTTAAATTTCGAATACTTCGGGTCTGCCCTATTCTTTCTTGTTAGCGTCCGCTTCGCCGTCTTTCAGCCCCGACTTGAAATTCTTAATGCCCTCAGCCAGGCCCTTCCCAAGCTCCGGCAGCTTTGTCGGTCCGAAAAAGAATACCGCCACACCGATGATTATCAGCAGGTGCATCGGTTGAAACAAGCCTTCGATCATAGTTAATCCCCTTTTACCCGACGAACTTCAACGGCGCAATGTTACGAATCCTTCAACCAGTCCTGCGCATGTTTTTCAAGCGCAATTCGTACGAGCTGGCTTCGGGTCCTGACGCCTGTTTTATCGAACAACTGCTGCAGCACCGCTTTCACGGAACTCTCAGAGATCTGCATCCGGCCGGCGATTTCCTTATTCGTCAATCCTTCGAAGACTGACTTCAGAACCGCCCGTTCCCTCGCGTTCAGCGATTCGCCCGACTGCCTCTCCTCAGATTTTACCGCAGCCCCGGCTACCAGCGCCTGCACCGCCCGCGAATCCAGCCACATCTCACCCGCCGCCACCTTCCGGATCGCCTCCACCAGTTGCGCCGGCGGACTGTGCTTCAGGAACACCCCGGCCGATCCGTTCTCGAAGGCCCGCAAAGTGCCGCTATCGCTCATGCCGGCAGTCACCATCAAAACCCGGCCTTCGAACCCGCGCTTTTTCGCTTCCTCCAGAAACACCGTGCCCTGTTCGTCACCCAGATCGTAATCGAGCAGCACCACATCCACGGGTCCCGAATCGAGAGACCTCAATGCCTCGCCCACTGACGCGCACGTCCCCGCCATCCGCAGGTCCGGTTCAGCCTCTAACAACCGGCTGAGGCTCTCGCGAAACAGGCTGTGATCGTCCACCAGCAGGATTCGGATCGGGTTCATGCATCTCCTTTCCCGCCGCGGCCGGCGTCAGTTCCACCACGAAGCTTGACCCGTCCGGTTCCGCCTCATACCGAAGATCCCCGCGGAACGACCGCATGAACGCGCGCGAAAGATAGAGCCCCAGCCCCGTAGCCTGCGCCTGCGGCTGAAACGGCCGGAACAAACGCTCCGGATGCGCCACTCCGCACCCCGTATCCCGAAAACGCACTGTCACCCGCTGCCGCTCGCACCGCGCCGTGATCGTAAGCTCACGCCGCGCCCGCCCGCGCATCGCCTGCTCGCTGTTTCGCGTCAGATTCAGAAACACCTGCATCAGACTTTGCCGGTCCGCCCATACCCCCGGCAGCTGCTCGTCCACTTCCCAACGCAGTTCGATCCCCTGCTCCGTCAGCGCCGATTCCATCACGATCCGTAGCTCTTCGAGCAAAGCCGCCAGATCCACGCTCCCCGCCTGATAGGTCGTGTTCCGCAGTTCCATCGACGCGATCTTTTCGAGCGCCAGAATCAAACTGCCCATCGCTTCGAAGTCTTTATTCCCCGTCGTAGTCCGCGCCAGATTGGCATACGCCATCGCAATCCCGCCGCACACGTTCCGGATCTCATGCGACACCGCGCCCACCAGAATTCTCGATCCCGTCAGTAACTGGTTCAGACTCAGTTCCTCGCGACTGCGCAGATCTTCTGACGTATCCACCACCATCGCGGCCAGTCGCGGTCCCGCGCTCGTCGTGTACGTCGAAAACCAGAGGTCCGCCAGAAACACCTCGCCGTTTTCACGATGCCCCCGGCACTGCATCGCCGTCCTGAACGGCGCATGATTCCCATCCGCCGCCGGTACGTTCATCAGCGATGGCAAAAACCGGAACACCGACCGCCCCTGCAACGTCCCGGCATCCACCCCGAACAACCTGTGCGCCGCGTCGTTCGCCAGCAAAATATGCCCGTCCGATGTCGCCGTAAAGACTGCCGCGGGACTACTCTCAACCAGCACTTTCAACTGCTCTTCCGCATCCGCCACAATCTTCCGCGTACGCGCCACTTCATACACAAAGAGGCCCATGCAGACGAACGCCGCAAAAATCAGAATGTCTCTCGGGATCGCCGCCGGTGAAAACCAGTCGAAGCTGTCGAACAGTTCCGTCAGGATCGTACACACCAGCGCGAACGCCGCAATCTGCCACCGCTTCAGAACACTGCCCGCCAGCAGCATGGGGAAGAGATAAAGAAACCCCAGGGGGATATTGCCCTCAATGCGCCAGTCCGTCACTGCGATCGCCGCCGTCATCGCGGCTGCACGCACCAGCACGGCTCCCGGCGTACCACGGATGAGTAAGGAAAGCATCAGGGCTTTGAGCGAGCTCACCGTAATTCTAGTCCCGTGCGGCGTAATTTAAACCCTATCATCCAAAAGATGCGGGCCGAATGGCCGAAAGATATTGCTAAGCTCTTTTTGGTTCTCGTTAATCTGGAATTTGATCTCCGGTTCACGTTTGGCCCTGCTGTTCGCCATTTGTCCGGGTCTGTTCGCCCAGCAGCAGGCCTTCACCTGGCAGCAGGTCCGCGACCGCTTCGAAGCCGCTAACCCCACCATCCGCGCCGGCCGCCTGACCGTCGATGAGGCGCGCGCCATGGAGATCACCGCCTTCCTCCGCCCCAATCCCGATCTCAACATGGGGCTCGATCAGATCAATCTGTTCACCCTTAACCCCTCTTACCGTCCGCTGGCTGGCCTGCTCCCCTCTATTGCTGTGAGCTACCTTCATGAGCGTCAGCATAAGCGCGAACTCCGTCTCGAAAGCGCGCGTGACAACACTCTCATCACCGCATCCCAGCAGGAAGATCTGATTCGCACCACCGAATTCACCCTTCGCAACGCCTTCGTCCAGGCCCTGCAGGCCAAGGCGGTACTTGAACTTTCCACCCAGAATCTCGCCTACTACGATCAACTCCTCAGCGTCAGCAACGACCGTTACAAGGCCGGCGACATCGCCCAGGTCGATCTCATGCGCCTCGACCTGCAGCGCGTCCAGTATCTGTCCGACGTTCAGACCGCCACGGTGAACGTCCGAACCGCCAAAATCCAGTTGCTCGGGCTGCTTAACGACCGCACGCCCGTCGAACAATTCGACGTCACAGGCAACTTCGACTTCACCGAAAACATCCTCCCGCTCGAAGAATTCCGCAGCGTCGCACTCGCTGTCAGGCCAGATCTGAAAGCCGCCATTGAAACCGTCGAAAAAGCCGAGTCCGACCACCGCCTCGCTATAGCGAACGGTTCCACTGACCCTGTCTTCGGCATGGACGCCGCCCGCAACCCGCCTCAGTTTTCCGCTTACATCGGCTTCAGCATGAACATCCCGCTCAAGATCTTCGACCGCAATCAGGGCGAGAAAGAGCGCACCGCCATCGACATCCGCCGCACCATGCGCCTGCGCGACGCCGCCACCAGCCAGGTCTACAGCGATGTGGATTCCGCGTACGCAACCCTGAACAGCAATCTCGCGCTGCTGCGTCCTTACAAAGACAAATATCTGGACGAGGCTGACAAAGTGCGCTCGACCATCTCGTTCGCCTATCAGCACGGAGGTGCCTCTTTGCTCGACTTCCTCAACGCACAAAACGACTACCGCGCCATCCGTCTGAACTACATCAATCTCATCGGCTCTTTTCTGACCTCTGCCAGTCAGTTGAATCTCGCCGTCGGCAGGGAAGTGATCGGCTTATGAAGACCCGTGCCCTGCTTGCCGTCGCCGCCTCCATAGTGCTCGCGGGCTGCTCCAAAGAAGCCGTGCCCAATCCCAAAGACGAAGCTCCTCCGCCCGCCCAGGTCGTTCACTCGGGCGATACCGGCACCGTCAGCGTAGATCGTCCCGACCAGTTCGCCATCGCGACGGCCGCAACCTACGACGCCTTCACTGAGGTCAGCGCCAACGGCGTAGTCGCCGCCGACGTTTCGAAAGCTGTTCCCGTCATCTCACTCGCCGCCGGCCGCGTCATCGAAGTCCACGCCCGCCTCGGCGACACCGTCACCAAAGGCCAGCTCTTATTAAAAGTCCAAAGCGCCGACATCTCCACCGCCTTCTCCGATTACCGCCAGGCCATTGCCGACCACACTCTCGCGCAGGCTCAACTCGACCGCGCCAAAATCCTCCTCGACAAAGGCGCCATCGCCCAGAAAGATTACGAAATTGCGGTCGATGCCGAAGCCAAAGCCCAGGTGACCGTCGAAACCACGCGCGAGCGCCTCCGCGTTCTTGGCGCCGACCCCAATCACCCCTCGCCCATCGTCAACGTCTACGCCCCCATCTCCGGCGTCATCACAGATCAGCAAACCACCGCCGCCGCCGGCACCCAGGGCCTCGCCTCGCCCAATCCCTTCACCATCTCCGATCTCTCAAGCGTCTGGATCGTCTGCGACGTCTACGAAAACGATTTGAAGAACGTGCGCGTCGGCGAGTTCGCCAGCATCCACCTCAACGCTTTTCCTGACCGCGTCCTGCAGGCTCGCATCAGCAACATCAGTCCCGTACTCGACCCGACCATCCACTCCGCCAAGGTGCGGCTTGAGCTGCGCAACCCGGGCATGTTGCGCGTCGGCATGTTCGTGACCGCGACCTTCCGCGGCACCGAAAGGAAAGTCCACGCCACCGTGCCGGCTACCGCCATCCTCCATCTGCACGATCGCGAATGGGTCTACGAACCCGAAGGCGGCAAAAGCTTCCGCCGCGTTGAAGTATCCAGCGGCAAAATGCTCCCCTCGAACCAGCAGGAAATCGTTTCAGGCCTCGCCCCCGGCGATCGCGTCGTCGCCAACGCCCTGGTCATGCAAAACACCACCGAACAATAAGGCAGTAAAAAGCAGGCAGTAAAACCATGATTCGCGCTGTTGTAGATTTCGCCCTGAACAATCGCCTGGTTGTTTTCCTCGGCGCTGTGCTGCTGCTCGTCTGGGGCGCTTTCTCCTTTCACAACCTGCCCGTCGAGGCCTACCCCGACGTCGCCAACAACTACGTCAACGTCATCACCCAGTGGCCCGGCCGCGCCGCCGAAGAAGTTGAGCAGCAGGTCACCATCCCCATTGAGACCGCCATGAACGGCATCCCGCATATGACCAGCCTGCGGTCTAAGTCGGTCTTCGGTCTCTCCAGCGTCACGCTGATTTTCGATGACCAGTCCGACAACGACTGGAACCGCCAGAAGTCGCTCGAACGCCTGAGTCAGGTCACACTGCCCAACGGCATTCAGCCCCAGTTAGGCACAGACTGGAGCCCCGTCGGCCAGATCTACTGGTACACCCTCGAAAGCACCAACCCCGCTTACGACGTCATGGAACTCAAGACCCTGCAGGACTGGGTCATCGGTAAGCAGTTCAAGTCCGTTCCCAACGTTGTTGACGTCTCGAGCTTCGGCGGACCCACCAGGGAGTATCAGGTTCGTATCGATCCCGAAAAACTGGTTGCCTACGGCCTCAACCTCGGCACCGTCGAAAACCAGCTCACCAATAACAATGTCAACGCGGGCGGCAGCTTTATTGAGGAAGGCTCCCAACAGATCAACGTGCGTGAAATCGGCCTCTTCGATCGTTCGGCCGACATTGCCCGCACCGTCATCAAGTCACAGAACGGCACCCCGCTCCGCATCGGCAATGTGGCCACCATTCAGCAGGGCCCGAAGATCAGACTCGGCCGGATAGGCAAGGCGATTCACCGTGTTGACGGCAAAATTGTCGATAACGACGATGTCGTCGAAGGCATCGTTCTTCTTCGCAAAGGCGCCGAATCCGAAGCCACCCTCGAAGGCATCCACGCCAGGGTCGCCGAACTGAACAGCCGCATTCTTCCGAAGGGCGTCAAAATCGTCCCGTTTCTCGATCGCAGCAAGCTCGTCGAGTTCACCACCCACACGGTTCTCGACAACCTGAGAGACGGCATCATTCTCGTCTCCATCATCCTGTTCCTCTTCCTCGGCAACTTCAGAGGCGCGCTCATTGTCGCGCTCACAATTCCGTTTTCACTTCTTTTCGCAGCCATCTGTCTGCAGGCCCGCCACATACCAGCCAACCTCCTCTCGCTTGGGGCGCTCGATTTCGGCATGGTCGTCGATGGCGCCGTGGTCATGATCGAGAACATCGTGCGGCACATGGGCCAGGATCAAACGGGCAAGCCGCCCCTCAGTGTTGTCGAACGCATCCGCGAAGCCGCGCACGAAGTTCAGCGGCCCGTCTTCTACGCCATCGGAATCATCATTACCGCTTACCTTCCCATCTTCACCCTGCAGGCTGTCGAAGGCCGGCTCTTCAAGCCCATGGCCTGGACTGTCGCCTTTGCGCTGCTTGGAGCCCTCATCTTTTCGATGATTATCGCGCCCGTGCTTTCGAGCCTGCTCTTTCTGAAAGGGGTGACGGAATGGCATAACCCGGTACTCGTCTGGCTCACCGCCCGCTACCGCGGCTCCGTCAGATGGGCCATCGAACACCGCTACGTCACCGTCACCGCGGCCTTCTGCATCTTTGCCGCTTCCGTACTGATCGTCGCCAGCGGGGTCATCGGTTCTGAATTCCTGCCCCACCTCGACGAAGGCGCAATCTGGGCCCGCGGAACTCTTGCCCCGAGCACCGGACCTTCCGAAGGCACAGCTCTCGCCAACCGCGCCCGCATCGTTTTTGCATCCTTCCCCGAAGTCACGCAGGTCGTCTCCCAGGTCGGCCGGCCTGACGATGGCACCGACACCGGCGGCTTCTCCAACACCGAATACTTCGTCGATCTCAAGCCCGACAGGAAACTGTGGCGTCCCGTCTTTCACCAGAATAAGGACGAGTTGATCGCCGCCATGGACCGCGAACTCGAAAAAATCCCAGGCGTACTCTGGAACTTTTCTCAGCCCATTGCCGACAACATGGAGGAAGCTGTCAGCGGTGTCAAAGGCGAACTGGCCGTCATCGTATACGGGGACGATCTCAAGCAGCTCGAACAGGACGGCGAGCGCATGGTGAACGTCATGCGCAACATCAAAGGCATTCAGGATCTCGGCCTGTTCCGCGTAGTCGGTCAGCCGAACCTCGACATTCAGGTTGACCGCGACGCCGCCGCACGCTACGGCATCAACGTTGCCGACGTGCAGGATGCCATCCAGACCGCCGTCGGTGGCAATGCCGTCAGTCAGGTCCTCCAGGGCGAACAGCGCTTTGACCTGGTCGCGCGCTACCTGCCCGCTTACCGCAATTCCCGCGAGGCCATCGAAAACATCCGGTTGCTTTCTCCCTCAGGCGAGCGCGTCTCGCTTGCGCAGCTTTCCAGATCTCAAACGGTTGACGAAGCCTCCACCATTTCGCGCGAAGCCAACAGCCGCTACGTCGCCCTCAAGTACAGCGTCCGGGGCAGAGACCTCGGCAGCACTGTCGAAGAGGCCATCCGGAAGGTCGGGACCGAGGTAAAACTTCCGCCCGGTTACAGGACCGTCTGGGCTGGAGAATACGAAAGCGCCAAACGGTCTCAGAAGCGGCTCATGATCGTTCTGCCTGCCACGCTTCTCGCGATCTTTCTCATCCTCTACAGCATGTTCAGCTCGTTCAAATGGGCAGCGCTCATCTTCTGCAATGTCGCCATGGCCCCCATCGGCGGCCTGCTTGCGCTGCTGCTTACCGGCACCCATTTCAGCGTCTCGTCAGGCGTCGGATTCCTCGCCCTGTTCGGCGTCTGCGTACAGACAGGCGTCATCATGCTTGAGTACATCAATCAGTTGCGCGTCCGCGGCCACACCATCGAAGACTCCGCCATCCAGGGCGCCGTGCTCAGGCTCCGCCCCATTCTGATGACCTCGCTCGTCGCAACGCTCGGCCTGCTCCCCGCGGCTCTGTCCCGCGGCATCGGATCCGATTCCCAGCGGCCCTTCGCAATTGTTATCGTAGGTGGATTGATGGCTGCCCTGATGATCGGCATCTTTCTGCTGCCCACCATTTACGTCTGGATCGCAGAGGAAGGCGACGTTCTTCCCAGGCCCGAAGGTGAGTTCGACTAAACGATGACGAAGCAGGAACTTTCTTCTCTCATTGACCGCATCGGAATCATTCCGGCCATCCGCGTCACTTCACCCGATGAAGCGTTGTTCGCGGCGGAAACCATCTTCAGTGGCGGCATCCCCGTGGTCGAGATCACCATGACCACTCCCGGCGCCCTCGATGTCATCGCGAAGCTCGCCAAAGCGTACCCCGAAGCCGCCATCGGCGCCGGCACGGTCAAAGACTCCGACACAGGCTATAGCTGCATCGAAGCCGGCGCATCGTTCCTCACCAGCACCGGCCTGAACCTCGACATCATGGCCTGCGCCGATGACAACAGCCTCATCTTTCCCGGAGCTTTAACACCCACCGAGATCATGCTGGCCCACAAAGCCGGATCGAACCTGATCAAGATATTTCCCTGCGCGCAGATGGGCGGCCCCGCCTACATCCACGCCCTCAAGGCGCCTTTTAAAGAGTTATCCTTCATTGCCGCGGGCGGCGTCAGCCAGCAAACCGCCGCTGACTACATTCGTGCCGGAGCCACCGCGCTCGGCATCGGCGAGGAGCTTGTCCCCAACAAAGCCATTCTCCGCAAAGACGTTGACTGGATCCATGAGCTTGTCAAACGCTTCCTCCGCATCGTCCGCCAGACGCGCGAAGCCATCCACTACCAGCCTCTCAGCTAATACAGGACCCGTGTTCGGATCGTCCCGTCCACACCGTCCAGCCGACGCTTCAGATTGAGCGACTGCTCCCGCTCCTCCGAATCGATATCGATCACCACGTACCCGATCTCGGCGTTCGTTTGCAGATATTGCGCCGCAATGTTAATCCGCTCTTCCGAAAAAATCGCGTTCACGCACGAAAGCACGCCCGGCCGGTTATGGTGAATGTGCATCAGCCTCTGTTTGCCCGGATGCTCCGGCAGCGACACCTCCGGAAAGTTCACAGCCGCCAGCGTTGACCCGTTGTTGCTGTACTTGATCAGCTTCTCCGCCACCTCGCGGCCAATGTTCCGCTGAGCCTCTTCCGTGCTCCCGCCCACATGCGGAGTCAGAATCACGTTATCCCGTCCGCGCAGAGTCGAGATAAATTCATCGTTCCCCTTGGGCTCGTTCGGAAACACGTCGATCGCCGCCCCCGCAATGTGCCCGGAATCGAGCGCCGCCGTCAGCGCCTCGATATCCACCACCGTCCCGCGCGACGCATTGATCAGCATCGCGCCCCGCTTCATCTGGCCCAACTCCGCCGGTCCGATCATCATCTTCGTGCGCGGCGTCTCCGGGACATGCAGCGTCACCATATCCGCTTTGCCCAGCAGTTCTTCGAGCGATGCGATCTGACACGCATTCCCCAGCTCCAGTTGCGCCTCGATGTCGTAGAAGATCACCCGCATCCCCAGCGCTTCCGCCAGCACGCCTACCTGCGTTCCGATATGCCCGTATCCGACAATGCCCAGCGTTTTACCGCGTACCTCGTGCGATCCCGTCGCCGTCTTCGCCCATAGCCCCCGGTGCGCCTGCGCGTTGCGCCACTGGATGCCGCGCATCAGCATCACGCACTCCGCAATCACCAGTTCCGCCACGCTGCGTGTATTCGAAAACGGCGCGTTGAAGACGGGAATTCCCCGGTCCTGCGCCGCCTTCAGATCCACCTGATTGGTTCCGATGCAGAAGCACCCAACGCCCACCAGCTTCGGAGCCGCCGCCAGCACCTTCTCGGTCAGATACGTGGCAGACCTGATCCCCACAAAATAAGCGTCGTGAATGGACTCGAGCAGCCGTTCTTCTGCCAGCGGCTTCTTGTGATACTCGATCTCGCTGTATCCGTCCGCCCGCAGCGACGTTTCCGCGCTTGGATCGATGCCTTCTAACAGCAGAATTTTGATCTTGTTTTTATGGAGGGAAGTAGGCCGCAACTGACCTTCAGTATGACAGAGCGGCCAAAAAAAAAGACAGGCCCGAAGGCCTGTCCGGTGAAGCAAAAATGAGGGCGGACGCGAACGCCCGCCCTCCGGTTAACTACCTTGGGCAGCCCCGTGCCGTGACTTCTTTCGAAGGCACGTCTTTCAGTCCGCTCACGCCTGCGGGCATGTCCGCGCCGCCAGGAACAACCCAGATTTCAACACGCCGATACTGCGCGCGCTTATCCGATTCCCTGACCGACTGACCGCCCTGTTCCTTCACGTTCGTGGAGGAACCGCAGAGTGCCGGGCGCGTTTCGGAAGACTGCTCCGAACCCACCCAGTTGACGCGCAGCCTGCTCAGGTCGAGCGACGGGCAGATACCCTTGCCTGCGCTGAGCACAGCGGCTGCATTGATCACACGGCTCTCGTCGAGTCTGGCCGCCGCTTTGCCCTTTTCGGCAGTGTCGCGATGTCCAACCAGAATCACCTTCGCATCCGGATCGGCGCGAAGCATCGGAGTCAGTTCTTCCAGCAGCAGGCGCTTGGCGCAATTGTTCACGCGTGAGCTGTTCACCGGGAAGACGATATCGTCAAGCCGGCGAGCCTGAGCCGTAAGGGTCACAGTCACATCCGCACCGGCGCTGGCCGACTGGTTCTTCTGGTCGGTTGCCGTCGCGGTGATATGAACCGTCTTCGACTGCATTCTGAGCCGATTGGTCTGATCGAAGCTGAGCGCGCTTGAATCGAACACATCGCCCGAAACGCCTTCACCCGTGTACCGGATCGTTGCCGCTCCGCCGCAATCCGAACCCGTTGCTGTTGCGGAGAGCGTGATCTTCGTGCCGTAAGGCACCGTCGAAGGCGAAACCGCGAACTGAATCGTCGGAGGCGCCAGCGGACGAATCGTAACCGTTACCGGCGACGACGTCTTCGAAGTTCCACCCGCCGTGACCGTAACCGTCACAGTGCGGGCTCCCGAGCCGTCCGCGGTCGGCAGGCTGAATGAGCTGCCGGTCGCTCCGCTCACAGGTGCGCCGTTAATCATCCACTGATAGGTCGGCGTCTGGTCGGGCAGCATACCGCTGGCCGATGCCTGCAGCGTCACTGTATCGCCGGAGCAAACGTTATCCTTCGCGCCCGAGATGTCCGAAATCGTCAGTCTGGATTCCTGGACAACTGCCGCGGGCGGCGGCGGCGGCGCCGGTGCCGGCGGAGGCAGCGGTTCCCGATAGTTCAAACGGAACGTGATTCCCACGCTCGCTGTGAGTGAACTTGCGTGTCCGCCTCCAGGGCTGTACACGTAGTTGTTGCCGGCCGCAAATGCCGGAATGTTGAAATGCGGAAGATCCGAGCGCATCCCGCGCAAATCGAACCGTGCGCCGAATCGCGGGCTGATATTCATCTTGATACCCACGCCGTAATCGAACGCAGGGTAGTTCGTGTTCCTCGGCGGCGCCCCCACATACAGCGGTGACGGAGCATTCTTGACCTTCTTGAAATCTCCCACCCGATACCAGATGTATTCAGGGCCCGCCAGAATAAACGGCCGGAACCTGGCTTCACGCGGCGTCATATAGATCACCGCGTCGGCGTAGACCGCCGTGCTGCCCGATGACACGGACGCAAACGTGTTGAACCCCTGCGGCTTCAGCAGCAGATGGTTATAGTTCAGTTGGACGCCTTCTTCGAGGCCGCCGTAGTTGAAAATGTCTTCGTTGAAGCGTTCGCCCCAGCTAATACCGCGGTCGAACTTCTGAACTGAATTTGTCGTGCCTTGTCCAAACTGGTACCAGTCAGCCCCGCCGAACAGGGTGAAATCCAGAGTGGAGTATCCTCCCTTGGCAACGTTGCTCGACTGGTGGGCGGAAATTGAGCCGTTCTGGGCAGAAGCAGGTCCCGTACATACGATCGCCGCACCGATGGCCAGGACCGCTGTGGACCAGCGATGCGCGCGTGAGTCAAATAATTTCATCATTGAAGTGGCTTCTCCTTAATAGAAGTTGAAAATACACCGCGTCTCGGAAACAAAGCGAATAACGTTTCCGGCGCCGCGGGCAGTACAAACAGGGACGAAGGCCCGGAATTGCTGAGTCCTTCTTCCGACAGTTGCGTCCAGTTCTCGCCTCTGTCGGTTGAACAATATACTTTGCTCCCCTGCGAGACAAATGCCTCGCCTGGGTGCGTTGGGTGGAAAAAAACAAGGTTCGCCGTCGCGGCCTGCAAACCGTTGACGGCCGGTGCCCAGGTCGAGCAGCCGTCCGTAGAGCGAAATAAGCCTGTGGCCGTTGCTGCAAGTGCAATGCCACCATCCGTTTTGTCGAAGTCAAGCCCGTACCACGTAGTGTCTGCGGCTGGCTGTCCGCACACTCTCCAGCTCAGTCCGGCATCCGAACTGGCCAGCGCGCCGTGGCTCCCCACAGCCGACACGAACTTCGACGATCCTTCGAGTAACTCCACACGCGCGTCCGATGCCGACACCCACGTGAGCCCCGCGTCTTTACTGCGGAAGATTCCATTGCCCGTTGCCGCAAGCACCACCTTCCCAGGCAGCATCAGCAGCGACGACACGCGGTTCCCCGCGCCCGGCACTTTGCGCGGCAGCCATGTCTTGCCGCCGTCTTTCGATTCCTGCACGCTGTGGTACCCGGCCGCCATCACAAACAGCGGATTATCCGGCGCCGCCGCCATCGAAAGAATCTGATCCGAAGCCGGCCCCGCGCCGTGGACCCATCGCAGCCCCTGCGTCTCCGTCCGGTAAATTCCCGCTGCCGGCTCATACACACTGCTCGAATAAAGCTCATTCCCCGCGCCCGCAATGGTCGTGAAATTCCGGTTCGTGAACCCGAAGTTCGCTTCATGCAGCGTATTGCCGCCGTCCGTGCTCAGCAGAATGCCGCCCGTCGGCGATGCGAAATAAATTCGCCCCGGCGTCATCGCATCGAACGCGATCGACTTCACCGATTGCACGCTCAATGTTCGCCACGTCTTCCCGCCGTCCAGCGACCGCAGCAGCCCGAGCGTGGTTCCCGCGAATACCGTATCCGCGTGGCCCGGCATCATCGCCACAAAGTGCGTCCGGAAGGCCCCTCTCGGAGTCTGCGACCGCGCCCACAATTCACCGCCGTTCATGCTGGCGTAAACGCCGCTGCACGCGCTTGACAGAACATGCTCCGGCTTTTCCGGATCGATGTCGATACTGAACACGTCCGAATCGTCTTCCATGCCTTCGTGGATCGATTGCCACGTCGCCCCGCCATCCGCCGTGCGCCACGGCAAATGCGTTGTCCCCGCGTAAAGAATCTTGCTGTCCGCCGGATGAAACGCCAGCGACACCACGGGTCTCAGTTCGCTGTCATCTTCAGGCGAGATGCGCGTCCACTTCGATCCGCCGTCGCGCGTCAGAAACACGCCCGTCCCTGTGCCCGCGGCCATCACGTTCGGATCTCCCGGCCAGATCGCCAGCGACCACACCGAAATGCCCTTCATTTCGGGCAGCGATGTCCACGACGCTCCGCCGTCCGTGGTTTTATAAACCCCCGCGCTCCACGAGTTATTGCTCTCTACTCCCGCAAACCACGTGTCGGGCGACCGTGGGTCAACCTCCAGCGCGTGCAGATTTCCTGAGAACTGCGCCGGAAACGAAATACTCTTCCACGACGCGGCCCCGTCGTTCGACACAAACATCAAACCGTTATGCGCGCCCGCGATCACACGATCGCGCACCTGTGGAACCGCGCGTACCAGCTCAGCGTCACCACCATAGGGACCCGTTGCCCGCCACCCGGCCATCGCGTTGCTCGCGCCCGCCGTCACCAGTGCGATAGCGCACCACGCCGCTTGTGCTGCCCGCCGGACGCTTGCCGATCTATTTCTCATCATCAGGCGATTAAATGACTTACCCTTCAGATAGCCCCACTCTTACTGTCTCATGCCTTCAATTGCCCCGACTGAGCTTGTTCGTACAGTTACGCCCGAAATGTAGCTTTTTTCGCTCGCCGTTGCGCGAATATACCCCCTGCGGGCGACTTTGGCCCGCAATTCCCTGAAACTATTGGAAAGATGCTGACGACACTACTTCTCGCGGCGCTCCTCCAAAACCCTGCCGCCGCCGAAGATCCGGCCAACGTTTTGGTCAGTTTCAAGGCCCCGGCCGACTGGGAATTAACCGCCGATCCCGCCTCCCCGCAATGGACCGGCATCGCGCCCGTTCGCGCTTCCCGCGACTTTTTCGGCGAACCCTCCCCCCTTCCACCCACAGAAATCCGCTCCCGCTGGACCTCCAAAAATCTCTACCTGCTCTTCGTCTGCCCCTACAAAACACTCCACTTGAAGCCTGAACCCGTCACGACCGAGGAAACCGACAAACTCTGGAACTGGGATGTCGCCGAGGCTTTCATCGGCTCCGATTACCTGAAAACCTCGCGCTACAAAGAATTTCAGGTCTCCCCCCAGGGCGAATTCGTCGATCTCGATATCGATCAGGACAACCCCAAACCGCCCTCCGAAGCCCTCGAGTGGCAATCCGGCTTTACCGTCAAAGCCCGTAAAGACACCCAAAAGAACATCTGGTACGCCGAAATGTCCATTCCCTTTTCCAGCCTCGACATCAAATCGCCTCGCCCCGGCCGCGAATTGCGCATCGGTCTGTTTCGCATTGAAGGCGAAGAGCCCAACCAGGTCTACGTCACCTGGCGTCCCACCGGAGCCAGAACCTTCCACGTTCCTTCCGCCTTCGGCAGTCTCGTTCTGCGCTGAAAAATCCCCGTCTTAACCCGCGTTCGCCAGCCGGATCAGATTCCCCTCTTCCACTTCCTCGGGCCCGTCCACGTTCTTCAGTCTCTTCTCGATCGCCCGCGTTCGGATCGCAGCATCATCCACCGTCTGCGTCGCCTGCTCCAGCCGCTTCCGGATCACCTCCAGCACCTGCGAGTACTTCCCGAATTGCGTCTTCACATCGCCCAGCAGTTTCCACACTTCGCCTGAACGCTGCTGGATCGTCAGCGTCCGGAAGCCCATCTGCAGGCTGTTCAGCAAAGCCGCGAACGTTGTCGGTCCCGCCAGCACCACACGGAAATCGTTCTGCAGTGTTTCCGCCAGACCCGGTCTCCTCAGCGCTTCCGCGTACAACCCCTCGGTCGCAAGAAACAGAATTCCGAAGTCCGTCGTATGCGGCGGAGCCAGATATTTGCTGCTGAAGGTCTTGGCGCACGCGCGCACCACGCTTTCCAGTTCCTTTGCGCAGCTTTCCACTCCCGCCGCATCCGACGCTCAGCCGCTGCCCTCAAACGCTGATAACATTCCGATGGAAACTTCGCATCGATCGGCAGCCACACCGGAGCGACTCCCGCTTCCCGGCAGCTTAATCGCAAACTCCACCCGCTCACCCGAGCCCGTCGGCGAAACATTGCGCTCGAACTGGTCCGGCGCCAGCATCTGAGTCAGCAGGTTTTCAAGCTGCACCTCGCCCCACGCGCCGCGCGTCGTCACGTTCGAGAGCACCCGCTTCAGATCGCCCACACCCGAAGCGAGAGTCTGCATCTCGCCCAGGCCCTTGTGTACCTGCTCCAGACGCTCGCTCACCAGCCGGAATGACTCGCCCAGCCGTGTTTCAAGCGTGCTCTGCAGCTTCTCATCCACCGTCTGCCGCATCAGTTCCAGCCGGCTGTCCACCAGCCCCCGGATGTTCGTGAACTCCGTCCGCTGATCCCGCTGAATTTCAATCAGCCGCTGATCCGTCTGCGTCGCGAACCGCTGCGCGCTTGCCGGCCAGTTCTTCCCGCAGCGCCCTGCTTTCCAGACTCTGATTCTGCTGCAGCCGCGCGATATCGTCACGCAGCCGCGCCTCGCACCCGTCCTGCTGTTTCATCCGAAGCAGCAAAATCAAATTGATTGCTAAGATAACCCCTAACAAAACCAGCAGAACGGCGTAAAACATTTCTATGCGACCCTGTTTTCAAGAATACACCGTTTTACTCACCCTCCTGGCCGCCGCCACTTCTCAAGCCCAAACGGATTCGCCGGCCTTCGAGGTCGCTTCCATCAAGCCGAACCGATCCGCGTCCGGCCACTCCTCTTCCCACGGCTCCAAAGGCCAGATCGTCATGGAAAACGTGTCGCTCAAACAGCTGATTGAACGCGCCTGGGATGTCCGCGACTTCTCCATTTCGGGTCCCGGCTGGCTCGATGCCGAACACTTCGACATCATGGCGAAAATCCCGCCCGGTTCCACCAAAGAGCAACTGCTTCCAATGTTGAGGTCTCTTCTGGAACATCGCTTCAAAGTCGCAGTTCACTTCGAGACGAAGAAGCTTTCCGGCTATGCCCTGGAGCGCGAAAATGAGCGCAAAAAACGGCCGCACAGCTTGTCCCCGCCGACGACGCGCTCGCAGGCTCCTCATCCAGCGGACGCGGAAAATTGCAGGCAACCGGTTCTATGGCCATGATGGCTGACCAGCTTGCCCGCCAGCTAAACGAGCCCGTTCAGGACCTGACCGGACTCAAGGGCACCTGGAAGCTCAAACTCGAATGGCAGCCCGAAGAATCCGGCCCGGACGCGCCCGCCGACACGGCCACAGGCCCAACCATCTTCACCGCCCTGCGCGAACAGGCCGGCCTCCGCTTACGGCCGCAGAAAGTAACCGTCAACATCCTGGTCGTCGACAGCGCCGAAAAGACACCCACCGACAACTAACTGCGCTTCAATACGGAAACGGCTGCTCCGGCATCGGCTTCTTCTTCCGCTGCTCCGCTTCGTACCTGAAATTCAGCGTCACATTCACCACATGCGTTTCCGCGTTAATATCCTGCTCCGCCTTCGTGTCCCCAAGATTGTCGAATAATCCCTCTTCTTTTACGCGCTTTGCAAAATAGTCAGGATATTCGCCCGGAAAAGGATCGCCCGTTTTCAC
Source organism: Terriglobia bacterium (assembly GCA_963840735.1). Lineage (GTDB taxonomy): Bacteria > Acidobacteriota > Terriglobia > Bryobacterales > Bryobacteraceae > BOG-234. Next base: position 179,189 of record CAWIZX010000013.1, read on the forward strand.
CGTCCACATTTTCTGAACCGCCGCCACCCCGTCGAGCCCCAGACCCTTCACCTCCAGCTTCCCGAACGTATACTGCGGCCCCTTCTGCGGCACCAGAAACACATCCACTGTCTTCTTCTCGTCGTTGATGTCCCGGTCCGTCGAACACTCGGCATCCAGATATCCCTCATGCCGCAGCGAATCCCGCACCCGCCCCGCCGCCGTCCGCAGTTGCTCGAAATCCACCACGCCCATCTTCGGAACCTTGGCCACCAGCAGAATATGCTTACTCTCGTCCGCCATCGGCCCCTTCACCCCGACCGAGCCCATCTTGAACTGCGCCCCTTCCTCAATCGACACATGCACGTCCACGCCTTTCACCTGCGCCGACGGCGTCGTCGTAAATTTCGGAAAGCTCACCCTCATATAGCCTTCCTTCTCATACAAAGGCCGGATCGTGTTTTCCAGCAGCACCCGGAAATTGCTCTCCGTATAAGGCTGTCCAAACGCCACCGCAGCCATCGCGTTCTGCAATGTGGACGTCGGCACCACCTTATTCCCTTCGAACGAAACCAGCGCCACATTCGGCAGCCCCGCGGCAGGTGTAAACAGCGCCTCATACCGCTCCGGCGACACTGACACCACTTTCCCCGCCACCGCGCCCGGATGATTTTTCGAACCCAGATACTCCTCAATCTCCCGCGCCGTCCGGTCCAGCACCTGCTGCGTCCCCGGAATCCGTCCCGTAAACAGCGGATCTTTCGTCTTAAGCCACGCCGTAATCTCCGCCACTGACGCCGGCAGCGCCTCAATATGCAGCGAATACAGCGGCTGCATCTCCTGCACTTCGAACGTCAGCATCATAACCCGACCCCTTCTCAGCCGGCCTGAACTTATACGACACCGTTTCCAGATAGCCGCTCGCCAGCAGCCGGTCCCGCGCCGCGTCGAACAGCTCGGGCTCCCCGGACGCCCCGACCTTCAGCCCCGAAGCCGCCGCAATCCCGCGCGCCGTCAGAATCCTGTTGCCCTCCACCGTAATCGAATCCACTGGGAAGTCGCGCGTCTGCGGCCGAAATCCGGCTTGCTGCAAACGCCATTAACACCGCCGCAAACAACCGGTTCATGTTCATATTTTAACCGTCGCGCCAGACCCCGCTATACTCCAATGGTGATATAGACGCGCCAATGTAGAATGGAGTTACGTGACATACGACCTGATTGTGATTGGTAGCGGCCCCGGCGGCTACTCCGCCGCAGTGCGCGCCGGCCAGTACGGACTGAAAACCGCCATCATCGAAAAAGACGCGAAGCTGGGCGGCACCTGCCTCCATGTCGGCTGCATTCCGACCAAGGCTCTGCTCCATACCGCCGAACTCTGGAGCTTCGCCAACCACTCCGCCGACGAAGGCATCACCATCGATAAGCCCGTCGCTCAACTTCCCCAAAGTCATCGACCGCAAGAACGGCATCGTTCAGAAACACGCCAAAGGCGTCGAGTTTCTGATGAAGAAGAACAAGGTCGAGTGGATCAAAGGCTTCGGCGTCATCAAAGGCCCCGGCAAGGTCGAAGTCACCACCGACAAGGGCACGCAGATCCTCGAAACGAAGAACATCCTGATCGCCACCGGCTCGGAAGCCCGCATGCTGCCCGGCCTGCAGCCCGACGCCGAATCCATCCTCACCAACATCGAAATTCTGAACCTGCAGGCAGGTGCCGAAATCGCTCATGATCATCGGCGCGGGCGCGGTGGGCGTGGAGTTCGCGTCCATGTTCAAGCGCTTCGGCTCCGAAGTCAGCATCTTCGAAATGCTGCCGCGCCTCGTGCCCGTCGAAGACGAAGAAGTCTCGAAGGAACTCGAGCGCGTTTTCAAGAAGAGCAAGATCCGCGTCGAGACCGGCGCGAAGTGCGAGCAACATTCAGAAGACCGGCACGGCGTCAAGATGAAGGTCACGCTCGCCAACGGCAAGAGTGGAAGAAGTGGAAGCCGAGAAGCTGCTGGTCGCCGTCGGCCGCGCGCCCGAACACCGCGAACATCGGTCTCGAAAACACCAAGGTCGAAGTCGATCGCGGCTTCATCAAGGTCAACGAGTTCCAGCAGACCGCCGAACCGGGCATTTACGCCATCGGCGACGTGGTTGCCGGAACGCCGCAGCTCGCGCACGTCGCCTCCACGCAGGGCATGGTCGCGGTCGCCACCATGGCCGGCAAGCCGGCCACTCCCATCAACCGCAACCGCATTCCCGGCGCCACTTACACCGAGCCCGGCATCGGCAGCGTCGGCCTGACCGAAGCGCAGGCGAAAGCCGCCGGTTACGACGTCAAAGTCGGCAAGTTCCCGTTCGCGGCCAACAGCAAGGCCACCATTCTGGGCTCGCACGATGGCTTCGTCAAAGATCGTCGCGGACGCGAAATACGGCGAGATTCTGGGCGTTCACATCATCGGCCCGCAGGCTTACGAACTGATCTCGGAAGCCGTGACCGCCATGGAAGCCGAAGCCACCGTCGAGACCATGATGCACACCATCCACGCGCATCCCACCATCTACGAAGCCGTGGGCGAGGCCTTCCAGAACGTGTACGGCCTGGCCATTAATGCGTAAGCTGCATCGTTCGCGATCTCGGGCGCATGAGCTATGGCGAGGCGCTCGCGATCCAGCAGCAGCTCGCCGTCGGATCGCAAGCAGGGGCATGGGCAGCGATCATCTGCTGTTCGTCGAGCATCCGCACGTCGTCACGGTCGGCCGCAACGGGCATGAAGAAAATCTGCTCGCGTCCGAAGACGTGCTGCGCCGCACCGGCATCGAACTCCATCGAGTCCGACCGCGGCGGCGACGTGACCTATCACGGCCCCGGCCAGATTGTCGGCTACCCGATCATGGACCTGCGCGACTGGAAGCGCGATGTGGGCGCTTTCGTGCGCTCCATCGAGCAGGTCCTGATTGATACCCTGGAGAGTTTGGGATTCGTCGCGCGGCGCATCCCGAAGCTGACCGGCGTCTGGGTGGGCGAGGGTGATGCGCGCGAAAATCGCCGCCATCGGCGTCCACCTGAGCCGCTGGGTGTCCACGCATGGCTGGGCTTTGAACGTGACCACGGACCTCCGCTACTTTCAGTACATCGTGCCGTGCGGCCTCACAAAGCCGGTCACGTCGATGGCGGCAGCTGGGCGTGCACGCCGACGACCGATGAAGTGAAGACGCGCTCTTGCGCGCCACTTCGCACGAATTTTTGATTTCGAGATGCAGGCCGAACAGCCTGCGCTACTGGAGAGTTCATTCAAATGACAGACGTCGTGATGCCCCAGATGGGCGAAAGCATCGTCGAAGGAACGCTGACCAAATGGCTGAAAAAGCCCGGCGACAAGGTCGAGCGCGACGAGCCGCTGTTTGAGATTTCGACCGACAAGGTCGATACCGAAATCCCCTCGCCCGCCGCCGGCGTGCTCGCCGAGGTGCTGGTGCAGGAAGGCCAGACCGTTCAGGTGAACGCCGTCGTCGCGCGCATCGATGCGGACGGCGGCGCTGCCGCTGCCGCGCCCGCGCCGCCCAGCAGGAGGCCGCTGCGCCACCCGCCTCCGGCGCCGCCGACTCCGCCCGCGGCTGCACCCGCGCCGCCCCCTGCGCCGCCGCCCGGCGCCGAAGCCCTCAAGCCCGCGCCTGCAGGAGCCGGACCCTACCCGTTCAGCCCCGGCCCGCGCCCGGCGAAAGCAACGCCGGCAGAAGCAAGCGCCAAAGAAGACCCCGCCGGTCCCCTCTCCCCGCTGGTTCGCAAAATGGCCCGCGAGAACAACATCGATCTCTCGAAGGTGACCGGCACCGGCGCCGGCGGACGCATCACCAAAGAAGATGTCGAAGCTCGCCTGTCCAGAGCCGCAGGCCCGCGCCCGCCGGCACACAGCGCCCGGCCGCGCCTAAACCAGCGCCCGCCCGCGCCCGTCGCGCCCATCGCTCAGCCCGGCCCCACCGCCAAAACGCGCATCGAAGCCATGAGCAACATGCGCATCAAGATCGCCGAACACATGGTGATGAGCAAGCGCGTCTCCGCCCATGTCACCACCGTTCACCGCGTCGATATGACGAAGGTCGCGAAGATGCGCGCGAAGCACAAGGAAGATTTCGCCGCCCGCTACGGCATGTCGCTCACCTTCCTGCCGTTCGTCGCCCGCGCCGCCGTCGAAGCCCTCCGCACCTTCCCCATCGTCAACGCTCCATCGACGGGACCAACATCATCTACCACAACGAAATCAACCTGGGCATCGCGGTAGCTCTCGAAGGCGGACTCATCGTTCCCGTGATCCGCAACGCCGATGAGAAGAACGTGCTCGGCCTGCAGCGCTCCATCGTCGATCTCGCATCGCGCGCCCGCGCCAAGCAGTTGAAGCCCGACGAAATCCAGGGCGGCACGTTCTCCATCACCAACTTCGGCAGCTTCGGCAGCGTCTTCGCCACCCCGGTCATCAATCAGCCGCAGGTCGCGATCCTCGGCGTCGGCACCGTCGAGAAGGTCCCCGTTGTCATTGACGACGCCATCGCCATCCGTTCGCAGTGCTACCTCGCGCTCACCTTCGATCACCGCCTGATCGACGGCGCGCTTGGCGATCAGTTCACCGGCAAAGTGAAAGTCGGTGCTCGAAAACTGGTCCGAAGACATCCTGTAAGCCTGCCCGTCCCGACTGTGGGGTTGGCCGGCGCATCCATCGCGCGCCGCCAACCCCAGCAACCCCTCATGACTTCATGTGGGACCCGCTCACCGGTCCGATCACGAGCGGTAACGACGGATCCGCCTGATTCACCCGCACCGTCGCCCGGTCCTTGTCCACAATCCTGAACTCCGGAACCAGATACTTCCTCTTCCCGTTCACAGTCTGATAAGCCACCGGTCTGTAGCGCGAAATGCCCCCGTCCGCGTTGGTCACCTCCAGCATCCCGGCCAGTCCCCGGCTCACCTTGCGCGCCCCCTGGAAATGCAGCACCACGGACGAAATATCCGTCCACGGCTCAATGATCACGTCGCGATCCGCCACCACCACTCCAGCCAACGCGTTTCCCATCCCCGCCAGCGCCATCATCCCTGAAATAACACCTGAAACAAGCGATTTTCGAGTCATTTTCTTTTTCCTTTTCGATCCACCCCTCAGGGCGGCTCTATCTCTTCACGCGCACCGCGCGAAAAAAGAGGATCATGGAAAAATGCTGATCTTACACGTGACCATTCACGTCCTGCCGGAGTACCTCGAAGCCTTTCGCGCAGCCACTCTCGAAAACGCCGCCAACAGCTCCCTTGAGCCCGGAATTGAGCGCTTTGAAGCCCTCCAGGTCGTTGACGATCCCAATCGCTGGGCCCTCTGGGAGGTCTACAAAACCAAAGAAGCCGTAGCCGCCCATAAGCTCACCGCCCACTACGCCAAATGGACCGAAACCGTCGAAAGAATGATGGCCGAACCAAGAATGCGAACCTGGTATACCGACGAAGTTTCCACTCCTGCCGGGCATTAATTACACAAAACAATTTAATTCCCCGGCAAGCTTTGCAATTCCCCGCCGATTCATGTACAGTAGACCACCTAAGTAGGTTGACATGGGGAGGCGGAGTTGCGCATAAAAGTCGTTTTGTTGGTTGTCGTCATTGCCCTGATCGGCGCCGGTATCTACGTTCAGAAAAACGTCCTTCCCAAAGTCACCGTCACGATTCCCGCCTATCGTCCCGCCGGGCAAATCGTTCAGCTCGATCAGGGCTGGTCCGACGCCCAGCGCCTCCAGTTCCACCACACCTCTCAGGGCGCGAAACTCGTCCCCTACGATTGGTTCCTCAACATCGAACAGCCCTGCTTCAAACTCACCGCCTGCGGCAAGATCAGCGACCCCGAATACCTCAACCGCTTCGGCTTTCTCCCCAGCAAAAAGGATGACCGGCTGAACCCCGGCAACCTGCCCGTCGGCTTCTCCTACGACAAAAACTTCCACGACCCCATGACCGGCAGAAATTATGCCGCTCTCGGCTTAACCTGCGCCGCCTGCCACACCGGCGAGCTGCACTACGGCAATTACGCCGTCCGCATCGATGGCGCTCCCGCCATGATTGAGGTCACGCAGTTCCAGAAAGCCCTGGGCCTGGCGCTCGTCTTCACTCAGAAATTCCCGTTCCGCTACGCCCGCTTTGAAAAGAACGTTCTTGGCCCGAACGCCAGCGACACAGACAAACAGCAACTGAAGCAGGAGTTCGATGGCGCGGTGAAAGGCGGCATGGATGAGAAATCCGCCACCGAAGACGCCTACGCGAATCAGGCCGGCTTCGGACGCACGGACGCCCTCGCCCGCATCGGCAATCAGGTCTTCGCCGTGGACATGAACAACTACGCGAACCTCGCGCCCGCCAGCGCCCCGGTCCGCTTCCCCCAGATCTGGGATGCCTCCTGGTTTACCTGGGTCCAATACAACTCCTCCATCGCCGACCCCATGGTCCGCAACATCGGAGAATCGCTCGGCGTCAGAGCCGTTGCCAAACTCTATGGACCCGACGCCGCCGCCTTCAACAACAGCGTCGATGTCGAAGGTCTCCACACTATGGAGGAATTGCTCTCGGGCTCCGCGCCTTACACCGGCCTCTCTTCGCCCAAATGGCCGTCCGTCTTCCCGCCGCTCGATCAGGCCAAAGTCGCCAAAGGCGCCGCACTCTACAGCCAGCACTGCGCCAAATGCCACCTTCCCGCCTCCCCGGAACTCGTAGCCGACCTCGCCTCCGCTCAGCCGAAATTCTGGTTCAAGAACCGCCTCGGCAAGCCTCTCCTCAAAGTCACCGATGTCCCGATCGCCTATATCGGCACCGACCCCCAGCAGGCCAACGACTTCACCAGCCGCAGCGCCAACACCCTGGACCTCAAGCGCGGTGTCGTCTCAGCCGCCGTCGGCCTCGATCTCGTAACCAAAGCCATCGGCAATAACTTCTACGAAAAGGCCGGCTTCTCCACCGACAAACGCAACCAGTGGAATGGCCTTCACGATCCCGATTCCCCCGCCGTCCGCGCCGTCTCCGTCTACAAAGCCCGGCCTCTCAATGGCATCTGGGCCGCCGCTCCGTATCTCCATAACGGTTCTGTCCCGAGCATCTATCTGCTCCTTTCTCCGCAGGCGGATCGCGACAAGTTCAAGACGTTCTGGACCGGCAGCAAAGACTTCGATCCCGTCAACGTCGGCTACAACACCTCTGAACTCAGCGGCGGCTACCGTTACGACGCTACGCTGCCCGGCAACTTCAACACCGGACACGAATTTAAAGACGGCCCGCGGGGCAACGGCGTCGTCGGCCCGCTGCTTCAAACGGATGAGCGCCTGGCTCTCATCGAATATCTGAAATCCCTCTAACACCGGAGAGCAACATAATGAAGCGCTCAACGCTCGTCGTCTTTAGCCTGCCTGTCCTTCTCGCGTTCCTGACTGGCTGCCGCGATACAGCCGATGAAGTCTCGCCCGTGGCGGCCGCCAAAGTCGCCCACGAAACGTACCTGAAAGACAACGCCGCCGGCTACGAATGGTTCGCCAACGCCTCCGACGGTTATGCCGGAGTGCCGCTCATCCTCCTCCGGTCTCTGCCCGATCTTGCGCCCGAAATCTGGGGCAAGCCCGAAGAGCAGTTCGCCTCGTTCGGCTTCATCCCCAACACCGAAAAGCCCAACAGCCCCCTGCCGCTCGGCCTCTCCTGGATTTCGATGGACACCGCGCATCCCCCCGCTCAGATGCACCCTGTCGCCCTCACCTGCGGCGCCTGTCACGTCGGCCGCGTCCGCCTCGATAACGGCAGCTACATGGCCCTCGTCGGCGCGCCCAACACTCAGATCGACGTGCGCAAATGGCGCAAGGCCTTCGAATCCACAGTCCACAAACTCATGAGCAACCCGGCCGACATCGCGTCCACTGCGGCACTGCTCCGCAAAAGCATCGGCGAAAAACCCCCGAACTACTTCTACAAGAACTACGGCGGCATCACCGATCAGATGGAAGCCGGAGAACGCGCAGCGTTCACCTCGACCGCCGGCGGCACCGACGTCGCAGCCACCATCCTCACCGCCTTCGCCGGAAAGATCATGCTCGGCGAACTGGCCACCAACAAACAGAAGGCCACCAGCTACGGCAAGTCCAACGCCCCGCCTCTCGATGGCGGCAGCCCCGGCCAGTCCGATGGCAGCGGCGATCTCATTCCGCGCCTCCTATTGCTCGATACCGTCATGACCGTCGGTCCGCAAAAGACCATGCAGACCTTCGCCACAACGGACTTCCCCGAACTCCCGCACCACCTCGCCACCGTCACTGACATTCTCAGCACCTGGCAGCAGGCCAATCAGCACCTCGCCCAGGTGGATGGCAGCGTCAAGTCGCCCATCTTCCGTAACGTCGCCGCCAGCCTCGCCGTCGCGGGCGATCCCAAGGCGGTCAACATCCAGAACGCGGACATCAGCGCCAAATTCATCAGCCACCTTCCCGCGCCCGCTTACCCCTTCGCCATCGACGCCAAAATGGCCCGCCATGGCAAGGAACTCTTTCAGGCCAACTGCGCCCAGTGCCACCGCCCCTACAACGACAATCTCTACCCCGTCGCAACCATCGGCACAGATCCCAATCGCTCTCAGGTCCTGAACGCCCCGGCCCTCGCGCTCTTCCTCAAGCACTTCGTCGCCAGCGTCCCCGCTGACTACACCATCACCGATTCCACCGGCGCCAGCGTCAAACTCCACGACGTCCCGGCCGATACCGTGCTCGTTGACCGCAGCGCCACCGCCAACCAGGGCTACGTCGCCAACGGCCTCGATGGACTCTGGGCCCGCGCCCCTTACCTCCACAACGGCTCCGTCCCCACGCTCTATCACGTCCTCGTGCCTTCCGAACGCCCGGCCAAATTCGTCCGTGGTTCCATCGGCTACGATGCCGCCCGTGTGGGCTACCAGTCTGACGTCGCAAAGTTCGACACCTATCGCGCTTCAGACCCCACCGCTGCCATCTACGACACCTCCTGGGACAGCGCTTCGAACCTCGGCCACAACACCAACCTCACCATCGATTCCACCGGCAAAGTCATCCGCTCAGGCTGGGAGGGAGCCCAAAAGCCCGGCGAAATACACGTTCGTCTCGACTGGAGCGGCGCCGATAACAAGAGCAATCTTGCCGACCTTCTCGAGTACCTGAAAACCATCTAACGGAGCCAATGACCGATGCACACTTTGGAAGAATTAAACGCCGGACTCGATGACGATTTCAAACAAATCGTCACCCAGCTTCAGGGCATCTTTTCGCACGCCGCCACCGCTAAGCAGGGCAGGGGAACCCACACCTTCGGGGTCCATGCCCGTGGCACCGCGAGAATGGTCACCCCCGTCGACTTCCCCCAGAACGATTTCCTCGCCGCCGGCAAAACCTACTCCGTCATGGTTCGTCACTCGGCCCCCGGCGGCGCCAAAGACAACCGCGCTCAGGACGCCGCTTCCGGCTCCCTCAAATTCTTCGACGGCCCGGCCGATCCCGCCGCCGATGGCATCCATGACATCGTCATGAACACCGGCCGCACCCTCTTCGTCGCCACCGCGCGCACCTTTCACGCGCTCGTCATCACGCCCAATCCGCAGCGCGGCGAAAAGCTCGTCAAAACCGGCATGCTCGACGACCACACCCTCGCCGAAGCCTTCCGCAGCGGCGCCTCGTTCACTGACTTCTACTACCACTCCCAGATCTGCTACAGCCTCACCGAGCCGTCCGGGAAAATGACCTACCTGCGCTACCGCATGCTCAACGCCGACCGCGGCAACGAACGCGGCGCCTTCCCCAATTCCTGGAAGCCCGAGGGCGTCACCATCTTCCCCGCGCTCCCCGGCGACCCGCGCGCCGATAACTACCTCAACACCGAATTCGAGAGCCGCTTCCAGTACTCGGGCGTCCACTATATCCTCCAGGCGCAGCTTCGCCCCGGCGACGAACCCGATGCCGTCGATTGCAGCACCCGCTGGGACGATGCGCGCTATCCGTGGACCGATGTCGCGGAAATCAGCTTCACAGAATTTGTCAACGGCCCCGAACTCGACCATCTCTCATTCAATGTGAACCGCACACCGCCTGGCATGTCCCTGCCGCTCGCCACCTCGCCCGCGTTTACCGGGCCCCAGGCGGATAACTTTGCCTCTCTCGCCCACCTGCGCGCCCTCGTCTATCCCGTGGCCCGCCAGGCGCGCGCCGATGCGCCTCAACCGCACGTTTTTTAATTCATACTGGAGCAATACTGTGACCCCATCGCCTGTCAAACTGGAACTCGGCAAGGAATATCCTCCCGCGGGCGAAGACCTCGCCATTGAACAGTTGCGCGCCCTGCATCTCAAGGTTCAACATGCCGTGGGCGGTGACGCTAAGCGCGGAGAACATCCTAAAGCGCACGGCGCTGTCTGGGCCAGATTCCGCGTCGAAGAAAACATCCCGGACGAGTTCCGCGTCGGCATGTTCGCCAAGCCCCAGGACTTCGTCGCCCTCATCCGGTACTCGAACGGCCGCAACTTCGACGACCGCCAGCCGGACGTCCGTGGCATGGCCATCAAAGTCCTCATTCCTCAGGACGGCCAGGACCCTCTCCAGCAGGACTTCCTCGTCGTCAACCACCCCGTCTTTTTCGGCCGCAGCGTCCAGCACGCTCTCGATTTTCTGGTCGCCACAGCCAGCGGCACCCCTGCCGCGCAGCTCGCCATGACCACCCATCCGGCGCTCATCGGCTTCTCCACCACGGTCACCTCGAGCCCGCTCGACCTCACCTACTGGAGCCAGACCCCCTACAAACTCGGCGACGCCGCAGTCAAATACACCGTCACCCCTTCACCCGCGAATCCCAAAGTTTCCATCCCCCTTGAAGATTCGCCCGACTGCCTCCGCGCCGCCATGATCGAGCGCCTCACCGCGCGCAAAATCGAAGCCCTTTTCGATTTCTGCATCAATCCCCAGACAGACCCGGTTGCCATGCCCGTCGAAGATCCCACCATCGAATGGAAATCGGCGCCTGTCAAACTCGCCACCATTTCCATCTACCCGCAAAAATTCGCGTCGCCCGAACAGATGACCTTCATCGAAAATCTGCACTGGTCTCCCTGGGACGGCCTTCCCGAACACAAGCCGCTCGGCGGCATCAACCGTGCCCGTGCGCTCGTCTATCAGGACAGCCTCCAGCGCCGCCATCAGGACAGTGGAGTACAGGCGACCCCTGTAACCGGCCGTGAAGCCTTCTAGCGCTGCAAAGGGCGCGCCGCCGCTCCCGCTCGAAAACGTTCTGAGCGCCGAGTACGCCGCCCTCCGCCCCGGTGTGGATTTCAATGCCGCCACCCGCGCCGAGCTTTACCGCCGCGCCCACGCCCAGCAAAAACCCTTCTCCGCCCTCTGCATTTCCGGAGGCGGAATCCGCAGCGCCACCTTCGCGCTCGGCGCGATTCAGGGCATGGCCGAACTCGGCATCCTCGAAGAGTTCGATTACATGTCCACCGTCTCAGGCGGCGGCTACATCGGAGGCTGGCTCACCGCCTGGAACAATCGCGTCAAAGGCCTCAAACACGTCATCCCCGGCCTCCGCCGCGACGCACCCCCTCCCGCCCCCGGCGAAGCCGACCCCATCCAGCACCTTCGCGAATACAACAACTACCTCACCCCCAAACTCGGCGTCTTTTCCGGAGATACCTGGACGCTCAGCCGCCACCGTCGTCCGCAACGTCTTCCTCAACTGGCTGGTCCTGATTCCCCTCCTCATGTGCGCGCTCATGGCCCCGCGCCTCGCGCTCTCCGTCTTCAATTACAACGATCTGACTCAGGTGGTCTTCCAGTCCGCCGTGGGCGTCAGAAACTCCATGGTCGTCACTTACATCCTGCCCGTGCTCGCAGCTCTCTGCTTCACCTGCAGTATGTTCTTCACGCTCCGCTATCTGCCCGGAGTCGGCAACCGCGATCACAACAACGCCGCCTTCATGCGCAACATCCTGCTGCCTCTGATTTCGGCGGCTCTTTTCTTCTGCGCTTACGACTCTCTGCACTATCTCGACTCCGACGATCCCCCCGGCTTTCTCGAACTCATGCTCTGGATGCTTGCCCCCTGCATCGCCGGCTGGTTCGTTTATCTGCTCGCCTGCGGGAAACCTTTTTCCGCCCGCCTGCGCCTTCTCGCCGGCCCCTTGTCGGTAGCCATCGCTCTGCTCGGTGTCGGAACCGGCGCGGCCGCCTGGGTGCTCGCCGATTTCCTCGCCGCCGCCACCTGGACCCAATACGTGACCTTCGGCCCGCCGCTGCTCCTCATCGGCTTCTCGACTTCCGGAGCCGTGTTCATCGGCCTTTCCAGCCGCTCTCTCAACGATGACGATCGCGAGTGGCTCTCGCGTGCCGCCGCCAAGCTGATGCTTTTCTGCTTCTTCTGGGTCGCCGGCTGCGCCCTCGTTCTGATCGTTCCCGCCTGGGCCTTCACCTGGCCTGTGTGGGGCAAAGGCGCCCTTGCCGCCGCCGGTTCCGCCGCTGCCTGGTCCAGTTCCGCCGCCGGCTTCTTCGGCTCCAAAACCTCTCCCGGTCAGGCCGGCACCAAGCCCAAAAGCTCGCTCTCCGGCCTCGTTCTCAAAGTCGCCCCAGCCATCTTCGTCGTCCTGCTCACCATCGGTCTTGCGATGGCCACCAATTCGCTCATCGCCAGTCTCAGCGGCAACCCTCTCATCTGGTGGGATCACGAAAAGCTTGTCAACCACACCAGTTGGGTCGAAAATCTTGCCCTCGCCTTCAGCTTCTTCATGCTCAGTTGGGTCATGGCCCGCTACATCAACATCAACATCTTCTCGCTCGAAGGCATGTACCGGAACCGCCTCATCCGCGCTTACCTCGGCGCCTCCAACCCCACCCGCGCCGCCAACAAGTTCACCGGTTTCTCCGCCACCGACAACTTTCAGATGCACCAGCTCGACCCCACCCTGCGCCCCTTCCACGTCCTCAATCTGACCCTGAATCTGGTCAGTGGAGACAGGCTCGCATGGCAGCAGCGCAAGGCCGAATCCTTCACCGTCACCCCGCTCCACTGCGGCAGCATCCAGGCCGGATACCGCGATTCCGCCACTTACGGCGGCCGCGACGGCATCTCCCTCGGCACCGCCGTCACCATCTCCGGAGCCGCTGCCAGCCCCAACATGGGCTACCATTCATCCCCGCTCGTCGGCCTCATCATGACGCTCTTCAACGTCCGTCTCGGCGCCTGGCTCGGCAATCCCGCCAAGATCAAAGGCGCCCCCTGGAGGCAGCCCGGCCCCACTTCCGCCATCGGCTCCCTTGTCCGCGAAGCCCTCGGCCTCACCTCAGACCGCAGCGATTACGTCTATCTCTCTGACGGCGGCCACTTCGAAAATCTCGGCATCTACGAGATGGTCATCCGCCGCTGCCACACCATCGTCGTTCTCGATTCCGGTTGCGACGAAGATCTCGGCTACGAAGACCTCGGCAACGCCCTCCGCAAGATCCGCATCGACCTCAAGATCCCGATCACCTTCGGCGGCGGCCGCAACATGCCCAACAAACAACCCACCAACCGCTGCTTCACCGCCACCATCCATTACTCCGCCGTAGACGGCGCCTGTACAGACGGCGAATTGCTTTACATCAAACCCCTGATGCTCGGTACCGAACCGCCGGATGTCGCGAGCTATCACACCTCGCACAGCGCCTTCCCGCACCAGAGCACCGCTGAGCAATGGTTCGATGAGTCGCAAACCGAAAGCTACCGCATGCTCGGCCTCCACACCATAGACGAGATTTTCGCCGGCTGGAAAGGCGGCGCTCCCTCCGAACTCCGCGAGCACGTAGAGTCCGCCTACCTCGGCATTTCACCCGCCGGCCACACCGGAGCCCTGGCAGCCGGACAATGAGACTATGCGCTTCGAGTTCGCCACCGCTCACCGGATCATCTTCGGCCCCGGAGCCGTCCGCGAACTCCCGGCCATAGCCGCCGCCTTTTCCCGCCGCGCCTTCGTCGTCACCGGCAAAGACAAGATCCGCCACGCCGGCATCGTTGCCGATCTCGAAGCCGCCGGCTTCCACTGCACCCTCTTCGGCGTCCCCTCCGAACCCGATGAACAACTCGTGCGCACCGGAGTCGCCGCGCTCAGCAACGCCGGCGTCGTCATTGCCATCGGAGGAGGCAGCGCCCTCGACGCCGCCAAGGCCATCGCCGCCACCGCCGAACCCCGCCTGCCCTTCATCGCCGTCCCCACCACCGCCGGCACCGGAGCCGAAGTCACCCCCAACGCCGTTCTGCGCTCTCCCGAAAATCAGGCCAAAATCAGCCTCCGCGGCCCGCACCTGCTCCCCGCCGTCGCCCTCGTCGATCCCAACCTCACCCTCTCGTCACCCCGCCACGTCACCGCCGCCAGCGGCCTCGACGCCCTCACTCAGCTCATCGAGCCCTTCACCTCGAACAAGGCCAACCCGTTCACCGATTCCCTCTGCCGCGAAGGCCTGCCCATCGCCGCCCGCTCTCTGCCCCGCCTCTGGTCTCACCCGAAAGACCCCGAAGCCCGCGCGGGCATGTCCTACGCGGCTCTGCTCAGCGGCATGGCTCTCGCCAACGCGGGCTTAGGCGTAGTCCACGGTTTCGCTTCACCAATAGGAGGAAAATTTGACGCGCCCCACGGCGCCGTCTGTGCGGCCCTGCTTCCGAACGCCATGAGCGCCAACATCGCGGCTCTCACCGCGCGCGCTCCCGAAAGCGCAGCCCTCGAACGCTACGCCGAAATCGCCCGCATCTTCACCGGCGACCCGAACGCCACCGCCAGCCACGCTGTCGAATGGGTCCGCAACCTCGTGCGTCAACTCGAAATTCCAGGCCTCGGAAAATACGGCATCTCCGTCCCCGACCTCGCCACCCTCGCCGAAAAGGCCGAGCAGGCCGGCAGCATGAAATTCAATCCCATCCCGCTCACCCGCGCCGAACTCGTTTCCGTCCTGACTACTTCACTGTGATCGTGATACCCTGGCTCACCGCCGACCCGACCTTCAGTTGCACCACCGCACTCCCCGGCGCCACCCCGTCCGGAATCTCCGCGTTCACCTGCAGCACTCCCGCAATCAGCGTCGGCGCGGCTCCCGCATACTTCACCACTGCGGGCACCCCACCCACCGTCACGCTCACAGGCAGCATCGGAGCAGCGTAAACAGGTCCGTTCGCAATCTGCCCGTCCACCCCGCCCGGATTCGTCTGCCCCTCGCCCGTCCCGTAAATCACGATTGCCGACCCCTTCGCGAACGGCTTATCCTGATCCACCACCGCGAAAATCCCCGGGCTCGAAGCCGTCACCGGCAGCGCCACCGGAGCCGACACCAGCGTCCCGTTCCTCACCGTCACCTGCGTCCCCGGCTGCCCGTCCACTTCATACGGCACCACCGCATTCACCTGCGTTCCCGACGCATACACCACCGGCGCCGGAATCTTATCGAACAGAACCTCCGTCCCCGCCGCCCCGAACTGGCTCCCGTACAGGCTCACAATCTCACCCGGACTCACCGCCCCCGTCTGCGCGCTCCCCGCATTCACCACACCCGCCCCAATCAACTGCGGATGATCCCCGAACGTCGGATCTCCCGCGAACACATACGCCTCAATCGCCTTCCTCAGCGGGTCCGTATCCGTCGCCACATGCGGCACCACGTTCAGAATCAGACTCCCCATCTCATCCGTCGAATTCTCGCCCCACTTCACATTCTTCGGAGGATAGAACGGATTATTCGGGTTATCCGCCGAATTGTCATAAATCAGCTCCCCGTCAATGCGCGTGCCCGCCGGAAGCGTAACCAGGTCCTTGAAGATATAGCTGTCCTGCCAGCTGAAATTCCAGTCGTCGATCGCCAGCAGGATCTTCACTTCCCCGCTCCCCGGCAGCGTCGCCGTCATCCGCGTCCCCTTGCCCAGATAGTGCGCGTGCGCCGAAACGCTGAACGCATCCACCGCCACCGGCAGCGTGAACGACCCGCGCACCATGTAATCCGGCTTCCCCGCCGGAATGTCGATACTCGCCCGGATCCCGAAGAACGACGGAGCCTGAATCTGCGTAATCTCCCGCAGCGGCTTATCCGTAAAATACAGCCCGATCGTCGTCTGCTCCGTCTCCGGCTTCCCGTCCGGATGGAAGTGCGTCTGCAAAATCAGGTCCGCGCCCTGCGGCAGGGAATACGCGATCCCCGTCGGCAGAAACTCCGGCGTCGTCCCCGGCACCCAGCCGCCCAGCCCGCCGGCCAGAGCCGTCGCAAGCACCGGATTATTCGCCTGCAAAAGACTCAGCAGCCCCGCAAACGTAATTGGATTCGGCAGCCCCAGCGTAAACACCGACCCGAATCCCGGAAACCCCGGCTGCCCGTCCTGCCCGTCCAGCCCCCGCGCCTGCCCGCTCCCGTCTGTGTAAAACAAAACGTGGTGTACCGCGCTCTGAGCCGAAGGTCTCAGCTCGATCGCCCTCACCCACCTGTCGCCAACAAGCCCCGTCGGCAGCACGAAATTGCGATAAATATCCGGACCGTCCGCCGGCACCGCGAATCCCGTCGGCATCTTCAGAATCAAATCCGGAGTCCCCAGCCGCCATCCGTCCGGATACGTCGGAGCCGCCGGCGCCTTCGAAAGATCCCCCTGCGGCATCCCCGCCGCCACCCACTGCTGTATCAGCGAAATCTGATCCGCCGTTAAATGCCGCTCATCCCGGAACGCCACCCACCCCGTCTCAGGCTTCCACGGAGGCATAAAGCGCGACTGCGTCACCGACGCCACCGTCGGCCCATGTTTCGCCACGTCCTCATAGCTCATCAGCGTGAACGGCGTCACCTGCCCCGCGTGATGGCACTGCGAACAGTTGCCGTAAATAATCGGAGCAATCTGCTCGCTCCACGTCACACTCTGAGCGAAGGCAGTCAACTGCACCAGGGGCAGCAAAAAAACAAAAGAAATTACGCGCATTTTAAAGAAGACCGGAACCAGTTTGACAGATTCGGCGGCCTTTTACGCCGCCTCAGCCGCGCCGTGCCGCTTCAATCGCAGCCACATCGATCTTCTTCATCGTCATCATCGCCGCAAACGCCCGCTTCGCCTCCCCGCCGCCCGCCCCAAGCGCATCCGTAAGTGCGCGCGGCGTAATCTGCCACGACAGTCCCCACCGGTCCTTACACCACCCGCAATCGCTCTCCTTCCCGCCATTTCCGACAATCGCATTCCAGTAACGGTCCGTCTCCTCCTGGCTCTCCGTCGCAATCTGAAACGAAAACGCCTCCGTATGCCGGAACGCCGGCCCGCCATTCAAACCCATGCAAGGAATCCCCACCACCGTGAACTCCACCGTCAGCACGTCCCCCTGCTTCCCGCTCGGATAATCCGACGGCGCTTTATGAACAGCCGTCACATGACTATCCGGAAACGTATCGGCATAAAATCGCGCCGCCTCATGCGCGTCCTTCTCGAACCAAAGACAGATCGTGTTCTTCGACTTCATCTCTGCGTGCTCCTTTTTGTTTCCGTATAAGTATTACAATCCGGACCGTGTCCATCTCTCGCCGCATACTCCTCGCGGCCCTCGACCACCGCGCCGCTCCACCCCTGGCCCCTGCGAAATCCGGCAACAAAATTCCCCCTCTACTATTACGAGGTCGCCGACGACACCGCCGCCTGCTGCGCGCACGAATCCCGGCAGCCCCCAAAAGTGGACCCCAAACAAGTCAACATCACCCGGCCTCCCCCAGACTGAAGCCTTCCTCCACCACAAAGAAAAGCCGCGGAACGTTCGTTCTGTCTCGTTTAAACTGGTTTCACCACGGCGAAATGGACACAGTGGGCGCATTCGAAGCAAATACCCATTTGGCGGCATGCTGGACCGCGTGGCCAGGGGCGAAAAGATCAGATACCCGTCACGGCATCCCCGCTGCCATGTTGGTGCCCGTCGCTGAAGCTGAAGCGAGACTGTCCCACAAGGACATCGTGGAGATACGACGCCGCTTATCTGGAACTCTCGATCCGCCACAGCGCCCCCCTCGCCACCCTCGACGAACGGCTTCGCGGGATTGCGCACATGACCATGAAGGCCTTATTCCGAGCGATCGACTCGCGGCGAGTTTCTCAGATACGGCGGATGCATGGTGGTTCGCGGTGGCAATGACGATCCACCAGGAACTCAACAGACCGTTTCAGGTTGACGGTAAACGCTACGTCCTTTGCGGGTGCTACCGGGGAACGAGACATCCGTGATTCTCCACGCTGATCCGTATCTCGCTGTGCCGGTCCTTCTGTAGATTTCGCCGCCGGGTTGGTTCAACCCGTGGTCACCTCGGGAGGCTGTCATTGAGAAAGCCTATGACTGCGTTCTGATAAAGCGCCGATGCAGTACTGAATGTGGTGTCGTGCTGGGCGTCTGGGATGACGACCAGCGATTTGCGGCCGGATGGCACGGCGGCCATCACTTTTCGCACCTGATCGGTGGGTACGATCCAGTCGCGCGTACCGGAGATGAAGAGTATTGGAACGCGGACTCTTGCGGCGTACTGCAAAACGTTGAGGAGATCTGATCCGAGCCAAATACCTGTGCGGGCATAGTAGGCCAGGGCGGCTGCAGTGGGGATGCCGGGACATGTGGCGATGAACGCGACTGCGCGCAAGCCGGGGTTCATCCTGCGGTTTCCGGCGATACTGCGGGTTACATTCTCGAAAACGTCCGCACCGCTCGGAAACACACCGTCCGCGATGATAGCTGCAACGTCCTCAGATTGCGCGGCTGCAACTACGACCGCGGCTGCACCGTAAGAGAGGCCGAGAAGAATGATGGGGCCGTGCTCGCCGCCGCTTCGGATGTGCTGGATTGCGCCCAGAAGGTCCCGCGATTCGAGATAACCGGGTGAAGCATACTGCGCGGCGCTCTCACCATGACCGCGCAGGTCCAGCGCAAGCACATTGTATCCACCGCGAACCAGGAAGGCGGCGCGTGGCAGCATGACCTGGCGAGTGTGATCGACGCCGTGGGCGATGATCACGTTGCCACGAGCGGATCCTGCGGATGGTAGCCACCAGCCCTTGAGCGAAACACCATCGGTTGAACGCCAGGACACGACTTCGCTGTTGAGGCCCAGCCTTTCGGGTCCAGCACTTATTCCGCGCCAGCGGGGATTCTCGCCGATGAGAGGGGCAGTGCACAAATAGCCGGAAATTCCGTAAAACAGCGTTGCGCAAATCGCCGGGACCACAAGCCAACCCAACCGCCGCCCGCGCTGTACCGCCACGCGGTTCCCGACGGAGGCGGGTCAGTCCAATGGCGCAGGGCGTGAACCCGAAGCAAACTGAGTCGATTACTCGCGCAAGGTAGCAAAAGGGGCGAGCTTGCGGCTCGCTGGCCCGCCTGATCTTTCCAGATCGCCACTTCGCCGTCACTCGCGGGTTTGCGGCGGCCAGATGCCAGCAATTCGCGTTTGAACCTAGCGCTTCTCGTCAATTTGGATCACTTGGGCCAAAGTCTGGTAACCCCGTTCTGCAGGAGCAGGGTTCTGAGAGACACTGTAATTGAAGAGTGCCGCCGATGAACAGAGAGCAGGTGATCCAAAAGCTTCGCGAGCATGAGCCTGAGTTGAAGGCTGCTGGCATCGTGCATCTCGCTGTCTTCGGGTCGGTCGCGCGGGGCGACAACTCCCAGCAGTCAGATGTCGATCTATTGGCCGATTTCGACAAAGGGAAGCATTACACGCTTCTCACCATGGGAAGAATTGAGAACCGCCTTGCCGATTTGCTCGGGACCCGAGTAGATCTTTCATCACCCGAATGGCTAAGGGAATCGATCAGGAATCAGGTTCTGCGAGAAGCCGTCGATGCCTTTTAGGGACCCTCGGCAACATCTTGAGGATGTGCTGGATGCTATTCGACAAATTCAGAATTTCATTGGAACAATGGACTTAAATGCCTATCGGTCAGATGACAAGACTAAGGCAGCGGTGGAACGTAAGATCCAGGTTCTCACGGAAGCCATCGTCAGACTGGAAGATGAGTCTCCTGGAGAATACCCCGAGATCGATCAAAAAGGTTATCGCGGTATGGGAAACATACTTCGGCATTCCTACCATCGTGTGGACGACAGCATTGTTTGGGATACGGTGAAAGAAGATCTTCCCGAGCTTCGTACTATCGTGCAAACCCTCCTGAAAACCCTGGCCGCTGAATAACGAACCCGGCGGATTTGACGCCAGGCGCCGGGCCGCGTCCTTAACCGCGATACGCGCTATGTTGACGGATTGGTACAAATCGCTAAAAGGAGAGTGCATCCGGCCGGGAACGCCGCTGTCGCTGGAGGACGCGCGGCGGCTGGTGGAAGGCTACGTGGAGCATTACAACGATGTCCGCCTTCACAGTGCCATTGGCTTCATCAAGCCGAAGGACATGCTTGCCGGGCATCGGCAGGATATCCATGCCGAGCGAGATCGGAAGCTGGAGGAGGCACGAAAACAGCGGCAGATTCGTCGGCAGCAGGCCGTGTGAAGAAGAGGCCGATAAGCCCATTTTCGAATCGAAGGGGACACTGGTAAACGCTATGCCATCAGGCGCGACCTCCTTGCGGAGTGCGTCCATCGCATTGTGTAAAATTTCTCAATGCTGAGAGTATTCGCCTCCCTGATAATTGCCGGGTGTGTCGCTCCGGCTATAGGCCAACAGGCGCCAGCCCCTCCGAAAACCGAGTTCTTGATGCAACTCCGTGCTGACCTGGACGAGCCGCAGAGTCTTGGCGATACGCCGCTCGGCGGAAGACGCATCTTCTATGTGAAGGGCGGTTCCTTTGCCGGTCCTCGTCTGCGCGGAGAGGTTTTGCCCGGCGGCGGCGACTGGGTCCTTGTTCGTAGAGACGGCGTAGCGCAGTTGGACGTGCGGATTACACTTCGATCGGAGGACGGCTCCCTGGTTTTCGTGAACTATCGGGGCGTGTCTGACATCCCTCCCGCTATTCGGGCACGCATTGCGAAAGGGGAAGATGTTCCGTCCAGCGCTTATTACTTCCGGATCACTCCCGTGTTCGAAACTGCCTCGGGTAAGCTTGCCTGGCTCAACCGGCTGGTTACGATTGGAATCGGCAAGCGAACCGCAAAAGGAGTTGCTTACGACATCTTCGCTGTTCGATGATCGTTAATTCGTCACTCAATCCTTTTCCATACCAAGGTGGCGTGCCAAGCTGGTGAGTCCGCCTCTAAAATCAGCTGGCCTCGGACGAAACGGAAGGATCGAACCTGCTTCTGGCCGATCCAGTTGGGGAACCAGCCGCCCTCAATGTGATGGGTGACCACCCCGGCCTTCGCATCCACGCTGAACTTGCCCCAATAACCGATGTAGTTGCGCCAGGCACGATCGGATTCTTCAGGCGTGGCTTTGAGGGGATCTGTGCTGGCGAACAAAGGCGGTACAGGATTCATCAGCCTGCGCCGACATCTGACCGCCTTTCTGGTAGACAATGCGGCCCACCGGATGATCGCCGAACGGCCTTAACACCTCGCCCGAGGTAAGACGCAATTCATAAGATACCAGCGACCAGGCTCCGACAAACCGCTGCGTTCGAAGCGATCCAGGCGACTGCGCCGCGACTGGCAACGCGAGCAGGACAGCGAAGACAAGGCTTGCCAACGTGCCGCGCCGCAGCCAGGCGTGAAGTGGCACGGGAACCGTGACGGTAGTCGTCTCCAAGTGCTTCTGCATGACCCGATGACTGCCTCGTTGACGAACCGCGACGAATCCGTTATCTGCGAGAATCCGGCACACTTCCAGACCCGAAAGAACCTGAGCTTACCCAACCGGCACTTCGACCTGGGTTACGAAGACATCGTAGTGAGCCCGCCGGGCGATTTCCGACGGCGATGCCGTCTCGAAAAAGAGCGTCAATGCTTCTGTCAGTTTCGCCCGCGACTCTTCAATGGATTGACCCTGGCTGGCGATATCAAGCTCCGGGCACAACGCAACGTAGCCGTCATCCTCGCGTTCGATAATCGCGGTTAGCCGTTGCGGTGAGCTCATGACCCGAGTCTACACCGATTCACTTTGACGGTTTGTCGGCATTTCGTAAGATCTGGCCCCTTTTTGGCTGTTTGCGGTGCCATCTCGGCACAAAGAGGAACACGCGTTTTCGGTCCCGGTCGCGGTGAGACTATCTCGAAGGCGCCGAATCCCTGGGGAATTCCTGCGGCTATTCCCTAGGGTTGCGCACGAATTCGCAATCCAGGCGCTGGAGGAAGCAAAGGAATCGCTGCTCGCCAACATCGTGAAGAAGCTGCCGTCAGTGACGATCTGAGCGGCAAACATCAGCAACGCGCGTCTTAAGCCATGTGACCGTCGGCGCTGCGGGGCCAAGGTTCTGTGAATACAGCATAGGTACTCGCACCAATTCTTTCGGACGCAGTCGCAAAGCTTCAGCCGCGCGACCGCAACGCTATTTTGGCCGTGGCACTTCTCCAACTCCGAACGCAAAAGCGTATTCTTCACCGGTGGGGCTGACGGCATACTCCCCTTCATTCAGCGGTGCTTTGTTGGTTAGCGTAAAACAACTGCTATCCGCGGGTTCAACCGTGAATGGAATCTCCGATTCTGACAGCGCGGATTTGCCTCCGCCGATCCAGATGTTAACCTTAGCGATCGTTACGTCCCGTGAATTCTTTGTTGACCGAAGTCTATAGACCTTATATCTCGTCGGATCGGCGCTGCAAAGGCGAAACCGCAACGGTTGTCCTTCTGGGAAACGGACCGCGGCATGCGCTCCCTTAATCTTTGCTGAGAACTTCGCGCGACCGCTCGCAGGTGCAGCCTCTTTGGCGAGTGGTTTGAAATTCGAGCCGTCGGCATAATACACCACGCCCGGTTCACGGGAAGGCATCTCCTGTGCCAACGCGCTTGTAAGCAGGGATTGGAATACTACCACTCCAATCAGTCCAATTCTGTATGCGCTGAAAATGTGCATGCGAACTAATCATTCTAACGCTGGCCGGAAGGCCGCAAATGGTCGCGCAAGGTTTTCCATACGACCGACAGCTCAACGGCATCATATTGGTGGCGCAACCAATTGCCGATTCCCCGAATCTCTCCCCGCGGCAAGCCCGGACAACGTACCTCCGCGTCTTTTCTAAGGCGAATCGCTGCTTCACTGACAATCGGCAATTTGCGCTCGACCGCCGCGATGGTCTTGGGATCTTCGATAAAGCCATCGAAATCCATCCCCGCTGTGAATTTTTCGATCAGTTTGATGGCCTCCGCAATGTCCCGCAGCGATCGGCTGAAATCCTTAAAAGGCAGGAACCGCCTCGCGCATCGCTCGTTCCCGGATTCCGTGCTTTAGCGTCCGCAGAGGAGCAAGGTCTACCTTGGCCCCCAGCATGTCGGCGAGACGGTTCTCCAGCCGCACGCGGTCCAGCAGCGAGTATTCGCGCCCGGCGTCGAATTCGGCAATGAGGTCGATGTCCGACATGGACTGGACTGCGGTGCCGCGCGCCCAGGAGCCAAAGAGCAACAGGTGCTCCACTCCGGCTGAACGCGTTCTCCCTCATGCTCGCGCAGTGTGCCGATGATTGTGGATTGGTCCATGATCAGGAACTCCGACAGCGTCTGTGTTGTCGATTTGTTTTCGCAATATGATCGGCGGAATGTCGGATAACGACCAGGTCGCTATTCGCCGATTCACTTTTGACGCTTGTTGGCAATTCGTACCAGTGGCGGCTGCTTCCGGTGCCAAATATCGGCAAAAGAGAGTAGCGCGTGATACGGCCGGCGGGTCGGCGCGATGGTAAAGGGCGGTCGTTAACCCACTGAAGCTGTATTGACATCATGACGTCATTATGTCATTATTTCTTCGGGTGAATACAATTTGTTCCGATAATGCGCTGCCACTCTACGCCCAGGTAGAGACGATGCTCGCCGACGATATCGCGAACGGCAAATACGCGCCCGGAAGCAGGCTTCCGAATGAGACTGAGTTGGTCGGCAAATACTCCGTCAGCAGAACCACCATCCGGCAGACGGTCCAGAATCTGATAAGGCGTGGCTTAGTCGAAATCCGGCGCGGCAAAGGCACCTTCGTCCTGGAGCCGAAGATTACGCAAGAGCTGACGGAACTGAGCGGTTTCGTTGAGGACATGAACGCACTCGGCCGTCGTCCCTCTGCACGGCTCCTGGATAAGCAAATCGTACCCTCAAGCGAGAGCGTTGCGCACCACCTCGCGCTTGCAGTCGGTACGCGAGTGGTCCGCCTTCAGCGCGTTCGACTGGCGAACGGTATTCCTATTTCGTTCGATGAGACTTATCTGCCCCTGGAGATCGGGGAAAAGATTATTGAAAACAATCTGGAAACGGACCCCATTTTTGCGTTACTCGAACAGAAGTACAACATGCCGTTGATCGAGGCA
This sequence comes from Terriglobia bacterium, assembly GCA_963840735.1. GTDB lineage: Bacteria > Acidobacteriota > Terriglobia > Bryobacterales > Bryobacteraceae > BOG-234. Next base: position 203,586 of record CAWIZX010000013.1, read on the forward strand.
GAGTATTGCCTCGAGGCCGTTTCGGCGGACCAGACCGTTGCGCGCGCCCTCGGTATCCGCACCGGCAGTCCGATCTTTCTGATTGAGCGCACATCCTTTTGCGACGGGCAACGGCCCGTCGATTACGAAAGGCTCTATTACCGGGGCGATCAGGTCCGCTTCGTTACGCGTCTGGCACGACGCGCAAAAGCCCGCCCCGGCGCGTGCCGCTGAGTGGACGCGCAATTTTCGTTATGGCTCATTGCGGTGTCGCTGGGCGCCAGCGCCTTGGGCGGCATGCTCGGCATGGCCGGCGGAATTTTCCTCGTACCCGTCCTCACGATATTCGGGCATGTCGAGATACACAAAGCTATCGGCGCCAGCATTATTTCCGTGATCGCCTGCTCCTGCGGAGGCGCTGCGCCGTTTCTAAGGAGCGGCCTGACCAATGTGCGTCTGGCCATCGTGCTCGAAGTGGCCACAACACTCGGTGCGTTGACTGGAGTATTGGTCGCAGGGGTCGTGCCGGTCTCCTGGCTGTTTTTCCTGTTTGCAGGCATCCTGTTCATCTCAGCGCAGCAAATGCTGGCAAAGAGGCGCGAATTTCTTCAAACGGATGCGGTAAAGGGTGCCTGCCGCTGGGCGGCCGTTCTTAAGCTCCATTCCAGCTATCCGGACCGTACACTTGGGCGCGAAACCGCTTATAAGGTACAACGCGTGCCGCTGGGGATGACACTGATGTACGGTGCCGGGCTGATTTCCGCGCTTCTCGGCATCGGCAGCGGAGTACTCAAAATCCCGGCGATGGACACCGCCCTGCGTTTGCCCATTAAGGTTTCCTCTGCAACGTCAAATTTTATGATCGGCGTGACGGCGGCGGCCAGCGCCGGGGCCTATTTCATGCGCGGCGACATCGTGACTGCCATCGCGGGGCCTGTCGCCCTTGGCTCAGTCGTCGGCGCGATCCTGGGCGCGCACATCCTGATGCTGGTGTCGAACGAAAAGCTTCGCGTGCTGTTTGTTACTGTCCTTTTGGTGCTGGGCATCCAGATGCTTTTGACGGCATTCGGCGTACATTTCCCGTGGCCCCGATGACTGGACCTTTGCCGAAGCTTTCGCGATTGGAGACATTGCTGGCGGGATTGCTTCAATACGGCAGTTGGCTCGCGGCAGGTGCAATTGCTTTGGGGCTCGCGCTCGCCACGCTCGACGCCCCCGCGGGGACATCTAACCTGGCCGGCCCCCCGAATATACGCCTCGCCACTGCCGGCATTGCTTTACTCATTCTCCTGCCTGTGTTGCGCGTTTCGCTGATGCTTATCGCTTTTCTTCGGGAGCGCGATTATCGCCTCGCACTGGCATCTGTACTGGTGTTGGCAATCATTCTGGCCGGAATCATGTTTGGCCTTCGCACCGCGCCGGGATTGGCAGGAGATATTGAGCGCAGTCGCGGGGCGGGGTAATAGCGTGTGCATAACCTGTCAACGGTGTCTATATCTCGATCAACAGTGGGCGATTCCTGGCCTTAAGTTCGGTCAGACGAAGCGGCGCAGTCCCGGTTCTAGCTGGGATTCTTCATTGAACTCCGCCTGGTAACGTCGGAGGTGTAGCGCGTACCGTCCAGTTGACCCATCGTCGGCGTTCCGTAGATTGGCCCATGTCTGCGGTTCCAGGCGGCGGCACAAGACAGCAACGCCCGTTTACTGGCAAGTGACCGCGCGTCACAGTTACGGGGCCACAAGCCGACTTAACGGTACTAATCCGGCCAGCTTCCTCAAAACACGGCTTCCGGCCAGATATCCGACTCTCTGCGCCAATAGTTCGACAGTTGGATCGGTATCGTATTAGTCGCTTTGCATTAGTCGCTTTGCACCGTGGCGTCTACCGCGGGCGCGGTCAAAGGTCGGAGCGCTGATGGCAATTCGGAAGGGAGGCACTTGGCAGCGATTCCTCGGATCAGCTTATAGATGCGGGTCGTGGGAGCCTCTGGGAGGTAGCCCCCGGGCACCGTGAGATCCAGACGCTCCGCGCGCAGTGTGGCCGCCTCGACGGATCCATTGGTGAAATGTTGGCGCTTAAGGTTCGTCTTGTTGTACTCTCCGACTACCGACCGAATTGAGTTCTCGACCTCGGAACATTCGGTAAGAGCGCTAGCCGTAATCTCGTCGATATGGTGAAGTAGCAGCCAGAACTCAAAACAGGGACGGCTCAGAGCAACCTTAACCCCCTCGTCCTCCGCCTCGCGAATCAGGCGTATAAAGTTCGGACGGTGGTTTTCGCCCAGATGGTGATCCGTGTCGAGGACAAGCCAGCACTCATCATGAGGTTCCAATTTCATCTTGGATCGCTTCTCACGAAGACGATCGAGCGCGTGCTGAGGCGCTGATCTATTATCCTCCGCAGCTGCCACCACGATCGTGATGCGCCTCATCTCGAAAAACTGGAAGTATTGTTTCGGTGCATAACGGTCATCGCAAGCGATAAGAAAGATCCGGTCGTCGCGGAACTGACTTGGGAAGCGGTCACGACCGAGCGGGCGGGGCTCACGGGAAATTAGACTCACCGGGGCGACTTCTCCTCTTCGTCGAGCAGACCGTCTATACCGCCAAGGAAAGGCACCGCACCGAAGCGACCCTGCAAGTAGTTCTTGCGGAGTTGCATGTCGTTGCGTGGATTAAACTCAAGCAGGGAATAAAGCGTAGTGGCGCCCTCACTGTTCTTTTCCGCAAACCAAATCTCGTCGCGCCGAAGGAGATCCTGGTCAAGAAGGCTCGACTCGTGCGTGGTCATGATGAGTTGAGCCGCCTTTCCTTCGCAAGAGCGCAGGAAGAAAGCGAGGAAATCGTGAACCAGTATCGGGTGAAGACTCCGATCAATCTCGTCAATAAAATAGCATCGGGGCTGCTGGTTCATGCTGTGCAGAGCAGGGACTAGTTGCAGCAGCCGCTGGGTGCCATCCGACTCTTGTTTGATGTCGAAAGGAACGACCTGCCCATCACTATTGCGATGGGCTGCCTTGACCTGAATCAGAGTGTAGTTGAGATCTTCGCCCGACCTTGTCGCCACTACAACATCTCCATTCCCAAGGATGTGGCGGACAGGCGTCGGTTCAGTAGCCGCTGCCAGGCGCTGTCGAACTCGTGGACTCAAGAGGTGAGCGGCGTCCTCTTCTGAAATTTGGTTCTCTGTCGCGGCAAGATGATCGATGCCGGTCGAGGCGGCGCTTAGGAAGTCTCCGGCGAAACGCAGCAGCTCAGGATCCGTGGCAAATGCCCCTTTGGAAGTAGGATCAGCGCCTTCAGGGTCAATCAAGCGTAGCTGCGAGACAAACCAGAGGATCGGTAACTGCAAATGAGGAGGCCAATCTTCGACCTCAAGCGTGACGAATACGGTTGCGAGGAATGATTGATTCTGCGGTCCGCCGATTGTTGCCAGAGCTTCGATTTTGGCCCGGTCTGTCGTAGGCACCGTACCGGTATCACCAAGTTTAACTTCGACCTTGCCTTCGGAGGAGATGGATCGCTCGTAAATAACCTTCTCCTTGCCCTTGTTTATCCAAACCAGCGACTCTTCGATGATGGTGAAGTCGTCAACCTTCACGCAATAGCGGTAAAGTGTCGCGTAGATTATAAATTGGAGGTCGAAGCTCGATTCGCGCTCTTCCGACCGGAGAAGGAACGGCTCCCGCTCCAAGGTATCCTCCTTCTGGCGCGTGCGCAGCGCAATTTTTTTCAAAAATTGAAGTGCTTTGAACAGATTCGATTTGCCAGCACCGTTAGCCCCATATAGAACCGCAGTTCGCAAGACCTGTTCGTCTGAGCCTGGGATCGGAAATGTATGGTCTTTATGTTCCGTGGAGTGCCGCTTGCTAGCCACGAGCGAAAATGTCTGTTCTTCGTTGAAGGAGCGGAAATTCGAGACGGAGAATGATACGAGCATACTAGTCTATCCGTGACAATATCACGTGGCAGCCTCTCGAAGACCCTCGCATCTGCAGCGTTTGTGAGCACTGTCGAGTCTTTTCCGTAGGCGCGGCCCTTTTACGTCGGGGCGGTTGTCGACGAATCGGATGCTGTTTGGACGACCCGAATCCGAATTCAAACGCGCACCGCGTTAGCGGAAAGAAAGCCAAATTTTGCCCACTTATGTTAGCCCTTCCTCGAAGTTTTCCGGATTACTCCCGCTAAACGCGCTTAGCTTCGCCGATCCACGTGGCCGTATTTTCGGCATCTCGTTGACTACGACGCGGGCGGCCAGATCTTGCCCTACCCGGTGGCCGCACAGCACTTACCTTCCCGCCAATCAAAGCGCGAGCCGTCGAAGCGCTCCGAGTGTAGTCGTCGCCCTCCCGAATCAAAGAGCCTTTGTTCAACGTCGCAAGATACATCGCGCCCGCCCCATCCACCGATCCACGCGCGACCAGGGTCGAATACCTCAATGCCAAACGACGTTGCGCGGCCAGCAGGCGAAGTAAACTCCCCTCACGCCCACGGTCAACCCGTCAAAACGCCCAACCCCAACGATTAAACACGCCCGAAAACCCCGGAATTCCCGGTCACGCCCACCCAAACTTTATTTTCCCAACCCAATCAACAACTTACCAACCACCCCAGGCCCCACCCACCAACCCGAATGTTACCGTCAAATCGGAAAATCCCGGCCTAAACCCCCGGCATTTCGCCAAAAGGCGACGAAAAACGACGCAAAAAACGCCACAAAAAAGGACCCATAATATGACCCCAATCGAACTAGACGAATTCGAAACCCTGACCGCCAATTCCAACGCCACGCTCCAACCCGTAGGCATCCTCGAACAAACCTACGCCACCGAAATCGCCGGAGCCGGCTGGCGCCTCCTCCAGTTCACTCGCCGCGAAGCTGCCCTCACTGAAGCTGCCCTCACCGAAGCCACCCTCACCACCGCCGCCCCCGCCGAATCCACCGAACCCGACCTCGACGCGCTCCATCGAGCCCGCGCCAACGCCCTCAACATCATGAGCAAAGCCACCCGCGAACTGCGCCTCCTCCAGACCGAGCGCCAGGTCCGCAACGAAATCTTCCCCGAAGGCACCGATATCTCACACCTCGGCGTCGCCATCTATGCGGAAGTCATCGCCGCCCGAGCCACAAAGGAACGCGCCCGCCTCCTCGCCGAAAAGGCCGACGAAGTCGAACGCACCAAATCCTTCGTCGGGCGCCCCGACCAGCGCCGCTCCCCCGCAACTCCTAAAACCGTCGCTCCCAAAACCCCGGCTGCTGAAACTGTGTCTTCTGAAGCCGCGCCTTCTGAAAATAGGCCTTCTGAGAACATGGCTTCGTTTTGTAAAACGCCCCCGCAGCCCGCAGCCCCGGCTCCATCCGTAGCCCGCAACAGCCTCTGCCCCTGCAAATCCGGTCAGAAATTTAAGCGCTGCTGCGGAGTCAACGCTCCTCCGGTGCTCGGAAAGGCCGCTTAACCCCGCAAAACAGGGCCGAAAAATGAAATCGACTCAGCCGGCGAACCGTGGCTGCGCCCGCGCTTTCCCATACCTCGTCAGCAACACCACCCCCAGGATTGCCGTCGCCCCGCCCGCCATGCTTTCAGCGGTCGGAACCTCGCCCAGCCACAGATATGAGATCCCGATCGCCGCCAGCGGCACCAGATACAGCATCGCCGACGTCTGCGCCAGCGTGAACCTTGACAGCACGAACGCGAACGTCAGGTATCCCAGCGCCGCCGGAAAAATCCCCAGAAATACGATCGCCAGCGTCGGCGCCACCGGTGCGTGCCACGCCACCGCCAGAGCTCCCGGCAGAAATGGCGACAGCAGCGCCGCCCCGCTCCACATCACGCACGCCGTAATCGCCGTCGAACTGTACCGCCGCAGCAACGGTTTCTGGATCAGACTCATCACCGCCGCGCACATCGCCGCCATCAGCGTCAGCAGCGCCCCAAACCCGAAACGCAGCCCCGCCGGATCGCGCAGCCCGATCATCCCCACGCCGCAGAAGCTGATCGCAACCCCCAGCCAGCCCGCCGGACGCAGCCGCTCCCCCAGCACCATCACCGAAAGCAGCGCCGCAAACACCGGCATGCAGTTGATAATCAGGCTCGCCGCCCCCGCGCTCACCGTCAGTTCACCCGTGTTCAGCAGCAGGTTATACCCGAAGATCCCGATCGCGCCCGCCAGCAGCACCAGCACCAGATCGCGGCCCCTCGGCAGCGCCTGCGGCCTCAACCCGAGGTACGTCGCGAACACCACGCTCGCCGTCAGAAACCGCAGCGCCGCCAGTTGCCCCGGTGAGTACGACCCCAGCGCCACGCGGATCGCCGGATACGCCGCCGCCCAGAACAGGATCGTGAACAGGCCGGCCACCATGGCCCGCCCGTTCATTCCGCGATCCACGCCTCGGCCGCTTCAATCGCCGCGTCACGTCCCGCTGCCGCCCTCACCTCCACGTCCGGCGTCACCCCGGCGCCTTCCAGCACCTTGCCGCCAACGGACGTGTAGCTCGCCTCCGCGAACTGAAACCGGTCCCCGTTCGGCAGCCGGATGATGTCCGATGGCAGCGCCGCCGCCGCCGTCCTCGACCCGAAGATCCGCGCCCGCTTCAGATCCTGCATCCCCTGCGCCAGAATCTCCGTCGTGGACGCCGATTCCCCGTCCACCAGAATCGCCAGCTTCCCCCGGTACGCCTGCGCCCTCGGGAAAATCGTGAACTTCAGCGTCGTGTCGCCGGTCTTCATCTCCCCCAGCTTCTGCCCCGGCTTGTCGATGAAAAACCCCGCAATCCCCATCGCCATCACCCCGATCCCGCCCGGATTCCCGCGCAGATCGAGCACAATCCCCGGCGCTTTCGCGAACCTCTTCATCGCCGCCTCGAACTCCGGCATCAGCGACACCGGGTCCAGAAACTCATTGAAATGGATATAACCCGCGCCCCCCGGCAGCACGCGCGATTCGAAGATCAGCCGCGATTCCGGCAGGTTCCCGAAGCTCACCGCCCGCCCCGGCTGCGCGTTCTCCGAAACGTCGGTCGGCTTTTCCGTCGCCGCGGGCGCATACCGCTCGCTCCGGATAATCGCGTAATGCGACGAATTCAGCCGGTCCACCATCGCCCGCAGAATGCCACGCACCTCGTCCATCGATTGCGCCCGCTCGATCAGCGGCTTCGTCTCGTCGTGGACCGCCTGCCAGTCGAGCCCGTTCAGCTTCTTGTCCGGATGCCGGTCGCGAATCGTCGTCCAGACCGTTTCAAACGACTCCAGATTCAAGGCCTTCTGCTGCGGAGTCAGTTGCGCCCAAGCCGCGGCTGTCGAGAAAAGGAGGAGGAATATACAACGGAAAGGCACAGCGGATTCACGGGCAGGATAGCATGTACTTCATGGCCGGATTGACCTGGGAACACACTGAAGACATCGCGCTCGAGCTCTCGGAAGAACACCCTGACGTGGACCCGCTGACCGTCCGCTTCACCGATCTCCACAAATGGGTCACTGCTCTCAAGCAGTTCAAAGACGACCCCGCCAAATCGAGCGAAGGCAAGCTTGAAGCCATTCAGATGGCGTGGTACGAAGAGTTCAAGGACAAACAATAGCCATGCTGCGACGCGGCTTTCTCCAGCTCAGCGCGCTTCCCTTGCTCCCGCCCGCGAAGGCCCGCCCCACCGCGCTCAGTTGCATCTTCCTCAACCTGACCGGCGGCCCCGCGCACCTCGACACCTGGGACATGAAGCCCGGCGCACCCTCCGAAATCCGCGGACCCTTCCGCCCCATCCGCACCAATGTCCCCGGCATCGAAATCTCCGAGATCTTCCCCCGCATGGCCCGCCACGCCGACAAGTTCACCCTCATCCGCTCGCTCTATCACGAAGGTCCGTCCCTCCACGAAACCGGCGTTCAGCTCACCCAAACCGGCCGCATCGATTTCGGCGCCGACCGCCCTCACATCGGCTCCCTCATCGCCGCCTCCAAACGTTCCGAACATGTAGTTCTGGGCGCGCACACCGGCAGCTTCGGTCAAAATTGCACGCACGCCCAACGGCTCATTCAGTCATCGGTTCGTTTTGTAACTGTCGAAATGTTCCCCACAGTGTTCGGAGAGACCACCTGGGACAGCCACGGTTCGCAGCCCTTCAGCACCATCGCCGATTACCGCCACACCGTCGGCCCCGTCTTCGACATCGCTTATAGTTCGCTGCTCGAAAACCTCGACCGCGCCGGACTTCTCCGCACCACGCTCGTCGTCGCAACAGGTGAGTTTGGCCGAACCCCGAAGCTCAACCCCGCCGGCGGCCGCGATCATTGGCCGCTCTGCTGGACCGCCATCGTTGCGGGCGGCGGCGTTCAGGGTGGACGGGTCTACGGCAGTTCAGACCGGACCGGCGCCGAACCGAAAGACAACCCGGTGCATGCCTCCCGTCTCGCCGCAACCGTCTGTCATGCGATGGGTGTGCAATCGCAGCTCGAAGCCGAGCCCCTGCGGCAGCTATTCGCTTGAGAATTCCTCGTCATCCGGAGGCGGTTCGTCGATCAGTTCCGGACGCGCGGCCAACCGCTTCAGAGCTGTTAAAGATCCGCCCGAACTAAACCCCGCGCGCCGCAAACGCCGGTACGCCGCCGCCAGTTTCCGGTCATCCTCGATCGGACCGCCCGCCGCAATCGAAGGCATCCTGCGCCCGATATACGAGTCGATCAGTTCCGCCTCGTCCTTGCCTTCGAACACCTGCTCCACAGCCTTTTCCGCGAGCTTCGGAGACACCCGCCGGGCTCTCAGATCCGCCAGCACGCGCATTCGCCCGAATCCGTCGTTTTCCGCGCGATTGGTTGCGTAGCTTTGTGCGAATCGTTCGTCATTGAGATAGCCGATATCCTTCAGCCGCGCAATAATCGATTCAATGTCGGATGGGTTGGCGGCCTTCAGCCGGAGCTTGCTTTTCAGGTGTTCGCTCGAGCACCCCTGCAGCGCCAGATACTTGACGGCATACTCGAAAAGCTCTGCTTCGGCGAGCTTCCGGGCTGGTTTTCGCGATCGCAACGCTGTACAGAATTGTACCCGATTCAGCGTGGCAGTCAATTTGCTAGTAGCACGAGCGAAGTATACTGTGAGTGACTTGGGGCTCGCCCTTTTTTGAGGAGCCTGTCGCCACGAAGAGGAGAGCAAATGGACAAAGACGGATTGGCTAACTTTTTCCTGGGACTGGGAATCGGCGTTGGCATTGGAATGTTGTTCGCACCGAAGACGGGCGAAGAAACACGCGACCTTCTGATGAGCAAGGCGGACGAAGGCAAGGAATTTCTGAAAAAGCAGAGTACCGGACTGCGGGACACGGCGAACGACCTGATGGATAAAGGCCGCGATGTTGTGGGACGCCAGAAGGACAATCTCAACGATGCGATCGAAGCCGGAAAACAGGCTTATCGCGACAAAGTGGAACCGAGCGTTCCCGGACAACCCGCGTAGCAACAGAGACGAATCGCAATGTCGGAAGAAACATTTCGCTGGGTAATTACAGGTGCTGTTGGAATCGCCACCCTCTGTATTATTGTGATGGCCGCGGTGGCCTTTGTGCTCTACCGCGTCATCGCGAAGGTACAGGCAAAGGTGGACAGCGTCATCACGCGTGTCGAACCGATTATCGACACGGTCAAACGCGTGGCGGACGAGAACGCGCCGAAATTTTCCGACATTGCGAGTCGCGGTAAAGAGATCGCGGCCAACGCCAAAGATGTTTCAGACGTGGCGCGCGATCAGGCGCACCGGTTCGCCGAAGTTGGCCGCGATATCGCCGACCGCACCAAAGCTCAGGTCGCCAGAGTCGATGCCGCGATGGATGAAACGGTCGATCAGGTCCACCATGCGGGAGACAACGTCAAAGCTGCCGTAATGAAGCCCGTGCGCGAAGCCAACGGTGTGCTCGCCGGCATCAAAGCCGCCGTTTCCACTTACACCAACGGCAGACGCCCCACGGTCGATCACATCACGCAGGACGAAGAGATGTTTATCTGATGGCGAAACTTGCGCTGGTCTACGGCGTCAGACTGCTTCCGAGCGAAGAACTGGAAAGTTTCGAAGATGGTGGAGTGAAGCTGAAGAACGGCAACAGCGCGTCTGTCACGATGCACCTCATCGAAGGCGCCAGCGAAGAGGAGATCAAGCGACAGCTGCTGCAGTCGCTCGATGCCTTCTTCGATTTTTATCCTGAGATTTAAAGCTTAAACCGCTTTTTGGATCTTGCCGTTGCGAATGCACGAGGTGCATGCACGGACTCGCTTGCTCGCGCCATTTACCAGTGCGCGGACACTCTGTAAGTTCACATTCCAGCGCCGATTGGTGACATTGTGAGCGTGGCTCACTTTATGTCCAAACTGCGGACCCTTGCCGCAAACGTCACAAACTCTTGCCATAACTCTACAAGCTTAACACAACGGCCTAGTATTTGAGTTCCGTAACGATGATCTCAACCGGCCTATCCGTAAGATTCTCTTCGCTGTGCTTGCCCGCGCCGCCTGCCACAATGTCGCCCGCCTTGTGCGGAGTCGAATCCACCTTGCCCTCCGTGCTGGTTGACCGAACCTTCGCATCGGTCAGAAACACGCTGATGCGCTTCAGTTGGTGCTCATGCACCGGAGTCGTGTCGTGCGGCCCGATATAAACCCGAAACACTCGCACCTGATCGTTCTCGAACTCCAGCTTGTAGTGTGTGTGATCGATCTTCAGCGGATCGAGCGCCACCGTAACCTTCTTGCCAGCACCCGGCTTCTTCAATTCGATTTCGATCAGGTTCAAAGGCTTGTCCGTCGAGACCTGCGCGATATGTTTGCCCTCGATCGGGCTCCACTTCACTTCGTTCTCCTGAAACTTCAGAGTCGTGTGGTGGCCGTCCTCATAATCGAACGCCTGCTCGCCCGCGTTCCGGTAGATCATCACCCGGTTCACCTTGTGCTCGTGCATGTTCGTCTTTTCATGCGGCTGCAGAATTACGTCGAGCACCCGCACATCGTCGTTGTTGATCGGCGTCTTGACTACTTCAACCGCGAACAGCGCCACTGCCGCGCACGAACCTGCCACAAAGATGCGTTTGTTCATTTCAATGCGCAATTCTATACCACCGCCCCTACATCGCCGAAGCGTAGTAGCCGGTGCGCGTCCGGACCACCGCGTCGGCGGGCGATGCCACCAGCACTTTGATACGCCGGAAAGATCCGTCCTGCATCGCGTTCAGCGGGCTGTACGCCACCGTGTACTGGTTGCGCAGATCGTGAGCCACATGCAGCGCGATCTCATCCACTTCCGACAGGCTCTTCGGATAAAATACCTCTCCGCCCGATCCCGTCGTAAGCGCATCGAGGTCGCGCTTCGCCCGCACCGTCTCGCGCTCGTTCTCGTCGGCCAGCAGCCCGATCCCGTAGATCAGGACTCCGCTCTGCGACGCGGCCCGCGACAGGTGCGTCAGCGTTTCCGAACTGCTGTTGTCTTCCCCGTCCGTAATCACCAGCAGCACTTTCTTATCGTTCTTGCCCAGCCGCTTCAGATGTTCCAGCCCCAAAGCGAGGGCATCGCGCAGCGCCGTTTGCCCCCGCGAGTCGATCTTGGCAAGTGCCGCTTCGAGTTGCGCCGGATCCTGCGTGAACTCCTGGGCAAGCTGTGGCTGCTCGTTGAAATTGACGATGAACGCCTCATCCCCCGGATTCGACGCGCGGATCAGATCGAGCACTGCCGCCGAAACCTTTGCCCGCCGGTCTTTCATGCTTGCGCTGTTATCGATAATGAGTCCGAGAGAAACCGGCGCGTCTTCCTGCCGGAACACCTTGATCTCCTGCGGCACATCGTTCTCGAATACCTTGAAATCGTCCTTCGGCAAACCGGTGATCAGGCGCCCCTGCGGGTCGGTCACGGTGACATGCAGTTGCACGAGAGGCGCGTCTGACCGGAAAATCGGCTCAGCCTCCTGCGCAAACCCGATGGAACACAGGGCGAGGGCGATCGCCAGGGTAGTCCTCATAGGCATTGACCGTTGCAACAAGAGTGCCACTTTTACTCCTTCACAAGAATCGCGGCGAGCGACTGACCGAATATCGGAGGCACTATCGCCTCCACGCGCGACGTCACGGGCACAATCCACCGATCGAAGAACGCGATCTGCGCCGCTGAATTCGATTGCTTTCCAAAAATACGAGCGTTCGCCCACCATCCGAAGAACCCGACCGTGTTCATGTACCCGATTTTGCGCACCTTCAACCCCGCGCGTCCCGCAAGCTGCCTCAGAGAAGCCCTGGTGTACCGGCGATGGTGCCCCAGATTGCGGTCGATGGGTCCGTAAAGCGAAGGGAACGCCGGCACAATCAACGCAATCACCCCGCCTTCGCGCAGAATCGCAGCCATCGAACCCAGAGCCGTCAGATCGTCCTCGATATGCTCCAGAACGTTCAGGCAGACGCACGAATCGGGCGCAAATCGCGCCAGTTGCCGGAAATCGCGGTCTTCTGGATTCGAAATCGCGGTCCGCAGATTCGCCTGACCGGGATAACGCTCGCGCAGCGCCTCCACGCAGGCGGCTTCAATATCGACCGCGACCACAACTTCCCGGTCGAGCAGGAAGCGCGTAAAATTCCCCGTGCCGCAGCCCACTTCCACCACGCGCTGTCCCAGTTCCGGAACGATTACCTTCGCCTGCCACGCGAAATAGTGAACCGCCCGCGCCATCAGCGCCTGATCTTCCAGCGTGTAGGTTAAGCTATCCATGAACTTTCATGTTCCCGGCGCCGCTGCACAACCCTATCGGATTCGGCGCTGTCGATTTTGTCGAACTCGGCCTCGCAATCCTGCTGGTGGCGGCCGTTTTCCTGCGGCCGATCGAGCGCAAACCCATACGGATCATGCTGTGGCTGGCGCTGCTCCCCTTTGCCCTGCGCTTGCTGCTGCTGCCGGGTCATCCCGTTCCCGTACCGGACATCTACGACGAATTCGGGCACCTTCTGGTCGCCGATACGCTGCGTCACTGGCGTCTCACGAATCCGCCGCATGCGCTCAGCCAGTTCTTCGAAACCTTCTTCGTCCTGCAGCGCCCGACCTATAGCTCAATTTATCCCATCGGCAACGGACTTGCCCTCGCCATCGGCCTCGCGGTCTTCGGAACACCGTGGGCCGGAGTACTGCTGTGCGTATCCGCCTTTACGGCGCTCTGCTACTGGATGCTGCGCGGCTGGACCTCGCCGGGCTGGGCGCTGCTCGGCGGTTTCATCGCGGCACTGCAATTCGGGCCGCTCAATCAATGGACGAACAGCTACTGGGGCGGGGCACTGCCCGCCGCTGCCGGCTGCCTGGTCTTCGGCGCACTTCCGCGTCTCCGCCGACAATACAACCTCAGGGACGCTTTGCTCCTCGGCACAGGCATCGCAATCCACCTGCTGACACGCCCCTACGAATCGATTTTCCTGATCGCAAGCGTAATCGTCTTCCTCCGCAACGTGCGCAAGCCGCTCGCCATCGCAACCCTGATCGTTTTGCCTGCCATCGGTCTCGGCTTACTTCACAACCGCCGCGTCACCGGCCACTGGACCGAACTGCCGTACACCCTGAGCCAGTATCAGTACGGCGTGCCCGCGTCCCTGACGTTTCAGCAGAACCCCGTGCCGCACCTGCCGCTCACTCCTCAACAGGAATGGATTACCGGATGCAGCGCGCCTTCCATCCCGGCACCGACACAATCGGCAGCTACTTCGACCGCCTCGTCTATCGCGCCCGCTATTACCGCTTCTATTTCTATCCGCCGCTGTACTTCGCGCTGGCCGCCTTCCTGATCTCGATCCGCGACCGCCGCACCGCTTTCATCGCGCTCACGTGCGTCCTGTTCGCGCTCGGAACGAACTTCTTTCCGGCGTTCCAATACCACTACCTTGCGGCGATCGTTTGCCTGTTCGTGCTGATGAGCGTCGAAGGACTCCGCCGGATTTCCGAACTGGCCGGCGGCAAAGAGGCTGTGCGCGTGCTGGTCGCGTTGTGCGCCGCGCAATTCCTCTTCAGCTATATCGTCGAATGGAACAGCAGCCCGCGCCCAAACCTTCTCCGCCGAACCGACGTGGCAAAGCAAGTCGCCGCGGTTCCCGGACAGCTGTTGATTTTCGTGCGCTACTGGCCGGCGCACATTTTTCAGGATGAGTGGGTCTATAACGCTGCCGACATCGACGCGCAGCGGGTCGTGTGGGCGCGGGACCTGGGCGATGAAGAAGACAAGAAGCTGATCGCTTACTACAAAAACCGCACGCTGTTGCTGTTCGAGCCCGACGCGCGTCCACCCAGCCTGACGCCCTATGTTCCGGAACCGAACACGCCGCCCCCGCCTGTCGAGGATAAGCAGAAGCCCGCTTCAAAGCCCCCGTTGCTGGAACTCGAGCAGGTGCGCTGAAAGAAGCGCCTCTTACATGAAGTAGTCTTTGACTTTTTCGAGCAGGCCCTTTTCATGCGGCTCGTTGTTGACGGGCAGCGTGGCGGCAAGTTGCTCAAACAGCTTGCGCTGTTCGCGGGTCAGCTTGGCCGGAACCTTCACGTCGATATGGACGACCAGATCGCCGCGTCCGCGCCCCTGCACTTCGGGAACGCCCTTGCCGCTGCACACGCAGTTCCGTGCCGCTCTGAGTGCCCTCAGGGATGCTCAGCCTGTGCGGACCTTCGAGCGTCGGCACATCGATTTCGTCGCCCAGCGCGGCCTGCGCGATGTTGATCGGAACCGTGCAGTGCAGATCGTTTTCACGCCGCTCGAAAATCGGGTGTTCCTTGACCGAGAAGAAGATGTACAGATCGCCATTCGGCCCGCCGTTCGCGCCCGGCTGACCTTCGCCCGAAACGCGCAGGCGGTTGCCGTCGGCAATGCCCGCCGGGACGGTAACCTTCAGACGCTTGTTGACCTGGCGATAGCCTTCACCACGGCAATCGCGGCAAACGTTCTTGATGATCTGCCCGGCTCCTCCGCATTGCGAACAGGTGCGCCGCACCGAAAGAAAGCCCTGCGAGTAAATCTGTTCGCCGCGCCCCTGGCAGCCGGGGCAGGTTACCGATGCGCTGCCCGGCTCGGCGCCTTTGCCCTGACAGCGCGGGCACGGTTCGAGCTTCGGTACCTGAATATCGATCGCCTTGCCGAAGGCCGCTTCTTCGAACGACAGTTCCATGTCATAGCGAAGATCGTCGCCCTTGGTGGCGCGGTTCCGGCCGCCGCCACGCGACTGCTGGCCGAACATGTCGCCAAATCCGAACACCTGGCCCAGCAAGTCGCTCAGATCCATCGAAGACGGATCGAAGCCGCCGCCGCCCATGCCGGAGACGCCCTGATGCCCGTAGGCGTCGTACGCGGCGCGCTTCTGAGGATCCGAAAGAATGCTGTAAGCTTCCGCCGCTTCCTTGAACTTTTCTTCGGCCGCGTGATCGCCGGGGTTGCGGTCGGGATGGTACTGCATGGCCAGCTTCCGATAGGAAGTCTTGAGTTCCTGTTCGCTCACGCCGCGGCTGACCGCGAGCACTTCGTAATAATCGCGTTTCGTTACCGGCATGTGCTTATTTGCTGGAGGCTCAGGGCTTCACCGCAACCCGCACCATGGCGGGCCGCAACAGCTTTCCTTTGAATTGATATCCGCGCTGGAATTCGCCCAGCACCGTGTTGTCCGGCGCGTCCTCGGTCTCGACCCGCTCGATCGCCTGATGCAGGTGCGGATCGAAGATTTTCCCGGTCGATTCCATCGGCTCGAGGCCCAGCTTTTTCAGCGCCTCGAGCATGCGGGTGTAGATCATCTCGACGCCCTTCGCATACTCCGGGCTGCCGCTCGCATCCACCTTCAGGGCGCGCTCGAAATCGTCGAGAATGGGCACCATGTCCCGCGCCATCTCCATGCCCGCATACTGCAGATATTCGGAGCGTTCGCGCTCAGTCCGCTTGCGGAAATTGTCAAATTCAGCCTGACGCCGCAGCAGCAGTTCCTTCAGTTCGTCGCGCTCGGCTTTGATGCCGTCGTCCGGCGACCGGCGCCGCTGCCGTATCGGCTGGAATATCGTTCAGATTGTATTCGTTGTTTTCCACGGTCACTTCAGTTTTTAGGGTAGCAACGGCTAGAGCGGTTTCGAAAGTCCGGCCAATCTGCCCGACGGCGGAAATCACGCGCTCATATTGCATTCGCATGGGCCCCAGGACAGCCATACGTGTGCGAACGCCCGACGGCAGATCCACCGTCACCCCTATTAGAGTCAGTTCCCGCATGGAAGGATGCGCGTCTTCGAGACCGACATGGATTCCGACCTGCCCTTTGGGCGTGTCGAGAAACCGGTCAAGCAGCGCTATCACGCGCTTCTTTTCTTCGAGAGCGCGGAACAATTCGCGCATGCGCTCGCGCGTCAGGTGCAGATCGAGGCCAACCAGATACGATGCCCCGTCCATTTCCACCTGCGGGTCCTGATCGGCAACCAGCAAGCCCTTCTGACACAGCAGCGTCAGTTGCTGCAGCACCGCGTCATAGATGGCGCGTTCTTCTTCAATGCGGCGAAGCAGTTCGGTGCGTGCGCGGTCGAGTGTCCAGCCCGCGAAGTTGACGTTGACGTAGTTGCGCAACTGGGCAAGTTCGTCCTGCTTCAACTCACGGTCAAGCGTCACGACGCGGTTGCGGACCATCCGGTCCCGCGTGGCCACAATCATCAGCACACGGCGGTCCGACAGAGCGATCAGTTCCAGATGCTCCAGTTCCTGAGACGACATCGGCAGTGCTGCGGCGATACCGACATTGCCCGTAATTTCCGTCAATACGCGCGATGCGATTGCGATGCGCTCTTCGAGCGATTCGCCCGACTGCATCCTGTGAAAGATGCGGTCCCGATCTGCGGACGGCAGCGGTTTCGCCGAAAGCATGCCCGCGAAATCGCGAAAGGCTTTGTCTGTAGGAACGCGCCCCGCCGAAGTGTGCGGTTGCGCGAGGAAGCCGTCATCCGCGAGATCGGCCATTACATTGCGGATGGTAGCGGGGCTGAGGGACAGATGCCGCATGCGCGACAGCGTGCGCGACCCGACCGGCTCGCCTGTTTCGATATAGGCGCGCACAATCAGGTGCAGAATTTCTCGTTCTCGCGGACTTAACTCCCTGCCCGGCAACGTCATCTCCCTGCGTGGACTCCTTTATTTAATATACTGTTACGCTTCGCGCCGAGGCAAGAACGGGCCGCCGATCGAGTGCGAACGCCGCTGTAACGCCGCAAGCCATGTAAGCGCCTGACAGTGATATAGAATCCTTGCTGTCATCGATTTCACATGAAAAATTGCATCTTGTGCGTGGTACCCGTTTTGCTTTTACCGCTCGCGGCGCTTTCCCGTTCAGCCGCCGAAGGAGTCTTCACCAAAGCGCAGGCCGACCGCGGCCAGGCCGTCTACGGTGAGGAGTGCGCAAAGTGCCACGGGCAGAATCTTTCGGGCGCCGACGGCTCGCCGGAACTCGCCGGACGCGATTTTATGGGCCGCTGGAACAAGAAGCCGGTCGCCAGCCTGTACACGTTCATTCAGAAGACCATGCCGACCGATGACCCCGGTCATCTGAGCAGCCGTCAATACGCCGATCTCACGGCCTACATCCTGAGCGCCAACGGCTTGCCGGCGGGGACGGCCGAACTGGCCAACGACGCAACCAAACTCAACGACATCACCATTGAGGCCAAACCATGAACCGAGCACTCAGGCTAAGTTGCCTTCTTGCCGCGGCGGCAACATCCGTTTCCGCGCAGTATGGCGCAAAGAACGGAGAATGGCATTTCTACGGTGCCGACGCCGGCAGCACAAAGTACTCGCCTCTCGATCAGATCAACGCCACCAATGCCAAAGACCTGAAAATCGCCTGGACCTGGAAGGCGCAGAACTTCGGCAAGCGGCCGGATTTCAACTGGGAAGTGACGCCGCTCATGGCCCATGGCGTCCTCTACTTCACGGCCGGTACCCGCCGCGACGTGGTTGCCGTAGATGCGGCTACAGGGGAAACGCTATGGCTCTACAGGCTTGATGAAGGCCAGCGCGGCACGCTCGCGGCGCGCGTTGTGAACCGCGGCCTCGCTTACTGGACAGACGGCAAAAACGACGAGCGTATCCTGCTGATCTCTCCCGGTTATCAGCTTGTGGAGCTCGATGCGAAGACCGGGCATGTGATCCCGACGTTCGGAAACGATGGCAAAGTCGAACTTACCGAAGGCCTCGACAGGCCGGTGGTGAAGCCTGGCCAGATCGGCGCAAGTTCGCCGGCCATCGTTGTGCAGAACACCGTGATCGTTGGAGCGGCTCTGCAGACCGGCACCGCGCCCGCGACGAAAGAGAACGTCCCAGGCTACATTCGCGGGTTCGACATCCACACAGGCAAACGGCTTTGGACCTTCCACACCATTCCGCATCCGGGCGAGTTCGGCAACGAGACGTGGGAGAAGGATTCGTGGAAGTACACCGGCAATACCGGCGCGTGGGCGCCGCTCAGCGCGGATGAGGAGCTTGGCTACGTCTACATCCCGGTGGAAATGCCGACGGGCGATTTCTACGGCGGCAACCGTCCGGGCAACAGCCTGTTTTCGGACAGCCTGGTCTGTCTCGATGCGCGCACCGGCAAACGCATCTGGCATTACCAACTGGTACACCACGACATCTGGGACTGGGACATCCCCGCGCCTCCGATTCTGGTGGACATTACGGTGGGCGGAAAGAAGATCAAAGCGGTGGCGCAGGTCACCAAGCAGGCCTTCACGTTTGTGTTCGACCGCGTGACCGGCAAGCCGGTGTGGCCGATCGAGGAACGCCCCGTGCCGCAGTCCGATGTGCCGGGTGAAATCACGTCGCCGACGCAGCCGTTTCCAACCAAGCCGCCGGCCTTTGACCGCCAGGGTTCGAGCGAGGCCGATTTGATCGACTTCACGCCGGCTCTGAAACAACAGGCCATTAAGATTGCCTCGCAATACAAAATGGGGCCGCTCTACACGCCGCCCATCGTGCCCGACACGAACGGCAAAGCCGGGGTCTTCCTGCTGCCCGCGCACGTTGGCGGCGCGAACTGGCCGGGCGGCGCGGTGGATGCCGAGACGGGCGTGCTTTACGTGGCTTCCGTGACGCAACAGCGAATTCCTGTCGGTATCGAAGGCCGATCCGAAGCGTTCGGATATGGGTTATGTGGGCGGACGTGGCGGCGGGGGCCGCGGCGGGCCACCTTCAGGAGCACCATCGGCCGCCGCGGCGCCGGGACGCGCGCCGGCCGGAGGATTCAGCGGCAATACAGACGATAGTGAAAGCTTTGCGTCGCGTCCGCCCGCCCGCGTAAATGCCGGACCGGAAGGTTTGCCGCTGGTCAAACCGCCATGGGGACGCATTACCGCCATCGATCTGAACGCCGGCGATATTCTCTGGACCGCTGCAAACGGCTCCGCGCCGGACTACGTTAAGAACCACCCGGCGATGAAGGGGATCGATCTGAGTAACACCGGCAAGCCCTCGCGGTCGCTGCTGATGGTCACGAAATCTCTGCTGTTCGGGTCGGATGGGAACAATCTTTGGGCGAGTCCGGCGGGCGCGGGCGGAAATCTGTTCCGCGCCATCGATAAGAAGACGGGTAAGACTGTGGCTGAGATAGAACTTCCGGCCATGGCCACAGGGATTCCGATGACTTACATGGCGGATGGCAGGCAGTTCATTGTGATCGCGACCGGCGCCACAGGCCATCCCTCCGAACTGGTTGCTCTGGCGCTGCCTTAGACCTCGTAAGTAGTAGTCTTCCAGCGCGTGGCAAGTGACACTATTGCCCTTTCACGCCCCATACCCGTGAACCGCTAACTCACCTATGCTGTTCTTAGGATGCAATGCGCTGAACGGGAGAAACTCTGGGACGAATACAACCGCGCCCTGACGCTCTTTACCGAGTGCGTAGATCAACTGGATCTCGCCTTTAACCCCGCCACTTTTGGGCCAAGGGTTATGGCGTCGAAAGCGGCGGGGAATCTTTGTAAAGCGGCGCGGGCTGCATGGGAAGCTCACCTGCAGTCGCATGGTTGTGACCGCAACCGACCTGAATAAGCGCCTAAAAGGGTCAGGGGCGCTTAAGATACTTCTCGTACAGGTCTTTCTGCCTGTTATCGAGATCTACGGGCTTGCCTTTGATAAAGAGCAGCTTAACCTGAGTCTCAGCTTCCAGGGGATCGCCGTCGGTGATCAGAAGGTCGGCCCACTTACCTTCTTCAATGGTGCCAATGCGGTCGCCCAGGCCCCAGATCTCAGCCGCGTTCTTTGTTATGGCCTTCATGGCTTCATCGTGAGGCAAGCCGAACGCAACCGCCTGCGCGGCCTGATACGGAAGGTTTCTTGAAGCGACGTTCGCGCCGCCCGCCAGGGTTCCGAATGAGAAAACGATCCCGGCTTTGCTTAACTGGCCAGGGGTGGCGTAAGGCTGATCGTAGGGAGCATCCTCATCGAGCGGCAATGACAGGGTAGGTCCCAGGATTACAGGTATGTTGTGCTCCTTTATCTCTTTGGTGACCTTGTAAGCCTCGGGCGCGTCCACAAGAATGATTTTGACTTTCTGCTTATCGCCGAAGGCAATCGCGTCTCTGATGGAGCGCTCACGAGTCGCCGAAATGAGGATCGGTTCCGAGCCGTCCAGAACCGGGATCATGGCTTCGAATTTCAGGTCGGTCCTGAGCCCCGCGGCTTTGGCGTCTTTGGCCTGCTTATAGCGGCGGGCGGATTCAAAGAACTCATTGAGTTCCGCCATTTCCTTATCGAAGTTGGCTTTCGCGGCGCTGAAACTGCTGCGCGGGGAAGCTACCGCCCCGGGTCCTTCATCGGATGTGAACCCGCCGCGAGGAGATTGGATTGCGGGCATACGCATATGCAGCGCGGCGCGGGGCTTGATCCCCATCTCTTCAGTGGTCCAGCCATCCAGATGCATCAGCGAGACCTGGCCTGAAATCAACTGGCCGTCCGGCATGGTCGCAACGGTGGTGATGCCGTTGGCGCGCGTGACCGGTATGTGTTCGCTCGAAGGATTCACGGCTGTGAGCGCGACGAGCTGCGGATTGAATTTCCCGATTTCGGTGGTGTCCAGGCTTTCGCGGACTGCGTTGATTTCGACGAGGCCAACCTCGGTCGCGGCATCGATCATCCCAGGATAGACCTGCAGGCCTTTTCCATCGATGACTTTGATGTCCTTAGGGACGGTCAGATTCTTACCGACGCCGATGATCTTGCCGTTGCGCACGATCACCGAACCGTTAGGAATTTCAGCGCCCGCCATGGTGTGAACCGTGGCTCCGCGCAGTACGAAGGAATCGTCAGAGGGGGGCGCCGCCCAGAGCGCAGCCGGAACGGCAATCAAGAGAACGGATTTCAAAACGTGCCTCCCGGGCGCCGCTGATCGGACGCGGCTTTCGTTACCAGAGCTTTCTTCTCGATATCTTTTTTCGCGCGCGCTTCCAGATCCAGATCGCGATCGAAGTACTCGTGACCGTCGATCCAGACCTTCTCGACCTTGCTGAAATTCGAGAGCGGAGGGCCGTCATAGAGCAGGACATCGGCATCTTTGCCCACTTCGAGCGAACCGACGCGCTTGTCGATCATCAGTTGTTTGGCGGGATTGATGGTGACCAGCGACAAGGCTTCGGTTTCGGTCAGACCGCCGTATTTTACGGTCTTGGCAGCTTCTTTATCCAGGTGCCGGGTGAGTTCGGCATCGTCTGAATTGAGCGAGACCAGCACGCCTTTGCGCACCATCAGGGCGGCGTTGTAAGGGATCGCGTCCTGCGCCTCAATCTTGTAAGCCCACCAGTCGGAGAAGGTAGAAGCGCCCGCGCCGTGAGCCACGATTTCCTTCGCGACTTTGTAGCCTTCGAGCACATGCTGCAGGGTGCGGATTTTAAACCCGAAATCGTCGGCGACTTTGAGCAGCATCAGAATTTCATCCTGGCGGTAGCAGTGCGCGTGAACCAGCCGCTTGCCTTCGAGCACTTCCACCAGAGCTTCGAGTTTGAGATCGCGCGCGGGCGGGATCGCAACCACGCCACGCCCGTTTTTCGCGTTGTATTCGGCCCATGAAGCCTGATAGGCTTTCGCGTCTGTGAAGGCTTCGCGGATGACGTCTTCCACGCCCATTCGCGTGGCGGGGTAACGCAGATTGGCGGGGGTGCCAGGGGCAAAGCCGCCCACGGCATTGCCGCTTCGCTTCGGGTTTTCACCGAGCGCAAACTTGATGCCCGGCATGGCGCCTTCGAACTTCATCTCTTCGGCGTTGCGGCCCCAGCGCATCTTCATCACGAGGGTCTTGCCGCCGATTGCGTTGGCGCTGCCGTGCAGAATGTTCGAGGTGGTTACGCCGCCGGCGAGCGCGCGGTAAATCGCGATGTCTTCGGGGTTCAGCACATCGCTGATTCCAACCATCGACGACACGGACACGCTGCCCTCATTGATCGCCTCGGCCATGATGTGCGAGTGGCAGTCGATAATTCCCGGCATGACGTACTTGCCGGAACCATCCACGATGACGGCACCCTCGGGCGCGAGCACCTTCTCTCCGATGGCCGCGATCTTGCCGTCGCGGAACAGGATGGAGCCTTTCACCGTGCCGTTGGTAACGGTCAGGATGGTTGCGTTCTGGATCAGGACGGGCGCCTCCGCCGCGAAGGCCGGAATGCAAATCAAACTCAGCAGAATCCACTTTTTCATCAGAGACCTCCCCGGCCACCCGCGGCAACGGCCGGGGGCTCGAACTTAGCGCCGTCTACGAAGACGTACTTGATTTTGGTGGCATCGGCGAACAGGTCGCCGTCCGCTATGACAAGGTTGGCAATCTTGCCTTTGTCGATGCTGCCCACGCGGTCGGCAACGCCATAGATCTCGGCGGGCGAAAGCGTGAGGGCGCGTATCGCGGCGTCGGTTGTGAGCCCGGCGTCAATCGACTTCTTCACCGCTCTCATGAGGTCGCGCGGGACCGTGATGCCGTCCGAATAGAAGGCGAACCGCACGCCCGCTTTGGCCAGCGCGCCTGCCGAGGCCGGCGCCTTGTCTCTCAGTTCAAGAACCCGCAGCGGCTCGTCTTCGGCGGGGTCCACATCGCGCGCTTTTTCCGGATATTTGAGGCTGATGAGGACGGGGGTGTCGGTGCGCTTCAACAGGTCAGCGGCGCGCCAGGCTTCCTGTCCGCCGTAGAGAATGGCGCTGAGCTTGAGTTCCTTTGCGAAAGCGACCATGCGTTCAATTTCGACATTGCGCCCGGCCGGCAGCAGAACGCGCGGACTGGCGATCACGCCTTCGAGCGTGCGGTCATAGGCGGGCCGCTGCAGGCCCTGCGGATGCTTTTCGTAAATCGACTTCGCAAGCTTGTAGTGATCCGCGTCCAGATAAATCTGGCGAACGTAAGCGATGGTTCCCATCAGAGATCCGGGAAAGCTGCGAAACCCGTTGGTCTTCAGGATGATCAACTGGCCGACCGCCTCAGCGAGAACCATCTGGCCGGCGCGCTCGCCCGCGAGATCGATGACGCTGCCCTGGCCCGAGAAGATGTTCGAGTTGGGAAAGGTAACGGCGGAAGTGAAGCCGCCATTGCGGGCGAGTTCGATGTTGTGATCGGTGGGGAAGATCTGATCGACGGCTTTCAGATACGACGTGTTCGAAGGCCGGTCTTCAGGGCCGCGCGCAACGGCGGGTGTCGCCACGATGGTGATGGTCGAGGGCGCTGCGGTCACGGGCGCGGCAACGGGGCCGCGGCCTCCTCCGCCTCTGCCTCCCGCTGCCGCAAGGGGCGACGGCGCGGGGGTATTTGTGAGGCCCCAGGTGCTGAGGGAATCGATCAGGCCGGGATAGACTGTGAGGCCGGTACAGTCGACGACCCATGCGTCGGGCGGAGCTGGCGATGTTTTCACCGACGGCTTCGATGAGTCCGTCGCGAACGATGACCGTGCCTTTGGCGATCGTCGGACCGGAGACTGTGACAATGCGGGCATCGCGCAGTGCGTATGCTCCCGCCGGCGCCGCGCCGTTCGACTGGGCCCACAGCCCGACAGCGCATGTCATCAGCGATAACATGGCCGAAACCTGCCGACAAAACGTTGGTTTCATAAGGTGTGAATCCGTTCATTGTTGCACGGGTGTCAAGGGCCTTAGTTTTGCGAGCAACTCGCGGATCGCATCGTTTTGCTGGACTCTTTTGGCAATCTGGGCGTCCATATCGGCCACGGTCGCTTCAGAGAGCGCCCAGCCGAGGGGGAATTCGGCGGTTCCCGCCTGCGGTTCTAAATGGTCGAGGAAGATGTTGTGCGGGTTTGCAAGGACGAGTGTCCGGAGCCGATCTGTGAAGGCATCGGCGCGCTGCGCACGCAGTTTATCGAGCAGGGTGAGCGGGGTGCCGAAGCCGCCATAGCCAGGTTGCGCGGAGCAGCCGGCGAGCGCTCCGGGTTCGTTGCCGATCGATAAGACAACGATGCTGAAGCGCGGGTCCGGGTGTTCCATGAGCACGTTGAAAACGTCCGTCAGGGTGGCATTGCCGGAGTTATCGAAATAGCCTCCATCGACGAAGCGCAGGGGCTGATTGTCGGGCCCGGCCCTGCCTTCCGGGCTGATGTAGGGGAAGCGCGCGCTCAGCAGCATAGCTGTGCTGAGCCGTAGAGACAGGCTTTCGGCAGCATCTTGAACGGCATCGTGCGGCAGGGTAACGTTGCTGAATACCGCGCGCTCGGCCGAGCTTGCTTCTGTCGCATTCAACAGCAGCGCGGGGGATTGATGGAAGCCCGCGAGCGGCTGGGCCAGCGTTTGCGTGTGCATGGTCTCGGACCAGGCATGTTCGAACGCCTGTTCCATGGCTACCGCGCGATCCATCCGATCGAAGCGGACGGCGGCAGTGAGAACGTCGCGCGTCAGCAGGCAGGTCAGCGCGGGGGCCAGGAAGTCGCGCCGAAGAATTTCATGGGCGGAAGTTCGGCAGTGTTTGCAATTGTCGTGAATTAATGAGGTGAAGACCGCGGCGCCCACGCTGCCGCCCGATACGCCGCTGATGGCAAGAACGTGCGACGCGAAGGCCGGCTCGCGGTCTTCGAAAGCGGCCAGCAGATTCGCTGACCAGTACGCCGCGCGGATGCCGCCACCTGCCGCGGCAACAAGAACGATCGGATAGGGCTGGGATTTTGTGCCCGGTGAGCGCGCGGCGAGCCAGGCTTTCGTGAATTCCCGCAGCGTAGGCCGAACGGCGGGCGCTTCGGCCAGAGTTCGGATGTTGCGCGCCTGAAATGCCCGGCCTGAAAACGCAACAGCGGCAACGATCAAGATTGCGAGGGCAACGAAGAACCAGCCGAGGTGCCCGCGCCAGAGCCATTGCGCGCCCAGCGTGAGCAGTACCGCGATGGCAGTCCAGAACTCAAGTGCAATCCAGAGCGAAGCGCCGCTTGGCAATGCGCTCGGCACGGCGGCCAGAGCGATTCCGGCAACGAGCGCGGCTGCAGCCAACGCTATCGAGGGCCAGCGCGGGAAATTCGGGCGGACCGGGGCGGGCCCCTTGAGCACAACCAGACTCAGCAGCAGATTGGCAGCGATGACCAGGATCGCATACAGGAACAGTCGATGGCTGAGCCACACGTGGTTCGCGATGTACCCGGCTCCAACCACTGCGAAGAGCAGGTAGACGTCGCGCTCCATGGTCTGCTCGAGTCTGCTCTTTTTCGCTCTGAGTACGAGATAAGTAATGACCAGGGTGAGAACGAGCAGCGTGCCGAGCACGGCGGAGCCCTGGTACGACTCGATCAGCTTGCGTGGAATGTTGCAATCGCCCGCGGAAACGTAGGCTTCGATGATGCCGACCGGCAGAAAGCCGCTGAGGATGCCGACGATGAACGAGCCGCTCTGGGCAGCGAGCCATTTGCGGCGGTCGGGATTGTCGGGGTCGTTGTTGCCTCTCAGGAACGTTGCCTTCAGGAATCGCGGGCGCCAGAGCGCGGGCATAGAGGAAAGAGAGGACCGATCCAAGCGCCAGCAGATAAACCAGCAGGACCGCGTTTTCAAGCTGCAGAAACGCCCGGCCCTGCGCCGTATAAACCAGCGCGAGAGCCAGGAGCGCCTGCGGAATCAGGACAGGAAGGGAACACCGGAGGACCAGCGCGGTTTCGCGGAAAAATTCCGTTTTTGACGCGTTGGTCCTGTCTGGCAAGCTCGGATCTTAGCAGAGAGCGGCAGGCCGGGGCGGCCGTTAATCGCCACTGGAGGACTTCAGCGGCACGTGTACGGCAGTCAAGCCGACTTCTTTGATCTTCTGGGCCGGATAGACGTAAGTTCCGTCGTAAGTCCGGAGTTCACTGAGCGCGCAACCCTGATCGTTACAAGCGAACACGGCGGATGGTTTGCCGGCGGCTTTCCGGTTGCCGTCCATCGGCAGGCTCATGACGGTCAGCCGCGAAGAGGCCCCTGTCACCCTGATTTTGTCCACACCGGAGGGGTCCATCAAACGGTCGAACGTATAGGACCCGGCGGGCAATGTGACATGGGCGAGCCGGAAGTCGAACGGGATATCGGCTTTCAGCCGATCCTGGCCATAAGCCATGCCTGCTGCGGCAACTGCGCCGGCGGCGAAGATCATCATGCGGGTGTTGAGTGCTTTCATTTTGTTGCCTCCTTCAAGGCTCTTACGCGGTTATAAAAGGCATCTGACGACCCAACTGTTTTTTGAAGCCAGGATGTTGAAAACAAACGAGCGGATGAGCACGGCGGGCGGTTTTATGAACCATACGGTTCACACGCGTGAACCGAACGGTTAATGCGGCGCCGCGAATGAGATCCGAAGCAACGATAAAATGATTCGACATCACCCAAATGCCACTTACAGTTCACGCGCGGCAGGTCCGCGACACGGCCATTCTCGATCTCACAGGCCGTCTGACGCTGGGTCCGTCGCTGTCGCAGTTCGAATCGCAGGCGACCCGGGCGCTCACCGAATGGAAGCCGCGCCGCCTGCTGCTGA
Organism: Terriglobia bacterium; assembly: GCA_963840735.1. Classification (GTDB taxonomy): domain Bacteria; phylum Acidobacteriota; class Terriglobia; order Bryobacterales; family Bryobacteraceae; genus BOG-234. The sequence continues at coordinate 230,527 of CAWIZX010000013.1, forward strand.
ACGTAGAAGGGCTCAGTCAGGTGGACAGTTCCGGCGTGGGCCAGTTCATTACGTTTTACGGGGCTGCCAGCCGGCTGAATTGCCGTGTGGCATTCGTCGCTCCGGCCAAAAACTTCCGTCAGGTTCTGCGGATCACGAGGCTTGACGGAGTGGTGCCGATCTTCGATACAGAGGCCGCTGCGCTGGCGCCTGAATAAGCAGGTTTATGGCTGGCGCAGCATATCGCGCAAGCCCAGATTGCGAATCAGACGCAGCAGCGAATTCGGATGTACTTCGAGAATCGCCGCGGCTGCCTTGTAATCGCCCCCGGCCTGTTCCCAGGCCCGGATAATGCTGTCCCGCCTCGCGTTGCCGACCGAACCCTGGAAACTTTGGGGCGATGCCGCCGCAGCGGGCGACGCGTAGAGAACGTGCTCAGGCAGATCTTCGGGCAGCACCGAATCGGTCACGCCCAGCACCACTGCGTGCTCCACCGCGTTCTCAAGTTCCCGCACGTTGCCGGGCCACGAATAGGCTTCGAGCAGCCGTTCGGAAGCCGGCGAAAAGCTCTCAACGCGGCGGGCACAGCGGGCGGCACTGCGCTTCAGGAAGTAACACGCCAGAGGCAGAATGTCCTCGGGCCGCTCGCGCAAGGGCGCGGTGCGTAGCGCGATCACGTTCAGCCGGTGATAAAGATCTTCGCGGAACACGCCTTTGCGGGCCTCCGCCGCAAGATCACGATTGGTTGCGGCGATCACCCGGATGTCGAGCCGATAGACCCGAGTTCCGCCCACGCGTTCGAATTCACGCTCCTGAAGAACGCGCAGCAGTCGCGCCTGCAAGCCGGGCGCGAGTTCCCCGATCTCATCGAGAAAGACCGTGCCTCCTTCAGCCAGTTCGAGCTTGCCTTTCTTCAGCGCGAGCGCGCCGGTGAACGCGCCCTTCTCATGGCCGAACAATTCGCTTTCGAGCAGGTTTTCTGTGAGTGAGGCGCAGTTCACGGCGACGAACGGCGCCGCGGCACGGTTGCTTTGCCGATGCAGCGCGCGGGCGATCAGTTCCTTACCCGTTCCGCTCTCCCCCAGGATCAGGATGGTGGTGTCGCGCGGCGCGACACGCGTAATGGTTTCGCGTATCCGCTGCATCGGCTTGCTGTCTCCGACGAGGCCGGTTGGCATCTCGCCCAGTTGCTCAATCAGCAGCGTGTTCTGATTGCGCAGCGCCTGAGTCTCGCGGACATTTTCAATCGCGGACGCGGCGAGCACCGCGATTGCGCTCAACAGTTCAGCAGCCTCCGCCGCATTCGCCGGTCCGACACGGCCGAGGATCACGCCCGAGAGCTGCCCGCGCGCATAAACGGGAACGGCGGCCAGCCCCTGTTCTGTATCGGAGATGAGGCCCTCCAGCGCAACGCGGTCAATCAGGGCAGCGAAATCGAAACGGCGTTCAGCAGCATATTCGCGCAGTTCGCTTTCTTTTCCCAGCAGCACGTGGCCGTCTTCAAAATGGATGAAGTCGCCGATGAGCCTGACGAGCTGCTGTTCGAGAATGCCGGCCTCAGGGCTTCGTCCGGCGCCCGCCAGGGCGCGAAACAGGAACAACAGAGAGCAGGTCCGCAACAGCGTTGACCTGGCGGACGAGGCGTCGGGCGCTTCAGAAAGACGGAAGATCAGGTCATGATCGCCGATGCTGATCTGGTCGCCATCGGCAAGCGGGCCGTTGGTGACGCGCATGCCGTTCACCCACGTGCCGTGCGCGGGAGTGAGCGCGGTCAGTTGCCATTCGCCTTTAACGCGGCGAAGGGAGCAGTGCCTGACGGCAACGGCATTTTCCGGAAGCGACAGGTCGGCCCCGGAAGAACGGCCGATCTGAAACTCGTCCGCTTCAAGGGTGTAGCGGTTTCCGGCGAACGGCCCACTAACAATAATGAGTTCGGCTGGCAGGCACGGCCAGTGTAACAGCCGGAGTCACTTTACCGCCGCCAGGAGCTTCTCGTACGGATTCACGGGCTGGCCCTTCCACCACTCTTTGGAAGAACCGAGCGTAAAGACCGCGAAATGCAGATGAGGCGCCGCCGCGTTCGCGTTCCCGGTAGATCCCACATATCCGATCACATCCCCCGCCTTCACGCGCGCCCCCTCGCGCACGCCGTCCGCATAGCGATCCAGATGCGCATAGTAGAAGCAGTAAGCCTGGTCGTCGCTGAACTGATAAATGGTGTTCCCGCCGGGTTTGCTCAGAAACAATTTGCGGATCACGCCCGCTGCCACCGCGTGAACCGGGGTTCCGCGCGGCTCCATAATATCGATGGCTTCATGCGGATGGCCGCTGTGGATCTGCGAGTAGGTATCCTGCAATCCCGACCGCTTTAGACCCTCGATCGGCGACACTAAATCCGGAATCCCCGCCGCGCTTCCGAAACCGGAGAGCGCGGTCAGCAGGATCAGGGCCGCAAGATGCCGGTGCAGTCCCACGGCTTAGTTTTCAAGTATGGCCGGCGTGCCTCGCCGCACCATGTGCGAAAGATCTTCCGCATCCCAGTTTGTCAGCCTGATGCAGCCGTTCGATTCCCCATGCCGGATATGACCGGGGTCAGGCGTGCCGTGAATCCCGTAATGCCGCTTCGAAAGGCCCATCCAAACAGACCCGACCGGGTTGTTCGGTCCGGGCGGCAGCTTTTCTTTAGCTTCGTTAGGGTCGGCGTTCCACAGATGGACGGGGTCGAAGAAGAACCATGGATTTTGCTCCACGATCACGATCGTCCAGTGCCCGATCGGCAGCGGATCGTGTTCGCCTCCGATGGTTGCCGGATATTGCGCCAGCACATGCTTGCGGAAATCATAGGCGATTACAGTTCTGTTACTCGCCGACACGACAACCCGCACCGCACGCCGCGCGGGCGACCGGCTCACATCGGGAACGGTCAGTTCTTCGCCCGCCGTCTTCAGGGATTTCCCGGGATTCAGTTCACCCAGCAATCGCGGCGAGACGTGAAACTTCTCTGCGAGTTCTTCCGCTGCCGACTCATACCCCATCCGCTTCATCTGCGCCTGCTCTTTTACGTCGCCGGGAATGGGTTCAAACGGCCCTCGCACATCCGCTTCTGTGACGGTGTAAGTTGTCATCAGCGGCTTATCGTCGGCATTTAACAGATTCCACATTTCCGCATCGATTGTTCCCGTGGGCTTCAGCCCGTGGACATCCTGATACCCTTTCACGGCGACTCCCAGATCATCCCCGTAGCGCGCATCGATTTCACCCGGTGAAAACCGAGCCCGATCCAACAGAATCTGAGCCCGCATCACTCTGGATCCGGTGGCTCCGGGCGTGACGGGCGTAGTGGCGGCGTCTTCAGCCGACTTCGCATTCACGTTCGGGGCCGCCTTCCGGTGCGCGGTCTTGCGGGGCGGGGAAGCAGCGCTTGTTGAAACAGTAAACAGCCCTACACCCAGTAGCAAAGTGACAATCTCTCGCATGTATGGGTCAGAGCACGACGCGGGCCCATTGCGTTCCTCATGGTGCGTCAAGTGCTGTGGGGAAGTTATGGCACAATCCATAGACGCTTTGAAACAGAAGTACCAGTCGGCGATTTCGATGGCCCAAAACTCCGGTCATCTTGAGAACGTGAACATGCAGGGTGACAAACTGTTTGTCCGCGCCGAAGTGGCGAATGAAGACATCAAGAACAACATCTGGAATGAGATCAAGAGGATCGATCCGCAATACAGCGACCTTACCGCGGATATCACCGTCAACTCCTCTTTGCCTCAACCTGCGGCCGCGCAGCCCGCTGCCGCCATGGCCGCCAACTCTTCGGGACAACTTTACACGGTTCAGGCGGGCGATTCTCTGTCCGCGATCGCTGAGAGGTTTTACGGACGCGCGAGCGAATACAACAAGATTTTCGAAGCCAATCGCGACAAGCTCTCTGACGCAAATCACGTCCGCGCCGGACAGCAACTGGTAATTCCCGCCTAAGTTGACTGCGGCGGGCGCCACCGCCGCGGCAACGGGCACACGATTGCTTTCCAAACCGCAGAGGTCAGACGCCACACGTCTTACCAATCACACGGAGGAACCTGATGTCATTTCTTGCATGGATCGTACTAGGATTGCTGGCCGGCTTTATCGGCAGCAAAATCGTAAATAAGAGCGGTGAAGGCCTTTTCCTGGACATTATTCTGGGAATCGTCGGCGCCATAGTGGGCGGCTGGCTTTTTAGCGCCTTCGGAGCGTCCGGAGTTACGGGACTCAACCTTTACAGTTTGTTTGTGGCCGTGGTTGGCGCCATCCTGTTTCTTGTTCTTTATCACGCGGTGGTTCGCAGGACCTAGCCAGGGAAAGGAAGCAATTTATGGGATTCATGAGTGAGATTGGCAATCTGCTTCAGCAGTACAGCGGGGCGTCGGCATCTGCACCGCCCGCCAACGTTGAGCAGGATTTCAGCCGGGTTGCTCCCCAGGCGCCTCAGGCCGCGATTGCAAGCGGCCTGAACGACGCCTTCCGATCGAATGAGACGCCGCCATTCGGGCAGATGGTGTCGCAGATGTTCGGGCAATCGAACGGTCAGCAGAGGGCCGGCATCCTGAATCAACTCCTCGGCGCCGCGGGTCCGCTCGGTATGTCGATGCTGCAGGGACGAAGTTCAGGCAACGCACAAGTCACGCCGGAAGAAGCCCAGCAGATCTCGCCCTCTGACGTACAGAATCTTGCGGAACATGCACAGAGGCAGGATCCGTCGATCATCGACCGCGCGAGCGAATTTTACGCCCAGCATCCGACGCTCGTTCAGGGTCTCGGAGCCGGAGCGCTGGCGCTTGTGATGTCGCGCATGTCGCAACATACTTAGGGCCAACACACCTATCCGTAAACGGTGTAACCGTCGTAGTCCGGATAATCCGGGCCTGCGATCATCCAGAGCAGAGCGCCCGCTCCGGCGCTCTGTTCCACTTCATTCATCCACGCGTCATAAGCTTCCTTGCGGGCCGCGTCACCAGCCTCTGCCTTCACACCATATTCTTCGATGAGCATAGGCTTTCCGGTTTTGTTCGCTGCTTCGATATGTTCCCGAATCCAGCGCCTCCCGAATGCCAAAGGCGGCTCACCCGGAGCATAAGCCGGATATAAGTGGCACGTGCCGAAATCGATGTCGCTTAAAGCAAGCAGCCGCTCACAATCCACGCCCATCGAGCCGTTGTAAAGCGGGTTTCCGAACGCCAATGCACGCCTGAAAAAGCCCTCATCACCAACGCCGATCGGATGGTTGGTATCGATGCTTCTGATAAAAGTGCTCATCTCACTGACCCACGCAGTCAGCGTATCCGTGCCGCTTTCGCACCGGGGCTCATTCGCGAGTTCCCAGGCGAGGATCGCAGGTTCATCCCGATAGTGCCGTCCAGTACGCGTATTCACGCGGGAAAGCACATGCTCAACGTAGTCCCTGTAGGCCTGCTTCGCCTGCGGATTGCGATAAAATTCCTCCCTGTCCGCAAGACCGAACCACTCGGCGTACCGGCCCGCGCCGCCGAAATCCGGCCAGTGATTCACCAGCGGCAGAATCAGCCGGATGCCCCGTTCCTCGGCAAAAGCGATGGTACGGTCAAGGCGCTCAAAGCCATCCGGGCCATCGTTATAATCCGGCTTCCCCGTGCTGCTGTTCCAGTATTGAAACCACGCGCCCTGACTTGCGCCGGGTGGAACCGCTCCTGGCGCCGCCGCGCCGCAGTCGAGAAAAGCCCACGTGCGCAGCGTATTCAGACCCATCTGCGCTGCAAGTGCAAATACAGGTTCCACCATTGAATCAGGCGCGAAGCCCAAATAGTAGTTATTCGCGCCTCGCACGTGAAAAGGCTCGCCGTTGAGGACGAACTGAGTCCCCTCGGCCCGAACGAATGAAGCGGCTTGTGACGGAAGAGACATTCAACTGAAACCACTTACCTGCGCAAACGGTCACCGCGCATCTAAAGAGTACAGGCACTAATGCGATACCTTATTGGAACTCTCGGTCTTCTCATGACCTCGGCCGCCTTCGGCCAACACCTCATCGTAACGGCGGAAGGACAGCACGGAGCGGCGCCCGCCCAACTCAACCAGGACGACGTTTCCGTGGAACTGAACCGAAAGCCCGCCCGCATTGAAAACTGGGTTCCGCTTCGCGGCAATCAGGCGGACCTCGAACTCTACATCGTGATCGACGACGGCGAAGATCCTGACCTGAGCCTGCAGTTCAACAGCCTCAAAGCATTCATCGCCGCGCAGCCCGCGACGACGCGCATCGGTCTGGCTTATCTGCGAAACGGCTCAGCCAATGTTGTCACGCCTCCCACTGCCGAACATGCTCAGGTTTCGAAAGCCCTGCGAATCCCGCTCGGTCAGCCGGGCATCGCTTCCAGCCCTTACATGGGCATCTCGGACCTGATTAAAAAGTGGCCTGCAGCCAATGCGCGCCGCGAGGTTCTGCTCATCACCAGCGGCATCGATCCCTGGTCACCGGCCGACCCGCAAAACCCTTACCTTCAGGCCGCTATTTCGCAGGCCCAGCGCGCCGGGATTCTGGTGCATTCCATCTACTACTCAGGCGCGGGACACTTCGGACACAGCTTCTGGCAGGTCAACTGGGGCCAGAATTATCTGTCCCAACTGGGCGATGAAACCGGCGGCGAAGCTTATGGTTTCGGCTTCAATAATCCCGTTTCGTTCGACCCGTTCTTAAAAGACCTGACCACGCGCCTGCAGAATCAATATCTGCTGACCATCGAAACCGGCTCGCAGAAAGATACAGAGCGCGTACGCGTCACAAGCGCAAAACCCGGAATCAGCGTCACCGCGCCCACACGCATCCATTCCTGATCTATTCGCCGCGGACGGTTTCGCGAAACCGCGCATAGCCGCCGCGGCTGACTGGGATTCTTGTGCCGTCTGTAAGCACCGCGATCCAGGTGTCTTTCGTGATCGCTTCCATGCGCGCGATCCGCTCCACATTCACCAGGTAAGAGCGGTGAATGCGCAGGAATCTTCGCGGATCGAGCGACGCTTCGAGGCTCGAAATCGTCTGCTGTTTGAGCCAGCTTTTCCCGTCACTACGCAGCGCCACATAGTCATCCTGCGCTTCGGCATAGTCCAGCTTGCCCGCCGGAATCACGTGTACGCGCGGGCCATCCTTTACCACCAGCCGCTCGAGGTATTCGCCGGGCGGCCGCGATGCCTCTTTGAGTCCCTTCGGGACCGCCGCGTTCCTGCGCGACCGCACTCGCCCGAGCGCCGCCGCGAACCTCTCCGTGCTGAACGGCTTCAGCAAATAATCCACCGCAGCCGCATCGAACGCGCGCATGGCATAGCGGTCGAAGGCGGTTACGAACACCACTGCCGTCTGCCCTTCAATCAGTTCGAGGACTTCGAAGCCATCCAGTTTCGGCATCTGAACATCGAGGAACAGAAGGTCGGGCTTGTGCTCATTGACTGCCTTCACGGCTTCAAATCCGTCCGCTGCCTCGGCCACAATTTCAATGTCGGGCTCGCGTCTCAGATGCTCCTTCAACACCCGGCGCGCCAGTTCCTCGTCATCCGCCAGGACTACGCGCAGCATCATGTTCTCGTCCTTGCCGGAATTGTGAGCGCTACCGTGTACCGGCGCTCTTCCACCTGAATATCCATGCGTGCCGCACCGCCGTAACGCGCGTCCAGCCGCTCCCTGATATTGCGCAGACCCAGGCCGTTGCGGCCTGGCGACGGCGCATCCGGATCGTACGGATTCGTAATCGTAAAAAGCAGCAGATCCCGCTCCCGCCGCGCGCTCATTGAAATCTCTCCACCTTCGGACATCATCGCGATCCCATGCTTCACCGCGTTCTCAACCAGAGGCTGAATCAAAAGCGCGGGCACGTCGCAATCCGCGCAGTCGTCGTCCATGTCCTGTTTGAGCCGCAGCTTGCTGCCGAAGCGAACCTGTTCCACGTCCAGATACATGCGCGTAAGCTCCATCTCTTCAGCAAAAGGAATTACCACCCGCTCTCCGAGACGGAGCGAGGTCCGCAAAAAGTCCGCCAGCCGGATGCACATCTGCCGCGCCTCCCCTGCATCTATGGCCGTGAGTGCGCTGATGGAATTCAGGCTGTTGAACAGGAAATGCGGATTGACCTGAGACTTCAGCGCGCGCAACTGAGCATCTCTCACCAGCACCTCGGAACGGCGCGCCGCTTCGAATTCGAGCGCCGCATAATGCAGCGCCACAGACACCAGAAAGATCATCAGAACAATCACCGCAAGCACCGGCACTGTGGCGCCGAAGCTTCGATCGAGCGAAAGCAGCGAAGCCGAAAGCCTCCCCACCAGAACCACGATTCCCGAGAGAACGATGGCCGCCGAGAGATGCTGCCCGACAATTTTCACGGGGCTCACCGAACGCAGCGGCAGAGCCCGGCACATATAAAAGGGAGAGAGGGACGCCACGGCCAGCACCACCGTCGATGGAAGCATCACGGCACAGCTTTCGGCGAACGAGAGGCGCGTCGAAAGCCGGGTAACGGCGATCAATACGATGCCCAGCGGAATCCACGCCCCGATCCAGATAGCTAACCGGCGCCAGCTTTGCAGGATCGGGTGCATCAGTTCTGAATACTGATGCCGCCAAACACCGCGCCTCCCCGAACGATCAGTACCGGAGCTTGAATGCCGGGCTCAGGCCTGGTCGGCAGCGTCTTGTCTTCATAGGCGCCGAAGACGGCTGTACCCTGCAGGCTCACGCGCCAGTCGTCCGGAATGCGAATCTCAATCCCGCCGAACGCGGCATTCGCCTCGATCACCGCCTCCCTGTTCGGAGATGTAAGGTGGGCTCTGCGGAGATCGATCTCTATGCCGCCGAAAATGCACGAAAGAACTCCGCCTTCAAAGTTTGCTGTGTCGACTTTCCGGCGGCAGCCGGTGAACATTGCAAACTCCTGCAGACGGTCGGGACTCCTGCTCCCCGGCTCACCCATACCGCCCGGCCAGTCCGCGCGGCAGATGAGCATCACGACCCCGGCCGCGATCAGAGCGAGAGCCCAGACGATCTGCCCCGTCACATGCAGCACGTCGAAAGCGTTCATCAGGAACAGAAGGCCGGCCGCAATGCAGGCAGCGGCCCAGACCACCGTGGCCGCGCTCCTCGACGCCCGCAGCAGAGAGCCGCCAAGCGCCAGAAATATAAATGGCCAGAACAGGCGCTTCACCGGGAACGGGAAAATTCCCAGATTGTCGAGAAACAACACCACGCCGCCGCTGATCAGCACGATCCCGATCGCGTAGCCGAGGCCAATTCCCGTGCTCCCTAACGAATACTTCTGGCGTTCGCCCATAGGTAGAGTTCCTCCAGTCCGGTCGCAATCAGCGTAACCGGCCACAAATGCCATATGCGCGGGTTGGTCAGAGATGCCGCGCCCATCAGAATCAATAACAGCGGGATCATCACCACGCCGGGGTAATAGATCTTCATGCATCCGAGCTTACGGTTCCAGGTGCGCCGCCGTCACCCGATAATCGGCCAATGCCGCCGCTGAATCGGCGAACGCCGAACAGCGGGCGATTTACGATTGCTGAACTCCTACCGTAACCCGGGCGCGGCGCCGCGCATCGACATTCAGAAGCCTGGTATCGCTATGAACCCTCCGATCCCGTCCCGCCGCATCTTCCTTTCCGCTCTCGGGCTTTCCGCTCTCGGGCCCATGCTGCCCGCGCTGCAAGGTTTTCAATCGGGGCAAAAAACCGCTGGCGAAAAACCCGCTGATGAAAAGTCAGATGTCATCTTCTCATCCGACGTCAAAGTCGTCAGCCTTCTGCTCACCGTACGCGATAAGCAGGGCAAAATCGTCAACACGCTGGGCAAGGACGATTTCGCCGTCACCGAGGACGGGCGTCCGCAGACTATCAAGTACTTTTCACGTGAAACCGACCTGCCGTTGACCCTCGGGCTGCTTGTCGATACCAGCATGAGTCAGCGGCGCGTGCTGGGGCAGGAAAAGACGGCCAGCTATCGCTTTCTCGACAAGGTGCTGCGCGCGGACAAAGACCGCACGTTCGTGATTCACTTCGACCGCGAAACCGAACTGCTGCAGGACCTGACCTCATCGCGAACGCAGCTCCAGAAGGCGCTCGATGAACTGGAACTCCCGTCGCAGGAGAATTCAGGGCAAAACGGCGGTACAAATTCCGGCCGAAACGGCGGCGGTGGAGGAGGGTACCCTCGCGGCGGAGGCGGAGGCGGAATCACGTTTCCGGGTGGCGGAATCGGCTTCCCTGGAGGCGGCATGGGTCGGCGCAGAGGAGGCGGGATGCCGGGCGGCGGGCGTCAGGGCGGTCAGCGCCGCGCGTCCGGTCCGGGCACGACGCTATACGATGCGATCCTGCTCGCGTCCGACGAACTTTTGCGGAAACAGACCGGGCGCAAAGCCATAATTCTGCTCACAGACGGCGTCGATAACGGGAGTAAGACTTCGCTCACCGATGCGATTGAATCGGCGCAGCGCGCGGATACACTCGTCTATTCCATCCTCTTCGCCGATGAGCAGGGTTACCGCATGCCCGGGGGTGGCGGCGGCAACCATCCCGACGGCAAAAAGGTTCTGGAGCAACTCTCGCGCGAAACCGGCGGGACGTTCTTTGAAGTTTCGAAGAAACTCAGCATCGATGACATCTACGATCGGCTGCAGGATGAACTGCGCAACCAGTACAGCATCGGGTATAGCTCAGATAAGCCGGCTTCCGACTCGGGTTACCGGAAGATCGCGGTGACCACCGGGCGGTCGGGTTTGACCGTGCAATCCCGCCAGGGTTACTACGCCGGCAATCGCTGATTGAGGGTGGATCTCCGCCCGCCTGTGGGCTCCCTGACCGCATTGCTACCGAACGCAATTGCGGTATATTGTTTCCATTCAGTTTAGTTCGTGAGCCTTCGCTCACGAACAGGGAGTCCGGGTCTTATGAAAGCGATCTATTTTGCGTGTACTTTGCTGTTTGCCGCGGGTTTGTCTTTTGGACAGCAGGATGCCGGCAGCATCGCCGGGACTGTGACGGATGCATCGGGCGCCGCCGTTCCGGACGCTTCGATTGCAATCGATTCCACAGACAGGAACGTTCTGCTGCGGACGGTCAGCACAGACCGGGACGGCAATTACAGCGCCCCGCAGTTGCCTGTCGGCACGTACTCGGTTACCGCGACAGCCAAGGGCTTCAAGGCGGCGATCCGCAAAGATGTGGTTCTGAACGTCAGCGATGCGCTCACCATCAGCTTCCGGCTGGAAGTCGGACAGGTCACCGAATCGGTCACCGTGGAGGCTTCTCCGGTGCAGGTGGAATTGCAGAAGGGCGGGACCCAATCCACCACGGTCAACGGCACGCAGATTCGCGAACTCGCCCTCGTAACGCGGAACTATGAGCAACTCATATCGCTGATGCCGGGCGTCAGTTCAGCATCCGTGGATCAGTTATATGTCGGGACCTCGCTGCCTTCCGGCCAGACCGCGACCATACCGTTCGCCATCAACGGCGCGCGCAATTCCATGAACGCATGGCTCGTCGATGGCGCCGACAACGTGGACCGCGGCTCGAACCAGACGCTTCTCAACACCCCCAGCATCGATGCCATTGCCGAGTTCAAGGTAGAGCGCAGCGGCTACTCGGCTGAGGCCGGCCGCGCGGGCGGGGCCCAGATTCAGGTTGTCACGAAATCCGGAACCTCGGGCTTCCATGGCGATGTTTACGAATTCGTCCGCAACAGCGCATTTGCGGCCAACAACTTCTATAACAACGCGACGAGCGTCAACGTGGGCAAAGACGGCAAAGCGCAGGTCGCGCCACTTAAGTCCAATAACTTCGGGTGGACGCTCGGGGGACCGCTTTTCGTTCCCCACATTTACAACACCGACCGCAATAAGACCTTCTTTTTCGTGTCGGAAGAGTTTCGCCGCGTGATCACGTACGCCACAGCGACGGCCACCGTTCCGACCCAGTCGGAACTCGGCGGCGTATTTCCCGGCGCGGTCTGTACCTCTTATTCAGGGACAACGTGCAATACGACTTCGACCACCATTACGAATATCAACCCGGTCGCTCAGGCGTATATTCGGGATATCTATTCGCATATCGCGCTGCCAACAAGCAGCAACACGCTGGTTTCTTCGTTCAGGAATGTCTATAACTTCGAGCAGGAGTTATATAAGATCGACCACATCTTTAGTCCTAAGTTACAGGTGTCGGCAAGATTCCTGAGAGATCAGATTCCCACCACGGAGCCGCAGGGCCTGTTTGGAAACGGGTCGCCGATTCCGAATGTGGGCGTTACCAACACCAACGCGCCCGGACGGAACTGGAACTTCCATGCGACCTCCGCGTTCTCCCCGACGTGGGTGAATGAGGCGGGCTACAGCTTTTCCTACGGCGCTTTGCTGAGCAGTCCGACGGGTTACACCAATTCAGCCTCTTCCCCTGATATAAAGACCACCCTTCCTTTCCCCGTAACACTCACCCTGGTGCCGAGCCTCGTTTTTTCGGGTGGCAGCACCATTCAGGGGTTCGGCCCGTACCGCGATTACAACCGCAATCACAATATCTTCGACACCATGACTAAGATTCTGGGGAACCACACGGTCAGGTTCGGGGGCACGTACAACCACTATCAAAAAGCGGAGAACGCGGCCACGGGCAATCAGGGTAGTTTCAATTTTGCGGGCGCGAGCGTTCCGTCAACTACGACCGCTTTCAAGCAGTCCTTCGCGAATTTCCTGCTGGGCAATGTCGCCACGTTTACGCAGGCCTCAGAAGACGTCACGCCGGACATCCGCGCTACACAATGGGAAGCGTACGTTCAGGACGACTGGAGAGTGCGCCCCAACTTCACTTTGAACGTTGGTGTGCGTTATTCCATGTTCCGCCAGCCGTACGATGCGAAGAAAGAGCTCACGAACTTCGATCCGGCTTTGTTCAATAAGTCGTCGGTTCCGGCGCTGACAGCCGGCGGCCTGCTTACGGTGCCCGCGCAAGGCTACCTCAACGGCATCATTATCAACGGGCAGAACTCGCCTTTTGGACAGAAGGTTTCGAACGAATCCAATACCAACTTCGCGCCGCGCTTCGGCTTTGCCTGGGATCCGTACGGGAAAGGTACCACTTCGGTTCGTGGCGGCTACGGCATCTTCTATGACGCCACGCTCTATGGCACATTCGAGCAGAACATTTTTGCGAATCCTCCTTTTATCAATTCAGTGACTATTTCGAACGTCACGATGGATAACCCCGGGGGCGGGACCGCGGCGGTCAGCAGCACGCCGAAAGCTCTGCGCGGCACGCCTGTCGACTTCAAGACTCCTTACATGCAGCAATGGAGCTTCGAAGTGCAGCAGCAGTTCACGCCGAGTACGCTGCTGAGCGTCGCTTACGTAGGATCAAAGGGAACGCACCTGCTGGGCATCGTGGACATTAACCAGATTCAGCCGAACCTGGCTTACGATTCGGGGTTCGCATCGCCGGGCACAAATTACACCTCGAGCGCCGCTGAACTCCCGCTCAACGCACTTCGGCCCTATCAGGGTTACAACGCCATCAACCAGCTCGAATCGTGGTTCAACTCGAACTACAATTCATTGCAGGTGTTTTCGGAGAAGCGTTTCAAAGGTGAGAATCAGATCTCTGCGTCCTATACCTGGTCGCATAACAACACCGATAACGGCAGCGACCGCTCGAACGCGCCGCAGAACACTTATAACTTTAATAAGGGTGAGTACGGGCCCGCCAGCTTCGATCGCCGGCAGGTATTCAACGTGAATTTCATCTACATGATTCCGATCTTCACGGCGCAGCACGGGTTCATCGGTAAGACCCTCGGTGGCTGGGAGCTTTCTGCAATCGGCCAGTATTACACCGGACTCGGGTACACGGTTACCACGTCAAGCTCAGACCCCGCGGCTCTCGGACTGATCGGATCAAGCGCGGCGAGCGCCCGTCCGGATCTGGTTTGCGATCCCTATGCAGGTGTCAGCAGCACGAGAACGTCGTGGTTCAATACCGCGTGTTTCGTAAATCCTCCTGCAGGAAGTCACCACGTCGGCAACGCGGGGCGTGGGGTGCTCCGAGGACCCGGTTATGAAGGCTGGAGCGCATCCATGTCTAAGAACCTCACCTTCGGCCCGGATCAACGCTTCAGATTCCAGCTTCGGGGCGAGGCGTCGAATGTCTTCAATCACACCAATCCGAGTGCGTTCGGCTCAACCAACAACACCAGTTCGTTGTTCGGCACCGTTACCTCTTATCGCGATCCGCGCATTATTCAGCTCGCCGGTAAGTTTTATTTCTGACATGCGGGGCCGGCGTCGCGAACGCATTGTCCGCCGGCCTACATTTCGGCCAGCATTCGAGAATACATCGGCATTGTTATATTCGTTAGTTCATGTGGCAACACAACTACCTGCCGATCGCCGGCAATCTTCCCGCCTCGGCGGCAATCGCCGCTTTTCCGATTTTGGTTCTGCTGATCATGCTCGGAATCGTGAGAAAGGCCGCGTGGATATCGGCGATGGCAGGGTTGGCCGCGGCGATTCTGATCTCCTTATTTGTCTTCAGGATGCCGCCGTCCATCATGTTCAGCGCCATCGCTTATGGCGCCGCCCAGGGGCTCTTCCCTATTGGCTGGGTCGTATTCTCGGCCATTCTGCTCTACAACATCACTGTTACCACGGGTAAATTCGAGATCGTCAAGAATTCGATCGGAAATCTTACGAGCGACCGGCGTCTTCAGGCGCTGTTGATTGCGTTTGCCTTCGGCGCGTTCATCGAGGGCGCGGCAGGCTTCGGAACGCCCGTCGCTGTCGCGGCCGCTATGTTGACCGGGCTGGGTTTCTCACCGTTCTACGCGGGCGGCATCTGCCTGCTGGCAAACACCGCGCCGGTGGCGTTCGGGTCCATCGGCATCCCGATCGTCACACTGCAGAAAGTGACTGCGCTGCCGCTTGCCCGCCTCAGCGCGGGCGTAGGGCGAATCTGCGCGCCCGTCTCCCTGATCGTTCCCGCATACCTGATTCTGGTGATGGGAGGATGGAGCGCTCTGAGCGGTGTCATTCCCGCCGCGCTCGTCTGCGGGGTGATGTTCGCGGGCACTCAGTTTCTGGTCTCGAACTTCATCGGTCCCGAACTGACGGACATCCTGGCGTCGCTCGCGGCGCTCGGCTCACTCGTGATTCTGTTGAAGGTCTGGCATCCGAAAGATAAGTTCCAGTTGCCGGGTGACGGCCCGGTGCGGGAGCGAACGGTCATCCCGGGGCGAGAAGCGCTGCTGGCGTGGTCACCGTTTATCCTGCTGGTGGTGTGTGTGCTGAGCTGGGGCCTGCTCAAGCCTCAGCTGAATAGTTACAGCATTGTGTTCGATTGGCCGGGGCTCCACAATCTGGTGCAGAAGATGCCACCGGTGTCGATCAAGCCTGCGAACTACGATGCCACGTACAGCTTCGACTGGCTGTCGGCGGCGGGTACGTCCTGCCTGGTTGCGGCCATTCTCTCGGCGATTGTGCTGCGCATGTCGCCCGTGACATTCTTTCGTGTCCTCGGGGCGACAGCGCGGCAGTTGATTTTCGCCGAGATTACCATCGCCACGGTCCTCGGTCTTGCGTTCCTGATGAATTACTCGGGCGCGACCGCCACCATGGGCCTGGGATTCGCCGCCACCGGCGCCCTGTTTCCGTTCTTCAGCGCGCTGCTCGGCTGGCTTGGGGTCTTTCTCACCGGGAGCGACACGTCGGCTAACGCGCTGTTCGGGAACCTGCAGGTGGTCACCGCTCAGCATCTGCACATGAATACAACCCTGATGGCGTCGGCCAACTCAAGCGGCGGAGTGATGGGGAAGATGATCAGCCTGCAAAGCGTGGCGGTTGCGTCGGCAGCCACCTCGATGGGCGGCGGAGAAGAGAGCAAGCTGTTCCGGTTTACGCTGAAGCACAGCGTATTTCTTGCAGTCGTGATCGGGCTGATCGCGATGTTCTACGCCTATGTCGCCCCGTCCTGGGCGCCGTAAGCGGCTACCGGCGGTGGAACATCTTGCGTCTGGCGTCGGGCCAGAATTCATCCCAGGTATTGCCGGCCATGTGGCTCAGAAATCCAAGAGCGGTGCGCGACAGGAAGTGAGCTGTGTCCGCTTCGCTATCGGGACGCCATGCGTTTGAAAGCGCATTGCTGCCCGCGATGGCCGCGTAGCGGGCGTACGCCGGATGCAGGTCGCCATCGCGGTTGGGCGCGAGAAAGGTCCATTTCACAATGTGACCGACGCGGACGCCGAACGAAGCGTCACGCGCCGCGGGCTGATATCTGGGGTCTTCGCCGACGAGTGCGCCCAGTCCGGCTTCCATAATATTGCTGGCCGCGACTCCGCTCATTCGCATTCCGTAACGCTGCGCGAAGCCGTCCCAGTGCGTGTCGTATTCGCGGGGAGCCTGCCGCCAGGTTCCAAAGCCCGCGCTGATGCCGCCTGCAATCAGACTGGCCGGACCAAGGGTGCTCTTCACGACCCAGTCGATCCGTTGCTGACCGGAAATCGGAACGATGGAAGCCACGTCGCTCTGCGCCGAGGCACATGCAAGCGGAAGCAGAATCAGGACGAAGCGTTTCACACGGCTGACAAGTGCAAATTCGTGGCCACTTTTGGGGCGAGTGGGTACCTTTTCCGCAACGGGGCGGACCGAACAAAAGGATGGCGACGGCAGCGGGATGGTTCCGTCCACCGGGACGTTGCGGACAACCGGCGGTGCGCTTTAGGCTTGAGGGCATGGCGACCACCGCGAGTGACATTCTGGTGCAAACGATGCTCGACTGGGGCATCGACACGATCTTCGGGATTCCGGGCGATGGCATCAACGGCATCATCGAAGCGTTGCGGAAGAACCAGGATAAGATCCGCTTCATTCAGGTCAGGCATGAGGAAGCCGCGGCGTTCATGGCGTGCGCCTGGGCTAAGTTTACAGGCAGAATCGGAGCCTGTATCGCGACTTCGGGACCTGGCGGTATCCACCTGCTGAACGGGCTCTACGATGCGAAGCTCGACGGGCAACCGGTGCTCGCCATTACGGGATTGCAGTATCACGATCTGGTGGGCACGTTCACGCAGCAGGATGTCGCGCTCGACCGGCTGTTTATGGATGTCTGCGTTTACAACGAGCGCGTGATGGGCGCGGCGCACATGCAGAACGTGGCGGAACTGGCGTGCCGCACGGCGCTTGCGAGGCGCGGAGTTTCGCATATCACGATGCCCGTCGATATGCAGGAGCAGGAGCTTTCGGGCGACAGCCGGTCGATGCGGAACGTGAAGAATCACGTGTCGAACGTGTATGCGCGCGGCGGGCGGGTGCCGCCGCAGGAAGATCTGAATGAGGCAGCGGGCATTCTGAACGCCGCGAAGAAGACGGCGATTCTTGCGGGGCAGGGCGCGCTGCACGCGGGCGCCGAACTGGAGCAGATCGCGGAACTGCTGGGCGCGCCCATCGTTAAAGCGCTGCTCGGCAAAGCGTGCGTACCGGACGACAGCCCCTACACGACGGGCGGAATCGGGCTGCTCGGAACGGAACCTTCGCAGACGGCCATCGAAAGCTGCGACACGCTGCTGATGGTGGGGACCAGCTTCCCGTATCTTGAGTTCTATCCGAAGCCCGGTAAGGTGCGGGCCATTCAGATCGACCTCGACCCGACGCGCATCGGGTTGCGGTACCCGATCGAGGTCGGGCTGGTGGGCGACAGCGTCAATACGCTGCGGGCGCTGATGCCTCTGCTCAAGCGCGCGCCCGACCGCTCGTTCCTCGAAGAAGCTCAGGCCGGCATGAAGCAGTGGAACGAACTAATGGTCACGCGCAGTACCGACCAGAGTATCCCGATGAAGCCGCAGGTGGTGGCTTACGAACTCGGCAAGCGTCTGCCCGCGAACGCGATCGTGACCTGCGATTCAGGGACGATCACAAGCTCCTGGGCGCGGCAGATTCCGGCCAAGCGCGGCCAGATGTACTCCGTTTCGGGGAACCTGGCGTCGATGGCGTGCGGCCTGCCTTACGCGGTCGCGGCGCAACTGGCGCACCCGGACCGGCCGGTGTTCGCGTTCCTGGGCGACGGCGGTTTCACGATGCTGATGGGCGAACTCGCGACGTGCGTGAAGTACAAGCTGCCGATCCGAATCGTGGTGATCAAGAACAATTCGCTCGGGCAGATCAAGTGGGAGCAGATGGTGTTCCTCGGCAACCCAGAGTACGTTTGCGACCTGCAGCCGATCGACTTCGCGGCGGTGGCGCGCGGCTTCGGCATCCCCTCGTTCACGATCGAAGACCCGGCGAAATGCGGAGCCACTCTCGACCAGGCCCTGGCCATTGACGGACCGGTTTTGATCGAGGCCACGGTCGACCCCAACTCGCCTCCGATGCCCCCGAAGATCAAGCCCGCGCAGGCGCTGCATCTTGCGGAAGCGCTGGCCCGCGGGACAAAAGACGGCGGCTCGATTATCAAAGACCTGCTGAAAGAGAAGGCGCGGGAACTGGTTTGAGTTCAGTTCATCCGGGGCCCAGCATTTCGATGCGGTAGTTCTCGATGACGGGGTTGCTCAGGACGTCGCGCGCGATGGCGTCGAGGTCTTCGGCGGAATCCATGGTCACTTCGAAGAACTTGCCCTGGCGGACGTCGGCGATGCCCTTGTGGCCGAGGCCGTTGAGAGCGGCGCGGATAGTCTGGCCCTGGGGGTCGAGAACGGAGGGCTTGAAGGTCACGTACACGCGGGCTTTTACCTGGCTCATTTAAAAAAGACTCTCCTGTAATTCTGCTGTATCGGCCGTCCGCTTTTTCGACGTCGGCGGGGGCGAGAAACGGCGCATCAAAGACACCATGCGCTCATGGCACTCGTGAATGTCGGCAAGATCTGTGCAGCGCGAGCAGGCGCCGCGAATGGCGCCGCGGCCGTCGGCATACGGATCGAATGACGGGTGGCGGGAGCACTTGCCCCGCCAGCGAACAGTGCCAATTTTCAGCATCCGGTTATTTTATCTGCCCTGTGAATGCTTCGGCGAGCGTGATGTTGTGATTGCGCAGAACGATGCCCATGACGGCTTCGAGCTGCGACCGGGCCTTGGCATACGCTCCCCGGGCCGCAACCTCTGTAGAACGTGCCTGGGCAAGAATGTTTTGGTACTGAATGACGAGGAAGTTGGTCGAGAGACCGACGTTATAGCGCTCCTGCTCGATTTCGAGCGACTGCTCCTGGAGCTTGCGGGTCTCGACGGCGGCGTCATAAGCGGAATGGGTTCTCTGAAGAGCGATAAGCGCATCTTCCACCTGAACCCGGATCTGGTTTTGTAACTGGCGGGTGCGGACTTCGGTCTGGCGAACCTGAAGTTCATCGCGCGCGAGGTCGGCCTGGGCCTGCCGGTTGCGCAGGGGCAAGTTGAGGTTGATGCCGATGGAATAAGTGGGGTAGTCGCGCCGCAGAATCTGCTGGAGAGCGGAGCCGTAACCGCCGTTATAGCCGAGAAGGCTGGAGCCCGCGGTGGAATTCCCTCCGATGGAGGCGTAGGCGGGATTGGCGGCTCCGGCGAGTCCGCTGTTGGACATGTTGGCGACAATGTCGAGCTCAGGGAGTACGTTGTTGCGCGAGCCCTTCAGAGTGATCTCGGAATTCTCAAGCTGGAACTTCGCCGCGAGGTAATCGGGCCGGGAGTCGAAGGCGATGTTGACGAGTTCGTCCGCGCTTTGGGTGGGCAAGGGGTCTACGATGACGGGATCGGTCGGGATCACGCGCGCGGAGTGAATGACGGGGTCGCCCGCGAAATCGCGGGTGAGGACGCTTTTCAGGATGAGTTCCTGCTGGCGGAGAAAGCCATCCGAGGTGGCGAGGTCCTGACGGGCGGCGGCAACCTGAGCCTGCGCACGGGTCAGTTCGATGGGAGCGAGCGTGCCCTGTTCGACCTTGTTGCGGTTGTCCTCTTCGAGGCGCTGAGCGGTGGCGAGGGTATCCTGTTTGACCTTGAGATCTTCATTGAGACTGACGAGGTCGGCATAGAGCCGAATGACGCCGGAAACGGTGATGGAGGCCTGATAGCGGAAGACGTTATCGGAGATCTTCCGGCCGTTCTGAGCGATGCGGATAAAACGGCGATTGAGTTCGATGCCGAAGCCGCGCAGCAGCGGCTGGGTGACAGTGACGCCGAGGTTCGAGTTGTAATAAGGGTCGATGAGATTGCGGACGGAATTGCTGTTCGTGCGGAGGTTCTGAAAGCCGGCGGTGATCTCGGTGCCTGGGCTGAACCCCTGAGTGTAGCCGACATTTCCGGTCAATGAATTCGCGACCAGAGCGGGCGTACCCGTGATAACGGTGCTGGTCTCAGGGGTGGTGGCGTGCTGAGCCAGGAACTGGCCGGTGATGGCCGGATCGAACTGGGGGACGATGGGGCCCTGCGATAAGGGGAAGGCCCCGCCAGTTGAAAGGTTATCGAGGCCTTCCTGAATGAGCTGCGTATCGGTGACGTTGACGGGAAGCGTGGTTTGGGCAGTGGAGCCGGTCGCGGCTGAATTGACGAGCGGCGCTCCGGGGCCACCGAGGCCGGCCGGGGGCTGGTTGGCAGTGAGCGGGACGCCACGGGGGATGCCGCCTCCTTTGGCGCGCAGAACATCTGTGCCGGCCATGCCGATTCCGTAGCGCTCAAGTTCGATATCGAGATTGTTTTCGAGCGCGAGCGCGATGGCGTCATTGAGCGAAATATAAAGCTGGCCCGCTTTGATGAGATTGCGGAGCCGCTGAGAATCTTTGAGGCTGGATTCCGAAACACTGCCGGCTTTGTACGCTCCGGTGAGTCCGGCGTTATAGGAAATGACGGGGGAGCGATCCTGTGCCGGCGCGAGACACACGCAGAGCGTAACGAGGACAGGCGGGAGCGCCTGTCCGACAGACGGGAATCTCATTTCTTCCGCGTCTCCTCAGGAGAGGCCGGAAGGCGCTGAGGGCCGTTGCCCGCTCTGGCGGGCGCGGACTCCACTCTGACCATTGCTCCTTCGCGTACCTCGTCACCGGGGTTGACGACAAGCATTTCATTGCCTTCAAGGCCGGCAACGATCTCTGTTTCCGTGCCATAGTCACGGCCAATGCGGACGGGCTGCATGTGAATTCTTTTGGCGCCGTTCGGCGCATCTTCAAGTATTGCAACCTGGGGTCCCGCGTTGGTGGTGATGAAGGTATCGCCGGGGACAAGCAGAGGCGGGGCGTCGCGGTGGGCGCGGAAATGCACCTCCGCGTACATGCCGGGGAGCAGTCTGCCATCCCTGTTCGGAACCTGAACTTCAACCAGCATGGTGCGGGTATTCGGGTCGAGCGAACCTGTGGTGCGGTTGACCTTGCCGTTGAAGGTGCGGTTGGGGAATTCGTTAACGGTCAGGTCGGCGGGCATGCCGACACGAATGCCGGGAGCGTCGGACTGCGGAACGCTGATGAGCATCCTGATGGTGTCGATCTGGGCAACGCGGAACATCTCATTGCCGTTGGCGGCCGGGGTTGCACCGGTGCTCATGGGCGAGGCTCCCTGGCCAGCTCCGGTATTGGAAATGAGCGCTCCGGCATCCACATTGCGGGCGGTCACGATGCCGGTGAAAGGAGCGCGAACGTTCTTGTAATCCTGGAGGGAGATGACGCGCTCGAGGTTGGCCTGCGCCTGTTTCACATTATCCTCGCCGGCGCGAACGGTGGCCTCCTGGGCGGAGACGAGCGCTTCAGAGCTGCTGTAGTTGGTTTGCTGGGTATCGGCGTCCTGACGGGCAACGGCGCCTCGGGTGACGAGGTTGTTGTAGCGCTGGGCTGTGACCTTCGCGAGATCGCGCTGGGCCTGCGCCTGAACGAGGGCGGATTGGGTCTGGGCAAGCTGCTGCCGGGCCTGAGAGACGGCGGCGCGAGCCTGAGCGACCTGCTGATCGAGTTCGGGAGCGTCAATTTCAGCGAGCAACTGACCGGCGCGAACGTGATCGCCGATGTCCACATAACGCTTGCGAACGTAGCCGGCGGCGCGTGCGTAGATAGAGGCCTCAGTGAGAGCGGAGAGGGTGCCGGGAAGGACGACATCGCTGTTGGCCAGAGAGCGTTTGACGCGCGCCATGGTGACGGTTGGGAATTCGGTACGTTCCTGCTTCGCGGCGGCGGCCGCAGCCTCTTCACGGTGCTTTCGGGGCAGATAGCCGAGCAGCCCCACGCCGAGGACAATGAGCGCGAAGACGATGACCATCAGCATCACCTTGCCGGCTGAAATGTGGTGAGGGCGGGGCGCATCCAGGAGCTTGTGCTCATGGGCGGGGGGCAGCAGGTGTTGGTTAGCGCCGGTCATTATGCGTTCACCGGCTGGGGCTCATGAAAATCTTCATGCGATTCGAGTTCAATTTGTTCATCGTGGTTTACGGGGGGCGTACGGCGTAAGAAGCTGTAGACGATCGGCACAAAGAAGAGTGTGCTGAACGTGGCGAAGATCAAGCCGCCGATGACGGCGCGTCCGAGGGGAGCGTTCTGCTCGCCGCCTTCGCCCATACCGAGCGACATGGGCAACATGCCGATGACCATGGCGAGGGCGGTCATGAGCACGGGGCGGATGCGGGTATATCCGGCGGACAGGGCGGCTTCGATTTCATCTTTGCCTTCGAGCCGCTCGTCGTTCGCGAAAGTGACGAGCAAAATACTGTTGGCGGTGGCGACACCGATAGCCATGATGGCGCCCATGAGCGACGGCACGCTGATGGTGGTCTGTGTGGCGAAGAGCATCCAGAGGATTCCGGCGAAAGCGCCCGGCAGCGCGGTGAGAATGATGAACGGATCGAGCCACGACTGGAAGTTGACGACCATCAGGAGGTAGACGAGCAGGATGGCAAAGAGCACACCAAAGCCGAGGCGGCGGAAGGAGGTCTGCATGGTTTCCGCCTGGCCGCGCAGGGAGATGGAAGCGCCTTTGGGCAGTTTGGTCCGGCCGATAATCTTCAGGATGTCGCCCGAGACACCGCCGAGGTCGCGCTGATCGACATTGGCGAAGACATCGAAGACGGGCTGCACGTTGTAGTGGTTCACGAGCGAGCTGGTGGTGGTGCGCTGAACTCCGCTCAGCAGGTTTGAAAGCAACTGGGGATTGCCTCCGCCGGGAACTGTGATGGGGGTCCGTTTCAGCGCGTCGATCGAGTCGATCTGGGATTGCGGAGTCTGCGCGGCAACGCTGTAATTGACGCCGTTCACGGGGCTCAACCACTGATTCGGGTTGGTCTGGCCACTGGCGCTGAGCGAAATGAGGAGGCTGTTGGCGACGTCGCGCTGCGTGAGACCGGCCTGATTGGCTTTGGTGCGGTCAACATTGACGTCGAGCTGGGGCGTCTTAACGAGCTGGTTGATGTGGACATCGACGGCGCCGGGAATGCCTGCGACCTTGCTCTCGATTTCTTCGGCAAGCTTGTATCCGGCGTGCTGATCGCGCGAGACGATCTGGACGTCGATGGGGGCGGGAATGCCGAAGTTCAGAATCTGGTTGGTGATATTGGCGGCCTGGAAGAAGAAGGTTTCGTCGGGAAACTTCTGGTGCAGAGTGCGGCGGAGTTCACGCTGAAGATCCTGGGTGGGGCGGTGATGTTCCTGATCGAGCGAGATGAGAATTTCTCCGTCGGCGGAACTGGTGGTGGCGGAATCTCCCCAGGCGAGCGCAACGGAGGCGTTAGGGAGGCCGATGTTGTCCGTGATGCCGGTGATTTCTCCCTCAGGGGAGGACTGCCGGATGGTGTCCTCAACAGCGCCGAAGACACGTTCGGTTTCCTCGATCCGGGTGCCCTCGGGAGCTCTGACGTGCAGGCGGAGCTGGCCTGAATCGACGTACGGGAAGAAGTCGGTTCCGACAACGAGGACGAGGAACAGAGAAGCGATTACGAAGACGGCGTAGACGATGGAAATGCGGCTGCGGTGATGGAGGGACCAGCCGAGCGCGGTGCGGTAAGCGCCACGCATTTTCTCGAATTTGCGGTTGAATGCGTGGTGTGTTTTCCAGATGGGTCCTTCCGCTTTTTCGAGACCTTCTTCGCCATGAGCGTAAATTTCGACTTCGGAACGCAACATGTAATGGACCATGGTGGGAACGAGAGTCCGCGTGAGGAAGTAAGACATGAGCATGGCGAAAGCGACGGCCATGGCGAGCGGGGTGAAGAGGAAGCGGGCGGGCCCGGTGAGCAGGAGCACGGGTATAAAGACGATGCAGATGGCGAGCGTGGAAACGAAGGCGGGCAGAGCGATCTGCTGGGCTCCGTCGAGAATGGCGCGGGTGAGAGGCTTGGCCATTCCCATATTCCGGTGGACGTTTTCGATTTCGACAGTGGCGTCGTCAACGAGGATGCCAACGGCGAGCGCCATGCCTCCGAGAGTCATGACGTTGATGGTGTGGCCGAGGGCCCAGAGGATGAGGAGCGACGTCAGGATGGAAAGCGGAATCGAGGTACAGACGATGACGGTACTGCGCCAGCTTCCGAGGAAGAGCAGAATCATGAGCGCGGTCAGGCCGGCGGCGATGAGGCCTTCGCGGATGACGCCGTTGATGGCGGCACGGACGAAGAGGCTCTGATCGAAGAGCGGGCGAACGCTGAGCGCGGGGGGCAGGCCGGCGAGGATCTTCGGGAGCGCGCTCTTGATGGAATTCACGATGTCGAGCGTGGAGGCCTGGCCGTTCTTGATGACGGAGATCAGGGTGGAGCGGCGGCCGTTTTCACGGACGATGTTGGCCTGTACGGCGAAGCCGTCGCGAACCTGCGCGATGTCATGCATGTAGGTCACGGCTCCGTTGGTGCTTCGGACAGGCAGGTCGTTCATGGCCTGAACGGTGGGGGGGCTGCTGTTGAGGTGGATGAAGTATTCGCGATCGCCCATCTTGGCGGTGCCGGCGGGCAGGATCAGGTTCTGGGCGGTGAGGGCGGTGGTGACGTCAGTGGCGGAGAGACCTCTCGCATACATGGCGTTGGGGTCGAGATCGACCATGATCTGACGCTGTTTGCCGCCGAAGGGAGGCGGAATGGTGGCTCCCTGGATGGTTGCGAGCTGGGTGCGGAGGAAGTTGGCGCCAAGGTCATACAGTTCCTGCTCACTGAGGGTTTTGCTGCTGACGCTGAGTTGCAGGATGGGGACGCTCGAGGCGTCGTACTTCAGTACACCGGGCGGGAAGATGCCGGGCGGCATGATCCTGAGCATGGGCTGAGTGACGGCTGCGATCTGGGCGATTGCGAGATCGATCTTGACGTTCGGCTGGAAATAGACTTTGATGAGCGAGATCCCGTTATATGAGGACGATTCGATGTGCTCGATGTCGTTGACCGTGGTGGTAAGGGCGCGCTCGAAAACGGTTGTGACCCGGCCGGACATCTCGTCGGGCGAGATTCCGTTGTAGGACCACACGACGGCTGCGACAGGGATGTCGATGTACGGAAAGATGTCTTTCGGCATCGAAAACATGGCGAGACCGCCCAGAACCGCGATTAAAACGGACATCACCACGAACGTATAGGGACGGCGCAGTGCTAATTTAACGATCCACAAAGTCTAATGTCTCCGGAAAGGCAAGCGGCGCGGCGCGACGGGGCCCAGTTCTTCTCTGAGTTTAATGGATGAGCCAAAATGGCTCTGAGTTGCGGCCTTTGCGGACGCATTTCCGCCAATTGCCTGGAGGAAGCGCGGCAACTGTGGCGCCGATACGGCCATTCGCGAACAAGATCACGGAACATAGGCGTGATTTCAGCCGTTCTGGTTATGCGACGAGGGCCAATTCGGGCCGTTTGTCGATTCTTGAGAGGTCCCATTGCTGGGTGCGGGCATAGTTGGCGGTCTTGAGGCGGCGTTTTCGGGCGATGGAGGCGTTGATTTGGGCGGTTGAAAAAACAAAGCCATTTGGGGCCGCTGCGTAGGTCTCGGGACGGTAGGGCTCGCCTTCGGCATAGCTTAGCTGGGCAAGGAGTTCTTCTTCTTCGAGGGCTTTGTCGTGGGCGGCTTTGCGTTCGGCCTGGAACTGGCGGAGCGTGGCGAGGTCTTTGTCGAACACCGCGGCGGATGCGCTGCTCGTAGACGGTGAGGAGCTGGAATTTTTTGGTTTCGTCGCTGAAGGTTTTGGCGTCTGAGAGGGCGACGGTGATTTCGGCGGCGTGGGAATCGGAATGGACCGCGAGCGCGTTGGAGAATTCGGTGTAGGAATTGGTGAAGAGGTTTTGCTCGATGGCGGCGGCACCTTTGAGGCGCCACATGCCGTCGGCTACGGATTCGGCGAGGTCGCGCTCGACCTGGTCTTCGGGATTGAGGCGCTTCATGTAGACGTCCATGTGGGCGATGTAGGCTTTGCGGTCGTCTTCGGACATGAGGGTGACGCGGCCGGTGAGACCGTGGCGGAAGGCGTTGAGGCTGACGCGGGCTTTGCCTTCGTCGGATTTGGGGCCTGTGGATTTTTTGGCGTTGAGGCGGTTGGCTTCGATCTGCTTTTCGGTGGACATGGAATTTTGGCGCTCCTTGTTTCGATTTAAGAAATAACAGGGGGAATTGGGGCTGGCGGTGGGGGTGGGTTGTAAGTGGTTGAATTTATGGGGAAAATTCTGTGAAAAATTTGGTGACTCGCCTGGGGAGGGGGCTGAATTTTGGGTGAGATTTGGGGGGGAACCCAAGTTCGGCGGATAGGGGGCGCCGAAATGGATCGTTGGATCGAGTGCGAGCGCTCTAGCTGAGGCTCCGGTTCTTCTGGTGGCGGGCAGCCTGCCGGAGTTCTTTGATTTCGCGCATGAGTTCGTCTTCGGAAGCGCCCCATGAGGCGATCATGGCGTCGAGGTCTTTTGCGGCAGCGCGCATTGCCTGGAGTTCGGCCTTTCGGCTTCGTTTGCGGGCGGGGATGAAGAAGCCCAGGGTTTCGCCGTGCCGGGTGATTGCAAGGGGGCGACCGGATTCGAGGTGGGCTGCCAGGTTCTCGCGAAAGTCACGGATGCCGATCTTTTCGGGTTCCATGTTGTGTACTCAATGGACACAATATAGCAATCGAGAAACGCCGTCAGAAGTCGTCCGGAGTACGGGGCGTGTTGCAGTTTTCCGGAAAGCGTTGGAAACGAGTCGAAGCCTGTCTTCACGACAGGTAGGGAACTGTCCCATAATCAAAACAGATGAGTGCACAGATCCAGCCCAGGAATACAGAAGCGGCCATCCTGGCCCGGCTGATCCAGTCGAGGACCGAGATGGATTCGCACGTCGCGCGGTATCTTTTGTCGCTGGACTTCGAGCCAGGGGATGTAGAGCGCATGAACCTTCTCGCGGAGCGAGCTCGGCAGGGCGATCTCTCGGGCGATGAAGCGGCGGAACTGGACAGCTATTTGCATGTGGGCAACCTTCTGGCGATTATGCAATCCAAGTCGAGGGTTTACCTTAGGGCACACGAAGGTCGGCTTCGCCGGAAGCAAAAGAACTGACTGATGTGTCAGTGGGCTGAGTTCTTCGGTTCGTGATAGAGGGGCAGGATTGTCACCGAGCCTTTGGCGTCTATCTGCCCCGACTGTTCGTGATACGTCGCTTCTTCGGAGCGAACGATCACGTAGCCGTCACAGAGCAGCTTTCCGGCCGGGCCGACAGGCAGGCAGGCCGGAGTCTTGATTTCGACATCGCCGCTTAACTGAATGGAACCCGGGTAGTCGCCGAGACGCGAGATGTTGTTTGCGGACAACGACAGTTGCGGCCTCCGCTCGCCCGGGCAGTTTCATGTGACAAGTCAGACGCCACAGCCGGGGGCGCGGTTTCGATGACTGCCGCCGGAGTTGACAAACCTGGGTTCGTTGATGTATAACCGAATGGTTAATTAACCGTTAGGTTATATGCAAACCGATCCTCTCAGTTCCACCTTTTCCGCTTTGGCGGACCCTACGCGGCGGGCGATTCTGGAGCGGCTTAGTTTGGGGGAATGTTCGGTCGGCGAGTTGGCGGCGCCGTTCGAGATGTCTATGCCGGGGGTTTCGAAACACCTGCGGGTTCTGGAGCGCGCGGGCCTGGTTGTGCAGCGCAGGGATGCGCAGTGGCGGCGGTGCCGGATGGAAGGGGGTCCGCTCAAAGAAGCATCCGACTGGACGGCGCATTACCGGCAGGTTTGGGAGGAGCGGCTGGACCGGCTCGATACGTATTTGCAGGAAATGAAAGCACAGAAAATCAAAGCAAAGGACGGGAAAAAACATGCAGGGAAGCGGAACGTTAAACAGAGATAGCTTCGGGGTTACGACGCCATCGGACGAGGAGATTCGTCTGACGAGGCTGTTCGATGCGCCGAAAGAACTGGTGTTCGAGGCGATGACAAAGCCAGAGCATGTGAAGCGCTGGTGGGGGAATTTGGGCGAGGGGTACTCGGTGCCGATTTGCGAGATCGATCTGCGGGTGGGCGGGTCGTTTCGGATGGTGAACCGGCATCCGAAAGGAGAGGCGGCGTTTCATGGCGAATACCTGGAGATCGACGCGCCGGGGCGGGTTGTGTTCACGGAAATCTTCGAGCCGTTTCCGGACAGCGTTTCGGTGGCTACGGCGGAACTGAAGGATGAAGGGGGGAAGACGCGGCTGACGGTAACGGTTCGGTATCCGTCGAAGATGGTGCGGGATATGGTGATGGGGTCGGGCATGTCGCATGGGGCGGGGCTGAGCTATGACCGGCTGGAAGACCTGCTGGGGGAAATTGGGAGTTGATAGAATCTCCTTTCTTTAAAGCAGGGAAGGAGACCGATGCGCAGAAGGGATTTTCTGAAGGCGCTGCCCGCGGCGGCCGCGATTCCGCGTTTGAAGGGGGCGCGGATACGGATCACGAATGTGCGCAACGTGCCGCTGAAAACGGTGAAGGATCTGGGTTCGTATCCGGACTGGCTGGGGAATCCGAGGCCGATCCGGATTGGGGGCGGCGCGTTTGTGGAGGTGGAGTCGGACCAGGGGATTGCGGGGATCGGGCCGCCTGTGGATGAAGCGATTTTGCCGGCGGTGAAGAACCTGCTGATGGGGGCGGATCCGTTCGATGTGGATCTTCATGCGGAGCGATTGTATGAAGTGCGCGGGGCGAACAACCGGGGGTCGGCCGGTGTGGAGATCGCGTTGTGGGATTTGATTGGGAAGGCGGCGAATCAGCCTCTGTATAAGCTTTGGGGCGGGGGCAGGGATAAGGTGGCGCCGTATGCGAGCATGCTGCGGCTATCGACGGCGGAGGAGCGGACGGATATCGCGGTGCAACTGAAGTCCGAGGGGTGGCAGGCGATCAAATACCGGAGTTCGTTTCCGACGCTGAAGGAAGATATCCGGCTGGTGGAGATGGCGAGGAAGGCGCTGGGGAACGACTTCGTCATCATGTGCGACGGGAATAAAGCGACGTTGAATTATGCGTCACAAAAGGGGGTGGCGTGGGATTTCACGCGGGCGGTGGCGACGGCGAAGGAGTATCAGCGGATGAACGTTTACTGGCTGGAGGAGCCTTTGCCGCGATATGACTTCGACGGGCTGGCGGAGCTGAACCGGCTGATTGAGATGAAGCTGGCGGGCGGGGAAGGGAACAGGGGCGTGCATGAGTTCCGGTGGCTGCTGGAGAAAGGCTGTTTCGATATTGTGCAGCCGGAAGTGATGCTGGAAGGGCCGACACATTTGCGGAAGGTGGCGGTGATTGCGGAGTCGATGAACAAGCTGTGCATTCCGCATGTGGGGGACAGCAGGCTGGGCACGATTTGCGATCTGCATCTGGTGGCGTCGTGGCCGAATGCGCCGTATCTTGAGATTTTCAATGACCGGCCGATCGGGAATTACGAGTATCCGTTCGAGATTTTTGAGAATGCGCCGAAGCTGGATAAAGACGGGTTCTTTGCGGTGCCGCAGGGGCCGGGGCTGGGTGTGACGATTCGGAAAGAATTCCTCGCGCAGTGTGAGGTCAGGCGCTTTGAAAGACGACTACGCTTCGGCCGGCGACCATGTATTCGAGCGAGGCGAGGGGGCGGCGGTCGGCGGGTTCGACGAAGTCGGCGGGGCCGGGGAGACTGGTGTCGACAACGAGTAGCCAGTTTTCGGGCGCGCCTTCCTGAATGCCGAAGCGCAGTTCCTCGGGGCTGGAGTTGATCATCACGTAGATGTCGTTGTCGCGGAGACTGGCGCCGCGCAGGCAGTACGCGAGGGTTTGGCCGGCGGGCGAGAAATCGACATAGGGGGTGCGGGCGCCATACCAGAAGATGTCTTCGCGCCAGTACTGGCTGCGGGCGATGGACGGGTGCGACTTGCGGAAGGCGATCATGCCGCTGGACGAAGCGGAAGACGTCGTGATTGGCGGTGAGCAGATCCCAATCGAGATAGTTGATGTCGTTGTCCTGGTTGTAGGGGTTGTTGTTGCCCCGGTGGGTGGAGAGGAATTCGTCTCCGGCGCAGAACATGGGGGTGCCGTTGCTGAGCATCAGGAGGCACATGAAGTTGCGGACCTGCTTGCGGCGGAGGGCGATGACGGAGGGCGGGGCGCCGTCGTCGCCTTCCCAGCCGCAGTTCCAGCTGCGGTTGTCGTCTGATGCCGTCGGTATTGTGGTGGCCGTTGGCTTCGTTGTGTTTGCGGTCGTAAGAGACCAGGTCGTAGAGGCAGAAGCCGTCGTGGGCGGTGATGAAGTTGACGCTCTGGAAGGGGCGGTAGGAGTTTTCGGGGTCGTCGGGGAAGAGGTCGTCACTGCCGTAGAGGCGCTGCATGAGGGCACCGACGCGGCCGGAAACGCCGCGGACGAAATCGCGGATGTCGTCGCGGTATTTGCCGTTCCACTGACGCCAGTTGAGGCCGGGGAAGGCGCGTCCGAGAAGGTAGCTCTCGATGTCCCAGGCTTCGGCGATCATGCGGACGCCGTGGCGCGCGGCGAGGAAGCTGATGTCGGAGATGAGCGAGGGGTTGTCGAGATCCATGCCGCCATCCGAGCGGCGGGTGAAGACGGAGGCGAGGTCGAAACGGAAGCCGTCGACCTTCATGTGTTTCGATCCAGATATGCGAGGCTTTCGAGAATGAGCGAGCGGACGACCGGATGGTCGCAGCGCAGGGTGTTGCCGCAGCCGGTGTCGTTGCGGTAGCGGCCGCGGTCGGCGGTCAGCAGGTAGTAGGACTGGTTGTCGATGCCGCGATAGCTGTAGGTGGGGCCGTCGTAACCGCCTTCGCTGGTGTGGTTGTAGACGACGTCGAGCCAGACTTCGATGCCGGCGGTGTGGAAGGCATCGACCATGTTGCGGAATTCTTCGGCGATGGCTTCGGAGGTGGTGGCGGCGGCGTAACCCTGATGGGGCGAGAAGAAGTTGAGGGTCATGTAGCCCCAGTAGCTGCCTTCCTGCGGGTCGCACTGGTGGACGGGCATCAGTTCGACGGCGGTGATGCCGAGTTCTTTGAGATACGGGATTTTCTCGGCGAGGCCGGCGTAGGTGCCGCGATGGGGGGCGGAGACTCCGGAGTTGGCGCGGGCGGTGAAGCCTTTGACGTGGAGTTCGTAGACGATGAGGTCGTGGCTGGGGCGGGGAGGGCGGCGGACGTCGTCTCTGGGGCGGACGATTTGGCGGGGGAGGACGCCCAGAGGGGCTTTGCCGTCGTTGGGGCCGGGCTGGACGGCGGATTCACGGTCGTAGGCGGCGGGGAAAAAGACGGCGGGGGCGAAGGGGTCGAGCAGGATTTTCTGGGGATCGAAGCAGAAGCCCCGGGCGCGGTCGTAGCGGCCTTCGACGCGGTAGGCGTAATAAGCGGCGTTCCTGGCGGCCGCGGAGGGTAGCCAGCAGTGCCAGATGCGGCCGGATTTGTTGACGGCGGGGTCGAGGGGCACGGCGAGGACCGGGGTGACCTGGTCGGCGGCGGAGTAGAGGAGCAGGGTAACTCCGGTGGCGCGCCGGGAGTAGAGGGCGAAGTTCCAGGCCTGGAGGGATGGAATCCAGGAGACGCCCATGGGTCCGGGCGTGCCTTCGCTTCGGTCCCATCGGTCGTAGCTGGAGTCTGGGCGGAGGGTTTCCGACATTACGTTCCAGAATATTAGGTGTGCCCGGATGAGAGCACACCTACCTGGTGACACTACATGGCGGCGGACGCGAGCGCCGGCGTGGTTTCGGGGTAAGTGGTCACGGCGAATTTGTTCAGCCAGGAGAGGCCGAAGGTGGTGGTGATGGCGACATCGGCGGCATCGCGGCCGGTGGCCATGAGGACGCGTCCGATGCGCGGCTGGTTGTGGCGGGCGTCGCAGGTCCACCAGCGGCCGCCGAGGTAGACCTCGAACCAGGCGCTGAAATCCATGGGGCTGTCTGAGACGGGAACGCCGATGTCGCCGAGGTAGCCGGTGACGTAGCGGGCGGGGATGTGCATGGCGCGGCAGAGGGTTACGGCGAGGTGCTGGAAGTCGCGGCAGACGCCCTGCTTTTCGACGGAGACGTCGACAGCGGTTTTGGTGGGGCGGGCGAACTGGTAGCCGAAGGTGACCTGAGAATGAACCCAGTCGAGAATGGCCTGAACGCGGGGCCAGCCCTGCGGGGTGCTGCCGAAGAGCTGCCAGGCGAGGTCTGAGAGGCGGTCTACTTCGCAGTAGCGGCTGGCGAGCAGGAACTGGATGACATCGAACGGCAAGTCTTCGATGGGATGCTGGATGGCGTCGTGGGGGACGGGATCGGGCTCGCCGGAATCTTCGATCAGGGTGGAATTGTGGAGCCGCAGGATTCCGGCCTGAGCCTTGATCAGCATGCAACGGTTTCCGAAGGAATCGGAATAGTATTGAGTTGGAACATCGGGCGAGACGATCACTTCGTCAGGCTCGAGCAAGTCCTTCGCGCGGGAAGGATGAACATTCAGGACTGTGACAACCGCCATGGGGCGGGCCAGGTCAAGTTCGATATCGTAACCCAGTCTGATCTGCATAGATGTCCCGGACTCTTTGCAAACGCGGTGCCATTATTCGAGGGGCATGACATCGACTGAGACTTTGAGGGTGTGGCCGGCACCGCCGAGCAGGACGCCGTAGACAGGGCTGACGTCACCGAAATCGCGGCCCCATGCGAGGGTGATGTGGCCGTCGGTTGGGATGCAGTCGTTGGTGGGATCGAAATCGACCCAGCCGAGGCCGGGGGACCATGCGGCGCACCATGCGTGGGAGGCGTCGGCTCCGATCAAGCGGGGGCGTCCGGGCGGCGGAAGCGTTCTGAGATAACCACTTACGTAGCGCGCGGGCAGGCCGAGGGAGCGAAGGCAGGCGATCTGGAGATGGGAGAAATCCTGGCAGACGCCGCGCCGTTTTTCGAAGAACGTTTCGACCGGCGTGCTGATTTCGGTGGCCTTGGTGTCGAAGCGGAAATCGCGGTTGATGCGCCGGGTGAGTTCGCGTACGGCTTCGAGCAGGGGACGGCGGGGAGGGAACGATTCGAGGGCGTAGCGCTTCAGTTCCGGGCGGGCGGAGGAACGTTGGGAATCGAACACAAACTGGCAGGCTTCGGGATCGAGCTGGTCTTTGACGGACTCCCAGGGGGGCGACGATGCGAGGTCGACGGGCTGCGGGTGCGGTTTTTTCGATTTCGCTCAGGCTCTCCACGGTCATACCTTCATGGGGTTCGAGAAGGTTGAAGGAAGTGACGGCGTTGCCGAAGTAATCGAGGTGGCGGACGAGGGCGGGGGCGCGCGGGGTCACGGAAATGGTACTGGCGGAGCAGGTCTGATGCGCAAAATTACGCGGTGTCAGGCGGAGGATGTGGTGCGAGACGGAGACCGGGTCGTCGTAATCGTATTTCGTGTCATGCCGGACGCGGTATTTCATGTGGAGCGCTCGAGGATGGCGTGGCTGAAGTAGATATGGGTGATGTCGTCTGAGAAGGCGAGCAGCGAGGAGTTGGCGGCGTCCAGCAGTTTGTCGAGCAAAAAGCGGATGCCGCCTTCTTCGGGGTGGCAGAGGACGTTGACATCGGAACGAAACAGGCTGGCTGCCGCTTCTTCGATCCGGTGCTGACGTACGAGGGGCCATTTGTCTCCCAGTGCTCCGCTGGACAGAGATCGGCAGTGTTCGGAAAGATCTTTAATCTGAAATGCGAGGGACCGGGGGTTGAGCTCGTCGTTCAGGAGCAAATCGAGCACGGGCGCGGGCTGGAGGGCGGTGAAGTAGCGGGAGCGGTAGGTCATGGAACTATCGGCGATGTCGAGGAGCATTTCGAGCATGGGCCAGGTGTTGGGTGAAAACGGAACGACGATGACGCGGAACAGGTTGATGAGCTGGATGGAGCGTTCGATGCGGCGGCCCATCGAAAGAAAATGCCAGCCGGTGCCGCGTGTAATGTTTTCCAGCTCGATGCCGCGGAGGGCGGAGAGCGTGGCGATGGTTCGGTTCAGCAGGGAAAGCGCATCGCCGGTAGAGACATAGCCCCAGGCGTGGTCGGAATCGGCGCGCGCGAGGCCTTTGATCTGGCTGATAACGCGGAGGAGGTCGGCGGAGAAGCGGTCGCGGACCTGTGCGGCGGCCCAGGTGATGCGGTTGAGGTTGGAGTGGAGGCTGTCGGTGCGCTCCTCTTCGAAGATGAGGGAGAGGATCTCATGTTCGAAGTCGGCGAGGGCGTCGAGGTGGCCCTGGGGGTCCTGTGCGGCGAGGCGGGAGTGGGCGCTTTCGAGGGAGGCATGGAGATGGAGGAGCGATTCCCATTCGGGGCTGCCGGAGGGGCCGGCTTCGGCGGTGAGGCGGACGAGAATGCAGCGGAGGACGCGGGCGAGGTTTTCGGAGCGTTCGGCGTAGCGTCCGACCCAGAAGAGGTAGTCGGCAACGCGGCTGGGCAGGTCTGTGGCGCCGCGATTGATCTGAACGGGGAGGTCGCGCGGACGTCGGAGGGTAAAGTTATCGACCGGAACATCCGATAGAACCCACGTATCCTTGCTGCCGCCGCCGCGCTGCATGGAGACGACACGGTTTTCGATGGACGGGGAGACGCGGGTGAGGCCGCCGGGCATGACGATCCAGGAATCGCCGACCGCGGCGAGGTAGACGCGCAGGACAATGCGGCGGGCGGTGAGGCCGTTTTCAGACCAGACAGGGGCGGTAGAGAGGTTGAGCGACTCCTGAGCGGCGTAGTCGTAGGGCCGGGCTTCGATGCGTTCGAGGAGATTGGCGCGTTCGTCCGGTTTTAACTGGCCGCCGAAGACGGGATCGCGGCTGGAGCGAAAGGCGGAACGGATGACGAGGAATTTGAGGTTGTCTTTGACGTAGTTGAGAGGCGCGGGCTGGCCGCACCACCACGTGGCGATGGACGGGAGGCGGAGCTTTTCGCCGAGGATGCGTTCGCTGAGGCCGGGGAGGAAAGGCATCATGCCGGCGGTTTCGACAACGCCGCTGCCGAGCGCGTTCGCGATTACGACGTTGCCGGCGCGCACGGCTTCGACAAGGCCGGCGACTCCGAGGTAGGAATCGGAGCGGAGTTCGATGGGATCGCAGTAGCCGGCATCGACGCGGCGGAGGATGACATCGACAGGATTGAGGCCTTCGAGGGTTTTGAGGAAGACGTGGCCGTTGCGAACGGTCAGGTCAGCGCCCTGGACGAGCGGGAAGCCGAGGTAGCGGGCAAGATACGAGTGCTCGAAGTAGGTCTCATTGAGGGGACCGGGGGTGAGCAGGACGATTCGCGGATTGTTGGTGCGGGAAGGCGCGAGGTTGATTAGGTTTTCGCGGAACGCGCGAAAGAACGACGCGAGGCGTTTGACCTGGAATTCGCGGAAAAGGTCGGGAAAAGTCTCGGCCAGGACGATCCGGTTTTCGAGCGCGTAACCCGCGCCCGAGGGTGCCTGGGTGCGGTCTGAAAGAACCCACCACTGGCCATCGGCGGAGCGCGCCAGATCTACGGCGATCAGGTGGAGAAAAGTATTGTTGGGGACCGGGATGTGGTGGAGCGGCCGCCAGAAACCTGGGTTGGCGTAAACAAGTGCGGGCGGCAGGGAGCCGTCACGAAGCAATGCTTGCGGGCCGTAGACGTCAGCGAGGATGAGGTTGAGGAGTTTGGCGCGCTGGATGAGTCCGGTTTCGAGAGCAGCCCATTCGGCGGGCGGGATCAGGAGCGGAATGGCGTCGAGGTTCCAGGGCCGGTCCATGCCGAGGGGGTCGCCATAGACGTTGTAGGTGACGCCGTTTTCGCGGATGCGGTGGAGGGCGGTTTGCCAGCGGCGGGCGACTTCGTCAGTGCCGAGATCGGTGAGGGACGAGAGGAACGGCGCCCAGTGCGGGCGAATGACGCCGGGGACCGAACACATTTCGTCGTAGATTCCGGGGGTGGGCCGGTAATCGAGCCGGGAAAGTGACGGTGCCGCGGTTTCGACGTTCATCATCCTGATCGGGCGACCGCTTCAGAAGCGGGCTTTGCGGCGGAGATCGAGAGTGAACGGGAACTCCTGGCTGGATTCCTCAGGGGGTACAACTATCGGCCCGGGTGTGTGGCCGAGTCTGCTGAACCGCGCCAGACGGCGGCTTTCCGCTTCATTCGCGTTCACCGGGAACTCTTCGTCAGCGCGTCCGCCGGGGTGCGATACGTGATATGTACAACCCCCGATGGAACGTGACGACCATGTGTCCACGATATCAAAGACGAGCGGGGTATGGACCGGGATATTGGGATGAAGGCAACTTGGGGGCTGCCAGGCGCGGTAGCGGACTCCGCCTACGGGATGCGGAACGCGGCGGCCGTTGCAGAGGACGACATAGCGGTCGCCGGAAACGCCGGTGACTTTGACTTGCAGGCGCTCGACGGAAGAATCGACGTTGCGCGCGGTGCCGCCTCCTGAGGCTTCTTCCCCGAGGACGTTCCAGGGTTCGAGGGCGTGGCGCAGTTCGATTGTGATGCCGGCCGCGCTGACCGTGCCTATGAGGGGGAAGCGGAATTCGAAATGGGGCACGAACCATTCGTTCTGGAAAGCGTAGCCAAGCCCGCGAAGCTCATCGAGGATGCTGTGCCAGTCGAGTTCGATGAAATGGGGCAGCATGAAGCGGTCGTGGAGCGCGTTGCCCCAATCAATCAGCTTCCGCCTATAAGGTTCTTTCCAGAATCTGCCGATCAAAGTACGTACGAGCAATTGCTGGGCAAGGCTCATGCGGGCGTGAGGCGGCATTTCGAAGGCGCGGAGCTCAACGAGGCCGAGCCTGGATGAAGCGGTGTCGGCAGGGTAGAGCTTGTCGATACAAATTTCGGTGCGGTGGGTATTGCCGGTGAGGTCGATTAGAAGGTTGCGGAAGATGCGATCGACGGTCCAGGGTGAAATTTTTTCGAGATCGCCAGGTTCGGGTACCTGGTCGAAAGCGATTTCGAGTTCGTAGAGCGAGTCGGTCCGGGCTTCATCCACGCGGGGATGCTGGCTGGTGGGGCCGATGAACATGCCGGAGAAGAGATAGGAGAGAGAGGGATGATTCTGCCAGTAGCCAACGAGGCTTCGAAGCAGGTCGGGACGGCGCAGGAAAGGGCTGTCCGCGGGAGTGGCCCCGCCGATGACGACGTGGTTGCCGCCCCCCGTGCCAGAGTGACGGCCATCGAGCATGAATTTTTCCGTACCGAGCCGAGTCTGGCGAGCCAGATGGTACAGCTCAGCGGTGTTTTGAACGAGTTCGGGCCAGGACTCCGCGGGCTGGATGTTGACTTCGATGACGCCGGGGTCGGGAGTCACCTTGAGAACGGAAATACGCGGGTCCCAGGGCGGGGCGTAGCCTTCGATCGCAATGGGTATGCGGAGGTGAGCCGCGGTGTCTTCGATGGCTGAGATCAGGTCGAGATAATCGGCGAGGAACTGGACCGGCGGCATGAAGACATAGAGTTTGCCTTCGCGAACCTGAACGCAGAGAGCGGGGCGGGAGACCCAGCCGGCGGACTTTCCCTTTTCGGGG
The DNA here is from genome assembly GCA_963840735.1 of Terriglobia bacterium. GTDB lineage: Bacteria > Acidobacteriota > Terriglobia > Bryobacterales > Bryobacteraceae > BOG-234. The sequence goes on from CAWIZX010000013.1 coordinate 268,378, forward strand.
ACGGTGGGTTTATCGGGCAGGCGCGGGGTTTTCGGGCGGCGGCGCGGTGAAAAGGTGGCGTTTGCGGGTGGGGCCTTCGGGAAGCGTGTCGCGGGTTTCGAACGGGTCGGGATCGTAGGAGTACTCAACGTCTTCGGGCTTTGTCCAGGGGAGTGAATCGAGGGGCAGGCGGAAACCGAGCGGCGAATCGCCGGGAACCAGAAAGAGCCGTTCGGAGGCAGTAAACCAAGGCTGGCTGGTCCATCGGGGTGCGGAGGACGGGACGGGAATCCGGCGCAGGGGCAGGACGTAGCCGATGGTTTTCCCGAGATCCCTTTCGAAGACACGCGCGATCTGGCTGCGCTCGACCGGGTCGGCGATTTTTGAATCGAGCGGGTCCACGTTGATCGGCAGGCGGCGTTCCCGCCAGAGGTAATAGAAGGTGTCCTCATAGGCGGCCATCACGAAGGAGGGGTCGACTTCGAGGCGGCGGGTGAGGGCGTCGAGGAAACGGCGCGCGTCGTTGGCGTTGTATCTGGCGACGGGCACTTCCGGGGCGAAAAGCGACTGATCCTCCCAGAGGGGGATGCCGTCTTTGCGCCAGTAACAACTGAGCGCCCAGCGAGGGAGCGGCTCACCGGGATACCACTTGCCCTGGCCGAAATGGAGCAGGGCGCCCTGGGCAAAGCGGTCGCGGAGGCGAAGGAAAAGTTCGACGGAGAGCTTGCGTTTGTGAGGTCCGAAGGCGCTGGTGGTCCATTCGGGGGCGTTGGAATCGTCGACGGAGACGAAGGTGGGTTCGCCGCCCATGGTGAGGCGGACGTCGCGAAGCGGTGAGTTCGGCGTCGACGCGATTGCCGAGGGCGACGATCTGGTCCCACTGCTGCTCGGTGTAGGGCTTGGTGACGCGCGGGTGCTTCGTCGATGCGGCGCACCGACATCTCGTGGTGGAAGGTGGTGGTGCAGGGATCGAGAAGGCCGGAGATGGGGGCGGCGCTGCTCGCATCGGGAGTGCAGGCGAGGGGAATATGGCCTTCTCCCGCAAGCAGGCCGGAGGTGGGGTCGAGGCCGACCCATCCGGCGCCGGGAAGGTAGACTTCGGTCCAGGCGTGCAAGTCAGTGAAGTCGGTGGTGGGGCCTTCGGGACCTTCGATGGGTTTGAGGTCGGGAACGATCTGGATCAGGTATCCGGAAACGAAGCGCGCGGCCAGGCCCAGGTGGCGCATGATCTGCACGAGGAGCCAGGCGGAATCGCGGCATGAACCGGTCCTGAGCGTGAGGGTCTGCTCACAGGTCTGGATGCCTGGTTCGAGGCGGATTACGTAGCCGATGTCATTGCGGAGGCGCTGATTGAGGTTGATGAGGAAGTCGATGGTGCGGAGGGGTTCGCGGGAGACGGTGTCGATCCAGGAGCGGAGCGCCGGGCTGAGGGGTTCGGTCTCAAGAAAAGGGCGGAGTTCGCGGGCGAGCGCTTCGTCATATGGGAACGGACACTGCTCGGCATAGGGTTCGAGGAAGAAGTCGAACGGATTGAAGATCGCCATCTCGGCGACGAGATCTACTTCGACGAAAAACTCCCTGGTGGGCTCGGGGAAGACGAGGCGGGCGAGGTAGTTGGCCTGGGGGTCCTGCTGCCAGTTGAGGAAATGATTTTTGGGGTGAATCTTCAGCGAATAAGAAAGAATGGGCGTGCGGCAGTGGGGGGCGGGCCGCAGGCGGACGACCTGAGGTCCGAGGGACACGAGACGGTCATATCTATACTGCGTCTTATGATTGAGCGCGATTTGAATCGCCATAGTTTGTGACTGTTTTCGGAACGCAACGGGGCGGGTTCTGCGGGAAGTTTAGCATTCGCGAAATCGTGGGTACGCCGGAGCGCCAAACCGTGAGACTTCTCGCCGTTCAGGTTTGACCCTCCCGGAACTACTGCTGTACAATTGAAGTTTGCAGAAGAGGGGATTTCGTGCGCCCCAACACTTTCAGTTGTAATCCAATTAACCGGAGAGTTCATGGCAGAAATCCAAAAATTCCTCTTTACGTCCGAATCTGTAACCGAAGGTCATCCCGATAAAGTAGCCGATCAGATATCCGACGCGGTGCTGGACGCCGTGCTCGAGCAGGATCCGTATGGACGAGTAGCCTGTGAAGTGCTTGTGACGACGGGAATCTGCGTTGTCTCGGGCGAGATCACGACGACCTGTTACGTGGATGTTCCGAAGATTGCGCGAGAGACGATTAAAGAAATCGGATATACGGACGCGGCGTTCGGTTTCGATTCAAAGACATGCGGCGTGCTGAATACGATTCAGAGCCAGTCGCCCGACATCGCGATGGGCGTGGATACAGGCGGCGCGGGCGATCAGGGGCTGATGTTCGGGTATGCGTGCGATGAGACTCCGGAGCTGATGCCGCTGCCGATTCAACTGGCGCATCGTCTGACGGAGAAATTGTCCGAGGTTCGCAAGACAGGGCAGCTGAATTATCTGCGTCCCGACGGCAAGAGCCAGGTGTCAGTGGAATATGTGAACGGAAAACCGAGCCGCATCGATGCGGTGGTGATCTCGACACAGCACGGCGAAGACGTGACGACCGAGCAGCTTCGGGCGGACGTCCGCAAGCTGATCATCGACGCGGTGATTCCGCAGGCCATGGTGGATGGCGACACGAAATATCACATTAATCCGACCGGGCGTTTCGTTATCGGCGGACCGCACGGCGATACGGGTTTGACCGGCCGTAAGATTATCGTAGACACTTACGGCGGAATGGGCCGTCACGGCGGCGGCGCATTCTCAGGTAAGGACCCGACAAAGGTGGACCGTTCGGCCTGCTATATGGCCCGGTACATTGCGAAAAATCTGGTGGCGGCGGGACTGGCGACGCGCGTTGAAGTTCAACTCGCGTACGCGATCGGTGTGGCCGAACCGGTGTCGGTTATGGTGAATACTTTCGGTACGGGGACGATTCCGGAGTCGGCAATGACGGCACTGGTCCGCGCGAATTTCCAATTAACACCGAAAAGTATTATCGATCACCTTCAATTGCGGCGCCCGATTTATAAGAAAACGGCGGCGTTTGGACACTTCGGCAGGACGGGATCGACGTTCAGCTGGGAGCAGACAGATAAGGCCGCGGCGCTTCGGAGTGCCGCTGCGCAGACGGGCGCTTCGCAGAAAAGCGAAGCCGTGGCTGCCCGCTAATTCAAACATAAGGGAAGAGTTAAGGCAGAAGGACAGGCAGCGATGCCTGTCCTTTTTTTCGTTCGCGGCTGCGTCAGGGGCGGTTTCGCGGCGATATATACATCCCCCACATGTTTGACGTGGCCACCCGGGAGCACGGAATTATCGTTTGGTGTGACTGGGTCCATATTGCGCAATAGTTTGACTTTACTTGGTTAAAGGCGTACCTTGGCTGTGTAATAACGTCTAGTTCGCGCTCGGGGGAAATTATGCGCAAGCAACTGTTGTGGGTCATTGTTTTTCTAACGCAGAACGCCGCATTCGCAGGCGTCATCGCACCAAATCTGGGGACGGCGGGCAGTTTCGGTCTGCTTGGCGGCACCATCTCTAACACAGGAACTTCTCTGGTCACCGGTAATGTCGGAGCCATTACCACGGTCACTGGCTTCAGCCAACCGGAACAGCCACGGGTACCGTTTATCCGGCACCAAGCAACGGGACTGTATCCGCCGCATATTCGGACTTTGAGAATGCCTACAACGTTGCGTTCAGCGACGCCACGACCGCACCGACAATGACGATTGCGGATCTGACGACGAGCCGCACATTGCTGGGCAACAATGTTTTCAATTTTTCGATTACCGATGTGGTCAGCACGACGGGTATCAACCTTACTTTCGACGCGCAAAACAACCCCAACGAGGTATTTATCATAAAAGTCGCCAGGGATTTGACTGTCAATGGACCGTTGACGTTCAACCTGATCAACCAGGCGCAGGCGGATAACATTTTCTGGATCATTGGCCGAACTGCGGTGATCAGTTCCAGCGCCGGCCCTGTTACGTTCGATGGCAGCATTCTCGCGGGAACGAGCTTCACGATGTCGGCCAATCCGGGCGGCAGCGGCGTTTTGGCGGGCACTATCAACGGCTGCGTATTTGCGGAAACGGCGAACACACTGGCCGGGAAAACGAATGTGGGCGGCTGCGCGGCTACCACGACGAGCAGCGCCGCTCCGGAACCGAGCTACGCCGCACTGCTGGGATTGATCGGCATTGCGGGCTTTTCGATTCGTGCACGGCGCCGCAAGGCAATTCGCCAGATCGTTTAAGTAGAAAAAGCCTCAATCAGCAGGGAAGGCGCAATCTGAAATGCGCGCCTTCCCTCGCATCTTCAATCCATAAATCTCCACCATGATCGAGAACTGTCTGGCGCGATAAGGCCAGGCCCAGGCCTAAGCCGTTTTTCGCGGAAGTCACGAAGGGCTGAAACAGACGGGCGCGCACATCGGCAGGGATGCCAGGGCCCGAGTCGTCGACACTGATCAGGACACCGTCGGGCAGGCGTTCGGCACCGATGGCGATGCTTCCTCCGTCAGGCATGGCTTCGATTGCATTCCCAATCAGATTCAGAAAGACGCGTTCCATGCGGCCGGGCTCGACCGGCAATTCGATCGAGGAGTCGATTGAAGTCGCAATGGTGACGCCCTGCTGCGCAGCGGCGGCGGCCTGGGTTTCGACGGCGGCGCCGATCACCTCACTGAGACGGCAGGTTTCGGGGGACTGGATGCGGCCGCGCGATACCTCGACGAGCTCCTGAAGCATGTCTTTGATGGTCCTCGAAGAACGGTAGATGTTGCCCGCGAGGCGGTGGAACTGCTCTGGGCTCAGATCGCCATCCATCATCATTTCGGCGCCGCCATAAATGGAAGCAAGCGGGTTGCGAAGGTCATGCACGATGGAGCTGGAGAGGCGGCCGATGGTGGAGATGCGCTCCTGGCGGATGAGTTCCTCGCGGGCGTCCTGAATGGAGCCGCACATGTCGTTGAAGGTGCGTGCGAGGCGGCGGAGTTCGCCGCTGCCGGTTTCGGGAACTCTGGTGTCGTACTTCTGCCCGGCGATCAGCGATGCGGCGCGGTCGAGTTCGCGGATGGGCTGAAGGATGCGGCGCGCGAGAAGAATGCTGATGGCGATGCCGGCGAGAATGGCGGCGGCCCAGATGAAGATGAGCTTGGTCTGGAGGGCTTCGAGATCGCGGCGAATGGCATCGAAGTTGTGGACGATGAGCAGATCGCCCGCGGGGGCACCGGAGATGTCGTGGAGGGTACTGCCGAGGACGGCGAACTCGCGGTTGGGCAGTTCGAGATGCTGCACACCGGCGCCGCGGCGGTAGCGGAGAGCGATCTGGCGGGTCTCAGCCGCGGGCAGGGTGGAGGCGACGGGGCGGCCATTTTCGAGGAAGAGAAAATCGCTGCCGCCGGTGCGCTGCTTGAGGTCGCGGGCGACTTCGTAATCGACGGGAAAGCCGGCGACGAGGACATCGAGAAGGCCGGGTTCGCCCTGCGTCTGGACATAGACGGGAGTGACGACGAGTTCGAAGAGACCGTTGTTCTGAAGCGCGAAGCCTTCGGCCTGCGCGGGGAAACGCGCGAGGGCCTCGCGGACGACGTCCACGCTGCGGGCGGGCGCGTGATCGCCGCCGAGAGAAGCGATGACTTCACCGCGGGGATCGGTGACCAGGAAGACGGCGTTCGACTGGGAGATTTTGGACCAGATTTCAGAAGCGGTGTCCTGAATGGTGGCGCGGTCATTGGTCTGGAAAGCGGCGCGGACATATTGCATGTTGCTGAGGACGAGGCTGACTTTGCCGAGGAGGTCGGCGCGGGCATGCCAGAGGGATTCGTAGGCGCGGAAGCTTCCTTCGAGCTCGGCTTCGAGGTTGCGGGACAGAGCCGCGCGCGTCTGGTTATGGACGAAATAGCCGGCGAGGGCGAGCAGCAGCGTGATGGCGAGCGCGGTGGAAACGCTGATTTTCCAGAGCAGCGAGGTGCGGTTCATTTTCTGACGCCAGGGTACACGTTCTGGTCATCCGGGGGAGGGGCGTAGTCGGCGCCGTATTTGTTTTTGTGGGGTGCGATGACGTTGCCGGCCTCAGAGATGACGATGGGTTCGAGGCGCAACCCCTGGGCGGTCACAAGGACGCGGCGCGAAAGGGACTGGAGCGCGGCCTCACTGGCGCGCTCGTGAAAGACGTGGAGGTTGTAAGCACCGGGAGGGACGTCGAGCTGGAAGGAGCCGTCTTTGGCGGTGCTGACGTACCAGGGAGTCTGGAAGACCAGGATGACGGCGCTCATGGACGGGTGGATGTTGCAGAATACGCGGACGATGCCGGGTCTGGTGAAGCGGACGGATCTGGAAGTGCCGGGCGGGTAGAGGCCGACGTCGAAAATCTGGCCTTCGTAGCGGGAGAAGGCGTTGTGAAAGATGGGGTCGGCGTTGGGGAAGTCGACGGCGGCGCCGACGAGGATGGGGAGGACGTGGGGCGTGAACATCTTGTTCTTCTGCAGCATGACGACGTGCTTCGCGGGCGGGGGCACGGGGGTTGGGCTGACGGGTTCGAGAGAGATGACGATGCCTGAATAGTCCTTGTGCCGGGTGACGGAATCGACCCGGGAATCGCGTAGCTGGACGGCGCCGGAGAAGGTGGCGGCAGGGAGCGGGATGTGGGCGAGCAGACCGAAGAGGCCCCACACGAGCCGCCAGCGTACCGGGGCGCTCAGCCTAAAAAAGGTACGCGAGGGCAAGGTCATAGTGATTGTTCAGCCTGGTTCCGGATGAGACGTAGGCGGTGCGCGTTTGGGAGAGTTCGAGGGCGGCGAGAACGTTGGGGGCGAGTTTGTAAATGGCGTTGCCCGCGTAGGTGAGATTGCCTGAGACGCTGCCGGGGCCGGTACCGCGGTCGCGTTCCTCTCCGCCATAGAGATGAAAGGAGAGGCGGGGCGCGGCGAACAACGTGACCTGACCCCAGCCGCCATCGACTCGGACAGGCAGTACAGCGCCGGTGGCTGTGACGGTGAAGGGCTGACGCAGGCCGCCCAGGCCGGCGGCGTTGGTCCCGTGAAAGGCGGCTCCGGTGAACTCGATGAGTTTGTTGGGATGGGCCAGCCAGTCGAGCGTGACCAGGTGGGAAGAGGCGGAGGTACCGGCGACATGGGAGTCGCTGAAGCTGAAGCCGGGGGCGATTTCGTAGCGGGCGGCGCCAGTGCCGGTGTAGAGCTCGAAGCGGCCCTGATAGGCGGGGCGCGCGCGTTCGAGGGTGGAGGCGAAGGCGGCCGGCGCGTTGGCGGGAAAGACTTCGGAGGTCTGATAGACACCAGCCTGGGCGCGCAGACCTGAATTCTCTGAGAAGGCGAAGCGTTGTTCGATACGCGCCTGGGGCTGCCAGTCCCAAAGGTTGCCGGCGGCGGTCAGCGGTGCGAGGCCGACCTGCGCGAGGGACGTGGGTTCGCGCGGCGCCACGATGGGCTTATCCTGACCGACTGTGACGGTGGTGTTTTTCCAGGCGAGGTCGAGGGTGGCGAGCCGGATGTGGAGCAGATGATTCGAGGGGCTGGAAGTGCCTGCCCAGAAATCCATATAGAAGGAGCCCTCGGCCTTGCCGCCGCCGGGCAGATCGGGTCCGTTGAACTTGAGTCCGAGGACGGTTTGGCGGAAGGAAGCACCGGTAGAGGCGGGGGAGGGGGTGAGGCCGGCGGTAACGGGATACTGAAGTCCGCCACCGTTCCGGCCATTGTGGAAGGCGTTGAACAGGAGCATGCCGGTGAGGGCGATCGGGAATTTCCGGGAGGATTCTATTTTGGTCTGCGCAAGTTCAGCGGTGCGGGATTCCTGGACGTCCATGCGTTCGGCGAGGGGCGGGGCAGGGGGCTCGGCGGGTTTCTGCAATTCGGCGCGGAGCTGACGGATCTCGGCCATGAGTTCCTGATTCTGCTGCTCAAGACGGTCGAGCCGTTCGAGAGTTTTTTGAAGGTCAGGGGTGGATTGGGCATATCCGCAGAGGACGGGGGCGAAGACCAGCAAAAGAAAACGCTTCGGGGGAACTCTCAGCATAGGAGTTGCTCCAGTTTACGGCGTACGGCCGAGGGGGAGTAGGGTTTCGAGAAAAAAGCGTTGGCTCCTTCGGCGAGAGCGCGGGCCGGGAGGCGCGGGATCGCTGTCTCCGCTGATGAGGATTACGGGGAGGTTTGCGTAGCGGGGGTGGGAGCGCAGATGCCGGATGAGATCGAAGCCGTCCGACTGCGGCATGTGGAGGTCGGTGACAACGGCGGAGAACAGGAGATCGACATCGCGCAATGCGGCGAGCGCGGAGACGGTGTTGCGTGTGACCCTGGTCTCAGCACCGGGGATGGATTCAAGCGCGATCTGAAGAGTCTCGGCGCATGTCTCGCTGTCGTCAACGATCAGGACGAGGTGGGGCATTGCCTAGGGGAGGAAGCGATAGCCAACTTTGTGGAGCGTGAGAAAGTGGCGCGGACACACGGGGTCCGGCTCAAGTTTCTGACGCAGGCGCACGACGTGCGCGTCGACGGTCCGGGTGTTGGGGAAGGATTCGTAACCCCAGACGGAGTTGAGGATCATGTCGCGCGAGAGCGGCCTGTCAGGGTTCTGGAGGAAGAAGGTGAGCAGGTTGTACTCGGCGGGAGTGAATTTAATCTCATGGCCTTTGCGCATGACGACGCGGCGTTCGAGATTTACTTCAACGTCTGCAAATGAAAGCACTTTATGTAACTCCGATGGGGAGCGCCTTAAAACGGCGCGCACGCGAGCGAGCAATTCACGGGTGCCGAAGGGCTTGACGACGTAATCGTCGGCACCGATTTCAAGCAGCAGAACTTTGTCGATCTCTTCAGCGGCGGCGCTGAGCACGATGATCGGAATCTGAATGCCGGCGGCGCGGAGACGCTTGCAGACTTCGACGCCGCTGAGGCCGGGGAGCCGGAGATCGGTGACGATGAGGTCGGGTTTGAAGAGTACGGCGTGATCGAAGCCGGCCTGGCCGTCGGATGCCAGGATGGAACGAAAGCCTTCGCGCTCGAGCAGAACGCCGATGGTGTCGCGGAGGCTTTCGTCGTCTTCGATCACGAGTATGGTTTGCATGGTCAAAAGGCGATTTTATCGCCGGGTTTATTTCGCAGCCAGTGCGACAGTGACGCCGCCGGGACTCGATGCTCCGTTTACGGTCACGGTGAGCGAGGCATCTCCGTCCGCAACGCCCGGAGGAATCAGGACGTTGATCTGGCAGAGACCGGCGACTGTGCCGGGGACGTTGCCCGCATAGAACACGTTGCGGTCAGGGACGGGAGTTCCGTTAAGCGTTACGGTCACGGGATTGAGCGTGGGGCCGGCCGCGGTGGCGAGCGCTGCGGCATCGAGATGCAGGGTGGTGCCTCCGAGGCCCGTGGCGTAGAACGTAACCAGATCGCCGGGTTTGGCGGGAGCGGCCGCGGTGACGAGCTTGTTGGTGTTCGAGAACTGGGCCACGGCGTGTTGGCCATCCGCCGTGAAGAGGGCAGGGGATGTGGCTGCCGTCAGCACCGTGATGGGCGAACTGAAAATGGGCGCGGGTGAATTTGGATTCAGCACGACGCGCACCTCTGTTTGTCCGGGCTGGATGCCAGTGGGGACGACGACGTTGGCCTGGGTCGGCTGGGAGTAGAAGACGGGCGCGCGAACGCGGTTGAATTCGACGGCCATGCAGGACATTACGAGAGGCAGGGTGTTGGTGGCGACGTCGGAACTGTAAAGCGAACGTGTGAGTCCGGCGGGTTGAAAGCCTGTCCCGAAGAGAGCTACGAGGGAGTTGGGGGAAACGGGTCCGGTATAGGAGGCGGCGCTTACGGCGGCGCTGAGAGTTGCGGGCCCCGGCAGGTTGCAGGTGGCGGGCGAGATCACGTTGTTGGTTGTGTAGATGCGGTCGCCGTTCAGGGTGCCGTCGCCGTTGGCGGCGTTGCCGGCGGCGTAGAAGACGATGTCGCCGACGCTGTTGGCCGGGGGCGTCCAGTCAACCGTGTAGGTGAAGCCGGCGCCGGGGTCGGTAACCTGGGCGAGATTGTGTTCGGCGTACTGAAGTTCGCCATCGGCGCAGGGGGCGTCGTGCCCGGTCTGGCAGCGGACGCGCACGAGTGTGCCGGTGCTGAAAGTGCCGGCCTGTTTGGTGGTGTCGCCCGCGTACCGCGCGACGAGCTGGAAGCCCCAGCGCTTTTGGTCGGGATGCGAAATGGTTACCTGAATCTTCTGGCTTACGCCGGGCGTGTAACTGGCGGCGGCAATCCTGACGCTGCCGCGCGGGTCGGAATCGGCGGGCGCGAAGGTGCGGTGGCAGGCGACGCAGGTGAGGCCGCCATCGGATGGAACTCCGGCTCGTTGAATGGGTGGACCTGTGCTGAAGGCGATCAGCGAAATGGGAGAGAGAAATGCCGCAAGCCAGATCTGTTTCACTCTTCGATGATGCGGAATTCGGGCGGTGTAACTTGATTGCGGAATGTAAAACTATTGTGAAAAAGAGAGGCGGGATTTTTGGGTTAAATCGGGGGAAAAGTTGGACGGTTCGAGCCAGCGTTCGAAGCCTTGCCCGCGGGACGGCCATTCGGAATCGAGCATTGAGAACCAGGCGGTGTCGCGGTTGAGGCCCTTGACGAGCATGTGCCGGCGGAAGATGCCTTCGAAGGTAAAGCCGAGGCGCAGCGCGGCGCGGCGGGAAGGTTCATTGAGGGCATTGCATTTCCATTCGCAGCGGCGATAGCCCAGGTGTTCGAAGACGTGCCGGAGCATGAGGCAGATGGCTTCGGTGGCTCCGCGGGTGCGCTGGAGTTCCGGGCTGAACATAATGTTGCCGATTTCTATGGTGCGATGCGCGGGTTCGTTGCGAAGGAAGGCGGCGTAGCCGAGGGCGGTGCGGGTTTGGCTGTCGAGTATGGCGTAGAACTGCTGATCCGAGGCGTTTTCTTTGGCCTTAATGGCGGCTTCGAAAGTGGCGCGATCGGGGTAGGGGCCGTCGCCCATGTATGTCCAGAGCGGGGCCGCGTGTTCACCGCCGATGCGGGGCCAGAGGTCGTCGGCGTGGGCTGCGGCTGTGAGGCGGGCGAGGGTTACGTAGCTGCCCTGCAGTGTGACATCGAACATTCAGCGTTTCGGCGTGGAGTTCGCGAGAAGGACGGGCCTGACTTTGACGTGCTCCTGAATGTTGTCGCCGGGATTGATGACCAGGCGGTCGCCGGGCGCAAGGCCAGAGAGCACTTCGATTTTCTCGCCGTAGTCGCGCCCGAGGCGGACGATTTTGAAGTGTACGGTGCTATCGGGCTGGACGACGGCGACCTGCGGACCGTCGGAGCGCATGAGCAGGGCGTCACCCTTGATGAGCAAAGGCGGTTCGGCGCGGGGGGCGGTGAAATTCACTTCGGCGTACATGCCGGGCATGAGGAGTCCGGCGGGGTTGGGAACCTGTACTTCGGCGAGGAGAGTTCTGCTGGCGGGATCGAGGGCGTTGGCGGTGCGGGTGACCGTGCCCTGGAACTGGCGGTCGGGCAGATTGGAGATGGTGATCTTCGCGGGCTGGCCGACGTGGACGGCTCCGGCGTCCGACTGGGGAACGTTCACGTAGGCTCGGAGCGTATTGGTCTGGGCGATGCGGAAGAGCAGGGTGCTGCCTTCGTTGACGAGCGCGCCGACATCGACATTGCGCTGGGTGATGACGCCATCGAAAGGGGCATGGACTTTGACATAGCCTTGCATGGACTTGAGGCGGGCAAGATTGGCTTCGGCGGCTCCGACGTTGCTTTTCGCGACGTCAATGGCCTTTTCGAGAGCGAGTACGCCCGATTGCTGCGCCTCGAACTGGGCTTTGTAGTTGTCGTTTTCCTGCCGGGAGACCGCGCCTTTTTTGACCAGTAAGTCGAAGCGTCCGGCGGTGGTCTTGTAGAGCTGTTCGTTGGTTTTGGCCTGCACCAGATTGGCATTGGCCTGCTCGAGGCCGGCCTTCGACTGTTCGAGAGCCGCCTGGGCCTGCAGGACCTGCTGCCCGATCTCGGGGTTGTCGATTTCGGCGAGCACCTGGCCTGCTTTGACGCGATCGCCAATGTCGGCGTGGCGCTTGCTGACGTAACCGGAGGCGCGCGCGAGCACCGGCGCTTCAGTGAGGGCCTCGATGTTACCGGGCAGGGTCAGTTCGCTTTTGGCTGAGGAAGTTTCGGCGACGGTCACATTGACCAGGGGAGCCGTTTCGGTATCGCTCTTCGCCTGAGCGATCAGTTCCGTCTGACGCTTTTGATGCGGCAGGAAGCCGGCGAAAAATGCGACGACGATCAGCGCAAGAATGAACAGGCCGAGGAAGATGAGCGTGCCAGTGGCGGGACGGCGCGGACCGTGGCCGTGGGTATGCGCCGGAGTGGCATGGCTCCGCTCCTGGGCGTTCAGGCGCTGCCTGAGTTCGCTGATTTCGGCGCGAAGCCGCGCTTCGGTGCTGTCGTCCTGAATTCCCATCAGTGTTGCGGCGCTTCCATCAGGTAGGCGGTTACGTCCTCACGTTCTTCTTCTTCGAGCTTCGCGTCGTAATCCACGGGGGCTTTGCCGCGAAGCAGGCTGTAAACGATGGGGACAACGAACAGGGTTGTCACGGTTGCGAGCAGGAGCCCGCCGATGACGGCACGGCCGAGCGGGGCGTTCTGCTCTCCGCCTTCGCCGAACCCGAGGGCCATGGGAAGCATGCCGATGATCATGGCCGCGGCAGTCATGAGGACGGGGCGGATTCGGGTGTTGCCGGCGGCGAGCGCGGCGGCGCGGGAATCGAAGCCCTCAAGGCGCTGATCGTTGGCGAAGACAACCATCAGAATACTGTTGGCGGTGGCGACCCCGATGCACATGATGGAACCCATCATGGAGGGGACGCTGAGCGTGGTCTGGGTGATGAACAACATCCAGACGATGCCGGCAAGGGCTCCGGGCAGGGCCATCAGGATGATGAAGGGATCGAGCCACGACTGGAAGTTCAGAGCCATCAGGAAATAGACCAGCAGGATGGAAAAGATGAGGCCGAGTCCGAGACGGTAAAACGAGGTCTCCATGGTTTTGACCTGGCCACGCAGTTCAAGCGAAGTGCCGCGGGGCAATTTGCGCTCATGATCGGCAATCAGCTTTTCGACGGCGTTGCCGACGCTGCCGAGGTCCTGGCGATCGACATTGGCGTAGACGTCGAAGACGGGCTGGACGTTGTAGTGATTCACAATCTGCGCGCCGACGCCGCGCTCGGTGGTGGCGAGATTGGCAAGGAACTGCGTGTTGTTGCGGGACTGAGCGCCGGGATTGGCATAGGCCATGGAGGCCTGGCTGGGGCTGGCGCCGATGGAGCCGGGGCCATCTGCGCCGGCGGAACCGAAGTTGTTCAGAGGCGGCGATATGGGCGTGCGCATGAGGGCGTCGAGCGAGCTTATCTTGCTCTGCGGGGTTTGCACGGTGACGTTGTAGTTCACGCCGGTCTGCCAGTTCATCCACTGGGTGGGCGCGACCTGGCCGCTGCCGCTGAGCGAGATGAGCAGGCTGTTTGAGACGTCGCGTTCGCTGAGGCCGATTTCGCCGGCCCTGGCGCGGTCTACCTTCACGCGGATTTCGGGGTAGTCCATGACCTGGTGAACGTGAACGTCGGCGGCTCCGGGGATGCGGGCCATGGCGCGTTCGAACTCCTGGGCGAGTGCGAAGTTGGCCTGGACGTTGCGGCCGGCAATCTGGAGATCGATGGGCGCCGGGAGGCCGAAATTCAGGATCTGGTTGGTGATGTTCGCGGCTTCGAAGAAGAAGGTGACGTCGGGGAAATCCTGCCGGAGCCTGCGGCGAAGCAGCACTTCGTCGTCCGGGGTCTTGCTGACGCGGTTTTCTTTGAGGGAGATGAGGATGTCGCCATCGCCCACGCCGATGGTGGGGCTGTCGCCATAAGCGAGGTTAAAGCCGCCGTTGGGCAGGCCGATGTTGTCGATGATGGAATCGACATCGCCGCGGGGCAGGGCGCTCCGGATATCGTTCTCGATCTGGCCGAAGACGACTTCTGTCTGCTCGATGCGGGTGCCCGCGGGCGTGCGGGCGTGGAGCCGAGCTGACCGGAATCGACGGTGGGGAAGAAGTCGCGCCCGATGAAGTTGACGAGGCCGAGAGAGCCGAAGGCGAAGATGAGGAAGCCGGCGAGCACGGCTTTGCGATGGTCGAGCGCCCAATCGAGCAGCGAGGTGTAGAACGACCTGCAGCTTTTCGAAGTGCCGGTTGAAGACATAGTGAACGCGCCAGACGATGCCTTCGCCGCCGGCGGTGTGCCCGTGCTCGCCCTGCAGGTAGAGCTTCATTTCGGGGCGCAACATGTGGTGCACCATGTTGGGGACCAGGGTTCGGGAGAGCAGGTAGGAGGCGAGCATGGCGAAGACCACGGCCATGGCGAGCGGTGTAAAAAGATAGCGCGCAGCGCCGGTGAGCAGCAGCACGGGAACGAACACGACGCAGATGCAGAGCGTGGAGACGAAGGCGGGCGCGGCAATCTGCTGCGCTCCATCGAGCACGGCGCGAACCAGCGGCTTGCGCATGGCCATGTTGCGGTGCGTGTTTTCAATTTCGACGGTGGCGTCATCGACCAGGATGCCGACGGCGAGCGCGAGGCCGCCGAGCGTCATGACGTTGATGGTCTGGCCCATCAGGCTGAGAACGACGAGCGAGGTGAGGATGGAGAGCGGGATGGAAATGCAGACGATGACGGTGCTGCGCCAGCTTCCGAGGAAGAGGAGGATCATCAGGCCGGTGAGACATGCGGCAATGACAGCTTCGCGCAGGACGCCCATGATGGAGGCCTTCACGAAGAGGGACTGGTCAGCGAGTTCACGGACCTTCAGTTCCGGCGTGAGGCTCGAAAGGATTTTCGGGAGTGCTTGCTTGACCGAGTTGACAATGTCGATGGTGGAAGCGCGGCCGTTGCGCAGAACGGTCATGAGGGCGCCGCGCGTTCCATTCACACGGACGATGCCGGTCTGAATGGAGGCGCCGTCGCGGACCTGAGCCACATCGCGCATATAAACGGTTGCGCCGTTTACGACGCGGACGGGCAGCTCGTTCAGTTCATTGAGCAGGCGGGGACTGCTGTTGAGCTTGATGTTGTAATCGCGGTCGCCGAACTTGGCGGTACCGGCCGGGAGGATGAGGTTCTGCAGGTTGAGGGCGTTCGAGACGTCGGTTGCGGAGACGCCCCGGGCATACATGGAGCCGGGGTCAAGATCGACCATGACCTGGCGGAATTTGCCGCCGTAGGGCAGCGGGATAGAGCTTCCCTGAATGGTGGCGAGCTGAGTTCTGATGAAGTTCTGGCCGAGGTCGAAGAGTTCCTGCTCGCTGAGGGATTCGCTGCCGAGTCCGAGTTGCAGGACCGGTACGCTCGACGCATCGTATTTGACGATGTTGGGAGGGAACATGCCCGGAGGCATTCCGCGGAGGAGCGTCTGGGCGCTGGCGGTGACCTGGGCCTGGGCAAGTTCGATGCGCGCGCCGGGCTGGAAGAAAATCCTGACCACGCAAACACCCGAATAGGATTGCGATTCGATGTGCTCGATGTCGTTTACGGTGGAGGTAACGGAACGCTCGAAGACGGTGACGACGCGATTGGCCATTTCTTCGGACGAAAGTCCGCCGTAATTAAAGAGAACGCTGAGGACCGGGATATCGATATAAGGAAAGATATCGACGGGCATGGTCGAAATTGCCACGCCACCGAGCAGCGTGATCAACATCGACATAATTACGAAGGTATAAGGACGGCGTAAGGCAAGTCTAACGATCCACATGAGGGTCTAACCGCAGGTTGATTTTCGATTGTAACGTGCCGCCAGGAACCGGCGCGTTTGGCGCAAAACGGCTGTCAGACGCGCTAATGTGGTACTTCCGCAGCCGCCGGCAAGTACCTCTGAATGCCGCGGGCGACGTCACACATAAAGGATCCCGACAGCCGATGATTCGCGCACTTGTAGATTTCGCGCTGAACAACCGTTTTCTGGTTGTTCTGGTGACGTTGCTCCTGCTGATCTGGGGCGGCATTTCGTTCCATAATCTGCCGGTAGAGGCGTATCCGGACGTGGCGAACAACTACGTCCAGGTGATTACGCAATGGCCGGGGCGCGCGGCTGAAGAGGTGGAGCAGCAGGTCACGATCCCGCTTGAAATCGTGATGAACGGGATTCCGCATCTGGATCATCTGCGTTCGGTGTCGATTTTCGGGCTTTCCAGTCTGAGCCTGGTGTTCGACGATCAGTCGGCAAACGACTGGAACCGGCAGAAGGTGCTGGAGCGGTTGTCGCAGGTGAGTCTTCCGGCGGGGCTGCAGCCGCAGATCGGTTCGGATTACAGTCCGGTGGGGCAGATTTACTGGTACACGCTTACGAGCAAGAATCCGTCGGCGGATCTGATGACGCTCAAGGCGCTTGAGGACTGGACGCTCGAGAAGCAGTTTAAATCCGTTCCGAACGTGGTGGATGTGAGCAGCTTTGGCGGCACGACGCGCGAATACCAGGTGCTTATCAACCCCGAGAAGCTGGTCGCGTACGGGCTGAACATCGGGCAGGTGGAACAGCAGTTATCGAATAACAACGTGAACGCCGGCGGGAGCTTTGTCGAGGCCGGAATGCAGCAGATCAATGTGCGGGCGATCGGTCTGGTGAAAGACGTTCATGACATGGAAGACACGGTTGTGAAATCGCAGAACGGCACGCCGGTGCGGATTAAAGACATCGGTTATGTGAGGCAGGGAGCGCGCATCCGGCTTGGGAAAATTGGCAAGGCGCACCGGCGCGGCGGACGGCAGGATTGTCGACAACGACGACACGGTGGAAGGGGTGGTGCTGCTGCGCAAAGGCGCGGATTCGGACACGACGCTGGACGCGATTCACGCGAAAGTGGATGAGCTGAACGAGCACATTCTGCCGCCGGGCGTGAAGATTGTGCCTCATCTGGACCGCAGCAATCTGCTGCACTACACGACGCACACGGTGCTGCACAACCTGACGGAGGGGATCGTTCTGGTGGCGGTGATTCTGTTTCTGTTTCTGGGGAATCTGCGGGGCGCGTTCATTGTGGCGCTGACGATTCCTTTCTCGCTGCTGTTTGCTTCCATTTGTCTCGATCTGAACAAGATTCCGGCGAACCTGCTTTCGCTGGGCGCGCTGGATTTCGGAATGGTGGTGGAAGGGGCGGTGGTGATGGTGGAAAACATTATCCGGTACCTTGCTCACAAGCGGGAGGACGGGGCGGGCGCGATTGTCTCCATCCGCGATGCCGCGCATGAAGTGCAGCGCCCGGTTTTTTATTCCATCGGCATCATCATCACGGCGTATATTCCGATCTTCACGCTGCAGCGCGTGGAGGGCAGGCTGTTCAAGCCGATGGCGTGGACGGTGTCTTTCGCGCTGCTGGGCGCGCTGATTTTTGCGATGCTGATTGCGCCCGTGCTGTGCAGTTTCCTGTTCGGCAAGTCAGGTGACTGAATGGAAGAACCCGGTGATGACGTGGCTGACCAATGCTTACGAGTGGCTGGTCCGGCGCGCGATTCGGTTCCGCTGGATGACGGTGGGGATTGCGGCGGCGGCATTCGCGGCATCGGTGTGGATGATGGTGAGCGGCGCGATCGGCTCGGAGTTTCTGCCGCACCTGGATGAAGGAGCGATCTGGGCGCGGGCGACTCTGGCGCCGAGCACGGGTCCGAGTACCGGAGTGGCTGTGATGGACCGGCGCGCGGATCACGATCGCGTCGTTTCCGGAAGTGACGCAGGTGGTGTCGCAGGTGGGGCGTCCCGATGACGGCACGGACACGACGGGCTTCTTCAATACGGAATACTTCATCGATCTGAAGCCGAAGGAAAACTGGCGGCCGGTGTTCCGGCAGAACAAGGAAGAACTGATTGCGGCGATGGACCGGGAGCTTGAAAAGATTCCGGGAGCGAACTGGAATTATTCGCAGCCGATCGCGGACAACATGGAAGAGGCGGTGAGCGGGGTTAAGGGGCAACTGGCGATCAAGATTTACGGAGACGATCTGAAGACGCTGGAAGCGAAGGGCTCGGAGATTATCGGCGTGATGCGCTCGATTCCTGGGATTGCGGATCTTGGGTTGTTCCGGGTGATCGGTCAGCCGAACCTTGAGTTCGAGGTGGATCGCAAGAAAGCGGCGCGGTACGGGCTGAACGTTTCGGATGTGCAGGACGCGGTGGAGACAGCGGTGGGTGGCAAGGCGGTGACGCAGGTGCTGCAGGGCGAGCAGAAGTTCGACCTGGTGGTGCGTTATGACGCGCCGTATCGGGAATCGAAAGAGACGATCAAGAATATTCGACTGCTGGCGCCTTCGGGTGAACGGGTGGCGCTGGAGCAGGTGTGCACGGTGAAGGTGCTGGACGGGGCTTCTGAGATTTATCGCGAAGGCAATTCGCGTTACGTGGCGATTAAGTACAGCGTGTCGGGGCGCGATCTGGGAAGCGCGGTGGAAGAGGCGATTTCGAAAGTTACGACGCGCGTGAAACTGCCGACCGGGTACAGCCTGAGCTGGGCGGGCGAGTACGAAAGCGCCAAGCGTTCTCAGAAGCGGCTGGCGATTGTGGTGCCGATTACGCTGCTGGTGATTTGCCTGATTCTCTACACGATGTTCAATTCGGTGAAGTGGGTGCTGCTGATTATTGCGAACGTGGCGATGGCTCCGCTCGGCGGGTTGCTGGCGCTTTACCTGACGGGCACGCATTTCAGCGTGTCTTCCGGGGTGGGATTTCTGGCGCTGTTCGGGGTGTCGGTCCAGACGGGCGTGATCATGCTCGAATACATCAATCAACTGCGGGCGCGCGGCGAATCGATTGTGAATGCGGCGATCGAGGGGTCAGTGCGCAGGCTGCGTCCCATTATGATGACGATGCTGGTGGCGAGCTTCGGGCTGCTGCCGGCGGCGCTCTCGCGCGGAATCGGGTCGGATTCGCAGCGGCCTTTTGCGATTGTGATTGTGGGCGGGCTGGTGGCGGCGCTGGTGCTCGGGGTGTTCCTGCTTCCCACGCTTTATGTGTGGGTGGCGAGCGACGATGACGTGCTGGAAGCGCCTGACCCGCACGCGCAGTAATCATTAATTTTTCTCCTGAATTCAGTTCCTGGCATCAGAAGTGCCAATATCGGGGTGCGGGTTTCGCGGAGGTAGCTATGAAGGGTATTCACACGGTCGGGATCGTTGTTGTAGGGTTGGGGATCGCCGCGACGGGATGTCAGAAGACGCAGGAACAGCCGGCAGTGCAAACGCTGGCGACGGATCCGGCGAACGGGAACCTTGCGCCGGTGGATCAGAGCGGTACGCAAGCGCCTCAGCAATATGCGCCCGCGCCTGCCGGGCAGGCCGGAGGGACGCAGTATGCGCGGCAAGCGCCAGCGCCCCAGTACGCGCGGCAGGATGGAAGTTACCCGCCGCCTCCTCCTCCGCCTTCGGGTTATCGAAGTACAGAAAATCAGCGTGGGTCGGGGTATAGCGCATCTGAAACGTATGCCCCTTCAGACAGCGGGTATGCGCAGGAGTCCCGATATGAGGGCGATGCGTCCGTAGAGCAGGTAGTATATGCGCCGGAACCACCACCACCGCTGCCTGAATACAACCAGCCGGAATGCCCCGGCGAAAACTATATCTGGACGCCGGGTTCGTGGCATTATGCTTCGGCCGGGTATTACTGGGTGCCCGGGGTGTGGGTAATGGCTCCGTATGTTCGGGCGCTTTGGACGCCGCCTTACTGGGAGGCTTATCAGGGGCGGTACCGGTGGCATCGCGGGTTCTGGGGCCAGCATGTCGGTTTTTACGGCGGGATTCAGTATGGGTTTGGGTATACGGGACGGGGATACTCGGGCGGGTACTGGAATGGTGACCGGTTCAACTACAACCGATCTGTGAATAACGTGAATGTCAGCCGGATTACGACTGTATATAACTACAACGTCACGAACGTTTCGAATTACAACAGCCGCGTTAGTTATAACGGCGGGCAGGGTGGAGTTCCGGTGAGGCCGACGGCTCCGGAGCTTGCGGTTTTGCGCGAGCAGAGGATGGCTCCGGTGGCGGCTCAGGTTCGGGAAGTGCAGCAGTTTGCCGCGGACCGGAATCAGTTTGCGAATGTGAATCGGGGAAGGCCGGCGGTTGTGGCGGTGGCGGCGCCTTTGGCGACTCAGTATCGGGCGCCTGCTCCGGCTCCGGTTGCGGCGGCACCTGCGCCTGGGGCACGTTTGCCTGGGCCGGCACCTGTTGCGGTCGCGCCCGGTCCGATGCAGCCGAACCCGGCGGGACGGGTTCAGGATCGGTTCGCTCCGGCGATGAGGCAGCCACAGCAGCAGCCGGCTCCGATGCCGATGCAACGGCAGCAGCCTGTTGCTGTGCCGGTGGAACAGCAGCGGCCTGCGGTTGCTCCGGTGTTCCGTCAGGCTCCTGAGAATCGACCGGTGCCTCCTCCGCAGCAACAGCAGGCGGCTCCGGTGTTCCGTCAGGCTCCTGAGAATCGGCCGGCTCCTCCTCCGCAGCAACAGCAGGCGGCTCCGGTGTTCCGTCAGGCTCCTGAGAATCGGCCGGCACCTCCGCCGCAGCAACAGCAGGCGGCTCCGGTGTTCCGTCAGGCTCCTGAGAATCGGCCGGCTGCCTCCTCCGCAGCAACAGCAGGCGGCTCCGGTGTTCCGTCAGGCTCCTGAGAATCGACCGGCTCCTCCTCCGCAGCAACAGCAGGCGGCTCCGGTGTTCCGTCAGGCTCCTGAGAACAGGCCCGCGCCGGTTTTCCGGCAGGCACCCGAGAATCGACCTGGGCCGGAGAATCGACAGGCACCTCCCCCGCCGGTGCAGCAGCCGGCACCACCGGTGTCTCGTCAGGCCCCTGAAAATCGACGCCCTCCTCCGAGCAAAACGGCGGCACCGGTGTTCCGGCAGGCTCCTGAGAACCGGCCAGCACCTCCGCAGCCCGCGCCTGAGTTCCGTCCAGCTCCACAGGCGAGGCCGGAGCCCGCACGGCAAGCTCCGCCGGCAGCCGCACCAGTTCCTCATGCAGCTCCGCTGCAGCCCGGAAGGGCTCCGAGGGCGGAGTCGCAGCCTAAAGAAAAGAATAAAGAGCGCTAAGCGGCAGCGCCGGCGGCGGAGTGAGTGACGTCCGCCCAAAACGGTTGCTGAGAACCTGATCCTTCTGAACCTCACTGCGGCGATCCAGGGAAACAGAGGAGATAGCAGATGAACGAAGTTGTGGTAGCCTATCGCGCCGCGAACTGGCACCAGACTTAACGCGCTGACCGAATCTGCTAACATCGCAAAAATAATGACCCGATTCGTCTATGCCGCGATCATCAGCTTTTTTCTTTCAGTTGGGGCATTCGCCCAGCCGATAGTCGTTTTTGATGATCTGGCAACCGATGGAAATCCCTACTCGGTAAATTCAGCATCATGGCGAATATCGAGTATTGGTTCAGGATTAGACGAACCGGCATTTTCGTTTATACCCGGAGTCACTACGAACTTCGCACAGCTGGATATCGCGCTGCTTTACCCGAATGGGTTGAACGAACCGAACTCGGCGATTGTTGATCTTGTGAGTGATTCCAGTGATTCTCCGGGAACGGTCCTCCAGTCATGGAATGTCGCTAATCTTCCTAACAGCTCTATTTGCTGTACCCTTACGACTCTTACAGGTGACGGCACTATCCCATTGGTGGAGGGGTCAAAGTATTGGGTTGCGGTCCTGCCAAGTAGCGACAGCAGCCTCATTTTATGGGCCTGGAACACTACTGGCGTCAATACCAGTTGCTGTAGCAACGGCGTTCCGGCGCTCCTCTACAATCATGGTTCGGGATGGGGTCCGGCTGACAAGCTCTACGGTTATCCAAATCCAGCTCCGGCTCCAGCATTCGAAGTCCTTGGCACGGCGAGCCCGGAACCTGGAACGATGGCTCTGGCTCTCTTCGCCACAGCGTTGATACTTGTTCTCTGGGTCAAGAAATCTTTTGCTGCGTCGCGTGCCCCAGAATCCGGGCTCCTGCACGGAGATCAGTTGTCCGCAACGCGAGCGTCGCGACCCGAATGGCGGAGCGATAGATGCTGATAGTTCTTTCCGCGAAAGATGCATCAACTTCGAGCGGGTTCCGTTTGCCCGCCAAAAACTCGCGTACACACCGATTTTGGCGAGTGGCTCTCATCAGCGCCGCATTGTAGGCCCCTTCGGTAACTCTGAGGATCTGAAATATGGGCGGCCCGCAGCGGCCGACCATAACGTCTTCACTGTCGCAGAACCGCCTAGTTCGTTGGATTTATGATGGCGGATCAGAACGGTGCCGTCGAGTCGCGTCCGAGTGTGGCTCCCTTGATTCGCCTTCCGTTCGCCTAAAATCCTACTAATGGTGTCCTTAGGAGTCGAACTACGCATTTGTAGTACAACATCTAAGCTCCACAAAAAACACAACTTGGCATAAATATCCGCTTGCAACCGGATTAATCTCATGCCACAATCTGTTGTGTGGACGGAAGTGGTCTAAAGTAGTTAAAAAGTGGAAGAAAGTGGCTCCAACTCGTCGAATCCGGTCCTCAGGGCTCCGCTTGGCATGTACCCCGCCAAACTCGACGATAAAGGGAGGCTCAAGTTACCCACAATTTTCCAACAGTATTTCAACAGCCTCCCGGAAGCGGGAAAGCTGTTCGTCACCAGTCTTGACGGCCGCACAGGTCAAATATACCCGATCTCGGGGTGGCGGAATAATCAGGAGCTGTTCGAGCAGTACACGGAAGATCCGGAAGCCTTGCAGGAACTGCTGTTTAATGCGCAGGACCTCGGCTCCGAAGTTGAGATGGACGGTCAGGGCAGGCTTACGGTGAATCCGGAACTCCGGAGAGAGCTGGACCTGCAGGGCCAGGAATTACACCTTTATGCCTATAAGGGCCGCATCGAGATTCTGACGGAAGCAATTTATCAGGAACGCAAGCTGCGGGCGCGGCCGAATGCCGCGGAGAACGTCAGGAAGCTCGAAAAAGCGGGCATGAAGTGATTTCAGGCGTGAGAAAGCGGAGGGCAAATGGCACAACATTATCCGGTGCTGCTGGCCGAGACGCTCGAGTATCTCGCGATTCGTCCGAACGGGTTTTATCTGGATTGCACGGCGGGGCTGGGCGGGCATACGAGGGCGATCGCCTCAAGGCTGACAGACGGCGGCAGGCTGGTCTCGAACGACCGGGATCCGCAGTCGCTCGAAATGGCGCGGCAGAACGCGGCGGAGTTTGCGGACCGGATCGAATTTCAGCATGCGGAATTTTCGGAGCTGCGATCACACCGGCCTGGACGGGCTGGTGGCGGATCTGGGAGTGAGCCGGTTTCAACTGACGGACCCGGAGACGGGGATTTTCATTTCAATCGGACGGGCCGCTGGACATGCGCATGGATCAAACGCGTGGGATTACAGCGGCCGACCTGGTAAACCACAGTGCCGAGAAGGCAATAGCCGACTGGCTCTACCAGTTCGGCGAAGAAAGGAGGGCGCGGAAGATAGCCAGAGCAATCGTGCGGGCACGGCCCATTCGGAGCACACTACACCTGGCGGGTGTAGTGGAACGGGCCGTGCCTCGTACGGGTCCGATACATCCGGCAACGCGAACGTTTCAGGCGTTAAGAATTGTGGTGAATCGAGAGCAGGAAGAACTCGACGCGTTACTGGAAGCCGCGCCGCGCATGGTGCGCCCGGGGGGACGCGTCGTCATCATCTCCTTTCATTCACTGGAAGACCGCAGGGTCAAAGAGAGTTTTCAGGAACTGGCGCGAACCGGCAGAGGTGCGATCCTGACGAAAAAGCCGGTGGTGCCGAGTGAGCAGGAAGTGCGGGAGAATCCGCCGTCCCGAAGCGCGAAGCTGAGGGCGCTGAGGTCGGAGAGGCCGTTCCGCCTGTCCACGGTGAGAAACACCGAACTTTCAGCCGATGAGCGTGAGTCGGTGAGCAGCAGTCGATGAGCAATGGGGGACGTAAAGCCATGGCGACACTGGCAACAATATTCAAACGCAGCGATGCAATGGCGCGGGGCTCGGAACGGGCCGGCGCGATTCGGGCAGAGTCGGATCCGTTCCGGCTGCGGGCCCTGCCGAACGACGACATTTATTTCTATTCGAAACGCATCGATAACTCGCGGGTGGTCCGTCAGGCGGATCCGGCGGCGCGTGGCGAATGCTGGTCTGCCGTGGGCGCGGCCGCCGTGGTGCTCATGATCGGCGCGCAGCATCATTGCGCCGCATGTGGCGTCGGTGCTCGCAGGCTACAAGACTTGAATCTCTGAAGCAGGAGCGTCAGTCGCTGCATCGACCAGAAGCGCGAACTGGAAGTGCGTGAAGCCGGGCCTGTTAAGCCCTGGGCGGCTGAACGAGCTTGCGAAGGCGCGCAACCTGACGAGCCCCGCCGCGGACCAGATGTTCATCTCGACAACCCGTCGATGGACGGGACCTTCGCCATGAACGGCAAGCCGTCCGGGACGCCGCAGGCCGCCGGCCTGTCGCGCCAATAAGAAGGAGCCACGCGCGTGGAAGTGTGGGGCCGCTCCGGCCGCGGTCAATCGCCTGACGGTGCTGGCCGCGGTTTTGTTGCTGTTGGGGCCTGGCGATCTTCTGCAAGCTTGTCTCGCTGCAGGTGGTGCAGCACGCGAAGTATGCTGCCATTGCGCGGTCGCAGCAGGAACATAAGGTTGAGATCCCGGCTCCGCGCGGGCAACATTCTGGACCGCAACGGCCAGCCGCTCGCGATCAGCGTGCCGGTGGATTCGGTGCTCGGTGAATCCGATGCAGATTCCGAATATCCGGCTGGCGACGGAAGTGCTGGGCGGCATTCTGCATCTGGATCAGCAGGTGCTCTATGAGCGGCTCGACGTGGGCGCGCGCAGAATCACAAAGGCTTCCTCTGGATCAAGCGCACGCATCGATCCGTTCGAGACTGAGCGGCTGAAGTCGCTGCACCTCGACTGGATCACGTTTCAGACCGAAAGCCAGCGCCATTATCCGAAAGGGCGAGACCGCGTCGCACGTGCTGGGCGCCGTCTATAAAGGCGAAGAAGGCGCGGCGGGCGTCGAGCGCGCGCTCGACAACGTTCGCTCAAAGGCCACGCGGGTTCCGAACGTCTGGTGATGGACGTGAAGCGGCGCGGGATCGATTCGCGCGTGGACACCGGCGCCGCAGGCGGTGCGATCTGACGCTGACGATCGACGAGCGCATGCAGTATGTGGCGGAGCGGGAACTCGCAGGCGGGCGTGAGGCGAAGCATGCGCGCAGCGGCACCGCCATCGTGATGAACCCTTATAACGGCGAGATTCTCGCGCTGGCGAACTATCCGACTTACGATCCGAACAAGCCGCCGAAGGCAGGGCGACGATCCGATGTCGCGCTTCGATCTGGGCGTGTCGGTGCCGTTCGAGCCGGGGTCGATTTTCAAGGTGGTGACTCTTGTCGGCGGCGCTCGAAACGACGAATCTGACGGCCTGAGTACGCCGATCGCGACGGGCGGCGGGACGCTGTCGCTGCCGGGCCGCGTGATTCACGAATCGCACCACGGGTTCGGCACCATCACGATGCAGAGGTGCTGGCGAAATCGTCGAACATCGGCGCGATCCTGATCGGGCAGCGAGTGGGCCGCGAAAACATGTATGAGTACGCCCGGCGCTTCGGCTTCGGGCAGAAGACCGGAGTCGCGTTGCCCGCTGAATCCGAGGGCATGCTGCGCCCGCTGAGCCGATGGGGCACGACATCGCTGGCATCGATATCGATGGGCCAGGAAGTCAGCACGACGTCAGTGCAACTGGCGCGGCTGTGCTCCGTGATCGCGAACGGCGGGATGCTGGTGAAGCCGAAGCTGATTCTGAAGCGCGGCGACAAGATGGAACCGACCGAGCCTCCGGTCCGCGTGCTGAAGCCGGAAACGGTGATGACGATGCGGATGATGATGGAAGGCGTGGTGCTGAATCCGCGCGGCACGGCGCATCTGCACGGCGCGGCTCGACGGCTACACGTCGGCGGGCAAGACCGGCACGGCGCAGATCTTCGATTCGAAGACGCACCACTACACGCATTACTACAACGCTTCTTTCATGGGCTTCACGCCGGTGACGAATCCGCAGCTGGTGATCGTGGTCACGATCAACGGCACGTCGGGCGATAGCGGTATGGGCGCGGCGGCGGCGGCTCCGGTGTTCAAAGCGATCGCGACGGAAGCGCTGCGCATGCTGGATGTTCCGAAAGACATTCCGGAACGACTGATCGCGACAGCGAAGAAGCCGCAAAGACAGACAAGCCGCGTTCACGACGATGTTTCGATCGCGGACCTGGGCGAGCCGCAGCATCATGGAGGAAGACCCGAGCGTGAAGGAACTGCTGGCCGAGCAGATGAAGCTGCAGATCGCAGCCGGACGAAGATCCGCGCCCGAGTTCCGCCCGACTGCGCCGACCTCGCGATCTCCGCGCCGGTCGCGGGCCCGAAAGTGCCCGGATTTCCGCGGCAAGTCGATGCGCGATGTGGTGCAGCAGGCTTCGGCCGACGGCATCGAAGTGATGGTGGAAGGCAGCGGCGTGGCCCGCGCGCAAGTGCCGCTGCCGGGACAACCGCTGCGGCCGGGAGAACGAATCAGGATCGTGTTTACGCGCTGATATGAAATTGAGCGAGGTGTTGGCCGGAGTCCCGTTGCTGTCGGAGCTTCCGCCCGAACTCGCCCAATCGGAAGTTAAAGGGCTGGAATACGATTCGCGGCGGGTGGGCCGGGGTACGTTTTCTTCGCGTTTCCAGGCGCGAAAGCCGACGGCCGCGCGTTCGCGGAGCAGGCCTGCGCCAAAGGGCGCGTTGCGGTCGTGAGCGAATGGCAGCGCCGGAGGTTCGGACGCCTGGCTACAGGTGCGCACGGGCGCAGGCTCTGGCGCTGGCGTCGCGAATTTCTACGGCAAGCTCGATCGAGAAATTGACGCTGACCGGCATCACGGGCACCAACGGCAAGACGACCACGAGCTTATCTGATCGATTCCATTCTGCGGGCAGCGGGTATCACGACGGGCGTGATCGGCACCATCGAATACCGGCTGGGCTCGAAGATTCTGCCCGCGGCCAACACCACGCCCGAATCGCTCGATCTGCAGCGGCTGTTCGCGGAACTCAACGGCATGGGCGGCACGCACGCGACGATGGAAGTTTCGTCGCACGCGCTGGCGCTGGGCCGGGTTTACGGACTGAATTTCCACACCGCGGTGTTCACGAATCTGACGCGCGACCATCTGGACTTCCACCACACGATGGAAGATTACTTCGCCGCCAAGCGGCTGCTGTTTACGGCTCCGGTGGCCGCCGCCGAGTACTCGGTGATCAACCGGGACGACGAATGGGGCCGGAAGACTCCTGTAGCCGGCGGTAAATCGGAAGTGCTCTGGTACGGACTGGGTCAGGATGCGATGGTGCGGGCGCGGCACATTCACTCCGGGTTCGAACGGGCTGCGGTTCGAGGTGGTGTTCGACAAGGTCAGGTTCGAGATCCAGTCGCCGCTGATCGGCAAGATCAACGTCTACAACATTCTTGCGGCGTGCTGCGCGGCGATGACGTATCAGCTTCCGCCCGAGACGATCGCGCGCGGGATTGCGAATTGCCCGGGCGTGCCCGGGCGGTTCGAGCGCGTGGATGAGGGGCAGCCGTTTGCGGTGGTGGTGGACTATTCGCATACCGACGACGCGCTGCGGAATGCGATCGCGGTGGCGCGGACGCTGAATCCGAAGCGCGTGATTACGGTGTTCGGCTGCGGCGGCGACCGCGACCGCACCAAGCGTCCGATGATGGGCCAGGTGGCGGGCGAACTGCAGCGACCTGGTGATTGTGACCAGCGACAATCCGCGTTCGGAAGATCCGCTGCAGATCATGAACGATGTGATGGTGGGCGTGCGCCGCGCCGACACGCAGACGATTGTGGAGCCGGACCGCGCGGTGGCGATCCGCAAAGCGATTGAAGAAGCGCGCGCGGGCGATATCGTTCTGCTGGCGGGCAAAGGCCACGAAACGTATCAGATCTTCCGGGACCGGACGATCCATTTCGATGACCGCGAAGTGGCGCGCGAAGCGCTGCAGGGCTTCGGGTTTCGGAGGAAGAACGCGTGACGCTGTCGGTGGCATGTTATCGCGAAGGCGATCGGCGCCGCAGCTCCGCGCGACGGCGACGCGACGCGTGTCGCGGCTGGAGCATCGATTCGCGCACGCTCAATCCGGGCGATTGTTTCTTCGCGCTGCGGGGTCCCACGCACGACGGGCATGATCATGTTGCCGCAGGTGTTCGAGCGGGGCGCCGCGGTAGCGATCGTGGAACAAGCGATCGATCGTCGCGGGACTGCAGCTGGTGGTGCCGGATACCACGGTCGCGCTGCAACAGTTGGGCGCATGCCGCGCGCGAACGCTGGGGCGGAACGGTGATCGGCGTAACCGGCAGCGCGGGCAAGACGACCACGAAGGACACCATCGCGACGCCTGCTTGCGACGGCAGTTCCGAACCGGCCGGACGGTCGGCAATTTCAACAATCATCTGGGCGTGCCGCTGTCGATTCTGCGCCTGCCGGACGACTGCAAGGTGGCGGTGCTCGAATGGGCATGAACCACGCGGGCGAGATTCGCGCGCTGGCGCGGATCGCGAAACCGCAGATCGGCGTGGTGACGAACGTCGGCTGGGCGCATACGGAGAACTTTCGCGGATGGCATCGAAGGCGTGGCGCGGGCCAAGCGCGAACTGATCGAAGCGCTGCCGGCGGACGGGATCGCCGTGCTGAATGCCGACGACGCGCGGGTGCGGGAGTTCGCGCAGGTTCATCCGGCCGCAGCATTCTGTTCGGCATTCGCGGAAGATGCCGAAGTGCGCGCCGAGGACGTGGAGATGCTGCCGGGCGGCGCTCGTTTCCGCTGCCTGGGCGTTGAGTTCGAATCGCCGCTGGCGGGGCGGCACGGCGTCAGCAATGTGCTGGCCGGCATTGCCGCGGCGCGCGCGCTCGAGTATCGCGCCCGAACGGCTGCGCGATGCGGTGCGTACGCTCGCTGCCGGCAAGATGCGCGGCGAGCGCATCGGAACGCAACGGCGTCACGATTATCAACGATTGTTACAACGCAAATCCCGAAGCGATGCGCTCCATGCTGGAAGTGCTTCGGGATACTCCCGCCCGGCGGCGCATCGCCGTGCTGGGTGAAATGCTCGAGCTTGGCCGCGAGGCCGAGACCCTGCACCGCGGCATCGGACGATTCGCCGCGGAGCAGGGTATTCATGCCGTTATTGGCATACGCGGCGCTGCCCGGTTCATGGTTGACGAGGCCATGAAGGCCGGGATGTCGGACAGCGCCGCGCTTTTTTTCAATACTCCTGAGCAGGCCGGCGACTTTGTGCGCGATTATGTGCGAGCCGGGCGACGCGGTGCTGTTCAAAGGTCGCGCGGCGTGCAGGTGGAGAAAGCGCTCGAGCACGAGCTTTCGAAGAAGCGAGGAACTAAGCCGACCGATGCTCTATTGGCTGCTTTACGAACAACTCTATCCGGCGGTCAGAGCCGTTCCGCGTGTTCCGCTACGTGACGTCGCGCGCCATGTTCGCCAGCCTCACGTCGCTGTTTCTGTGCGTGCTGCTGGGGCCGTGGCTGATCCGGAAGCTGCGGGAATTTCAGATCGGCCAGCATATTCGCGAAGACGGGCCGAAGTCGCATCAGAAGAAGGCGGGCACGCCCACGATGGGCGGCGTGCTGATCATCATCAGCATCGTGGTTCCGACGCTGCTGTGGGCGGATCTGCGGCATATCTATGTCTGGATCGCGCTGTTCGCGCTGTTCGTCGTTCGGCGTGATCGGGTTCATCGACGATTACGCGAAGGTGATGAACAAGCGCAATCTGGGGCTGACGGCGCGGCAGAAGTTCGGGCTGCAGATGCTGGTGGCCGCGATCATCACGGCGGTGCTGGCGTTCATGCAGTATTACAGCGCCTACACGACGACGCTGAACGTGCCGTTCTTCAAACAGTTCCAGCCGGACCTGCTGATTCACTCGCTGATGGACAACCCGTTCACGTACGCGCTGGCGTTTCTGCCTTTCTATCTGTTCTTTGTGCTCGTGGTGGTGGGGTCGAGCAACGCGGTGAACATCACGGATGGGCTGGACGGGCTGGCGATCGGTCTGATGGTGATTTCGGCGGGCGCGCTGACCGTGCTGGCGTACACCAGCGGCAATCGCGAACTCGCGAATTATCTGCAGCTGGCGCGCAATCCGCGCACGGCGGAACTGACGATCTTCTGCGGGTCGATGACCGGCGCGAGCCTCGGCTTTCTCTGGTGGAACTCGCATCCGGCGGAGATCTTCATGGGCGATGTGGGGTCGCTGTCGCTGGGCGGCGCGATGGGCGTGGTGGCGGTGCTGATCAAGCAGGAGATTCTGCTGATCTTCATCGCGGGCATGTTCGTGATCGAGCTGATGAGCGTGATCCTGCAGGTGGGCAGTTACAAGCTGCGCAAGAAACGCATCTTCAAGATGGCGCCGATCCACCACCACTTCGAAGCGCTGGGCTGGCAGGAATCGAAGATCATCGCGCGCTTCTGGATCATCGGGCTGGTGCTGGCGCTGTTCGCGCTGACCACGCTGAAACTGCGATGAAACTGACGGACGCCAAAGCTCTGGTGGTGGGGATGGAGAAATCCGGGCGCGCGGCGGCCGAGTTTCTGCGCGCGCAGGGGCGCGACGTCACGGCGACCGATCTGAAGCCGCACGACGATCGCCGGGTTTCCGCCTGCAGACCGACGAGCTGTTCGACGAAGCCTGGGATCTGATCGTGCTTTCGCCCGGCGTGCCCGCCGACCTGCCGCGCTCTGGAGCGCGCGCGCGCGCGCGGCGTGAACGTGATCGGCGAAGTGGAACTGGCGGCGCCTTATCTGCAGGGCCGATCGATCGGCATCAGGATCGAACGGCAAGACCACGACGACATCGCTGGTCGGGCACATTCTGCAGAACGCGCGGGCGTGCCGGCGCAGGTGGGCGGCAATATCGGGACGCCGGTGATCGCGATGACGGAGACGTCGCGGCCGACCAGTGGAACGTGCTGGAGCTATCGAGCTTTCAACTGGAGACGATCCGGACGTTCCGCGCGCATGTGGGCGTCTGCCTGAACGTGACGCAGAATCATCTGGACCGGCACCACACGTTCGAGAACTACGCGGCGGCGAAGGGCAATCTGTTCCGGCACGCAGCAGCCGGGCGATTATGCGGTGCTGAATGCGGACGACGAGATCTGCCGGTCGTTCGCGGATCTGACCCGGCGCGAAGCGGTCTGGTTCAGCGGACGGATCTGCGCGATGGCAGGTCTGGTGGCGAGACCGCTGATGCCGCTGAGCGAAATTCCGATTCCCGGGCTGCACAACGCGGAGAACGTGATGGCGGCGGCCGCGGCGGCGCGGCATCGCGGGCGTTCCGACTGCCGGAGATCGCGCGCGGCGGTGCAGACTTTCAAGGCCGTGGAGCACCGCCTGGAGTTCGTGGCCGAAATCGACGGCGTGCGGTTCTACAACGATTCGAAAGCCACCAGCGTGGACGCCACGATCAAGGCGCTCGATTCGTTCGACGGCAATCTGTGGGTGATTCTCGGCGGCAAGGACAAAGGCAGCGACTACACGGTGCTGCGCGACCGGTTGCAGCGGAAGGCGCACGCGGCGCTGCTGATCGGCGCGGCGGCGGAGAAGATCGCAGCGCAGATCTGGAGGGCGCGACGACGCTGATTCGATGCCGGCACGCTGCGACGACGCAGTGGCCGAGGCGTGGCAGCAGGCGCGAAGCCGGGCGACACGGTGCTGCTGGCGCCGGCCTGCGCGAGCTTCGATCAGTTTCAGAGCTACGAGCATCGCGGGCGGGTTTTCAAAGAACTGGTGAATGGATTACAAGACATGGCGCAAAGACTTAAGACAGACTGGATTCTCTTCACCACTGTGGTGCTGATGGTGCTGTTCGGCGCGCTGATGGTCTACAGCGCTTCGCGCGTGGTGGCCGACATCCGCATGGGTTCGAGCTACTACTTCGCGCTGCGGCAACTGATCTGGATCGCGATCGCGATCCCGCTGATGATGTTCTTCAAGCGGCTGCACTACCGCAAGCTGCAGACGCCGGCGGTGGCGTTCACGGCGATGGGCGTGGTGATGATTCTGCTGGCCGTCGCGTATATTTCGCCGACCCGCGGCAGCACCGCTGGATTCGCTTCGGCCCGTTCGGCGGACTGCAGCCTTCTGAATTCGCCAAGCCCGCGCTCGCGCTGTTCCTCGCGTACTTCATCGCGCTGCGTTCGCGCGCGATCAACAGCCGCTACACGCTGCTGCCCGCGATTCTGGCGCTCGGGCTTCATCACGATCGCGGTGGTGGTGGCGGATCTCGGGACCGCCATCGTGCTGGTCTCGCACCGCCGCGGTGATGTTCTTGCGTGGCGGGTCTGGAACGGCGCTATATCGCGATCGCGTGTCGTGATCGGGCGTGCTCGGCGTGCGTGCGTGGCTGTGGCGGCCAAGCCTTACCGGCTGGCGCGCGTGGTCAGCTACGTGGACCCGCAGTTCAAGATCGTGGACAAGTATCGACAAGCACGGCTGGATTCGCGCGCAGATGAAGAAGTCGATCACGGCGCAGGATACGAATTATCAGTCGGAGCAGGCGAAGATCGCGGTGGGTTCCGGCGGGCCGATCGGGCTCGGGTCTGATGCAGGGCCGGCAGAAGCTGTTCTATCTGCCGGAAGCGCACACGGACATGATTTATGCGGTGGTCGGCGAAGAGTTCGGGCTGTTCGGCGCGGTCGCGGTGCTGATCGGGTTTCGTGGTGATTCTGTGGCGAGGGATCCGCGCGACGGTGCTGATTCCCGATGAGTTCGGGCGCTATCTGGCGCTGGGGATCACCACGATGCTGGTGGTCCAGGCGTTCTTCAATATCAGCGTGGTGCTGGGCATGGTGCCGCCCAAAGGAATTCCGCTGCCGATGATCAGCTTCGGCGGCAGTTCGCTGCTGGTGACGCTGGCGTCGCTGGGAATTCTGCTGAACGTTTCGGAGCACGCCGGGTGATGCGATCTGCTTTTCTGATGGCCGGCGGAGGAACCGGCGGGCATGTGATCCCGGCGATCGCCGTGGCGCGTGAAGTGGTGCGCGATGGGCATGAGGTGTTGTTCGTCGGGACGGAGCGCGGCGTGGAAGCAGGCTGGTGCCCGCGGCCGGGTTTCGGCTGGAGAAGATCCGCGTGGGCGGCATCAAGAATCTGGGGTTCGCGACGCGCGTTGTCGAGTCTGTGGCGGCTGGTCGAGCGAAACCGCCGGGCAGCTCAGTGCAAGCTTCGGCGAATGGAAGCCGGCCGCGGTGTTCAGCATGGGCGGCTATGTGGCCGGGCCCGCCGGTGCTGGCCGCGCTGCTGCGCGGCGTGCCCGTGGTGGTGATGGAGCCGAACGCCGTGCCGGGCGCTACCAATCGCTGGATCGCGCGATGGGTGAGGCGCGCGCTGATCAGCTTCGAGGAGACGGCGCGGTTCTTCCCGAGGGGCCGGACGGAGTTGACCGGGCTGCCGGTGCGCGAAGAATTCTTCAGCATTCCGGCGAAAGCCGGAAGCGCGGAGTTCACGGTGCTGATCACCGGCGGAAGCCAGGGCTCGCGAACGCTGAACGAGGCGGCGCGCGCAGAGCTGGCCGCTGTTCCGGGACGCGGGTCTGCCGGTGCGCCTCATTCATCAGACCGGTGTGCCGATGTACGAGGAGCTTGCGGCGGAGTTCGCGGGCAGCGGGCTTGCGGGCGAAGTGCAGCCGTTCATCACCGACATGCCGGCGGCGTTCGCACAGGCCGATCTGATCGTGTGCCGATCGGGCGCGGGCGCGGTTTCGGAACTGGCCGCGGCGGGAAAGCCTTCGATGCTGGTGCCGTTCCCTTTCGCGGCGGACGATCATCAGTTGAAGAATGCGCGAGGCGTTCGAGCGAGCCGGAGCGGCGGTGTTTGTCGCTCGACGCGCGAATGGACCGGGCAGAAAGTTCTTCGAACTGTGCGCGAAGTTTTGTACCAGGACCGCGGCAGACTGCGGGCCATGGGTGAAAACGCCCGCAAGCTGGCGCATCCGGGGCGCTGCGCGGCGGCAGCGCAAATTTTATTTGAGCGGAAGCAATTGACACTCGTCACAGCAGCCGAAACAATAAGTAGATCACAATGTTTTTTTCACAGGCAGCATCTGCACTTCGCGGGAATCGGCGGAATCGGCATGAGCGGGATCGCCGAGGTGCTGCTGAACCTTGGGTACACGATCTCGGGCTCGGACCTGAAGCTCTCGCCGACCACGGACCGGCTGGCGCAACTGGGCGCCACGATTTACGAAGGGCACGACGCGGCGAACGTCGCGGGCGCAAAGGCGCTGGTGGTGAGTTCGGCGGTGGACGAATCGAATCCGGAGGTGCAGGAAGCGCGGCGGCTGCAGATCCCGGTGATCCCGCGCGGCGAACTGCTGGCCGAACTGATGCGGCTGAAGTACGGCATCGCGGTCGCGGGCAGCCACGGCAAGACCACCACCACTTCGATGATCGCCACGATTCTGAGCCACGCCGGCATGGATCCGACGGTGGTGGTGGGCGGCAAGGTGGCGGCGATGGGCGGGTCGAACGCGCGCGTGGGCAAGAGCGAATTCCTGGTGGTGGAGTCGGACGAAAGCGATGGGTCGTTCCTGAAGCTGTCGCCGATCCTCGCGATCGTGACCAACATCGATCGCGAGCATCTGGATCACTACGCGGACATCGAAGCGATCCGCGCGGCCTTCACCGAGTTCGTCAACAAGGTGCCGTTTTACGGCGCGGCGATCCTTTGCCTGGACAGCGAGAACGTGCAGACGCATCCTGCCGCGACGTGCGCCGGCGGACCATCACTTACGGCCGCACGCGCGCAGGCGGAATATCGAACCGACGGACCAGAAGTGCGGCGACTTCAACAGCCGCTTTCCGCTGCGGCATCGCGCGCGGAAGATCTGGGCGAGTTTCAATCTGAACATCCCCGGCGAGCACAACGTTCTGAACGCGACGGCGGCGATCGCGGTCGCGCTGGAACTGCGACGTTGAGCCGGATGTCATCCGCGAAGGTCTGAAGAAGTTCACCGGTGTCGGCCGGCGGTTTGAGATTCGCGGCGAAGTGAACGGCATCACGGTGGTTGACGATTACGGCCACCATCCGACCGAGATCCGGGCGACGCTGGCGCGGCGCGTTCGTGCTGCCACAAGCGCGTTCACGTGCTGTTCCAGCCGCATCGCTACACGCGGACGCTGCACCTGATGGACGATTTCGCGCGCGCGTTCCATGCGGCGGACCGGGTGGTCGTGCTGGATATTTATGCGGCGTCGGAGAAGCCGATCGAAGGCGTGACATCCGAAGTCGCTGGTGGAGCGGATGCGGCAGTTCGGGCACCGCGGAGCGGAATACGCGGCGCCTCGAGCGAAGCAGGCGTGGAGATGATTGCGCAGGGCGTGGAACCGGGCGATCATGATTCTGACGCTGGGCGCGGGCAGCGTGTCGCAACTGGGCGACAGGATATCTGGAAGCGCTGCGCGAAGGTGCCTAACGTGCCTAAAGCGCCGCCTCCGCCAAAGCCGAAGATCAACTGGCGCATGTGGGTGCGCATTGTCGACGTGGGCCGGCGTGTTCGTGGGCGCGGCATGGGGCAGCAAGGAAGTGCATTCGTTCCTGCTGCGCGATCCGCGCTTTCGATCTGGCTGCGAACCTGCGAAATTCACTGCGCGATCTGGAAGTCACGGCGACGTACATGCAGCGCATGCTGCAGGCCAGTGTTTCGCGCCGGATTTCGGCAAGAGCGTTTTCCAGATGCCGCTGGCCGAGCGCCGGCGCCATCTGCTTGCGGTCGACTGGGTGCGAACGGCCGCCGTCACGCGCGTCTGGCCGAACCGGATTCGTGATCACATCACGGAGCGCACGCCGGTGGCGTTCGCGAAACTGCCGATTGCCGGCTCGCGCGCCACTGGATGACGCTGATGGATGCGGAAGGCGTGCTGCTCTCGATTCCGCCGAAAGTTCGGTTCGCCTGCCCGTGCTGAGCGGCGTGACCGAAGAGCAGACGGATGCGGAGCGGCGGCTGCGGGTGGACGCGATGCAGCATCTGCTGAGCGATCTGGGTCCGCAGGCGAAAGATATCTCGGAGATCAATGCCGCCAGCACGCAGGATATGCGGGTGATCGCGGACGATCGATGGACAGCGGCGTGGAGCTCTGGCTGGGCGACCAGCATTACCGCTCGCGCTATCATGCATTTCCTGAACCACTACGAGGAGATCCGCCGGCACTCGGAGCAGGCGAGTCGTGTTCGATCTGCGGATGGACGACGGATTTCAGCAAGGTAAGACGAGTTATAATGAGTGACAAAATCTATTTTCGCGGCCGGTCTGGACGCGGGCAGCACGCACACGCGGTGCGTGATCGCGATGCTGCGAGGATGAGCGGCTGCATTTCCTGGGCTACGGCTCGGTGCCGTCGCAGGGCTGGGCGAAGAGCCGCATCGCGGATCAGCAGGCCGTATCGGAGTGCATTCTCGCGGCGGTGGTGCAGGCGGAGAACGATGGCGCAGACCGCCATCGAAACCGTGGTGGCGGGCATGGGCGGCTTGACGGTGCGCGGCGCGAACAGCCGCGGCCGGTGGGATCTGGGGCGTCCGCGCGAGATCACGCAGAAAGACGTCAACCGCGCGATGGATCGCGCGATGCGCGTGCAGCTGCAGGAAGACCGCATGATGCTGCAGGTGCTGCCGCAGGATTTCGTGGTGGACGATCACCCCGGCTTTCACGATCCGCGGCAGATGCTGGGCTCGACTGTGGAAGCCAACGCGCATCTGGTGACGACGTCGCACCAGGAGCACAACAACCTGGTGGGCGCGATCAATCGGGCGCATCTTGTCGGTGGACGAAACGATCTATGAAGCGATTGCGGCATGTTACGCGAGCGTGCTGCCGGAAGACCGGCGCGAAGGCGTGGCGCTGATGGACATCGGGCAGCATTCGACGGAACTGGTTTGTTACTACGGGGAATCGGCGCAACTGGCGACTTCGCTGAGGATCTGCGGCGATCATTTCTCGCGGGATCTTGCGCACGCGCTGCGCATTCCGATTGAAGCCGCGGCTGTGGTGAAGGAGGAGTTCGGCAGCGCGGTGGCGCTGGGTACGCCCGAGAACAGCGTGGTGGAGATTCCGAACAGCGGGGGCAACGGGCGTGAGGCGCGCGAAGCTCCGCGAAAGCTGATCAACGAGATTCTGGAATCGCGCGCGGTGGAGTTGTTCGAGATGGTGCGCGGCGAACTGGCGCGGGTCGGCATGCAGCGGGCGATCTCGAGCGGCCTGGTGATCTGCGGGCGGCGGCGCGCTGCTGCCGGGCATCTGCGACGTGGCGGAGCGGGTGCTCGAATGTCCGGCGCGCATGGGGCTGGCGCAGGGATTCCTGGGCTGGCCGGAGGAACTGAACGATCCGGCATGGACGACGGCGGCGGGGCTGGCGATGTATTCGGCGCGCCTGCGCACGCAGGTGGACGTGGAGAAGCAGTCGGTGGGAGTGTTGGGACGGATTCTGAGGTAAGCGGAGATATCGGAGGCATGAATGGACGCACTGAAATACGAAATGCAGGACGAGACGCGCAAGGGCGCGCGGATCAAGGTGATCGGCGTGGGCGGCGGCGGTTCGAATGCCGTGGGCCGCATGTACGAAGAGGGGCTCGACGGCGTCGAGTTCTACGTGATGAACACCGACGCGCAGGCGCTTGAGGCGTCGAAGGTGCCGAACAAGATTCAGATCGGCGCGAAGATCACGAACGGTCTGGGCGCGGGGTCCGATCCGGCGATCGGGCGGCAGGCGGCGCTCGAAGATACCGAGCGGATTCTCGGCATTCTGGAAGGCGCGGACCTGGTGTTCGTGACGGCGGGCCTGGGCGGCGGCACGGGCGCGGGCGCATCGCCGGTGGTCGCGACGCTGGCCAAGGAACTGGATGCGCTGACCATCGCGATCGTGACGAAGCCGTTCAGTTTCGAAGGCGGCAAGCGCATGCGGCAGGCTGACCGGAGCGTTGCCGATCTGGCTTCGTCGGTCGATATTCTGACTACGATTCCGAACGACCGGCTGCTGAAGATTGCGCCGAAGGGCACGAGCATGGCGCAGGCGTTCCGGATGGCGGACGATGTTCTGCGTCAGGCGGTGCAGGGAATCAGCGAACTGATTCTGACGCCGGGGCTGATCAATCTCGATTTCTCGGATATCAAAGCGGCGATTTCGGGGATGGGGAATGCGCTGATCGGCAACGCGACGGCCAAAGGGCGAGAATGCCGCGGTGGAGGCGGCGCGGGCGGCGATCAATTCGCCGCTGCTCGAAGACACGAAGATCAAGGGCGCGCGGCAGGTGCTGATGAATATCACGGCGTCGCCGGATATCGGTCTGCATGAGCTGAATGAGGCTTGTTCGATCATTCGGGAGGCGAGCGGATTCGGACGATCTGCAGCTGAATTTCGGCGTGATCGCGAAGGCGGAGATGGGCGATTCGGTGAAGGTGACTGTGATTGCCACGGGGTTTGCTAAGCCGGAGGAAGTCAGGGAGCCTTTGATTGAATCGGTGCCGGTGAGTGAGTTTTTTGCGGAGCGGCCGGGTGGGGTTGGGAGTGTGGCGGAGGCGCCGGCTGAGCCAGTGATTGTGGCGTCGCAGCCTCCGCCGCCGGTTTATGAGGATGATCTGGATGTTCCGGCTTATTTGCGGCAGGGGAAGTTATTGAACTGAGGGGTTGGGGGCTGGGCCGGGGCTGGGGTAAATTGGCTCGTACGGCGGTTTGCCGTATGATGGTTATGTCATGGCACACGAGTTACCAACGTCAGCTCGGCTCGAAGCGCGGCTGCCGAACGACGTTCACGCATTGTTGAAGCGTGCTGCTGAGATTGAGGGGCGGACTCTAACGGATTTCGTCGTGTCGGCCGCGCGGGAGGCCGCTTGCCGGACTATTGAAGCGGCCGAGATAATCCGGTTATCCGTTGAGGACCAGCGGCAAATCACCAGGGCACTGCTTCATCCTCCGAAGCCGAGCCCTGCGCTCAAGAAGGCCTTCCGTCGTCGGCGTGAACTGTTCGGCCTGGAATGACGTTCCCGTTTCGTCTGGAGCCGCTCGGGGAAAAACATGAGCGATTTTCGTTTTGTTGCGGCGAAGATGTTCTGGATCGTTATTTTCAGACGCAGGTGACGCAGGACATTCGGCGCCATATCGCTAATTGTTTCGTCGCTCTGGAAGCGGCCACCAGTGCCGTAGCTGCTTACTATACGATTTCCGCGGCGAGCATCTCCCTGGTGGATCTTCCTCCGGAGGAAACACGAAGATTGCCGCGATATCCAACTGTTCCCGCTGTTCGGATTGGGCGACTGGCCGTGGACCGAAGATTTCAGGGCCGCGGCGTGGGTGCGGCGCTGCTGGCCGACGCGGCGAGCCGAGCGCTGAAGGCGGACGTTGCGGCGTTTACGCTTCTGGTGGACGCGAAGAATGAATCTGCGATCGCCTTTTACCAGCGGTTCGGATTTCGGATACTGGGGAGTCAGCCCCGGACATTGTTTCTTCCGGTGGCAACTGCCCGGAAGATTTTCGAATCTTAAGGCCGGGGTGAAGCCATATACTCCTACCGGAGCAATGCTGGTTCGCGCTTAGCCGACGTTCGATCCGGACGCGGCGAGTTGGGTCTATCCCGAAAGCATTCGACGTTCTCGGCCTCGGCGTCCTTGCGAAGATCGGCGTCGGCGGTTGCGAGGGGCAACGACAGACGCATAGCCAAATCGAGGCAGGCTGCGTCTTAGGCCGTAAGTCTATGGCTGTCGGCCAGAACTTGCAGACGGCGGAGATCGTTCAAAGACGGTGGCGGATGTATCTGAAAATTGAACGTGCTGAGCTGAAGCAAAAAGTCTTTGCCACGCTCGGCAGTTATGCGCTGGCGTTTCACTGTCACGCTCACCACGTTCATGATTTCCCACAACCATAGGGAGGGAACATGAAGCGCGCTCCCCCGGATCGCCCCATCCAATGTTTCTTCGGAGCCCGGCGTCGTCTCGTCCTCGCAACACCACTGCATGCAGGCGGAGACATCGAAGACGAAACGCTGGTTTCAACTATGATCAAGCCGACGGATTATTCCACCCGCAGAGGGCAGGAATGATTTAGCTGCTGTTTCGTAACGTTGAGTATTTCAAACGTGGTTATGAACGCCTGAATCGCGTAGCAACCGCGAGCAAGCCTGCTAAACGCCGAGTCCCCACAAGAGTCCACACGGTCTTCGATCCCTTTTCTCCCGCCATCAGGGCGGCGCGGCCTCTTTAATGGCACCAAATCAATATTGCTTTTATGCTATATTATGAAGGTGGCATGGGAAGTCGAATTCACCGATGAGTTCGAAGAGTGGTGGCACACCTTGTCGGAATCCGAACAGGGAAAGGTCGATGCTCGGGTCGGCCTCCTGATGGAGCGCGGCCCGAATCTCGGGTTTCCCTTCAGTTCGCAGGTCAAGACATCGCGCTTCCCGGAAATGCGAGAACTGCGCGCCCAGGCCGGGGGCGACCCGTTGCGGATGTTGTACGCGTTCGATCAGCGCCGCACTGCGATTCTTTTGGTCGCCGGAGACAAAACCGGCGACGACCGTTGGTACGAAACGAACGTGCCCGTGGCCGACCGGCTGTTCGAGCGCCACTTGAGGACGATTGAAAAGGAGAGGACTGAACATGGCTAAGAATTTCAAGGAACTGCGTGCCGGGATGTCCGCCGCCGCAACGGCGGCCAGCGCGGTCGAGCACCGTCGTTTAGTGGAAGAGATGTCGCTTCTCCAACTGCGGAAAGCGCGCGAACTGACACAAACAAAAATTGCCGACGAGCTGCACATGGGACAGGGCGATGTATCGAAACTGGAACATCGTACGGACATGTACGTCAGCACGCTAGCCAGCTACCTTCAGGCGGTTGGTGCCGATCTGGAGATTCGCGCTGTGTTTCCCGATGGGCGCGCCGTGAAGATCACTCAGTTTTCTGAGGAGTCGATTTAGCAATCAGGGTTCTTCACGGGGTTCGCTCCCGCAAGTTGCCACACCTGAAAGGCGCCCTTGTCGGCCAGGGTCGAAACATTCGTCCAGAGGCTTTGCACTTTCCAATAATTCTTTTCCGGCACCAGCCAGAACCGCCACCTGCTCACGGGTCGAATGCAGGCGCGGCGCTCCGCTCGCGGCGGGATCAATCAACCGCGAACTGGCAACGTTGCGCCGGCTGCTGCGTCTCGCCCTCGAATGGAAGGAGATTCAGCGCATTCCCCGTATTCGGCTGCAACGGGGCGAGCACGCGCGCGAATCGATCATGACGCCGACTCAGGAGAAGGTGTACTTCGCTGTCTGTCCAAGTCCCTTGGGTGACGTGGCGCTGCTGCTTCTCGATACCGGACTGCGGCTCGGCGAGGCGTAGAGTCTCGAATGGGCTCAGGTAAGACTGGAACCGGCGCAAGGCGCGAAATTTCGGAGTTCTGACAGTCTCCT
This sequence comes from Terriglobia bacterium, assembly GCA_963840735.1. Classification (GTDB taxonomy): domain Bacteria; phylum Acidobacteriota; class Terriglobia; order Bryobacterales; family Bryobacteraceae; genus BOG-234. The sequence goes on from CAWIZX010000013.1 coordinate 309,941, forward strand.
CCGGAAAGGCAAAGAGCAAGAAGTCCCGCAACGTGCCGCTCAGCAAGCGGAGCGTGGACATGGTCAGGAATCACGGGCCCGCAGCGAAGGGCTACGTATTCCACCGCGCCGACGGATGGCCGTGGCCAAATAGCCACATCGGGTAGCAACATGCGCGGATGCGGACGCTCCTCAAAATGCCTGCGGACTTCGTGCTGCATTCGCTCCGGCATTCGTTCGGGACGCGTCCGGGAGAGTCTGGGGCGGACGCCTTCACTATAATGAGGCTGATGGGGCATTCCACAGTCACGGTTTCTCAACGGTACGTTCATCCGTCCCCGGAGGCGATTGAGCTGACGTATGAGCGCATGACGGCGATGAATTTGCGCCGACTCCCCACAAATTCCCCCACAGCGACCGGGGGCGATGTGCGGTAGCTTCGTAAGCTGTTTGCTTTCAAAATGTGCCCGGGTGGCGAAACTGGCAGACGCAACGGACTTAAAATCCGTTATCCGGCAACGGGTGTGCGGGTTCAATTCCCGCCCCGGGCACCAATAAATTTCGGGCTTCAGAAACATTTGCAGTTCATTCCCGGAGACTTCGGTGCCCGCCATTACGTTCGGCGTTTTGGGACATCCGGAGTCAGTCACGCAGCGCCGCGTGAGCTTCCATGACCAGCAGAATCGCTACGATTTAAGGAGAGCCCGACGATGACGTTGAGGATTGAACTGCCTGAAAACGTCGAAGCCGCCCTGCGAGCGCAGGCCACCGCAAAAGGTGTGTCGGAGGAAGGTTATGTCCGCACGCTTGTGGAGCGCGAACTCGGTTTTGCCGAAGCGTTCAACCTGGAACGGTCGCGGCTCGCCGCCGATCGGATGCGCGAACTGCGCATGGGCAATTTCCTGCCGGAAGGGGTCACCATACGGGATTTGATCGATGAAGGCCGTTCTTGACGGCCTTCGTTCTCGATAATTCCGTTACGATGCGCTGGTGCCCTGCTGGCTACGCTTCAATCTGTCAATATCCGGCTGGACAGCGAGGGCCGGCCGTCCGCTGCTGTAGCGTGGCGTGGATAAGTGGAACAGGCCGGGGATGGTCGGCAGCGCGTCGTCAGCGACTCCATACGCAGCCGGCGCACGGGAAACGCTGGTTGCGCTCACCTCGGCCGTCATCCGGCAACGAGTGTGCGGGTTCAATTCCCGGCCCGACCACTACCCTGCGAGCTTCTCCCTCAGGACCGCCAAGGTGAGGCCGTGATCGCGAAGGATTGCGGCAGCGGGGGACGACTCCTCTCTCGCTATGGCCAGCAGCAGGTGCTTTAGGCCAAGTTCTGCGTTGGCGGGCGTGGCTGATTCTTCCTCAGCAAACGCGAGCGTGCGCCGGGCGCTCTCGCTGAGAGGCATGTCCATCGAGGTAGAAACTCTTTCGAGAGCGGGCCGACGCTCGCGGAGGCTTGCCCGCACCGTGTCAGCCGTAAGGTGGGTCGGAAGATGTTCCGTGTCGATCTCACTTGCTCCGAACTCGCTCGCTTCCAGTCGAGCCCAGAAGACCACCCTGCGGGCCGGTTCCGTGTAGCGATCAAACATTTCAGTTGTTGCGGTAGCCGGCGGCCTTTGCGTCCCAGGGGCCGAAGTATACGGTGACGTTCGGGCGCGCGGCTTTGAGGGCAGCCACTCCTTTTTCAGTCACGGACGTGCCCTTCAGATCTACTTCACGCAGAGCGGGCATGGCGGCCAGAGTTTTGACCGAATCGTCGTTCACGCGGTTGCAGCCCTGCAGCTTGAGGCGCTCGAGCTTCGTCAGCGACTTCATGCGCTCGAGCCAGACCGGGGAAACGCTGGTTGCGCTCACGTCAGCGAACTTGGCGCCCTCTATTCCGACGCTCTTCGTAGTACAGCTGAAACGAAGTTCACGCAGGTTCCTGAGGGTCAGAACGGCTTCGAGTCCAACGTCGGACATGGCAATCATCCAGACGTTCTTGTCGTTGCCCTGGCGGCCGCTCAGGTCGAGATAAGTCAGAGTGGGAAGCTGCCGCAGCGCCTGCAGTCCGGCGTCCCCTAACTCCGTGCCGCCCATGGTTAGTTCCGTTAGCTTCGGCAGGCTTGTGAGGCGTTCGAGACCTACGTCGGTCATGGCGGTGGAACCTACATTGAGCGATTCGAGCGTTGTAATTCCGGCGATGTGTTCAAGCCCAGTGTCACTGACCTTGGTGCCGTGAACGTTGAGCCGCCGCAGCTTTTTCCAGTCTTTGATCGCGGCCAGACCTTCGTCGGTCACGTACTCGGCAAAGTTGAGGTCGAGATCGACGACGTTGCGCAGATTCCTGAGTTCCTGCATGCCCTGATCGGTGATTCTGGTGAGCGAGAGGTCGAGCGTGGCGAGTTCGGGATAGCGGTTGAGCTGCCGCAGGTCTGTGTCGGTGATCCATGAGCCGCGCAGATTGACCCCGGTTACCTGGCCCTGCGCGTTGCGCACCACTGAGCCGCCCAGTTCGTCAATCCATCGTGTATCGGGAACGGGACCGGCCAGAAGGAAAAGAGTCAGCAGTGTATGAAGCATTGTTATTTACTCCTGCGGCTCGGCAGGCCCGAATCGCGGTCAAACACGATGGCGCAGGCGGGAAGGGCGGCCTTTAAGTCCTGCATTTCTTTTTCCGATACGAACGTGTGATAGAGATTGAGCTTCCTGAGCGCGGTCATCGACTTCAGTGTGTCCGCTCCCTTGTCCGTGGTGCCGGTAGTATCGAGACTTAGGTCACTCAGAAGGGGCAGGGAAGCCAGAGACTCGAGCGCTTTGTCGTCAACGGATGTGTAATCCAGCCTGATCGTCTTAAGACTCTTTAGAGCGGCCAGCGCTTTTACGCCTTCATCGGTGGTGCGGGTGCGTAAGAGTTCGATGCGCTCGAGTTTCTGGAGGGGTTGCAGGGCTTCGAGACCTTTGTCCGTCAAACGCGCGTGATTCAGATAGAGTTCACGAAGGTTCGCGAAGCCCGCGATTTCAGTCAGACCCGCGTCTGAAACCTCAGTGCTGTTCAGATCGAGAACCCTGAGGCCGGTCAGCCCGGCAAGACTCTTTAACCCTTCATCCGTGATCTCGGTGTAAGCGAGACGCAAAGTTTCGAGGCCGGAGAGCTTTGCTATGTAGCCGAGAGCTTTGTCATCGATGTGTGCGCCGGAAAGATCGAGTTCGCGCAGCCCGGTCAGTCCGGACAATTGCGCGAGGCCCGGACCTTCAACCAGCGTTCCCGAAAGTTTCAGAACCTCAAGGTGAGTTAAGCCCGCCAACTTAGCGAGACCTGCGTCTGAGACGGTGGTGTTTGCGAGGTTCAGCTCTTTGAGCGAGGTAAGGTGCGCAACGAATGCGAGACCTATGTCCCCGATCTGGGTCACATGAAGGTCCAGCTTTTCGAGCCCGGTAAGACCTTCGAGGCTCGACAACTGGGCATCGCTTACCGAGCTTCCGGACAAGTCGAGGGCCTTGGCATTCTTATCCGCAATGAGCTGAGCCGAAACACCGCCTTTCGCTTTCGGGGCGGGCGAGCCGACGAACTGGACCTTCGATTCGGGCAACGCGGCGCGCAAGGCATCGACGCCATTGGGTGTGACCCGGCTGTAGCGCAGGTCGAGGTCTGTAAGGTTCTTAAGGCCCTGCAATTTGGCGAGTCCGGAATTGGTAATCCGTGTTCGATAGAGCACCAGCGATTGCAGGCGGTCCATGGTGCTCAGAATGTCCATGGCGGAGTCATCGATCTGGGCGCCGAGAAGGTTCAGATGGCGCATCGCTTTGAGGTTGCGCAGGTATTCGATTCCCGCATCGGTGATGCGCGCGCCCGAGAGGTCAAGTTCTTCGAGCGCGGTGAGATCGCTCAAAGACTTCAGGCCCTCATCGGTGACGAGCGTGTCGCGGAGGATCAGGCGGCGCAGATTTTTCATACCGGCGAGGCCCTGCATGCCTTTGTCGGTAAATGGATTGAAGCTGAGATCGAGGCTCTGGAGTTTCGAGAATGCAGAAAGGTTCAGGTCCGCAAGGCGGCACTGGGCGCAACGAAATTCTTTGAGCTCGGTCCAGCCGAGAAGGTCTTTGATCTGATCGTCACCAACTTCGATGTTCGCGTTGAAGTGCCAGCCGAAGGCAAGGCGCTCGGTCTTATTGAGCGTGGCGAGCGATTTGAAAACTCCCGTGATGTCTTCCTGGCCGGCACCGGGGTTCCAGATGGGGCCGGGGAGATAGAGTTCGCGGACACTTGCGAGGCCCTCTAATTTGCGCAGCTCAATGGGGTGCATGACGGCGGCAGTGAGGTCGATTCCGGTGATGCGGATTTCGCCCGCGGGGAGTTCGGAAACGTCGGACAGCGGCCTGGGGTTGCCCGCGAGGACCACATGTCCCTCCCAGCGTAAGATCCATTCGGCGATTTCGCGCTGTGAAGCAGCCTGGACGAGTCCCGCGGCCATAAAACACGCTAAAATTACTCCGTACATCAGCCGTCATTCTATCGTGACGTAATTCAACGGCCCAGGGGTTTACTTGCTCAAATGTTTCGCATTGATGGGTGTGGTGCTCGCTCCTCTGTGGGCACAGGATACCGGCTTTTCGAGTGGCCTGTACCCGGTTATGGAAAAGGCAGGGTGCCGCGCCTGCCATAACGCGGATGGAGTCGCATCGGCCACCCGTCTGCATCTGCCCGACCGCGATGCGGCGCCCGCGAAAGTGGAGGCATTCGGGAAATCGCTGGTGGTGCTGGTGGACCGGCAGCATCCGGAATCGTCCCTGTTGCTGAATAAACCGACGAACCGGATTCCGCACGCGGGCGGCGAGCGGATCAAGCCCGGCAGCGCGGAGGAAGTAACGCTGAAGGCGTGGATTGAGCGCCTGGCAAGGTTATCGCCGGAAGAACTTACTGCGGCGCAGAAGTATCGTGAAGCGGACGCGACCGGCGCGGGCGAGGTGAGTGTCGAACCGGAACTGCGGCGGCTGACGCACAGCCAGTACAACCACACGGTGCGCGATTTATTGGGGGATCAGACGGCGCCTGCGAACCAGTTTCCGCCGGAAGATTTCATCAATGGCTTTCGGAATCAATCGCGCGCGCAGAGTCTTTCGCCGCTGCTGATTGAGGCATATAGCGGCGCGGCGGAACGGCTGGCGCGAGCGGCGTTTCAGGGCGGCGATACGCACCATCTGATTCCATGCAAGCCGTCGGCGCCGTGCCGTGCCCGCTTCGTGCGCGAGTTTGGGGCGAAGGCATTCCGGCGTCCGCTGGAACCTGCCGAGCAGCAGAGATACGAAGCCCTGCTGGCGAGCGAAAGCGATTTTCTGAAGGGCGCTCAACTGGTGCTCGAGGCCATGCTGCAGTCATCGAACTTCCTGTTTCGTCTGGACGAAACGTCGGACCCGAAATGGAAGCCTTTTGCAACGGCGAGCAGGCTTTCTTATGCGCTGTGGGATACGATGCCGGACGCGGACCTGTTCGCGGCAGCGGCGAAGGGCGATCTTTCGAATCCGCAGAGTCTGGAACGCGTGACCAGGCGCATGCTGGAACGGCCCATGGCGCGGGAAGCGCTGAACGAGTTCGTAAGCCAGTGGCTCCGCTTCGACAGGATTCTTACGGCGAGCAAGGATCGCCGCAAGTATCCGACTTATACGCGTGAGACCGCGGTTGCAATGACCGAGGAAGCGCGGACGTTCGTGTCGGATCTGGTTTGGAACGACGGCAACTTTATGACGCTGTTTACGGCGGATTACGGGCATGTGAGTCCGGAACTGGCGTCGATTTATAACGTGACGGCGCCTGCGAAAGAATTCGACAGGGTGCCGTTCCCGGCGGGGTCTGAGCGGGCCGGATTGCTGGGGCAGGGATTGTTCCTTGCGCTCACCGCAAAGCCGGAGGATTCATCGCCGACCGCGCGCGGGCTGTTTGTGAGAGAGCAGTTTCTTTGTCAGCACGTGCCCGATCCACCGCCGGGGGTGAACACGAATCTGCCGCCGGTGACGGAGGCGAGGCCTCAGACGAATCGCGACCGGATGTCGGAACACGCGAGCAACCCGACGTGCGCGACGTGCCACAAGCTGATCGATCCGATCGGGTTCGGGCTCGAAAAGTTCGACGCGATCGGAGCGCGGCGCGACAAGTTCACACTCGAGTTTCGCGGCAAAGCGGCGGGCGCTCCGGAAGAAAAGGGACGGATTGCGGCGCGCAAGGTGGACCTGGACATCGATTCGGCGGGAAATGTGGCGGGAATCCCGGACTCGCAGTTTTCTTCGCCCGCGCAGCTTGGGGCGGTGCTTGCGAAGAGCGCGCAATGCCAGGAGTGCATGGTGAAGCAGTATTTCCGGTATACGGCAGGCCGGATGGATACGGCGGGGGACCGGGCTCTGATCGGCAGAGTGCTGGAGGATTTCCGGGCTTCTCAGTACCGCTTCAAAGAGCTTATAGTGTCATTAGTAAGACTGAGAGAATTTCCACCCACGGAGGGACCAGCCCATGTCGCAAGTAATCACCAGCCGCGCTAGAACGTCGCGCCGAACTTTGTTGAAGGGGATCACGGCGGCGGGCGCGCGGATTGCCGTCGGGTTGCCGCCCCTGGTTTCGATGTTCAATTCGACCGGGACGGCGTATGCGGCGACTGCCGCCGCGGACGGCGCCGAGAAGCCGATCGAGAGCCGGTTCGTACTTTGGTTCAACGGCAACGGCATCCCTGAACGGTTCTGGATTCCCACGGAGGAAGGCACGGACTACGAGATGACTCCGTGCCTTGCGCCGCTGGCGGCATATCGCAAAGACGTTCACGTGCTGAGCGGCGTGGATAATGCGGCCGCGGGCGGGATGGGTAACGGCCATACGAACTCCATGAGCGGCCTGATGACGGGCACGGACTTCACGGGGCGGGGCCCGAGCGGGCCCTCGATCGATCAGATTATCGCGCGGAAAATCGGCAACGATTCGCGGTTCCGGTCGCTGCAGATCGGCGTGGCGCAGGAATCGTTCGGCGAAAGCATGCAGCGCAATATGAGCTGGGCCGGGTACGAGCGCGCATTGCCGCCGGAGATGATTCCGCACAGGCTGTTCGACCGGTTGTTCGGGGCGCGTGAAGAAGGCTGGGTGAACCGCAAGCGCAGTATTCTGGACGCGATCAGCCAGGACGCGACAGCGCTCAAGAAGAAGCTGCCGGGCGACGATCAGGCGCGAGTGGAAGAGCATCTGGCGGGCATACGCGATCTGGAACGCTCGATCGCCGGACTGCCGCCCGAGTACAGCCATGTGGCCGCGCCTGACTTCGATGGCGATATGAAGGACTGGCCAAGGATTGCAAAACTTCAGAGCGATCTGCTGGTGCAGGCATTTGCGACGCACCAGACGCGGGTTGCGTCGTACATGCTGACGAAGTGCCAGAGCCTGTCGCGTTTTCCGTGGCTGGGTTATACGTCTTCGCGGCATCACGATTACACCCATGCCGAGGGCAAGACATCGGGCGCGGACGGGGTGGATGGACAGCATGTGCTGCGCGATATCTGCCGGTGGCACGTGGAAGAATTCGCTTACCTGATTGCGAAGCTCGAAGCTACGCCTGAAGGCGACGGGACGCTGTTCGATCACACCAGTCTTATCTACGTGCATGAACATGCGGAGGCGAACGCGCATAAGAACAGCGGCCTCGCAATGATCGTCGCGGGCGGCAGCAGCAAGATTGCCAAGGGCGGGCACACCAGGGTGACGGGCACGGTTGGCGATGTTTATACGACGGTTGCGAATGACGTGATTGGCGCCGGAATCGATAAATTCCCGACCGCGACCAAGAGGCTGAGTTCGCTGCTGACGTAGGGCGTTCCTCAAGGCGATGAAGCGCCGTTGCGCGTGGGCGGAATCCGATCCGCTGCTGAGCGCTTATCACGATGCCGAATGGGGCGTGCCGGAACGCGACAGCCGCGCCATGTGGGAGTGCCTGATGCTCGAAGGCTTTCAGGCGGGGCTCTCCTGGCTCACGGTGCTGCGAAAACGTGACGCGTTCCGGGAAGCTTTCCATAACTTCGATCCGGAGGCGGTTGCGCGATTCAGTGACAAAGATGTGGCGCGGCTAATGTTGAATGCCGGGATAATCCGGTCGCGCGCAAAGATCGAAGCAACCATTCAGGGCGCCCGCATTTTCCTTACGGGTCAGGAGCGCGGGGACGATTTTTCTGTGTCGATCTGGTCGATGGCGGGCGGCAAAGCCATTGTGAACACATCGGGCACGCATCCCGTGAAGACCGACTTGTCGGAAGCGATCTCGGGTCACCTGAAGAAGAAGGGGTTTAAGTTCGTCGGCCCTGTGATCGTGTATGCCTGGATGCAGGCGGTCGGCATAGTGGACGATCATCAGGCGGACTGCTTCCGGCGGCACGGCTTTCGCTAAACTCGAAGTGTGGCGGCCAATTTCGTGTCCGCGGCCGCGGCAGCCGGTGAACTAGCCGAGCGACCGGGTGTCCGCGAGGCTCTCCAGTGGTTTACGCGTGAGAAGCAGTGGGTGAATGAGATTCACCTGCAGCTTTGCCGCGTTCCAGCGCCGACTTTTCTCGAGCAGCAGCGGGCCGAGTGGATGTCCGCTCAGTTTCGCGCGATCGGCTGGCACTCGGCGATCGACCGCGCGGGGAATGTGCTCGCGTCGTTGCAGTCTTCGCCCGTCGGGGCCGCTGATTGCGGCGACGGCGCATCTCGATACGGTGCTCGCCCCGCGCACTAAAGACGATATATCGGTGGATCGGGAGGGGAACTTCCGGGGGCCCGGAGTTTCGGACAACGGCGCCGGTCTCGCGGCGCTTCTGGCGATCGCAAAGGCCATCAAATCGATTCCGAGGCCGACGGATCACTGGGACGGCCTGCTGCTGGTCGCGAATGTGGGCGAAGAGGGGGAGGGGAATCTGAGCGGGATGCGGCATCTTTGCCGGCAGGCGGATCTGCTGGCCCGGATCGGCGCGTTCCTGGTTCTGGACGGGGCGGCCACCGACCACATTACGTGCCAGGCGCTGGGCAGCCGGCGCTATCGAAGTCGTCTTTACGGGCACGGGCGGGCATAGCTGGAGCGATTTCGGCATCGGCAATCCGGTACACGCGCTGTCGAGGGCGATGGCTGCTTTTATCGACGGCGAACCGCTGGACCCGCGCTCAACTCCGAGGGTTGCGGTCAATATCGGGGTGATCGACGGCGGGGCGAGCGTCAACGCGATTCCGGCGAGCGCGCGTGCCAAGGTGGACATCCGATCGGAAAACAACGAGCAGATGGAGGATCTGGTCACGGCGCTGCGGAATGCGGTGAGCGCGCGCCGAAGAGATGGAAAACTCCCGGGCATTAGCGGAGCAAGGTGACGGCAAAAATCCGGGAAATCGGGAGCCGTCCCGCCGCCAGACTGCCGGCAGACGCGCCGATTATTGTCCGCTATCCGGGCGGTGGAATGCGCACCTCGGCATTCGTTCGCGGCTCGACTGCGCTTCCACGGATGCGAACATTCCGCTGTCGCTGGGGATTCCGGCCATTTCGATCGGGGCGGGCGGGCAGGGCGGGGGAGCCCACACCATGTCCGAATGGTATTGCCCCGACGGGCGCGATCTGGGTCTGAAGCGAATCCTGTCTAACCGCCGCGCTTCTGCTGCGCCGCCGAATGAAAGCCGGCACACGCGCGGAACTTGCCCTGGCCGGAGTGACGGTCATCTGGGGCACAACGTTCGTGCTGGTGAAGTCGGCACTCGGGGAAGTATCCACTTTTCTGTTCCTCGCGCTGCGGTTCTCGGTGGCGGCGGTGGCGCTGGCAATTCTTTACAAAGGGCGGTTCCGCCGGAAGTCGATCATGCCGGGGCTTTTCGCCGGATGCCTGCTTTTCGCGGCATACGTATTCCAGACGGCCGGGCTCGAAACTGACGACGGCATCCAAATCCGCCTTCCTGACCGGGTTATCGATCCCGATGGTACCTTTCTTCGGTTCGCTCGTCTATAGAATCAGACCGCGCCTCTTTGAGGTAGCCGGAGTTCTGATCGCATCTTTCGGCATGGCGCTGATGACGTTGCCTTCCGGAAGATTGGAGATGAGCCGAGGGGATTTCCTCAGTTTTCTTTGCGCGGTGGCTTTTGCTCTGCACATTGTGGTAGTCAATCATTCTTCACGATCCATGGGATTCGAAACCATAGCGTCAGTCCAGGTAATGACGGCTGCACTGCTCGGAATCGGCTCGTTTTGGTTTGCCGAGCCGGTTCGGTTTCATCTGAGCGGCGTTGTGGCAGCAGCCGTGCTCGTTACAGGTTTGCTGGCGACAGCCCTGGCGTTTACGGTCATGGCATGGGCGCAGCAGTTCACGTCGGCGACGCGGTCGGCGCTCATTTTTGCGCTGGAGCCGGTGGTGGCCTGGGTCACTTCGTGGATTGTGGCTGGAGAAATAATGCCCGTGCGGGGTAAAGTAGGAGCGGTAGTTGATACTTGCCGGGTATCTTACTGGTGGAGTTGAAACGCGCGGCTCCAGAGAAACATCTTAACAATGAAGCTTTCACGCCCGATGTATAAACCGGGCAATCACAGGAGTTAGCAAATAAAATGAACGTCTACGATAAAGTGCGAAGACAGAAATTTCTGTCGTTTTCGCTCATCCTATTCACGCTGGCTGTCGGCGTTCTGATCGGGACCGTGGTTCAGACGGGCGCGAAGGCGGCGAAGGAATCGGTGGTGGCTCCGGACGCGACCCCGCTCACAATTCCGAGCCCCGTTCAGATGCAGAACGAGTTTTCAAAGATCGCCAAGCGGCTGGAGCCGTCGGTGGTCAATATTTCAACCAGGTACATTCCTAAGAGGGAAACAACTCAGGCGCGGCCTCAGGCCAGCCCGAATTTCCGGCGCCGTCAGGCCCCTCAGTCGCAGGACGATGAGGATCAGAGCGATGGCGGAATGCAGCAGTTCTTCCAGCGGTTCTTTGGCGGACAGGGCGGCGGCGGTAACGGCTTCCAGTTTGGCGAGCCGGATGACGCGCCGAGTGCCGCTCTCGGTTCTGGTGTGGTTGTCGACCGCAACGGCTACATCCTGACCAACAATCATGTGGTGGAAAAAGCGACGTCGATCACCGTAAAGTTCACGAACGATGCGACTGAGTATCCCGCGCATGTGATCGGAACCGATAAGGACACCGATCTGGCGGTGATCAAAGTTGACAAGAAGAATCTGGTGGCCGCGAAGATCGGCAACTCCGACGCGCTGCAGGTCGGGGACTGGTCGATGGCGATCGGATCGCCGTTCGGATTCCAGGCGACCGTGACGGCCGGTATCATCAGCGCCATTGCGCGTGACGTGCCAGGCGGCGAAGCGACGAACTTCCAGCATTTCATTCAGACCGATGCGGCGATTAACCCCGGTAACAGCGGCGGTCCGCTGCTGAACATCAATGGGGAAGTGATCGGAATCAATACGATGATTGCCAGCCGGAGCGGCGGGTATCAGGGTATCGGTTTCGCGATGCCGATCAATACGGCGGTGAAGGTTTATAACCAGATCATCCGTGAAGGTCATGTAACGCGCGGATCGATCGGTGTGGGCTTGCAGGAAACCGAACGAGTCGCTGCTGAAGGTTTATGGCACCGACCACGGCGTGCTTGTGAATCGCGTCGAGAAGGACAGCCCGGGCGAGAAGGCGGGTATGCAGTCGGGTGACATCATCACGTCAATCAACGGCCAGCCGGTGAAGAAGAGCCAGGATGTGATCGACATGATCTCCGATGCCCAGGTGGGCAGCACGGTGAAGATGGGAATCGTTCGGGAGAACAAGCCCATGACGCTGAATGTTTCCGTGGGTGACCGGACGAAGATCTGGGCCGAACTTTACGGCGGCGCGAAACAGCCGGAAACCGACAATTCGGCGGACGGCATGCAAATGCGGTTCGGGATGACGGTGCAGCCGCTGCGCCAGTCGGACCGCGATCAGATGAAGCTGAAAGGCAATTCCGGCGTACTGATCGCATCGATCGAACCGGGCTCATTCGCCGACGACATCGGCCTTGCGAAAGGCGACGTAATTGTCGATCTGAACCGGCACTCTGTCAACAGCACGGAAGATGTGAAGCGGATTCAGAGTTCACTGAAACCGGGCGATGCAGTGGCGTTCCACGTAATGCGTATGCTGGGCGGCACCCGTGGCGGTGGCGACTGGCAGCCGCTGTTCCTTGCCGGGAAAGTCCCGGAAGGCAGCAACTAAATCGACTTCCTGAAAGCAGCGGTCCGGTTGTTCCGGGCCGCTGCTTTTCGGGAGTGAAATCTCTGCCGAATGAAAAACTTCGCGATTACTCTCGCCCTCGCAGCCGCCGTAATGGCGGCCCCTCCTCCGAAGACACCCTCTACAAAGAAGAAGACGTCAGCGAAAACGAGTCATCCTTCGTTGGGTTCGAAATCATCAAGCACGCGGCGATCCACAGCGGGCAAGGGCAAGGCGACACGTCCGTCCGGCGCTTTGGCCGGAGTGACAGGCCCGCGAAATCACCAGGCTGTTCCCACGCCTGAGCGATACAAAGAAATCCAACAGGCACTGGTTACGAAGGGCTACCTGAAGTCTGAACCGAACGGGGTTTGGGATGCGAATTCGGCGGACGCGCTGCGACGTTTCCAGACCGACAGTAAACTCGATCCCAGCGGTAAGCTGAATGCTCCGTCGCTCATCGGACTTGGGTTAGGCCCGGCTGCGCAACCTACGGCTCCGGAGTCCGCGGCTCCCCAAACACCTGCCCCTTACGTTCCTTCCCCAACGCCGTTCTAATACAAGCGCCGGCATCTGCCCCACCTCCCATTGCCACCGGGAATCACGATGCGGAGCTTGCGGGCGGTCACGCGAGGTTGAGGACTATTTTGGGCGTTCTTTCAATGAGTTAGAGGCTGTGCGGGGTTGCGGCTGAACGAAGCGCTGGTAGCTTTGAATCGCACGAAGGACTTCGGCCTGCCAGAAGTTGTACCTCAAGCTGACCTCATTCACCTACCTTGCAACCCCGCCCGCCTCAACCGAGAGGCGTTCCTGCCGATTGCCGGATTCCTTCGTGCCTTCTTCAATCCATTCGCGGTAAACACCCATGAGCTCGCGCAGGTCGGCAACATCGGCGGGGCGCGTATTCATCAGCGGCGGACGCACCGGACCCGCGGTCATCCCGAGGATTTCCATGGCATCTTTCATGACTGCGACTTCGTAGCCTTTGGCGCGTTCGCGCAGCGCATAGAGGGGATTCACGAAGCGTTTCATCAGCGGATCGAGCCGGGCGAAATCGCGCTTCATGCCCGCGTCGCCGAGTTCGATTGAAAGCTTCGGGGCGATGTTCGAAATGCTGGAGGTAAAAGCCTGCACGCCGGCTGCGAAATAGGTGGGGACGCAATCGTCACCGAGGCCGCCGAGCCATGCGAGCCGGTCACCGTTGTAGTTCATGATGCGCTGGTAGGTGCGGCCATTGCCCTGTCCGTCTTTCCAGGCGGCGAGAGTGGGAACGCGGTCGCAAAGCCTTGCCACCTGCTGGGGAGAGAAAACGGCCCAGTCGCGGCTGTAGATCATGAGGGGAAGCGGGGTCGCCTGGCCGATCGCCTCGTAATACTGGAACAGACCTTCTTCCGGGGCCTGACTGTAATACGGAGGCAGGATGAGAATGCATTCGGCTCCGGCGCGGTGTACGCGGCGCGCGATATCGCTGCCGATGACGGCATTGAAACCTGTGCCGGCGACCACCGGCATTCTGCCGTTCACAGCTTCGACCGTTACTTTGACGACACGCTCAATTTCATCCGGGGTCATCGAATAGACTTCACCCGTGCCGCCGGCCGCGACCATGGCGCAAAACGGATGCCGCGACATCTGGTCAACGTTTTCGGCGAGCGCGTCGAGGTTGAGCGAAAGGTCCCGATTGAAAGGTGTTACGGGGAAGCCAAATACACCGGTCAAGGTGGAGGTGAACTGTCGCGGGGTCATCCCCACCTTTGTATCACGATGGAAATTGCAGTGCCATCCGGCTGATGCGCCTGCCGACAACTGCAACTCTGCTGATTTCGGGGGCGTTCTCAGCTTTCGCCGCAGACAAGAAATAATTAGTGGTGGCTGAACAGGAACCAGAGCACGATCAGGCTGGTGGGTACGCCGAGACCCCAGGCTACAAGATATTTCATAAAACCTCCTGACACCCGCAGTAGCAACTCTTCTGCCAAATCAGGGGACTGGCCGAACGGCGGCCTGTCCCCTTACGCTGGCTATTTCTCGAGATCGGTAAGCGCTGCGAGAACTTCGGCGCTGTGCGGGTTGGGGCTGACTTTGGTGTAAACCTTCCGAACAACGCCCTGGGGGTCGATCAGAAAGGTGTTGCGGGCGGCGACCGTGCCGTTCGGCGCAAGCGAGCCATAGCTGCCGATCATCTCTTTGCCGGGGTCGGCCAACAGTTTGAAGGTCAGGTTTTCCTTGGTGCAGAACTGCTGATGGGAGTCGATGCTGTCGGCGCTGACGCCCACAATGGCCGCCTTCTTCGCAGTGTACTGATCCTGATCGCGCTGAAAGTTGTGAGCTTCGATGGTGCAGCCCTGCGTCATGTCTTTCGGATAAAAGTACAGGACAACCCATTGACCGCGGAAGTCTTTCAGGCTGACAGTCTTGCCTTCCTGAGACTGGAGAGTGAAATCGGGGGCCTTGCTGCCTTCTGCCGGAATGTCGGCAGCCTGAAGGATGGGGGAGGAAACGGCGAGGGCAAAAGCAAAGGCGGGAATAGCGAGAGAAAAAATCTTTTTCATATACACATATCATGCACGAGGTCCGGGCGCGCGGGTGCAAGATGAAGACAAATAAAGATGGAATCCGCCGTGCTCCAGCCCTGACAGGGGAGTTTGAATGGAAAGTCTGATCCTGAGCGCGACGCTGTTGGGAAGTCTGGGGAGTGCGTGGGTGATTCAGCGCGCGCTGTTAGGCCTTTGCCTGAGGGCAATCGACCGAAGAGACCGCTGACAGAACTCGTCGGGGGTTTATTTGCGAGAGCCGCGTTTGAGATTCTTCAGCCGCGTCTGGCGCAGCTTCGCTTTTTTGCGCTTCGGTTTGCTGATAATGAAAGTGCCGCTTCCGATGTATTCCGATTTGTACAACTTATCTTCAGCCAAGTATATTGCTCCGGTTCGGGTCTAAATTCGAACTTTTATTGTAGCTCACCTACATCCCGCGCTGTGTTCGGCCTTCGCGGATATGCAACCATCAGGAAAACGGGGGAATTTCGTCTTGTTGCCGATCCGGGTCGCGGCGCTCATTTTCAGCTTCATATTGGCGGGCAGGGCTCAGGAGCCTCCGGCGGATCCGGCCAACATTCCGACGAAGGCGGAAATCGATTCGGTGCTTCGCGAACTGTCCGATATCACCGGATTCCGGGTGCGGAAACAGCTTCCTTTCGAAATGGTCACCCGCGATCAGGTGAACCGGTATCTCAAAGAGCAGATTCGCCACAGCGTGAAGCCCGATGACATCCGCGCAGAGGAGACCACTCTGAGGAAGTTCGGGTTTGTCGCGGCGGATTTCGATCTCAAGAAAACCACGATCGAGCTTCTGACGGAGCAGGCTGCCGCGTATTACGATTTCCATCGGAAGAAGCTGTTTATCTCTTCGTGGGCCGCGCAGAACATGCGCCAGGCGGCGCTCGTCCATGAACTGGCTCATGCGCTGGCAGACCAGAACTTCCCGATCCGCAAATATCTTGGGAAAGGGAGCGAGGACAGCGAAGAATCGATCGCGCGCGAATCCGTGGTGGAGGGGCAGGCTTCGTGGCTGATGATCGAATATGCGGCGCGCCATGCGGGCAAGTCGCTGGCGGACCCGCAAACCGCGGGCGAATATCTGAAAGCGGACGCCGGCTCGGATGACGACGCGAGTTATCCGGTGTTCAGCAAAGCTCCGCTCTATCTGAAGCGAACTCTGATGTTCCCGTATGAAGAAGGAGAGAAATTCCAGCAGGCAGTCTTCCTGAAGGACGGGAAACAGGCGTTTGCGACAGTGTTTACGAAGGCGCCGCAAACGACTTCACAGATCATTCACCCCGACCGCTACTTCGGGAGCGTGGTGTTTTCGAACCCGCCCCTGCCGAAACCGGTGCGGCGCGCGAAGGCGTTTGTGAAGGGCACGGTGGGAGAACTCGATCACCGCATCCTGCTGCGGCAGTACGTCGACAGCGCGACCGCCGATGACCTGGGTCCGAAACTCAAAGCCGCGGCTTACCGGATCGACGAAGCGAAGCCCGACCACCGCATGATGCTGATTTACAGTTCCAATTGGGACAGTGAGGATTCCGCGTCCAAATACTTCGGGGCTTATCAGAAAATCCTGCGGGGAAAATGGAAGAGCATTCAGGTTGCGGGGAGCGATGCCACGCATTTTCACGGCAAATCGGAGGACGGCTACTTTTCTGTCGCTCTAAACGGAACGATAGTGTCGAGCGAAGAAGGGTTCGAGAATCCGCTGTGAGTTGCGGCGTGTATCGCAGGCGTGAGATTTCTGACGCTTCTTTCTTTTTATGGCGCCGGAATTTCTAAGATAATGAGCACAGATGGTCAGCGCCGCTCATGTCTTCAATACCGATTGAGGCTCCCCGCGCCACGGGTCGCCCGAAGACGATTGCAAAGTGTCCGACAGGAATCAAAGGTTTAGATGACATCACCTTTGGTGGACTTCCTCAGGGCAGAACGACCCTCGTGTGCGGTTCCGCGGGTTGCGGCAAGACGCTGCTCGGAATGGAATTCCTGGTGCGTGGCGCGCTCGAATTCGGCGAAGCCGGGGTATGTATTTCGTTTGAAGAGACCGCCGGGGAACTTGCCGCCAACGTTGCGTCGCTCGGGCTCGATGTAGACGCGCTGATCGAAAGCGGCAAGCTTGCGATCGACGCCGTGGATCTGGAACGGAGTCTGATTGAAGAAGCGGGCGAATACGATCTTGAAGCTCTGTTTGTCCGGCTCGAATACGCCATACAGACCGTCAACGCCCGCCGGGTGGTGCTTGACAGTATAGAAGCGCTGTTTGCGGGGCTCAACAACACCGCCATTCTGCGTTCCGAACTGCGGCGTCTGTTCCGCTGGCTGAAGGATCGCGGACTGACGGCCATCATCACCGGAGAGCGGGGCGACGGCACTCTGACGCGGCACGGCCTGGAAGAATATATTTCAGACTGCGTGATTCTGCTGGATCACAAGGTACACGAAACGGTGCTCACGCGGCGCCTGCGAATTGTGAAGTACCGCGGATCGACGCACGGCACGAACGAATACCCGTTCCTGATTGAGAGCGACGGGATCTCGGTGCTTCCCGTGACCTCGATTGACCTCAAGTACGGGGCGTCGTCGGAACGGGTTTCAACAGGCGTGGGAGAACTGGACGCGATGTTGGGCGGGCAGGGCTACTTCCGCGGCAGCAGCATTTTGGTAAGCGGGACGGCGGGGACCGGCAAGAGCAGCCTTAGCGCTCATTTTCTGGATGCCGCCTGCAGACGCGGCGAGCGGTGCGTCATGTTCTCGTATGAAGAATCGAGCCCTCAGATTGTGAGGAACATGCGCTCGATCGGCATCGATCTTGCTCAGTGGATTGACAAGGGCTTGTTGCACATTCATTCGGCCCGCCCGACGACATTCGGGATAGAAACTCATTTAATAAAGATCCACAAAATGGTAAAGGATCTCAGTCCGACGGTTGTAGCGATCGATCCGATCACCGCGTTGCTGCATTCCGGCACGGAGTTCGAAGCGAGAAGCATGCTGCTGCGGCTGATCGATTTCCTGAAACAGCAGCAGATTACCGCGCTGATGACAACTTTGACGGAAGGCGGCAAGGCGCTCGAACATTCTGATGTCGATATCTCTTCGCTGGTCAACACATGGATATTGCTGAGGGAGATCGAAAGCGGGGGAGAGAGAAACCGGGGCATCTATATTTTGAAAGCGCGCGGTCTTGCACACTCAAATCAGATTCGTGAATTTCTGTTGACAGATCATGGGGTGGAACTGCGGGAAGTCTATCTGGCCGATACCGGTCTGCTGACGGGCTCGGCGCGCATCGCGCATCAGGCGCGTGAAGAAACAAATATGCTGCGCGCACGGCAGGAGATCGAAACCCGGCAACTGTTGCTTGCGCGGCGACGGCAACTGCTGGAAGCCCGGATCGCGAATCTGCGGCTGGAACTTGAAACGGAAGAGATGGAATCGGTCCAGCTTGCCGAACATGAACGGGCGAAGGTTCAAAACCGGGAGGAAGGCCGCGGTGCGCTGGCCGATAGCCGGGATGTGGACAGCAGCAAGCGGGCAGCGGCAGAGACGAGCGGATACACGCGCGGAGGGCAGTCTTGAATTCAGAAACCTCTATTCTTTCCGCCAGTGCGAACCTCCAGGGCGCGCCGGAGGCAAAGTGGGAACTGAAGTTATATGTGGCGGGGCAGACGCTGAAATCGACGCAGGCATTCGCGAACCTGAAGCGCATCTGCGAAGAACACCTTGCGGGTGAGTATCACATCGAGGTGATCGATCTGCTGAAGAATCCTCAGCTCGCGAAAGGGGATCAGATACTTGCGCTGCCCACGCTGGTGCGCAAATTACCGCACCCCGTCCGGAAAATTATCGGGGACCTCTCAAACACGGAGCGCGTGCTGGTGGGACTGGATCTGCGGGCCATGAGCGCTAAAGCCAGCTCCTGATGAACGAATCTGAAGATCGGGGATTCGAGGAATTCGATCAGGATGGGCAAGGGTGCCGGGAGCAGCGTTATGCCCTGCGTTTATTCGTGAGCGGGACGACACCGCGCTCAACGCGGGCGATACAGAATCTGCGCGCGGTTTGTGAAACGCGGCTGAGCGGACGCTATCTGCTCGAGGTGATCGATATCTATCAGCACCCCGAACTCGCGGCGGACGAACAGATTGTGGTAACCCCGACCCTGGTGAGAAGGTCGCCGTTGCCGTTACGAAAAATTATCGGTGATTTATCGGATACGCAGCGTCTGCTTGCAGGGCTCGACCTGGCGGCGGACGCGCCCGAAGAGGAGCGGCAGGTACATGGCGACTAACCGGTCGGCGATGCCCGAGTACAACGATCTGCTCCAACGCTATCGTGAACTGGAAGAACGGCTGCGGGAAGCCGACGAAACGCTTCGGGCGATCCGCTGCGGCGAGGTGGACGCTTTAGTTTCAGCCGGGCCGGACGGAGATTGCGTCTACACTCTGAGAGGCGCGGATGAACCGTACCGCGTGATTGTCCAGGGCATGGCCGAAGGTGCTCTGACACTGACGCTGGACGGCCTGATTCTCTTTGCAAACGAGCAGTTCGCAAGCATGATCGGCGTGGCCCTGGAACGGGTGATCGGGTCAAGGTTTGACGAACACATTGCGGCGGAAGACGCCGGGTTGCTCAACGCGATCCTCAGCCGGGCGGAGAGCCGAAAGGCGGAACTGAGTCTGCGGACGGGCGCCGGTTCGCTGGTTCCGGTTTATCTCTCCGCGGACAATCTGATCGTCAGCGATTCCGAATGTATCTGCCTGATCGTTACCGATCTGACGGAGCAAAAGCGGAATGAGCAGATTGTTGCCGAGGAGAAACTCGCGCGCTCCATTCTTGAGCAGGCAGCCGAAGCGATCGTTGTCGTCGATCCGGACGGACGGATTTCGCGCGCTAACCGGGCGTCAAGTCTGTTGACGGGCGGCTCGGTAGAGCATCGGGATTTCGATGAAGTGCTGCAGATCCGGCTGGCTTCCGGCGAGCCTTTGCGTTTTGCGCAGATTCTGCAGTGGGCGGAGAAAGAGAAGTCTGTCAGCGGTCTGGAAGCGACCGCGTCAGTTGCGGGAGGACGCAAGATCGATCTGCTGCTCAGCGCGGCAGTGCTTACAGGGCCCGATTCCGACGTGCTTGGCTGCGTTCTGACGCTGATCGACATCACGGACCGCAACCGCCGTGAACGCGAACTGGAGTTTCAGGCGGACATCCTGAAAGCAACGACCGAGGCAGTGGTCGCAATCGATGCAGAACAGCGGATTACGTTCTGGAACGCGGCGGCGGAACGTATGTATGGCGTATCGAGGGCCGACGCGGTGGGTGCTCCGCTCACTTCGGTTTATCAGTATCGGTGGGTGGAGGAGGAAGAACAGGGTCGGGCCGAGACAGCCTTGCGTACCGACGCAACATGGTCCGGCGAGAACACTCATATCAGGCGCGACGGTAGTGAACTCGCCGTGAGTTCGACGGTGAATCGCATGTCGGAGAAGCACGGCGGCGGCATGTTCGCTGTGATCCGGGACATCACGGAACGCCGGAAGGCGGAAGCTGCCGCGCGAGCGAGCGATCTTCAGTTCCGGATTCTCGCAGATTCCATCCCTCAACTTGCCTGGATGACGGACGCGAAGGGCTCGATTACCTGGTACAACAGCCGGTGGTATGAGTACACCGGAAGTACGCCCGAGGAGATGGTGGGCTGGGGCTGGGCGAAGGTCCACCATCCCGAGCATGTGGAGCGCGTGGTCGGGCTGTGGAAGCGGAAGCTGGATGAGGGCGTGGAGTGGGAGGATACGTTTCCGCTGCTTGGGAAAGATGGTCAATACCGCTGGTTTTTATCGCGGGCGCTGCCGATTCGAAACAGCGACGGCCAGATCGTGCGGTGGTTCGGGACAAATACCGATATCACGGAACGCAGGGCAGCTGAAGAAGCGCTGCGCAAGAGCGAAGCCCGGTTCCGCCGCTTGTATGAAGCGGACATCATCGGCATCGCGTGCGGCGATTCGGAACGTATCGTCGAAGCGAACGACGTTCTGCTGAAAATGCTCGGTTATACCCGCGCCGAACTTGAACCGAACGGGATTTTGTGGCGTGACGTGACGGCTCCGGGAACTGCGCATCCGGATGAACGCGAGCTTGCCGAACTGAATGCCGGCGGGTGCTGCAGGCCGATCGAAAAGGAATATCTCAGAAGAGACGGAACCATTGTCCCGGTGCTGACAGCCGCGACGGTGCTTGAGACCTCGCCCGAACAATGGCTGTGTCTGGTTCTCGATCTTACCGAGCGGAAGGGGCTCGAAAGCAAGCTTCTCGAAAAACAAAAGCTGGAAAGCATCGGGTTGCTTGCGGGTGGAATCGCGCATGATTTCAACAACCTTTTGGTCGGGATGATGGGCAATGCGGCGCTGGCGCAGGAGGTGCTGCCGGCTTCAAGTCCGGCGCAGGAATTTCTGGGGTGGGTTGTGGAGGCGAGCGAGCGCGCCGCTCATCTGACGCGGCAGATGCTGGCGTATTCGGGTAAAGGCCGCTTCGTGATCGAACAGGTCGATCTGTCGAAACTCACCCGACAGGTGACAGAACTCGTGCAGTCTTCAATCTCGAAGAGGGTCTCTATCGATTTCGATTTTGTGCGCGACCTGCCGTGTGTTGAGGGTGACGCCGGGCAGTTGCAGCAGGTGATCATGAACCTGGTCATCAACGCGGCGGAGGCAATCGGGGATCGCACCGGAAAGATTGCGATTCGCACGGGATCGCGCGTGCTGGCGGAGAAGTATGCTCTGCCGGACGGAACCGAACTCAAGCCCGGGCCATACGTGGTGCTCGAGGTTGCGGACGACGGTGAGGGCATGGATGAGAACACGCGGCAGAAAATATTCGACCCGTTCTTTACCACTAAATTCACCGGACGCGGACTGGGGCTGGCAGCAGTGGCGGGCATTGTACGAGGGCATCGCGGCGCAATTGAGGTGACCAGCGCGCCCGGCGCCGGAAGCAGATTTACCGTTCTGTTTCGCGCGTCGATGAAGGCGCCGGGCAAGGAGCAATCGGCGGTCAAACGACCCGCGCCGCGCGTTGAGAGCGACGGCGTGACGGTGCTGCTGGTGGACGATGAACCGACCGTGCTTCGGGTTGCGACAACCGCCCTCGAGACGAAGGGCTTTACTGTCCTTCAGGCACAGGACGGTCCGGCTGCAATTGACGTTCTGAGGCGCGAGAAGGACCGCGTGGCGGTAGTGGTGCTCGATTTAAGCATGCCAGGGATGAACGGTCATGACACGCTGCCGCATCTGCGCAGGATAAAACCTGACGTCGCGGTGATCGTATCGAGCGGTTACAGCGAGCATGAGACGCTGCGGATCTTCTCGGGCCAGGATATTTCGGGGTTTCTCCAGAAGCCCTACACAAGTTCCGTGCTGGTGGATAAGATTGCGGGCGCGCTGGTTCATGCGTGAGCGCTGAACGGTTCTAAGTGCCGGAAACTTTGTGGCCAAGCCAGATCAGCAGAACCAGCGCAAAGACGGCGCAACTGCTTCCGATGGCCGCGAGGGGAATCACTCGAAGGCCCCAGGCCTCGGCTGCATGGCCGAGTACGAATGGCGCGAGAATGCCGCCCAGCAGCGCGAACGTGAAGATCCCGTTGAAATAACCGGGATGATAGTAAGTGAACCGGCCGGCGATCCTTTCGGCAGCCAAAGGGTAAATGGCTGAGAAGCCGCCTCCCGTCAGTAGAATACCTGTTACCGTTCCAAAGCGCGTACCCGCAAGCAGCAGGGCGGTGCAGCCAAACAGAGCGCAGAAGGCGCTGATGGCGAGCAGCCGGCCGTGACTGATCACGTGGAGCAGCCTTGCCGTCAGAACGCGTCCGCCGGTCAGAGCAAGCCAGTACAGCGCGAGCAGAGAGACAGCGGTATACGGACTGAAGCCGAGCCGGTCTACCAGGAATATCGGCAACCATCCGGCCAGCGACCACTCGCTTGCAAACTGGAAGAAGAGCAGCAGGGCGAACAGGATGGCGAGCGGGCTGCGCAGGTCTTTCGCAGTCTCGGCCAACGGCGTCTGAGTGACGGAAGCGGCGGGGTATGACTGGCGTGAGAGTCCCGCGCCGGCGAGGGCGGGCAGGATCGCAATCGTCATCAGGATGCGGCCAGGGTTCTGCGCATCAAGGCACTGCGCCATCAGGTATGCAGCGAGCATATTTCCGAGGCCGAAGAAAATTCCGGCGGTCAGAGCGATTCTGGCGGGATTTTCCTCGTAAGCGCGGGCGATCGATTCAAAGACGGCGGTGTTTACGACTCCGGCCGAGGCGCCGGTCAGAAACAACGCGAACGCTGCGAGCCATGCGTTGGCGGGCGGCGCGGCAAAAGCGAGGAAGAGCAGCGCCAGTGAAGCGACAACGCAGCCGGCGAGCAGCAGTTTCGCGACAGAAATTTGCTGCCGGTGCGCCAGGGTGGCGCCCGCGGTAAGCCCCACGCCGAGGAACATGAAATAGTTCGCGGCCACGTGGAAATCGGGCTGGATGTGATAACGCCAGAGAGGCAGCAATCCTCCCGGCAGGCCAAGCAGGAATCCCGAGACAATGAGGGCGCAGAGAATTCGCCAGGGTGGCGTCACTGACCGCGTCGAGCGATCGAAGTCGGTCATGGCGGTCACGAGGCCATCATATAGAATCCGTGCTTGCCGGCCGAGGCAGGGAACGCATGAAAATTCCGTTGACACCGTTGCGATGCCTTCGCAGGGCCGTGGATTTATACGGCTCGAAAGAGGCGATTATCTGCGGGGAACGGCGCTTCAAGTACTTCGAGTTTGCGGAACGCTGCCGTAAGCTTGCGCGACGGTGATGCCGCTCAACGTTAGGCTGACTCCCGCTGAACCGGGCGCCATCCTGCGTTTATGCGGAGGCGCGCCTGCTGTTCTATGAACCGGAATTCGCTCCTTTGCTCGATACCTTGCATTCAACCGCGACGACACCGCCGTGGAACTGCACACCATTCCGCTGTTTCACGCAAACGGTTGGGGGCGGCCGCAGACCTGCACTATGACTGGGCTCAAACAGGTGATGATTCGCCGCTTCGATCCGATCAGCGTCTTCCGGCTGATCGAGCAGGAGCGGGTCACATGGATGTCGCTTGTGCCGGTGATGGCCAGCGCGTTGCTCAACCGCGCTGAAGCCGCAAACGATTTGTCTTCCATGAAGGAGATCAATCCTGGCGGCGCCGCGTCCACGCCGGAATTGATCGGGCGTCTGGAACAGGCGTTCCGGTGCAATGCGTGGGCGGGTTACGGACTTACCGAAACCTGCCCGGTTGTGAGCAGCGCGCGGCCGAAAGGCGGGACGGGGAAGATCCTCAAGCGCCAACTGAGAGAGCAATTCTGGGCAGGCAAGGCGGCGCGGGTTCAGTAATACGGGGTAGTAGCGCGCCTGATTCTTCAGCCCTTTTGCACCTCTTAAGCGCGTAAACGCACAGAAGCCTCTACGTCCACGGTTTGCCCGTGTGGAATACTTAATGTCATTAGCCTGCGGTCCCGCCGGCATCGTATGGATTGACTGTGTACTCCAACTTTCGAACTGCAATCGGTCTTTCCAGACCGGACCAAAACGCTCGATTGCTGGCTCTGGACGGTCTGCGCGGAATCGCGGTTCTTCTCGTATTTTTCGTTCACTTCCGTCCCATGATTGACGGATTTGTCGCACCGGACGGCTCCACGGCGGCGTTTTTCAGCCTTGCCGCAAAGGCCGGTTACACGGGTGTTGACATTTTCTTTGCCCTGAGCGGGTTTCTGATATACGGAACCATAATTCGGAAAGCTGTGCCATATGGCCGGTTCTTATCGAGGCGCGCGAGGAGAATTTATCCGGCATTTCTGACTGTGCTGGCGATATACGTGTTCCTCTCGGTGGTTTTTCCGGCTGAATCTCGCATCCCTGGTCAGGTTGCCGCTGCTGCGAAATATCTCGTTGAAAACGTTCTGTTCCTGCCGGGGGTGCTGCCGATCCGGCCAATCCTGACAGTGGCCTGGACGCTCAGCTATGAATTTTGCTTTTACATCACGGTTCCGCTGATTGTGAGCGCGCTCGGGATGCGCGGGTGGCAGCCGCGGCAGCGCTTCCTCTTCATTCTTGCGGGCGCGGCGGTCTTCGTTGCGCTTGGACAAGCGGGGCGAAATCCGCTCGAAGAGATGATGATGTTCGCCCCGGGCATGCTCGCGTTCGAGTTGACTCAGATGAGGGGGAATGCGCGCAGCCGAAGCCCGCTGGCGGAGGTGCTGACGCTGCTTTTTGTGTTTGGCACGGTTGGTCTGATTGCTTCGGGTGCGAGGCTGCCTGCATCGCTGCCCGCGCAGGCGTTCTTTCGCGGCTACGATCTCTATCTGCTTTTTATCGGACTCGGGATGCTGGTCTGGCAGGCAAGCGCGCCGGGTGGAGCGATCGTCCGGGTTTTAACTTCGACTCCGCTGCGCGTACTCGGCACCATCAGCTATTCGTATTACCTGATTCATGGTTTGGTGCTCAACGCCATCCGGATGATTCTTCTGGCGGAACTGCCGGCCGGTTTCCATTCGGGAGCACTGGTCGCCGCGGCGCTGCCCTTTGCCCTTGCTGCCACCATCCTCATGGCCGCGCTGCTGTTCGTGGCGATCGAGTATCCGTACTCGGTGAAGACGGCTCGGGGCAGGGAATCCGCTACGACGCGCATACAACCGGGCAGGCAGCCGGTTCCGTTCAGCCTCGCAGCGCCCGGTTTGGCGGCGAAGCAGGAAGAGTGGTAAGGCGCATCTTACAGTAAGTTTTGGTGTTGAAGCCGATTTCAAAGCTGGCCGCGCTCGTGTGTCTGGGCTGTTTCGCGGCTGCGGCGCAGAGCGCTGACCAGGTCCTTGTCGTTATCAATAAACGTTCAGGCACGTCTGAACAAATCGGCGCGTACTACAGCCGCAAGCGCGACATTCCGGCTGGAAACATCTGCCGCATCGACACAGGTACGGGCGAGGCCGCGGCGCCCGATCAGTATCGGAATGAAATCGAAGCCCCTGTTGCAGCCTTTCTGAAGGCACATGAGCTGACCGAAAAGGTGCTCTACATCGTGCTCACAAAAGGAGTGCCGCTGATCGTGCGTGGGCCAGGCAAGGGTCTTCAGTCGAGCACGGCTTCGGTGGATTCGGAACTGACGCTGCTCTACCAGCGGATGAAAGGCGCGGTGGTTGCGCTGCCGGGTCCGGCGCCGAATCCTTTCTTCCGTCAAACGGATGCGCCGTTTCGGCACCCCGCTTTCCCCATGTACCTGGTCACAAGGCTTGACGGATATGACGTGAAAGACGTGCTGGGGCTTGTTGACCGGGCGCTCATGGCGAAGAATACGGGCAAATTTGTAATCGATCTGAAGGCGCGTGACCGTGACGGCGGCAATCAGTGGCTGCGGGCGGCGGCGCTGCTGCTGCCCAAACAACGCCTGGTCTTCGATGACTCGGCCGCTGTTCTCGCGAACATTGCGGGCGTGATCGGCTACGCGTCCTGGGGTTCGAACGATACGGACCACAAGTTCCGTTTTCCGCATTTCGGATGGCTGCCAGGCGCTATCGCGACAGAGTTCGTTTCGACGGACGGACGCACGTTCACCAAACCGCCCGATACATGGCAGATCGGCGGCAGTTGGGAGGACCCGAAGGCCCTCTTCATGGGTTCACCCCAGTCATTGACCGCCGACTATATTCACGATGGCGCAAGCGGGGCATCGGGCCAGGTGGATGAGCCGTATCTTCAGTTTTGTCCGCGCCCCGATCTGGTGCTCCCGGCCTACTATTCGGGCAGGACGCTTGCAGAAAGCTTCTACATGGGAATTCCGGGTCTCAGCTGGATGAACGTGGTGATTGGCGACCCGTTGATGCGGCTGCAGTGATGCGCCTCCGCGGCAACATATACAATCGAAGCCACATGTCGGGCGT
Organism: Terriglobia bacterium; assembly: GCA_963840735.1. Lineage (GTDB taxonomy): Bacteria > Acidobacteriota > Terriglobia > Bryobacterales > Bryobacteraceae > BOG-234. The sequence goes on from CAWIZX010000013.1 coordinate 336,596, forward strand.
ATGCGCGGACGTATCCTAATCTCTCTTGCAGCATGGACGGCAGGCCTTCTCGGCGCGCAAACGCCGGCTCCGAATCCGGTGGAAGTCGCCACGCAGGAGACCCCGGTGACCTTCCAATCTAAGGTGAATCTTGTCATGGTGCCTGTGGTGGTTCGCGACCGGGCGGGTAAACCTGTGGCAACGCTTACCAGGGACGACTTCCAGCTCTTCGATAAGGGCAAGCCGCAGACGATTGCGAAGTTTTCCATCGAGAAGGCCGGCGGTAAGCCCATCGCTCTCACGCCGGCGGTTGAGCGGACCCCGGACGAAAAAGCCGAGCATCCGGACGACCCAGGCCTCATCCCCGCCGACCATTTCGTGGCTTATCTTTTCGATGACATTCACCTGAACTTCGCAAATCTGGTGCAGGTGCGCGATGCGGCCGCGAAGCACCTCAGTTCCGACCTGAAGCCGACCGACCGTGCAGCTATTTACACTACGTCGGGCCAAACGATGCTGGATTTTACCGATGACAGGGCGAAACTGCATGAGGCGCTTGCCAGGCTGCGCACGCATCCCATAGCGCGGAATCCCATGCAGCAATGCCCGGACATCAGTTACTACATGGCCGACATGATCCAGAACAAGCACGATCCCATCGCGTTGCGCGCATCTGAGCAGGAAGCTGTGGCGTGTCTGCAGCTTCAGACGCTTTCAGAGGCGGAACCGATCGTGACCGGGACGGCGCAGGCGGTGCTTTCAGCGGGCGACCAGGAAGCCCGGGTTGCCATGAGCACGCTTAAAGATGTGGTCCGCAAGATGGCCGGAATGCCGGGGCAGCGCGTGATTCTTCTTGCATCGCCCGGGTTCCTGCGGCTGGATGACCGGCTTCCGGAAGAAGGCGATCTGATCGACCGCGCGATTCGCAACAATGTAACCATCAGCGCGCTCGATGCGCGCGGACTTTATACGGATACTCCTGACATTTCGAAGCGAACGTATTCAGAAGCAGTCGAACGAGTCAAGCAGCAGTATGACCGCGATGCGGCGCGCGCCTCCGCTGAAGTTCTGGCCGAACTGGCGGACGGGACGGGGGGATCGTTCTATCAGAACAACAACGATTTGCAACAGGGAATGCGCCAACTCTCTGCCGCCGCGGAAGTCTACTATGTGCTCGGGTTTTCGCCGCAGAATCTGAAGCTGGATGGCAGCTATCATTCACTCCGGATCGCGCTTCGTGCGGGTGCGGGACTCAATGTGAAGGCACGCCGTGGCTACTATGCTCCCCGTCACCTGAGCGACGCCGACGAACAGTCGAAGGAAGAGATTTCTCAGGCAATGTTCTCGCGCGAAGAAGTTCACGATATCCCTGTCGAATTGCACACGCAGTTTTTCAAGGCGAGCGAGACGGATGCGCGGCTGGTGGTGTTTGCAAGAGTGGATGTCAGAAAACTGCACTTCCGCAAAGTGGAAGGCCACAATGACGACGAAGTGCTTGTGGTGTCGGGTCTTTTCGACCGGAACGGGAATTACCTGCAGGGGCTTTCGAAGACGCTCAAAATGCGGCTGAAGGACGACACCCTGCAGAACAGGGTGAACGCGGGCCTGACCCTGCGGTCGGATTTCAAAGTAACGCCGGGGACTTACGTTATCCGGCTTGTAGTCAGAGATGCGGAAGGTCAAATGATGGCTGCTCAAAACGGCGCCGTGGAGATACCCTGATGAAGAAGTTTTCGTTTGTGTGCGCGGTGATCGCGCTCTGCGCTTCGCTGCCGCAATCGCGCGCGCAGGAGCCGGCTGAAACTCACACCACCATTCGGTCCGAGTCACGGCTGGTGCTGGTGGATTCCGTCGTCATGGATAAGAAGGGAAATTACCTTCGCGACCTGACTCAAAAAGATTTCAAGGTCTGGGAAGACAACAAGGAACAGGCGATCACCTCGTTTTCGTTCGAGGCGGGCGGCGCCGCGCCTTCGAACCCTCGGAAACATTACCTTGTCCTTTTCTTCGATAATTCGACCGCCTCGCCGGTCGATCAGGTGTATGCGAGGCAGGCGGCGACAAAGTTCGTTGAGGCGAATGCGGGTCCGAATCGCCTGATCGCGGTGGTCGAGTTCGGCGGGTCGGTTCGCGTGACGCAGAACTTCACGGAAGATACGGACAGGCTCAAAAAGGTTTTGAGCGGAGTTAAATTTTCGTCCGTGTCACCGAACGAGACGGGTCCGCTGTCCGGCGCTTTCACGAATTATTCCGTTCGCAGCGTGCTGGGCGGTCTGCGGAACATGGCCAAAGGATTGACCGACGTTCCTGGCCGTAAGACGCTGGTGTTTCTGTCGAAGGGCTTCCCTATGACGGAAGAAGTGCTGTCCGAACTGACCGCGACCATCGATGCGTGCAACCGGGCAAACGTCGCGATCTATCCGATCGATGTGGGAGGTCTTGCCGCACCGGCAATGCGTCCCCTCGGAATGCTGGCGCCGGGAATTCCGGGGCTTGCAATGTTAGAGACGGCATTGCTTGTGAATCCTTTCGCAATGCAGGGTAGGGGAGGAGGCGCTCCCGGCGGAGGAGCAGGTGGGGCACGCGCCCCGGCAGCGCCTTCCGCGCCGTCTGCACCCTCAGCTCCGAGCAGCGGCGGAGGTAACTCGCGCGGAGTCGCATCGCCGGCGCCGAGCGCAGGCACGGGGTCGAACGGAGGGCGCATCGGAAACGGAACCGGTACTCAGGGCGGCCCCGGAGGCGGCGGGGCCTTCAACAACAATGCCGCGTTCAATAACCGTTTTCCGGGTCTCAACAATCCGCAGCGGGCGATCTTACCGCCTCTGGATTCGAGCGGCACGAGAAATCAGTCCGTGCTTTTCGCGCTTGCCAGCGGCACGGGCGGTTTCGTCATTGTGAATACGAACGATCTTCTCGGCGGGCTGGAAAAGATCGGCAAGGAGCAGAACGAATATTACATTCTGGGCTATACGCCATCCAAAGAAGCGGAGCCCGGCAGTTGCCACACGCTGAAGGTCAAGGTCGATCGCGGCGGGACGGAAGTTCGCTCACGCACAGGCTACTGCGATTCCAAACCCGTCGATGTTCTGGCAGGCACGCCGACCGAACGTGAACTTGAAGCGCGGCTGACAGCCAATGCGAAACCGACCGTCACTGCTTCCATGCAGACACCGTTTTTCTATATTTCGGCGAACACCGTACGGGTCAACGTAGCGATGGAAATTCCGGCGGACGTCCTGAAGTTCGTTAAAGACAAGGGCAAGCTTCGCTCAGCCATGAACGTGGTGGGCATTGCGTATCTGCCGGACGGCGCGGTGGCGGCGCGCTTCAGCGATTCCGTCAAGCTTGCGTTCGACGACAAGAAGCAACTCGAACTTTTCGAAGACAAGCCGTATCACTATGAGAAGCAGTTCGAAATGGCTCCTGGGAAATACAACCTGAAAGTTGTCTTCAGTTCCGGCGCGGAGAACTTCGGCAAACTCGAGACGCCTTTGACGGTAGAGCCGTGGGACGGGACCAAATTCTTCATGAGCTCATTGGCGTTGAGCAGAGAACTGCGGCCCGCAACGGCGATGGTCGCCGGAATGGACGCTGAATTACTTGAGAGCCGCACGCCCCTCGTTGTCAACGGCGTGCGCGTGACGCCATCGGGCAGCGCGCACTTCAGCAAGAGCGAAAAAGCTTCTGTTTACGGAGAACTCTATGAGCCTGCACTCACGGCCACAGACCTGAAAGAAGCGCCGGCGGTGGGTCTCAAAGTTGAGATCATCGACGGAAAAACCAAAGACGTGAAAAAGGACATGGGAGTTGTCCGGCTGGCCGCGCCGCCATTGACCGGAAATCCCGCTGTGCCGTTCGGGCTGCGACTGCCTATTGAGGATCTTGCCGCCGGTTCGTATCGGCTTCAAGTCACAGGTCTCGACGCGGCGGGCTGGCAGGTCACCAGACTCTTGCCGTTCCAGATCGATTGAGCGATTCTCTACCCTGAATACAGGGTATGAGGATTCCGAAGCCTATCGGCGCGTGGTTCCAGGCGAGGGGCTGGAAGCCATTTGCGTTCCAGCGCGAAGTCTGGGACGCATATCTGCACGGCGGCAGCGGCCTCATCCACGCGGCAACGGGAACGGGTAAGACGTACGCGGCGTGGCTCGGTCCGCTGATCGAGTGGATGAACAGCGGGGGCGACGATTATCCTCCGCTGCGCGTGCTCTGGATTACACCGCTGCGCGCGCTGGTCGCCGATACGGAACAATCGCTCAGGGTTCCTTTGCGCGAGCTGAAGATTCCGTGGCGTCTCGAGTCGCGCACGGGCGACACCAAAGCATCCATCCGGGCGAAACAGGAAAAGCGGCTGCCAACGGCCCTGATCACGACGCCCGAAAGCCTGGCACTGCTGCTCGCGCGCGATGACGCGCAGGAACAGTTCAGCAGCGTGCATGTCGCAATCGTGGACGAATGGCACGAACTGATCGGCACGAAGCGCGGCGTGCTCACTGAACTGGAACTGGCGCGCCTGCGCAACTGGAACCCCGGAATGTCGTACGTGGGGGCTTTCCGCCACGCTCGGAAATCTTGAAACGGCTGCCGCGACGCTGCTGGGCGATCAGGCGCCTGGCGCGCGCATCGTCCGCGGCGTGGTTCCGAAAACCGTGCTGCATCGATTCCCTGATTCCGGAACATATGGACCGTTTCCCGTGGGCCGGCCACCTTGGCGTCAACATGCTGCCGCAGGTGATTGAAGCCATCGAAGAAGGCGCCACCACGCTGGTCTTCACCAACACGCGTTCGCAGTGCGAGATCTGGTATCAGGCGATTCTCGATGCCACGCCGGAGTGGGCGGGCGCAATCGCAATCCATCACGGCTCGCTCGAACGCAAGCTTCGCGACTGGGTGGAAAACGGTCTGCGTGCGCGGCTCCCTGCGCTGCGTGGTATGCACTTCGAGCCTCGATCTCGGCGTCGATTTCTCACCGGTGGACCGCGTGATTCAGATCGGCAGCCCGAAGGGTGTTGCGCGGCTGCTGCAGCGCGCCGGCCGCAGCGGGCATCGTCCCGGCGTGGTCAGCCGGATCACCTGCGCGCCCACTCATGCTTTCGAACTGGTGGAGGTGGCCGCGGCCCGCGACGCCTACAAAGCCGGCGCCATCGAAAGCCGCTTTCCGGTGGAGCGGCCGCTCGATCTGCTGGCGCAACATGCCGTGACCATGGCGCTGGGCGGCGGGTTCCGCGGCGACGAACTGCTGGCCGAAGTGCGAACGACCCATGCCTACCGCGATCTGACGGACATCGAATGGAACTGGGTTCTCGACTTCATCACACGAGGCGGCGAGGCCCTGCGCGCTTACCCCGAATATCAGCGTGTCGATGTGGTCGATGGCGCTTTATCAGGTGACGAATCGGCAGATTGCGCGCCGGCATCTGCTGTCCATCGGCACCATCGTGGCCGATTCGGCCATCGAAATTACGCTACGTCACCGGCGGGCGGCTCGGCAGCGTCGAAGAGAGTTTCATCTCGCGCCTGCGGCCGGGCGATCTCTTCTTCTTCGCGGGGAAATCGCTCGAGTTCGTGCAGCGTCCACAACATGGTGGCGCAGGTGCGCAAAGCGCACGGCGAGCCGGGCGCAGTGCCGCGCTGGGATGGCAGCCGGATGCCGCTTTCGAGCGAACTGGCGGAAGCCGTGCGCGAGCGCCTGGAACAGGCGCGGCAGGGCATGTTCGAAGGCAAAGAGATGCGCTCGGTGCGGCCGGTGCTGGAAACCCAGGCGGCGATTTCCGCAATCCCGCGACGCGATGAACTGCTGATCGAACGCGTGGAGACGCGCGAAGGCCACCACCTGTTCTTCTATCCGTTCGAAGGCCGTCTGGTGCACGAAGGGCTTGCCGCGCTCTTCGCCTGGCGGATTTCGCGCCTGCGGCCCATCACGTTCTCGATGGCGATGAACGATTACGGCGTGGAACTGCTTGCGCCCGATCCCGCGCCCCTTGAAGAAGCGCTTGCCGCGGGCCTGCTGAGCCCGCGCAATCTGGCGCACGATATTCCGGCCAGCATGAATGCGGCCGAGATGGCGCGGCGTCAGTTCCGCGAGATTGCGCGCATTGCCGGCCTCACGTTCAACGGTTATCCGGGGCAGAACAAATCCGTGCGGCAACTGCAGGCTTCGTCCGGATCTGATCTTCGATGTCTTCATGCGCTACGACCGCGGGAACCTGCTGGTGGAACAGGCGCATCGCGAAGTGCTGGAGCGACAGCTCGAGCGCAGCCGCCTGGGTCCAGACGCTGGACCGCTCGTCGCGCGGCAATGTCAAACTGATGGATATCGACCGGCCCTCGCCTCTGTCGTTTCCGATTCTTGTGGATCGCACACGTCATCGCATCAGTTCAGAAAAGCTGGCTGACCGCATCCGCCGCATGTCAGCGGCCGCGGAAGCCCGTTGAGAGTCGAAGTTGCCGGCGCGCAACTGCGAACTACTGCCCGAGCGCGCCGTCTGGTGGGACGGACGCTCAACTCTGTTCGTCGCCGACACTCATTGGGGCAAGGCCGCAACGCTGCGGGTCAATGGCATGCCAATCCCGATGGGCGCAACCACGGATGATCTTGCGCGGCTCAGCGCGCGCTATCGGCCGGACTCAGTGCCGCCGGATGGTGCTGCTGGGCGATGCGATTCATGCGCGCGACGGACGTGCGCCGCGCACCTTCGAAGCGGTGGCGGACTGGCGCGCGCAGCATTCGCAGCTTGAAATCCTGCTGGTGCGCGGCAATCACGATCGCGGCGCGGGCGATCCTCCCGCGAGCCTGGGAATCGAATGTGTCAACGCTCCGGTTGTCGAAGCGCCGTTTGTGTTGCAGCATCATCCGAAAGAGTCCCGGATAAGGGCTACGCGCTGGCGGGTCACACCCACCCGGCCATCAGCTTGCGCGGCCGCGGCATGCAGCGCGCCACGCTGCCCTGCTTCTGGTTTCACGCCGAACGTCGGCACGCTGCCCGCCTTTGGATCGTTCTGCGGCAGAGCGCTGATACAACCCGATCGCGGCGACAGCGTGTATGCCATCGCCGAAGATGAAATCATTCGGATTCCGGGTGTATAGCTGAATGCCTTCGCGTAGCCATTATCGGAGGTGGACTGGCCGGGCTCGCCACGGCCGCGGCGCTGGGCAGTGCCGGTTTCGAAGTCGATCTTTACGAATCCCGCGCTTTCCTGGGCGGCCGCGCCACATCCTGGCCGGTCGGCGAAGAAGGCGAGATGGTGGATAACTGCCAGCACGTGCTCCTGCGCTGCTGCGTCAATCTGCTCGACCTCTATGGACGTCTCGGCGTACGCGACAAGATCCGCTTCCACAAAGAATTCTTTTTTATCGAACCGGGCGGGCGCACATCCGCCATGAAGCGCGGACATTCTGCCCGCGCCCGCGCATTTCGCCGGGTCGTTCCTGAAGCTGAAATATCTGGGGATTGCGGACAAGATCGGCATCGCGCGCGCCATGCATGCCATCCCGTCGCGAGATGCGGTCCCGAACCGATCTCGACCGCATCTCGATGCTCGAATGGCTGCGCGAAAAGCGTCAGACCGAGCGGGCTATCTTGCGTTACTGGCGCCAGGTTCTGGTCAGCGCCATCAACGAAGAACTGGACCCGATGGCCGCGTCGCACGGCTTCCAGGTTTTCTGGCTGGGGATGATCGCGCGATCCGATTCCTACGAAATGGGCGTTGCCGGACGTGCCGCTGCGCGATCTCTATGCTCCGGAGGCGCTGGGCCAGTCCGTGCGGCTGCACCAGCGTGCCGCGGTCACCAGCATCCATACTCACAACGGTTTCGTGACGGGCATCGAAGCTGGCGGCGAACGCCGCGTTGCCGACTACTACGTCTCGTGTCTGCCGTTCGAACGGCTGAAACCATTGATGCCCGGTCTGCCGGTGGACTGGGATGCGTTCGGGCATTCGCCCATCACCGGAATCCATCTCTGGTTCGACCGCCCCATCACCGACCTGCCTCACGCCACACTGCTCGACCGCACCATCCAGTGGTTCTTTAACAAGAGCGAAGGGCGCTATGTGCAACTGGTGGTCAGCGCCTCAAGATCGCTGGTCCCGATGTCGCGCGCCGAAATTATCGAGCTGGCCCTCCGGGAACTGGCCGAGTTTTTCCCGGCCGTCAAAGACGCGAAGCTCGAGAAGGCACATGTCATGAAAGAAGTCCGCGCCACCTTCTCGGCCAGGCCCGGCCTCGAATCGTTACGCCCCCTAAGCGCGACCGGACTGCAAAACTTCTTCCTCGCGGGAGACTGGACGCGCTCCGGCTGGCCTGCGACGATGGAAGGAGCGGTCCGGAGCGGCTATCTCGCGGCTGAGGCCGTGACGCGCGCCGCGGGAACTCCTAAATCGTTTCTGCTGCCCGATGTCGGATAATGAAGCCAATGCGCCATATCCGGTTGATGCTCCTTCTCGCGTGCCTGCCTGTGTTTGCCGGTTCTTCGACCCGCCTCACCGTGCAGGTGAATTCGGCCGACACCGGAAAGCCAATCGATCGCGCGAGCGTGATCGTGAACTTCCGCCACGGCCTGAACGTGAACATGCGCAAAATCCTCACCAACTGGGAAACGAAGACCAATCAGCTTGGCAACGTAACCATTCCGGCCATACCGCAGGGTGAAGTCACGATCCAGGTGATAGCCCGCGACTTTCAGACGTTCGGCGATATCTATCAGCTCGACAAAACCGACCAGACGATTGCCATAAAGCTCAACCGCCCGCAGCCCCAGTATTCGGAAGACGCAAAGCCCGAGAAGAAATAGATCGCCCGTTTTGGTGTACACTGTACATGTACAGAGGACACCAGAAGCTTTGCGGAACCCGTCCGTAACCATCGACCCCGCCTCGGAAATTCCGGTCCGGCGGCAAATTCTCGACCAGATGCGATCCGCTCTCGTCAACGGGAGTCTTGCACCGGGCGATGAACTGCCGTCGGTGCGCAGGCTCGCGATGGATCTCGGCATTCACTTCAATACTGTTGCGGAAGTTTATCGAATGCTTGCCGATGAGGGGTGGCTGGACGTCAGTCACGGCCGCGCCGCACGGGTGATCAAGCGAGACAAACCAATGCCGCCCGACAATGATGCCGTTGACCGTTTCCGCCAAAGACTGAGGCATCTGATTGCGGAGATGCGGGCGAGCGGATTCACGCCGGTCCGCATCGCGAAAGAATTGTTCTCTGCCACAGAGGAGATGAAATGAGCACGTAACTTGCTTCCCTTGCAATATCCGCCTTTATCGCCGCGCTGTTTTCCGTGATGCCCCTGCTGCGCCGCGACAATATGTTCTTCGGCTACCACGTATCCCGCGAGTGGTCGTGCTCCGGGCCGGCCAGACGAATCGTCCGGAATTACAGGCTGCAGATCGCGGGCTGGATGCTGTTGGTGTGCGGGCTTACAGCGTACGGGTTCGGCAATACGGGGCCGCTGGTCATAACTGCGGGAGCAATCGCCGCCTTCACCCTGGTCCACCGCGCAACGCGCCCCTATGCTGTCGAGCCGCCAACTCTCCGTTCCGCTTCTTTGTTGCCGGATCGCAGTGGACTCCCCGGCGGTCTTGCGGCAATGCTGGCTCCCTTCGCAATCCTCGCCTCTGCCGCGGCCTGGCTGCATTTCCATTGGGACCGCATACCGCAGTCGTTCCCCGTTCACTTCGACTTAAACGGCAATCCAAATCGATGGTCCAGCCGGACGCCGGCCGGAGTCTACGGCCCGTTGCTGATCGGCGCCGTTTCGGTCGGACTGATGTTGGTGTTGGCTGTCGCAGTGCTAAAAGGTTCCCGGCGGGGCGATGCGGGTGCCTCGCGTTTTCGCCTCGCCAACCTGCGCGCCCTGACAGGCCTGGCGTGGCTTCTCAGCGGCCTTTTCAGTTGGATCACGCTCTCTCCGGCGCTCTCGTTTCGCATTCCGCCAGGCGTGATCTTCGGGACTTTTATCCTTGCGACAGCGGCCTTGCTCGTTCCGGTGATCGCAGCAGCTTCGGCGCGCGGCGCGGAGACTGACGACACTCCCGATGCCGCCTGGAAGCTCGGGATGTTCTACTACAACCCTGCCGATCCCGCGTTCATGGTGCAGCGCCGGTTTGGTATCGGTTACACGCTGAACTTCGGAAACCGGCCGAGCCTGGCCTGTGATCGCGCTGGTTGGATGTCTGCCAGTAATCCTGCTGGCCATTCAAAAAGGCATGTAAAGCGCGTTATACTCGCAGCAGATTTCGTGCCCGCCGTTCGGATCGCTGCTCTGCTCTCTGCTGTAACCTTGCTCTGCAGCATTGTCCCGCACGCGCCGCGCATTGAAGCTCCCAAACTGATCCTCTGGGCGTGGGAACGGCCCGAGGATCTCCGTTTCATCAACCCGCAAACAACAGGTGTTGCCTTCCTCGCCGCGACTATCTCCATACACAGCGATGGTAGTTTCGCGGTCGCGCCGCGGCTGCAACCATTGCAACTTCCGCCGGGAGTTCCGCGCATCGCAGTCGTCAGAATCGAAACACCGCCGCACTACATCGTTCCGGATTCCCGCCCGCTGGTCAACCTTCTCCGCACGGTTGCCGAAGGCGCCTCAGGAATACAAATCGATTACGATGCCCGCCATTCCGAGCGGCCGTTCTATCATTCCCTTCTTGCCGCGCTTCGAGCGGCAACATCTAAACCGATCGAGATCACAGCGCTTGCGTCGTGGTGCGCGGGCGACCGGTGGCTCGCAAACGAGCCGGTCTCCCAGGCTATTCCGATGTTCTTCCGCATGGGCCCGGGTGAATTTCGCGAAATTCCGATCGAGAGCCGAGTCTGTATGGCGTCCATTGGTGTTTCTGTAGATGAACCATGGCCCACGCCGAAACTCGGAAAACGGATCTACGTCTTCAACCCGAAACCCTGGACGGCCGAATCTTATGCCGCCGTTTTGAGGCGATCCCTGGAGTGGCGATGAGCCGGTTGCGTTTCTGCATTCTCACGCTCCTGATCGTGACGACGGCGGTGCCCTGCTCGTTCGACACCTCCCCGGCGTTCATCCCGAATCTTGTCCCCGAGCAGCCGGACACGCGCTTCGTTCAGGGCGAACTTGGAATCCTGTCCCCGTCGCTCAACCGGCGGTATGAACTGATCGCCTGGCGTTACCTTTCGGGGCTTCCGCTCGATGCTGAGGAACAGAAGTCTGCATTGGTCGTCCAGGGCCGCGGCAACGTTCCCGACGCGGTTCAGAAATGGCAGGCTGCAATCGGCAGCACGCAGCCCTTTATCCATGGGTTAGCAGCCGCATCGCTCCCGGGGAGTTTTACACGAATTGCCTCGATCCCGCGTTCACGACCGCGCTTGAAACGCTCGCGGATCGAAGACAACGGTACGGTAACCCGAAGCTGGTCGAGAACTGGATCGCGGCGCAGCAGACGGTCTTTGCAAACTGCTCGAAAACCCCGGCGGCTTATCCGGCCGATCCTGAACCTGGCCTGAGCGCCCTCGCAACCCATGATCGGCTCTACCAAATCGCTGCCGCCCATTTTTATGCGGAGGATTTCGACGGCGCCGAAGCCCGATTCCGTGCCATCGAGGAAAACAACAATTCGCTGTGGCAGCACACGGCCGCTTACATGGTGGCGCGGACTCTGATTCGCAAAGCATCGCTGCTGAAACAGCCGCAGCTTCTTGCCGCGGCACGGGATCAATTGAAAAAAATGCCCGCCGACGCGACTTCCGTAGGCATGATTCGTCATATCGACGCCATACTGAACCCCGAATCCGCATTTCGCAACATCGCGCCGGGATTAATGGCCCCGCATCCGGGGGCTGCACTTCAGGACACGATGTCCCAGGCAGTCTACGTCCTGGCCGCAGACACGTTCAGAAAGGGATTCGAATCGGCCAGCGATCTACCTGAGCCGTTCGACTGGATCAAAGCATTCGATTCGCGCCGAAGCGACAGCGCAATCGAGAGGTGGCGAACTGCAAAAACGCTGCCCTGGCTCATTGCCGCGGTGGTGAATGCCGCGGGCGCAGACACCGCCGCCCCCGAATTGATCGAAGCTGCGCTCGCGGTGCCCATGACTTCGCCCGGGTTCGATACGGCGCGATATAACGCCGTCCGCCTGCTCACCGAACGCGGTGACCGGGAACGCGCGCTCGCCAGTCTCCAGCTCGTGATCGGAGGGAAGCGCGGCCTCTCGATGGCGTCGACAATGCTTACCGCGCGGAGCGCATGAAACTTGCCGCCGATTTCAAAGACTTCCTCCATTGGGCCCCCAGACATCCGATCGGCTACGGCGACGAGACTTTGAACCTGGATCACATGAGCCGCGCAACCCTGCTCGACCATGATTCCGTAAAAGTGCTGAATGAGGCCACAACCTTGCCGGTTCTCGCCGATACCGCCGAGCATTCCGAACTGCCTTCGGGGATCAGGGCCGATATCGCGAACGTTGCATTTACGCGCGCCTTTCTCGCCTCCGACAATGCGATCGCGGACCGCATGGCGCCGATCCTTGCCGCGGCTCATCCTAAGTGGGCCGGCGATCTCGAAGCCTTCCGCACTTCTGAGGGAGAGGAAAAGCGCTTCCGCGGCGCACTGCTGATTGAGCGCCACCCTGAGTTCATGCCCGACCTGAGCGTCCGGTTCGGCCCCGAGCCCGGATTTGTGTCATGGTGGTGCGACAGTAAGGGCGAAAGCGGTGAACTGGACGCGCAGACCGCTTTGAGTCCCATCGTTATAGCCTGGGCGGAGGCTCATCCGGCCGATCCGCTGGTTCCCGAAGCGCTGGCCCGCATCGTCCGGATCACTCGCTTCGGGTGCCGCCAGCATCCGGGCAACGGCGCGATATCGGAACAGGCTTTTAACCTGCTGCACCGGAAGTATCCTAATGACAAGTGGACAAAAGAAACCCCGTTCTGGTTCAAGTAGCCGTGTATCTTGCGATCGCGGTTTCAGGCCTTCACGCGCAAACGCACCCGCTGCAGGACCTGATTGAAGCGGCGCGCACCAACTCGCCGCGCCTGAAAGAGCTGCTTGCGTCGGGACTCCCGTTACTGCAGGGCCGCGATGGCGCCGCCGTTTGGGGCCAGGAGTTTCTCTTTGCCGTGCAGTCAGACAGACCCGCCACGGTATCGATCGATCATCAGCCCGCTGTCGCGCTGACCAATGTTCCCGGTACGAAATATTGGTACAAACTGATGACCCTCCGGCTTGGTACCACTCACAACTACAACTACTTCGCCGATGGAAAGTCGCTCGGCACCTATGACGTAGCGGGCTACAACCCGGACTCTTATCCTTTGCCCGGTGTGGCGCATGGAACGCTCTCGCCGATGCACACCCTCACGAGTAAGATCTATCCCGGTATGACGGCGAATTACTGGGTCTATGTGAACGCCGGGGCCGACCCGACGAACGGCGCGCCGCTGATGGTGTGGCAGGATGGCGAGACGCTCGTGGGCAATCAGGATCTGCTGCGCCTGCGGATGCAGACGGTCACAGACAACCTGGTTCACAAGAAGCTCATCCCGCCGATGATTCACGTTCTGATCTCCCCCGGCAGCGGCACTAACATGCGCAGCATCCAGTACGACACGGTTTCCGATCGCTACGGAAAGTACCTCCTTGACGAAGTTCTTCCGGAAGTCGAAAAGACTTACAAGATCCGGAGCGACGCCTATTCGCACGCTGTCGCCGGCGCCTCATCGGGCGCCATCTGCGCCTTCAACGTGGCCTGGTATTATCCCGGCCAGTTCAGCCGCGTCCTCTCCCACATCGGCAGTTATGTCCCCTTGCAGTGGCACCCGGAGCAGGGGCTCGACGGCGGCTACATCGTTTCTCAGAAGGTTCGCCGCGAACCGAAGAAGAACCTACGCATCTGGCAGTCTGACGGCACCGACGATCAGGAAGGCATGAACGGCAGTTGGCCTTTGAATAACATCATGCTGGCGAATGCCTTCAAAGTGAAAGGCTACGACTTTCACTTCCGCTTCGGAGACGGCATGCACGCCATCGCGCAGGGTGCGCTGGACCTGCCCGAATCGCTCACCTGGCTATGGCGCGATTACGATCCCGCGAAGGCCGAACAAGTCTTCCAGATGGAAGAGACGGAACGCGCCAGGCCCGCTTTCCGCGTCAAAGTAACCAACCGCGATTCCTGGTAACGGATGCTCGCCGAACTCTTGCTCGCCGCCTGGAGCGGGTACGCGAACAATGCCAGGCATACGGCCGAGTCGCCCGTCGCAGCGCAGCCGCTGAACCGAATTCACTGGTCCACGCCGGTCAACCTGCAGCCGACCACCACGAATGGCGACCTCGATATTCATTACGGTTCTCCTGTGATCACGGCGTCGAACACGGTTCTGGTCCCTGTAAAGACCGGCCCGACGGATGGCTTCGAAGTGCAGGCGTTCGATGGCGCTACCGGAGCCCTGCAATACACGCTCTCATCGGATTACGCATCGCCGGCCCATGACTGGATCCCGCCCTATGGAATTGTTCTCGCGGCTACAAGTCATTCCGTCTCCGGACGCGGCACGTTTGTGCGACCTGTGCGCCCGGCCCGTGCAGCCGGCGTTCGGCTGTATTATCCGGGCGCCGGAGGCACCGTTTATTTCCGCGATAACCCCGACTCTCCGACTGGCGCTTTCGGACAGATCGCCTTCTACGGAAACGCGGTGTATGCGGCAAACCAGACCGCGTTTCGCCAAACGGTTCAGATCTCGACGCCGCTGGTTTCAGACAGCACCGGGAACATCTTCTTCGGGTTCACAGTCAGCGGCAGCAATCCGGCGGGGCTGGTGAGCGGCATCGCGCGGATTGCAACGGACGGCGAGGCATCGTGGCAGCCGGCCAGTGTCGCACTGAACTGCGCGCCTGCGTTGAGTAACGATGAACGGCTGCTTTACTTCGCGGTCACCACCGGAGACCTGCTGGCTCTCGATAGCACCAACCTATCCCGGATCGCATCCATCGCTTTGCTCGATCCGCGCGGCGGGCCGGCAACTATCTCCTCCGACAGTTCCGCCTCCCCAACGGTTGGGCCGGACGGCGACGTTTACCTGGGCGTCCTCGAAGGCGACTGCTGTTATTCTCACAACGATCGCGGATGGCTACTCCACTTCGACGCGCTCCTGACCCGCAGGAAGCTGCCCGGCTCCTTTGGCTGGGACGACACCGCATCTATCGTTCCGGCCAGTCTGGTTCCGTCTTACACAGGCCCGTCGTCTTACCTGATCCTGACGAAATACAACAACTATGCCGACTACGGCATCGGCGACGGCGTGAATAAGATTGCGGTGCTCGATCCCAACAGCCCCATGGGCGATGAATACGCCGATACCCCGGTGCAGGTCATGCGCGAAGTCATCACCATTGCGGGTGTGACGCCCGACCCGAACTCAGACCTGCCCACCGCCGTGCGCGAGTGGTGCATCAACACAGCCGCCATCGACGTGCCCGGTAAAGCCGCCATTGTGAACAACGAAGACGGCGTCGTCTATCGCTGGGATTTCACGACCAACACCTTCACAGAGCGGCAGGTGCTGACCGCCGGACGTGGCGAAGCCTATACTCCGACAGTAATCGGGCCCGACGGCACGTCCTATGCGATCAATGACGGAATACTGTTCGCTGTCGGGAAGTAATGATAGGCTGATTCCGGATGAAAATTCTATTCACACTGCTGGTCATAGCGCTTAGTGCGGGCGCTCAGACGAAGTCCGCCAAAACGTTCGACATGTACTTCATCGACACGGAAGGCGGCCTGTCGGCTCTGTATGTGGCGCCCTCGGGCGAGTCGCTCCTGATCGATACCGGGAACCCCGGTGGCCGCGACACGGACCGCATCATGGAAGTGCTGAACACGGCCGGAGTCAAGCAGATCGATCATCTGATTCTCACGCATTACCACGTCGATCATGTGGGCGGCCTTGAGGAACTCGCGAAGCGCATTCCGATCCAGCAGTTCATCGATCACGGCACCAGCGTTGAATTGCCTAAAGAACAGGTCCCCGGATTTCAGGCCATGTATGCGCAACTTTACGCCAAGGCAGTCCACACCGTTGCGAAGCCCGGTGACAGAATACCCTTCGGCGGCGTGGACGTTGAGGTCGTGACATCGGCGGGGAACGTTATCAAAACGCCGATCAAGGGAGCGCCTGGGGCCGGAAAGCCGAACCCATCCTGCGCGGCGTTTGCGCAAAGGGATGAATCGCGCGTAGATCCGGATAACCCGCAGTCGGTCGGCGTTGTCATGTCGCTGGGCAAGTTCCGTACTGTAAACCTGGGAGATTTCACATGGAACAAAGAGGCGGAACTGATGTGCCCGAACAATCCCATCGGCACGGTGGATCTGTATCTCACGTCGCACCACGGCATCGATCAGTCAGGCTCGGCGGTGCTGGTACACGGGCTGCATCCGCGCGTCGCCGTAATGCATAACTCGACGAGGAAGGGCGGAGCGATCCAAACCATGCAGGTGCTGCGCACATCTCCTGGCCTTGAAGATATCTGGCAATTGCATTGGGCTTACGCGGCGGGCATGGAATACAATTCGCCCGGCTTGTACATTGCCAATGTGGAAGAAAACGCCACGCTGGCCAACGTTCTGAACAACCCGCCGCCTACTTTTGGGCAGCCCGGCGGTCCGGGGCGGGGGAGCGGCGGCAGAGGTCCACAGCACACCGGACCGGCCTTCTATATCAAGGCTTCGGCCAATCCCGATGGCTCGTTCACGGTCACGAACACCCGCAACAATTTCAGCAAGACGTACGCCGCCCGCTAACCGCAACGGGTATCGCAGCTTTAGCCTTCCGCATCGCGATAAGATAATCGCGATGCGAAAGGTTCTTATTTCAGCCATATTTGTTGCGCGTTTGCTGACCGCGGCAGATCCATTGCCGACCGAGTGGATTGACCCCGATACCGGCCATCGCGTCATCCGGCTCTCGCGGGAAGACGGTACGCAAAGCCTCTACTTCCACCAGAACGCATACACCGCCGATGGCAAGAAGCTGATTGTCACGACCGCCGGCGGAGGCATCGCGACCATTGTTCTCGCCACGCGCGAAGTGAAGCCGCTTGTCGCCGGGCCGGTGTCGGTCCTGGTAGCCGGCCATAAGTCGGGCGACGTCTATTACACGAAGCGCACACAGAATGGCGCGCCCGCCACCGTCTTTGCTGCCAACGTTGATACCGGTGCGACCCGCGAGGTGGTGCGGCTGCCGGCCGGCCGCAACGTTGCAGCATTGAACGCCGATGAAACCCTTCTCCTCGGAACCTACATCGAAGGCGCGCCGGAAAGGCCTGCCGGTGCGGCTCGTGGCGGCGCCGGGCGGGGCGGTCCGGCCAGAGGCGGTGTGGACCCGCGCTTCGGACAGGCCAACTACGAAGCGGTGGGGCTGGACGGCAAGCCGATGACTTACGCCGATGCGAAGGATCTCCGGCTGCATGAGCAGCTTGTGGCGGCACGGGCCGGTGCGCCACGGGTCCTGTTCACCATCGACACCAAAACCGGAGCCACCAAAGACATCCTGAAAGAACACGAGTGGATCAACCACCTCCAGTTTTCGCCCACCGATCCGAGCCTCATCATGTTCTGCCATGAGGGCACGTGGCATGAGGTCGACCGTGTCTGGACCGTTCGAACCGACGGTACCGGCCTCAAAAAGATTCACTCCCGCACGATGAACATGGAAATTGCCGGTCATGAGTTCTTCTCGGCTGACGGCAAAATGATCTGGTACGATCTGCAGACTCCCCGCGGCGTTGACTTCTGGCTCGGCGGATATGAAGTCGCAACCGGCAAACGGATGTGGCAGCATCTTCAGCAGAACGAATGGTCGGTGCATTTCAACGTCTCGCCCGACGGCACGCTGTTCGCCGGCGATGGCGGTGACAGCGAGATGGTGGCCCGCGCTCCCGATGGGAAGTGGATTTATCTTTTCAGACCGTCGCGCGTGCCGGATGTCGCGGGCATCAAAAATCCGGATTCCGCAAATCTGATCGATGTCAGCGTTTTTAAATCGGAGCGTCTGGTCAACATGAAGAATCACGATTACCGCCTCGAACCGAATGTGACCTTCTCACCGGATATGAAGTGGATTGTGTTCCGCTCGAACATGCTCGGGCCCACGCATGTGTTTGCAGTTGAAATCGCCAAAGCAGCCCGTTAGTTAGCTCCGCCGCGGCACGCATTACGGCATGTTAGCGTTACTGTATGAAACGCACCGCGGAAGCACATTGGCAGGGGGATCTGAAGTCCGGCAAGGGCTCCATCACCAGCGCAAGTCACACTCTGAACGGCACACCCTACTCGTTCCACAGCCGCTTTGAGGAAGGGCAGGGCACCAACCCCGAGGAACTGCTGGCTGCCGCGCACGCCGGTTGCTTTACCATGGCCGTGTCGGCTCAGTTAGGGGCCGCCGGTCTCACGCCGGAGAGTCTGGAAACCGTTTGCACGATTAGCCTCGAAAAGCTGCCGGATGGTTTTACAATCACCTCCAGCCACCTCGAAATGACTGCCAAAGTTCCCGG
Source organism: Terriglobia bacterium (assembly GCA_963840735.1). Classification (GTDB taxonomy): domain Bacteria; phylum Acidobacteriota; class Terriglobia; order Bryobacterales; family Bryobacteraceae; genus BOG-234. The sequence goes on from CAWIZX010000013.1 coordinate 355,102, forward strand.
CGCTTCGAAGGAGGCCTTCGATACAGCCGTTAAAGCCGCCGAAACCGGCTGCCCGGTATCGAAGCTCTTCAAAACGACGATCACTGTTAACGCCGTAAACAAAGCCTGAGAGACAGCGTAAGCGGGGGTTCACCGCCCCCGCGGCTACTGTTTGCTGACGTCAATCATGTTGTCGTCAGCTATCCGGTCGATCAGCTTGTTATAGGGGTCGATGCCCGCCCGTGTGGGCTGGCGGTCCACGACAATCGTGTATGTCCGGTGTTCATCCGTCATTTTTTCACGCTTCATGTACAGCGGCTTTTCCTGGTTTTTCTTTCCGCTGAAGACGCCGATGTCGATGTAGTCCGCCAGGGCCATTCGGGACTCGATGCCGTTTCCGTCGGCCTGCGACTTACGCGCCTGAACATTCAGAGTCACCTTAAACTTCCCATCCGCGGTCTTAACCCAGGTCGCTGACAAAGCTTTATTGTCATAGAGCACGATCCTGTTAAAACCGTCGTCGATCATATATTGCAATTCCGCCGGAGTCTGGGCCCGCAACGCATCCACCAGCAGCCTGGTGTCCGGATAAGGCTGGTCCGCGGAGTTGTGCGACCCGTCAGCGGCATCCACCTGATTGTTGGCGTTCGCGTAGCGGTATTCCATCAAAAAGTTATGCAGCGCCAGATTCACCTTGTCCTCCCCGATCGCATCGGCCAGGGAATACATGATCTGGCCGCCCTTCTCGTACCAGACATAAGGCTCGCGCTGCACCAGAGCGAGCGGCGGTTCATGCCGGACCTCGCCTGACCGGCCTCTGAGGTAACGGTCGAGAAAATGACTCAGGACCTTATGCATATAGTCTTTGCCGTACTTACGCTGCATCACCATATAAGCCGAGTACTGCGCCAGCGTTTCCGACATCATGTTCGACCCCTGCACCTGGCCTCCGATCATCTGATGCGCCCACCACTGATGCCCGAGTTCATGCGCCGTCACGAAGTAGGTGAGGTCCACATCGTCTTCGTTCTCTATGCGCGATATGAAACCGATTCCCTCTGAGAACGGGACCGTGTTCGGAAACGACTGCGCGAACGTACGATAACGCGGAAACTCCATGATTCTGTATTGCGTGAACTGATAGGGGCTAAACTCCTTCTGGTAGTAATCGAGGCCGGCTCTGGAACTCGCAAGCATGTCATCGATGTCATACGGGTGGGCCGGGTCATAGTAAACCTCGAGCGCAACGGCGCCATTAGATCCGTTGTAAGTCTCCTTGCGAACCTTATAGCGGCCGGAGAGATAGGCGAAAAAGTCCAGGATGTGCGTCGCCCCCATGCTGTATTCGTAATAATGGCGTCCGGCGCTGTCCCAGGTTCGCTGCAGGTACCCGGGCGCAAGGGCTATCTGATCGCCTGAAGTGCTCACTACCGTGTGGTACGTGATCCAGTCCGATTGAGGTGTGAACAGATTGATACGCGAGTGTACAGGGTCGCCGCGGGGCACCATCTCCTCGAGCGCGCCGAGATGCTCTTCGCGCCGCCTGCGCGGATCGTCGAGTTCGAAATTCTGGTCGTATCCGATCTGCGGAAAGTACCCGGAATCGAAGAAGGTTCCGTTGTAAGCGAACTCGGGTAGCTCATTTCCGTCACGGAACCCCCGGCTCTCATGGCCCACTGAGAACGTGAGTATCGTAACCTCACCTGGCGCCAGCGGCTGCTCGAAGCGGTAGATTGAGTAAAGGTTTCGGGGCGAACTGCTGACCAGATGAAAAGGACGGTCGAAGTGAACACCGGAGACCGATTGCTGCTCATCTGTGATGTGTACCTGAGAGACAGGCTGCGTCGATTTATTCTGCAGAGTGAAGCGGCCCCTGCCCGAGAACGAGCGCCGCTCGGGGTAAATATCGATCGTGGCGTCTACAGCGGTTATCTTCGGTTGCGGCAGCAGTTCGAACTTCTTGAACTCGCGCTCGTAACCGGCCTGTATAACCCGCCTGTCCTTGGCCGTCAGATATTCATTCAGCACATGGCCGTTGTAGAAGTACCATGCTCCCGAACCGGCCGCGCAGAGAAAAAGCAACAGGGCTGCCGGAATCAGTTTAGGGGCACGCGCGAGGGCTAGCCTGGAACGTGCTCTGAGCGAGTCTTCCGCGCCTCTTCGGGTGTAAGCAATCGATATCACCGCGAGCAACGCGAAGATAGAGACCCAGTAAAGGATTGACCAGAACAGGGCCGGCGCGAAGTGCCCGTATCCGTTCATATCCGAGTAGGTGAAGGCAGGTGTCGCGCCCGGCAGATACAGCGTGTTCTCCCACCCGAAGCTGAACAGTATCGGTTGAAGGACGGCGATACCGATTACGATCCCGTGCCCGATGAATTTGTTCGACACCACGGTCTGCACGAACATGGCCAGCAGCGCGAAGCCAAAGACCTGCGGGAAAAGCACCAGGTACAGCTCTTTTACATATTGCAGCGGTTCATAGTTGTAGTACCCGGCCACCGTCTGCATCGCCATCCCTACCAACATCGTCACGGTCAGCAGAACCAGTTCAACAAATGCAATGGCGGTGAGTTTCGAGAGCCAGTCAGTGGTTTCACTCAGCGGCAGCGCGTCATGGATTCCGTCAAACCGGTTATCCCGTTCGCGCCAGATGAGTTCGGCCGCATAGAGCGCCGCCACAATGAACAGGAACAGGCTTGCCCCGCCTTCAACCGCCTGCAGCATCAGGTAAGTCACGGGCCAGACATTCACGCCGCCAACTCTACCGGCGAAATGTCCGTTGTTGCCGGCGACGCCGATCATCAGGCTGACGATCGCCCAGAATGGGATCTCGCGAACAATGTTCCGAATCCGCAGCCGCACCAGTGAACGATACTGAGCGAACGATGTGCCCGGTCCGAAGATCTGGTGTACCTGCGGCAGGCGGGCGGCGACGAGCGAACGGACGGCCTTTGCTTCTTCTATGTCCCGCAGTCTCGCTTTGGCGGCGCGCCTGCCCTGAGAGCGCGCGGTGAGAGCCTCGACGGACATCGGGAAGAATGCCCACAATCCGCCCAGCGAGAGCAGACCCGCGGAGATCCACAGCAGCCGGTTGAAAAGAAAAACGCCCGGTGAATTGCCGCTGAAGTCCCACGGAAGCATAAGCGTATTTTTCTCGGCCACAGTCCAGTAACGGGCAATTGCGTCTATCAGCAGGTACCCGACCGGATCGAGGATTGCCGACCAGAAGTGCTCAAGAGACCGGGTGGCTGAGAAGATCGCCAGTCCGATCAGATACACCATGAAAACGGCCACGCCCTGCAGGTAAACGATGAAGATCCTGCGCGTAAGCGCCGCGACCGTAAAGAAGAAAGACCCGAGGAAAAATACCTGAATAGCCACGATCGAAAAGAACGGCTGCAGGTACCACGAGAGATGGTTAGGCGCAATGCGGGAATGGTCGGCCCACGGCGCCAGAGTTCCTAAGAAGGTCCCGAACAGCAGCCCTGAGAAGGCAAAGAGAGTCGTCACATACGATCCCGCCCAGCGGCCTCCCAGGTAGGCAAACTTTGAGACGGGCTTGGTAAACAGGATCTGGTAAGTATCGCGCTGAAAGTCTCTCAGAATGGAAGTGCCGAAGATGGCCGCGATCACGATCATCCCGAACATGCACGCGCCGAAATCGTTGTAGGAATTCGCATAGGCGCCGTTCAGAAGGACCTTACCGTTCGCGCTGCCCACGGGCCCGAAGCTTTCAGAGGCTACGCACAGGAAGGAGAAGAAGAACCAGAGGAGGAAATAAATGTAAGTCGAAACGCTCTTATACCTGAAGCGGATTTCGAACTTAAAGAACTCCCAGAACATTGACATGTGTCCTCAGTTTCCCGATTGCCGCGACAGGTGAATAAAGTACACGTCTTCAAGCCCGGATGAGACCTGCCGGAAGCCAGGCCCAGGCGATGAAGGTGAAAATACTCGTATCTCGTGCCGGCCTGCCACCAGGTGGCTGCTGATGACTTTCAGTTCTGCTTCCAGCGCTCGCAACTCGTCGTCGGTGTCAACTATGCGCGACCAGACTTGCCCCTCGAGTGCCGCCAGCGTTTCATTCGGGGAACCGTCCAGCAGCACTTCGCCCGCGGCAATGATTGCCATGCGCGGACAGAGTTCCTTCACATCGTCAACAATGTGGGTGGATAAGATCACCGTCACATCGCGCGCAATCGAAGAAAGCAGATTCAGGAACCGGTTCCGCTCGGCTGGATCGAGGCCGGCGGTCGGCTCATCCACAATAATCAGTTTTGGATTCGCGAGCAGTGCCTGAGCGATCCCGAAGCGCTGCTTCATACCGCCCGAAAAGGTAGAGAGCGCCTTTTTCCGGACATCCCAGAGGTTGGTTTGGTTCAGCAGCGCGTCCACCATTTGGCTGCGCTCGCCCGCCGCCGTAACTCCCTTAAGCACGGCAAGGTGGTTTAGCATATCGAGCGCCGACAGCTTCGGATAAACTCCAAACTCCTGCGGGAGGTAGCCAAGAACTTTGCGCACTTCGTTCTTCTGGGTGAGAACGTTCAGCCCGTCGAGAGTAATGGTTCCGGAGTCGGGATCCTGAAGCGTGGCGATGGTTCTCATCAGCGAACTTTTGCCTGCGCCGTTCGGCCCCAGCAGGCCGAACATGTTGTTGCCGATCTCAAGCGACAGGTTCTTTAGCGCGCGTACCCCGTTCGGATACGTCTTCGAAAGGTTGCTGATTGTAAGTGCCACGGAGAACGCAATATTAACACTTACGTGCGGTACGCCGCTAGGTATTCCAACTGCTGATCACCCGCCTGTCGCGTTCATATCCCAGGGTAGAAATGCTGCCTGTGCCCAGTACCAGGACGGCCCCGTACACGGCTGGCAGCCCCACCCAACAGGCCCCCAGAATCCGCAGCAGGTGCCCATGACCGAACAAAGCAACGTCGCCGTCGGCTTCGAGCGCACGCTCGATGACACGGCGCGCCCGGTCGCCCGCCTGCTCTACCGTCTCGCCGTCCGGCACCCCGTCACGAAATAACTCCCAGCCGGGCCGGTCCTTGCGGATATCGGCTGTCGAACGTCCCTCATACGAACCGTAATCCCATTCGACAAGATTGGGCTCCGTTTGCGCTTGTGCGCCGAAGCCGGCGAGTTCGCAGGTCCGCGCCGCACGCTGCAGAGGGCTTGTCAGGACGAGCGAAAACGAGCGTCCTTTAAGCCGGTTCCCAAGCGAGACCGCGTCCTCTTCGCCGCGCGCCGTAAGCGGGATATCGGTGCGCCCGGTATGTGCCCCCGAAAGGCTCCACTCGGTTTCGCCGTGCCGGATCAGCCAAAGCATGAGTCTATCTTCCGATACCCGACATTCCGATACCCGCGGATCTCGATACGTACGGATTACCTTTGATGAGGAAACGCAGCGGCCAATCCACGCACTTTGAAATGCCGATCCGCGGCGTGACCGCAATCTCAAATTCGGGCGCATCCGGCGCTGCCCGCACCACTAATTCCCCGGCCGTCATATCGGCCCCGTTATCCGCGCGCGTAATCCCCATGGCCTTCGTCAATCGTCCCGGACCCGAGGTCAGATCCCGATCGGACTTCGCCGCTTTCCTGCGCCCGCGCATGATGTCTATCCCGGCAACCGGCTCCAGCGCGCGAATCAAAACGCAGCCAGGATGGCCTTCGGGTTCCGCCACAATGTTCAGGCACTCATGCATCCCGTATGAAAGATAGACGTACGCATGGCCGGGCGGTCCGAAGATGACCTGGGTTCGTTTTGTAATTCCGGCCGCCGAATGTGACGCCAGATCCTCGCCGCCAAGGTACGCCTCGGTTTCGACAATCGCGCCCGACGTCTCGCCGTGAACCAGAACCTTGCCGAGCAGATCGCGAGCCACCTCGACCGCATTCCGCTCGTAGAAACTGCGCGGCAGCGTCCGGCCCTTCACTCTTTCTTCCGCGCGAACAGAATGCCGCTGCGGCCATCGTTCAGCGCGCAGATCTTGTAATCCACCAGCCCGGCCTCGATTGCCGCTTCGCGAATCCCGTTCTGAGTGACGCCGTTTTTCGAGCCCTTGCGCCAGACGATCCAAAGCTTTGTCCGGCCAGCCATAGTCCGCATCCGCCGTAACGACCGAAACAACTGGTCCATGTCTTCTATGAACCAGAGTGTCACCTGCTGCTCACGCCCTTCCACCACTTCGGCGCCTTCGGGCAGAACTCCGAGCGCGGCCGCATAGTCGTCTGGCGGGTCCATGACGCCCACTCGGGTGCTATCCGCGATTCCTAACTTCTCAGCCACGGTCCGATCGCTGTACCGCTCCATCATCGACGGCGGTACAACGGTCCCGGCCGGCGGCCCGGCTTTCAGCACAGCCGCGAGACGTTCCGTCTCCGTAAAAGTCGTGTCGGGGAGGAGCGCCCGAATCGCCTCTGTTTTTTCGGCTGCACCGTTCACGAAAACAATCGGCAGATGTCGATACCGCTTCTGATTGCGCAGCCAGACGGCAACATCTCTACCGCTCGAAGGCCGGCGCGAAAGGTCGATGGCCACCGCGTCGGGCATGGTTTCGCGCAAGCCCCGTGACACTGCGGCCCCGTTCTCGTCGGGATCGTAGTCGGCTTGCCACCCGGCGGCGCGGCACGCTTCAAGCAGGGGCCCGGCCTCGCTGGCCTTCCAGTGAACGATTCGAACTCGCGGCACAAAGTAAGATATTCTCACGACCGCCTGCATATCCGATGCGCCTTTTCACCGGAATCTCTCTGCCAAACGTACCCGAACCCTGGATCGAAATGCGCCAGGGAATCGCCCTCAAGTGGACGCCGGAGAGCAATTTCCACATCACTACCAAATTCATCGGCGACTGGCCCGACGCACGGCTGCCGGAATTACAAAACGAACTGTCCGACCTGCCGCGCCCCGGAACAATCCCAGTCTCGATCTCCGGTCTGGGATTCCTGCCGCGAATTTTCTACGCCGGCGTGCGGGCGGATTCGCGGCTGACGGAACTCGCCCGCGTCACCGAAGACGCTTTGGAACGGCTCGGGTGCAAGCGGGAAATGCGTCCCTATTTCCCTCATGTGACTCTCGCGCGCCTCGCGCCTGGCGATGCCGCGTTGCTCCGTGAAAGAATCGCTGGAATGAGCAGTCTCGAATTCTGCAGTTTTGAAGCGGCTGAGTTCCACCTGTACCTGAGCAGGAACTCCGTCTATACGAAGCTCGCGAGCTACCCCCTCGCATGAACGCGCTTCTGTCTGTGGTGCTCGCATATTTGCTCGGCAGTATCCCCTTTGGGCTGATCGTTGTCCGGCTGATGACGGGCGGCGACGTCCGCGCCGCCGGCTCCGGCAATATCGGAGCGACGAATGTACATCGCACGGCCGGGCGCCTGGCCGGAGCCCTGACACTACTGCTCGATGCCGCCAAAGCCTGGGCCGCAGTGTGGATCGCCGACCGGCTGACCGGCGGGAATGTTACTTACATGAGCGCAGCCGCGCTCGCAGTACTGCTCGGACATGCTTTTTCTGTATTCCTGAAATTCAAGGGAGGGAAGGCGGTCGCGAGCTTCATCGGAGCGTTCTCGTACTTGACACCGGCTCCTCTGCTCGCAGTAGTACTGCTGTTCGGAATCGTTCTCTTTTCGACCCGATACCTGTCTCTCGGCAGCGTCATCGCCGCCGCCCTCTTTCCGGTCGCCTGCTGGATGATTCTCCATCCGTCCGCGCCGGTTCTGCTGGCCGCTTTGGGCGCAGCCGCCCTGATTGTCTGGCGGCATTCGTCGAATATCCAACGCGTTCGATCCGGCACCGAGCGGGTTTTCCGCTGGTGACCAAACTCGCGATTATCGGCGGGGGGAGTTGGGGAACGGCGCTCGCAATCGCGCTCGCCCCGAAGTTCGACCGCGTCTCGCTCTGGATCCGTGAGCCTGAAATTGCGGAAGCGGTTGAAAGCACCCGGGAGAATCGCGCTTTTCTGCCCGGATTCGTTTTGCAAAACAACGTTTTCGCTTCGCATTCGCTCGAGTCCGTCCTCCGCGACGCCGATTTCGTGCTCAGCGTCATGCCTTCCCATGCCGTGCGCGACGTTTACACCGCGATGGCGGAGTGGATGCGCCCCGGAACCCCGGTCGTGAGCGCCACGAAGGGGCTCGAAATGGGTTCGTTTTTTCGAATGTCTCAGGTGATCGCCTCCGTCGCGCCGCAATGTCCGGTAGCAGTGCTTTCCGGTCCGACGTTCGCTTCTGAAGTCGCAGCCGGAAACCCAACCGCCCTGGTGGTGGCCTCGACCGACGCAAAGATCGCCGCGCAAATCCAGACCAGTTTCTCGGGAGCCAGCTTCCGCATCTATCAAAGCGACGATCCGGTCGGGGTCGAGATCGGCGGTGCTTTGAAAAACGTCATCGCCATCGGCGCCGGAATCTGCGACGGGCTCGGTTACGGCCATAACGCGGTAGCCGCGCTGATCACGAGAGGCCTCGCGGAACTCACCCGTCTCGCCGTAGCACTGGGCGGAAAACCTGAAACCCTCTCCGGGCTTGCGGGACTAGGAGACCTGGTACTCACCTGCACGGGAGACCTGAGCCGCAATCGTCAGGTTGGCCTGAAACTCGCCGCCGGAATGCAGTTGGGCCAGATTCTCGCTGCCACGTCTACCGTGGCCGAGGGAGTGAAAACCACTTCTGTTGCGATGGAACTTGCGGGCCGCGCAGGGGTGGAACTCCCCATTGCCGCTGAAATGCACGCGGTCTTAAACCTCGGCCGGCCTCCCGCCGAAGCGATTAAACGACTTATGAGCCGTACCTTGCGCTCTGAGCGGGAATAAAGGCCGCAACTATCCATGTTGGAAGGGGTTCATAGGGTCATGGGAGCCGCACCGGCCCCGGATCTCGATGCAGAGTTGATGCTTCGGGTGCGGGACGGGGATGAAGACAGCTTTCGTGTTCTCCTCGACAAACACCGCAACCCGCTGGTTCATTTTTTGTACAGAATGGTGCAGGAGCAGGCGATCTCCGAAGAGTTGGCACAGGAAGTGTTCCTGCGCATTTACAAGTCGCGTGGGAGCTATGAGCCGACCGCCCGGTTCACGACCTGGATGTTCCGGATCGCCACGCACCTCGCTCTCAATTGGTTACGCGACGAGAAACATTCGCGAGCCGAGGAGAGGCTCGATCTGGTTCGGCCAGGCGATCTGCCGGTCCGGGAGGTTTCGGACAGAAAGCCGACAGTGGAGCAGCACATGGTGGCAAATGCCCGGCTGCAGGAAATCAGAGACGCCATTGCCCTGCTTCCGGAGAAGCAGCGGGCGGCGGTGTTGATGCATAAGTACGAGGAAATGGAGTATTCTCAAATCGCCAATGTTTTGGAATGTTCGGAGTCAGCCGTGAAAAGCCTGTTGTTCCGAGCCTACGAAACGTTGCGAGCGAGGCTTGCGCATATGGTCATGGGAGGCCCGCGATGAACTGTCCTTTACGTTCTGAAGAAACGACAGATGTGCTGCTCGACTACGCGGCCGGGAGACTCGATACCGCCCGCGCGGCGATGCTTGAACAGCACCTGGAGAGTTGTTCCGGCTGTGCCGCTTTCCGAATGGAGCAATCGGCGCTTTGGGACGCGCTTAGTCAGTGGGAGCCTGAGCCGGTCAGCATCGCATTCAACCGTACTCTGTGGCAGAAAATCGGGGCGGCTGCGGCAGCGCCCTGGCATCGCCGCTTCGCCGACGCGATCCGGTTCGGTGCGTGGAAGCCCGCGTTCCCCCTTCTGGCGGCAGTGATGCTGATCGCCGTCGGGTTTGTTTACGATCATCCGGGCTCAGGGAATTCTTCGTCCTCGCAGTCTGTGTCCGCCACGCTGCCGGGCGTTTCCATCAGCGACGCCGATCAGGTGGAGAAGACGCTCGACGATATTCAGTTGTTGCGCCAGTTCGACGCGGTTTCCTCCGGCACTTCAAAACGGATGTGATTTCACGATGAAGCGCCGCGCCGCAGCTTTTTGTCTGACGTTTGGGTTTGCCGTCGCCGCTTCGGCGGGCGAGAAGAACCCGCCGCGTCCGGCGAAAGTGCCCGCTGCGCCACGCGCGCCTCAGGCTCGGCCCAATCAGGAGGCGAACCGGCCGGCAAATCGTCCGGGGCCCGCGGCAGTAGACAAACTGCTGGGCATGACACCCGAGCAGCGCGAAAAAGCCCTTTCCACTCTGCCCCCGGCACGCCGCCAGAACATCGAGAGGCGGCTCGGCGAAATTCAAAAGCTTCCGCCCGCTCAGCAGAATCGTGTCAGAAACCGGCTCGAACTGCTCAACAGCCTGCCGCCTCAGCGCCAGTCTGAGGTGCGCCGCTCGATGAAGCAGTTCCAGGAGCTTCCGGATGAACGCAAAATGCAGATCCGCCAGCAGGTTTTGCGGATGGCCGCCATGCCCGATGAAGATCGCCGCGCACTGATGAACACAGAAGAATTCCGCAACCGGTATTCACCGATCGAACAGCAGATGATGGGCAATCTGCTTGAAATTCAGCCCCCGCCTCAGCTTTAACGCAGCCAGATAGACCAGACGGTATCGACCGTTGCGTGCGTGACCGCAGAGGTCGTCACACGCCGCGTGGCAAGCCAGGCTCTCCCGTAAAACACCCCGGCGATTGCCGCCAGAATCACGTACCTCCAGTTGAAATAAGCCGCCCGTTTATTGAAGTGCGCAAGCCCGAACAGTGCTGACGTAACGGTCAAAGCCCAGCGTGTGCCGATTCGGCGCTCAAGCAGATTGAGCATGAGCCCTCTGAAAAACAGTTCTTCAGGAACCGCTATAAAGAAGAACGTGAAGATCCACGCCGAGCCGAACCACAACGGGTTTGCCAATGTTTTGTGGAAATGCAGGAAACTCAGGGCAAACCCAAGCGCAAGCGCCACCGGGGTGTAGTAGAGGAACTCCCGCAGGCCGATTCTGAAATCCTGCCAGCGGGCGCGGAAGTCATAGCCGATCCCTTCCATCGGGCGGAGCACCAGGAATCCGTAAAGCGCCCCGTCTACGAACATCAGCTTCGGCATGCTGCTGAGTCCGGGCAAAGGCCATGCCTTGTCGAAGAAGTGCAGGTCAACCGAGATCCCGAGAATCGTCAGGATGAGCCAGGGGTATTCGATCAGCAGCCCGATGGCGAGAAGTACAGCAGCCATTCCGAGGCACATGTCCCAACGAAACAGACCGCGCGGAATGGCGAAGATCAGGTACGCGGGCATCAGCAGTAACGGGGCGAACGCGCTCTTCCACCGCCTGCACCACTCAGCGGCCCCGAAGCCGAACGCGTAGTAGGGCAGCAGCAACATCGCGCAACTGAGCAAGGTAGATGGCAGGTGCCCGCCAAACTGCGCGGCGGCGCCAAAATAACCGGCCGCCACCCAGAGCGCTGCCAGCAGCGCCACAAAGCCCAGCCACACGGCGAGCGTCATGCGTGCATCTTAACTCCCGGGCAGCGCTCTGCAGGAAGGCAAGCCTCCGCGCCCCTCCTATAATCACCCCTCCTATAATCAAAAGATCCACTCCCTCAGGGATCCAAAAGGACTTTCAGTGACAGGTAACGACATCCGTCAGCGTTTTCTCGATTTCTTCGCCGCCCGCGGCCACCGCATCGTTCGCAGCAGTTCCCTGGTGCCTGCAAACGACCCGACCCTCCTGTTCACCAACGCGGGAATGAACCAGTTCAAGGATGTCTTTCTCGGTCAGGAAACGCGCGATTACAACCGGGCCACCTCGTCGCAGAAGTGCGTCCGCGCCGGCGGTAAGCACAACGACCTTGAAAACGTCGGCTACACGCGCCGCCATCACACGTTTTTTGAGATGCTCGGTAACTTCTCCTTCGGCGACTATTTCAAAGCGGAAGCCATCGCCTTCGCCTGGGACCTGATCACCAAAGACTACGGTTTGCCGAAAGACCGCCTGTATGTGACTGTTTTCCGCGAAGACGATGAGGCCGAGCGCCTGTGGCAAGAGGTGGCCGGGGTGCCCAAAGAACGCATCTTCCGCCTGGATGAGAAGGACAATTTCTGGCAGATGGGGGACACCGGACCCTGTGGGCCATGCTCCGAAATCCACTACGACCTGGGCCCGGAGAACGCCGAGCCGGGCCGCGAACACGAGCAGTTTCCCCTCGATGGCGGCGGGCGCTTCGTTGAGATCTGGAACCTGGTGTTCATGCAGTACGACCGTGATTCCTCCGGCCGCATGACGCCTCTGCCGCGTCCCTCGATCGACACGGGCATGGGCCTCGAACGCGTGGCGGCCATCCTCCAGGGCAAGACCACGAACTACGAAACAGACCTCATCCTGCCCATCATTCATCGCGCCGCGGATTTGTTCGGCACGGCCTATGGTTCAGGCGACCGCACCGATACCGCGCTCCGAATCAATGCCGACCACGCCCGCGCCACCGCCTTCTTAATTCACGATGGCATCCTGCCCTCGAATGAAGGGCGGGGCTACGTGTTGCGCAAGATCATGCGCCGGGCCATGCGCAATGCCCGCCTGATCGGGCGCCAGGAGCCTTACCTTTACGAACTCACCGGGTTCGTGGCCGAACACATGAGCACGGCTTATCCGGAAATGATGGAGTCTGTGCAGCGTGTCGCCCGCATCGTCAAAGACGAGGAGCATCGTTACGCCACCACCTTCCTGGTGGCCGAGAAAGTCTTCAGCGAAGAGCTTTCCAGCCTTACCGCGAAGACCGTTCCCGGCGCCGTCTCGTTCAAGCTCTACGACACCTACGGTCTGGCGCTCGACGAGCAGGAAGACATGGCACGGGAGCGCGGGTTCGAGATCGACCGCGAGGCCTTCGAAGCCGAAATGCGGCACCAGCGGGAACGCGCGCGCGCCAGTTGGAAAGGCAACGACAAGGCTTCCATCGCCCCCGTCTATCGCGAGCTTCTCGAGAAAGGCCGTACGACCTTTCTCGGCTATGACCACTTCGACGCCACATCGAAAGTGGTTGCCCTGCTGGTGAATCAACAGCCGGTTGACAACCTCGGCCCACATACCGAAGCCGAACTTGTTCTCGACCGGACGCCATTCTACGCCGAAACGGGCGGACAGGTTGGCGACCGCGGCACGCTTTACGACGCGCATACCGGTGAGCAGGTCGCAACTGTGCTCGATACCTATCCGGCTGTTCCCGGTCTTACCGTACACAAAATCCGAACCCTGGGCCCGATCCATGCGGGCGACGAACTGCGCAGCGAAGTCGCAGTTCCCGAACGTCTTTCGACGCAGCGCAATCACACTGCGACTCACCTGTTACAGGCCGCTCTGCGTCAGGTTCTCGGACCGCACGTAAAGCAGGCCGGCAGCGTGGTCGAACCGCCGCGTCTTCGTTTCGACTTCAGCCACTATGCCGCTGTCGATCCCGCCGAATCGATCGAAATCGAGCGGCTTGTAAACGGCCAGATCCTTCGCAACACTCCGGTCACAACGAACGTCATGGGGATCGATGAAGCGATCGGCACCGGCGCCATGGCGCTGTTCGGCGAAAAGTACGGCGATGAGGTCCGCGTGGTCTCGATCCCGGACTTCAGCAAAGAGCTTTGCGGCGGCACGCATGTGGCGCGAACGGGCGATATCGGGGTGTTTAAGATTGTTTCGGAGACCAGTATCTCTGCCGGCGTTCGCCGCATTGAAGCCATCACGGGAGAAGCCGCCGTATCGCAATTCCAGCACTCCACCGACGCGCTGCATCGCATGTCCGGCATGTTGCGCGTCGCTGAACCCGAACTGGTGGAACAGATCGACAGACTGCTCGCCGAGAAGCGAACGCAGGAGCGGCGGATCGAGCAACTGAAGACGAAAATCGCACAGTCGGCCGCACGCGATCTGGAACCGAAGGACAAGAACGGAACCAAATATGTTGTCGCTCAACTGGATGGCCTGGACCGGCAACAGATGCGATCTTTGGCCGACACGCTGCGCAACAAGTGGAAGTCCGGTGTGATCGTGCTGGTCTCAACGGAAGACGGCGCGGTCTCGATCGTGTCCGCGGTGAGCAAAGATCTGACGCAGAAGCTTCAGGCAGGCAAACTCGTGGGCAGTCTTGCGCAGGCGCTCGGAGGCAAAGGCGGCGGCCGTCCGGATATGGCGGAAGGCGGCGGGAAAGATGCGTCGGCGCTGCCTCAGGCGCTGGCATCCATTGCGTCGGAGATTGAAAGCAAGCTGTGACGCCGCAGACCACCTATGACACGCTCGTGGTCGGAGCAGGGCCCACGGGTCTCGCGTGCGCCATTGAACTCAAGAAGCGGGGCGTCAACACGCTGGTGGTGGATAAGGGTTGCATCGTCAACTCGATCTACCACTACCCCACGCACATGAATTTCTTCACCACTCCGGAACTTCTGGAGATCGGTGACATTCCCATGACGAGCCTCAACGAAAAGCCGAATCGTACCGAGGCTCTCAAGTACTACCGGCGCGTGGCCGATCACTACAAGCTCAACGTACATCAGTACGAAAAGGTCGATTCGATCGGCGGCAACGACGGAGACTTCCGCGTGACGACGGATAAGCGCGTCTACACTGTCAGGAAGATCGTCATCTCTACGGGGTACTACGACGTGCCGAATATGCTCAATGTGCCGGGCGAGCAACTCCCGAAGGTAATCCACTACTACAAAGAGCCACACCCGTATTACGACCACGACGTGATGGTGGTTGGCGCTAAGAATTCGGCCGCCATTGCCGCTCTTGAACTCTTTTGGACCGGTGCTCGTGTCACGCTGGTGCATCGCGGACCGGGAATCCACCATCACGTAAAGTACTGGATAAAACCTAACATTGAAAACCGTATAAAAGCGGGCGAAATAAAGGCATACTTCCGGTCAAATGTGCTCGATATTCGTGAGGATTCTGTGCTTCTCGACACGCCGGACGGAAAGGTAATAGTACCCAATAATTTCGTACTGGCATTGATCGGTTACAGCCCGGATATGACGTTTCTCAACGCCGCCGGTATCACTCTCGAACCCCATACGCTGAAGCCGAAGACGGATCCGGTGACGCTGGAAAGCGGAAGGAAAGGGGTTTACCTCGCGGGTGTCATTGTTGCGGGCATGCATACGAACGAGATATTCATCGAAAACGGAAGGTTTCACGGCCGTCAGATTGCCGAAGCAATCGCTAAGAGTCTTTAATTTGGCAGCGGGATTGCTAATACCAATCCTGCAAGGGGCCACAAAACTTAGATGCTTACTTCGATTCTGAACGCCATGTTCGGCTGCTCTCACAAAAGGACCACATTCCCGATTACCGCCCGCGGCTCGCAGAGTGCGCGCAAAGGTACGTACGTCTGCTGTCTCGATTGCGGTGAAGAGTTCGATTACAACTGGAAGGAAATGAAGGTCGATCTTCACGCGGTTACCCCGGCGCAACCAACCGGGTCATTGTCAGTTGTTCGCTAATGTTGTTCGCTGATTCAGTTACCTATTCATAACCGGCGGCAGGGATCCATATCCCCCTGCCGCCGTCTTTTCCGCTTTTAGTTCCCCACTGCAACTTTCGAAACCGTTCCATCCGTTCGGTCCACAATATACAAAGTTCCACTTTGCGAATCCAGCGTTAAACCAGTAGGCGTTGCCAATCCATCCGAGAAGATTTGCGGCGTGGGATTTGTGTAAACAAGAAGCCGCCCGGGCGCGGGAGCGGGCGTCGCAAGAGTGCCGGTGCTGTACTCGAGTACGAACCACTGGCCGCTTCCGTCGGCGCGCAGCCGGAAGACGATGTCGATTGTCGATGAGAGTGCTCCCATAAACGTTGTCGCGGTCCCGGTGGCCGGATCCACCTCCATCACCCGCGAGGCGCCCGGAACGAACGGAGCACCGCTCAGCAGTGTCACGAGAAGATGATCGCCGTACGGACGCACCGACGTGGGAACCGCTTCGCTGAACGGGGGCCCACCGGCTGCCGCGAGCGGATTCGGAGTGCCGGGAAAACGGATCAGCAACTGAGAACGCCCTGACGTCAGATCCACTTTCCAGATGGCATTGTTGCCCGCGTCATCGGCGTAGAGCGTGTTCGGTTGAGCGGGCAGCAGAGCGAGCCCGAACAGGTGCGTGTTCCGGTAAATTGTATTCGGGTCGGGCCGATCCAGCCGGAACCCGGTTAACAGACTAACCGTGGCCGTATCGCCCGAGGTATTGGTGAGCGTTACGGAATTACCATCCATCAACGTGAAATGGTTCTGCAGGGTCAGTGAAAATCCGCTCGCAAGTTTATCCACGTCCGCACTGAGATTCACCTGGAGGATGGTTGCGTACATAGGCGACGAAGGTCCGGCCGGGTTAGGGACAATGCTCCCCGAGGTGGGCCCGTTGACGTGCGAGTCGCCCTCTCCATTGGCAATGTAAAGCGTCCGCCCGGAGAGCGCGATACCGTTGGGCCCGTCAATCGACATATCCGGCGCCGCTTTGCCTGAAGGCAGCCCGTCTATAACCGTTCGCCGGTTGCCACCGCTGTCCAGAACAGAAACGCGGCCCGTGTTCGGTGTCCCGGCTGCTTCGGTGACCAGCACGGTTCCATTCGGCCCGATAGTAAGTCTGGAAGGGTTTTGAAGTCCTGAGGCAAACACTGACGGCGTTTGAGCGCCCGCCAGGCCTGTAAACGCGGCAAATGCCGCAATATATGCAAGAGAGATTGTCTTTAACAAGGAAGTTCCTCTGAGACAGAGTAGCGCGGCATCCGTTCACCCCGCTACACTATGCTGCAATGCGGATTTTGATCTTGTGTGTACTAACCGGAAGTCTGGCATTATCCCAGGATGCCGCCGAGATTATGAAATCCTTTGCTGAAGCTCAAAAGCTTAACGCCGGCAGACTTCATCAGTACACCTACGTGGAAGAAGCGGACCACATCCACTACGGCAAAGACGGCAAGGTCGCCTCGAAGAATTCCGAAACCAGCGAGTACATCTTTGTCGAAGGCATGCAGTACAAAAAGCTGATTGCACGCGAAGGGAAACCGCTTAGCTCTTCAGAACAGGCGAAAGAAGAGAAGCGGCTGAAGGAGACCGCGGCTGAGCGGCGCCGCTCGCGGCTTTCCTCGCTCACACACAAGAATGTCAGTCTGGCGAATGACGATGAATTGCTAACCGTTTTCGACAGCAGGATCGTGGGCGAAGAGATGCTCGATGGCCATAAGGTGTGGGTGATTGAATGCACACCCAGGGCGCTGCCGCCAACCTCAGATAAACACCAGAACGAAGTTCGCAGCTTTACTCACAAGTTATGGATCGATCGGGAGGATCGCGTCGCCGTTCAGAGGCTCGATACGGTTGCACGCGATAATGTGGCCTTCGCACCCGGCAGCACCATCCTGATACGCCAACAAAAGCTGCCCGATGGCGTGTGGGCGCCCGCCACTCTGGTGATCGACGGGCGCCTCTCGTTCGCGAAATTCGTCAAGCCTGCCGTAAGAACCGAATACCGGTACACAGACTTCAGAAAGTTCGACGTGCAGTCGACCATCACAACAGATCCCCCGCTTAAGTAACTGCCTTTTCGAGGATGTTCCAGAACTCGGGGAAGGAGACCGAAGCTGCCTCCGCATTGTCAATTGTCGATGGGCCGTCGGCCCGCAGAGCCGCCACCGCAAACGCCATTGCAATACGGTGATCGCCGAAGGAATCGAACGCGGCCGACCGGAACTTCTGCTTCCCCGGAACCCGCATGCCATCTGGCGTCACCTCGATTTCGATCCCCATACGCCAGAAGTTTTCGGCGACAGTGGCAATGCGGTCCGTTTCTTTGATCCGAAGCTCCTGCGCATCGCGAACAATCAGGCCGTTCTCAGACGCTGCGCCCAGCACGGCCAGCACAGGGATCTCGTCAATCAAACCGGCGGCGAGATCCTTCTCGATCACCCCGCCTTTCACGGGCGCGTGACGGACCTCAATATCTCCGATGAGTTCGCCATTCACCGACTCAATTTTCAGCACCTTCACTGGCGCGCCGATCGAAAGCAGAAAGTCGAGCAGCGCCGAGCGGGTTGGGTTCAGCCCGACGTTCGCAATGACCAGATGCGACCCGGGCACCAGCAGTCCTGCCACCAGGAAAAATGCCGCTGAAGATAAGATCGCTCGGCACCATGACCTCGCGTCCGGTCAGCTTCGGGCGGCCTTCGAGAGTGATGACACGCTTCGTAACTTTCAGTTCCGCGCCGAATTCCTTCAGCGCAATTTCGCTGTGATCGCGCGACAGCACGGGCTCGCGGACGATGGTCTGTCCTTCGGCAAACAGGCCTCCGAACAGCACGCATGTCTTCACCTGCGCGCTTGCGACAGGCAGTGTGTAGTCGATGGCATGAAGCGGACCGCCATGAATGGTAAGCGGAGGAAACTGACCGTCCCGCGCTTCCAGCTTTGCGCCCATTTCGGCCAAAGGCTTCATGATTCTGGCCATGGGACGGCGCGACAAAGATTCATCGCCAACGATGCGGCTGGTAAAAGGCTGCGCCGCCAGCAGGCCTGAAATCATACGAATGGTCGATCCCGAATTGCCCGCGTCCAGATCGCCCGCCGGTTGCTTCCAGCCGTTCAAGCCGCGGCCGTCGATGGTCACTGTGGTGCCTTCCTGAGCGACGCCGATTCCCAGCGCCTGAACGCATCCGAGCGTTGAATGGCAATCCGCGCCGGTCGAATAATTATGGATTTTCGAAGTCCCTTCAGCCAGTGAAGCGATCATCGCGTAGCGATGAGAAATGGACTTGTCGCCGGGCAAAATTATGGTGCCCGAAAGGCGCCCCGCGGGGCGAATGGTTTGGCGCATGAAGCTCCATTGTAAAGTGGAACTTCGTCACGAGGGCTTTCAGAAAAACAGGTCATGGGACATAATATTGGTTTGGTCGTTTTACCCCTCGTACAGTTCAGCTTTGGAGCCTGATGCCACAGATCTTCAAACCCAGCGCGAACTCTCACGCACGCACGAGCATCATCCTCGCCGTCGTGATCCTTGGCGCATTGGGTGGAGCGCTTTTTGAGTTAATCGCAGATTCGAACTATGCCACTCGTCAAGGTGATGCGCGCGAGCAGCCGATCCCGTTCAGCCATGCGCACCACGTTGGCTCAATGGGGATTGAATGCCGTTACTGCCACACTTCGGTCGAGAATTCGGATTATGCCGTCGTTCCACCGACGAAGACGTGCATGAACTGCCATTCGCAGATCTGGATCAACAGTCCGACGCTCGAACCGGTGCGCGAGAGCTATCGCACAAACGCGTCGATTCGCTGGACGAAAGTTCACGATCTGCCGGATTACGTTTATTTCAACCACAGTATTCACGTGAAGAAGGGTGTCGGGTGCGAAACCTGCCACGGCCGCGTGGATCGTATGGCCCTGATGTTCCAGAACGCATCTCTGGAGATGCGCTGGTGCCTCGACTGTCACCGGAACCCCGAAAAGTACGTCCGGCCGCGCGAGTTCATCACCAAGATGGGTTATGAGCCTGCCGAGCCGCAGGAAGTAATCGGGAAGAGACTGGTGCAGGAATATCACATTCAGAAGCTGGAGACCTGCTGGACTTGCCACAGATAGCGCAATGAGTGATCAACCCAATCCTTTGAATTTGACCGTCATTCAGAAGCGGCTGGAAAAGGCGAAAGGCTCCGGGTACTGGCGGAGCCTGGACGAGCTATGCTCAACCGAGGGCTTTCAGGAATACCTGCACGCGAATTTCCCCGTCAGGCGAGCGAATGGATCGATGACGAGGGCCGCCGCAACTTCCTGAAAATTATGGGAGCGTCGCTCGCGCTGGCGGGCCTTTCGGCCTGTACCAAGCAGCCGACCGAGTTCACCATGCCGTACGTGCAGGAACCGGAGCAGATGGTGACCGGCAAGCCGCTGTATTATGCGACTGCCTTTCCGGTCAGCGGCATCGCGAACCCGATTCTTGTGGAAACGCACGAATTCCGGCCCACCAAGGTCGAAGGAAATCCGCAACATCCGGCCAGCATGGGCGCGGCTGATGTCGCGACGCAGGCGTCAATTCTGGGACTTTACGATCCCGACCGCCTGCAGACCGTCGACGTATATCGGCGAAATTCGCTCTTACACTTCGTTTCTTTCGTATTTTGTCGGCGCTTTGGAAAAACAGCGCGCGAAGAACGGCGCGGGCATCCGCATTCTGACGGAAACCATCACGTCGCCGACGCTGTTCTCGCAGATGCAGGACGTTCTGAAGCTTTATCCCGGAGCCAAATGGCACCAGTGGGAACCCACCGGCCATGGCCGACGAATGGGTTCGCAGATGGCGTTCGGCCAGTTCTTAAACCCTGTTTATCACTTCGATCAGGCCGACGTAGTGCTTTCAATCGACGGCAACTTTCCTCTGCAACGGGCCCGGTGGCGTGCGGTATTCGCGCGATTTTGCAGCGAAACGCTCGGTACGCGACGCCGCTGCCGGACACAACCGGTTCTATGCGGTTGAATCCTCGCCGAATAACACCGGCGCCAGAGCGGACCATCGCCTTTCGCTGAAGCCTTCCGAAATCGCTCCGTTTGCCCGCGCACTCGCTTCAGCGCTGAGCGGCGGCGGTGGCGGCGGGAATAAATTCATGCAGGCGGTTGCCAAAGACCTGCAGGCCGCCAAAGGCCGATCCATCGTGATCGCAGGCGACGATCAATCTCCCGAAGTTCACGCGCTGGTTCATTACATCAACCAGGTTCTCGAAAACAACGGCAAGACCGTTACCTTTACAGCTTCGCTCGATCAGAAGCCAGTCGATCAGTGGGCCGACCTGCAGCGAGTTGGTGGGCGATCTGAACTCGAATCAGGTGGATCTGCTGCTGATTCTCGGCGGCAACCCGGTTTACGCCGCTCCGCGCGAACTCAATCTTCGCGGCGCAGTTCAGCTTGCCAAAATGCGCGTCCGGCTCGGGCTTTACGATGACGAGACTTCGGAATTGTGCCAGTGGGTGATTCCGGAGACGCACACGTTCGAACAGTGGGGCGACGCGCCTGCTTACGACGGAACTATGACCATCATGCAGCCGCTTATTGCGCCGCTGTATGGCGGCAGATCGATGTATGAACTGCTGAGCGCGTTCACCGAAACGCCCGAACAATCGGGTTACGATGCGATTCGCGCATACTGGCAGACCAAACACACGGGCGCGGATTATGACACGTGGTGGCGGCACTCGGTGCATGACGGATTTGTGAAAGACTCTGCCCCCGCAGCCGTCAACGCGACCGCCAAAGCCGTGCCTGCCCAGACCTCCGTCGGCAGCGGCGGCAATGGCTACGAAATTTCCTTCCACGCCGATCCCTATATTCTGGACGGTCGATTCGCGAACAATGCATGGCTGCAGGAATTGCCCCGTCCGATGACGCGGCTCACCTGGGATAACGCCGTCGTGATGAGTGAGAAGACGGCGAAGGATCTCGGGGTCAACGACGAAGACCGGGTTGAGCTGACCGTCAATGGCGCAACCGTAAAAGGCGCTGTGTGGCGGCTCCCCGGACAGCCGGACGGCTCGATCGCTCTGAGCCTTGGCTACGGCCGCGTGCGGTCGGGCAGGGCGGGGAATGGCGCCGGCTTCGATGTGAACTCCTTGCGCACGGTTTCGAATCCGTACTCCGCGCACGGCGCAACGGTTAAGAAGATGGGCGAGACTTTCCGTCTGGCCGCTGTGCAGCATCACTTCGGCATGGAAGGCCGCGAGCCGGTCAGGACCGGATCGCTTGCCGAGTACAAGAAAGATCCCGAATTCGTGCAGAAGGAAAGCGAAACAGCGCCGAAAGGGCTCACGATCTTTCCGCAGGAGTGGCAGTACAAGGGTTATGCCTGGGGCATGGCGATCGACCTGAGTTCCTGCAACGGCTGCAATGCCTGCGTGGTAGCGTGTCAGGCTGAAAACAATATCCCGGTGGTCGGGTAAAGAGCAGGTGCTCAACACCCGCGAGATGCACTGGATCCGCATCGATCGGTATTACAGCGGCACCGCCGAAAATCCCGAGATGCTACTTCCAGCCGGTCGCCTGCGTGCATTGCGAAGACGCGCCCTGCGAACTGGTTTGCCCGGTTGCGGCCACCACCCACGATCAGGAAGGGCTGAACACAATGGTCTATAACCGTTGCGTCGGCACCCGTTACTGTTCGAACAACTGCCCGTATAAAGTCCGCCGGTTTAATTTC
Source organism: Terriglobia bacterium (assembly GCA_963840735.1). Lineage (GTDB taxonomy): Bacteria > Acidobacteriota > Terriglobia > Bryobacterales > Bryobacteraceae > BOG-234. Next base: position 377,225 of record CAWIZX010000013.1, read on the forward strand.
CTGCTGTATAACGACTGGGAAACGGAAAGCCTGAAACTGCAGCGAAACCCCGATGTCACCGTGCGCAGCCGCGGTGTGATGGAAAAGTGCACGTACTGCGTGCAGCGCATCAATTACGCGAAGATCTCGGCTGAGAAAGAAGATCGCAGGGTTCAGGATGGCGAAGATGGTTCCGGCATGCGCGGCGACCTGTCCGTCGCAGGCGATTATGTTCGGCGATCTGAACGATCCGAACAGCAAGGTTTCGCAGTGGAAGCGCGAGAAGACCAACTACTCGCTGCTGGGTGAACTGAATACGCGTCCCCGCACCACTTATCTGGCGGATATACGCAATCCCGAATCCGGATCTTGGAGAGGTTAGTCTAGATGGCGCAACCGGTCGAGCTTCCAGATAAGATTCACGTCGGCCCGGTTATCGACGAAGGGCACAGCCTCGCGTCGGTTTCGGATAAAGTCGGCGGCATCGTTCTCAAGCGCAAGATCACCCTCGGGTGGGTGTTCGGACTCCTGATTTCTTTCGCGATCCTGCAGAATCTGATGGCGGGCGCAACGTGGCTGATCATCAAGGGCGTCGGCGTCTGGGGAATCAATATCCCGGTCGGCTGGGGCTTCGCGATCATCAACTTCGTCTGGTGGATCGGTATCGGCCACGCCGGCACTCTGATTTCCGCCATTCTGCTGCTGCTGAATCAATCGTGGCGCAACGCGATCAACCGTTTTGCGGAAGCCATGACGCTGTTTGCGGTTATGTGCGCGGGCATGTTCCCGGTGCTGCACACGGGCCGTCCATGGCTCGCTTACTGGCTGTTCCCGTATCCGAATACGATGGACATCTGGCCGCAGTTCCGCAGCCCGCTGTTGTGGGACGTGTTCGCGGTTTCGACGTACCTGACCATCTCCGCAGTGTTCTGGTTTGTCGGCCTGCTGCCCGATCTTGCGACACTGCGGGACACCGCGAAAAAACCCTGGCAGCGTGTCACGTACGGGGCGCTCGCCATGGGATGGCGCGGCTCGGCCCGGCACTGGCAGCGATACGAAAAAGCTTCGCTGCTGCTGGCCGGACTGGCCACGCCGCTGGTGGTTTCGGTTCACACAGTCGTCAGCTTCGACTTCGCGGTTTCCATCGTTCCCGGCTGGCATACGACGATCTTTCCGCCCTACTTCGTGGCGGGTGCTATCTACTCCGGTTTCGCCATGGTGCTGACGCTGATGATTCCGGTGCGCCAGTTCTACGGTCTGCAGGATATGCATCACGATTCGCCATCTGAACAACATGGCGAAGGTCACGCTCGCCACCGCGCTGATTGTCGCCTACGGCTACATGATGGAAGCGTTTTTCGGCTACTTCAGCGCCGATACTTACGAGCGGTTCATGATCTGGAACCGTATGACCGGCCCGTACGCGCCGTTCTACTGGTGCCTGATCCTGTGCAACATCATTACTCCGCAATTCCTGTGGTTCAAGAAGATCCGCACCAGTCCCTTGCCTCCTGTGGTTGCTCTCGATCGTCGTCAATATCGGGATGTGGCTGGAGCGGTTCGTCATCGTCGTGACCAGCCTTCACCGCGACTTTCTGCCGTCGAGCTGGAGCATGTACTGGCCGACCATCTGGGACTGGGCGGTGTTTACCGGAACCCTCGGGTTGTTCATGACCCTGATCTTCCTGTTCGTCCGCGTTCTGCCGATGATTACGATCTTTGAACTTCGCATGCTGCTGCCCGGCGCGCGCGTGAAGGAGCCGGTTGCTCAATGAGCGCTCATTCTGTCCGGTATCTGCATCCTTTGTACGGTCTGATGGCCGAGTTTGAAACTCCCGGCGAACTGGTTGCCGCGGCACGCCGCACGCGCGAAGCCGGGTTCCGCAAGTTCGACGCTTACACGCCTTATCCGATCCATGAGCTGGACGACGCGATGGATTTGCACGACAACCGCGTTTCGCTGTGCACGCTGATCGGCGGCTTTGCTTGGATGCGTCGGCGGCTTCGGTCTGTGCTCGCTGGGTTTCGGCGGTGGCGCTGCCCCTGAACATCGGCGGGACGCCCGCTGATCAGCGTGCCGATGTTCATTCCGATCACGTTCGAATGCACCATTCTGATTGGTGGGCTGACGGCCGCCATCAGCATGCTTTTGATGAACGGTTTGCCGGAGCCGTATCATCCCGTCTTCAACGTGGAGCGGTTCGCGGACGCTTCGCGGAGCAAATTTTTCCTCTGCATCGAATCGGACGATCCGAAGTTCGACATCGACGAGACTGCCGGGTTTCTGGAGAGCCTGGATCCGGAAGAGATCGCGGAAGTGGCCCGATGAGCGAATTCTGTTGCATCGGGTTGACCGGCGCTCGGCGCTCACCGGTTGTGCGCGGCTCGACATGCAGGATCAGCCCAAATACAAGCCGCAGCGGCCGAGCGAATTTTTTGCCGACGGCACGCAGCGGCACGGCCTGAACTCGAAGGCACCGTCGCCCGCGGCAGCACTGCAACGAAGACACGGCTTTTTACGCGGGCAAGGATGCCGGCGATGAGGACATTGCCGAATTTCCCGATCGCGGTCGACAAGGCTTTCATTCTGCGCGGACAGCAGCGCTACGACATCTACTGCGCGCCCTGCCACGGCCGGATCGGCAACGGTCTTGGGATGATCGTGCGGCGCGGCTTCAAACAGCCGCCTTCGTATCACATCGACCGCCTGCGCAACGCGCCGGTGGGACATTACTACGACGTGATCACGAATGGATATGGAGCGATGCTGAACTATGCGGCGCAGGTGCAGCCGCGCGACCGCTGGGCGATCGTCGCTTATATCCGCGCCCTGCAGTACAGCCAGAACGCGAACGTCAACGATCTGACGGCGGATGCCCGTGCGAAGGTGCCGGGCGCCGGGGCGCCGCTGACACCGGAGCAGAAGGCAGCGCGCAGACTCCGAGCCGCTGGTTCCGAGCGACCCCGATTTCTACAATTTCCCGGCCGAGCCTGCGACGCCGTCCGGAGTTCCGGGCGCGCATGGCGCCGGAGCGCACAAGCCCATGACGGGTCAGCAAGTCAGCCAGAGAGAAAATGACGACGACCGAACAAAGTTACACGACCAGCCCCGCAGCTGAGCGACACGCTCAAGCGGTACTCGCAACATGCGCGACGTTCATCGGGCTCATCTTTCTGGCGCTGACGGTCGCCGGTATTTTTCTTGCCGGTGGCGGAATGCAGCAGTTCCTGCGTTCTTATCTGGTAGGTTTCTGGCTCTGGTTCGGAGCGGGCGCTGGCTGCCTGCTCATCCTGATGACCCAGTATCTGACCGGCGGCGCATGGGGCTGGTGATCCGTCGGCCGCTCGAAGCCGGCGCGAAAACGCTCTACGTATGTGGCTCCGCTGTTCCTGCCTCTGGTCATTTTTCATCGAGCAGATCTGTACTGGTGGACGACTCCGGAAGGCCTGGCCGACAAAGTTATTCACGCGAAGAGGCTCTATCTGAATCGTGCCGTTCCTCTGGGTCCGGATGGCTGATCTACATCGTGTTTCTGTGCGGCTTTACGTGCGCTGCTGACCAAGTGGTCGAAGCCTGGAAGACGAGACGAAATCGATCGCAGTATTCGGCCCTGCTTGAAAAACTGAGCGCTCCCGGGCGTCCTGATCTTCTTCATCCTGATGACATTCGCGTCGGTCGATTACCTGATGACCCTTGAACCATACTGGTATTCGACGGTCTATGGATTCATGATCGTGATCGGGCAGTGCCTCACGGCGATGTCGATTGTCATCGCGACGCTGACCGTGCTCGCGAAGTTCGGGCCGATGGATCACGCAATCACGAAGCGGCATCTGCACGATCTCGGGCAAATTGCTGTTTGCGCTGGTGATGCTCTGGGCATATCTGAATTTCTCGCAGTTGCTGATCACCTGGTCGGGCAATCTGCCGACGGAAATCATCTGGTACATCAAGCGCTGGAATGGCGGCTGGGGATGGGTCGCGCTGATCCTGCTGATCGGGCATTTCATGCTTCCGTTTCTGCTGCTGCTTTCGCAGGATCTGAAGAAGAATCCGCGGACGATCCGCGGCCATCGCTATTTATCTGATTTTCGTTCACGCGGTTGACGTTTTCTCGCTGGTGGAACCGAACTTCCAGAACGTCGCACACCCGCATTTCTATTATCTCGTGGCTGGACATCGTCGCGCCGCTCGGATTCGGCGGACTCTGGTCTTGCATTGTTCTTCCGGAACCTGCCCGGCAATGCCTCTGTTGCCGCTGGGCGCTCCGGATCTGTTAAAAGGCATTGAGTCATGGCAGAGATCACTAATCATCCGCATAAACCACGGACGACGAACCGGGCAACCCGCAGGTCTCGCATGAGCGGCGGGACGTCAACGTATTCCAGATCTCCGCGTTCGGCATCGGACTGCTGATCGGCTGCATCATCGTGGTCTTTGCCATGTGGGCGATGTTCGACTTCCTTTTTCACCGCGAGGACATGAAGAACGCGCAGAATCCGCCCGGCGATGATGAAAGGCCGGCCTGCACTGCCGCCCGAGCCGCGGCTGCAGGGGATCGTCCAGCCGGTCCAGCCGCGCGTTGAACTGGAACAACTTCGCGAAGACGAGGATCAGATTCTGAACAACTATGGCTGGGTGGATCCGGCCAAAGGCACGGTTCGCATTCCGATCGCGCAGGCCATCGACATGGTGGCGCAGAAGGGTTTGCCTTCGAAGCCGAGCCCGGCCGGTACGGACAACGGCGGTTACCGGATGATTCCGTCCGATGCCAGCAGCGGAAGGACGCTCGAAAAGATTTCTCAATGAAACCAGGGAAATACAGTTCGCTGCCGATCCGGGTGCTGCTTGCCGTGGGCCTGCTCAGCAGCTGCCTTGCCGCCTGATGGCGGATACGCCGACGCATGAACGGGCCCCGCACGACGCCGGTCGCCGGATCTGCTCAACATGAAGGGCGGGGACCGGCCGACTCCGCTCACCGCACGTCACCATCGAGCAGCGCCTGAATTCGCAACTGCCGCTCGACGCGCCGTTCCGGGATGAGAACGGCAAGACCGTTGCGCTCGGCAGTTATTTCGGGAAGCGCCCGGTGGTTCTGGCGCTGGTTTACTACGAGTGCCCGATGCTCTGCACGCAAATCCTGAACGGGATGGTGCGGGCGGCGAAGGTTCTGAAGTTCACGCCGGGCAAGGATTACGACGTGGTCGCGATCAGCTTCGATGCGCGGGAAACGCCGCAGCAGGCGGCTGAGAAGAAGGCCGTTTACATGAAAGATTCGGCCGTCCGGAGACGGCGAAGGGCTGGCACTTTCTGACCGGCGAATCTGAATTCCATCAAGCGCGTCACGGACGCGGTGGGTTTCCGCTACGTGTGGGATGCGCATACCGGCGCAGTTCGCTCACGCGAGCGCAATTTATGTGCTGACGCCGGAAGGCAGGCTTTCGAAGTATTTTTACGGGATCGAGTATTCGCCCAAAGATCTGCGACTGGGCCTGATTGAGGCGTCGCAGAACAAGATCGGGAATCCGGTGGATCAGATTCTGCTGTTCTGCTATCATTTCGATCCGCACGTCAGCGAAGTACACGCCGTATGCGCTGGGCCTCCTGCGGGTGGCGGGAGCGGCTACGGTTTTGACGATGGGGGGATTTGTGTTTATCATGCTGCGGCGAGAGAGCAGGCAGAAAGGGAATCGGGCCGCCTAACCAAATATGATCGAGCCGAAAAGTTTTCAGCTTATTTCCCGAGGCGGCGTCGAGCATCGCGGGCCAGGTGGACGCGCTCTACGCGTTCCTCGTTCTGGTCAGCGCGTTTTTTTCGCTGCTGATCGCGTTCCTGGTGGTCTTCTTCGCCATCAAGTACCGGCACCGTCCGAATGTGCAGCAGATGCAGGCCGGAAGATACGTCGCACAGCATCGGCGGCATGGTGCTCGAAATCGTCTGGTCCGTGATTCCGCTGGGCCTTTCGATGATCATGTTCGCCTGGGGCGCCAGCATCTTCTTCACCGAATCCCGGCCGCCCGCCGATTCGATGGAAATCTACGTCACGGGCAAGCAGTGGATGTGGAAGATCCAGCACATGGAAGGCGCGCGCGAGATCAACGAACTGCATATTCCGGTGAGCCGCAACATCAAGCTGACGCATGACGTCGGAAGACGTGATCCACGATTTCTACATTCCGGCGTTCCGCACCAAAGCGGACGTGCTGCCGGGCAAGTATACGACCGAATGGTTCCGGCCGACCAAGGTCGGCGCGTATCACATCTTCTGCGCGGAGTATTGCGGGACCAAGCATTCCGGCATGATCGGCACCGTCTACGTGATGAGCGCAGGCCGACTACAATACGTGGCTGGGCGCGGGCAGCGGCGAAGGTTCCATGGCGGAACAGGGCCAGTCTCTGTTCAATCAGCTGGGCTGCGGAAATTGCCATGCGAGTCTGGTGAACAACAGAACGGGCGCTGCCCGAATCTGAACGGGCTTTTCGGAACGCGTGTGGATCTGAAAGACGGCATCGAGCGTGAGGGCGGATGAGTCTTATATCCGCGAATCGGTGCTCTATCCGCAGGCGAAAATCGTGGCCGGATATGACGACATCATGCCGACGTTCAAAGGTCTGATCACCGAAGACGGCATGCTGAAGCTGATCGAATACGTGAAATCGCTCGGGCCGAAGAACGGAACGCAGAACCTGGCCACGCCGGCGTCGGTTCAGACCACCGGCTTCGGAACCGAAAACGCCGCACGCAGGATAGAGACGAGTCCGCAGGCGGGCTCAGTACCCAAGGAATCGGTAAGGTTTCAGGGATACAAGAATGATTACGGCGCCTCCACTAGTTGCAGAAAAGCCAAAGAACTATCTCAATGCGCAGCACGGGCTGAAGAGCTGGCTTCTGACGGAAGATCACAAGCGGATCGCGATCCTGTATCTGATCGCGGTGACGGCGTTCTTCTTTCTGGGCGGTTTGTTTGCGGTGCTGATCCGGCTGGAACTGGCGACTCCGGCCGGCGATCTGCTCGATTCGAACACCTATAACAAGGTGTTCACCATGCACGGGATCCTGATGGTGTTCTTCTTCCTGATCCCGTCGATTCCGGCTATTCTGGGCAATTTCCTGATGCCGCTGATGATCGGCGCCAAGGATCTGGCATTTCCGCGAATCAATCTGCTGAGCTGGTACATCTACATGCTCGGCGGCGCGTTTACCCTGTATGTGCTGCTCGCCGGCGGCGTGGATACCGGCTGGACCTTCTACACGCCTTTCAGCAGTTCGTACTCGAACGGGTATGTGATCGCGGCGGGTCTGGGGATTTTCATCAACGGCTTCTCGTCGATTCTGACCGGGCTGAACTTCATCGTCACCATTCACCGTATGCGCGCGCCGGGCCTGACCTGGTTCCGCCTGCCGCTGTTTGTCTGGGCGCATTACGCCACCAGCGCGATCATGATTCTGGGTACGCCCGTCATCGCGGTCACTCTGTTCCTGCTGGTGCTGGAGCGCGGACTGCATATCGGCTTCTTCGATCCGGCTTATGGCGGCGATCCGGTGCTGTTCCAGCATCTGTTCTGGTTCTATTCGCATCCGGCCGTTTACATCATGATTCTGCCGTCGATGGGCGTGGTTTCCGAAGTGATCTCGACTTTCTGTTCGAAGAAGCCGTTCGGATACACGTTCATCGCGTTTTCGAGCATCGCGATCGCGGTGTTCGGCTTCCTGGTCTGGGGCCATCACCTGTTCGTCAGCAGCCAGTCGGTTTATGCCGGGCATGGTGTTCTCGATTCTGAGCTACATCGTGGCGATTCCTTCGGCGATCAAGGTGTTCAACTGGACCGCGACCATGTACAAGGGTTCGGTCCGGATGACCACGCCGATGCTTTACGCGATCGGGTTTATCGGACTGTTCACCATCGGCGGTCTGACCGGACTGTTCCTCGCCTGTCTCGGCATGGACGTTCACCTGACCGATACCTACTTCGTGATCGCGCACTTCCATTACGTGATGGTGGGCGGCGCGATCATGGGCTATCTTGCGGGCATCCACTTCTGGTGGCCGAAGATGACCGGCAAGATGTACAACGACGGCTGGTCGAAGATCTCGGCCATTATCGTGTTCGTCGGCTTCAACCTGACGTTCTTCCCGCAGTTCCTGCTGGGCTACATGGGGATGCCGCGCCGGTACCACGTGTATCCGCCCGAATTTCAGGTGTTCAACGTGCTGTCATCGGCGGGCGCTTCGATTCTGGGCGTCGGCTTCCTGATTCCGTTCTGCTACCTGCTCTGGTCGCTGAAGTACGGGCCGGATGCGCCGGCCGAATCCGTGGGGCGCGACCGGTCTCGAATGGCAGACCTCATCGCCGCCGCCTACCGCGAACTTCGAGATCACGCCGGTCGTGACGACGGAAGCTTACGAATACACGTCGCGGAGGTTGTACACGTTGGATAACCATACAGCGGTGGTCACAACCGAAGAGCTTGAGCACACCACCCTCAAGCACCATTTCGAGAATGCGGCGCAGCAGAAGGACGCTTCCACCGTCGGAATGTGGGTCTTCCTGGTCACCGAAATCATGTTCTTCGGCGGGCTGTTCCTGGCGTATTTCGTTTACCGGCAGGCCTATCCGGTCGCGTTCGCTTCGGCCAGCAACAAGACCAATCTCTGGATCGGCGCGGCCAATACCACGGTGCTGATCTGCAGCAGTCTGACGATGGCGATGGGCGTTCATTCCGCGGCGATCGGCAAGCGGATGCTGCTGGTCGCATGTTCCTGATCCTGACCCTGCTGCTCGGCGGTGTGTTCCTTGGCGTGAAGGCCTACGAGTATCACGAAAGTGGGTGCATCATGAAGTTCCGGGCGAACACTTCGAATGCGAAGGCTGCAAGGATGCCGGCACACGCTCGCTCTTCTTCTCGCTCTATTTCGGCATGACAGGGCTGCACGCCACGCACATGATCATCGGCGCGGGCATTCTGCTGGTGCTGATCTGGCAGGCTTACAGAGGGAAGTTCACGCCTGAATGGCATACGCCGGTCGAGATGTTCGGGCTCTACTGGCACTTCGTCGATATCGTCTGGATCTTCCTGTTCCCTCTGCTTTATCTGATTGATCGGTCGGGAAGGGGATTGTCATGAGCAATTCACCGCATCAGCGTCCGCTGGGCACATCATGCATCACGAAGAGCATCACATCGTTCCGAAGAGCATCTATTTCCTCGTCTTTTTCGCGCTGATCGTTCTGACGTGGGTCACGGCGTTGGTGTCCACGGTCGATCTCGGACGGTGGAACATCTTCGTCGCGCTGGCGATCGCCCTGTTCAAGGCTTCGCTGGTCATTCTGTTCTTCATGCATGTCTGGTACAGCACGCGGCTGACGAAGATGATCGTGGCGAGCGGATTTTTCTGGCTGATGCTGCTTCTGTTTATTACGATGGCCGATATCTGGACTCGCGGCTGGATGGGCGTTCCCGGCCGGTAACCGCTTCTTCCACGGCCTGCCGGATGCGGGGGTCGGCACTGTGCAGTGACACTGCATCCAATGCCGCCCGTGACTCGGAAGCGTTGCCGTCCCGGATCAGCGCGAGGACAAAATCAAGCGCAGGTTCCGTACGCGCGCTCGCAAGGGACAGTAGGATGCACTTCCTGGTCTCGGGGCGCGCCGTCTCTTCATATCGCCGCATCAGAATCTCAACCGCATCGGGACGGCGGCTCGCTCCAAGCGCCAGAATCGCGGCCTCCTGAACCTGCTCATCATCGGACCGCGTCAGGGATTCAATCAGGGGTAACGCCTCAGGCCCGTCCGTCTCAATGAGCCCCGTTAGCGTGTCTGACAAAACATCGGCTTCGGGATCCCCCAGCAGAGCTTTGTAGCGAAGAAGCAATCCTGCGCTTTCCGAACCTATCGCGGCAATCGCGCGGACAGCGCCCGACCGGGCAGTTGTTTCCGGGTCCACCAGCAGTTCCAGTAAGTGACGAAGCTTCCGCGGATGGCGGCCCGTTCGCGAAACCGATGGCGCAGGCCGCGCGCAGTTTCGCCGCCGTATCCACGCTGCCGCCCCAGACAGGTTCGCGCTGAATATGCTTCATGCCGCGCAGAAACAGCTCCGCATCGGCGTGGTCGAAGGTCACCAGAACGCGCGCGATCGCGAGCGAAGCGGTGCAGCCTTTATCTCCGCCTTTGAGCGCGCGCTCGAACGCCGCCGTGAGTTGTGGGATCAGGTGAAGCGGCGTGGCTCTCGCCCGCCAGGCGCGCGGCCTTGGCCACAACCAGATTCGACTTTGCCGCCAGCGCCTTCGCAAGGTCCGGTTCCGGCCCGTCAAGGCGTGCGAGTGCCGCCTCGATGGGATCGTTTTTCATCGCCTCTCATCGTCGCCAACAATCGCCCCGGACACTCCTTGATCATTGAGCCCCCGGACACGAACCCGGACCAGCCGATTTGCCGGGTATGGCAAGTCGAGCGCCGCTTTCAAATAGTTATCGGTCAAAGCGATGCCGAGAGGCTCAATCGTAACCGCCGAAAGTTCATGGCCCACCAGACGTTCGCGAAACGCCGCGTTTTTCCCGGCGGCCAGATCGCGGAGCACTTTGTTTCGCTCTTTGCGCACTTGCACGGGAACCGCGCCAGCCATGGATGCCGCCGGTGTACCCGGCCGCTCGGAATAAGTGAAAACGTGCAAATACGTAAACGGCATCGACGCAATAAACGCCCGCGATTCCTCGAACAACTCGTCCGTTTCCCCAGGAAATCCTGTCATCACGTCGGCTCCGATAGCTGCATCGGGCATGAGCGCCCGCGCTTTCGCGAGCCGGTCGGCATAGTGGCGCGGCCGGTACTTCCTGTGCATCTTACGCAGGATCGTGTCGGAACCCGATTGCAGCGGCGCATGAACGTGTTTGGCAATCCGCGGCGTCTCCGCCATGAGGCCAAGAAGGTCATCGGAAAAGTCCATCGGTTCCACAGAACTCAGCCGCAGCCGAGCGATATCGGTCTCGGCAAGCAAACGCCGAAGCAGGTCGGGAAGCCGCATATCGCTGCCCGATTCGCGTCCCCAGCGCCCAAGGTTGATCCCCGAAAGCACCACCTCTTTGTACTTCAATGCGAGCCCGCGCACCTGCTCGACGATTTGCCCCGCGCTGAGAAACCGGCTCTTTCCCCGGACAAACGGGATGATGCAAAACGAGCACCGGTTGTGACAGCCATCCTGGATCTTCAGATTGGGCGTGGTGCGGTCGCCGGCGGCGTCGCAGAATGTCCATCACGGGCGCGGTCAAAATATCCCGCGTCTCGAAAATATCGCCCGTAACGATCTGCCCGTGATACGGTGTCTCCCCGCCTCCGAGCAGATCTGGCTATTTCTGTTTTATGGGAATTCCCGACTACCCATTCGACGCCCGGCATTTCCGCAAGTTCCGCGGGCGCCCGCTGCGCATAACATCCGGTGACCAGGATTCGCGCTTCCGGGTTCTCGCGGTGAACGCGGCGAATCGCGGACCTCGCGTCGGCGTCCGCTTCAGCCGTCACCGTGCAGGTGTTCAGGATGACAAGATCGGCATCGCGCCGGTCGGCCGTGCGGTCGAGCCCGCGTTCGGCCAGTTGCGCTTCGAGCGCGGCTCCATCCGCCTGGGTGGCGCGGCATCCGAAATTCTGGACATGAAAACGCACTAACCTTCAGGCCCCGCTTACCTTGGGATCGGGCGACACAGCGGTCATAAATCCATTCTGACATCTATACTGAAGATAGAAATCCTCACAGATGAACGAATCCAGCGTTCTCTGGCTTCGTGTGGCGGCTGCGCTTTATTCGCTCGGCCTGCTCGATGCCATAGTCACCGTTTTGCGGCGCAGTGAAAACTTATTCCGAATCGCTCTCGGGGCGTTCGGACTGGGCGCGCTGTTCCATCTTGTGTCCATCGTTGAACTCGGCCTCAACGAGCACCAGCTTCCCGTCAGCGACATCTTCGAAACCATGTCGTTCTGCGCGTGGATTATCACCGCCACTTTCCTTGCCATCTATTACCGGTACAAGGCAGCCAGCCTGAGCGTGTTCATCTTCCCGCTGGTCTTCGTGATGACGCTGGTGGGCGCGCTTCGCAACCCGGTTTCCGCGTGGTCGAATCCCGCCATCCGCAGCACGTGGCTCACCGCGCATGTGGTCGCCTCGCTGCTTGGGTACGCAGCGCTGCTGTTCACAGCGGCGGCTGCCGTCGTTTACCTGCTCCAGGAGCGGCAACTCAAGCGGAAGAGCCCAAGCTCGTTCTACCGCATCCTGCCGCCGCTCGGAACGCTCGACGATCTCATCACTAAATCGCTTGGCGCGGGGTTCGCCTTCATCACCATCGGGATCGTGATTGGCAGCATCTGGGCGTTTGTGGAACATGGAACACGCTGGATCGGTGACCGCAGCATCGCGATCTCATTCGTGACCTGGATCGTTTATCTCGCACTCGTCTTTTTCAGAGTGACAGCCGGGTGGCGCGGACGTAAAACGGCAATCCTCTCGATTGTCGCCCTCGTATGCTGCCTCGTTACCTGGGTCGCACAGGCGCAGCTTCAGAAGCGCCTCATGCTATGAAGCTCTTCCTTACAGGAATCAGCCATAAGACGGCTCCTGTACACCTGCGCGAAAAACTGGCCATTGCCGAGGGTCTGCTGCCGCGCGCCCTGCAGGATCTGCAGCGGTTCGGCGCTTCTGAAGCCGTAGTCCTCTCCACGTGCAACCGTGTCGAGTTCGCGCTCTCTGTGCCGGACGAAGTTGAACCCGGCGATGTGATCGACCGCTTTCTCGCTGACTGGCAGGGTTCTTCATCCGCCTTCGAAGGCCATATCTATCGCCATGAAGCTCGTGCGGCGATCCAACATGTCTTCCGCGTCGCGGCCAGTCTCGATTCCATGGTGGTTGGCGAGCCGCAAATCCTTGGGCAGCTGAAAGCCGCGTATGCGGCGGCCAAGTCCGAAGGCACGGTAGGAGGCCTTCTCGAAACCGTTTTGACCCGAGCTTTCAACGTCGCCAAACGCGTTCGTTCCGAGACCGGGATCGGACAGATGGCTGTGTCCGTAAGCTACGCCGCCGTGGAACTGGCGCGCAAGATCTTCGGTTCGCTCGAGGGCCAGACCGTCATGATCGTCGGTTCCGGCAAAATGGGCGAACTCGCCGCGAAGCACCTGCGGCGTTCGGGCGCAAGCCGGATTCTCGTCACGAACCGGACGCGCGAACGCGCCGAAGAAATGGCCAGGATGTTCGATGGACGCGCCGTCGACTATACCCAGTTTCAGTCGGTGCTTCACGAAGCCGATATCGTGATTGCATCGAGCGGCGCTCCGCATTACATCCTGAACCGTGACGACATGCAGCGCGTGATTGCCCGCCGCAGGAACCGCCCCATGTTTCTGATCGATATCGCGGTTCCCCGCAACATCGATCCCGCGGTAAACGATATCGAAGGCGTCTTTCTCTACGATGTGGACGACCTCGAAGGTGTCGTCAACGCGAACCTCAAAGAACGCGGCAAACAGGCGCAGCAGGCTGAGCAGATTGTCGAAAAGGAAGTGGAGCAGATGATGGCCCGCTTCAAGCTCGAAGAGGTTACTCCGACCATCATCAGCCTGCAGGAGCAGCTTGAAGAAATCCGCGCCGCAGAAGTCCTGCGCACCTTGCGGCGAATGCCCGGCCTTACACCCGAGCAGCAGCAACAGATCGAGACCATGACGAAATCGATCGTGAATAAGATCGCGCACGGCCCCATATCGGAACTGAGGCGGAACGCGGGACAACCCGAAGGCGGCCAGGTCATCGAGGCAATCCGAAAGGTTTTCCACCTGCAGCACTGATAAACCAGCGCCTGAACGCGTGATACAAAGGATTGTTGGACTCGATCCTCGCCCTCGATATCGGAAGCTCTTCAATCCGCGCTTTACTCTTTTCTTTCGAAGGCAAACAGATCGCCGGGTTCGGTTCACAGGTCGCGTATAGTGCCCGCACATCGGAAGACGGAGCCTGGGAAATCGATGCAACCGAACTCAGCGCGCTCGTGACGCGCACCATCGACGACATGTGCGGCCAGATGAGGGCGAAGAACTGCAAGCCTGCCGCCGTGGCTCTCGATACTTTCTGGCACGGCATCATGGGTGTCGCTGCGGACAACAAGCCGGTCACCCCGGTCTTTCACCCCTTCGACAGCCGCAGCGTGAACGCCGCGAAGGAACTTGCGGGCCGCATTGATAACGTCGCTCAGCACGCCCGCACCGGTTGCGTGCTGCACCCGAGTTATCCAACTGCCAAGCTCCTGTGGATCTCCGAGACGCAGCCCGATGTGTTTCGTTCGGCGACGCGCTGGATGAGCCCCGGAGAGTTTCTGCTGCTCGAGTTCTTTGGCGCCGCGGCAGCGTCAACCTCCATGATCTCGGCCACCGGACTCTGGAATCAAAATGCGAACGACTACGATGCGGAATTGCTTGCCGCCCTCCCTGTCAAACGCGCTCAGCTTGCAGACCCGGCCGCAATGGATCGTCCGGTCCAGGGTCTGAGCGGCACTTACAAATCGAAGTGGCCGGAGCTCGATGGCATCCCCTGGTTTCCGGCGCTCGGCGACGGTGCGTGCGACAGCGTTGGCAGCGGGTGCGGCAGCGAGAAAACATGGGCGCTGATGGTCGGAACCAGCGGCGCGCTCCGGGCAACGGTTGAGAGCGATCGGATAGACATCCCGAAAGGCCTGTTCTGCTACCGAATCGACCGTCACAGGTTTGTCACCGGCGGAGCGCTGTCGAACGGTGGTGAAGTGTATGCATGGATGAAGCGCAACCTGAAGTTGCCCGAAGATAGCGAAATCGAGAAGCAGATCGCAGCCATGCCGGCGGGGATCAACGGCCTTACGGTGCTGCCGTTGTTCGCGGGCGAACGGTCCCCCGAATGGCGCACCGATGTGCGCGGTGTCATTGCGGGTCTCAGTTCGGCCACCACCGCTATTGAAATCCTGCACGCCGCGCTTGAGGGTGTGGCGCTTCGGTTCCGCAACATATACGACATCATGGTGGGCGCGTTCGGTGCTCCGAACGACGTGGTCGCCTCCGGCGCCGCGCTTGGCCATTCGCCCGCCTGGACCAAAATGATGGCGGACGCGCTTGGGCACCCGCTGGTTCTCTGTCTTGAGCCCGAAGCGACATCCCGCGGCGCCGCCCTGCTTGCGCTGGAGCGGCTGGGAATCCTAAAGACTCTGGATGACGTGAGCCCGCACTATGGTGTGACAGTGCATCCCGATGAATCGAACCACCAGGTTTATAACGCTGCGCTCGAACAACAGCGCATACTCTATAGCAGGATTTTCGAGGAGAAATAAGTGCACCAGGAAGTGTTCGAGCGCGCGAAAAAGATCAAATTGTTGCTCATGGACGTCGATGGAGTTCTGACCGATGGCAAGCTTTACTTCATCCCCGGCGCTGACGGGAACATGGTCGAATTCAAGGCCTTCGATTCTCAGGACGGCATCGCTTTGCAGTGGTGCAATGCAAAAGGGATCCGCACGGGTGTCATCAGCGGCCGCAACTCCCCTGCGACCGTCGAGCGGGCGAAGCAGGCTAAAATGACTTACGTTTATCAGGGCCACACCGAGAAGATTCCCATTATCGAAGAGATCATGGCGGACGCGGGCGTCTCACGGGACGAGGTCGCTTACATCGGCGATGACCTTACCGATGTCGTCGTATTTCACCGCGTTGGTTTCGCCATCGCAGTGGCGAATGCAAGGCCGGAAGTGAAGCAGGAAGCCCACTGGGTAACAGCCAACGTCGGCGGCAGCGGCGCGGTTCGCGATGCCGTGGAACTC
This sequence comes from Terriglobia bacterium, assembly GCA_963840735.1. GTDB lineage: Bacteria > Acidobacteriota > Terriglobia > Bryobacterales > Bryobacteraceae > BOG-234. Next base: position 393,018 of record CAWIZX010000013.1, read on the forward strand.
ATCTTCGAGGCTCGTGGTTTTTGGGGAGAAATCCTCGATAAGTATGAGATCCGAAAGGCCGATCCGGCTGATATGATCACCATGCTTTGACGCTCCTCACGTTGTTTTTGCTGCTCGCCGCCGGGTTATTTGCCGAACAACACCTGCTCTACGTGGCGAGCCCCGGCATCGGCAATTACGTCGAATACGGCGGGGTCGGCGTTCTCGTTTTCGATATTGACAACGGGTATAAATTCGTCAAACGCATTCCCACGTGGAGTGTTCCGCCGGGGAAGGAACCTGAGAACGTCAAAGGGATCGCGGCCAGCGCTGCGACCGGCCGAGCGTTTATATAACCTCGCTCAATCGGACAATCGCCATCGACGCAGTTTCCGGGCGGAAGATCTGGGAGAAAACCTATGAAGGCGGTTGTGACCGTCTCACGGTTTCGCCTGACGGCAAGACGCTCTACATTCCGCAACTCGAAGGGCCGTTATGGCATGTGGTGGACGCCGCCAATGATTGTTGCCGTCCTGAGCGATGAGAAAGGCCGGCAGGTGCAGAGCGAAAAGATGCTCGACCTGGTGATCTCGAACGGTAAGGTGATTCGAGCCGGCAATCAGTTCGGGGTCGGTTCCGTCCGGCCGTGATCCCTGCGTTCCGCGTGGGCTGGTTTCATTCCCGGAAAGCCGGATCGGAGCGTGCCCCCGGTCGAACAGGGTGATCGCTACTGAGGGTCAATTGACGCGCTGACGATCTCGAGCCTGCGCTTCGGTGTCTCGCCGTCCACCGCCTCGTTTTCGAAGGCGTCCAGAACGTCGGGCCCTTCGATGATGCGTCCGAAAGCGGTATATTTGCCGTCCAGGTGGGGCGCGTCTCCCAGCACCAGAAAAAACGAAGTCGTGGCGGAATTCGGGTCATCCGTCCGCGCCATCGAGACGATCCCGCGCGTATGCTTGACGTCGTCGCGAAACTCCCCTTTCATAGGGTGGACCCATCGATCCGCCGGGTGTGACGGTCCCGTAGACCGCTGATCGCCCATTCCGCCCTGAACCACAAATCCCTTCACCAGGCGATGAAACGCCGTGCCGTTGTACCAGCCCGTCGATACCAGCATCAGGAAATTGCGGACATGATTCGGAGCCCAGTCCGGCTCCATTTTGATCCGAAGACTGCCCAAAGTCGTTCGCAGCGTTACGGTGCGGCGAAGTTCATCGACCGACGCGTTCAGGAATGGCTGCTCTTTCTTCTTTTCGATTGTGACCTTCAGGATCCGCACTGGTTTTTCGACAAACCCGTCAGCGCCGACAGGAACTTGCGAAATGCGTTCCACCACGTCCATCCCTTCTGTGACTCGGCCGAAGGTGGAGAAATGACCGTCCAAAGAGGGCTGCGCGTTGACGCAAACGAAAAACTGGCTGCCCTCGCTGTTCGCTTTACCGGGAATACTGACAGAGGAAACCACGCCGCGCTCGTGTTTCATGTCGCTGAACTCGTTCGCGAGAAGGCTAAGCCCGCCGGTTCCCCACAGATTCCGGGGAGTCTTCGGGTTTTTCAGAAGGGGATCGCCCCCTTGAATAATTCCGTTCGCCACCACGCGATGGAAAGCGCTTCCGTCGTAGTACCCTTGCCGGGCAAGCTTCACGAATTGCTCTACATGCCGTGGAGCTTTATCCGGAGCAAATTCAAACCGGAAGACACCGACATCTGTAGTAACAATGGCTTCGTTTTGTAAAACGTCCTGAGCGGGTGCTTCGGCGGCAAAAATCGCCGCCAGGAGGATCAGAATCGCGAATCGCATCGACCTTTATGTTAAGGCCGCGGCACTGGACGGTTCCATCGGTCTGACCATCGGGAACATCGGCGGCATGCTGACCACCTTTGCACCCGGCCGTGAGATATGCGGCGCCGGTCTTCCGAAGTAGTACCCTTGCATCAGTTTGACCCCGAGCAGCCACAGGTTCTCCATCGTCTGCGCCGTTTCGACCCCCTCGGCAATCACCTTCACGCCGAATTGCTCAGCCAGTTCGACCAGTTTCCGGACCGTGGCCGCGTACATGGGCCGCTCCACGCCCTGAATCAGACTTTTGTCGAGTTTTATGTAGTCGGGCCGCAGATCGCAGACCATTTGCAGCGAATTTGCGCCGGTTCCCACATCGTCAAGCGCGAACAGAAAGCCACGATGACGGTAAAAATCGCAGATCCGCCGCAAATGCGCCGGGTCGCGCACCAGATCTGACTCCACGACCTCGAAAACGATGTTTTCCGGACGCAGTCCGGTTTCGGCGAGGGTTTCGAGCGTGCTTTGCATGCACAGTTCCGGCCTGTAAATGGAGGACGGCATGAAATTGACGAAGTACCTGCCCGACTTTTCCTCATTCGCCGCGGATCGGATCGCCAGCCGCCGGGCATGTGAATCGAAAGCGTGAACTTCGTTCCGCGTCCGGGCTGCTTCAATGATTTCAGCACCGTTATACACCCTGGCGCTCTCCAGACGAACCAGGCATTCATGCGCAAATACGCTGTTCTGGTGCGCTGTATCCACAATGGGCTGAAACCAGGTGGTGAAACGGTCTTCCGACAGAGCCCTTCCGAACCAGTTCGTTTCGTAAATACGCCACCATTGATCCAGGTTGTGCGACACCGCATAGCTCTTTCCCACGTCTTCGACGACGCTGACGGCCTGACGCTCCGGCTCCGACAGGACCTGCCGAAGCAGTGCCACGACCCGGCTTCGGTTTTGCACCCCGGCAAGACTGATCAGATTATCCTGGCGCGAGAATTCAACGGAATGCTCGGCAAGAACTCCCGCGAGCAGGACCCCCATGTCCGAGGTGCCCGTAAGCAGATGGAGACTGGAATGACCGCAGCGTTCACGAAGGCTGCACAAGGCACACGACATATACAGATAGATCGGAATCAGCCGCCCAAATCTTTAGTTTCAAAATCGTTCCAAATTGGCATGGGACACTGAAGACTGCGCAATGAATCGAAAAATATATTATTGGAAGCTGCGGACCACCGAATTGCAGCTCGGCGAACGGACGCTGGTGATGGGCGTTCTGAATCTTACGCCGGACTCGTTTTCGGACGGTGGCCGTTTCAGCGACCCGGACCAGGCTTATGCCCGCGCCCTCGAACTGGAAGAGCAGGGCGCCGACATCATCGACATCGGAGCGGAATCCACCCGGCCGGAATCTAAGCGCATCTCTGCCGACGAAGAATGGCAGCGTCTCGTACCGGTCCTCAAACGGCTGAAAGGCAAATTGCGGGTGCCGCTGTCGCTCGACACTTATAAATCCGAGACTGCGGAGCGGGCGCTCGAATACGGAGTCGAAATCCTGAACGACCCGAGTGGCCTCACGTTCGACGCCGATCTGGCGAAAGTCGCCGTCGCCGGGAATGCCGGTCTGATTCTCAACCACATGCGTGGATTGCCTGAGACCTGGGGCAAACAATCTCCCATGCCGGAAGTCATGGGAAATATCACGAAAGATCTCGAAGCCACGGCCAGCCGCGCCCGCCGCATGGGGGTCGAAAAGAACCGGATCATGGTCGATCCGGGTATCGGTTTCGGCAAACGCAAGGAACAGAATTCAGAAATTCTGGCGCATCTGGCAAAGCTGGCCTCGCTCGATTTACCCATTCTGGTGGGTCCTTCGCGCAAGTCTTTCCTCATGCAGACCACGGAAAGCGAGATGCTGCACGCCACTGCGGCGGCCGTCGCGGTCGCGATCCTCAACGGTGCCCACATTGTGCGGGTACACGACGTCCGGGAGATGCGGATTGTTGCGCAGATTGCCGATGAGATCGTGCGCGCCGGCGCTGCAGCCGATCGTCCGTCTCAGGAAGCAGCCGAACGCCAGGCCGCGAAGACTCCGCGGAAAGAGTCGACTCCGTTCATGGCCGAAGAGCGCCACGTTCCCACGCGTCCGCCGCTCGCCCGTCCCGCTGCGCCCGCTCCCGTTGTGCCGATCTCCGAGCCCTCGGAATCCGAACGCGAAACACAAGAAACACCGAAGCGGGATGCGCCGCCGCCGAAGCGTTTTGCCCCCGCTGCCAACCAGCGCGTCGAGGATCGTCCTATCGTCCGCAGACCGCCGCAGGATCGGCCGTCCAAAGGTTGGGAATCCGAGCGTCCGAAGCGCAGCGGCCCCCCTTCTGACCGGCCATCCTATGGCGGGGGCGGCCGTCCTCCATTTCGCGGCAACCAAGACCGACCCGAGCGCCCGGCTGCCGGCGGGCGCAGCGAGGGTCGTCCACCGTTTCGGGACTCAGGCGGCAGACCGCCGTTTCGTGGTGGCCAGGACCGTCCGTCCTATGGCGGAGGAGGCGGGAAGCCTCCGTTCCGCGGTAAGTCCGACCGGCCCGGTTCCGGCGGAGGGCAGGATCGTCCGTCGTTTGGAGGCGGTTCCGGTCGTCCACCCTATCGTGGCGGCTCAGACAGGCCTTCGTTCGGCGGCGCAGCCGGCCGGCCCCCTCGCGGCGATTCCAATGACCGGCCGCCGAGAGGACCGTCGAAGGGCCGCCCACCGCAGGGCGGCGCTCCCAGACGTCCCTTCAGAAAGCGCCCTTAGGACACCGAAAGGTTATATAATCGTCCCGCATGTCAAACACAACCACGCGCCGCTTCTTTCTGGGAGCGGCGACGGCTGCCGCTGCCTCCAGAGTGTGGGGCGCCAATGACAAGATCAATGTCGCGATCGTCGGACTCGGCGGCCGCGGCACCAGTCATCTGAACATCTACTCGAAGCTGGCCGATGCGCGTGTCGCCGGCCTGTGCGATGTCGATCAGGCGTCGCGCGAGCGGGCCCAGGCAACGCTCATGAAGAACACGAGCGAGAAGGCTAAAGAGTTCGAAGACATGCGGCAGGCGTTTGCCGACCCCGGCATCGATGCCGTGTCGATCGCCACGCCCAATCACTGGCACGCGCTTGCAACAGTCTGGGCGATGAAAGCGGGCAAGGACGTCTATTGCGAAAAGCCCGCCTGCTACAACATCCACGAAGGGCAGGCCATGCTGCAGACGCAGCGGGAAACCAAGCGGGTGGTGCAGATCGGGTCGCAGCACCGCAGCATGCCGTTCAAGATCAAGCGGGATGAAGGCTGTGGCCGCGGGTGAGATCGGCAAAGTCTACATGTCGAAAGGCCTCTGCTACAAACGCCGGGTTTCCATCGGCCACAAAGACGATTCGCCGATTCCCGCGGGTGTGAACTGGGATATGTTCCTCGGCCCCGCGCCTATGCGGCCGTTTAACGAACTGCGCTTTAAATACAACTGGCACTGGTTCTGGGATACCGGGAATGGCGATATCGGAAACCAGGGCGTCCATGAAATGGGTATTGCGCGCTGGGGCCTTGGCGATCCCGAATGGCCGAAGACGGCGATTGCAACCGGCGGTAAGTATGGGCCTGAAGACGATCAGGAAACGCCGAACACACAACTTGCGAGCTTCGATTACGGCGGCCGCGAACTGGTCTTCGAAGTTCGAGGCCTGTTGACGGGCGGGGAAGGCAGCAACAGTCCCCGGCGGCCTCGCACCGCGCCGGGGGCTGCCGCCGCGCCGGTCCCAATGCCCGCTTCCCCCCCGCTCAACGTGACTGTCGGCAACCTCTTTTACGGGACGGACGGCTGGATGGCCATGAATGACAGCGGCTATCAAATCTACAAAGGCGAGAGCAGCGAACTGAAGAGCGAAGAAAAGGCCGACGCCGGGGCAGGACCCGACCGCGCTCCACATGGAGAACTTCCTCGCGGCCTGCAAATCCCGAAACCTGGCCGAATTGCACGATCCTTTGTCGAACGCATTTCTGAGCGCGGGTCTTTGCCACCTGGCGAACATCAGCTACCGGACCGGTCACAAGCTGAATCTTGAAGCGGGGCCGAAGTTTACCGGAGACGCGGCGGCGAATCGCCTGCTCACCCGGGATGCTTATCGCAAGCCCTACGTCGTTTGAGCGGCCTTGTAATCGGGCAGCCAGCACCTGAGTTCGAGCTGCCCGATCGGCAGGGCCGCACTGTGCGTCTGAGCCAGTTTCGCGGGAAACGCGCGGTGGTGCTGTTCTTTTATCCCAAAGACGATACCAGCGGCTGCACGATCGAAGCCTGCGGCTTTCGCGACAGCTATGCGCGTTTCGACGCAGAGATCCTGGGTATCAGTTCTGATTCACAGGCCTCTCATACGGCCTTTGCCGCGAAATACAGCCTGCCCTACACATTGCTTAGCGATACCGGCGGGCGCGTGCGAAAGCTCTATCGGGTTCCCAGGACTTTCGGCATACTGCCGGGCCGCGCGACATACGTAATCGATCGGGCAGGAATACTGCGGCATTTTTTCTCTTCGCAATCTGAACCCGCGAAGCATATTGAGGAGGCACTGAAGGCGCTTGCTGCAATTGGGGATTAAAGCGTGTATGCGAACTCGTATGAGTGCTTTCCGTCGGCGACAGCAATGGTCATAGTTCCCGAGAGCCCGGTCAGTCCACCGGTGCCCGAGTCCGGTACAACCGTGACAGACATCTGTGGGACGCTCCGGTTCATGGTCCCGCTGTGCTGCAGGACGAAGCTGCCGGTCATACCGTTCAGGCTTCCGGTCACTCGTTCCATTGCGACGTACCCGGCTGAGCCTTGCACCGCAGTTCGCTCGGCCAGCATCTGACCGGTACTCTCGCCTTCAAGATCCCCGTGGAACTGCTTGTTCAGCAGCATCCTTCCGATGGAGGAAGCATCTGCCTGCTGAGGCGTCATCTTCACTTCAAAGGTTCCCGTAGCTGTTTTGTTCATGAGGGCTTCTCCTAAACTACACTCATCGATGCTTCTCTGCCCGGTCCGGGAATGCCACCTGCCGCTCGTGCGCGAGACTCGGCGCGTCTGTTGCGAACGTGGCCACTCGTTCGATATTGCGCGCAGCGGCTACATTAATCTGCTGCAGCCGCAGGACCGCCGCTCGAAGCTTCCAGGCGACACCCAGGCTGCTGTCAGCGCCAGGCGCCGGCTGCACGACCGCGGCGTGACCGCGCCTTTGCTCGGCGCCATCGAGGCGATACTTCGCCCTGAAAACGGCGAGCCAATCCTCGATGCAGGCTGTGGCGAAGGCTATTACCCGGGATCTCTGATGCGGCAGAGCGGCTGTGCCACGTACGGGATCGACATTTCAATTCCTGCCATCGATGCGGCGGCGCGGCGCTATCCCGAATGCGAATGGATTGTCGCGAATGCGGATCGGTTTGTCCCGTACGGGGACGCCTCCTTTTCAGCGGTCATGTCCATCACGGCCCGTATGAATGCGCCGGAGTTCCGGCGGGTGCTGCGGGATGACGGACGCCTGTTGATTGCGCTGCCCGCGCCCGATGATCTCATTGAACTGAGAGGGGCCGGACGCGACCGCGTGGCGCGAACCGCAGGTGAGTTTGCCAAAGACTTCACTCTCATCGGGCAGGAACGAGTCACCACCACCGCAGATCTCGACGCTGAAGCTGTCGTTGACGTACGCCACGCCATTTACAGGCCTCTCAGCCCGGATGTGTTCGCCCCGATGCGGGTTACTTTTAGTCTCGATCTGCTCTTATTCAGGAAGGCTTCCGGATCGTAAACGACATGCGTTCGGCGGGGCGGGGAGGCTCAAGCGCCTTGCCTGAAGGGAGCGAATTCAGCGCGCGCCACGTAGTCTCGAGCCGGTAGCGGCCAGCCACGAGAGTTGTGTCGGGATGCAGGACAACCAGTGGGCGCCATTGGCGATTCCGGCGTGAGCCGCCCCCGGTCCCGCGCACACTCGTGTGAATCATGTCGATCCTGAAGACATGATCCTGCAGCAAGGCGCGCTGCACCTGCACCGAGTTCGGACGAGTCGAGCAGCGGGCCGACGCCGACGAGCGCGCACCTGCCTGCGAGGCACACGGCTTCGCTCTCGACGCTCTTGCGCGCATCGCGATACGCCTTCGCCAGATCCCCGGCGGCATCGGGCGCATCCTCGATCAGCGCAATCCCCTCTTTGATCTGCAGCGTCAGCTCCGGGTCGACGCCGTCCAGATAGAGATCGACAACAGCCGGTTTTACAACGATCGAAGCCGCTGACGCCATCAGGGCAAAGCCTATGATGACTCCTGGGCGACGCAACCAGCGCCTGAACCGGCGCACACCGCCGAATGCGAGCCCGGACAAAGACAGCAGCAGGAAAGTCGAACGTTCAGGGATAGAAGTCTGGAACGCGCCGCGTCCGCCGTCGTGGTTGTCTGTGCGCCCGCGGGCGCGCAGACCGTCAGGAGCGCCAACACACGCTGCCCCATAACGAGCCACTCTGGCTGAATATTTCGGTCCTGCGGGTTTCAGTGCCACGTTGTCTCCCCCTGAAGCTGAAAATTACGTATAACCCGATGTATCTTCCAAATTAATCGTTTAGCAGGTAGTAACGACCGGAAACGAATCGGTCAGGCGGTTATGGCCTCTTAGTGACAGGACGACTTAGACCGTCCTAAGGCCGCGTGTTCCAGCACAATTGCGAGACGGTCTCGCGATCTTCGGAGGATAACAGGAAAGCTAAAACAGCGGATTGCTTAAGAAATTTGCGGAATCGTGTCCTTATGGATCCCTGATTCGCGCCCATCTGCCAAGTTCCTGAAGTAGTTTGCGGCTTGCCTCGGCGACCTCCGCAACCGCCCTATCGAACGCTGGCCGATTGGCCTGAGAAGGCTTGTGAAAGCCGCTGATCTTCCGCACGAACTGCAACGCCGCCGCGTTCAACTCTTCCGGAGTCGCGGCTTCATCGGGCCTTCGTAATACCTTAATGCTTCTGCACATCCATCTATCCCTTCAGGTCTTTGAAAGCATTCGCGATCTCACCGCGCGCTTCCACCGAAACCGGTGAGAACGGCAGCCGCGGCGGGCCTCCGTAATAACCGTTCAGATCCATGGCATGCTTCAGGCCAGCGACGCCGTACAAGTCCGTCACCAGGATCGAAGGGTGCGAAATGCGGCCCTGCCAGTCATGACCGGCTTCTTCTTCACGCGTCCGGAATGCTTCCCAGATCGCAATGGTCGCGTAGGGCGCGGCGCTTGCAAACGCCAGTGCCGCCCCGTTCGCACCGGCTTTGAGCGAGTCCAAGAACTGCGACTCCGTCCCCGCCAGCACCGCGAATTCTTTCGGCGTCTGATTCCGGATTTCCCAGATGCGCGCGGGCGGTGTTCCCGTCTCAATGACCCCGGCGATATTCGGGTGCGCCGCCAGTCTGGCCACGCTCTCAGCGGCAGAGATCTACGCCAGCTGTCTGCGGCGCGTTATGGATCAGTACCGGCACAGGCGACTGATCGGCCAGCGCGCGAAAGATAGAGCGTCTGCGCTTCCGGCCCATACATCATGTTCCGGTATTCATGCGGCACTCCGCTCACACCGCATGCGCTCCGGCTTCCGCGGCGCGCTTCGCCATGCTTGGCCGCAACCCAAACGCCTTCGCGCGCTCACGTCCGCCAGCAGCAGCCGTCCTTCAGGAACATGCGGCGCCGCCAGCCGCAGCATTTCGAGCTTCTCGTCGGCTTCCAGCAGCGGTCCTTCGCCCGCCAGCTCCGCCGACAACAAATCCGGCCAGCGACGTTCTGCACCACTTCTCGAAGTTATGCTGAATCTTGGTGCGATAGATCGCGCCGGTGTGATCGAACGGCGTCGCGACCGACGCCAGCATGCCCTGAATTTTCATCTGTGAATCTCCATGTTCTCAATCGACATCGATTGCCCGCAAACTGACAAAGACGTTCTGATCGCCGACCTTTGGGAAGCGGGGTCCACCGGCATCATCGAACTGGAAGACCGCGCCGATACAGCGAAGCTTCGCGCCTTCTTCGATGACGATGCCCGGCAGCCTGCGCTGCTGCAGCGTTTCGGAGGCGACGGCACAGCCCGCCGATACGCGCGACTGGGTTGCCTTCGCCCGCGAGCATCTGCAAGCCCATGGCATCGGCGAACGCATCTTCGTGATCCCCGAATGGCGCGACGATCCGACGCCGCCCGGCCGCATCCGCATCGTGATCAACGCCGGCCTGGCTTTCGGCACCGGAGCCCATGAAACCACCCGGCTTTGCCTCGAAGCCATCGAGCGCCATGTCAAACCGGGAGCGACGCTGATCGATATCGGCACCGGGTCTGGCATTCTGTCCGAGGTTGGCATGAGACTGGGCGCTGCCCGCGCCGTTGCGAGCGACACCGATCCCGAGGCGGTCGCGGTGGCCAAAGAGAATTTTGAACGCGCCGGCGTCGCCGTCCCCGTATTCACCGGCTCAGCCGATTCCGTTGCCGGCGGCGTCGCGGACGTGATTGTTGCAAACATCAGCCCTGCGTGGATTTCGGAACTGGCGCGGCGAATGGGTGCGGATTTTGAAGCCCGGCGGGCATTGCGATTCTCAGCGGTTTTGAAGACAGCCGACGTCGCCAGCGTTTCAGCGGCGATTACAGAAAGCGGGCGGCCAGGTCGCGGGCGTATTCGGCGAACAGGAATGGCGAATGATCGAAGTGCGCGTGCAGTGATTTCGACTCGGCGCCCGTTCACTTCGTATGCTCGGCTACAATGACAAGGAGATTACGGCAGCGATCCCAGTAGCTCGACAAGCCGCACTTTGACGAGATCGCTATGTCTTCCGCCCCCACGGCACAACCAGGAACCAACTTGCTTTTCGACGGCTACGACCCGGGCTCGTTTTACGACGAATGATCGCGCCCAACGGTCAGCCGCGCCCGTGCGCCGCCGCCATGTACGAGAAGCTTGCCAACATGCCGCTCGAAGTCTTCGAGGAGCGCCGCAAACTGGCCGATCTTTCCTATCTGGTCCAGGGCATTACCTTCACGGTCTACAGCGACGGCCGCGGCACCGAGCGGCTGTTCCCCTTCGATCTGGTGCCGCGCATCATTCCGCGTTCCGAATGGGACGTGATCGAGCGCGGACTGGCCCAGCGCGTCACGGCCCTCAATCTTTACCTGCAGGATATTTACGGTCAGCAGCGCATTCTGAAAGACCGCATCATTCCCGCGGAATCTGGTCTATTCCTGCAAGCATTTCCGCCGCGAAATGGTGGGCCTGACGGTCCCGCGCGATATCTACGTCCACATCGCCGGCATCGATCTGGTGCGCGATTCGCGCACCGGTCAGTATCTGGTTCTCGAAGACAACGCGCGCTCGCCCAGCGGCATCTCTTACGTGCTCGAAAACCGCCTGGTGATGCGCCGGACTTTCCCGCGCGCGTTTGAAGTCTCCGAAGTGCTGCCGGTCGATCACTACCCGGCCGAACTGGTGCAGATTCTGCGCAGCCTTTCGCCGCGCACGGGCGACCGGCCCGTCATCGTGCTGCTCACGCCCGGGCTTTACAACAGCGCCTATTTCGAACATTGTTTCCTCGCGCAGGAGATGGGCATCGAACTGGTGGAAGGCCGCGATCTGGTCGTGGTCGACGACGTGGTCTACATGAAGACCATCCACGGCCTGACGCGCGTGGACGTGATCTACCGCCGCGTGGACGACGACTTTCTCGATCCGCTGGCCTTCCGCGCGGATTCGCTGGTCGGCGTGCCCGGCCTGATGAATGCCTACCGCGCCGGCAATATCGCGCTGGCCAATGCCGTGGGCACCGGCGTGGCGGACGACAAGGCCATCTACGCCTACGTGCCGCAGTTCATCAAGTACTACCTGGGCGAAGATCCGATTCTGCACAACGTGGAAACGTACCTCTGCTCGAATCCGACCAGCTTGCTTACGTGCTGGATCATCTGCCGGAACTGGTGGTGAAGGCCGTCGGCGAATCGGGCGGCTACGGCATGCTGATGGGTCCGTCGTCCGATAAGAAAACGATTGAGGATTTCCGCGAGCGCCTGATCGCCGACCCGCGCAATTACATCGCGCAGCCGGTGATTCCGCTCTCGCGATGCCCCTCGTTCGACCCGGCGACCGGCAGCATGAGCGGCGCGGCACGTGGATCTGCGGCCCTACTGCCTCTACGACGGCGAGAAGGTGACCATCGTGCCGGGCGGCCTGACGCGCGTGGCGCTGCAGCGCGGCTCGCTGGTGGTGAACTCGTCGCAGGGCGGCGGCAGCAAAGACACCTGGGTGCTGCGGGGTGACGAGTAATGATGCTCTCGCGCATCGCCGATTCGCTGTTCTGGATCGGCCGCTACATGGAGCGCGCCGACAACACGGCGCGCATCCTGGACGTCAATTACCACATGCTGCTGGAGCAGCCGCCGGATACTTACAAGCTCCGCTGGGATCCGCTGATCACCATCACCGGCGAGCGCAGCCGCTTTTACCAGACGTACGAAGAGGCCGACGCGCGCACCGCGTTCGAGTTCCTCGGCTTTTCGGAAGATAATCCGAATTCCATCAGCCAGTGCATTATCAGCGCGCGCGAGAACGCCCGCACCATCCGCGACCGCATCTCCCGCGAACTGTGGGAAGACATCAACGGCCTTTATCACAAGATCAACCGGCTGCGTGACGACGGGCGAAGACCTTTCGCGCTTCTGCGATGCGGTGAAGCGCGGCGGCCATCGCTTCCACGGCGTTTGCGATGCCACGCTGCCGCGCGACGAAGGCTGGCATTTTCTGCAGGCGGGCTGCGCGCTGGAACGTGCCGAGATGACCGCCCGCATTCTCGATGTGCACTACCATCAGTTGCTCGAAGGCCCGCAGATTCTGAACGAAGCGCGCAGCCATGCGTGGATGGCGGTGCTGAAATCCGTGGCGGCTTACGAGTTTTACAAGCGGCAGTACACGCCAGATCGAGCCGGCGAAAGTGGCCGAACTGTTGCTGCTCGATTCGCGGCATCCCCGTTCCGTGCGCTTCAATCTCGGGCTGCTGCAGGACTCGCTTTATGCGATCAGCGGATCGGTGCCCGGCACTTACGCGAACGAAGCCGAACGGCTCACCGGGACGCGTTCACGAACGACTGACTTATGACAGCATCGATGAAATCTTCGCCGGCGGCCTGCACAATTTTCTGGAAGAACTGCAGATGACCTGCCGGACCATCGGGGCACGCAGATCACGCGAGACCTATCTCTACTACGCGGTGGTCGCTAGCCGTGAACCGCTATAAACTGGTCCACGTCACGCAGTTTGCCTACGACGGCCCGGTCTCGGAGAGCTACAACGAACTGCGCCTGCGCCCCCGGCATGACGAGTGCCAGAGCTGTCTATCTTTCCGGATTGTCACCAGTCCGCACGCGAAGGCGGTCGGGCATCAGGATTTTTTCGGCAACTGGGTTCATCTGTTTCATATTCTGCCCGAGCATCGCGATCTGCGGGTCGAGATCGGAAGCGGTGATTCTGGTGCATCCGCAGGCCGAGCAGCCGATTTCGAAGGTCACCCTGGCGCAGGTGGACAGAATGCGCGACGCGCTTCTCGATGAGCATTTCGACTGGATCACGTCCTCTCAGTACGCGCCCATTCTGCCGGCCATCGAAGATCTCGCCGACGAGGCAGACGCTCATGTCCGATGGCACGGCTTACGGCTTCGCGCACATCGCCGCGACGCTGATCCACGAACGCTTCAAATATCAGAAGGGCGCGACCCATGTGCACTCGTCGGTCGCGGACTGCCTCGACACCCGTTCCGGCGTCTGCCAGGACTTTTCGCACTGCTGATTTCCATGCTGCGATCGAAGGGTTTACCCGTGCGCTACGTCTCGGGCTACCTGGTCCCGCGGCAGTCCAACGATGAGAAAGGCACTATGGAGCGCGTGATCGGCGGACTGGCGTCGCATGCCTGGGTGCAGGCGTTTATCCCGGAAACCGGCTGGATCGGTCTCGATCCGACCGTCGGCTCTTTCGTCGAATCGACAACATATCCGAATCGCATACGGCCGGGATTACGGCGACGTAGCTCCGGTTCGTGGCGTCTATAAAGGGCACGCGGGGCAAAGCCTCTCGGTTAATGTTCTGATGCGCCCGGCGGTGAATGACGATGGCTTCGAGATGCTGAAAGAGAGTGCCGCCGCACCGGCTGCCAGACCTCAGGAAGAACAACAGCAGCAGTAGTTCGGTCCGGAGCCGTGGACGGGGCCACTGTGCAGAAATTGTCGGATAAACACTGTGATTAAGGCCATTATCTTTGACCTGGGGCGCGTTATCGTCCCGTTCGATTTCAATCGCGGGTATGCCCGCATGGAAGCGCTCTGCGGCACGCCGGCGCTCGAAATTCCCGGGCTGATTGCGCCCACCGGGCTGGTCCGAAAATTCGAATGCGGCGAAATCGAACCCCGCGAATTTGTCCGCCAACTTTCCTCCCACCTTGGTCTGAACTCCAGCTACGAAGACTTCTGCGAGATCTGGAGTTCTATTTTTATGCCGGAGACCTTAATTTCTGAGGATCTGCTGCGAGGCATTGAAACCGAACTACCGGCTGGTGCTGCTGTCGAATACCAATGCAATCCACTTCGAAATGATTCGCGCGAATTACCCGCTGCTGCGGCATTTCGATGCGTTCGTTCTGTCTTATGAGGTGGGAGCGATGAAGCCGTCGCCGGTTATCTACCGAAAAGCGGTGGAAGCCGCGGGTTGCAGGCCTGAAGAATGCTTCTTTACCGACGATATCGCCGAATACATTGAAGGCGCCGGAAAAGTCGGCATCGATGCGGTGCAGTTCGAATCGTCCGCGCAGATCGAAAGGGAACTGCGCGGACGAGGGGTTGACCTGAGTTCGCTGGCCCGATAACGGAATTAGTTAAGCAGCCCGCCGTGGCCCAGGCAGGCGACTTCCCAGGTGGAAACGCGGTACCGGGCGAGCATCGGCGGCAGCAGCAGATCCACCACGTTCGGTCTTGAGCGAGCGGAAACAGCCGGGTGCCGACAGGACCGGCACGTCGTCTTTATAGCCCATCAGAAGCAGATTGCCGGGTTCCACGGGAGCGAGAAAGCGCTCGATCTGGCAGCCGATTTTATTCATGGCGCGCCCCACAACGTCGTCCGGTCCGGCGGGGGCGGTAGTGGATGCGACCAGCACGGCGGACGGGCTTGGAGCGGAGCAGTTGCTGCAGACCGCGCGACACATGTTCTTCATTTTCGAGCACTGAAAGCGGGGCATGTGAACGAATGCCGAAACGCTCCAGCTTTTGACGCATAACCGGTTCGAACAGAGTCCGGGCGCGGTCGCCGTTCAGCGGATCGCAATACAGGACTGCGACGGAGGCGCCTGCCGCCGGGCGTGCCTGCATAATAGGGCCGCGTTCGCGCAGCATATTCAGAGAGCCTTCAAAATCGGACTTTGAGACGGCAAATGGCGCACTCTTAATGGTGGCGATCCGCTGGCCCGCCGTGGCAAAGCTGAAATTCAGCGTCGTCGCGATCACCAGGCCTGACGTGCAGTTCACCTGGCGAAGCAGGTCTTCATCGACCAGCACGCAGCAGTTTTCGGTCGCGATCAGATTCGCGCGTCCGCCTGCCGCCAGTTGCATTTCATAAGAGCCGCAGGCCATTTCACCGGCGACACCGCAAACGGCTTCGTCTTCGGCAACTTCATCTTCGTCCAGTTCCGCTACCCAGATGTGATCCATTCCTTCGGACCGCAGAATCCGGATGTCTTCCTCCCGAAGAATATGACCTTTCGCCAGCAATTTTTTTCCGCCTGGGCGGAAAATCGCCGAAGAAAGAATCCGGCCCGTCGATTCCTGCACTTCGATGGTTTGCGCTTTCATTGGCTGAAACTCCCCTTATTCAGTAATGAGTGAACAACCTCAATCTAAACTATGTCTTTCACATTAGATCGCAGAATACAGAAATAATGTAACATTCGGCACATACTTTTCTCATTCTTTTTACAAATGCCGCAAAGAAAATGCCGGGCATGGTGCCCGGCATTGTCTGAGTCCAGCGCAGGAAGTTGATTAAGTGACGGCGGCTCCCGACCGGCTGTTCATCGCGCGCGGCGTCCGGCTGGGCGTCCGGCTGAAACTCGCGCTTGTATTTACAGCCGGTAGCAGGGCACTGAAGAAATGCGCCCGGCTTTCAGATACTTTTCAGTCAAGATACGGGTTGCCGCAGTCCGGGCACTTCTCCGCCACGGGCTTGCGCCCATGCCACAAAGTCGCAGTCCGGATAGCGGTTGCAGCCGAAGAATGTCTTGCCGCGTTTGGAGCGGCGCTCCACCACTTCTCCCTCGCTGCATTCCGGGCATTTAACGCCGATGGTTTTCTGCTTCACGTATTTGCAAGTCGGGTAATTACTGCAGGCTGTAAACTCGCCAAATCGCCCGAATTTCTGGACCAGATTATTTTGCGCATTGCGGGCATTTCTCGTCCAGTATCACGTCCGCTTTCTTTTGCGCGCCGCCGATTTGTTTGGTGGTCTTGCAGTCCGGATATCCGGAGCAGGCGAAAAAGGTTCCGAACCTGCCTTTTTTCAGCACCATGGGCCGGCCGCAGTTCTGGCAGTATTCTTCATCGCCCTGCTCAGCCAGATCGGCGCCGTCGACATCCGGCAGGTCTACGGTCAGTTCGCGGGTATAGGTGCACTCGGGATATCCGGTGCAGGCGAGGAAGCTGCCGTGCTTGCCCCATTTAATGACGAGCGGCTTACCGCATTTATCGCACAACAAATCGGTGGGTTTTTCCATCCGCTTGATGTTGGTCATGTTCGTCTCGGCATTTCCGAGATCGTTCATGAACCGTTCGTAAAATTCGCCCATGGCATCGCGCCAGTCGAGCTTGCCTTCTTCGATTTCGTCGAGTTCCTCTTCCATGCGCGCCGTGTAGCGCACATCGAAGATGTCGTTAAAGCTTTCGAGCAGCAGGTCCGTCACCACCATGCCGAGTTCGGTCGGCTTGAACTTCCCGCCTTCTTTGGTCACGTATTCGCGTTCCTGAATGGTGGAAAGAATCGACGCGTAGGTGGACGGGCGCCCCACGCCGTCCGACTTCCAGCTTCTTCACCAGCGTGGCTTCCGTATAGCGCGGCGGCGGTTCGGTAAAGTGCTGCTCCGGCTTCAGCGCGCGCAGCTTCAGTTCTTCGCCTTCGGTGACGGCGGGCAGCTTGTGCTTCAGCTCTTCGTCTTCTTCGTCCTTCTGGTCTTTGCCTTCTTCGTAGACCGCGAGGAAGCCATCGAATTTCATGCACGGACCCGGTGGCGCGGAACGTATATTCGACGCCGCTGACTTGCCCGTGAGCGCTCAGGTCGATGGTGGTCTGATCGAACACCGCCGGATTCATCTGCGACGCGACAAACCGCATCCAGATCAGCCGGTAAAGCTTCAGCTGGTCTTCGGCCAGAAACGGCGCCACATCGTCCGGGGTACGCATCGCCGAGGTCGGGCGGATCGCTTCGTGCGCATCCTGCGCGTCTTTTTTCGATTTGTAGATGTTGGGCGCCGCCGGCACATATTGCGGGCCGAATTTCGGTGCCGATAAACCGCGGACTTCGGCGAGCGCTTCTTCGCCGATGCGCGTCGAATCGGTACGCATATAAGTGATGAGACCGACCGAGCCCTCCGCGCCCGAGTTCAACGCCTTCATAAAGCTGCTGCGCCAGCATCATGGTGCGCTTCACGCTGAAGCGCAGCTTGCGCGACGAATCCTGCTGCAGGGTGGAGGTGATAAACGGGGCGACCGGATTGCGCTTCTTCTCTTTTGTGCCCACGGAGCGCACGATGAACTTCGCGCCTTCGAGATCGGCCACCAGGGCATCGGCCGCCGCCTGATCGGGAATCTCCGGCGCTTCTTCGCCTTTGCGGAACAGCCGGGCGTCGAAATACGGCGTCTTCTTCGCTGCCAGGTTGGCGTCGAGCGTCCAGTATTCCTGCTTGATAAACGCCCGGACTTCGCGTTCGCGGTCCACGATCACGCGCACCGCGACCGTCTGGACGCGCCCCGCGGAAAGCCCGCGGCGCACTTTGTCCCACAGCAGCGGCGAGATCTTGTAACCGACCAGCCGGTCGAGAACGCGCCGGGCCTGCTGGGCGTCCACCAGATTGACGTTCACCAGCAGCGGGTTTTCAAACGCCTTCTCGAATCGACTTCTTGGTGATTTCGTTGAACATGACGCCGAAAGAACTTCGGCCCGCCTTCTTCCGGACGTCTTCTTCGACTTCAGTTCTTCCTGCAGATGCCAGCAGATCGCTTCGCCTTCGCGATCGGGATCGGCTGCCAGATAGATGAGCTCGGCCTTTTTCGCCGCGTCCTTCAGTTCCTGAATGAGCTTCTTCTTGCCTTCGATAACTTCGTACTTCGGTTTGAAGCCGTTTTCGACGTCCACCGCCAGATCCTTCTTAGGAAGATCTTTGATGTGGCCCAGCGACGCCTTCACGACGAAGTTCTTGCCGAGATACTTGTTGATTGTTTTTGCCTTCGCCGGTGACTCGACGATTACAAGAGCTTTTGCCATATCCTGACTGCATTCTCAGAATAAACCACTCACACCACAGCAACCGGACCCGTGTCTCAAAACGACTGGCCGGAGCGCCGGGCGGGGTCGTCGGCGTGCTGGCTACCACACTTTAACAAAGTTCCTGCCGGGTTGTTGCCGCACCAGACCGAGGATCTCCAGTTCGAAAAGCGCGGCGATGATCTCGGAAGGCGAAACTTCTTCGATCGTATCCACCAGTGTGTCGAGCTGGGTAGCGACGTCGACTTTGAGCCGTTCCAGCACCCGGCGGGCAGCCTGACCCTGCGGAGTCGGTTACGGGTTGTTCAGATGCGGGTTTGCCGTTCGAAGATTCAGCCCCGCTGCCAAGCCCCTTGATTCATAATACGTTGCCGTCCCTCGTCAATCAGGCGGCGCTGGGCCGGCTGCGGCAGTTCCACGACCACGTCGTTCCAGTCCTGCACCAGTTTCGCGCCCTGCTTGATGAGCAGATTCGGCCCCCAGCTCATTTTCGAAGTGATGTTGCCAGGAACTGCGAACACCTCTCTGCCCTGATCCATCGCCAGCCGCGCCGTGATTGACGAGCCGCTGTATTGCGCGCCCTCGACCACCAGCAGGCCCGAGGTAAGCCCGCTGATGATGCGGTTCCGGATCGGGAAATTCTGCGGAAACGCCGTCGCGCCCATGGGAAATTCCGAAATGATCAGGCCCTTGAGCGGCGATCTCGGCCGCGAGCTTCCTGTTCTCAGACGGATAAACGATATCGACGCCGCATCCGAGCACGGCAATGGTGGAACCCCCGGCCGCCAGACAAGCCCTGTGCGCCGCCGTGTCGATCCCGCGCGCCATGCCGGAGGTGATGGTCACTCCCGCGCGCGCAAGATCGCCCGACAGCCGTTCGGCGGCGGCAACTCCGTACGGCGTCGGGTGGCGCGTGCCCACCACGCCTACGCAAATAGAGGACAGCAGATCCACCCTTCCGCGTGCGAACAGGACCGGGGGCGGGTCGTAGATCCCCCGCAGCAGCGTCGGATAACGCGCGTCGCCGAGCGTGACCAACTCAGCGCCGCCCTCTTTGAGCAGTTGCTGCTGAGTGGCCGCATCTTCGAAACTGCATCCGCTCGCGACCGATCGGGCCAGCCCTCCGTTCAGCCCCGCGTGTTCCAGTTCGCTCGGCGGAGGCGCGAAAGATCGCCTGAGGCGTCTGGAACCTGCTCGAGCAGCGTCGCCGAACGCCGGACGCCTAGGCCCGGTACCAGGCGAAGCGCCAGCCAGTGGAGTTCTTCTTCCGCGCTGAGGGTCATTGTTCGATAGTTCCGCCCGCGCCGGATATTCTCACCAATTTCGGCGCCGTCGGCGTCCGATAATCGGATTTGCATGAAGCGATCTGCATGAAGCGATCTCATGAAGAGAGACCCCGACTACTTCGAAGGGCGCGAATCGGAACTGATTTACATCGCGAAGCGCCTTTCGGACGCCACCGCGCTCGAGCAAGTCTTTACCGCCGCCGGAATCGATTACGGCGTTGAAGCCGACGAGTATCTCGGCGGGTTCATCTTCCGGCGCGTTCGCACCGGCGCCTTTTTCTATGTCCTTTCAGACGCCAGGGACCAGGCGCTCTCGCTGATGCAGTCAAAGGGTTATCGGCCGCTGCCCCCGGTTCTCAGGCTGGCGGACGAATCGCCCGATCCGCCTGCGTGAGGATCATGACCTCCGCTGGCTTACAATATGGATGGAGGCATTAACCTTTACATGGGTCCGCTGGGTCCACAGGAAATCGTCTTCATCGTTCATCCTGGCCCTGCTGTTGTTCGGTCCAAAGAAGTTGCCCGAACTCGGCAGGACGTTCGGAAAAGCGATGACGCAGTTTCGCCGCGCTCAGAGTGAGCTCAAGGCCACTTTCGACCGCGAGATGCAAAACCTGGAGCGGGAGACCGGAATCAAAGAACTGACGCAAACCAGCTATACATCCGATAGCTACAATTACGACTATTCGCAGTACGACTCGTCTTATTACGACGGCTCGTACGATTCCACCGCAACCAACACGACGACAACCGGTGCATCCGCAATTGAGGGCGCTGGGTTAACGGCCGCTCCGCTTCAGATCGAAGCGGCGGCCGGTTCGATCGCAAACGGTCATATGGAAAACGGGCATGCCGAATATGCTCCCGCCTCTTATGAATCCGCCGCGAACGGACACTATGAACCCGCTCATCCGGACGCTTCGCACGACGCGCCCGCGGTGGCTACCGAGAAGCCGGTCAACAGCTAACACAATCGATGGCCTTTCCCGACGAACCAAAGGGAGCCGAGACTCCCTCCGGCGAATCTGCGCCGCCCGAACACTCATCGGCTCCCATTCCTGAACCTTCGCATCCGGTTACGGGCGAGGTGATGGCTGAAACCCGGTACGACGAAATGCAGTCGTCAGGTGACGGCTGGTCATCTTCCCCGGTATCCGTTCCGGCTCCCAGGCCGCCTGCGTGCCGGTGGCGCCGGCCGTCCACCCAAACCTCCACCTCCGCCCGATGAACCGGATGAGGAGGAAGAGGGCATGGCCCGCATGAGCTTCCTCGAGCACCTTGAGGAACTCCGGAAGCGCCTGCTGCTCGCAATCGGTGGCGTCGGCCGTTGCATTTGTTCTCAGCCTGACCTTCAGCGAGCAGCTCTGGGGAATCGTCGTCGCTCCCGGTCTGGAAGCGCTCAAACACCTGCACGTCAACCCGCCCACGTTCAAGCTGATCTCGCCCATGGACGTCTTCCAGATCACCTGGATGAAGTTGCCGCTCCTGTGCTCGATCTTCCTTTCGTCGCCGTGGATTCTCTATCAGGTATGGGCTTTTATCGCTCCGGGCCTGTACAAACGGGAGCGCCGGTGGGCCACCCCGTTCGTTCTTTCGAGCGCCGGACTCTTCCTGCTTGGCGGCTTCTTCGCGTACTTTGTGGTCTTCCGCTTCGGTCTGGAATTCCTGATGGGCCTTGGGATCGGCCACGGCGTCGATCCTGCTGTCAACGTGACAGAGTACTACGATCTGTTCGTCGATGTCATGCTTGGCGTCGGCGTCGTCTTCGAGATCCCGGTGATCATCTTTCTGCTCACCCTGATCCACGTCGCGAGCCCGAAGTTTCTAATCGCCCACAGCCGCTACGCGATCCTGGCGATTGTGATCATTGCGGCCATCGTTACACCCACGGGAGATGTCTTCAATCTCGCGCTGTTTGCGACGCCGATGATTATCCTGTTCTACGTCGGGATCTTCGCCAGCTATATTCTGGTGCTTCACCGAGAAAAGCAACGCTTTCCCTGGGGAACGTTCTTTAAATGGTTGACCATCGTGCTGGTGATTGTTGCTCTGATCGCTTACGGGGTGGCGCGCTACTACGGGCTGCATTTCGTCCCGCGCTGGCCTGTTTTCACCCGCTAAACCTGATGCCGGCGATCTCGTTTCCTGACGAGATCGCCGGTTCCGTGCTGAGTCCTATTTCCGGAAAAACCAAAGCCAGAAGTACTGCGAGCCCGCGCCATGCCGGTAACGCGGCTCAAACCCGCATTGCTCCGCCATCTCCACCGCCGCCGCGTCGGAAAACGGCACCCCGAGCCACGTATCTTCCGCCGACGTCAGCAGGGTCGCGTCCCCCTGCACCTGGAACTTGAAGAGTCCTCCGGGCCGAAGCAGCCTGTGGACTTCCCGGGCGTAGCTATAAATCACTTCCCGGCTGGGAATATGCTGAAATACGATGTACGAAAACGCGAAATCCACCTGAATATCGCCCAGAACCTGCAGATCCGATCCGCTGTTCTGGAAAACATGAGCATTCGGGAAATTCCGCAGGCTTTCTTTGGCCCGCTCGATCATCTCTCCGCTGATATCGACTCCATAAACTTCGCCGAACGTCTCAGCGAGCGCGCGCGTAATCCGGCCCGAGCCGCAGCCGATCTCGAGTACTTTCATCTGCTTCGGATCTTTGCCCTGGCAGATGTTTTGCATGTCGGTCAGAATCTCGCGTTCCACGTTCTCCCGGCCTGAGGCGAAGTACGCTTCGTCCGTCCAGTCTGTCTCAGCCGTGGCTACGTAGTGGCGTGCGTTTTCCCTCGCGCGCTCATCCCATTCCTGACGCATCTTGGCTATGAGGACGGGATCGACGGGGGCGGTGTTGGTCATCTGTTATATTGTAAATGTTCAGCCGGAATGGGCTGGTAGCTCAGTTGGGAGAGCACCGCGTTCGCAATGCGGGGGTCGAGGGTTCGAATCCCTCTCAGTCCACCAACCTATTGAAACAACGAGAGTTGTTCCTTCAAATGGGTTTGTTTTTTCGACCTTGAATCGAACACAGTCCGCCCGTTCAGCGAAGGCGAGATGGCCCGCTCGTGAGCGATTACCCGATTGAAGTCCGCAGTCGGTTTGTAACGCTCTTGCACCCCTCGAACCATCCGGTCCAGCCGCTTCAACCCATCGGTTTTTTCCGTGTCGCCCACCTTCGCCGCCTCCAGACCGCGCCTCAGGACCCCAAGCGATTCGTCATAGGTCTTCAGCGGAACGGGGAAGGGATGTCCGTCTTTTCCGCCGTGAGCGAATGAAAAGCGGGCGGGATCGCTGAACCGGCTCGGCGCGCCGTGGATCACCTCCGCCACCAGAGCGAGCGATTGCAGAGTCCGCGGCCCCAGCTTTTCCGTCAAAAGAAGCGAGGCGAAATCGCGCAGTCCGCGTTCGTAGCTCACCGCCAGCACCGCGCCCAGACGCTCCATATCCACGTCCTCCACACGCACGTCATGATGTCCCGGCATGCTGAGTCGCCGGATTTCCGACAGAGTCACGTCCGGGTTTTGCCCTGCGATTTGCAGCATCGCATCCTGCGCCGGCACTGCCCGCCGATCCACCAGATTCAGGATGACCCCTTCGTGCCGTCCCACGATTCCGGTATGCGGCTCGCAAACGAAATCGCGGACGGCGGCGGAATGCCAGTGGTAGCGACGCGCCAAACCGGTGGCATCGTTCATTCCCTGCTGCACCACGGCCCAATCGCCCGCGCTGCTCACGATGAATGAATGCAGATAGAGTTGAAAGCCGTCTCCGATCGCGTTGTTATCGATCTTCGCCGTAAGCTTACTGCTTCGAACCAATGCGTCACCCGCGACGCCCGTCCGGTCCGCAATGGCCAGCAATTCTTCCGGTGTGCGGCGCGATTGCTTACCCCTGCCGCCGCAGACGTAGATTCCGAGTTCGTGAGCCCTTGGGTTCAGCCCGCGCTTCAAGGCCCCAAGAACAGAGGTGGTGATGCCCGACGAATGCCAGTCCATCCCCATTACGGCGCCAAGCGCCTGAAACCAGAATGGATCGCTGATGCGGGAAAGAAATTCAGCTTGCCCGTAATGATGGACTACAGACTCTACGATCGCGGTGCCCAACTCGCGCATGCGTTCCGCGAGCCACAAAGGCACGCGGCCGCCATGCAGCGGCAGGTCCGCAAAACCGGACCGTTTCAGACCGTTGCGGCCACTTCTTCACCCGCTTTCCTGAGATCGAGGTAACGCTGCCGGCAATCGGTGATTGCCTTGCGGGCTTCACGCGGTCCGCCCCAACCTTCCATCGTGGTGACCTTGCCTTCGAGTTCCTTATAGATGGAGAAGAAGTGCTCGATTTCGCGGCGAACATGCGAAAAGATCTGATCCATCGTATGGATCTGGTCGTACCGCGGATTACGTGTCGGAACCGCCAGGATCTTCTGATCGTGCTCGTCGCTGTCCACCATGTTGAGAACGCCCACGGGGCGAACCTCAATCAGGACTCCAGGATAGCTCGGCTGCTGCACCAGAACGAGGCAATCGAGCGGATCGTTATCGTCCGCCAGCGTGCCGGGGATGAACCCGTAATCGCCCGGATAATGCAGAGGAGAATAGAGCGCCCTGTCGAGACGGAAAACGCCGAGCTTACCGTCGTATTCGTATTTATTCGCGGATTGCTGCGGGATCTCGACGATCATCCGAACGATCTCGGGCGAGTCTGCGCCCGGATCCATGTCATAGAGGCGATTCACGGATTTAGGGTAGCATGGGGTACTCGACCGAAACGAGCGCCAAACCTTTGGCAGGGGCTGTCTGGCCGCACTTTGAAGGCAACGCGCCCCCCTCGATATTTCCCCGGCCGATTTCAATCAAAGTACCGACGACGTTGCGCACCATGTGTTTCAGAAACCCGCTCCCCCGCGCTGTGTAGATGAGGCTTTCGCCTGACCGGGCGAGTTCCGAAGTGAAAATCGTCCTGACCGTTGACGCACCGTTTTCATAACGTTCATCCGAAGCCGCAAAGACTGCAAAATCGTGCTCTCCTTCGAAGACGCGCGCCGCCGCGAACATGGCGGCCTCGTTCAGAGGATAAGGATAATGATGCACGTATCGCCACTCGAACGGCGAACATACCGGTTCGCGAAAGATCCTGTACCGGTAGGTCTTTGCGATCGCATCGAAGCGCGGATGAAACTCCGCCACGGTTTCAACGGCGTCTATAACGCGGATCGCCGGAGGCAGCAGACGGTTGAGCGCCCTTCTCAGGTTGTCAACGGGAATCGGGTTCTCAATCGTAAAGGCCGCGACCTGCGCGAGAGCGTGAACGCCCGCGTCGGTGCGCCCGGATCCGGCTACTTTGACCGCCGATCCTTCCATCCCGCTGACGATGGTTTCGAGAATGCCCTGGATCGTTGGAAGTTCGGGCTGGATCTGCCAGCCGTGGAAATCTGTGCCGTCATATGCAAGTGTGATTCGGATGCGGCGCGACAATTTCTTACGCGGGGTCTTACGCGGGCCGGGAGCCGGGCTTGACCACGGGCTCACCAGCCTTACAAAGCGGACACTCCTCGGGCTTGTACACGATCACCTCGAGTGTCTCGAGCGCCACGCGCGGAATCCCGAGATCGACTGCGCCGCCGCTTCGGTCAATGATGGAGCCGGCCGCAACCGGAACAGCTCCCGCAGCGTGGACGATTTCGATCACTTCGCGCGTGCTGCCGCCTGTGGTGATGACATCTTCAATGACCAGCGCGCGCTCGCCCTTTCGCGAGTGAGAAGCCGCGCCGCAATGACATCTTCCGATCGGCATCGCGTTCCGTGAAGATGAACCGAACGCCCAAGCGCGCGCGCAACCTCATGCCCGATAATCAGGCCGCCTAACGCCGGGGAAACTACGACGTCAAAGCTTGTGTCGCCCAAAGCTCTGGCCATGTCGCGACCGAGAGTCTCGGCGTGCCGCGGATGCTGAAGAACTACCGCGGACTGCAGATAGTTGGGACTGTGAAGGCCGCTTGTCAGTCGGAAGTGGCCGGTCAGATACGCGCCGGTCTGCTTGAAAAGCTCCAGAACGCGGCCGGGTTGCGGGGTCACAATCGGCTACTATACCATTGCTAAATACCGCTCTCGTTAGTCTGAATAAATCTTTTCGAACCAAAGGCCGGGAACTCCCGTTAGGTAATAAGTAGATGAAGGTACACGATCAAGGTGTCAGATTACGAAGGATTGGCGTTTATTTTGTTGCCTTCACGCTTTTTGCGGGTTCCGTTAACGCGCAGACCGCCGTCAGAATCGAGCCCGTAACCGGGCATATGGAATGGCTCACCGCCCCCTATCGGGCGCGCACGGTTCCTCCCGTCAACCTTGCCAATACTTCTCGTCTGAGTTCCCTGATCCGTGCCGGCAACCTTTATCTGTCCGCGCAGGACGTGGTGGCCCTCGCCCTCGAAAACAATATCGACGTGGAAGTGCAGCGCTACGGTCCGCTGCTCGCGCGCGAAGTTCTGCGCCGCGCAGAAGGCGGCGGCTTGTTACGGAGTGTGGGGCAGGGAGTGACTTCCGGTCCGGTGAGTGTGAGCCTTACCGGTGTCACGGTGAACACGAATGGCGCGCCCTTCAGGCTCGTCGAGCGGAGTGAGTTCCAACGTTCTGACCCAGCTCGGTCCTAACATTCCTTCCTTCGACCCGACCATCACCGGATACGCGAATTTCCAGCATCTCAGCGTGCCACAAAGCAACACGGTTCTGACCGGAACCACCGCTCTTGTGGAATCGATTCATACTTACCAGGCGTCCTATTCGCAGAACTATCACTGGGGCATGAACACGCAACTGACCTATGGCAGCACCTCGCAACAGGTCAACAGTAATTTCTTCAGCCTCAATCCTTACACCAACGGACAGCTCGATTTCCAGATTACGCAGCCTTTGCTGTACGGTTTCGGCTCCGCGGTGAATACGCGCAACATCCGGGTTCAGCGGAACAACCTTAAAGTGACCGATCTGCAGTTCAAGCAGCAGGTCATCACCACCGTAACCGCGGCGCTCAATCTCTATTGGGATCTGGTGAGCTTCAATCAGGACCTTCGCGCGCGCCAGCAAGAGGTCGGCACTGCGCAGCAGCTTTTCGAAAACAATCAGAAGCAGGTTCAGATCGGAACTCTGGCAGAGATCGAAGTAACAAGGGCGCAGTCTCAGCTTTACGCGGCCAAACAGGACCTGCTGATTTCGCAGACGAACCTGTTGCAGCAGGAAACCATTCTAAAGAACGCCCTCAGCCGTGCCGGCGTGGCTGCGGTTGAAATTGCCGACGTTCACATCGTGCCTGTCGATCAAATTGTTGTCCCCACACAGGACGAGATCCGCCCGATTGATGAACTCGTGGCCGAAGCCATGCGCAACCGTGTGGAACTTGCCACGGCCCGCATCAACATCGAAAGCAAGAAGACGAACCTCGTCGGAATCAAGAGTTCTCTGAGGCCCACGCTCAACGCGTTCGCTGAACTCACTAACAACGGACTAACAGGACAGGCCACACCTCTCGGTGTTGCGCAGGGCGGAATTTCCTATCTGAGCGGCGGGTATGGAAACCTGCTGGGAGAGATTTTTCGGCGCAATTATCCGAATTATTCCGCCGGATTTTCCCTGAACATTCCGCTGCGCAATCGCGCCGCCCAATCGGACTACGCAACCAGCGAAATCGAGATCCGGCAGGACGAACTGAACATGCAGAAGCAGATGAACCAGGTCCGCGTGGATGTTCAGAACGCTATTATCGGTCTGCAGCAGGCCAGGGCGCGTTACGATGCCTCGGTGTTGGGAAGAAAGCTTTCGCAACAGACGTTCGAAGGGGACCAGAAGAAGTACGATCTCGGAGCATCCACTCCGTATCAGGTCGTGCAGGACCAGCGCGATCTCGCGAGCGCGCAGAGTTCAGAAGCGCAGGCGATGGCAAACTACAGCCACGCGCGCATCGCTTTCGATCAGGCGCTCGGCACCACCCTCGAAGTGAATCGTATTTCGCTCGACGAAGCGATGGCGGGTCATGTCAAAGCGGCTGCCAGTGTGCCCGGAGGAGTCCGATGAAGCCGGCCGCGGTATTTCTCTGCTGTTGCGCCACTCTGTTCGCGCAGCAGCAGGATTACGTCAATCCCGTTCGGCCCCATGCACCGATTCTGTGGAGGCCCTATCTTCCGGTAACCGTACCGCCGGTGCGTCTCGCAAATTCGCCGCGGCTCGGTCAGTTGATTCGCGGCGGCAAGCTTTATCTGACCGCGCAGGACGCCATCGCTCTTGCGCTCGAGAACAACATCGATATCGAATACCAGCGGTATGACGCGAGCAGTTGGCGTCTGGAGCGTGCCCAGGCGGGCGGCGCCCTGCCTGGCGTTCCATCGGGCGCGTCGCAGACATCCTCGGTTGCGAGTGGTCAGGGCGTGCTGGGCAGTCAGGCATCCGCGGGCGTCCGGATCGGCGGCAGCAACGGCGGCAACGCCGCTACAACGAACGTCACCGTTGCGCAGGTCGGAACCGTCGCTCAAACCTACGATCCGTCGATTACCGAATCGACCGTTTTCAGTCACCGCACGCTTCCCCAGCCCAACGTGGTCCAGAGCGTTACTTCGGTGCTCATTCAGGGCCAGCGGATCTACAGCGGCTCTTATCAGCAAGGTTTCAAAACCGGTGGCTCGATCACTATCAGTTTCAACGATCACTACCTGAATGAAAACGCGCCTTCGGATTTGCTGAACCCGTCGGTGGCCGCGACGCTCTCGTTTTCGTTACAGCAGAATCTGCTTCAGGGCTTCGGAGTTGCGGTCAATACGAAAGACATTGAGGTTGCAAAGATCAACGTCGGCATCTCGGACTTCGCCTTTCGGACCCAGGTGGAGCGCACCATCGTAACGGTTCTGAACAGTTACTACTCGCTCGTCGGCGCTTACGAAGACTTCCGCGCCAAACAGGATGCGCTTGAAACTTCGAAAAGATTCCTTGCCGAAACGCGGCGCCGGGTCGAGATCGGATCGAGCGCGCAACTGGATGTCGCTTCGGCTGAAAGCCAGTCGGCGACAGCCCAGCAGTCCCTTGTCAATTCGCAGACTTCCATTGAACAGCAGGAAATCCAGCTGAAAAGTCTGATCAGCCGAACAGGGGGGCGCGACCCCATCATCGCCGCGGTCCAAATTGTTCCGCTCGATCGGATGGTGATTCCGCCTTCAGAAGATCTTCCGCCTCTGCAGGAGCTTGTTGCGCAGGCCTACCGGAACCGGAGCGATCTTCTTTCCGAAAAGGAAAGTATTCGCAGCGCCGAAGTCAATTCCATCGCTACTATCAACGGTCTTTTGCCGACTGCTGTTGTGCTCGCGGGTAAAAGCAATGCCGGATTGGCCGGGGACGCTCGCGTCGTGGGCGGCAGAACGGCCGACCCGTACTTTGTCGGCGGAGTTGGCACTGCGCTGGGCCAGATCTTCCGGAACAACTTCCCGACGCAGAACGTCGGTGCCTACGGGCAGATACAGGTTTACGACCGTGTTGCCGAAGCTGACTACGCAATCGATCAGTTGCAGATTCGCCAGCAACAACTGAGCCTGGCCCGCGATTTCAATCAGGCGCAGGTGGTGATCGCCAACTCCGTGGTCGCTCTGAGGCAGGCGCGGGCCCGGTATGAAGCGGCGGGTCAGAGTCTGATACTTCAGCAGAGACTTTATGACGCGGAGCAGAAGAGATTCGCAGTCGGAGAATCGACTACCTATAACGTGAGCCAGCAGCAGAGGGACTTCGTTAATGCGCAGGCCGCGCAACTCTCGGCGCTGGTGAGTTGGCAGAGCGCCCGGATCAGCCTCGATCAGACCATCGGCGCGACCCTGGAGGTCAATCATGTGTCGCTCGAGCAGGCTCAGTCCGGACGCGTTGCGCGAGCTTCCGCACTGCCGGCCGACCCGCCTTCGGTTTCAAGGTGAGAAGGTTTTACAATCCGGCGTTCTGTTTTGGAAATCCGTAGCGCCCGATCGTTGGTGAATCAGGGGTTTTGAGTTTGGCGAGTCGTTTGCATAGAGGGAATGCGTGAATAGCAAAAACAAGCGCTCAGTGCGACGGGAAAACCCCCTCCATCAATTCCTCTCTTGTTGATCCCCTTTTAAACCATAAAATCCTCTAAATCCCCCTCGTCGCGCTGAGCCTGGCTTGTTGCCAGGCTTTGCTGTTTGCGTGATACGATCCTTGGCGGGACCATGAAACTCGCGCTCCTCACAATCTGTTTCGTCACCGCCGCAGCTCCCTTGTTGGCACAGAGCCCCGCGCTCAATCCGGCGCTGCCGACTGTATTTGTTGCCGGGGACTCCACGGCCTCAAACACAGACCGGAAAGGCTGGGGCGATCCGTTTGCCGACTACTTCGATCCGGCGAAGATCAACGTCGCAAACCGCGCCCGCGCGGGACGAAGCGCCCGAACCTTTCTGGATGAGGGCTTGTGGGAAAAGCTGTACGGCGACATGAAAGCGGGAGATTACATTCTGATCCAGTTCGGACACAACGACGGCGGCGCGCCTGACAAGCCGCCGTTCCGCGGCGACCTGCCGGGTCTCGGAGACGAATCGAAGGAGTTCACAATGGCCGACGGAAAGACGGTCACGGTCCACACCTTCGGCTGGTATCTGCGCAAATTCATCAACGACACCAGGGCCAAAGGCGCTCACCCGATCGTCCTTTCGATGACGGTGCGCAACATCTGGAAAGATGGCGCCATCGAGCGCGGTTCAGGTCAGTTCTCGAAATGGTCCGAAGAAGTAGCTGCGGCCGAGAACGTCCCGTTCGTGGACATCACGAACATGGCGGCAGACCGGTTTGAGGCGATCGGCGAAGAAAAAACAAAGCCATTTTTCCCCGTCAACCATACGCACACGAGCCAGGCGGGGGCTGATCTGAACGCGGGCATTGTAGTGGGAGGCTTGAAAGGGATTCATTCGCCGCTCGCCCAATACCTTTCCGCGAAGGGCGTGGCCGTCAGCTCCATCCCCGTGCTCGCGTCCCTGCATCTTCCGGTTCCGGCCAATCCCCGGCTTCCAACGCTCTTCCTGATCGGGGATTCCACGGTTCGCAACGGCCACGGCGACGGTTCCGACGGCCAGTGGGGCTGGGGCGAGCCGATTGTGGATCTCTTCGACTCGACCAAAATCAACGTCGTGAACCGCGCGGTCGGCGGTCTCAGCAGCCGTAGTTTCCTGACCGGCGGCTATTGGGCGAAAACGCTTGCCATGGTCAAGCCCGGAGACTTTGTCATGATGCAGTTCGGCCACAACGATGGCGGGAAGCTCGAACGTTCCAGCCTGCCCGGCACGGGCGACGATGTCCAGGGCGATGTCCACACCTTCGGCTGGTACCTGAAGCAGTACATAGCCGATACGCGGGCGAAAGGCGCGACGCCGATCGTCTGTTCTCTCATCCCCCGCAAGATCTGGAAAGACAACAAGATCGTCCGCAACAACGCTGACTACGGGAAGTGGGCGGCAGAAGTCGCGGCGTCGGAGAAGACAGCGTTTATTGACCTCAACGAAATCATTGCGAAACAGTATGACGAGCTTGGGCCGGACAAGGTGCAGCCGCTGTTCGCGGACCCGCACACCCACACAAGCCGCGCTGGCGCCGAACTCAACGCCAAAGCCGTAGTTGCGGGCCTGCGCGCCCTCAGGCCAGACCCGCTGGCGCCTTATTTACTTCCCTAAATTGCCGCCCGCAATACTCACTCCGGTCGCGTTCCTCCGCACGACACTCTCCACCCCGGCGACTTTGTCCGCCTGAACCGAATTCATTTCGATTCCCTGCACCTGATCCAGCACAAAAACAGGGCGCCTGTCCTCTTTCGCAACGCTCAGATTCACGTCATCGAACGAAATTCCGCTTGCATGACGAACAAAGAAACCCCAGGCCGGCATCATGCCGAACATGGACGGCTCCGGATATTCTTTCTCACGCTCAGGGGTGGCAAACGGCTCGCGCGGAGGAATTCCTCCCGTGGCTCTGAAGAAAAAAGTATTCACCAGATCGGGCGGCTGCTTCGCCACCTGCTCCAGATTCAGCCCACCGCGGTACAGCACCCGAATATTACTCAGCCGTACGTCTTCGACGTCGTGCCCCGGTATCCCGCTGATGATCGAACCGTATCGCGGATCGGCATCCGACACAACCACATTGCTGATGTTGATTCGACGAATTGAGCCCACGGCCACGCCTTCCGGCGCACGCATCCTGCTGCCGAGCCGAATGAAGAACGGGGCGTTCGATACCTCCCGCATTGTGATGTTCGAAATCGCGACATCTTCGATCCGCGATCCGTCCACCGACTCGATTGCGAGCCCGCGCGAACGGTCGAACGTGCAATTCGAAATTGTAATGTTCCTGAAATCCCCCTCGCTTTCCGTACCGATCTTGATCCGTCCGGTCGGTCCGTCGCGGTCGGGAGCCTTCTGCACAGTGCGCCTGTAAGTCGCATCGAGCAGCGATCCGATGTCGTACCCACTCACCAGACAATTTGTGATTGTCACGTTTTCAGTGGAGCGCGCATATCCGAGAGCATGGGTTCCCTTGAGAACAATGGCGTCATCGTTCGGCGCATTCACGCTGGTATTCGAAATGTGCACGTTCCGGCAGGAGTCCAGATCGATCCCGTCCCGGTTCGTGTCGATGGTGACGTTGTCAATGGTGAGATTGTCGACGCCCGTCAGCAGCATGCCGAAATGTCCGCCGTTCAGGACTGAGAAATCGCGCAGCGTCACATTCCGGCAAAGCTTCAGGGCGAGCACTTTGTCTCCACCCGCGCCTCGCTCGCGAACTAAAGCCTTGCCGCTGATGAGCCCCGGTCCCAGGATCGCAACGTTGTTGAGCCCTTCGCCCCAAAACAGACTGTTGTGCCAGTGGCTATGGCCGGAATCCTGAAATTTATCCCATTGGTTCGGTTCCGCCGCATCGAACGTGGTGGCATCCGAACTCGCCTCGATCACGGCGCCGGGTGCGAACTGAATCGTGATATTACTGCGCAGGCGAACGGACCCTGTGACATAGGTACCGGCGGGAAAATAAACCGTTCCCCCGCCCGCCGTGGACGCCGCATCCATGGCTTTGCGAATGGCTTCGGCTTCCTGAGTCTTGCCATCTCCCTTCGCCCCGAACTCTTTCACGTCGAATGCAGGCATGGCGGCGTGGCATCCGAAACTCAACAGCAAGGCTGTAATCAGGCGAAGCACATGAGCATTCTACATTGACCAAAAGCCCTAACCGACACAGTGGTGAAGCGATTGCTCCCGCTTCTAACCATGTATCACCACATTAAGAAACTGATGTACACCGTACATATCGGCACCCCCGATCCGAGATTCGGAAACATGCTCCTTGAGCAGTTTGGCGGCGCGAACGGTGAGCTTGCGGCCGCCATGCAGTATTCCGTGCAGGGCCTCAACTGCGACGATCCCGAACGAAAAGACCTTCTGATGGATATAGGCACGGAAGAACTCAGCCATCTTGAAGTGGTGGGTACGCTCGCCCGCATGCATCTGAAGCCCACGAAATCCGACCGCAATGCCGCACATGCCGATCCCCTGATCGCCATCGCGGGCGGCGGGGGCGTAAGTCTGAATAACTCCATGGGAAATCCCTGGACGGCCGACTACCTCAAAATTACCGGTGAACTCGATGTCGATCTGCGCAGCAATATCGCGGCCGAGGCGAGAGCCAAGATCGTCTACGAACGCCTGATGAACTTCACTGACGACCAGGGCTCGCTCGAAGCGCTGCAATTCCTCATGACGCGTGAGATCACCCACATGAAGGCGTTCGCCGCGGCGCTCGAAAGTATGGGCAAGCCCGCGTTTTCAATCGGCTCCATTCCTCCTACGCCCGGTTTGGTGGATCAATATTTCAACGATTCCACCGGAATCGGCGACCGCGGGGAAACCGATTCGCACGGTCCCTGGAACACAGGCTCGGATTGGGTCCGGGTGGATAACCCCGCCTTTCAGCCCGTCATTTCCGAACTGACCGGCGAGCGCACTCCGAAATCCGTTGAGCAGGATCTTGCAAGCAGACTGAAGCACTAATACGGGAGAGATAAAACATGGCACAACTGAAGGAATTACTCGTCGAAGAGATGCAGGATCTGTTACACGCCGAAGGGCAGTTGATTGCGGCGCTGCCGCAAATGGCGCAAGCGGCGAACAATGCCAAGCTGAAGGAAGCGTTTGAGAAGCACCTCGTGCAGACGCAGCTTCATGTGGAGCGCTTAAAGAAGTCGTTCGAGTTGATGGGTCAAAAGGCCGAACCGAAACCCTGTAAAGCAATGATGGGGCTGATTGCCGAAGGCAAGGAAACCATCGAGGAGAGTGCGGACAAAGATCCGCTCATCGCCGATATCGCGCTGGTTGCGTCTGCGCAGCGGGTCGAGCACTACGAAATCGCAGGGTACGGCAACGTCCGCGCTCTTGCGCGCCTCGCCGGCGAGACCGAAGTGGCTCATCTGATGAATCACACGCTCGGGGAAGAGGAGGCCGCGGATCACCTTTTGACTATGATCTCCGCGCCGATTCTTCAGGAAGCCGTGCTCGACGACAAAGATGCCATTGGGAAAAAGACCGGAAATCGAACCGCTAAAAAACCGAATCTAAGTTCCGTAAAATAGATCCGGAACGCTTAGATGAAGAACATTGGCCGGATTGCTTTCGCTCTCGCATTTCTGGCACTCGCGGCAGGAAGGGCGCAACGCAGTGTTGCGCCCTTCGATTACTACGTTCTGAGCCTTTCCTGGGCTCCGGATTTCTGCGCCGCTCCGGGCGGTTACAAAGATCCGCGCGAGTGCGGCCCGGGCCGGCGGCTCGGTTTCGTCGTTCACGGTCTCTGGCCTCAGGCGAATCAGGGGAGAGGTCCTGAGAACTGCGGATCGGTCAGTCCTGTCTCGGCGGCAATCGTGAATCTCATGTTGAACTTCATGCCCGGAGCAAGCCTGATCCAGCACGAGTGGAGAACGCATGGCAGTTGTGTGGGTGTAACTGCGGATGTATATTTCGCAAGTGTGCGGCAGGCGCGGAACGCGGTTAGCATACCAGCGGCCTTTACCTCGCTGACGCAGTCTACTCAGGAAACTGCTGCGCAGATCGAAGCGCAGTTTGCCGCGGCCAACCCGAAGTTTCCGACATCTGCCTTTCGCGCCACGTGTACACGAGGCGAATTGCAGGAAGCGCGTGTCTGTTTCGACAGGAATCTGAATCCGCAGGCCTGCACACAAAGCGCGGGCGAGTGCGGCGGTCCAGCTATGACAATTCTGCCCCCGAGGTAGCTGACTGAAGCGTGGGCCTAATGCTGGAACAGAAGCCGGGCGAAACGTCCGGCGCTCTTATTCGCCTCAGGTTCCGGGCTGACCCGGCGAGAATGCGATTCGTTATAGAAGCTCAGAAGATCGACTTCCTCGAAACCGATCGCGCGAGCATACTGACGAAGGTAATTCGTCGTGTAGATCCCACCTGGGAGCCTGGCGAAATCTCCGCCTTCGATTGCCTCCAGTTGAGAGATGCTGAGCTTAGTCGATTGAGCAATCGAATCGAGTGAAACGCCTTTCGCCAGGCGACACGCTTTGAGACCGAGGTTTTCCGCGTTCATCAGGTTTCCCGATAACAGAGAGTGTATCAGCAATTACGGTACTGGTAAACTAAACGTTGACAAATGTCTGCGGTATTTCTTTCCGCAACCCTGTCCTGACAGCGTCCGGCACCTTCGCTTACGGTATCGAATTCGAAAGGCTGGTCGATCTCAACGCAGTCGGCGGCATCGTCGTCAAAGGCCTCTCGCGCGAACCCATCCACGGCAATCCCGCTCCCCGGCTCTGGGAAGCGACGGCGGGCATGATCAATTCAGTCGGGCTGCAGAACATCGGAGCCAGAGCGTTTGTAGCCGATAAACTCCCCGCGCTGCGGCGCTTCTCCACACCCATCATTGCCAACGTTTTCGGATACGCCGTTGACGACTACGTCGAAGTCGCGCGCATTCTCAACGATGCCGAAGGCCTCGCCGCCTACGAACTGAATGTTTCCTGCCCTAACACCAAACACGGCGGGCTCGCCTTCGGCGTTGACGAACCCGCGCTGGCCGATCTGGTTTCGCGCGTCAAAGCTGTATCGCAGAGGCCCGTTTTCGTCAAACTCTCTCCCAACGTTGCTGCGATAGAGCCGTTTGGGCGCGTCGCCGAACAAAGCGGCGCCGATGCGATTTCGCTGATCAACACCTTCGTTTCGCTCGCCATCGATGTGCGCACGAGGAAGCCGCGGATCGGGGCAGGGTACGGGGGCCTCTCCGGCGCCGCCATTAAGCCGATCGCGTTGAGGATGGTGTATCAGGTGGCGCACACCGTGAAAATTCCCGTGATCGGGATCGGCGGTATTGCGTCGGGCGAAGACGCAGCCGAATTCCTGATTGCCGGAGCATCTCTCGTACAGGTGGGAACTGCGACCTTCCAGGACCCCGGGGCGCCGGTCAGAATCGCGCGGGAACTCGCGAAGCTTTCAACCGAACTCGGAGACGATCTCACAGGCTCTCTTCAAATGCCATGACGTCGCTATACTGACCTTTTCCATGCCAATTCTCGACGTGAACGAGATTCGAAAAATCCTGCCGCATCGCTACCCCTTCCTGCTGGTCGACAGAATCGTGGAACTGGAAGCGGAGCGGATTGTCGGCATTAAAAATGTGACCGTGAATGAGCCTTTTTTCGAAGGCCACTTCCCGGAATTCCCGGTCATGCCGGGCGTCCTCATCGTGGAAGCGATGGCGCAGACAGCCGGGATCCTGATTCTTCGCAGCATTCCCGACCGTGACAACAAGCTCGTGTTTCTGGTCTCTGTGGACGCCGCACGATTCCGCAAGCCCGTCGTTCCTGGCGATCAGCTGCGCCTCGAAATGACCATCATCAAACGCAAAGGAACCGTCGCCAAGATGGGTGGACGCGCGACCGTGAACGGGGTGCTGGTCGCCGAAGCTGAAGTCATGTGCAAGCTCGAAGACAAAGCCCCGCCTGAAGCGTAATGCCGGTTCATCCGACCGCCGTTGTCGACGGTACCGCGCAAATCGATCCCTCCGCGGACATTGGCCCGTACTGCGTTATAGGGCCGGAAGTAAGAATCGGAGCGCGCACGCGCCTGATGGCCAACCTGTTTATCGAAGGCCCCACAGTCATTGGCGAAGACAACGTTTTCTTCCCGTTCTCAAGCATCGGCGTGGCGTCGCAGGATAAGAAATACAAAGGCGAGCGCACGTTTACTCGGATCGGCAGCCGCAACAGCATTCGCGAGTTCGTCACCATCCACCGGGGCACCGAAGGCGGCGGGCTGACTACCAGCATCGGCGACGATTGCCTTCTCATGACCTATGCGCACGTCGCTCACGATTGCCGCATCGGCAATCATGTAATCCTCGGGAACAGCGTGGGCCTGGCGGGACACGTCACCGTTGAAGACTGGGCGGATGTCAGCCCTTTCACCGGCGTGCATCAGTTCTGCCGCATCGGACGGCATTCGTTCATCGGTCCTTACAGCGTGATCAAGCAGGATGTGATGCCCTACTCACTGACCAGCCATCAGCCGGAAGTGCAGGTATTCGGGGCGAATTCGATCGGCCTTTCGCGCCGCGGTTTTGAAAAGGCCTCCGTCGAATCTTTGCAGACTGCGATCCGGCTGCTCACCCGCGCCGGACTCAACACCACCCAGGCCGTGGAGCGCATTCGCGAAGAAGTGCCCGCCTGTCCGGAAGTGGATGAACTGCTCGCGTTCATAGCGTCGTCACAACGCGGTGTGCTCAAAGGATGAAGTACGGAATCATCGCC
The DNA here is from genome assembly GCA_963840735.1 of Terriglobia bacterium. Lineage (GTDB taxonomy): Bacteria > Acidobacteriota > Terriglobia > Bryobacterales > Bryobacteraceae > BOG-234. The sequence continues at coordinate 430,466 of CAWIZX010000013.1, forward strand.
GGGAACGGCAGGTTTCCGGTGCTCGCTCTTGAAACAGCGCGGAAACACGGCGACGAGGCCGTGGCCTTTGCGATCAGGGAAGAAGCGGGCCCGGAAGTCGAACGCGCCGCTTCCCGCTGCTACTGGATTTCGCTCGGAGATCTCAGCAAGCTGATCGATAGCTGCAAGCGCGAAGGCATCACCCAGATCATGATGGCGGGACAGGTCAAGCACGCTAAAATCTTTTCTGCCATCCGGCCCGACTGGCGCCTCTTCAAGCTGCTCGCCACGCTCCCGCGCAAGAACACCGACTCGCTGATCGGAGCCGTACAAAAAGTTCTGTCCGACGAAGGCATCGAACTGGTCGATTCCACGCTGCTGCTGAAGCCCCTGCTCGCGCCCGCGGGATTCATCACCGCGCGCAGGCCCGATGCTGACGAACAGCGCGACATAGAATACGGACAGAAAATCGCCCATGCGCTGGCAAGTCTGGATATTGGCCAGAGCGTGGCAATCGCCGACCGCGCATGCGTTGCGCTCGAGGCGATGGAGGGCACGGACGCGATGCTTCGCAGGGCCGCCGGCATTGTCGAGGGCAAGCGGCTGACGCTCGTAAAATCGTCATCGCGCCGCCGCCATCTGCTGTTCGATGTGCCGGTGATCGGTCCCGGGACGATCGACACCATGATTGAAACCGGAACCACCGCTCTAGCTGTCGATGCTGGCCGCACCCTGATGCTCGATCGTGAAGAACTGCTCGTCAAGGCGAATGCCGCCAGGATTTCCATCATCGGAACAGAACCCATGCCCCAGGGCGCTCAATGATTAAAACAGCCGTTATAGGAGCCGGTTCGTTCGGCCGGAATCATGTCCGCGTCGTGTCTGAAAATCCCGAAGCGCAGCTCGCTTACGTCGTAGACGCCGACCCGGCGAGGGCGCGGGAATATGCCGAGGCGCACGGCGCAAAGGGCACAGCCGACTATCGCGAACTGATCGGCAACATCGACGCGGCAATCGTAGCCGTACCCACGGTCGCCCACGCTGAAATCGGCTGCGCGCTACTAAACGCCGGCGTCGATGTGCTGATCGAGAAACCCATCGCGCCCACGCTCGCGGAAGCCACCGAACTTATCGAAGCCGCGGAGCGCCACGGGCGCATCCTCCAGGTGGGCCATCTGGAACGCTTCAACCCCGCTATCCTCGCCATTGAAAAGATCGCAACCCTGCCGCTCTTTTTCGAAGTCCATCGCATGAGCGTCTTCACTCTGCGCAGCCTCGATGTGGATGTCGTGCTCGATCTGATGATTCACGACCTCGACATCGTGCTCGCCCTCGCTCGTGCCGAACTCAAAGACATTCGTGCAGCCGGGATTTCCATTCTTTCTCCCAAAGTGGATATCGCAAACGTACGTCTCGAATTTGCCGACGGCTGCATCGCCAACCTCACGGCAAGCCGGGTTTCCACGGAAAAGGTCAGGAAATTGCGCCTGTTTCAACCCCGGCAATACATCTCGGTGGACTATGCGAAGCCCGCTGCGGCGGTCTTCAGCGTCGGTGGCGACGAAGGCATTGCTTTCGAACAAATGCCGCTCGAACCTGGCGAACCGCTCAAGCTCCAGTTCGCCGCCTTTCTCGATTCGGTCAAAAGCCGCCGTCAGCCGAAACTGGATGGCCGAACGGCGCGTCGTACTCTGGAAGTAGCCCTCGCCATACTCTCCAAAATTGAGGAACACGCTGCGCTCGTCGCACAGACTCTCGCCCACAATGGAACCCCAGGAGCCGCCGGAACTTCATCTGTCGCCTGACATTCAGGGCAATGGCGTCTGGCATCCGTCACGCAACGCGACCGCCGGGTCCATTGCTTTCCATGTAGTGGCGGTGCTGGTTCTCACCATGGTTAAGGCCGGACCTGTCACCCCGCGAGCGCCTGAACGGCAGTTCGTTCGCCACGTTACTCCTCTCTATATCCCGCCGGATCTCACGCAAAAAGCCCCCAATAAGGAGCCTGTCAGCAAAGAGTTGACGATCGCGGCCATCGCGCCCCGCCCGATCGCGAAAGCGCCTGTTCCCGTGAAGCAGGCTGCGCTGCCTGCACCGCCTCAGCCCCAGGTTGCCCCGAAACCGGTCCAGATTGAGCCGCCAAAAATTGAGCCGCCAAAGATCGAAGCGTCCGCTGTGGCGCCGCCGGCTGTGCAGCTTCCGAAGTCCGCTCCGCTGCCTCCGCCGCCCGCTGCGGAACCTCCCAAACTGGCGCTCGAAGATGTCAATCCGCGGCGGACCCCGACGCCCGGTAAGCCGACCGGCGCCTTCGCGCTGCCCAGCACTTCTATCGCAGATGCGGTCCGCAGCGTGACCCGATCAAGTCCTATGTCAGGCATCACTGTGGTGGATGCCGATGAGGCGCCTTCCGCGTTTGGCCTGAACCTGCCGCCGTCTGCCGGACGTCCGCATTCCAGCCTGGAGCTGAAAAGCGACCCCATGGGTGTAGATTTCCGAGGCTATATGACCCAGGTGCTCGCAGCGGTGCGGCGAAGCTGGTTTGCGGTCTATCCCGAAGCGGCAAGGCTTGGGCAACGCGGCCAGGTCGCGCTTCAGTTCGCGATCCTCAAGCAGGGCGTAGTAACCAAGGTCGTGTTTACAAGTCAGACAGGAGCGAAGGCGCTTGACCAGTCGGCCGTCGCAGCCATCAGCGCTTCGAACCCGCTTCCGCCGCTCCCACCCGAGTTCAAGGGGGACCGAATCATTCTGCAGATGACCTTCTCTTACAACATGCCGCGTTAGGCATGCAGGCCGGGCGCATCACTTCAGGTTTAGCGCTTTAAACCAGGGCAGAAACCAGTCTGAGAACCGCTGCAGTTCCAGAGCTGTTTCAGGCGCAAGCGGAATCGCGTACTGGCCGCTCTTATGTCCGCGAAGCTGAACCGCCCGCTTGATCGCGATTGGCGTTGGAAACTTTTGAACCCAGTCCACGAACTCATTGAGCGCCGCATTCAGTTCATCGGCACGCGAAGTGTGGCACGTTTTCGTCTCGCGATAGAGAGCCACCAGCAGCTCTGGGATAGCGGACGCGCACCCGGATAAAATGCCATCCGCGCCCGCCCGAACCGCCTCGAGCGCCAGCCGGTCATCACCCACAACCAGCGAGAACGGCCGCTCCCGCTTAAGCTCCAGCACCTGCTCGAAGTACGTCCGGTCCCCGCTGGAATCTTTGATGCCCGCGAACAGCCCCGTATCGATCAGGCGGCGCACCGTCTCGGGATGGATCGCAGAAGTGAAGCGCGGAATGTTGTACAGCATGATCGGAACCGCGTCTCCTGTTTCGCGCGCGAATTCCCGATAGAACGCTTCAATCTCAGGCTGGCCATATTCGAAGAAGTAAGGCGGCATCAGGAGCAAGCCGTCGGCGCCGCTTGAGATCGCCTCGCCGGCCAGTTGCAAAGCACCCGTAAATGTCGAATGGCCGACACCCACAATAATGGGAACACGGCTGCGTTTCGATGCGAGGTACACAAGCCGCTGCCGGTCTGAGAACGACCAGTTCAGAAACTCGCCCGTCGAACCCATCAGACAGATGCCATCGACGCCTGCCTGTGCATGGAAATCGAGCAGATCGAGCAGCGTTGAATAATCGACGTCCAGGGTCGCAGGCCGATTAGGCGTGACCGCGGCTGCGAAGACCCCGCCGAGCTTCAGTTGTCTCCCGGCGCGTCCCATTCCCGTTAGCCTATCAGCCCTTCCAGAGCAACTCGGCGTCAGACCGGCGCACGTAATTGGCTTCTATCCGCAACGGGTCAGTTCCACCCCGCCGACACGCGAGCCGGGCCACGGTTCCCGCCAGCGCTCTGGGCGCAATCGCCACTGGCATCTGCTCCGAACGCGTTCCGGCCAACGCGCCGCGTAACCAGTCGGGCTCGCTCGTGACCCATTCGAAATCCCGATCTCCCAGGCATTCAACGAAACGCTGCAGCGGAGTCACAATCTCCTCGATGACCTCGTTTCCCGCACTGTCGAAGAGCGCCGCGAATACCTCGCCCCTTCGCGCATCGATCACGGCCGCGCGCAACTCCCCCTTGCCCCATTGCGCCACTGCTTCCAGGTTCGAGACCGCCGCCACCGGCTTGCCCATCACCTCGCCCAGGCCTTTCATTGCCGCCAGCCCGATGCGAACCCCCGTGAACGAACCCGGCCCCGACGCGCCCGCAAACAATCCGATGTCGGCAAGCTGAAGGCCCTGCCGCTTTAGTAACGCCCCGATCTCCGCGAACAGAATCCCGCTGAACCCGTCGGGAGCATGCAACAGCACTTCTTCGCGAGTGCCCGTCTCATCCGCAACCGCGATACTCCCGAACGCGCCCGTGGTGTCCACCGCCAGAGTCAGCATTATTTTTTCAGCGTGTAATTGCGATCGAGCACATAGAGCTTGCCAAGACCGTTCACCGCGTTCACCTTCAGGTGCAGCGCTGCCGGAAAATCACCAGCAATGTCGGCGGGAATCGTGAAGGTTCCCTCCGCGCCCGTTCCGAGCACGCGGTAACTTCTTTCGGACACGGTGACCTCGCCCGTCCACTCATACATCATTTTTTCGAGCACTTTCGACTGCCGCTTCAGTTTCACCGCGAACCGAACCGGCTGGCCCGCGGCCAGCGTTTCCGAAGAAGGCTCAGTAATTTCGAACGGCACTTTTTCCGGATTGCCTTCCGCATCCTGCAACGCGAGCGGCGGATCGCGCGAGTCGAATTTATAGCTCTTCAGCATCGACGCCTTGGTTCCCTCGCGTGAAATATGAAGCACCCAGTCATGCGATGAGTCGGGTGGCGATCCCCGGAAGACTTCCGTCTTCAGCTTCTCTTTCACGCGCGACGTTTCGCCGTTCGCCGGGTTCAGCCATTCCACTTCGTAGGTCTGCTTTTCGACCGTTACCGTGACTGGCCCCGGCTTCTCCACGTATAAGATGTATTCGACCCCATCGAGCGCCACGCCCCTGCCATTCTCGACATCGAAGAACGGTTCCAGTTCCCAGTACCGCGCCTCGGACATGAATTCAAACCACACCTTCATCTGATTTGCGGCCTGTTCATTAGGCACGCGTTGTCGCCGGATATTGCCCGTTCGCGGTCGAGTTCCACAACCGGTGGCGGAACGTTTCCGCATCCTGCGCGCCGGCCCCGAAGTCGTTGACGGCGGGATACTGGAACACCTGCTGTTCCACAGCCCCAATCTGATCGTTCGCCGTCCTGTAAGACCGGTAACGCAGCCAGCCATCGTCGGCCAGCGGAGCCGACGTAACGTTCGCACGCGACGAGCGCGTGTGTTTGTAGGGATCGAGTGCCGTCAGGTACTCAGCCATCTCTTTCAGCAACGCGCGGCCATTCTCATAGGATTCCCACCCTCAAGCCCCTGCCATGTGACATCGAAAGCGGCAAGCCGCGAGAGCGCATATGAGAACCAACGCTGCCGGTCGTCATGCGACGGCAATAGCCGGTTCATCAGGTTGCTCGGACCGAAGAAAGCGAGATCGACGATGATGCCGCGCGTATTCGCATACCGGATCTTTTCCTCCGCCGCGCGAAAAAATTCCGGCGAGCGGAAATGTTGCGGAAGACCCCTCATCCACCAGGGTAATCGCAAGATGATTGAAGTGCTGTTGCGCGCGTGTATCCACCAGCGGCTTCCAGGCAGTAAATCCATCGACGCGAAATTGGGAACCACTCCGCCCATCCACAAATGAGGCGTCAGATTGATTGCCTTCGACAAACGCGAAATGATGAAGGTTCGCCGCGCGCAGCCAGCCGCTTTTCTTGTTGTCGGTCGCGGTGAACTGACCTTCCTTGCCGTTGAACGCCGCCACCGCGCTGGTGAGGCGGTAATTGTAAACGCCCGCTTCCGCAGGGGCGAACCGGATGACCCACTTCGTCCCGCCATCCCAAAACGCATTCACCAGAGCCGTAGTCTGATGGGGCGAGCGGAATTCTGCATGCAGATCGAGGGTCTGATCCGCTCCGGCCGACGGCACGTCAAAAACCAGATCGCACGTGGAGTATCGCGGAGTCGGCGCGCAAACCGTTTGCGCCCACGCTGCCGCGGCGAAGAGTGAGACAGCGGCAATCCGGATCAGCATGACTTTAGTTTACGAGCGCAAGTTTACGAGCGGAGGAAATCCCGATACCACTCGAGCGTCGCCCGCATCCCCTGTTCGAACGTGAATTGCGGCTTATGACCCAGGTCCCGCACCGCCAGCGTGGTGTCCGCCTGCGAATCCCGAACGTCTCCATCGCGCGGAGGTCCGTAGTTGGCGGCCAGCTTTACGCCCTCCAGTTTCTGCAGTAATTCCCAGGCCTCGTTCAGCGTGATTCTGCCGCCGTTGCCGCCGTTATACATACGGCCTGCAACTCTGGCCGCCGGTGCTTCTGCCGCCTTCAGATTCAGCGCAACCACATCCTCAACGTAAGTAAAGTCGCGCGAGGTCTCGCCATCGCCGAAGATGGTCGGCGAACGCTTCTCCAGAACTGCCGTCATGAAGAGCGAAAGCACGCCCGAATACGCGCTCGACGGGTCCTGCCTTGGACCATAAACGTTGAAATAGCGGATGCTCACGGTCTCAAGGCCGAAGCACGAATTCCAGCACGACATGTAGTATTCGCCCATCAGCTTCTGCGCCGCGTACGGCGATTTGGGCGAAGCCTGCATACTCTCCACCTTCGGGAGCACCGGCGTATCCCCGTAAGCCGAAGACGACGCCGCGTAAACCACCCGGCGAACTCCGGCTTCCTTCGCTGCGCGCAGCACATTGAACGTGCCGTTCACATTTACTTCGTGAGACGGAACAGGCTCCCTGATCGACCGCGGAACCGAAGGAATGGCGGCTTCGTGAAAGACAATTTCGGCGCCTTCCATCGCCGCGCGCACCGCGTCGTAGTCGCGGATATCCACACGGTGGAAGTCGAGCGGGCCGCTTACGCCCTCAAGATTCTTCTCGTGCCCGCTGAACAGATTGTCCACGACGCTCACGCGGTCCGCTCCGTTCGCAAGCAACCCCCGTACTAATGCGGAGCCGATGAAACCGGCGCCTCCAGTAACCAGACATCGACTCATCGGCTCGCCAATTCCTCCTGCTTCTTCAGGTAATCGATCGTTTCGGACGCAATGCGCTCGCCGCCAATCGCAAAGTCGAACGCTTCGACCGAGACCCAGCCCGTGTAATTCAGCCGCTTCAAGGCGCGGAAAATGCCCGCAAAATCGTAGCCGCCTGTTCCGGGATGACGCCCGTCCATCTCATTCACATGCACGTGCCGGATGAGGTCAAAATATCTTTCAATCAGGCGGTCGTGCGGCTCGGTTTCGTCTTCGGCATTGTGGCTGTCGAACATGGTCCGGACCGCCGGGCTGCCAATCTGCGCCACCACCTGAGCCGCTTCTTCAAGCGTATGCACCACGTTGCTTTGCGAATGGGGCAGCGCCTCCATCAGGATCGTGACTCCGCGCGCTTCGGCATGCGGCGCAACACCCGCAAGCCCGTCCACGAAGTTGCGCGTCGCCTCCGCCGCCGACAACCCACCCGTCGCGGAGCGCTGCTTCGGAGACCCGAACACCATCACGCCCTCATTCCCCAGATCCGCGCACAGATCCACCAGATTGCGCACGTAAGCCCAACTCGCCTCGCGCAGCCCCGCATCGGGCGTAGTCACATGAACCTGTTTGGGCGTTACCAGGAGCCAGTGCAGGCCCACGAAATCGATCCCTTCCCCCGCCATGATGCCGCGGTATTCTCTGCGCTTCTCCGCACTGATTTCAAGCGGGTCCGCCGCCAGCGTAAAGGGCGCGATTTCTATGCCCGCGTATCCGAAGCCCCGCATGGTCCGGCAAACCTCTTCAAACGGGCGGCCCTCGAAGGCCTCGTTACACATGGCATAGCGGAAGGATGACATTCGTTCGACTTCACCAGTGTGCCAGACCGGCGTTTGTGGGCCCGCCTGCGAAAATATGAACTTGGACCAGCCGATTGCACTCCCCGAAGTCCGTGTTTCCCGAAAAGGAGCGGACCGGTTTCGCGATGGTCACCCGTGGATCTTCCGCTCAGACGTTCTCGACGCCGCGCCCGCCAAAGCCGGCGACACCGTCCGGGTTCTGGATAACCAGCACCGCTTCATCGGCCAGGCGCACTACAGCGCCTCGTCGCAGATCGCGTTGCGTATGCTCTCAGCTTCAGCCGACCCGGTCGATATCGCCGCCCGCATCGCCGCAGCCCACAAGTTCCGCAAGAAGGTTGTCACCTATTCCACCGCCTACCGGCTGACGCACGCTGAAGCCGACTTCCTGCCCGCCCTCATCATCGATCGGTATAACGATTGTTTCTCCGTTCAGGCGCTCGACCAGGCGATGGACCGCGCCCTGCCGGAGATTGTTTCAGCGCTCGAGACGCAGTTCTCGCCGCGCGCCATCGTGGCCCGTAATGACGCAGCGGTCCGCACCCTGGAAGATCTTCCGCGCGAGACGAAACTGCTCGCGGGCGAGCTGGATGAACCTGTTTCCGTTCACATGAATGGATTTCAGATGGAGGCCGATCTGCTCCACGGACAAAAGACCGGTGTCTTTCTCGACCAGCGCGAAAACTACCTGGCCGCGGCCCGTTATTCCAGCGGAAAAGCACTCGATTGTTTCACCAGCACCGGCGGCTTCGCCCTGCATCTCGCACGCTCCTGCGAGCACGTTGAAGCCATAGATTCCAGCGCGCCCGCGCTTAAAGCCGCCGCCCGCAATGCCGAAGCCAACGGCCTTTCGAACATCGAATTCAGAGAAGCCGACGCGTTCGACGTCCTGTCAAGCTACGCTTCCGCGCGGCGCGCCTTTGACACCATCGTGCTCGATCCTCCGGCCTTCGCCAAATCCCGGAAGCAGCTCGATGGCGCTATGCGCGGCTACAAAGACATCAATTTGCGCGCCATGCGGTTGCTCGGTCCAGGCGGCATTCTGGTCACCTGTTCGTGCTCGCATCACGTGAGTGAAGCAATGCTCCTCGAAACGGTCGCGGCAGCTTCTCTCGATTCAGGCCGCACGCTGCGCGTGCTCGAACGCCGCACACAGTCTCAGGACCATCCCATCCTGCTGACCGTGCCTGAGACCCACTACCTCAAATGCATCGTGCTGCAGGTCGCCTGAGCGCTTATTTTTCCTTCGCGTGAAGTTCGTCCAGCTTGCGCTTCAGGTAGTCCTGATATTCCTTCTTCAAAGCAGGATCGCTGGGCGTCGAATAAACCTGGCTGGATTTATACTTTGCCGTCTCGTGCAGAAACTTATCCTGGGTCCACTCATCGTGAATGTGTAATTCGTCGGCCTTATCCAGCACCTTCTTTACAAGGTGCGGAGGCACGAAGTAAACGCCTTCGCGATCGCCAAACACCACGTCGCCCGGAAGCACCGTCGCCTGACCGATTCGAACCGGCACATTAATTCCCGTAATCATCACTTCCTGTGAAATCGGAGTGGGATGCACGCCGCGAAAATACGCGCCCAGTTCCAGTGGGAAGATGCCGTCCAGATCCCGAATCGCCCCGTCCACCACGAAGCCCTTATGCGTAACGGCCCAGATGTAGGTCGCCAGATTATCGCCCACCAGCGTGCCGCCTTCAATCTTCCCGAAGATGTCCGCCACCAAAACGTCGCCTTCCTGCAGCATGTCGAGCGCGCGCTGATTCCCGCTGTCCCTCAGACCCTTCGCCTTCGCGTCCGCTTCATTCGGACCTTTCATGTCCGGGCGCGTCGGCATGAACTGCACCGTAAACGCGCGCCCGATCAGCTTCTTTTCAGGATGAAGAATCCGGAAATCGCCCTCATACTGATTGTGGTACCCCTCGCCCGGAAGTACCGTCCAGATCTCTTCCGCCGAAAGCCCGTCCATCTTCTTGAGGAGCTTGTCTTCCACCTTGGGCCGCCCGTCGGGGAAACGGTCGCCCTGCCATTTTTCGGTGTACTTCATCAACTGATCGCGCGTGAGCGTCGCCACCTGGGCGGACGCGGTCACGCACGTTACAGCAGCCAGAATGGCCGGAATAACGGCAGGGAACATTCGGTTCATGCGCAATACTCTATCGCACGCGGCTATTTGTCAGTAAGCGCGGCAACCCCGGGCAGGGTCACTCCCGAAAGGAATTCGAGCGATGCGCCGCCGCCGGTCGAAACGTGGGTGATTTTCGACGTAACTCCCGCGCTCTTGATCGCCTTCTCGGAATCCCCGCCGCCAACCACAGACACCGCGCCCGAATTTGCGACAGCCTTCGCCAGTGCCACCGTTCCCGTATCGAACGGAGGCATTTCGAACACGCCCATCGGTCCGTTCCAGATGATCGTTTTAGAGCCGCGGATGATCGACTCGTACTCCGCAATCGTCTTCGCCCCGATGTCGAGCGCCATCTTGCCTTCCGGAATCTCAGTCACGGTCTCGTGCTCCGCGCCCGCCTTAAACTCCGACGCAACTACGTGGTCCACCGGCAGCACCAGCTTCGACCCGAATTCGGATATCAGTGATTTAGCAAGCTCCAGTTTGTCCTCTTCGACCAGCGATTTCCCCGTTGCATGCCCCTGAGATTTGAGGAATGTATAAGCCATCGCGCCGCCGATCAGCACCTTGTCGACAACCTTGAGCAGGTTCTCAATCACCTCGATCTTGTCTGAAACCTTAGCGCCCCCGAGGATCGCAACACAGGGCCGTTCCGGATTCGTCGTAGCCATTCCGAGGTACTTCAGTTCCTGATCCATCAGGAGACCCGCCGCCGCCTGTTTTACATACCGGATCATGCCCACCGTGGACGCGTGCGCCCGATGCGCCGATCCGAATGCGTCGTTCACATACACGTCGCAAAGCTCGGCGAGTTCCTGGGAAAACGCGGCGTCGTTAGCTTCTTCCTCTGCATGGAAACGCAGGTTTTCAAGCAGCAGCACCTCACCGGGTTTCGGCAGCATTGCCACAACTTCGGCGCCAACGCAGTCTGGCGCAAGTGTGACGGGTTTGCCAAGCAATTCCTGGAGCTTCGCCGCCACCGGCTTCATGCTCATCTCAGCGTTGGGCTTTCCCTTCGGCCGCCCCAGATGAGACGCAAGGATTACGCCCGCGTCCTGTTCCAGCGCGTACTGAATTGTGGGCAGGGACGCGCGGATGCGCTTGTCGCTCGTGATCTCCTGTCCCCCGTTGGTAAGCGGGACATTGAAGTCCACACGAATGAATACACGCTTGCCGCGCAGATCCAGGTCTCGAATCGATAGTTTGGCCATGTCAGGTTGAAATTCGAGCTTAACAAAGCAGCAGTCTTAGACCGCTGTCTTATGCCCGAACTGTTCCTCAAGCCATTGAATCATTTCCCGCTTGTAAGAAGAACGAAGGCTTGCCGAAGATTCCCACCAGCGAATGCCGTGCCCGCCGCCTTCAACCGGCACCAGCTTGCACGCGGAACCGACGGCCTTGATCCGGTCGCACATCGCCGTCGATTGAGAGAAGGGAACCAGCGCGTCGGCCGTCCCGTGAATCAGCAGAAACGGCGGCATGTCCCGATGCACGTTGTCGATCGGCGATAACTGCTTCAGCCCTTCCAGAATGAACGCCTCAAACGGCGATCCCTTCAGTTGTTCGCGGATCTGACTCGGCACCAGCGCGGAATTCTTTGCGAGCGATACCAGATCCGTAGGCGCATAAAGCGCGACCACGCACAACACGGATAATTCCGGGTCGTCGCTCAAAGCCGCCATCGCGGCAAGTTGTCCGCCCGCCGATTCGCCGATCAATGCAATGCGGTTCGGATCGATGCGGTACTCCGCCGCATGCAATTTCACAAAACGAATTGCAGCTTTCACGTCGTCAACCGCCACGCCGAACTGCGTAATATCCGAAGCGAGCCGATAGCTGATCGAGAACCAGGCAATTCCCGCCTTGTTAAGTGGCTCAAACAACGGCGCAACATCCGTTTCGCGATCGCCGCGCACCCAGCCACCGCCGTGTACCACAATCGCAGCGGGATGCAACCCGCCGCCCTCAGGAATTGAAATGTCCATCGCGAGCCGAACGCCGCCAGGGCTCGAGTATTCTACGTCGCGGCGCACCTCTGCGCGCGCCGAAACCAGATGTGAAATCATGAGGAGAGATAAGGCAGAAAGCGCCCGGACGGGTGCAGTCATCTGATTTTTCGATGTAAATCTTACGAAGAAGGTTTCGTGGGAGCGGGGGTGAAGGCGTGCTTCACCCCGCGCAGGTGGAATTAAACGCCTTCGGAACCGTGCAGCTTCACGAGCTTGTTATACGTTCCCAGAATCAGAAACGTCGGAGCCCAGTGTCCGATGAAGTTTGCCTTCTTCTCTTCGCCCATCACCATCAGGACGACCGAAGCGGCGATCGAGCCCAGTGCGGCCCAAAGAAAAGTGTCAGAAGGGAGCTTTGAAGTCTGTTGCTCGATCGTGCGCGCGACCACGCCTTCCCTCTGGCTTGATTCGGGTGTTGTCTTCGGTTCGCGTTCCAGAATGTCTTGCATGAAAAATGCCTCCGCGAAGCCTACAGCACGCTCCGTGCCCAAACTCCGGGCCGCGGCTCCTAGCTGTGCGGTGGATTGTCCAGAATCATCCCGAGGCCGTCAAGCAGGGTCCATGTAGCTCTCTGATAACTGATGTAGGCCTGCTGGTATCCCACAAAAGCGTTCAGCAGCACACTTTCCGCGCTCGAGAGCCGTGTTTGTGAATCGAGCATCTCAAACGCCGTGATAGTTCCAAGTTCGTACTTCTGCTGTTCGGCCTGAACGTTCTTCCGCGCCAGGTCCCTTGCGCGGGTTGCCGCCTCAATGCTGGCATCGGCCAGTTGCAGCGAGTTGAGCGCCTGCCGCACATCCTGGATAATCTGCTGCTCCACCTGCCGTTCCGTATACCGGTCGCGTGTTCTCGAAACCAGCGCGTCCGCTAATTGCGCGCGCGCCGCTGTGCTTCGAAACGGCAGCGTGAGTTGTACTCCGGCGCCATAAGCGGGCGAGTTAAACGCGAAAATCTGCCCCAGCGTTTCCCCAAGGCCGCTCGACACCGCCGGAGACGTGATGCCCAGCGGTCCCACCACCGCCACCTGATTCCCGCCCAGACCCACAGACGACCCCTGAAGGTTCAGGTCAAGCCGTGGCAACATTAAATTGCGCGCCACCCTTGCATTCAGGTCGTCGATCGTCACGCGTCTGTGCGCCGCATCCAGCTCCGGCCGCACGCGCATCGCCGCCGCCAGCGCTTCTTCGAACGGACGAATCGCTGCCGCCGCAGGCAGAGCCGACGGGTCGTCGTCCTGCACAATTTCAGCGGCCCGCAATTCCGGCGTGAAATCCGCGCCTATCAACCGCCTGAGCCCGTCGAGCGCCGCCCGATAAGAATACTGCGCCTGCACCAGATCCGTTTTCCGCTGCGCTACCTGCGTTTCAGACTGAAAGATGTCAAGGTTCGCCAGCGCGCCCAGATCGAGCGCCTGCTTGTCGCGGTCGTACGATTTCTGCGCCAGATCGAGCGTCTGCTGCTGCACCTTGATGTTGTCGCGGGCGCGAATCGCATCCCAATATTGCCCGGCGGCGGTCGCCACCACATCCGCAATCCTCGCCTCGCTTTGCTTCGATGTGATCTCAAGCTGCGTGCGCGCAATTTTCAGCGGAGCTTTAAACTGAATTCCCGAACGGTTTTGCAGCAGCGGTTGTGTCAGCGTGAAATTGAATGCGCCCGAAAGGCTCGGATTAAACAGATTGAACGCGCTGTTGTTCGAACCCCTGGTCGCCACGAACCCGCCGCTCAACGTTTGCCCCGTCGCAAACAGTTCCTGATAATTGATCGACGAATTCTGCGTTAGCGTGCTCAGCGTCGAGGCCCCGCCAATTTGCGATTGCTGAGGCGATATGGAACGCAGTGCGCTGAATCCCAGACTAACGAAGGGATCGAAAACAGCCCTCGCCGCAAGGATCTGGTTCGCCGACGAATAAACATCCACGCGCGTCAGGTTGATATCCGTCGAATTCCGCAGCACCAGTTCCAGAAAATCTCTGAGCGTCAGGTTGAGCTTGCCGTCCCGGATGCGCTCTTTAATTCCCTGCACCTCGCGCACCTGAACCGTCTCAGGGTTGAATCTTCGGTTCACCCACGCGGAGCCCGGCAACTCCGCGCCAAACGCCACTCCAGCCAGAGCGATGAACGCCGCCAGCGCCTTATTCATATCGAAGCGCTTCAATGGGATCGATCCGCGACGCCTTTCTCGCCGGATATATGCCGAACACCACGCCCACAGCCACTGAAACGCCGAACGCGATCCCGATCGAAGCGGGCGTCACAATCGTGTTCCACTCCGCCGCACGCGCAATCAACCACGACAGGAAATATCCAAATGCAATGCCCACCACGCCTCCACCGATTGAAATCAGGATGGACTCAAAAAGAAACTGCCGGACAATGTCCCCGCGCCGCGCCCCGATCGACCGCCGTATACCGATCTCGCGCGTTCGCTCAAGCACCGTCGCGAGCACGATGTTCATGATTCCGATGCCGCCCACCAGCAGCGAAATCGCCGCAATCGCCACCATCACGTAAGTGAAAATCGATTGCGATCTCTGCTGTTCGGCCAGCAGCTCGGCAGGGATCGTCACCACAAAATCGATGACCTTGTGATGCGTGGAGTTGAGAATCGCCTCCACCACCTTCGCCGCGCTCACGCTGTCCGCTCCCGCCTTCAGACCGAATATCCACGCCGTCCAGTTCGTCCTTAAAATTGCCGCCCGTATCGAAAAACCGGTACTGAAACGTGTTCAGCGGAATGAAAATGACAAAATTCGGATCCTGCGACTGCGCGGTCCCCGACCCCGAACTCACCTGGTTCTGCAGCACCCCAACCACTCGCAGCCAGGTATCGTTCACCTTGACGAACTTGTCCACCGCCGGCCCGTACCCCAGAATCGAGACCTTCGCCTTTTCCCCCAGTACGCACACCGCCGCGCTCGATTTGTCGCTGTTCGCGTCGAAGGCCGCGCCTTCCTGAAGCTTCCAGTTGTGGATTGCCGCGTAAGCCGGCCGCACGCCATAGAGTTCCGGAAGATCCTGCGCGGATTTCGGAAACACCTTTGCGGGATGCATGCTGCGCCGCGCCGAGATCAGTTCCAGTTCCTCTACATTCGCCTGCAGCACGCGCACATCGCGCTCCGTCAGCCCCGGCGAGGAACGCCGCCGCTGCTGTAGCTCCTGATCGCTCGTCGCAGGCCGCGATTCGATCAGCAGATTGCGCACGCCCAGCGTTTCAATAAACTTGAGCGACTCTTCCCGCGCGCCCGCTCCGATCGCCAGCATCCCGATCACCGCGCCCACGCCGAAAATAATCCCCAGCGCCGTCAGCACCGTCCGCGTCTTCTGCGCCCATAGGTTGGCCCCGGCCAGCGCAAAATCGGAGATATAGCGAGCGCCGATCATTTATGCAGCGACTGCATCGCGCTGCCCGCCGCAGCGTTCTTCTTAGCCGTTTCGGTCGGATTCGCCAGGGCCACGGTGTCGCCCCTGGTTCACACCGGTCACCACCACGCGCATCTCATTCCTTCGCACCAGCGTCACGTCTCTGGGCGTAAATCCGCGCGGAGTCTGCAGGTACACGAACGTGCGTCCGTCGCTTTCGAACAATGCCTGCGCGGGCAGCGACAGCACGCCCTTCATCTCATCCGTTGTGATCACGATCGTGGCGCTCATTCCAGGCCGCAGTTCCGGTGACGGATTATCCAGCGCGATCTTGCATTCAAAATGCCGGTCCCATGGCGACCCGCTGGTCCCGCCAATCTCTTTCACGTGGCCTTCGTACTGGCGCCCCGGAACCGCCACGATTGAGATCGCGACCTTCTGCCCCGTCGAAAGATGCCCGCGGTCCAGTTCGCCTATCCTCGCGCTCACCTCCCAGTTCTTCAGGTCTGGAATTTCGGCCACCGCCATCCCCGGCCGCACCGCGTCGCCTGACTGATAAAGCGGCAACACCATGCCCTGAAACATCATGTTTCCCGCCACGTTCTGCTTCACGGACGCGTACCCGTCGCGGTGTGCCCGCAGCGTCATCGCCTCGATATTCCGCTGCGCCGTTTTCGCCTGCGATTCCGCCTTCCCCCGCGCCGCCTCCTGAATCGCCAGAGAAGCCGTGTTCGTGGCTTTCCGGTTCGCAAGGTTATGCTCAAGCTGCGTCGCGTGATCCCGCGCCGCGTCGAGCGCCAGCGTGTTCTGGCGCGCGGTCAGCGGTGGCAGCAGCGGATTCTTGCGGACGTCCAGTTCCGCCGTGTGTACATCCGACTGAGCCTTCAGCAGCGCGTACCGGTCTTCCTCGTCCTGTGCGTCCGCCTGTGCTTTGGCCTGAATCAGATGCTGCTCAGCCTCGGCCAGATCCGCCTGGGCTTCTTTCAGCTTGAACTCCTGCTCTGTCGTGTCGAACTCCGCGATGACTTCGCCCGATTTCACCTCTTCGCCCGTCGTCTTCAGGATGGTCAGGTGCATGTCCGACCCGCCCGTAAGCGGCGCCGTCAGTACTTCCGGATTCCCGCCCCGCAATTCCGCCCTCGCCGTCACCGCGAGGTTCACGTCGCCCCGCACCACTTTCGTCGTGGGCACGGTCTCCTGCTTTACCCCCGTCAGATTCCGGTAAGCGCGAAGCGAATACACACCCGCCACCCCCAAAGCCGCGCACAGCAGCGCTAACGCAATCGCCCGCCGCCAGCTTCACTTCTTCTCCTTCGGTGGCTCGGCCAGCGCAACCATGGTTCCCGCTCCGATCCCTTGTATCGCAACCTCGTCGGGATTCTTCGCCTGAATCTGAACCGCGCGCGAGACATACTGGCCCTCGCTCTTCACATAAACCGCTGGCTTGCCGTTCACCGTAAACAGCGCCTTCGCCGGAATGCTGATCGCGCCCGGAATCTTCATTTCCACAACGTCCGCGCCCGCATTCATCCCCGGCCTCATTCGCGCGTCTGGGTTCTCAAGCTGCGCGAAAGCCCGGAAGCTGCGCGTCGGCGGCCATTCGTTAAAACTCTGTTCCGTCAGAGGAGTAATGCTCAGCAGTTTCGCCTTCACCACCTTCTCGGGGAACGCATCCACGTGTACCAGCACCGTGTCGCCCAGCGCTACGCGCCCCCGGTCCACTTCGTCCACCTTGCTTTCCATCTGCAGCGTCGAAAGGTCCGGAATCTCAGCCAGCGCGCCGCCCGGAACCGCATGGTCGCCCACCTTGAACGGCTGCGCGTTCATCCAGCCCTGCGAATAATTCGGCATGTAGTTGATCACGCCATCAAGCGGGCTCTTCAGTTCCATGAGCGAAAGATGGTACTGGGTCAGCTCCACCTGCTTCTTCGCCGTGTCACGGCTGCGTTCGAGCGCCGCGATCTTCTGCTCGTTCGATTTGCGGTGCATCACCATCGCGGTCTCCTGCACCTTCAGCCTTTCTTCCGCCAGCCCGAGATCGATCCGGCTCTCCTCGCCCTGCAGCGCGCTCACAATCGTCTGCTTCGAAGCCTCGAGCTTCGCCTTTTCCACGTTGTATTTCGCCGTCGCAAGATCGAGCTTGTCCTGATCTTCCGTGATCCGTCCCTGCGCCACCGCCTGATCGAGCGTCGATTGCGCCTGCTGCAGCGACGCATCCTTCTCCTTCAGATCCTGCTGGCTGCGGCTTGGATCGAATCGGATCACGGTTTGCCCCTTCTTCACCTCACTGCCCGCAGGAGCCGCGAACACAATCTGCAGATCCGGCACGTCCAGCGGTGCGGTCAGCTGTTCCGAACGCCGCGCCATCAATTCCCCGCGGCACCGCACCAGCACCAGAAACTCGCCCTGCTTGGCGGCCGCCATCGGCAGGTCCTCCGCCGCTTTCGTCTTCCGGAACTGCCGCCACGCGTAGGCCGAACCCGCCAGCAGCAAAAGGACGATCGCAGTGCGAACTACCTTATTCCTCATCGCGGAGCCTCGATATCCACCGCCGCCGATAAATCCGGCAGCAGATGCACGTCGCTCTGATCCAGCCGGAACCGCGCCGTGAACGATTTCACCGTCATCCCCAGCGGCGACGTCGCCACCGGACTCGCCGAACTGTAGTGCGCCGTAAATTTCAGATCCGGGAAAGCATCCAGGTGCACGGTGGCCTTCGCTCCCGGAACCAAAACCGCGCCGTCCGGCTCACCCACCGCAATCTCCACATCCATCGCCGTCGGATCGAACAGCTTCAGCAGCGGACTCCCCGGCCACAATTGATCGCCCTCCTGCGCATGTCCCATGGAATTGTTCCGGTAGACATTCTCGAGCGCCACCATACCTTTAAGAGGGGCTTTCACCAGCAGTTTTTCCGAATTGCGCGTCTGCCGGTCCACCGCTACCTTTTGCCGGTCGCGTTGCAGTTCCAGAATTCGAAGCTCAGCCGCTTCGGCCACATCGTGGAACCGATTCGATTTCTTCAGGCTTTCGACATGCTCCCGCGAATCGTCCACCTTGACCTTGTTCTTGTCCTGATCGATCGCGCTCAGCACGGGACCCTTGCGGCTCTCGATTTCCGCCTTCTTCAGGTCCGCATCGGCCTGCGCCAGATCGGAAATCCGCTTCTCGGCATTGCTCAGGTGCTCCGCCTTCTTCTGCTCAATCTGATGCTCCAGATCGTCCAGTTTGCTTTGCGCCTCGCGCAGCAGCTTCAGCTCGTTTGAGCGGTCGAAGGACGCCAGCGGAGCCCCTGCTGCCACCATCACCCCGTTTTCCGCGAGCGTTGCCAGCGTAAGATTTCCGCCCAGACCCTCAATCCTCGGCACCAGCACCGTTACCGAATGAACCGCCCGAATAATTCCGGTAGCCCGCACCGTCCGTCCAGGCGGTGGGACGGGGGCGCTCCACAGCAAAGCGGTGGCGGCAATCGCGAGCGAACAGACGAGGGTGCGCAATTGAATAACAGGTAAGACGCCGGTTCCGCCAAAAACGTTGTGAAAATTCCGACACTAACATCGTGGCTTTCCCGACACTGCACCTCTACAAGGATCACGTAGTCATAACACGTCTGCTACTCTATAGAAAGTTCCTCGTACGTTAAACCCGTCTGTTTCCATTCAGTTGTTGACAGAGAGTTCATGGGTTCGTTATTGTTAGAAGGGTTTGGCTGTAGCTTAATCCGCTTCTGGCTACCATCTCCGGCGTCGGAGATCCGGCCGGGGCGAGGTCCCGAGGTTCCCGAGTAGACTGCATCCGAAAGGATTTAGCTCTGCTCGACGGACATGGACCTGTCTAAAGCCTGAGCGGCAGAATTTCAGATCCGCTCGTTCAACTGACGCAGTAAATTATTGCTTTTTCCGAGTGTTTCTCGTTTCTTTTTGAAGGATTTTTAGTGCCGACATTCAATCAACTTGTGCGCAAAGGGCGTAAAGCGCCCGCATGGAAGACGGCCAGCCCGGCGCTGCAGAGCTGCCCGCAGAAGCGTGGCGTTTGCACTCGCGTGTACACCTCGACCCCGAAGAAGCCGAATTCGGCGCTGCGGAAAGTCGCCCGCGTCCGCCTGACCAACGGGATTGAAGTCACGACCTACATCCCCGGCGTCGGCCACAACCTGCAGGAGCACTCGATTGTGCTGATCCGCGGCGGCCGCGTGAAGGATCTTCCCGGCGTTCGTTATCACGTGGTGCGCGGCGCGCTCGATACCGCCGGCGTTGCCAACCGCAAGCAGAGCCGCTCGAAGTACGGCGCCAAACGGCCCAAAGCCGCTACAAAGTAAAGGATTTAGCAACCGATGCCAAGACGCAGAGGCGCAGATAATCGCGAAGTCGCTCGCGGATCCGGTCTACGATTCGACGCTGGTCGAGAAGTTCATCTGTTCCATGATGTGGGACGGCAAGAAGCAGACCGCGCAGAAGATCTTCTACTCCTCGATGAAGAAGCTCGAAGAGCGAGGCGGCGGCGAAGAAGCGATCAAGTTGTTCAAGAAGGCCGTCGAGAACGCCAAGCCGCTGCTCGAAGTGAAAACCCGGCGCGTCGGCGGCGCCAACTATCAGGTGCCGATCGAAGTGCCGCAGAACCGCCGCACCAGTCTGGCGATCCGCTGGATTCTGGGCAATGCGCGCGGCCGGGCGGAAAAGGGCATGGCCGACAAGCTGGCCAACGAGCTGAACGACGCGGCCAATCTGCGCGGCGGAGCGATCAAGAAGCGCGACGATGTGCACCGCATGGCGGAAGCCAACAAAGCGTTCGCGCATTATCGCTGGTAGTCGAAATCAGGTTATTGCAGTAAATATAAGGTCTCATAGTTCTAAATGCCACGCACCGTACCTCTCGAGAGGATGAGAAATATCGGCATCGCTGCTCACATCGATGCCGGTAAAACCACCACCACGGAACGCATCCTGTATTACACGGGCCGCTCGCACAAGATCGGCGAAGTCCATGAAGGCACCGCCACCATGGACTGGATGGAGCAGGAGCAGGAGCGCGGTATCACCATCACGTCCGCCGCTACCACTGCCTCCTGGCGGGACATGCAGATCAACATCATCGACACCCCCGGCCACGTCGATTTCACGGCTGAAGTGGAACGTTCGCTGCGCGTGCTCGATGGCGCGGTCGCGGTGTTCGATGCCGTCGCGGGCGTGCAGCCCCAGTCGGAAACCGTCTGGCGTCAGGCCGACAAGTATCACGTTCCCCGCATTTGCTTCATCAACAAGATGGATCGCGTGGGCGCGGATTTCTATCGCTCGGTCGAAACCATCGTCGACCGCCTGAAGGCGCGCCCGGTAGCCGATTCAGATTCCGGTCGGCGCCGAAGATCAGTTCAAAGGCATCGTCGATCTGGTCGAGATGAAGGCCGTCATCTGGCGCGATGAGACGCTGGGCGCGAAGTTCGATGTCGTCGAAATCCCGGCAGATCTGCTCGAAAAAGCGCAGGCTTATCCGCGAACAGATGATCGAAGCGGTTTCCGAATTCGACGACAAGCTGTTCGAAAAGTTCATCGAAGGCGCAGCCGCTCACGGTTGACGAAATCAAAGCCGGCATCCGCAAGGCGACTATCGCGCTGAAGATTTTCCCGGTCATCTGCGGTTCGGCGTTCAAGAACAAGGGCGTTCAGACCATGCTCGATGCGGTGGTCGATTATCTGCCCTTCGCCGCTCGATATTCCCGCCGGTCACCGGCACCGATATCGACGACAAGACCAAGGTTCTGACCCGCACCGCTTCGGATGCCGAACCGTTTTCGGCGCTGGTCTTCAAGATCATGACCGACCCGTACTCGGGTCAGCTCGCCTTCTTCCGCGTTTACTCGGGCAAGATGAGCGCCGGCGAATCGGTCTTCAACGTGGCCAAGGGCCGCAAGGAACGCGTCGGCCGCCTGATGCGCATGCACGCCAACAAGCGCGAAGACATTCAGGAAATCATGGCCGGCGACATCTGCGCCGCCGTCGGACTGAAGACCGTCTCCACCGGCGACACGATCTGCGACGAGAATTCGCCGATCATCCTCGAAAAGATCGACTTCCCGACTCCCGTTATTCAGCTCGCGGTCGAGCCGAAGACCAAGGCCGATCAGGAAAAGATGGGCATGGCGATCGCGAAGCTGGCGCAGGAAGATCCTACGTTCCGCGTCGCAACCGACCCGGAAACCGGCCAGACCATTCTTTCGGGAATGGGCGAACTGCACCTCGAAATCATCGTCGACCGCATGATGCGCGAATTCAACGTGGTGGCGAACGTCGGTAAGCCGCAGGTGGCCTATCGCGAAACCATTCGCCAGATCGCAGAATTCGATTACACGCACAAGAAGCAGACCGGTGGCAGCGGCCAGTACGCCCGCACCAAGCTGCGCGTGGAGCCGAATCCCGGGCAAGGGTTTCGAGTTCGACCAACGAAATCAAGCGGCGGCAACATCCCGAAGGAATTCATCCCGGCCATCGAAAAGGGCGTGGTCGAAGCGCTCGAAGGCGGCATCATGGCCGGCTACCCGATGGTCGATGTGAAAGTCGCGGTTTATCGACGGCGCTTATCACGATGTCGATTCGTCGGAAATGGCGTTCAAGATCTGCAGTTCGATCTGCGTCAAGGAAGCCTGCCGAAAAGCCAAATCGGTTCTGCTCGAACCCGTGATGGCCGTGGAAGTGGTGGTTCCGGACGAATACATGGGCCCGGTCAACGGCGATCTGATTTCCCGCCGCGGCCAGCTCGAAGGCACTGAAATTCAGGGCGGCACGCAGGTGATCAAGGCCAGTGTCCCGCTGAGCGAAATGTTCGGTTACGCGACCGAACTCCGTTCGCGCACGCAGGGCCGCGGCAGCTTCACGATGCACTTCGCCCGCTACGAAGAAGTGCCGAAGAACATCTCGGAAGAAATCGTGGCCCGTGTTCAGGGCAAAGTTACCAAGGTAAGCAACAGGTTTAAAGGAGATTGCTCGAGCACATGGCGAAAGAAAAATTTGACCGCAGCAAGCCGCACGTCAACATCGGCACGATCGGCCACATCGATCACGGCAAGACGACGCTGACGGCGGCGATCACGAAGGTGCTGGCAAAGCACAACCCGAAGGTACTCGTTCCGCTCCTTCGATTCGATCGATAACGCGCCGGAAGAAAAGGCGCGCGGAATCACGATCGCGGCCTCGCACGTGGAATACGAGACCGGCGAAACGGCATTACGCGCACGTCGATTGCCCCGGCCACGCCGATTACATCAAGAACATGATCACGGGCGCCGCCCAGATGGATGGCGCAATTCTCGTGGTCGCCGCGACTGACGGCCCCATGCCCCAGACCCGCGAACACATTCTGCTCGCCCGTCAGGTCGGTGTGCCGTACATCGTGGTTGCGATGAACAAAGTCGACATGGTGGACGACGCGCGAACTGCTCGATCTGGTCGAACTCGAAGTCCGCGAACTGCTGAGCAAGTACCAGTTCCCTGGCGACGATCTTCCGGTCGTCCGCGTCTCCGCTCTCGGCGCGCTCAACGGCGAAGCGCAGTGGGAAAAGACAGGTCGATGAGCTGATGGAAGCGGTCGATACTTATATCCCGGTTCCCGAACGCGTGGTGGACCGTCCGTTCCTGATGCCGATCGAAGACATCTTCTCGATTCAGGGCCGCGGCACCGTGGTCACGGGCCGTATCGAACAGGGCATCTGCAAAGTCGGCGAGGAAATGGAAATCGTCGGTTTCCGCGACACCCGCAAGACGGTGGTCACGGGCGTCGAAATGTTCAAGAAGCTGCTCGATGAAGGCCGCGCGGGCGACAACGTCGGACTGCTGCTGCGCGGTATCGACAAAGACGACGTGGAACGCGGTCAGGTGATCGCGAAGCCGGGTTCGATCAAGGGGCACAAGAAATTCAAGGGCGAAGTTTACATCCTGTCGAAGGAAGAGGGCGGACGTCACACTCCGTTCTTCAAGGGATATCGTCCGCAGTTCTACTTCCGCACCACGGACGTGACGGGAGTGGCCGAAATGCCCGCCGGAACCGAAATGGTGATGCCGGGCGACAACGTGCAGCTGGTTGTGGAACTGATCACCCCGGTCGCCATGGATAAAGGTCTGCGCTTCGCCATCCGCGAAGGCGGCCGCACCGTGGGCGCCGGAACCGTCAGCGAGATTCTGGACTAATCATGGCCTTAAAAGATCGCATTCGCATTCGGCTCAAAGCCTACGATCACCGGGTGCTGGATCAATCGACGACGGAAATCGTGGATACGGCAAAGCGGACGGGGGCCACTGTTGCGGGCCCCATTCCGCTGCCGACACAGCGTTCGATGACTACCGTCCTTCGTTCGCCCCACGTCGATAAGAAGTCGCGGGAGCAGTTTGAAATCCGTACTCACAAGCGGTTGCTCGATATCCTCGAACCCACGCAGCAGACAGTGGACGCGCTGATGAAGCTCGATCTGCCCGCCGGTGTGGACGTGGAAATCAAGGCGTTCGGTAAAAGTTAAAACAAGTGGGACAGGCCCACCGGCCTGTCCGCGTTTTCTAAGGAAATTAAATGAGCCCAGGAATCCTTGGCAGAAAAATTGGCATGACGCAGATCTTCCGGCCAGACGGGCAGGTTGTCCCCGTGACACTGCTCAAAGCAGGCCCGTGTACCGTCGTGCAGCGCAAGACGCCCGCCACTGACGGTTACGATGCCGTTCAGATCGGTTTGCTCGAATTCATCAAAGCGAAGCGCATCAATAAGCCGCGCACCGGACACCTCAAGAAGTCCGGTGTCGAAGGCGCGAAGTTCCTGCGCGAGTTCCGGCTCGATCAGGGCAACACCCGTCCGGCTGACGATATGACGGTCGGCGCCCAGATCCTGGTCAGCGACTTCAAGCCCAAAGACAAAGTCGATGTGATCGGCGTGTCCAAAGGCCGCGGTTTCGCCGGTGTCGTAAAACGGCACCACTTCCGCGGCGGCGAAGGCAGCCACGGTTCCATGTTCCACCGCGCCCCCGGTTCCATCGGCGCATCGAGCTTCCCGTCGCGCGTCGTCCCCGGCATGCGCATGGGCGGTCACATGGGCAATGAACAGGTCACGGTTCGCAACCTCGAGGTGATCGAAGTCGATACCGACGATAACGTGCTCGTAGTCAAAGGCGCGGTCCCCGGCCCCAATGGTTCTTATGTCATGGTGCGGAGGGCTTCAAGATAATCATGCCCAAAGTTGACGTCATCGATTTCACGAATCAGAAAGTCGGAGAGATTGAGCTTTCCGACACCGTCTTCGGCGCGGAAGTGAATGAAGACCTTCTGTACGAAGCTGTGCGGCATTACCTCGCCGGCAAACGCGCCGGTACTCACAAAGTTAAAACCCGGCACGAAGTCGCCGGCTCGGGCAAGAAGCTGTGGAAGCAGAAAGGTACCGGCCGCGCCCGCATGGGTTCGGTTCGCAGCCCGATCTGGCGTCACGGCGGTACGGTTCACGGACCGGTGCCGCGCGACTACAGCTACAAACTGCCCCGTAAAATGCAGCTCGGCGCGCTCCGCTCGGCTCTCTCGGCCCAGCTCCGCGATGGCCACATCCGCGTGATCTCGGCCTTTCAGCTCAACGATCACAAAACGAAGAATTTCTCTCAGGGTCTGCTGAAGCTCAACGCTCCGAAGAAAGTTCTCATCGTCGAGGCGGAAGAAAACCGCAACCTCGAACTGAGCACCCGCAATCTCGAAGGCGTTGAAGTGGTCCGCAGTCACGAAGTGCATCCCTATCATCTGCTCGGCGCGCAGCATATTTTCCTGACTCAGGCAGCCGCCGCGAAACTGAGCGAGACTCTCACCAAATCGGCTCCGGTACGCCGCGCACAGGAGACTCCGCAGCAATGAACATCCATTCAGTCCTCGTAAAACCGCTCGTCACCGAAAAAGGGATGACCAAGCGCGAAGACGAGCGCACACTCTGTTTCGAAGTCGCGAAGGACGCAAACAAGATCCAGGTTCGGCAGGCCGTTGAGAAGCTTTTCGGCGTGAAGGTGCAGGAAGTCCGCACCGCGACCTTCGACGGCAAATTGCGCCGCCGCGGCAAATTCACAGGCTACAAGTCGGACTGGAAGAAGGCATACGTGAAACTCCTGCCTGGGCAGAAAGTGCCCGAATTCACGGAGATGTAAACCGATGGCGATCAAAAAATTTAATCCCACAACTCCCAGCCGGCGCTATATGTCGGTCGTCTCCCGCGAGGAGATCACCAAACAAACGCCCGAGAAATCTCTCGTTGAGCCGCGCCGCCGGTCCGGTGGCCGCAACAACACCGGCCGTGTCACCTCCCGCTTTATCTCGGGCGGTCACAAGCAGAGCTACCGCGTCATCGATTTCAAGCGCGATAAGACAGGCGTTTCGGCGAAAGTCGCCTCGATCGAGTACGATCCGAACCGTTCGGCGCGCATCGCGCTCCTGAACTACGTGGATGGCGAGAAACGCTACATCATTTCTCCCGAAGGCCTCAAAGTCGGCGCCACCATTTCTTCGGGACCCCAAGCCGATATCCTGGTTGGCAACGCTCTGCCGCTCAAGAACATCCCGGCCGGCACCGTCGTCCATAACATCGAACTCAAACCCGGCAAAGGCGCGCAGATGGCGCGTTCCGCCGGTGCCCAGGCCCAGTTGGTCTCCCGCGAAGGCGGTGTCGCCCTCCTGAAGCTTCCTTCGGGCGAAGTTCGCCGCGTCTCGACCGATTGCATGGCAACCGTCGGCGCGGTCGGCAACAGCGACCACGAAAACATCTCGCTCGGCAAGGCCGGCCGCAAACGCTGGCTCGGCAAGAGCCCGCACAACCGCGGCGTTTCGATGAACCCGGTCGATCACCCGCACGGTGGCGGCGAAGGTAAAACCTCCGGCGGACGTCACCCGGTCACCCCGTGGGGCCAGCCTACCCGCGGTTACAAAACCCGTAACAACAAACGTACCGACAGATTCATCGTGAAACGTGGGGGCAAGAAATAACCAATGGGTCGTTCCGTAAAGAAAGGGCCGTTTATCGATTCGCATATCGAAGAGCGAATCGATGCACTCAACGCCGCAAACGAGAAGAAGGTCATTCGGACCTGGTCCCGGCGCTCCACCATTCTGCCCGAATTTGTTGGCCACACCATCGCGGTCCACAACGGCAAGAAGTTCATCCCGGTCTACGTGACCGAAAACATGGTCGGCCACAAACTCGGCGAGTTCTCCCCGACCCGCACTTTCAAAGGCCACGTAGCCAAGGCGGCGACTGAGAAGTCGTCGAAATCATAAGTCATGGCAGGAACAACCGGCATGGAAGAAATCTTTACTGGTACCAAAGCCGAAGCCCGCTATATCCGGGTTTCTCCGCAGAAGGCCCGCCTCGTGGTGGACCTCATCCGCGGACGCAAAGCGAACGACGCCATCATCACCCTCCGCACCGTCAACAAGGGCATCGCCCCCACGGTCGAGAAGGTGCTGCATTCGGCCATCGCCAATGCGCAGAACCTCAATGAAGACGTAGATGTCGATCGCCTCTACGTTTCCGAAGCATACGTCAACGAAGGGCCGCGCCAGAAGCGCATCCGCCCCGCCCCCATGGGCCGGGCTTATCGCTATCAGCGGCGCTCGGCGCACATCGTCGTGAAAGTGGCGGAGAAATAATTTAAATGGGTCAGAAAGTTCATCCTTACGGTTTCCGCCTCGGATTTAACAAGCCCTGGCGCTCACGCTGGTTCTCGAAGGGAAACTTCCCGGAACTGCTGCGTGAAGATCTCGAACTCAAAGAAGGCCTGCGCGGACAGCTGAAATCCGCCGGCATCAGCTCCATCGAAGTGGACCGCCCGGGCAACAAGCTCCGCGTCACCATCCGCACTTCCCGCCCCGGTATCATCATCGGACGCAAGGGCGCGGAGATCGAAAAGCTGAAGCTCTCGCTCGCGAAAAAAACCAAGCGCGAAGTCTTCATCGACATTCAGGAAGTCCACAAGCCCGAGCTCGATGCTCAGCTCGTGTCCGAATCGATTGCCCTGCAGCTTGAAAAACGCGTGGCCTTCCGCCGCGCCATGCGGAAAGCGGTCGATTCCGCGCTTCGCTTCGGCTGCAAAGGGATCAAGGTCCGGGTTTCCGGCCGCCTCAACGGCGCTGAAATCGCCCGCAGCGAATGGTATCTGCAGGGTCAGCTTCCGCTCCACACGCTTCGCGCCGATATCGATTACGGCTTCACCGAAGCCCACACCACTTACGGTGTGATCGGCGTAAAGACCTGGATCTATAAAGGTGAAATTCTCCAGAACGGCAAGCGCACTGTTGCCGAAAATGGCGAACCGCGCCGCAACGAACGTCCCCGCGGCGATCGCGGAGACCGTCGCGGTCCCCGGCCTGATCGTGGTGGCGATAACCGTGGTGGAGATAACCGCGGCGGCGACAACCGGGGTGGCGATAATCGTGGCGGAGATCGTCCCGCCTTCGGATCCTCCAGTTCACAGCACGGCGGTTACACGCAACAGCCCCCGCAGCAGCAGCCACCCGAGCCCGCGCACTCCGCGCCCTCGAATGAGCCGCGCCGCGCCGGTGGTCCCATCATGCCGCCCCTCATGCCTCCGTCACAGCCGGCCTGGAAAGAGCCTAAAGCTCCCGAACCGGCCGCCACGGATAAGCCTGAAGGCAGCAAAGAATAGTTTTCAGGGCGCAAGGAATAAAGAGAGAACCGATATATGTTGATGCCCAAGAAGGTCAAATACCGCAAAGTACAGCGCGGTCGTATGACAGGCAAAGCGTGGCGCGGATCGTCCATCGCGTTCGGCGAATATGGCCTCAAAGCCATGTCGTGCGGCTGGATCACTTCACGCCAGATCGAAGCGGCCCGTATCGCGATGACCCGCTTCATCAAGCGTGGCGGCAAGGTCTGGATCCGGTTGTTCCCCGATAAGCCGATCACCAAGAAGCCGGCTGAAACCCGTATGGGTAAGGGTAAAGGGAACCCGGAAGA
This sequence comes from Terriglobia bacterium, assembly GCA_963840735.1. Taxonomy (GTDB): domain Bacteria; phylum Acidobacteriota; class Terriglobia; order Bryobacterales; family Bryobacteraceae; genus BOG-234. The sequence goes on from CAWIZX010000013.1 coordinate 458,843, forward strand.
ATGGGTAGCCGTGATTCGTCCCGGCAAGATCCTGTTTGAGATGGAAGGCGTCACGCCCGACATCGCAAAGGAAGCCATGCGGCTCGCTTCGCACAAGCTGCCCATGCGCACCCAGTTCATCCTGCGCGAGAGAGTGGATTAAAGCAATGAAGAAAGCAAAACAGGCAACGGACTTGCGCGGACTCGCTCCCGCGGAAATGGAACAGAAGCTGCGCGAAATCGACGAAGAGACGTTCCGCCTGAAGTTCCGGATGTCCATGGGCCAGACCGAGGGCCTGCGCAAGATCCGCGAAATGCGCAAAGATCGCGCCCGCATTAAAACGTACCAGCGCGAGAAGCAGTTGCAGGAGGCGAAGTAACGCATGGCTGAAGTTCACAATCCGCACAAGAACGAGAAGGTCGGGCCCGTAGTCTCGACCAAAATGCAGAAGACCATCGTGGTGCAGGTCAGCCGCCGTGTTCCGCATCCGCTCTATAAGCGCATCATCACCAAGCACAAGAAGTTCTACGTTCACGATGAAGAGAATACGGCGCGTGTCGGCGATATCGTCCGCATCGTCGAGTGCCGCCCTCTGAGCAAGCTCAAGCGCTGGACGCTCGGGGAAGTGGTTCGCCGCTCGGCACTGGCAGGCGCTCCGCCGCCTTCCGTTCTCGACGTCAAAATTTAAGGTGCCAGGCCGCGCAGCCCTGGAAAAGGGCGCGCGGCAGGGTTGCAGTCGAATACAAGTAAGAAGGATTTGAGGGAGTTAACCAAGCCATGATTGGGATGAGAACTATCCTCGAGGTAGCCGATAACAGCGGCGCACGGAGACTTTCGTGCATTTTGCCGCGCGGCGGCGACCTCGGGCTCCGGGCCGGCCTCGGAGACGTAGTCACGGCCGCCGTGAAAGAGGCGGCGCCGGACTCGAGCATCAAAAAAGGCAAAGTCGTCCGTTGCGTCATTGTGCGCATGCGCAAAGAAACGCGCCGCCGCGATGGCAGCTACATTCGTTTCGATTCGAATGCCGCCGTGCTGATTAACGAAGTTGGCGAGCCTGTCGGAACCCGCGTCTTCGGACCCGTGGCGCGTGAGCTGCGGGAAAAGAAATACATGAAGATCGTCTCGCTCGCCCCGGAGGTGATTTAATCCATGTCTGCCCAGCTTAAGAAAGATAAACGCGAACCCGTTCGCATCCAGCTCCGCAAGAACGATCAGGTAAAAGTGATCGCCGGGCGCGACAAGGGCAAGACGGGCCGCATTCTCGACGTTGACAGTGCCAAAGGCCGCATCATGGTCGAGCACGTCAACATGATTAAGAAGCACACGAAGAAGAACCCCGCCAAACAGATCGCGGGCGGCATGCAGGAGAAGGAAGCTTCGATCGCGGTCTCGAACGTGATGATTCTGTGCGGAAAATGTGGCGCGGTTCGCATTAAGCACCATGTGACGGAAGTCGCCGGCGGCAAGACGCGCCGGACGCGTGTCTGCCACAAATGCGGGCTTTCGCTCGATAAGAAATAGGCCAGAGAAAAGAAAATGGCAGCAAGACTCAAAGAACATTACACAAAGACCGTCGTTCCCACTCTTACCAAAGAGTTCGGATACACCAACATCATGGCTGTGCCGAAGATCGATAAGGTCTCGATCAACATCGGAATGGGCGAAGCCACCGGCAACGCCAAGCTGATGGATGGCGCCGTGAACGAACTGGCGGCCATCACCGGCCAGAAGCCCGTCATCACGAAGGCGAAGAAATCCATCGCCGCCTTCAAGCTGCGCGAAGGCATGGCGATCGGCACCATGGTCACGCTTCGCGGCGACCGGATGTATGAGTTCCTCGACCGCCTGATGAACGTGGCGCTTGCCCGCGTCCGCGATTTCCGCGGCGTTTCTTCGAAGTCTTTCGATGGCCGCGGCAACTACACGCTCGGCATCAAAGACCAGCTCATTTTCCCTGAAATCGACTACTCGAAGGTCGATAAAACCAAAGGGATGAACATTTCGATCACCACCACTGCCAAGACGGACGCGGAAGGTCTCGCGCTGCTGAAGCAGATGGGTATGCCGTTCCGCACTCAGTAGGGAGAAAGAATTTTTAATGGCAACACTCGCGAAAATCGCAAAAGATATCAAGCTCGCCGTCGCACAGAAGAACAAGACGCCGAAATTGCAGTGCCGTCACCGCAACCGCTGCTGGAGATGCGGCCGTCCGCGCGGATTCCTGCGCAAATATGGCGTTTGCCGTCTCTGTTTCCGGCAGCTCGCACTGAATGGCGAGATTCCGGGCGTTGTGAAGTCGAGCTGGTAGGAAGGAGGACACCTCATGACAAGTGATCCTATTGCAGATATGCTGACCCGGGTGCGGAACGCTTTAACGGCGCGCCATCCGAAGGTCGATGTGCCGGCTTCGAAGCTGAAGACCGAGATTGCCCGCATTCTCAAGGAAGAGGGCTACATCGCGAACTACAAGGTCGCCGAGGAAGGCGTGAAAAAGGTCATCAAGATCTACCTCAAGTACGCGACCGATAATTCTCCGGTGATCACCGGCATCGAGCGCGTGTCGCGCCCCGGCTGCCGGAATTATTCGGGAATGAAAGAGATTCCGCGCGTGCAGGGCGGCCTCGGCATCAGTATTCTGACCACGCCCCGCGGCGTGATGACAGGGCGGACGGCGCGTAAGGAAAGCGTCGGCGGCGAAATTCTTTGCAGGGTTTGGTAGCACTTAAACTGAATAAGAGAAAACTAAATGTCCAGAGTAGGTAAGAAGCTGATTCCGGTCCCTTCAGGTGTGAAGATCCAGATCGGCAGCGATAACTTGAAAGTGCAGGGTCCCAAGGGCTCGCTGGAAGTTCCAGTGCCCGCCGGGATCAGCGTTCAGCAGAACGACGGAAAGCTCGAGATTCTCCGCGACTCCGACGACCATGCCGCGCTGCACGGGTTGACGCGCGCACTCGCCTCGAACGCCGTGGTCGGCGTTTCGACCGGCTTCACGCGTGAACTCGACATCGTGGGCATCGGTTACCGCGCGGACGTGAAAGGCAAACTCGCCACCTTCACGCTCGGTTACTCTCATCCGATCGAAGTTCTGCTGCCGGATGGCGTCGATCTCAAAATCGACAAACAAACCCACCTCGTTCTGACCGGTCACGACCGCCAGTTGCTCGGCCAGGTGGCGGCCAACATTCGCGCTCTCCGCAAACCGGACCCGTACAAAAACAAGGGTGTCCGTTACACGGGCGAAGTGCTCAAGAAGAAAGTCGGCAAGTCCGGCGCGGCAGGTAAGAAATAATGATTCGCAAAGTTTCGAAAGACGAGATCCGCACACGCATTCATGTGCGCATCCGCAAAAAGCTGAAGGGCACGTCCGAACGGCCCCGCCTCGCGGTGTTCCGCAGCGGCGCGCATATCTATGCGCAGGTCATCGACGATACCAAGGGCACTACGCTCGTTTCGGCCAGTTCGCTTGGCACCATTGAGAACGGCGGCAATGTCGCGGCCGCCAAACAGATCGGCACCAGCATCGCCGAGCGGGCCAAAGAGAAGGGCGTCAGCCGGGTGGTCTTCGATCGCGGCGGTTACATCTATCACGGCCGTATCAAAGCGCTGGCCGATGCCGCGCGCGAAGCAGGTCTGGAGTTTTAATGAGTATCTCTGGAGCACAAATTTAATGCCAGCCGTCATCATCAAGCGGGTCGATCCGCAGGCGCTCAACCTCAAAGAAAACGTGGTTGCCATCAACCGCGTGACCAAGGTCGTCAAGGGCGGTAAGAACATGAGCTTCTCCGCGCTTGTGGTCGTCGGCGATGCGCAGGCGCGCGTGGTCGGCTTCGGCGTCGGCAAAGCGAAAGAAGTGCCTTCGGCTATTCGCAAAGGCATTGAAGCGGCCAAGAAGAATCTGCGCAAAGTGGTGCTGCTCGATAACACCATTCCGCACCAGGTTCTCGGAAAATTCGGTTCGGGACTCGTCATGCTGAAGCCCGCGCAGGACGGTACCGGAGTCATCGCCGGGGGCCCGGTTCGCGCCGTGGTGCAGGCCTGCGGTATCCCGAACGTTCTCACCAAATCGATCGGCAGCCACAACCCCCACAACGTGGTGAAGGCGACCATCAACGCGCTCGAGCAGCTTCGCGACCGCAACGCGGTGCGCGAAATGCGCGGCATTACCGTGGAGAAATCGTAAATGGAAGGCAAGATCAAAATTAAACTGATCCGGAGCGTCATCTGTGCGCCCGAGAAGCACAAAATTATCGTCCGCAGCCTGGGTTTGAGAAAGATCAACCAGGTGGTGGAGCGCCCGGATACTCCGGCGTTCCGCGGATATGCCCTGAAAATTCCGCACCTTTTAGCAGTCGTAGAATAGGACTTGTCATGAATCTCAGTTCTCTTACACCCCCGGCGGGCCAGAAGCACCGCAAAAAGCGCATCGGCCGCGGCATGGGTTCCGGCCGCGGTAAGACCTCGACCCGCGGCAGCAAGGGTGCCCGCTCCATTTCGGGTTACAGCATTATGCGCGGCTTCGAAGGCGGCCAGATGCCGCTGCATCGCCGCCTGCCGAAGCGCGGTTTCACCAACATCTTCAAGAAGGAATTCGCCATCGTCAACCTTCGCCAGCTCGAAAAGCTCGAAGGCGATGTGTTCAGCGTCGACCGCCTGCGCGAACTGGGCGTGATCGACAAGATTCACGACGGACTCAAGATCCTGGGCACCGGCGAAATCACCAGAAAGATCGAAGTCGAAGCCCACATCTTTTCGAAGTCCGCAGCCGACAAAATCACCAAAGCCGGCGGACAGGCGAAAGTCATCGGCGCTGCTTAGACACATTGTTTTGGGTTCAACGAGGAACACGTGAAGCTGTTTGAAGCCATTGGAAATATGTTCCGCATTCCGGACCTCCGGAAGCGGGTGCTCTTCATGTTCGGGCTGCTGGCCGTTTATCGTCTTGGCAGCTTCATCCCGACGCCCGGTATCAACACCAATCGCTGGACGGAATTCCTCAACCAGCAATCGGGATCCATCTTCGGGTTTTTCGATCTGTTCGCGGGCGGCAACATCCGCCGCCTGTCCGTCTTCGCGCTCGGAATCATGCCGTACATCACGGCATCGATCATCCTGCAGCTTGCTGACGGTCGTGGTTCCGACACTCGAAAAGCTTCAGAAAGAAGGCGAACTCGGGCGCAGGAAGATCACCCAGTGGACCCGGTATCTGACCATTTGCCTCGGCATCGCGCAATCGTTTGGAATTGCGATGGGCCTGCAGGGAATGCAGGATAACGTCGTCATTCATCCTGGCATCGGCTTCGTCCTGCTGACCATCCTTTCGCTCACGACCGGCACCGCTTTCATCATGTGGCTCGGTGAGCAGATTACCGAGCGCGGAGTTGGTAACGGCATGTCGCTGATCATCTTCACCGGCATTATCGTCGGGCTTCCGAACGCGATCGGCAACATCTATACCAATGTTTTCGTAACGCACGAGTGGAACATCATTGAGCTGGTCCTGATCCTCGTGATGATGGTCGCGGTGGTCGCGTTCATCGTTCTCGTCGAAATGGGCGAGCGCCGCATCCCGGTTCAATATGCGAAGCGCGTGATCGGGCGCCGCGTGATGGGCGGTCAATCGACCCATATGCCGCTCAAGGTGAACGCCGGCGGCGTGATTCCGGTCATTTTCGCGTCCTCCATTCTGGCTTTCCCGCAGACTGTTTCGGCCACTGCCGTTCGTCAAGAACAATCGCTGGCTGAGCGATCTGCTGGGCTCGATTAAATACGGCGAGCCGCTCTATCTGCTGCTGTTTGTTGCGCTGATCATTTTCTTCTGCTTCTTCTACGTTTCGATCATCTTCAACCCGAACGAAGCGGCGGATAACATGCGCAAGTACGGCGGCTTTATCCCCGGCATCCGTCCGGGGCGCAGCACGTCCGACTACATGAACACGATCCTGACCCGGATCACGTTCGTGGGCGCCATCTATCTTTCGATTCTTTGCCTGATCCCGACCCTGATGCTGACGGGCGTTCATCTGAACCACCTGCCGGGGATCGGCAACTTTATCGACGCGCATTTCCCGCGCTTCATCCTGTACGGGCTGAACGTCAATTTCTTCTTCGGCGGCACGTCGCTGCTGATCGTCGTCGGCGTGGCCATGGATACCATCAACCAGATTGAAGCGCAGCTCATCATGCGACATTACGAAGGGTTCACGCCGCGTGCCGGCCGCATTCGCGGACGCCGCAGTTCCGTCTGATGGAAGCAGGCATCAGACCTGTGGCGATCGTGATGTTCGGATCGCCTGGGTCGGGGAAGGGAACTCAGTCCAAATATCTGGTGGAGTGGCTGGGAATCCCGCAGATTTCGACCGGGGACATGCTCAGGGAGCACATCCGGCAGGGTTCGGCAATCGGCAAATCGGTTGTGGACAGGATGCGGGCCGGGTCGCTCGTACCTGACGAACTGGTGAACGAAATGGTCCGGGAGCGGATTGCTCAACCGGACGCAAAGCGCGGATTTATCCTCGACGGGTACCCGAGGACGCCGCGCCAGGCGGAAGAGTTGATGCGGCTTCTGGCCGACGTCGGCGCCGAGGAGGTGGTAATTCACCTCAGCGTTGATTACAATATAATTATCTCGCGGATGACCGGGAGACGAGTGTGTCTGAAATGCGGCACTCTCTATAACGCGGTATCCCGGCCACCGAAGGTGGAGGGAATTTGCGATCAGGACGGGGAAACCCTGACGGTTCGCGACGACGACCGCGAGGAAGTGGTTCGGGAGCGCCTGCAGGAATACGAGGCGCGCACCAGACCGCTGATCGAATATTTCCGCAGAACCAGCGATCGGCTGATTGAAGTGGATGCCAGCACAGATCGTCCGGATGCGGTCTTCCGGAAAATCCAGGGAATGCTGGACGGAGTTATTAAGAGCGTAGCTGTATGATCGTCCGGAAAACGCGATCTGAACTGGAAAAGATGCGGCAGAGCGGTTTGCTGGTGCATAAGATCCTGCATACGCTCGGCGGTATGGTGGCCGAAGGGGTTTCAACGTGGGACCTCGAGGTAGCGGCGGTGAAGATGATGGGGGACGCGGGCGCGAAGCCGGCGTTCAAGAATTACTTCGTCGCAGCCGCGGGTGAGCGGTATCGGTTTGTGCTCTGCACGTCTGTGAACGATGAGATCGTTCACGGAATGCCGAACCCGAAGAGGCTTTTTAAGAACGGCGACATCGTTTCGATCGACACGGGTGTTTCGCTGAACGGGTATTTCGGCGATTCGGCGCTCACGGTCGGGCGTGGGTGAACTGAGCGCCGAGGCGAAGCGGCTGCTGAAGGTGACCGAAGAGTCGCTCGAGCTCGCCATCGACAAGGTTCGTGAAGGCAACCGGCTGTTCGATGTTTGCGGCACGGTCGAAGAGCACGTGGTTGGGAACGGTTTTTCGATTGTCCGGGAGTATGTGGGGCACGGAATCGGGACGCAGCTTCACGAAGAGCCGCAGGTTCCGAATTACGTGGACAAGCGGAATGAGAACCCTCGTTTGCGGGAGGGCATGGTGCTGGCGATCGAGCCCATGGTGAATGCCGGGAAACCGGAAGCAAAGGTTTTGAAGGACAAGTGGACGGCAGTGACGAAAGATGGGTCTTATTCGGCTCATTTTGAACACTGTGTGGCGGTAACCGATAACGGTCCGTGGGTTCTGACGCGGCCGTGAAGACGGTGGAAGCCGTCGTACTTGAGGAGCTTCCCAGCCTGGTATACAAGCTGGAGCTGCGGAACAAGGCGACGGTACTGGCCCATGCGGCGGGAACGGCGCAGCGGAACTGGGTCCGGCTTTTGCCGGGCGACCGGGTGGAGATCGAGTTCGCGGAACACGATTACACGCGGGGAAGAATCGTACGTAAGGTCGGGTGACATAATGAAAGTTCGGGCTTCAGTCAAAAAGATTTGCGACAAGTGCAAGCTGATCCACCGCGAGGGCGTGGTGCGTGTCATTTGCAGCAACCCCAAGCACAAGCAGCGGCAGGGTTAAGGTTTAAAGGACAAAGAATATGGCACGTATTGCGGGCGTCGATCTGCCACCGAAAAAGCGGGCAGAGATCGGACTCACTTATATCTACGGAATCGGCCGGACCCGGGCGAAGAGCCTGCTCTATCGCACCGGCGTCGATCCCAATAAAAAGATCGGCGATATGACCGAGGACGAGGTCAACCACATCCGTCAGATTCTCGAAGACGAGGGTTCGGTGGAAGGCGATCTGCGGAAAGAAGTGTCGCTGAATATCAAGCGGCATATCGAAATGCAGTCGTATCGGGGTGTCAGACATCGGCGGGGACTCCCGACACGCGGCCAGAGAACGCATACGAACGCCCGCACCCGCAAGGGACCGCGCAAGGGCACCGTGGCAAACAAGAAGAAAGCGACGGGTAAGACTTAATGGCCAAGGCAGCAGCGAAAAGCACCAAGAAGAAGGCCTTCAAAAAGAAGGAAAAGCGCGTCGTCCACATCGGCGTGGTACACGTGCAGGCGACGTTCAACAATACGATCGTCACGATTTCGGATCCGGACGGGAACACGGTGTCGTGGTCGAGCGCCGGTTCGCTGGGGTTCCGCGGTTCGCGCAAAGGCACGCCGTTCGCGGCGCAGCAGGCGGCTTTAACGGCCGCTAACAAAGCGAACGAAGTGGGCCTGCGGACAGTGGAAGTGCGGGTGAGCGGTCCGGGTTCGGGCCGTGAATCGGCGGTGCGCGCGCTCTCGACGGCGGGACTCGATGTCCGCTCGATCCGGGACACCACCGCAATTCCGCACAACGGTTGCCGGCCGCCTAAAAAGCGCCGGGTTTGATTTAAACGGCAGTATAAGCGGGATGACAGCCAGCCAGGCCGTAAACCGCACGTTCGAGAACGTAACAGGAGAGTTTTATGGCACGTTATAGAGGTCCCGTGTGCAGGCTTTGCCGCCGCGAGGGCATGAAGTTGTTTTTGAAGGGCGAGCGCTGTCATTCGGAGAAGTGCGCCATTGAGCGCCGCAACTTCGTTCCGGGTCAGCACGGAAAAGACCGCAAGGCCAAGCTGGTCGGCTACGGTCTGCAGCTTCGCGAGAAGCAGAAAGTACGCCGCATTTACGGCGTCCTGGAAGCCCAGTTCCGCAACACATTCGAAAAAGCCGCGAAGATGAAAGGCATCACGGGCGAGAACCTGCTCGGAACGCTGGAACGGCGTCTGGACAGCGTGCTTTACCGCATGGGTCTGGCGACGAGCCGGTCGCAGGCGCGCCAGGTGGTCCGCCACGGTCATATTCTGATCAACGGTCATAAAGTCGATATTCCTTCGTATGTAGTCAAGCCGGGCGAAGAGATCACCGTAAAAGAATCGAGCAAGAACAACAGCTCGATCCTCGCCGCCCGCGATGCAACCGCGCACGCTCCGTCGCCATCATGGATGGAAGTGGATCGTGAAAATCTCAAGGGCCGTATCATCAGCAATCCGCGCCGCGACGAAATGACGCAGATCCCGCTGAATGAACAGCTCATCGTCGAACTGTACAGCAAATAGTAGTACCTGTCAGTAAAACCCGGCCTGCGCGGATTGAAAAAAAGCCAGGCCGTTATTGGAGTAAACAAAACGTATGTTCAAGGGCTTTCAGAAACCCAAACGTCTGGTAGCAAACACCGAGACCCTGACGGAGCGCTACGGGCAGTTCACGGCCCAGCCGTTCCAGCGCGGCTTCGGTACCACAATTGGCAACTCACTGCGGCGCGTGCTCCTTTCGAGCATCGAAGGCGCAGCCATTACAGCAATCCGGATCGAAGGCGTGGATCACGAATTCAGCCCGATTCCCGGCGTAGTCGAAGATGCGACGGATATCATCCTGAACCTGAAACAGGTTCCTTTTAAAGTCATGGGCGAGGGCGTGAAAACCGTTCGCCTGGTAGCCGACAAAGCGGGCGAAGTTTTCTCGGGCGCGATTCAGACGGACGCCGATGTGGAAGTGCTCGACCGAACGCTGCACATTGCAACGGTCAGCGAGGGCGGCAAGCTCGATATCGAGATGCGCCTGAAATCGGGCCGCGGATATGTGAGCGCGGACAAGAATTTCGACGAAGATCTGGCCATCGGATTTATTCCGATCGACTCGGTGCATTCGCCGGTGCGTAAGGTCAACTTCTCGGTCGAGGCGGCTCGTCTGGGTCAGATGACCGACTACGACAAACTGACGCTCGAAGTGTGGAGCAACGGCGCGATTTCGCCGCAGGACGCGATCGGACACGCCGCGAAGCTTTTGAAAGATCACATGACGATCTTCATCAACTTCGAAGAGCTTCCGGAAACAGCGGAAGAGCCGATGGAGCGCAGCATGGACCGCATCAGCGACCAGCTGAACCGGTCGGTGGAAGAACTGGAACTGTCGGTCCGTTCGTATAACTGCCTTAAGAACGCGGGCATTCAGACGATCGGCGAACTGGTTACGAAGTCGGAATCGGAGATGCTCCGGACCAAGAACTTCGGGCGGAAATCGCTTAACGAAATCAAAGAAATACTGGTCAGCATGGGTCTGGGTCTCGGGATGAAGCCGGACGCCCACGGCCGTCTGGTCGCCCCTCCGCCGCCGCCTCCGGGCAGCGTGCCGGAAGAGCTGCCGGATGACGAGCAGTTCTCGTAATCTAAAACAAGGTTCAGGCAAATGAGACATCGATTTGGCAATGTGAAGTTGAAGCGGGACGTCGGGGCGCGCAACAGTCTCTTCAAGAATCTCACCACAAGTGTGATTCTTGAGGAGCGCGTGATCACGACGGTTCCGAAGGCGAAGGCGATACAGCCGATGGTCGAAAAAATGATCACTCTGGCGAAGCGCGATTCGCTGCACACACGGCGGCAGGCCGCATCGTTTCTCACGACGCCTGCTTCGGTCAAGAAGCTGTTCGATACGCTCGGCGCGCGCTTTGGGCAGCGTAACGGCGGCTACACGCGCATCACACGCCTCGGACCCCGCAAGGGCGACGGAGCCGAACTGGCCATGCTGGAACTGGTGGGTTCGGAACTCGTCAAGCGCGCGGCGGAACGGGCGCAACGCAAAGAAGAACGGCTGAAAGCGCAGCAGGAAGGCGAAGAGCCGGAAGCCGAAGACACGAAGTAGATTTTTTGTAAAAATGGGGGCAGGGAGCACCGCCTGCCCCCGAAGCTGAGCGATACTAGTACTAATTGGGTTGCACACGAAGAGGCGCACTGCTGGTTGTGGCATTTTGCGCCGGGCTGCACGGTGGAGACAGTCGAAAGTCGATCCGCGTCGGTGTAGACCAATCCCCTCCTTTCTATTGCATTCAAACTGACGGCACGGTAAAAGGTCTCGCGGTCGACGTTCTGAACGAAGCGGCGCGCCGGAGAAATATCGAGCTGATCTGGACTCCGCTGCATGACATTCCGCTCGACGATGCGCTCTCTCAGGGCGTGGTCGATATGTGGCCGCTGGTAGGCAGCACGCCTGAGCGAAAAGCGAAGTTTTATGTGACCGAACCCTGGCTGCAGAGCGGGTATATTCTGGCATCGCTCGAGGGCCACCCGATTCGTACGGCGCGGGACGCAGCGGGGCAGGTGGTGGCACAGGCACGGCTGCGGACGACGACACTGGTGGCGCACAAGTTTCTCGCGGACAGCAGGATGATAGTGCGGGTATTCCGGGCGGAAGCGATCCAGGCGGTTTGCAAAGGCGAGGCAGTAGCGGCGCTGGTTGAGAGCCGGGTGGTCGATTCGATTTTGCTGGCGCGGCCGCCGGGATGCGAGACGGCGCGTTTCCACATTTCTACCTTGAAAGGCGCGACGTCGCTGCTGGCGATCGCCGCAGTGCCCCGGATGAAGGTGGTTGCCGCAGCGCTGCGCGACGAAATCACCACATTGACGACCGACGGTTACCTGAGCAGCAAGCTCGACGACTGGTCGCCGTTTTCGGCGGAGGGAATCCGGTCGGTCTGGGCGGAAGAAGCCGCCAATGCGCGGAGCCGGATTTACAGCTACTGCCTGATGGCGGCGCTTGCCCTGGGCATGGTGCTGGGCTGGCTCACGTACCGCGCGCGGCGCCTGGAACTGGCTGCACGGCTGGCCCGGGCGGGAGAGCGGGAAGCGCAGCGGCGATTCACAGCGTTCATGGATAACAGCCCGGCGGTGGCGTTCGTGAAAGACGTGGCCGGACGGCTGGTATATGCGAACCACGCCTGGTCGCAACTGTTCGGTCTGAAGCCGGAACGGTGTTACGGGAAAACGGATTTCGAACTCTTCCCGCCCGACGTTGCCTTTCAACTCCGCAAGAACGACCTCGATCCGATGAACGCGGACGGGCCGATGCAGGTGATTAAGGCGGTCGCGGTTTCGGAGACCGAGAGCCGCGAATTTCTGGTGGTCAAGTTTCCGTTTGCGAACGAGCAGGGCGAACGTTTTCTGGGCGGTACGGCGATCGACATCACGCAGCGCGAGACGGCGGTGCGGGAACTGGCGGCCAGCGAATCGCGCTATCGGGAGTTGTTCGAACAGAACCCATTGCCCGCCCTGGTGTACGACCGGACAACGCTCGAATTCGTGGCGGTGAACAACGCCGCAGTTCAGACCTATGGCTGGACGAGGCAGGATTTCACGGGCGGCATGAAGCTGACCGATCTGATTCCGGCGGCCGATCTGACGATCAGCGGATGGGATGCCGAAACGATGGACCGCGCGTATACGAAGGCGGGCGCGTGGCGGCACGAGACAAGAACCGGACAACTGCTGAGAGTGGAACTTACGAGCTACGAGCTCGAAGTACATGCAGCGGGACGCGCGCCTGATGATCGTGCGCGACGTGACTGAGCAGGAGCGGATGCTCGAACAGCTCCGGCTGAGCGAAGAGCGGTGGCAACTGGCGTTGCAGGGCGCGGGCGACGCGCTGTGGGACTGGGACCTTGTGACGGGCCGGGTGTTCCGATCGCCGCGCTGGAGTCTGATGCTCGGGTACGAAGAAACGACGAGCTGGAACGCGCGCGAGCACTTCCTGAAATTGCTGCATCCGGATGACCGGGACGCGACCGAAGCGGCGGTGGAAGCGCATCTGACGCGGAAGACCGCGTCGTTTGTGGCGCAGTACCGGTTGCGGCACAAGGACGGAAGCTGGCGATGGCTGATGGACCGGGGCCAGGCGGTGTGGGACGAGCGGGGACGTCCGGTGCGGATGGCGGGTTCGCAGACAGACATCACGGAGCGCAAGCTCGCGGAGGATCTGCTGGCGCTCGAGGCGCGAACCGACGCGCTGACAGGCCTTGCGAACCGGCGTGAGTTCGACCGGCTGTTCGCGCAGCAGGTGCAGAAGTCGCGCACTACGGGCGAGTCTCTCTGCGTGTGCGTTTGCGACGTGGACCGGTTTAAAGAAGTAAACGATTCGTATGGGCATGCTGTCGGTGACCGTGTGCTGAAAGCGTTTGGCGCGATTCTGCGCAGTGTTAGCCGTAAATCCGACCTGCTGGCCCGGATTGGCGGGGACGAGTTTATTCTGGCGCTGCCCCGGACCACGCTGGAAGAAGCGTCGGCGCTGGTGGAACGGATCCGGCAGCAGCTTCACAACGAAGCGTTCGTGGCGGATGAGACCACGTTCCATGTCAGCAGTTCGTTCGGCGTCACATGCTTAGGCAGCGAGCATCGCGACGCGGCCGAGGTGATTCTGGAAGCGGACCGGTCTTTATACGCGGCTAAAGACGCCGGGCGGAATCGGGCGCTGACGGCGTTTTAAGGCCGGCTTTAGCGAGCATGCCGAGAAACTGCTTTTTCGTTCTCATGTCGATGGACTGAGCTACGATTTTGCCTTCCCGGTTGTAGACGAACGACTTCGGTATTCCTTCGATCGCCATCTGCTTGTGGACCCTGCCACCGGGGTCGAGCAGGATCGGATATGAGACCTGCTGTCTGGGGACTTTGGGTTCGTCAGAGAGCGCGAGGATGACGAGACCGTCTTTGGCGAACTCTTTATAGAGGGCGTCGAGGTCGGGCATCTCCTTGCGGCAGGGCGGGCACCAGGTGGCCCAGAAGTTTACCAGCACAACCTTGCCGCGCAGCGCGCTGAGCGTCCATGTTTTCCCGTCTTCATCGGTGAGAGTGAAATCGACATTCCGGCGGGCCTCGTCGTCGGCTTTGAGGCGATCCATGGCGGCGGTGAAGTAGGGGCTGTCCACAGAGGCATCGACATGTTCGTAGCGGACCAACTGCGCGAGCGTCGTCCAGCCGCTCGCTTCGGTCTCCTGTTCGTGCAAGGCCTGGGCGAGAGTGGTGGCGACCTCCTGAAGATTGTCGGCTCCGAAGTCCCCTTCGGTGGCGAGATTTGCGACACCGCTGGCCAGGTTGAGCTTGACGGGTCCGGCGGGCAACTGCCGGATTGCGAGGGCGATCTGGCGTGTGGCGGCGCCGCGTTGGGCGTCAGGTACAGCGCGGAGACCTTTGATCCGCGCCGCGATTTCGTCAGCGGAGCCTGCCGCCAGGGCGAGCGAGGCGGTGAGAAAAAACAAAGCCAATTTCATGCGTGTGCCACCTTTGCGAGGACGTAAGGGCCCTCGGGAATCACTGCCACGGTTGCGCCGGCGGGGAGCCCTTCGAGAAGGGCGGCGAGAGCGGGATTGAGATTCTGAAAGGCCTCGCCCCAGAGTTTCGCACGAAGTCCGGGGGAGAGACCGGGAACGCAATAGAAGATGCGGGCGCGGCCGGCGACGAGCGCGAGTTTTTCAATCTGCCACTGATCGACGGTGACTTCGGCTCCGGTGAGAGCGTGGAGAAAGCCTTCGGGAGTAGAGTATTCGCCGAGCATGCGGGTGAACTCGGGGCCGCCGGGGCCTTCGTCGCAGGCTCCGACGACGAGAATGCGGCCTCCGTCGCGCACGATATGGGAGGCGGCGGTGATGCCTTTGATGCACTGGTAATACGTGAGATCGAGCGGGTAGCCGGCGCCGGTGGTGATGACGGCATCGACAGGGCGGTCAAGCTGCTGGAGGAGGGCTTGCGAAACGAAGCCGACGCCGGCGCGATGAGCCTCGACAGGGTCGCCCGCGAACACGGCGGCGATGCCGCGATCGTGCGAGAGAGCGACATCGACGATGAACTGGTGGCCGGCGAGGCGGGCCAGTTCGACGAGTTCGCGGTGCAGAGGGTTGTTTTCGATGGAGCCTTCGGATGCGAGCGGCTCGCGCATGAAGCGGGGACTGTGGATGACCTTGATGGTCTCCTGCGCGGCGAGGCCGGGCACGACGAGCTTGCGGCCGCCGGAGAAGCCGGCCATGAGATGGGGTTCGATGAAGCCGAGGGTGAGGCGCAGGTCCGCAGAGACGAAGCGTTCGTCCACCCAGGCGGGGGTTCCGGACGCGGTGGCGCCGAGGAAACGATGTTGGGCGCGCTCGCGGGCATCGTGATTTTCCACGCGGTAAGTGCGGGCAATGTCTTCGCCGACGATCTCGCGGATTTCAGCTTCGGTGGCGGGACGGTGCAGGCCTGTGGCGATCAGAATCACGATGGCGGAGCGCGGAATGCCGGCGGCTTCGAGGCGTTCGAGAACGGGCGGCAGGACGATCCGGTTGGGAGCGGGACGGGTGATGTCGCAGACGGAAATGGCGGCGGAGCGCTTGCCCCGGGCGATTTCGGCCAGGGAGGGCGAGCCGATGGGCCGGTCGAGCGCTTCGGACACAGCACGGGTTGGGTCAGTGAGCGACATGGCGGATTTGACATCGAGCACGAGGTACTCGAAGCCGTCCGGGAGCCGAATCTCCGCGCCCTGTTTGCCGAAAGCGAGTTTCAGAAGACGAGGCATGGGTTTGGTACCCGTAAGTTTCGCATTTTTGGCCCCCGTTTTAGCTAAGCAGCATTGGGAAGTATCATCGGCGGCGGCTGAAGCAGGGCCGGCCGGACCGCGCAAGTGGCTTTTTCGAGGTTCCACTGAACGTGGCGGGCCCGTTTAGCGTCCTGCAGGCGGCGTTTTCGTGCGATGGAGGCGTTGATTTGCGTGGCTGAAAAAACAAAGCCATTTGGGGCCGCCGCGTAGGTTTCAGGCTGGTATGGCTCGCCTTCGGCATAGCTCAGCTCGGCGAGGAGTTCTTCTTCCTCCATGGCCTTGTCGTGGGCGGCTTTGCGTTCTGCCTGGAACTGGCGGAGCGTGGCGAGGTCTTTGT
Organism: Terriglobia bacterium; assembly: GCA_963840735.1. Lineage (GTDB taxonomy): Bacteria > Acidobacteriota > Terriglobia > Bryobacterales > Bryobacteraceae > BOG-234. Next base: position 474,977 of record CAWIZX010000013.1, read on the forward strand.
CAACTCCGCGGCGGATGCGCTGTTCGTAGACGGTGAGGAGCTGGAATTTTTTGGTTTCGTCGCTGAAGGTTTTGGCGTCTGAGAGGGCGACGGTGATTTCGGCGGCGTGGGAATCGGAATGGACCGCGAGCGCGTTGGAGAATTCGGTGTAGGAGTTGGTGAAGAGGTTTTGTTCGATGGCGGCGGCACCTTTGAGGCGCCAGATGCCGTCGGCGACGGATTCGGCGAGGTCGCGCTCGACCTGGTCTTCGGGGTTGAGGCGCTTCATGTAGACGTCCATGTGGGCGATGTAGGCTTTGCGGTCGTCTTCGGACATGAGAGTGACGCGGCCGGTGAGACCGTGGCGGAAGGCGTTGAGGCTGACGCGGGCTTTGCCTTCGTCGGATTTGGGGCCTGTGGATTTTTTAGCGTTGAGGCGGTTGGCTTCGATCTGCTTTTCGGTGGACATGGAATTTTGGCGCTCCTTATTCGGTATAAGAAATAACAGTTGAAATTGGAACTAGCGGTGTCGGTGGGCTGTAAGTGGTTGATTTTATGGGGCGAATTGTGCTAATTATGCACATGGCAAAGCAGCGTGGTACGATGCGTTTTGGCTACGGTGGCAAGGAAGATCATCCTGGTTGTAGATGACGAGCCCACGGTTCTCCATTATGTTGTCAGGGCCTTAGAAGCTCGCGGCTACGCCGCGATCGAGGCAGCCAGCGCGGAAGACGGTCTGAAGGCATGCGAGCGATTGGGAGACACTCTGGCCATGGTCATATCCGACGTAAGCATGCCGGGAATGAACGGGCGGGAATTTGCGAAGTGCATCAAGAAACTTCACCATTCCTTGCCGGTGATTCTCATGTCCGGATATTCAAGCACAAGCCCTGTTCTGGAAGGGCTTCAGGATGGCCGGGTTGATAATCTCAGGTTCCTGAAAAAACCATTCCTGCCTAAAGATCTGGAGCGAGCAGTTCTGGCGGCGTTCGGCGAATCCAGCATGTCGCATCAGTAGCCGATAACAATTTCCCTGGCGAGGCTGGTCTATATGGCTCAGACTCGATCGCTCCATGACGTGATACTGGGTCGATGACGAAATCGGAACTATGGATCGAGCATGCGCTTTCGGTTCAGTGCGTGACGTGTGGAGCGGAAATCGGGCAACGCTGCGAGTTGAGCGCCGGCGGAAATCGAAATTCCGCTCACCACTCCAGACGGGCCGATGCTGCTGACTTGAAGTTATCGGCTGCACGAACAGGCGGAGGTTCGCCCAAACGATCGGTAGCGCTCAACCTGAAATTCGGGTAGTGGCGGTTAGCTGGTAACCGTGAAGGTTCCGACGATGCCAGTGAAGGCTCCGGCGGCATCGTGCAGCGGAGTCCCTTGTACATTTACCGATATCGCCGAGCCGTCTGCCCTGCGCAGTTTGAAGTTAAACGGATTGGTATCGCCGCGCGCTTTTGCCTCGAACAGGCGCCTGGCGGAGTTGACGTCTTCGGGAAATACGTATGCGAACGATGGTTGGCCGACCAATTCCGCTATTGACACTCCAAGGATGTCGGCCATTCGCTGGTTGGCGTAGACCGTTTTACCTTCCGCGTCGATAATCCAAATACCTCCTGGGTTTTGTGGCACGGTGGGCTGCAATCTTTGGGATTATACGCGCTTTTTCGATCCGCTCTTCGTTGGCGGGATCGGCCCGAACTCTTCATTCATCTCCACAGCCGTCGATCTTGAACGGTGTTTGCCTGGACGCGGCATATCCGCAGACGGCTTAACCTTGAGCATCAGCCGAAGTGCTTCTGCCTCCGGTAGCGGGATGTGGACGTTATCGCCGAGGCGTGGCACGTTCTCCATTTTATACCTTCACTGACATCACCTCGGACATTGGCGATTGAGTCATAGCCCACCGGACCCTACGGCAAAGAAACCACGCCGAACGATACGATCCAAGCTCGAGTTCACGCTGAAGCTGCAGGGCGCTGACGCCCTTCTTTGAAGAGCACATCAGATGAATCGCGAGAAGCCATTTGTGCAGCGGGATCTTAGAATCTTCAAAAATCGTGCCGACCGTAACGCTGAACTGCTTGCGGCAGCCGTTGCACTGATAAGCGCCGATGCGGGCGTGAGACTGGTAAACCACATCCTTCCCCCTAAGCTTGCCAGCCGTTTTCCGCTGCAGTTCGGTAACGCCGCCGATCACTCCGCAATGCGGGCAGAAGGGACCGGCGTGCCAGAGCACGCTTTCAAGATGTTGCCTGGCGGCCGCATCGGACTGAAATTGCGGTTTGAGCAGTCCCATGAACAAAGGATAGCGGTTACCGTATGCTTTGCAAAGTACATAATTAAGAAAAAATAAGTTTAGTGTAGTAAGTGCCGCAGGCGGGATTGGCGTGAAAGCGCGCCGGGGCGGGGAGAATCAGGGGAAGCAGCCGCTCAGAATTAGGGGCTCAAAGGCCCCAAAAGTAGTGGAGCACTGATTGTTCCGGCGGTGTGTTGGCGGCTATAATCGCGTCTTGGAACGAAAAATTGTGGTGCTCGACGGGGAGCCGGTCGTGCGCAAAGTTGTGACATCGATCCTCGAAGCGGCCGGGTTTTCCGTGCATGCTACGAGCGAGCTGGATGCGGTGATCCAACTGTGCCGGGAGAACTTGCCCGCGCTGGTGATTACGAATGTATTTTTGCCTGGAATCACCGGGCATGACGCGATGCGGGTGATCAAGGCGCACTGCCGCGAGGTGCCGGTGCTGATGGTTTCGGGGCTGCCGGCGCAGGATGTGATCGAGGAATGGATCAATAAAGACGGTTTCGATGTGTTCCCGAAGCCGTTTACACCGGATTCGCTGGTGATGAAGGTCAAGGAGATGCTTCAGGCTCCGGATAAGGCAAGGTCGGCGTAATTTACTTCGCGCGGTGCTCCGCTTCACGGCGGGTCTCAAAGTGCTGTGTAAGGATTACATGAGTCCGCACCGGTGCGAGGAGTGTTCGCACCTTCATCAAAAAACCGCAGAAGCGATCAGCCTTGAGCTTGAGGCGAACACCAGATATCTCGAATGCGTGCAGGATGGCGGCCCGGAAAGTCAGGCGGAACTGCAGCGATGCAGAGAGGCGCGACTCGAGGCGATTCGGCGGTACGAGAATCACATCGCGGCCCACGGGCTGAAGTCGATGGCGGCCGGATCTTCGCGATCCGAATAGTGTCAATTCCGACAGAGGCACGGGAAGTGCAACTTCACGGCTGAAGGTTCAGCCTATTACGTATGTGCCGGGGCGGTCGGGCACCGACACAAAATTTCATAGCACCGACGTGAGGCCCGGAGCGATCCGGGCCTTTTTTTTAGCTATGAAGTATTGCAACTAGACGCTTCGGGCACATATCTTGAAGAAAGCGGTGGTCCGCACGGATGGGTGACGGCGGTCCGAGGGGATTGGGTATGGATGTTGACGATTCTGAAATAAAAGCTATGGACAAGCACCATATGGACAAGCACCATATGGACAAGCACCATATGGACAAGCACCAGGAAGCCTTGGTTTTGCTAGAACTTCTTCGCGCGAATATTCTGAAGAATGCCGCGCTTCGCGAGCAACTTCAGGCGCAGGTGAATGAAATTCGCGCACTGGCGCAACGAGCGGAAGAGCTTCGTCGAGCCAACTGAACGCCCGAACGGGGTTCAGATTTCCATAATTACGGGCATGACCATGGGCCGCCGCTGCGTTTCTTTGTTGATGAAACGCTTGAGGTCGGCCCGTATTTTTTCCTTCATTACGCCGACGTCCATCTTTTCCTCGGCGCTGGAGCTTTCGAGCGTTCGGTTGATGGCGTCGCGGGCGCTGCGCATGAAGTCGGGATCGCTTTCGAGGGCGAAGCCGCGGCTGACGAGTTCGGGCTGAGACTCGATTTTTCCGGTGTGCTTGTTGATGGCGACGATGGCGAGCACGATGCCGTCTTCAGAGATGACGCGGCGGTCTTTGATGACCATGTCGCCGACGACTTCGCCGACGGCGCCTGAATCGATGCAGATGCGGCCGACGGTGACGCGTCCGGCACGGCGGGCTCCCTTTTTATCGAATTCGAGGACATCGCCGGTTTCGAGAATGAAGGTCTCTTCGAGGCCGATGCCGCGGAGGTGCGAGGCCAGGCGGACATGTTTCGCAAGCTGGCGGTATTCGCCATGGACCGGGACGAAATACTTTGGGCGGACCAGGTTCAGGACCAGGCGCAACTCTTCCATGGAGCCGTGACCGGAGACGTGAAGCGGGGGGTTCATGCTGCCGTAGAGGACGTCGGCTCCGCGCTTCGAGAGATGGTCGATCATGCGGAAGATGGTTTTCTCGTTGCCCGGGATGATGCGGGAACTGAGAACGACGCGGTCTCCGGGCGAGATGGAGATGTGTTTGTGATTGTCGACGGCGACGCGGGAGAGGGCGGACATGGGTTCGCCCTGGGTGCCGGAGATGAGGACGGTGACTTTGGACGCCTTGGTTTCCATGACGTCCTGCGGGCGGATGAGGACGCCGTCGGGGATATCGAGCAGGCCGTGGCGGTGCGCGATTTCGGTGACGGAGATCATGCTGCGTCCGACGAGGGCGACCTTGCGGCCGAACTCGTTTGAGAGCGTCGAGGATCTGCTGGAGGCGGTGGATGGAGGAACTGAAACAGGAGACGAAGAGGCGGCCTTCGGCGCGGTGGAAGACGTCTTCGAGGCGGGGGCGGACGGCGCGCTCGGAATCGGAATAGCCGGGGCGGTCGGCGTTGGTGGAATCGGAAAGCAGGAGCAGGACGCCGCGTTTGCCGTAATCGGCAAGGGTGTGGAGATCGAAGAGGTAGTTATCGGTGGGGGTGGGATCGACTTTGAAATCGCCGGTGTGGATGATGACGCCGAGCGGGGTGGTGACGGCCATGGCAACGGCGCTCACGATGGAGTGGGTGACGTTGATGAACTCGACTTTGAAGGGGCCGATTTCTACGATGTCTTTGGGTTTGGTGGGTTTGAGGGTGACGTGTTCGACGTCGTATTCTTCGAGACGGCGTTCGACGAGGGAAAGGGTGAAGGGCGTGGCGTAGATGGGTACGTCGAATTCGGCGAGGAAGAAGGCGACGGCGCCGATGTGGTCTTCGTGCCCATGGGTGAGCAGGAGGGCGCGGACGTGCTGGCGGTTTTCCTTGAGGTAGGTGAGGTCAGGGGTGACGATATCGACGCCGAGGAGCTCGTCTTCGGGGAACATCATGCCGGCGTCGATGACGATGATGTCGTCGCCGTAGCGAATGGCCATCATGTGCATGCCGAACTCACCGAGTCCGCCGAGCGGAACGATTTGGAGCTTTTTATCTGACATTCCGGTTATCTGACACTTAGGTTGTGCAAATCAGATTCTAGCTTGTCGCGTCCGTGTTTGCGGAGGAAGCATCAAAGGGCCATGCCTGAAGAAAGTCTTTTAAATGAATTGATCGCGCGGCGATGGAGTCCGAAGGGGTTCGCGGACAGGGCGGTGGAGGCGGATAAGTTCCGAAGCCTGTTCGAGGGCGCGAGGTGGGCGGCTTCGAGCTTCAACGAGCAGCCGTGGCGGTTTACGATCGCGACAAAAGACAATCCGGCGGAATTCGCGCGGATGCTGCAGGTACTGATGCCGATGAACCAGCAGTGGGCGGCGTCGGCGTACGCGGTGGGTTTTTCGGCGGGGAAGCGGACGTTTGCGCATAACGGGACGGCGAACCGGTTCGCGCTGCACGATACGGGGGCGAGCCTGGCGAACCTGATGCTGCAGGCGACGGCGGTGGGAGTGCATGTCCACGCGATGGGCGGATTCGATGCGGCGAAGGCCAGGGCGGATTACGGGGTGCCGGAGGATTTCGAAGTGGGGGCGGCGTTCGCGATCGGGTATGCGGAGGGGCCGGATGTGCCGCCGGCGACGCGGTCGAGGCGTCCGTTGAGCGAGCTGGTGTTTGCCGGCGGCTGGGGAAAACCGGTTTTTTGAGGCGGATTCGGGGCTTCAGCGGGACGCGGGCGGGCGGTTGGTGTTGTCGGCAGGGCGGGCGGGGAGGATTGTTCCTGCGGGGTTGTGGGGCTCAAATGAAAAAGCCCGCGGCATTTAAATAGAAAGCCCACAGCGTTTCAAAGAAAAAGCCCACCGCTGGGGGTGGGCTTCGATTTACCCCCGTTTTCGCGGGGGTTTTCGATGGGAGAATCATTTTCAACGGCTTCACAACCGTTAAAAACTTTAGTGATTGGATCTTAAGGTTTTCGGCGATAGTTCGTCAAGCAAAAATCGGGCGGGAAGTTGTCCACAGGGTAAACGGCTGAAAATACGGTCGGTTCAGAACCTGTGGAAATTGCGTGGAAAACCGTTGATTTTTGTAGTAGTTGGGGCGCTGTCAGGTACGGATCGCGTTCAGGTACCGGGAAGTAAAGCATTTAGGGCGGCGCGGCGGGTCAGGATTTGCGTGAGATCCGCAGGGAAATCATGGAGTCTCCGTCGCCCGAGGCATCGGCACGGCGCAGTACCATCCGCAGGGCACCGACGATAATTCCGGCTACCAGGCAGAGCGCGATGAGCACGGCGCACATGATGAAGATGTTGATAAACAGCGTGCCTGCATTGAGTTGCGAGGTTTGGGGCCGTTCGTGGATGGTGACGGACGCCTCATAGGTAATTTTCGAGAGCAGGCGTTCGGCGTCGTCGGGAGTGGGGGATTTCAGTACAACGGCGACGATGGGACCGGCGCGTTTGGATACGACTCCGGGGATTTGCTGGAAGTGGGGGAAGCGGTCGCGGGCCATTTCGAGCGCGGGGTAGCCGAAAATTACAAGTGTCGTTTCTTTGCCGGGAGCGCCGTAGGTGGCGACTTCGCCTTCAGAGCTGAAATGGAAGGCGGCGGTGCTGGGCGGGATCGATGGGGCGAAGCGGGCGAGGCTGGCGGGCCCGGTGATGTAGCGCTGAGAGTTTTCGCGGGCTCCGGGCGGCAGGTATTTGGGCAGCGTGGGGAGCGGGGAGAATTCGTATTTCGGGACGGTGGCCACGACGTGGCTGAGTTCGTCGCCGTGGATTTTGTAGCCCTTGAACCAGAAGAGGTAATTGCCCGCGGCGACGTATTCGTCGGTGTCGGTCTGGACGGCGAGGCCCATGAGGGGAGCGGGGCGGGCGTTGGCGGGGCGGATGTCGTCAAAGGCGGCCATGGCTCCGGTGGAATCGGCAAAGCGCCAGGCGCTGATGGAGTATTTCTGACCGGCGTCGGAATAGGGGGAGGTTTCGGAATCGCGGAGGCCGTATTCGGACCAGACTTTGGGGTCCGGCGCGGTGGCGGCCGTGGGCTCGCCGCGCTTCCAGTGGCCGATGGTTTCGGGCAGGATGGCGGCCGAGGCGAGGCACGGGAGGAGGGCGAAGAGCAGAAATGGCCGCATGGGTGGCTATGGGGTTGGACGTCCGGTTTGAGAATTTCGATCCAGGAGAAGTATAGCGTCGGAATCGCGGCCGGTGGGGGAGGCGGGTGAGCCGAGGGCGGCGACGATGCGGTTGAGTTCGGCGGCGGATGGGATTTCGTAGATGGGTTCTCCGACGCGGACGTTGACGACGGGGCGCCAGGCGCGCTCCCAGCTTTTGAGGACGCCGCCGCCTTTGTAGCTGAGCGGGTGTCCGTACATGCCGGAGATGTGCATGGGGATGACGGGGGCTCCGGTGCGTTCGACGATGCGTTCGAAGCCGCGTTCGAAGGGGTTGAGGTCTCCGGTGCGGGTGATCTGGCCTTCGGGGAAGATGGCGACGAGGTGTCCGGCTTCCAGTTGTTCGCGGCCGGTGCGAAGGGCGCGTACGGTGTTGCGGACGGAGCCGGGTTCGACGGGGATGGCGCGGAGGATCCGGAAGAAGAAGTTGGCGACGGGGATGTCGTAAATGGGCTGCCACATGAGGAAGCGGACAATGCGTCCGGTGGCCATGCCGACGAAGACGGCGTCGGCGTAGGATTCGTGGTTGGCGACGAGGAGCGCGCCGCCGGTTTTGGGGACGCGTTCGGCGCCTTCGACTCTGACGCGGAAGAGCGTGACGGCGAGACACCAGAGGAAGAAGCGGAAGGTGACGTCGGGCATGAGGGCGGCGACGGCGAGCGGAGCCCGCGACCATAACTACGCCGAGCGCGAGGATGATGAGGGAAGCGCTCCAGTGCAGGGCGTCGTGAAAGAGCGACAGCAGGCCTGAAGCGGCGATGACGCCGACCATGTTGACGAAGTTGTTGGTGGCGAGGATGCGGCCTTTTTCGTGGGTGCCCGCTTTGTCCTGAAGGAAGGCGTTGAGGGGGACGGCGAAGAGTCCGCCGGAGAAACCGGTTCCGGCGAGCCAGACGAGGGCCCAGGAATAGCTGGTGACGGCTCCGAGCAGGATGGCGAAGATGCCCATGAGGGCGGCTCCGAACGGGACGAGGCCGAGTTCGATGTGTTTGCCCGAGATGCTGCCGGCGGCGAGGCTGCCGAGACCGATGCCCGCGGCGAGGGCGGTGACGAGGTAGCCGATCTGGCCTTCGGAAACGTGGAGGACTTCTTTGCCCGCGAGCAGGAGGGCCATCTGAAAGAGCGCGCCGACGAACCAGAACCAGGAGATTCCGAGCACGGACCAGGCGAGCGGTTTGTTGGCGAGAAGGACGCGGGAGCCGGCGACGATTTCGTGGAACGGGTTGAGGCGGAAGGATTCTTTGGCTGCCGGCGGCGGGCACGTAACGGATGTGCAGGCTTAGGAGCGTGCCGACGACGGCGATGGCCAGGAGGACTCCGCCCATGCGCAGGGGTTCGGCGCGCCAGTGCTGGTAGAGCAGGGTTCCGAAGCTGGTGCCGATAACGATGGCGACAAAGGTGGTGAGTTCGAGCAGGCCGTTGGCGCGCGAGAGGTTGGCTTCGTCCATGAGCTCGGGGAGGATGCCGTATTTGGCGGGGCTGAAGAAGTTGGCCTGGGTGGCGAGCAGGAAGAGGACGATGAGGAGCAGGTCCATGCGTCCGGTGAGAAGGGCGGCGAGGCCCATGAGCATGGCGGGGACTTCGAGGGACTTGGTGATTTGCAGGACGCGGGTTTTCGAGAAGCGGTCGGCAAGCTGGCCCGCGTAGCCGGCGAATAAGAGGAAGGGCAGAACGAAGACGGCTCCGGCGAGGGCGAGGTAGCGGCCTCCGGCGTCGCCGGTGGTGGCGCGGACGGCCATGATCGAGACGATCATTTTATAAACGTTGTCGTTGAAGGCGCCGAGGAACTGAGCCCAGAGGAAGGCTTCGAAGCGGGTGTCGGCGAGGAGGGAACGGTAACCGTTGGGCGGTTTCATGCTTTGGGATCGGCGAGGCTTGCGACGCGTTCGGAGAGGGTGTTGAGCGCGGTGACGATGCGGTCGGTTTCGATGTTGACGAGGGAGTAGCGTTCGGTCACGGTCTCGTGCGATTCGAGGATGAGGTTGTGGGCGTGGCGGAGGTCGGGCAGGCCGCGGGGCGGGGGATTGCCGGTGCGGAGAGAGGTGGCGAGGGCGGTCAGGGTTTGTTCCACCTGAGATGCGAAAGCGAGGGTGGCCTGGCGGGGAGTGGCAATCCCCGTATGGTACAAACCCGATTCGAGAGCGATGACGGCGTTGACGAAAACGTGTGAGTTGACGAGGATGGCGTTAAAGGTGTTGAGGCGGGCCGGGGTAACGCCGGGCTCGCCCGCAAGGCGGTCGACAGAGGCTTCGGCATCTGAGCGGACGCGGCGTCCATGGCCGCGGACGTGGTCGATTTCGGTGAGGGGAGCGCCGGAGTAGGCGTCGATCACGGCGTGGAAATATGCGCGGTAGGAGTCGAGCAGGTCGGCCAGAGTGTGGGCGGTTTGGGTGCGTTCCCAGGTGGGCCAAATGGCGTAGGCAAACATGCGCGAGGGCTCCGCCGGCGGCGGTGTTGAGGGCGCGGGCGTTGATGACTTCGCGGGGGGAGACTCCGGTGGTGGCGATGAGGAGCACGATCATGGAGCTGAGCGCGGTGACGAAGATGCCGTAGTTGGCGGGGCCGATCCAGCGGAGCAGGAAGGTGAAGACGGCCATGAGGGCGATGTCGGTGACGACGCCGGTGTGGATGAAGTGGAAGAGTACGGTGGCGAGGATGAGACCGGCGAAGGTTCCGAGAATGCGGAGCAGGCCGCGGCTGAAGGTGGCGGTGAAATCGGGCTTGAGAACGATGGCGATGGTCATGGGGATCCAGTAGGTGCGTTCGAGGGTGAGAGCGCGGCCGAGGGCGTCGCCAACACCGAGGCAGACGGCGAGGCGGACGGCGTGGCGGAAGACGGTGGAGTGGAGCGAGAGGTTGGCTTCGAGCCGGGCGAGGCGTCCGGTGAAGCGGAGGCGCCAGGGGACGGCGGGTTGGTCGCGCGGGATGGATGGTTCGGTGGTGGCGCGGGTGACGGAGCGGATCTGGCCGGCGAGGGCGTCGATTTCCTGACTGGCATCGCGGATGAGGGCGGTGAAGAATGAGGTGTCGGCGGGCCATTCGCGCGCCTGGAATTCGTGGGCGGCGAGATGGAACCGCTCGAGGCTCTCAGGGGACCTTTGTTCGATGGCCTCGGCGCCGGCTTCGAGGATGCGGGTGATGGCGGAGGCGGCGTCTGAGTGCGCGCCACGGCGTTCGATGCGGCGGGTGAGGCGTTTGAGGTTGAGGATGGAGAGGCGGATGCGAACGGCCTGATTGAGGAGGAAGATCTGGCGCTCGGCCTCGGGGCTGTGGTCGCGGGTGAGAGATGCGAGGGCATCTTCCGCTTCGGTGATTTGAGAGCTGACGGGCGGGGCTTTGGAAGCCGAGAGGTTGGCGCGGGCGATGGCGGCGAGGTCCCGGTAGAGCGAGTTGAGGATGCGGCGTTCGGGTTCGTAACGGCGGATGGGCCAGAGGGCGATGGCGAGCAGCATCTGGAGCATGCCTCCGGCGAAGGCGAGCAAGCCGGATTCGAGGGCGGCCAGGGGTGCGAGCGGGCGGGCGGCGAAGACGACGACGGTGACGAGGGAAATGACGCCGAGGTCGCCAGCCTGAGTTCCGAGGGCGACGAGCATGCCGGCTGCGAAGGCCCAGAGAGTTGCGAGGGCGACGGCGCCGGGGTTGCTGTTTGCGGATAAGGCTCCGAGAGTGACGGCGATTCCGGAGAGGACGCCCGAGAGGAACATGCGGCGGGCGCGGATGATGTAGGGTTCGCGGCTATCGGAATAAGAGACGTTGAGGGCTCCGATTCCGGCGAGGACGCCCGCGCTGGGCGATGAGAAGACGGTGGCGAGGACGACGGCGGCGATGAAACCGATGGTGTTGCGGACGGCAATCTCGGGTGCGATTTTACCGGCTTCAAAGCGGGTGAGCGCGCGCCACAACGCGGCGAAGGGCCGGACCATACTCAACTAACATAACGTCAGGGGTTTGCACGGGTGGTAGCTGACGTGCTTTGACTTTGCCAATGGAATGGTCAGGCGGCGGTTCAAGCAACGACGTTGAAGATCGAAGGGACGCGAGCGGCGGCGGAGGCGGGGGCTTCGGCGGGGGCGGCTTCGGCGGAATTCATCTGGGGATTGGCGGGACCATTATTGTGGGGCTGCTGAGTTTGTTCTTCCACCAGAACTTCTTCCAGTTCTTCTCGGGAAGCCCGACGGCGGCGGTGGCTCCGGGCGCGAGGGACACGGTAAAGGATCAGCAGGAAGCGCCTGAGGTGCAGCGTGTCACGAACATGCTGAACGATATTCAGGCGAACTGGGACCGGATGCTGCCGGAGCAGGAGAACCATCCGTATCATCACGCGAAGCTGGTGCTTTATCGGGATGCGTATCCTTCGGGGTGCGGGACGGCGCAGACTTCGACGGGTCCTTTTTATTGTCCGGAAGATGAGAAGGTGTATCTGGATCTGGGATTCTTCGATGAATTGCGGACGCGGTTCGGGGCTTCGGGTGAGTTTGCGCAGGCGTACGTGATTGCGCATGAGATCGGGCACCATGTGCAGAAGATTTTAGGGATTGAACAGAAAGTGCGGACGCTGCAGGAGCGGAACCGGGCGGAGGTGAATCCGCTGTCAGTGGGGCTGGAACTGCAGGCGGATTGCTTTGCGGGAGTGTGGGCGAGCAGTACGGAGCAGCGGGGTTTGACGCCGGAAGATACTAAGTCGGCAATCGGGGCGGCTGCGGCGGTGGGCGATGACCGGCTGCAGAAGGCTGCGACGGGCACGGTGAATCCGGAGACGTTTACGCATGGGTCTTCGGCGCAGCGGGTGCATTGGTTCCAGACGGGATTGCAAACGGGGAAGGTTGCGTCCTGTAATACTTTTGCGCGGCAATAGTGCGCTGGAGATTTCTCGTCAGGTCATGACGAGTTTCCGGCAGAGTTCTTCAAGCGCGTCGGCGGGAGTTTGACAGAGTCCGCTGTGCACGGGGGAGATCTGGAGCACGGTGCTGCGGGGTGCGACGAGCCAGTGAAATCTTTCGCGTTGCGAGAGCTGCGCGATGGGTCCGGCGTTCGGGTTGCCTTCACAGATTTCGGGGAAGGCGCTCAGATGATCGCAGATGGTTTCCAGATCGGCTTCAGGCCAGAGGGAGCGGATGCGGCCTTCGTCAAAGAGAATGCGCGCGGCCAGAAACTTCTGCGAGAGACAGAAGACAATCACACCGGCGTTGATGAATTCACCGCGCTCGACACGGGGCACGATGCGGATCAGAGCGTAATCAAAAGAGTTCAGCGCGGGCACGCATGGCCTCCTCTGTGAAGATGTGCGAGGCGTCGAGGCGCAGGTTCAGATAGTCAGAGTAGGCTGGCCGTTTATCTTCGGGGAGCCAGGCTTCGGGCGCCTGTTCGAGGAGTTCCGTGAAGAACTGCGCGGACAGCTTGCCGCGTAAGAGCCGGTTTGTTTCTTCGAGCCGCGTGGCCCATTTCAGCAAGACATGATGGCGGATGGCAGGGAACGGCGTGAGCGCTTTTTCCGCGAGATTTTGCCAATCGTAATGGAAGTAGAGGCTGGCGCCCTGATCGATAAACCAGAGCTTTTTGTGCCACCAGAGCAGGTTTGGATTGCGGGCGGTGCGGTCGATGTTGGTGATGAAGGCGTCGAACCAGACGGCGGCCGAGGCGGTGTCGGGATCGACGGTGTCGAGGGCAGCGGGGTCGAACATGAGGGAGCCGGGAAGGTAGTCCATGGCGAGGTTGAGACCGGCGCTCGAGTTGATGAGCTCACGGATTTCCGAATCGGGCTCGTTGCGGCCAAGCACGGGGTCAAGCTGCATGAAGACGAGTTCGGGAACGGCGATGCCGAGGGCGCGTCCGATTTCTCCGCCAAGCAGTTCGGCGATGAGGGCGAGCGGGCCTTGTCCGGCGCCGCGGAATTTGAGGACGTAGAGACCGTCGTCATCCGCTTCGACGATGGCGGGCAGGGAGCCGCCTTCGCGCAGGGGTGTTACGTATCTGGTGGCGCAGACGGTGCGGAGCACTTTAGCGGGCGGCGAGAGCCATGACGGCCCAGTCGGTGCCTGAGGCGGAGATCCACTGGTCAGTGCCGTGGGGGAAGCCGGCGTCGAAGTAGGGCTGGGTTCCGAAGGAATGGGAACGGACGTACCAGGAGCCGTCAGAGGTCTGGGTGTCGAGCAGGAATTTCAGGCCGCGCTGGTAGTGAGGGTCGGCCACGCTCATGCCGGATTCGTGGAGAGCGACGAGGGCTTCGCCGGTGGCGTACGAGGTGGCGGGGAGGTAGGGGTTATCGGCCCAGCCGCCATCGGGGCGCTGGGTGGCGAGGAGATCGGCTCTGGCTTTGTCGAGAGCGGGCCGGGGGGCGTGCGCCCATGCGAGACCGAAGAGGCGGAAGGTGCGGTCTTCGTGAGTGTAGACGGGGGCGGCGGCGAGCCATTTGGCAGCGCGATCGACGGCATCGGCGCAGGTTGGGGCGTAGAAGAGGAGAGCGCGCAGGGAGTTGGCGGTGTTGGTGATTTCATCGCCGCAGAGCGGATTGCGGGAGCCGCCGCAGCCGACGTCCCAGTGACCATCGGCAAATTGTTTGAGGCGGATGTAGCGGGCCATGGCGTCAGTGGTGAAGTCGGGCTGGATATTGAGCGGCGTGCAGTGCCTGGAGCATGTAGGCGGGGCCTCCGGGAGCCACGCCCTGGCGGAGGCGCTCGCGCCAGTCGTTTAAGAAGGTGGTGACGGAGGCGAGTTCTTTCGCCGCGAGCGGTTCATCGACGGGGATGCCGGCGGTACGCGCGGAGGCGAGGGCCATGCCGGTGAGGGCTTCGTTGTGGCAGGAGACGCAGCCGGATTTTTGGGTGAAGGCGAGGTCGGCCTTCTGCATGAGGGGAAGGGCGCGGGCGATGGCAGCGGGCGCGGTGTTGTTGGCGATGAACCGCAGGGCGGGGGCGGCGGGCTGGGGGGCGGTGGCGCCTTTGGCGAGCAGGTAATCGACGATGGGCGAGTTGCCGTGGAGGCGGGCCAGGGCGAGGGCTCCTTTGAGGTCGGCGCCGCGATCGACGAGGAGTTTGATGGAGTCGAGGGGGAGGCGGTCGTTATTGGCGGCGTACATGAGGGGCGTGCGGCCATCGACATCGGCGGCGTTGACGTCTGCGCCGTGGTCGAGCAGGTAGCGGAGGGCGGCGGGGTCACTGTAGACGGAGACGGCGAGAAGGGCATCAGTGAAGGCGCGCTTATTGAGACCGGGGGCGAGGAGGTCGGCGCACTGGTAGCAGCGGCGTTCGAGGGCACCGGCGAGGGCACCGGCACCGGCGGCATCGATGCGCGCGCGATGTTCGATGAGAAGGCGCATGGAGTCGGGAACGCCGGCGATGGCGGCTTCGCGGAGGGGGGAGCCCGCGAGGTTGGGATCGGCGCCGGCGTCGAGGAGAAGCTTCAGGACCGGGGTGCTGCCGGCGAGCGCGGCGGCGATGGTGACGGCGGTGCGGCCATCGGATGAAATGTTGTTGACGTTGGCGTGGTGGGCGAGGAGAGCCTGTGTTTTGGCGGCATCGTCGGCAGCCCACATGAGCGGGGTGGCGTTGACGTCGTTGTGGGCGTTGGGGTCGGCTCCCATATCGAGGAGGCGCGCGACGGTGGCGGCGTTCGAGTAGAGGACCGCGTACATGAAGGGCGTGGAGCCGGCGGGTCCGCGAAGGTTGAGGGTGGCGGGCTCGAAGGCGGGCGTGGCGCCCTGGCGGAGGGCGTTGGCGAGGGTGACGGCGCGGGGGTCGGGCGGAGTGAGGACGGGGTCGTTGGCGAGGTCGTCAGGCCAGTTTGCGCCCTGGTCGATCCAGGCTTTGAAGATGGCGATTTCGTCGGGGGGAAGGGCTCCGGTGGCGGGCATGC
Organism: Terriglobia bacterium; assembly: GCA_963840735.1. Classification (GTDB taxonomy): domain Bacteria; phylum Acidobacteriota; class Terriglobia; order Bryobacterales; family Bryobacteraceae; genus BOG-234. The sequence goes on from CAWIZX010000013.1 coordinate 490,252, forward strand.
GTTTGCCGAAGTTGTTGCCGATGAGGCGGAGGTAGAGCCTGCTGGTGGCGGCGCTGCCTGGGACGATGACGGAGCGTGTGCCACCGCGGAGGGCGGCTCCGCGGCGGTCGAGGCGGAAGGCGTTCATTTGCTGCTCGGGGCCGTGGCAGGCGATGCAGCGTTTTTCGATGAGAGGCTGGACGTCGGTGCGGAAGTCGATCTTTGGGGTGGGGGCGGCGGTGGCCGCGGTGAGGGAGGCGAGGAGGGCGAGGGTGGGGCGGATCATTTTGGGCTGGTGATATTTTACAGGTGTTGCGGGTTGGGTGGGGATAATAGCGGAGGCGCGGAGCAGAGAGGGGTGATTCGTCCGATTAAGTATTTCATTGCGGCGGGTCCGGCAAATCGTCATCGGGGAGCAATGTACGGTGATACACAAGGACTGAACGGGTGAAGAGGGTTAGAGTTCCTCTCCGGAATGCGTGCGCCGCTTAGAGGGTCTTCACCACCAGGTTAGGAATGATCTGAAAATGGCGCACGTTACCTGTAACTACATCGCTGCCATGATGCAGCGCAGTGGCGCCGATCAGGAGGTCCGGCAACGGAATCACGTTTCCTCTGAGACTCTGTTGTCCAAGAATCGCTCCTGCCAATTGCGCAATTTCATCCGTGAGAGGGTGGACCTTCATGGCGGCGCGAAGGTCCCACAGGAATGTCTGCCGTGCATGCCGCTGTGATTCCGTACGCGCACTTTCGATGCCGTGCGCAAACTCTACGATCGTGATTGCGGAGACCGCGGCCTGTGTTTCGCCCCATCTCTGCTGAATCTGCTCGAGTATGTCCGCAATGCTGAGGCGGCCCCGTTCCGCCGTAATAAGGACGCTTGTATCGAGTATCAGTCCCAGGACGCCGGATTCCAGGGTTGCCGGTTGCGCACGATCTCCTCCATGTCCCTGGCAAAATCCGGGTCGAGTATGGCGGCTGAGCCATGTTCTTTCTCGCGCTGCCTGGCGATGGCAATCGATTCCGAGAGCAGGCGCCCGGCCTGTTCCGCGGGCTTCATGATCGCTACAGGCCTGTGATCCTGTTCGACCACAATCTCGACACCCTGCCGGACCTGTTCGAGGACGGCGTGCAGATCGCGCTCCAGTTCAGCTTCGCTGATGTGTCGTGCTGCCATATGCCGTTATTTTACAAGAATGAGATGGAGGTCCATCACATTGGTTCCGGTGGGGCCGGTGACGATTAAGTCGTTCAGGTCGGCGAACCAGGGGTAGGAATCGTTCTGTGCCAACGCGGCGATGGCGTCGCGCTTTGAGCGATGGAGGGTTTTGCCGTCGGCCAGGGCGCCTGCGGCGTCGGTGGGGCCGTCGGTTCCGTCGGTGCCGGCGCTGAGGATCAGGACGTTGTCGAGGCCGGCGATGTCGATGGCGGCGGCGAGGGCGAATTCCTGATTGCGTCCTCCTTTGCCTTGGCCGCGGATGGTGACGGTCGTCTCTCCGCCGGAAATGACGCAGGCGGGCGGGCGCACGGGTTGTCCGCTCAGCCGGATCTGGCGGGCGATGGCGGCGTGCATGCGGGCGACGTCGCGGGTCTCCCCTTCGATGGTGCTGGCGAGGATCAACGGGCGGAAGCCGAGAGCTTTAGCTGCCGCAGCGGCGGCGTCGAGCGATTTGCGGTTGCTGCCGACGATGACGTTTTCGACGCGGCGGAAGATGGGGTCGCCGGGTTTGGGGGTCTCGTCCGGGGCGGCTTCGAGGCGGGCCATTACCGCGGCGGGAATGCGGTGATTCAAGCCGTATTTTGCGATCACGGTGCGCGCGGTTTCGAAGGTTGAAGCGTCAGGCGCGGTGGGGCCGGAGCCGATTACGTCGAGGTTGTCACCAACGACATCCGAAAGTATGAGGCTGAGCACACGGGCGGGCGCGGCGAGCCTGGCCAACTGACCGCCCTTGAAAACAGAAATGTGCTTGCGGACAGCGTTGAGCTCATGGATGTTGGCGCCGCATTCAAGCAGCAGCTTTGTGGTTTGCTGCTTTTCTTCGAGCGTTATGGGCGGCGCGGGTGCGGGCGTAAGGGCGGATGCGCCGCCTGAAAGCAGGCAGATGACGAGGTCGCGCTCGCCCGCTTCGGCGCACAGGCGCATGATTTCAGCGGCGCCTTCGAGGCCGCGGCGGTCGGGCACGGGATGTCCGCAGGGGCGCAGTTCGATGCGGCGGGAACGGGCGGGGTCGCCATCCTTAACATTGACGCAGCCCGCGAAGATTTTCCTGCCGAGAACCTTTTCGGCCGCGCGTGCCATGGTGCCGCCGGCTTTGCCCGCACCGACGACGAAGATGCGGCGGTAGCGGTCGAGATCGCGGCGGGTGTGCAGGGCATGTTCGACGGCTGCGGCGGGATTTGCCGCTTCGATGGCGGCCTTGAGGATGGCGCGCGCTTCTCGTCTCATGTGGCGGTTTATTTCCAGAGCGGCAGGGCGAGAATGGCGTTGACGGTCCGGCCTGTGTCGCAGTTGCCATCGACGCGGAAGTCGGCGCGGCTGTAGGATTCCTGGCGGTCTTCGAAGAGCTGACGGAACTTCTCGGGGTCGCGCGCGAGAGGCCTGTCGTGACTCTTCTCGGTAAGCCGGTGCTGTATTTCTTCGAAAGAGCAGTGCAGCCAGATGGAGATGCCGTGATTGCGGATGAGCTCGAAATTTTCAGACTGCACGAAAGCGCCTCCGCCGAGCGCGACGACGGTGGGCTCGCCGCGTTCGATACGGCGCACGCGGTCGGCGATCATGGCGCTTTCGAGGCGGCGGAACTCGGCCTCTCCGCGCGTTTCGAAGATGTGGGCGATGGTGTCCCGCTGGGTGGTTTCGATTTCCTGATCAAGGTCGGCAAAGTTCCAGCCGATGCGGTCGGCCAGGATGCGGCCGATGGTGGATTTGCCCGCGCCCATAAAGCCTGCGAGGTAGATGCCCGGGGAGCGCTTGAGCTTGATGTGCATTCAGACGGCTTCCAGGCGGGATTCGAGGAGGGCGGGGGAGAGGCGGTTGAGCCAGACGAGCGCCCAGCCGGAACGCGGAGTGACGACAACGCGTTTGCGGCGTTCGATTCCGCGGACGATCGCGAGCGCACACCCATCGGCTGAGATGGCGAAGCGCTTTCCTTTAACGATACGGCCGGGTGGCGCGGAGCCCGCGGCGTGAGTTTGGAAATCGGTGTTCACGTAGCCGGGGAAGACGGAGAGGACGTTGACGCCATCGCGGGACAGTTCCATTCGCTGTGAGGCGGAAAGCGAGGTGAGCGCGAATTTGCTGGCGGAGTAGAGCGGAAGCCAGGGCAGGGTCAGGCAGCCCGCGATGGAGCTGACGTTGACGATGGTGCCGCGCGATTCGCGGAGCGCGGGCGCGGCCAGTTGCGCGAGGTGGAGGGGCGCGAAGAAATTGAGTTCGAAGAGGGCGCGGGCATCGTCGAGCGGGGCTTCGGAAGCGGGGTAATAGGAGCCGCGTCCGGCGTTGTTGATGAGAACGTCGATGCGTCCGAAGCGGGCAAGAGTGCGCTCGATGAGACCGGTGCGCGTGGATTCCGAAGTAAGGTCGCCCGCGACGATCAGGTCTTCCGGGTGGGCCTGCTCACGGAGTTTGGCTTCGCCGCGTGCGGTAAGCACCAGCCGGGCGCCTCGTCGATGAAGCACGGAAGCGAGGCGCGCGCCAATGCCATCAGAGGCTCCGGTAACGATGACAACCTTGTCTGCGAGCGATTGCATGAAGTGTCGGCGGCGGGAAGAAGTAAGAATATCATTGCGGCGGGTGAGCGGCAGGGCGGCTGCCGCCTTGAAGATAATGGTGTAGAGATGAACCGGCTGCTGCCTCTTTTCCCACTGCAACTTGTCGCCTTGCCCGGGGCGGCGATTCCGCTCCATATCTTTGAAGACCGCTACCGCGAGATGGTGGGGGAGGCGGAGGCGTCGGGAACGGAATTCGGCATCGTGCTGGCGAAGGATGGCGGCGTTGTGAACGCCGGCTGTACGGTTACGGTGGAGCGCGTGGTGGAGCGGTTCGAAGACGGGAGCTTCGACGTGGTGACGCGGGGCCAGCGGCGTTTTTTGCTGATGACGCTCGATCAGGAGAAGGCGTATCTGCGGGGCGAGGTGGAGTACTTCGCCGATGAGGATGTGACGCCCGCGCCTTCGGAACTGCGGATTCAGGCGGTGGGGGTGTGGCGGCTGGTGGTTACGGATCAGGAGCGGGAGAGCCCGGATCCGAATCATCCTTTGCTGAGCTTTGCGCTGGCGGAGGCGGTGGACGACCTTGACTTCAAACACATGCTGCTGCGGAGCCGATCGGAATCGGAGCGTTTGAAGCAGTTCATCGAGTTCGGGCGCGGGTGGATTCCGAGGCAGGAATACGTGACGCGCATGCGGGTTCTGGCGCCCACGAACGGCAAGGGTCATAAGCCGGCAAGTCTGTCATGACGCGGTCGCTGGCGATATCGGTACTCGTACACGTGGCGGTTTTGCTGGCGTTGTTGAACGTGGAGAGCATGAGCGTGCCGAAGCGGGCGCCGTCGGCGTACGAGCAGAAGGTGGCGGGGAAGGAATCGAAGATCGTCTGGTACAAGTTTCGGAAAGAGCTGCCGAGGGTTGCTCCGGCGAATGCGCCGAGGGATGAGCGGCCGTTGAGGGCGGAAAATAAAGCGCCGCAAGCCATTGTTTCCGCGCCCAGGAATGCGCCGAAGCGGACTCAGATGGTGTGGACGCCGGCTCCGGAGCTGGCTCCGGCGCCGCTGCGGGAATCGCCCAATTTGCTGGCGGTGAAGCTGCCGGAAATGCCGCCGCCGCCCGCGAAGGCGTTCGTTGAACCGCCGCGCGCCGAGGCACGCGCGGTTCGGCAGGCGCAACTGGCGGCGCCGGCTCCGCTGCTTGAGACGCGCCAAAGGATGGGGGTACAGTTGCCGTCTTTGCGGTTGCCTCCGAAGCCGTACGTGGCTCCGATTGAAGCGCCGGAACCGGTGGCGAACGTGGCGATCGCGCAGAACGGTTTGGCGCTGCCGGGGCCGAAGCTGCCGCCGCGGCCGTTTACAGCGCCGGTGAGCGGAGCGGGTTCCGCGCCCTCGAAGAGCATTGCAGTGGAGTCGCCACCGGCGCTCGAGGCGTCGGCAAACTCGCGGGATCTGAACATTGCGGTGGTCGGGCTGAATCCTCTGGATACGAGAGCGCCGCTGCCCACGCGTTCGAGCGCGGCGGATTTTTCGGCGGGGCCGGCGCCGCATGCGGGCGGGGCGGTTGCCGATGGGGCGGGGAAAGGCTTGAGCGTGCCGGACCTGTTTGTGCGCGGACCGAAGGATGCGAAACCGGATTTGATTGCGCAGGCTTATGCGGCGCCGACCTCGGCCGGGAATGTGCGGGCGGCGATGCGGATGGGCGGCGAGCCGGTGGCGACTGTGCATGTGGAACCGAGCGCCGGGGCGGGGATGAAGGTGTCGGGCGCACCCGACCCGCGCTTCAACGGGCGCGATGTTTACCTGATGGCGATTCAGATGCCGAACCTGACCAGCTATTCGGGCAGCTGGCTGATGTGGTATTCGGGGAGGACGGCGCGCGAGACGGGGCTGGCGCCGATTGCCGCGCCCGTGGCGCATCGCAAGGTGGATCCGAAGTATGTGGCGACGGCGGTGGAAGAGCGCATTGAAGGGCGGGTGCAACTGGCCTGCGTGATCGATAAAGAAGGCAACGTTTCGGGGGTGGAACTGGTGCGGGGACTGGACGATCGGCTGAATGCGAGCGCGCGCGAGGCGCTGGGGAAATGGCAGTTCTATCCGGCGTTGCGGAACGGCGAGCCGATCGATGTGGACGTGCTGGTGGAGATTCCGTTCCGGCTGGCTCCGAGAGTGGCGGGGCGATGACGAGACAGCATCTGATCTTCGACGCCGACGACACTCTGTGGGAGAACAATATCTATTTCGAAGACGCTTTCGACAAATTTTGCGATTATCTGAATCACTCGACGCTGAAGCCGGATGAGATTCGGGAGATTCTCGACACGATTGAGATGGCGAACGCGAAGATCCACGGGTATGGGGCGGTGAACTACGGGCGCAATCTGAGCCAGTGTTATTTGCGGCTGGCGGAGCGTGCGGTGGATGAGCACGATTTGAACCGGGTTACGGCGTTTGCGCACGAGATTCTGGCGAGGGAGATGGAGCTGATGGAAGGAGTGGCGGAGACGCTGCCGCTGCTTGCGGAGCTGCACGAGCTGACGATCTGCACGAAGGGCGACGTGACGGAGCAGAATAATAAGATCGACCGGTCAGGGCTGCGGCCGCTGTTTGCGCATTGCGAGGTGGTGAAGGAGAAGAACCGGGCGGCGTATGAGCGGCTCGCGGATGTGCGCGGGTTCGATCCCGACCGGACGTGGATGATTGGGAACAGTCCTAAATCGGATATAAATCCGTCGCTGGAGGCAGGTTTGCGGGCGGTGTTTGTGCCGCATGCACGGACGTGGGGGCTGGAAAAGGAAGAGATCAGAGACCCGGGCGGCCGCCTTGTAGTAGTGGAACGCTTTCGTGATTTAGGAGCGTTATTCGGAGTTTTAGATTCACAGGTCTAAAGAGTTTCGGCGAAACACCGATTAGTACATGTGGACTGGCTTTGGGGTAACAACGGACGGTCTGGGGCGGGTTGCAGGATCACGCCGCTCGCGTTGGTGCTTCTGGCAAGCGCAGGGGCCTGCAGCGGGGCCGCAGGGGCTTATGAGCAGGAGCATGACGGGTGGCGGTTCTGGAGCGCGGCTGAAGGGCTGACGGAGAGCTATTCGACGGTCGTTTCCGCGCTGCCACACGGGCGGATTGCCGTCCGGCACGGAGACGTCGGTTCGTTCGATGTGCTGAACGGGTTTCACGTCAGTTCTATCCCGGATCGTCACTGGCTTGGTCCTGTCTATGAGGACGGGGACGGGACGCTGATCACGTTCAACGATCGCGGAATCGCGACGTACCGAACGGGCAACTGGACAGCGCATCCGCTGCCTGAAATGGATGCCATTGCGGCGCTGAAGAAGTACGCTTTTCGGATCTGGTTCGGATATTCGACGAGAAGGGCGGTGGCCGCGGCGGACAGCGCGGCGGTGGTCCCGGTTGGGCGGGGACGGGCGATCGTTCTGGTGCCAGGGCGCTTGCTCGAGTGGAACCGGGGCGGAGATCTCACGACGATACGGCGGGTGGAACAGACGGGGCTCGGCGAACTGCTGGACCTGAGACCCGCGGGAGACGGGAGCGTATGGGTCGCGGGCAGGACAGGCTTCGGGCGGTTGACCGTTCGGAATCCGGCTCTGTCTGAATACCGATGGGACGAGTTTCATCCTGCGATCGCCGGTTTAACGAGCTTTCATCGTCCCGTAGAAATGGCCGACGGGCGGATCTTCGTCACGGCTCTGCGCGGCCCGAAGCCGGTGGCGGTTGTGATGGACGGGAAGAAAGCGTCAATTGCCGCGAGTGCGACGAACAAGGAAGCGCTTTTCTGGCCGGGCGCCGACGGACGCGTGTGGCAATTCGACGGGAAGTCTTTCGGCGTTAACAAGGATGGCAAATTGTGGGAACTGCCTGCTTCACCGCAGCTCTCGGGCAAAGTGATCGATGTGTTGCCGGAGCCCTCGGGAAGCTTTTGGATTGCGGGTTCGCAGAAGCTGATCCATTATTCGCCGGCGTTGTGGCGGGAAATGCCGGGTAGTCCAAGTGTGCAGTCGCTGGTGAGCTCGATTGAAGAGGACAGCGCCGGACGCCTCTGGTTTGCGGCAGACGATAAGGTGATCCTGAACAATCACGGGGTATGGCAGGAATATTCGCTGCCGAAAGGCGAGACTTTCCGGACGACGGATCCGAAAGGTCTGTGCGCACTGCCGGACGGGACCCTGCTCATTGACGTTTTGGCGGACGATCATCGTCTGATTTTCGAACCCAAATCGAAGAGTTTCCGGCGGTTCAGCCGCGGCGGCGGCAACTTTCTCGGGATGATTGTGCCGCGTGCGAAGGGCGGGCTATGGGTGGAATCTTATGCACCCGCCGCAGGCACGTTTCGGGTCGAGATCCTCGAGGGTGGAGTGTACCGGGAAGTTCCCGGACTGAGTCAGCTCCGGATGTCGGAACTCAGAGACCTGGCCGAGACAGCGAACGGCGATATCTGGGTGGGAACCACAGCGTATCTTGCAAGGCTGCGCGGCGGAGTCCTGCATACGATCACGCAGGCGGACGGGTTCCAGGATACGGGTGTTTACGCGTTCTACACAGCGGAGAACGGGCTCCTGTTTATCGGCGGGCGCAAGGGTGTGACCCTTTGGAACGGAGCCGGTTTCGAACCGATGCAGACCGGGGCTGACCGTGCCCGGAGTTTCGCGCGGACACCGGACGGCGCGCATTGGGCAGCAACGGGAACCGGCGTCTATAGATTCAGCCAGGGCGAATGGACCGGACATTCGACTGAGGAGGGCCTTCCGGGCGCGGGGTACAAGGTGTTCTGCGACAGCACAGGCCGGCTGTGGGCAGGGACTACTTTCGGGCTGCGCGTGTACCACCATGAAGCGGACACGGACGCTCCGATCACCGGGGTTTCGGATGAGAGGAACCTGAGAAAAACACCGCCGGGCGGGGATGTGCGGCTGAACTTCTGGGGCGCGGACAAATGGAATGTGACGGAGGCGGACAGGTTGTTGTTTTCCTGGTCGCTCGACGACGGAGAGTGGAGTCACTTCAGCTCGAACAATTTCGCATCGTTCCGGTCTTTGCCCGCGGGTCCACATACGTTTCATGTTCGGGCCATGGACAGGAACGGGAACGTCGATCCGAAACCGGCGGCATTCGAGTTCGGGGTGTTGAGGCCAATCTATCGGGACCCGATTTTCCTGCTGCTGCTGGCGATCGCGGCGGGCGCTCTGGGGACGTTGCTTCGCGGGTTTGCGCAGCGTCATGCAAGGCTCAGTTTTGAGAGCCGCCACGATCCGCTGACAAGGCTCCTGAACCGCGCGGCATTCGAGTCGGTTCTGGAGAAGACCCTCGAGAACGATACAGAGACTCCGATGCTGGCGGTGATGTTCCTCGACCTTGACGGCTTCAAATACGTGAATGACACGCTCGGGCACCGATGCGGCGATCTGCTGCTGGTGGCTGTCAGCGAGCGGCTGGAATCGTGCCTCAGGAGGAACAGAAATGCGGGGCGCGTCAGTTATGCGGGAACTGCGCCGTCTCTGGCGCGGATCGGAGGAGATGAGTTCGCGATCATCATCCCCGGCGCTTCGGCGTCTGAAGCTGAAGCGGTCGCGAGGCGGTTGCTGGAGGTAGTGCGGGGCTGTACGTCGATCGAAGGGCATTCGGTGCGGCTCTCGTGCTGTATAGGCATCAGCCTGTTCCCCGAACAGGGCCGGGACGCGGCAACGCTGCTGCGGCTCGCCGATATCGCCATGTACAAGGGCAAAGCGGGACCGAAGGACTGCTTCCAGCTTTACGAGCAGGCCATGAATAAGCTCGATTTCGGCAATTCCGGTCTGGCGGCGGCCGTGCGCGAATCGATGGATCGCGGGTACGTATATATGCTGTATCAGCCGATTCAGAATTCAAGCGGGGCAGTGGTGGAATTCGAGGCGCTGGCCCGCATCAGACATCCAGAACGCGGAGAGATGTCTCCCACGGACTTTATTCCCGCGGCGGAAGAGACGGGGCTGATTGTGGCGCTGGGCAAGTGGGTTCTGACAGAGGCGCTGCGGCAGGCCCGGGTGTGGCAGGATCGCGACATGAACGTTCGGGTGGCCGTGAATGTCTCGCCAATCCAACTGCAGGACCCTGGATTCGCGGACGTGGTGTTCGCGTCGGTCGACGCGGCGGGTGTTCCACCGATGGCGCTGGTGCTTGAAATCACTGAGGGAGCGCTGGCGCAGAGCTGGGACGTGGTGGTGCCGCAGATCCAGCGGCTGCGCGCGGCGGGAGTCGGAATTTCGCTGGACGATTTCGGAACGGGATATTCTTCGCTGAGCCGATTGAGAACTCTGCCTGTCGATTGCGTCAAAATCGACCGGTCTTTCGTAAGCGGAATGAACGATGACGAGCGGAGTTTCGGATTGATCCGGGAGACGATCGCGATGGCTCACCGGCTCGGCTACATGGTGGTGGCTGAAGGCGTGGAATCGGTGGAGCAAATGAACCAGTTGAGGGCGATGAACTGCGATCAGTATCAGGGATATTTGTTCTCGCGGCCGGTTCCTCCGGATCAGGCGGCAATGATTGTGGAAGCACGCGGCAAAGCGTTGTGCGGGGCTGTGGATGCGGGATTGGAGCGGACAGACGATGTCAGTGTCCTGTGATAGACTTCGGCTAACTTTCAGTTCCAGTTCAAACCAGATTTTCCAGAGACGGAGTCCCGTATGTTTAGAAAAGCCGCGCCCTTTTTCCAGTTATTGCTCGTCTGCATGATTTCTGCCCCGCTGTTTGGGCAACTCGATTCCGGCACGATCTCAGGCCGGGTGACGGATGCCAGCGGTGCGCTGGTCCCGAACGCTCAGGTGGTGGTGGTGAACACCGAAACAAATTTCACGAGCGATACGCAGTCGAATGCGGAAGGGCTGTATCGGGTCCCATCGCTCCGGCCGGGTCCGTATCGGGTTACGGTATCGGGGGCAGGGTTCAAGAATTATGTTCGGGACGGGATTGAGCTGCGCGTGGCCGATAACGTGGAAGTGAATGCGGCGCTTGAAGTCGGCGGGGCGTCGGAATCGATTCGTGTGACAGCGGAAGCGGCGCAATTGCAGACCGAGACGTCGTCAGCGGGCGCGTTGCTCGAAGGCACGTATATCCAGCAATTGCCGCTGTATCAGAGGAACGTGAAGGCGACGTTTTATCTGCTGCCGAACGTGGATGTGCAGGGCTTCGGATATGCGGGGAACCTGCAGGGCTTCCATATAGACGGCTTGCAGGACAGCAAGATCGGCTATTTTCAGGACGGCGTCTATGCTGTCGGAAATAACAACGGGACGATTTATACGACCGACCCGATTCAGAGCACCGTTGAGGAAGTGAAGGTTCTGTCGAGCGCGTTGCCCGCCGAGTACGGGCATTCGGGCGGCGGCGCGATGATTTCGGTACAGCGGACCGGTACGAATGTGCTGCATGGCGAGATCTCCGAGTACGGCCGCGTGAGTGCGCTGCAGCATCGCAAATATTTCGACAAATACGCCTTCGGGCAGCAGCAGCCGGGGCAGGTGGCGACGCCGTCCGAGCTGTTCCAGCAGCCGAACGCAACCCTGCACGGGCCGGTATATATTCCGAAACTCTACGACGGCAGGAACCGGACATTCTTTGTGTTCGCAGTGGAGCGGGTGATTGAGAAGCAGGCGAAACAGCAGGCTTACACGGTGCCGGATGCGGCGGAACTGGCGGGCAACTTCAGTTTTGCGGGTACGGGCGCCACGCCGAATCAGTTGTTCGATCCGCTGACGACGGTGCTGCTGCCCAACGGAACTTATGCTCCCCGGACACCCTTTACGGGCAACATTATTCCGGCATCGCGGATCGATCCGGTGGCGCTGAAGTTTCTCAGCCTGAATCCTTATGCGCTTCCGAACACGCCGGGAACCTACAGCAATACGGGCCCCTCGAACAACTTCCAGGGCACTTACCTGAAGAAGTATTTCGGTGAGAACTATACCGGCCGCATCGATCAGCAGTTCAATCAGAACTTCAAGATGTATGCGAACTGGACTTATAACTCGCGCTGGCAGCGGTCGCCGAATCCACAGATTGCAAACCCGATTTTCGACACGAGCAATACGACCGAGCACGATTACCAGAACACGGCCAGCCTGGGGGCCACGAAGATTCTGACGCCGACGCTGATCAACGAAGCGCGGGTTGGGTATTACCGGCTGAACGTGGCGGTGATCGGGATCGACACCAATCAGAATCTGGCGCAGAAACTCGGGATTCCGAATGTGGCCGGAACGCTTCTGCCGGGCGGGTTGCCGCTTTCCGTCAGCGGTCCGAGCGAGAACGTGATTGAGAACATCACCGTGAAGGATGACGTCACGTGGATCAAAGATAAGCACAGCTTTAAGTTCGGGTACGATCTGCTGCACTCGCGCCAGAATACTTACAATCTGGGAAATCCGAGCGGCAATTTCACCTTCGACGGAGCGAACGACCTGAACAGCGCGGGCGGCGGCGTGGCGAACACCGGTGGCATTTCATTCGCGTCATTCCTGCTCGGTTCGGTTTCGAGCGCGACGTTTGCGATCCCGACAGCCAGTTGGCTGCCGCGGGACAGCGTCAACAGTTTTTACTTCCAGGATGACTGGAAGGTCAGCCCGACGCTTACGTTCAATCTGGGAGTGCGATGGGCGATGGAGAGTCCGTGGCACACGAAATACGGCCAGTTCTCGCAATTCAATCCCACCGCAACGGATAACGTGACGGGGCTGGCGGGCGTGATCACCCACCCCGGCGGCAACATAACGAAGCGCGAGTGGCAACGCCCGAGCCGAGAGTCGGCGTGGCGTGGCATCCGTTCGAAAAGCTGGTCGTCCGCAGCGGGTTCTCGTTCACCCACATCGACATTGGGCTTGCGCCGAATGTGCTCGACGAATACAACATTTCGACGACGCAATCGACCGGGACCGCGGTTCCGGTCTACCAGATCAGCCACGGGCCGAACCCGATCGTCTATCCGTCTCTGGCGAGCAATGGAACGCAGCCGTATCAGGGTTGCACCAAAGCGACGATCGGCGGTGTCACGGTTCCGGCGTGCTCAGGACGGTCGGCCACTCTGACCGACCCGAATCTCAAAGATCCATATTCGATGACGTGGAATCTGGCGCTCCAGTATCAATTGCGGCGCAATCTGCTGCTCGAGGTATCGTACGACGGGTCTGCCGGCATCGGGCTGATCGAGACACCGAATTACAACGTTCTGCCGCAAAATTACGATGCGGGAAATCCGACCCTGCTGGCGCAGGTGGCGGGGAGCAATCAGCAGTTCTTCCGGCCATATCCGAACTTCGGAACCGTGACTTACAGGGGCAATATCAGCCATTCGACCTACCATGCCGGTACGGTTCACATGCAGAAGCGCCTCTCGGGCGGTTTAACGTGGGACAGCTTCTTCACATGGTCGAAGAGTATCGACGGAACCGGCGTCAGCAACGTGGATGAGTCGTCGAAGCTGTATAAAGGGCTTTCCGCGTATGACCGCAAGTTCCGGTATGTGGGGAACTTCAGCTACGATCTGCCGATCGGCAAAGGCCGGGCGTTCATGAACCGGGGCGGCGTGCTGGATGCGATGTTCGGCGGCTATACCCTGGTGTTCCAGTACGACATTTACACGGGGAACCCGGTTACGCTCGGGGTTACCAACGGGCCGAACCAACTGCCGGGTTATATCGGGATCGGCGGGCGTCCGAACGTTCTCGGGCCCGTTCAACTGCGCGAAAACTGGCAGGATCTGGGCGGCGATCGGTTCGTGCAGGGCAACCAGAACTCGACGATCTGCTGCCTGAGCAACCTCGCATATCCGGCGGCCTATGAATTCGGGAACGCGGGGAAGAACACGTTCATTACGCAGCGCGGGATCGGCGCCAGCTTTTCGGCCCGAAAAGAATTCGCTCTGCGGGAGCGGCTGAAACTGCAATTGCGTTTCGATTTCCAGAACCCGTTCAAGTGGTACAACTGGGGCAACATGAACACCACCGTCGATCTGAAAAACGTGATCAACGGGGTTGAGACGGCGGGCAACCTGTTCGGCAAAGTGCCTTCAGGCAATGAAGCGACGACGGTTGCGGACGGCGGCGTTCCGATGATGAACGCGACATTGAAGCTGGTCTGGTAAGAGCTGGTCGGGTCAAGCTGCGGGACAGGCGATCGAACGCCGCCTGTCCCGTACACCTGATTACAGCCGGCAGATGAGCAGTTCGCGCTCGTAGATAATTTCGGGCGGGAGATGGTCGTGCAGATCGATAAACAGCTCTTCGTGGCTGATGACTTCAGCCCGCCAGGCCTGAGGATCGAACGCCTGTAACTCGTCGAATTTGGCTTTGGGGAAGTTGACGCCGTTCCACTCTATGTCTTCGTAGAGCGGCATCCAGCCGATGGGCGTTTCGCGGCCGATGGCGCGGCCGCGCGAGCGATCGACAATCCACTTCAGCACCCGCATGTTTTCTCGGAAACCCGGCCAGATAAATTCGCCGTTGGCATCTTTGCGGAACCAGTTCACATGGAAAACGCGCGGCGTTTCGGAAAGATGCCGCTGCACCTTGAGCCAGTGCCGGAAATAGTCGCCCATGTGATAGCCGCAGAAAGGCAGCATCGCCATGGGGTCGCGCCGGACTTTGCCGACCGCGCCGGCGGCGGCGGCAGTGGTTTCTGAGCCCATGGTCGCGCCGGCATAGACGCCTGCGCTCCAGTTGAACGTCTGATAGACGAGCGGAATCGTGGCCGCACGGCGGCCGCCGAACACGATGGCGCTCAGAGGAACGCCGTGCGGGGATTCCCAATCCGGGTCGATGGTGGGGCACTGAGAGGCCGGGGCGGTAAAGCGTGAATTGGCGTGCGCAGCCTTCGCCCCCGTGTTTTTCGCGATCTCAGGGGTCCATTTGCGTCCCTGCCAGTCGGTACACTCGGCGGGCGGCTCATCGGTCATGCCTTCCCACCAGACTCCGCCGTCGGGCGTGAGCGCCACGTTGGTGAAGATCGAATTGCGGGCGAGCGTTGCCATGGCATTCGGATTGGTTTTGGCGGAGGTCCCAGGAGCCACGCCAAAGAAGCCGGCTTCCGGATTGATGGCGCGCAGGCGGCCGTTTTCGTCGGGCTTAATCCAGGCGATATCGTCGCCTATGGTCCAGATTTTCCAGCCTTCGAAGCCGGCGGGGGGCACTAGCATCGCAAAGTTGGTCTTACCGCAGGCGCTTGGGAAAGCGGCCGCGACATAGGTCTTCTCACCTTCCGGATTTTCAACCCCGAGGATCAGCATGTGTTCGGCAAGCCAGCCTTCATCGCGCGCTATGTTGGAGGCGATCCGCAAAGCGAAGCACTTTTTGCCGAGCAGCGCGTTGCCGCCGTAGCCCGAACCGTACGACCAGATCTCGCGCGTTTCGGGGAAATGCACGATGTACTTCTCTTTGTTGCAGGGCCAGGGCACGTCCACCTGACCGGGGTCGAGCGGTGCGCCGACGGTGTGCATGCACGGCACGACGCGCTTAATGTCTTTGTCGATTTCGCGAAACACAGGCAGCCCGATGCGGGCCATGATGCGCATGTTCACGACCACGTAGGGCGAGTCGGTCAGTTCGACGCCGATTTGCGACATGGGCGAGTCGACCGGGCCCATGCTGAACGCGAGCACGTACATGGTCCTGCCGCGCATGGAACCCGCGAAGAGGCCTTTCAGCTTCTTGCGCATCTCAAACGGGTTCATCCAGTTGTTGGTAGGCCCGGCAGCATCGCGCGAGAGCGAACAGATGTAAGTGCGGTCTTCGACGCGCGCCACGTCGTTCGCATCTGAGCGAGCGTAATAACAACCGGGCCAGAGGTCCTGGTTGAGCCGGATGAACGTGCCCCCGGCCACCATCTGAGCGCAAAGAGAATCGTTCTCTTCCTGCGAGCCATCCACCCAGTGGATCGCGTCGGGCTGGGTCAGTTGCGCCATCTTATCGACCCACTTGCGCAGGTTCTTATTGCGGCTCAAAGGCATGGACAAAACCCGGTTTTCCGTCTCTGCAATTGTCGTTGGCATGTTTGGTTAGTCCTTATAAAATACCACCCGGGCGGGTTAAGCGAGCTTGCGCGCGAAAAGCCTGATAGTCTTTTCTGTGACAGCCATATGCATTTTCCGGTGGTGCTTCTGCTCCTCGGCGTTTCCATTCAGGAACCTCCAAAGCAGGACGCGGCGAAGCAAGAGGAGCCCATAACCAGCTTCGGGACCACCGTTGTCGACACGGCGGGGTTTCGGGGCACCGTCTATCACCTGAGCCATCGCAGCCAGGCGCTGCCCGGGGCGCTGAAAAAAATGAAGCCGCAGGGCGTGATCTACACGCGGTCGCTGAACGTGCCGCCGCGCGATTTCAAAGAGGGCTTCCCTGGCGTGACGAAGCGGTTCGAATGGTTCGGGATCGATTACGAGGGGAAATTCTGGATCGAGCGCGCGGGCCGCTATGAATTCGCGCTGACCTCCGACGATGGGTCGGTGCTCTACATAGACGGCGATGAAGTGATCAATAACGATGGCATGCATCCTCCCGTCACCAAAAAAGGGAGCGTGCAACTCGCTCACGGGGCGCACGACATTCGCGTGCGCTATTTCCAGGGCCCGCGTTTCCACGTCGCGCTGATCCTGCAGGTTGCGCCGCCGGGCGGAGCGCTGCGTGTCTTCAGCATGGATGAGTTCAGGCCGCACGCGGAATGATGCGGCTATAATTTAAAGCTTCCCGGGCTCCCCGTTCCGCGCTCGTTCACGATCAACGGAGACTTTTCTGAAACTTCCCAACGAATCGCGCCGCAATTTCTTTTTCGGCATGTCGGCAATCGGACTCGGGGCAACGGTGCTGCCCGAGAACCTCTGGTCTCAGGTCCAGGAGGACGGCGCGCAGCGGATCACGAAGCCGATGCTCGAGAATGCGCTCGCCATGTCAGGGCTGTCGTTCCCGGAGGAGGACCAGACGGCGCTGCTGCAGGCCGCGAATCAAAACCTGACGCGCTTTGAAGGCCTGCGAAATCTGAAGATCCCGAACGATGTGGCGCCGCCGTTTTACTTCAGTCCGATTGTGCCTGGCATGAAGATCAACCGGACGCGGCATCCCGTGCGTTTCAGCATGCCGAGGGTGCGCCGGCCGGCGAATCTGGAAGAGGTGGCATTCTGGCCGATTGCGGATCAGGCACGCCTGATACGGACGCGGCAGGTGAGTTCTGTCGAACTGACGCGCATGTATCTGGCGCGCCTGCACCGGTACAACGAGAAGCTGAATTTCGTGGTTACGTTCCTCGACGATGTTGCGCTCGCGCAGGCGAAGCAGGCCGATGCTGAGATCAGACGGGGCAAGTATAAAGGTCCTCTGCACGGCATTCCGTGGGGCGCCAAAGACATCATCGCGGTGAAGGGTTATAAGACCACGTGGGGGTCGGCGGTCCACAAGGATCAGACGATCGATGAAGAGGCGAGCGTCGTCGAAATGTTGCGGGACGCGGGGGCGGTGCTGCTGGCGAAGCTGACGTCGGGGGAACTGGCGCAGGGCGACCGCTGGTACGGCGGGCAGACGATGAATCCGTGGAAGGTGACGGAAGGATCGAGCGGGTCGTCGGCGGGTCCGGCGTCGGCCGCGGCGGCGGGATGCGTTGCGTTTGCGATCGGGAGCGAGACCAGCGGCTCGATTTTAAGCCCTTCGGCGCGGTGCGGGGCAACCGGGTTGCGTCCGACGTTCGGGCGGGTGAGCCGGCACGGCGTGATGGCGCTTTCGTGGACGCAGGACAGGCTGGGTCCGTTGTGCAGGTGCGCCGAGGATTGCGCGATTGTGATGACGGCGATTTCGCGTCCGGACGATCGCGACATGAGCGTGGTGGATATCCCGTTCAACTGGAATCCGCGGCTGAGCGTGCGTCATGTGCGCGTGGGGTATTTGAAAGACGGGTTCGATGAGACGCGCGATCCGGTGGCGAAGCGGAACGAAGAACTGGCCATGGCGCAGATGCAGAAGCTCGGATTTCAGCTGGTGCCGGTCAAGGTGCCCGAGGGCGCGGTGGATGCGTCGGGGTTCGCGGTGGAATCGGCGGTGTTCTTCGATGAGATGATCCGGTCGGGCCGCGATAAGCAGTTGGCGAGCCCGCAGCGTGGGAACGGATTCCGGGCGGCCAGGCTGGTTCCCGCGGTCGAGTATCTGCAGGCGCAGCGGGCGCGGACCATGATGATGATGAAGCTGGCCGAGGCGACTGCGGACGTGGATGTTTACCTGGTGCCTGCGAACAGCGGAGGCGGCGGTGGGGGCCGGGGCGGTCGGGGCGCTGCGCCGGCGGCGGCCGCTGCCGTTCCACCGGCGGCGCGGCCGAACACCGTGGCGCGCCACTTCAACATGGCGAACCTGGCTTGTTATCCGGCGGTCAGCGTGCCGAACGGATTTACCGAGGAAGGGACTCCGACGGCGCTGACGTTTTATGCCAGGCCGTTCGGAGAGACGGAGCTCCTGGCCGTGGTGAAGGCCTATCAGGATGCTTCGAAATTCCATCTGCGGCGCCCGCCATTGGAGGTTTGACGGGGCGCACGAATCATTCCCCGCCGGTCAGCAGGATTTTGCCGGTGATGCCTGAGGGGAGCGGCTTCAGATTGTCCATGTCCTGTGGCTGGAAGCGGTTTCCATAGCGCAGGTTGAGCAGTTTGTAATCGGGCATGGCTTGTCCGGCAAGTTCGTTGATGGCGGTGTTGGCCACCACGATGCGGATCCGGTTTGCGCCGGGTTTCGCGAATTTTGCGATGTTGACGCGGAAGGGCGGCGACCAGATGTAGCCGGCCATTTGCCCGTTCACCCACACAGTCGCGGCCTCGCGAACGGGCGGGTCAAGCCATGCGCGCATCCCGTTCGCCATGTTCGATATCGGCAGGGCAGTGCCTTTGCCGAAGTCGAGGAACAGCGGACCCTCGACGGCGGCTATGTTCACGGTCTTTTCGTAGGTCGCGGCGCCTGAGTAGTAGAGGGTTTTGGGGTCGTCCGTCCATGAGCCTGGAACTGCGGTTGGTGGCGCGTATGAGGTCTTGTCGAAGGTGATGCTCCAGCCGGCAGTAATGTCTGTGGGCGCGGTTTGGTGCTTGGGGTGATGATCGGAGTCGCAGCAGCCCCCGGGAACAGGGCCAGGACGCGCGACTCGTAAGGCTCGAGATCGAGCGACACGGTTCCGTTGCTGAACGACGCAGCCGAGACGGCGGCGTCCAAGGGGTTCCACCATTCGCCTGACATGCCGTTCAGGCGCAGAGCGGCTTTGGTATGCACGGGCTGATTGCCTGTATTCGCGATGAAATAAACGTCGCCGTTTTCGAGCTTGCGATGGATGAATCCGATGGCGGGGTTGTTGGCCGCGAAGTCCGGTTTGTAGAGCGCGGTCAATTCGCTGCCGAGCTTCGAATCGTCGGCCACCATCCGTACCTTCATGGATGCGGCGAGCGCGCGGATTTGCGGTGTGTCGGCCGCATCCTGCAGCCCCGGCGCGAGTGACGGCAGGCGTTTGAGCGCGACCACGATGCCGCCCTTCGCAGCGTAATCGTTCAGGGCGCGCAGGGTCGCGAGAGGGATGCGCTCCACGTTGGGCAGAATCAGAACCGGGTACTTCAGCCCGACTTTCGCGATCGCGCCATCGTCAATGAAATCGAAGTTGTAGCCGGCATCGAGCACCTGCGGGACGAGGTTCGGGCCAAGCAGTTGTTCCATGGAGCGATCGACGGAATCCTGACCGGCGCGGAAGCCCGCATAGGCATCTTCGGTTGGGAGATAAATCGCGATGTCGTTCGCGGGCTGGCCCTGGCGCATCAGAAAGCTGACCCGCTGCAAGGTACTTCGCGATATCGGGCATCACGATCCACCAGGGGTTGTGCTCATTGAACACGGCTGCCGCGTAGAAACGCCAGCCCGGCTCGCCGGCGGACTTCGGGGAATAGGCCCAGCCATGGCCAACCAGTTGGTTGATGCCCTGGAGGAAATGCAGATCGGCTTCCGCTTTCATGTCGAGCGGAGTGGCGCGGAAGGCGGGCGAGTGCAGCCAGGTCCAGGTCTCGGATGAAGTCACCTGGCGCGCCGTAGAGATGACTGGCGGATGAGGCCCAGCGCACGGTCGAGAACTGCCGCCAGCGAGGCCCGGCTTCTCCTTCGGGCAGATCGACCAGCGCATTGCTTGAGAGCGTCACGGGCGGCACTCCGTAGGTCTGCGAACGGAACTTCGTGCCGTGCTGGTGGGCCCATTGAGCGATGGGCGTGAGGTAACGCTCTTCGGCAAGTTCGGTGAGGGTGCGGCCCCAATCGCGCCGCACGGAGCCGGTCTTGTCTTTCATTTCACCGCCCATGTCTCCGGCGAGAGCGGGCAGGTAGGGGGTGAGGTCGTAGCCGCGGCGCTTCTGAAATTCGGTGAGCAGGTCAGGGGTCCAGTCGGACGCGAAGACTTCGAGGCTGTCGCTGAAAACGGAGTAGGGCGGATGCGAGCCGAACGCCTGCATGAGTTTCGTGCCCACTGTATTCAGATGGTGCTCGATGGCGGAGCGGTCGTAGTGATCGAGCACGAAGCCTTCCGCGCCCACGGCGGGGCGCTTCACCTGCATGCCGCTGCGGCCTGAGATGAAGGCCATGACGATGTGGCCTGAACCAGCGGCGGCGGGCAGGGCGATGCGTTCGGCGGGCAGGTCTGAGAGGCGCTGCAAAGTGGCGGGGTCGAAGGTGCGGCGGTCGCCCTTCACGAGCCAGGCGGCGATAAATTTCTCACCGTTTCCGATGACGGGCATGGGTACGGATGTGGCGTTTTGCGGGACCGGGATGCGGTCGATCCGGAGCGCGCCCGCAGCCTCGCTGACCGGAGTGTGCGGACCGCCGAAGGGCCAGCCGCTGCCGAGCGTCACATCCATGCGGAGCCCGAGTTCGCGGGACTTTTCGGCGGTGAATTTGCAGTGCGTCGAGATAGCCATCGGAGAGGTAGGGAAGATTGAGGAAACCGGTTTTCGGATCGTCGAGTTCGAGAGGATAAACCGGCTGCACTTCAAAGCCGCCGATGCCGCCCGCTTTCATCGTCTTCATCTCGCGCTCGAGTTCGGGCTTGGTGACAGCGGAGCCGAACCACCACCAGCGCATATTGATGCGGGCGTCGTCGGGAGGGTTGAGGAAGGTTTGGCGGAGGCGGTCGGGCTCAGCAGGGGCGGCGGCGCGAATGCAGAGCGCGGCGACACCGCGACCCCGATGGCGGCCGCGGCCGTGAAGATTCGCCTCAGGGAGGTGGGAGAGAGCATCTGACCACATAGAATCTCACGGCGCGGCGGGGTAATCCGGGCGTGCTCAGACGGGCGGCGGGTTGCGTTCGAACTGCGACTGGTGCCAGTAAGGATAAGTCTTAGGCGTGACGCTCGCGTCGTTCAGTTTGCGCATCTGATCGGCATTGAGGTTCCAGCCGTCGGCGCCAAGATTCTGCCGTAACTGCTCTTCATTGCGCGCGCCCATGATCACGGTCGCAACGGTGGGCCGCTGGAGCAGCCAGTTGAGGGCGATCTGGGTAACGGTCTTACCTGTCTCCTTCGCGACGTCGTCCAGAGCATCGACCACTTTGAACAGATATTCCTGCGGGATCTGCGGGCCCATATCGGCGGTCTTATGCAGGCGGCTGGTTTCAGGCAGCGGCTGACCGCGCCGGATGCGGCCGGTCAAACGTCCCCAGCCAAGCGGGCTCCAGACCAGCGCGCCTACGCCTTCCGCAATCCCGAGCGGCATCAGTTCCCATTCGTAATCGCGTCCGGCAAGCGAATAGTAGACCTGGTGGCCGACATACTTCGCCCATCCATAGCGCTCTGAAACAGAGAGCGATTTCATGAGGTGCCAGCCGGAGAAATTGGAACAGGCAATGTAGCGGACCTTGCCGCTTCTCACCAACTGATCGAGCGTCGAAAGCGTTTCGTCCACAGGCGTCTGGGCATCGAAACCGTGCATGTGATAGATGTCGATGTAATCGGTGCCGAGCCGCCGCAGGCTGTCCTCGCAACTGCGAATCAGGTGGAAGCGCGAGGAGCCCAGGTTGTTCGGTTCGTCGCCCATGCGGAACGTGGCCTTCGAAGAGATGAGCCACTCGTGCCGATGCCCCGCAATGGCCTTGCCAAGGATCTCTTCCGAGAGCCCCCGCGAGTAGATATCGGCGGTGTCGAGCAGATTCACGCCCGCTTCCTGGCAGATGCCGATCAGCGCGCGCGCTTCGTCCACATCCGTCTGGCCCCAGGCTTTGAAGAATTCGCCGCCTCCGCCGAAAGTGCCCGCGCCGAAGCTTAAAGCCGAGACCCTGAGGCCTGAGCGTCCGAGTAGCCGGTATTCCATGTAATGTTCTCCCGCCGGCTCAACCCATTTCGGCCGGACGTTGCGCCGTTCCGTCGAAGCGGCTGGTGGTCTTGAAAGTTTCGAATTTGCCGCTGAGCGCGGCGGTTTTGGTCTTGTCGACGATGGCTGAAAGCTGGGCGTCGGTCAGAGGTTTGAAAGTGCGGGCAGCCTCGAAGGCCTGGTCGAGCCGTTCCATGGAATCGCACCCGTTGATGACTACAGACGTGGGCAGATTCAGCGCGTAATGCAGGCATTCGATGGCACTGGCGACGCCCGATTGCGGAATCGCGCCGAACGCCAGCGGCTTCATTCCGAGCACCGCCGTTCCTTCTTTTACGAGCCTGGGAACCACCTGATGCGCGAAGCTGCGGAAGTGGTAGTCGAGCACGTTGAGGGGCATCTGCGCGGTATCGAAATGGAAGCCGTGCTGGGCCGCGACGTCGAGCATGCGCAGATGAACCACGGGGTCTTTATGGCCGGTGAAGCCGATGTAACGGACCTTGCCCGCCTTCTTCGCGGCCATGACGGCTTCGTGGGCGCCGCCTTCCGAAAAGTAGCGGTCGGGATCTTCCATGCGGATATTTTCGTGGAACTGGATGAGATCGAGGTGGTCGGTCTGGAGGCGCCCGAGCGATTCGTCGATCTGCTTTGCGGCCGCTTCGCGGGTGCGCCCGTTGAACTTCGTCATGAGGAAGACGCGCTTCCGGTAGCCGTCCTGAAGGGCCTTGCCCATGAGGATCTCGCAGCGGCCGCCGGAATAATCCCAGGAGTTATCGAGGAACGTGATGCCGCGGTCAACGGCGGAACGGACGATGCGGATGCCTTCGTTCTCATCCTTCGCCATGCCGAGATGGGCGCCGCCGAGACCGATGGCGGAAACGCGTTCGCCGGTTGAGCCGAGGTTGCGGTAAATCATGCCGTCGGGGGTTTGCGCTTCGAGCGAAGCCGCCGCGTCGAGCGCCGCGAGGCCGAGAATGAATTCGCGTCTTGGCAACTGCATAGGGCTTTGAAGTTTAGAATATACCGATGATTGCCCTTCGTTCCGCTACGGAAGCCGATGTTCCGGTAATTCTCGAACTGATTCGTGGGTTGGCGGACTATGAGAAGCTCGGACATTTAGTAGCGGCGACTGAGGAGGGGCTCAGGGCTACATTGTTCGGGGAGAAACCGGCGGCGGAAGTACTGTTAGCCATGGTGGGAGACGAGTGCGCTGGCTTCGCGCTGTTCTTTGCCAGTTACTCGACGTTCCTTGCGCGGGCGGGCATTTATCTGGAGGATTTGTTTGTGAAGCCGCATCAGCGCGGCAAGGGTATCGGGTTCGCGCTGCTGCGGCGACTGGCGCAAGTGGCGGAGGAACGCGGCTGCGGCCGGGTGGAATGGGATGTGCTCGACTGGAACGAGCCTTCGATCGGGTTTTATAAGAGTCTGGGCGCGGTGGCGATGGATGAATGGACGAAGTACCGGCTTACCGGGGATGCGCTGAGCAGGTTGGCGGGCAGTGATTTTGGTCGGGAATGATGGGGGTTAGAGCCCCAGCGTTCCTGCTCTGATGTTAAAATCGTATCCGTGAAGAGCAAGACACAACTGCGTCCGCAATTGGATTCCTCCGAAGCCATCGAGAGTTTCCGGAAGGCAGCTAAAGCCTTCACCTCACGTGCGATCAAGTCACCCGAGAGCGCCCGGAAAGTACTCGTGGACGAAGGTATTTATACAAAATCCGGTAAGCTCACGAAGCACTATAGCTAATTCACCTGCATCGATTATCTTCGTCGTTCATCCTCGGCTACCACGGTTGCGACAAGGATGTTGGTGAACGACTGCTGGCTGGTACAGCCTTCACGCACAGCAATAATGAGTATGACTGGCTTGGGCCGGGCATTTATTTCTGGGAGGCCAATCCGCGGCGCGGACTGGAATTCGCGGCGGAATCCCAGCGCAGAGGATTGAACATTTCAGAGCCTTTCGTGATCGGTGCCGTTATAGAGTTGGGCCTCTGTCTTGACCTGACGACGTCTGCCAGCCTGGAATGGGTCAGGATTGCGTATGAAAGCTTGCGAGAGGTCACGCTTGCTGCCTCGTTCGCTCTGCCATCGAATGGCAAAGATCACCTGAAGCGCAACCTAGACTGTGCAGTCATCAGACGTCTTCACACTATTCTTAAAGACCGGAAAGAGCCTGCGATCGACACATTGAAAGGCGTCTTTGCCGAAGGGCCGCCCGTCTACCCGGGATCGGGCTTCCGCAAAAAGACCCACATACAAATCGCCGTGCGCAATTCCCGGTGCATCAAGGGCATTTTTCGGGTGCCAAAGGCTCAGCTTGAGCGTCGTAGCTGAGTACTGGTAGCCAGCGCTCGGCTAAGTTGCGCTACTGAAGCGTTCATCGCGATTGGCCCTGCGTGTACAACTCGCGCCGACCCACCTCTGGGCGAGCGTATCCCCCTTACCCACCCGTGCTACAATGAGATTTCCCGAATATTGCCATGTTGCTGAGTATCAAGGAGATGGAGACCCGCAAGCTGCCCTTTGCGGAGACCTGGCAGCCGGGGGAAATCGATTTTTCGGATTCCAGTACGGTTCAAACCGCCCCGCTGGTTGCAACAGGTGTAGCCGAACTGTTGCCGCACACGGGGGAGGAAGTCAGGGTAAAAGGGCAGGTAAAGACCAGTCTGGAAACGGTTTGCGACCGTTGTTTAGGCCGTGCTCCTTACGATATAGACACACCGTTCGACCTGTTTTATAAGCCCGCTTCCAGCATTCCCGCCACCGAAGACGAAATCGCTATCGACGAAGGCGAGGCGGAAATGGGATTCTATGAGTTACCCGGCCTGGTGCTGGAAGACATTCTGCGGGAGCAGGTGCTGTTGCAGCTCCCGATGCAGCGTGTGTGCAGCGAAGCCTGTCAGGGGATTTGTCCGTTGTGCGGCGTGAATCGCAATGAAGCCGGTTGCGATTGCGAGGCTCATCCGGGCGATGACCGGTGGCTGGCGCTGAAAGATATCCAAATCGAAAACGTTAAGAATTAAGAGAAGAACGCAATGCCAAATCCGAAACGACGACACTCCAACGCGCGCACACAGAACCGCCGCGCCCATGACGCCCTCCGCAAGCCCGCGCACGCCGAGTGCCCCAACTGCCACGAGCCCAAGGTTCCGCATCGAGTCTGCCCGAACTGCGGCCAGTACAAAGGCCGTGAGGTAATTGAGACGACCACCGAATAATCCCGCCGAATGGTCACCATTGCAGTAGACGCGATGGGTGGCGACAAGGCCCCGGTCCCGGAGGTCGAAGGCGCTATTCAGGCTTCACGCCAGTTCGGCCATCGCATCATTCTGGTTGGCGACCGCGAAACCGTCCAGCATTGTCTCGATAAACACCCGTCCGCGCGAAGTCTGCCCATTGAAGTGATGCACGCCGATGAGCGCATCACGATGGACGATCACGCGGCCAAAGCTGCCCGTCAGAAGAAGGGCAGTTCGATGCATCTCTGCGCCCGGCTGGCGGCGGAAGGCAAAGCCGATGGCTTTCTTTCAGCCGGAAATACCGGCGCCTGCATGGCCATCGCGAAGATGGTGCTGGGTAAGGTGCCGGGAGTGGACCGTCCCGCGCTTTCGGGCGTTTTTCCCACACATAAAGGAACGCCTGTCGTCCTGCTCGACGTGGGCGCAAATGTGGATTGCGAACCCGACATGATCGCGCAGTTTGCGCTTATGGGCGAGATTTATTCGCGCCTGGTTTTGAAGGTCAAAAAGCCGCGCGTGGGTCTGCTTTCGATCGGCGAGGAAGAGCATAAAGGCAATGCGCTGACCCGCGATGCCACGCCTCTGCTCAAGGCCAAGGACTTCCACTTCATCGGCAACGTTGAGGGCGGCGACTTGTTCTCAGGCAACGTTGATGTGATTGTCTGCGACGGCTTTTCGGCAACGTTGCGCTGAAAGTTGCCGAGGGGCTGGCGGACATGATGGGCCGGATGCTGCGCGAGTCGCTTGCAGTCGACGCTCTCGAGCAAGATCGGGTACGTGCTTTCGAAATCGGCCTTCCGGGCGTTCCGCAAGCGGGTGGATTATTCAGAGATCGGCGGCGCGCCGCTGCTGGGCGTCAAAGGCGTCTGCATCATCTGCCATGGCCGGTCCGAACCGAATGCGATCAAAAATGCGATCCGCATTGCGGCCGATTTTGCATCCAGCAACATGAACCTGCGCATCGAAGAAGAGCTTCGTGATCGTGCTGCGTAGATTCGTATTTCTTTTCGCCGCCGGCGTTCTGAGCCTGTTGGCGCAGAGCGAAAGGTTCAACCACGTTCAGTGGTCTGTGAGGCTCGACTCCGCATCTGCGGCGCCGGGTTCGACCGTGATGGCAAGGCTGAAGGCCGATGTCGATCCGGGGTGGCATATGTATTCGCTGACCACGCCGCCGGGTCCGATTCCGACCACAATCAAGTCGGTCGGGAGCGACGCGGTTGCGGGGTTTGACGTGTTCGAGCCGCCGCCGATCCGGAAATACGACGAGAATTTCAAAGCGGATACAGAGACCTACGAAGGCTCGCAGACGTTTCTGATCCGTATTCATTTGAAGCAGAATGTGGCGCGCGGGGCCGGTGCCGATTACGTTCGAGCCGCGTTATCAAACGTGCAGCGGGACGTCGTGCATTCCACCGATGACGCGCCAGGTTACGGCGACGCTGAAAGTGGATGCGGGCGCTGCTGCCGCGGCGGTATCGATCCCCGCCGGATATCTGGACGCGAAATCTCCGTCGCCCGCGACGCAGGCGAACGAACCGCTGGGCGGGTTCCTGCTGGTCGCGTTCGGCGTGGGGCTGGCGGCGATATTTACGCCGTGCGTTTTCCCCATGATTCCCATTACGATGTCGTTCTTCGTGGGCCAGAAGGGCGGGCTCGCGCAGGCCGTTACGTTTTGTCTGGGGATTATTGTGTTGTTCACGGGTCTGGGTCTGATTGCGGCCACGAGCGTGGTGCGGCTGGGTGGAAGCCCGTGGGTGAACGGGTTTATCGCGCTGATCTTTTTTCTGTTCGGGCTGAGTTTGCTGGGCGCGTTCGAGATCACGATTCCTTCAGGGATTCTGACGAAGCTGAACAGCGCATCGAATCAGGGCGGGTTTGTCGGGGCGCTGCTGATGGGGTGTACCTTCGCGCTGGCGTCGTTTGCGTGCGTGGGTCCGTTCATGGGGACTCTGCTGGCCGCGTCGGTGACCGGCAGTAAGCTGCGGCCGGTGCTCGGCATGGTGTCATTTTCGAGCGGCCTCTCGCTGCCTTTCTTTCTGCTCGCGCTGTTTCCAGCGTGGCTGAGCAAACTTCCGAGATCGGGTGAATGGCTGTCGCGGGTGAAGGTCGTAATGGGCTTTCTGGTGCTCGCGACCATGCTCAAGTACCTCTACAGCCTCGACGCGGTTCTGCAGGCGCACATCTTCACCAGAGAGCGCTTTCTTGCGGCGGCGATTGTGCTGATTGTTGCCGACGGGCTTTACCTGCTTGGCTTTCTGCGGCTGCCCGGAGTTTCGAAGGATGAGGAAATGGGCGTGGGCAGGCTGCTGTTCGGGATGCTGTTCGTGATTGCCGGATTGAGCCTGCTGCCTGGCATGTTCGGCGCGCGGCTGGGGGACATCGAAGCGTTTATCCCGCAGCCCGCCGAGACCGCGGACCAACTGGTGTGGATGAAAGACGACCTGCCGGGCGCGCTTGCCAAGGCGAAGGCTGAAAACAAGCGGGTGCTGGTCGATTTCACGGGCTATGCGTGCACGAACTGCAAGTGGATGAAGGCCAATATGTTCACGAGGCCGGAGATCGACGCGGCGGCGAAAAACCTGGTGCTGCTCGAGTTGTATACGGACGGCACGGATGCCGCTTCACTGGCGAATCAGAAGCTCGAAGAAGAGAAATTTCAGACGGTGGCGATTCCTTACTACGCGATTCTCGATGCCTCGACGGGCAATGCGCTGGCAACCTTTGCGGATAAGACGGACGATGCCCCGAAGTATCTGGCGTTTCTGAATACGCAGCCCGCAGCCGGAACGCCGGTGGCAGCGGCAACGCCCGCCTTCAAGACCCTGGACGGCGCGCCGCTCTCGACGGCGGACTGGAAGGGGCACGTGGTGGTGCTGAACTACTGGGCGACGTGGTGCATTCCGTGCCGGAAGGAAATTCCCGAGTTCAATAAGATGGCTGCCGAAGGGATCAAGGTGGTCGGGATTTCGATGGATGAGAACGGCGCCGAAGCGGTGCGGCCTTTCCTGAAGCAAAACCCGATGAACTATACGGTTGGACTTGGGAGCGGCGAAATTGGCCAGTTGCCGATTACTGCGATTCTGGATCGCGAGGGCAGGGAAGCGCGGCAGGTTCGAGGGTTTCGCGGATCCGGCCGAGATCCGGGTGGCTGTTGCGAAGTTAAACTAGAGTCGAATGTCTGCTGTACCGGTTCCACGCTTTTCGCCGGAAGAGTATCTGGAGCTCGAGAGGGCTGCGGAATCGAAGAGCGAATATTTCGATGGGCGGATTGTCGCGATGTCGGGCGGCAGTCTACGGCACTCGCGGATCAGCACGCGGCTCACGTCGTCCCTTGACGCTGCGCTGCGCAACACCAAATGCACGGTGGTCAACTCGGATCTGCGTGTGCGGGCTTCCAGTGGCGGCCCTTTTTTCTACCCCGATGCAGCGGTGTTTTGCGGCCCGCCGGAACTGGCAGATGAGTGGGCGGACACGTTGCTCAATCCCACAGCAATCTTCGAAGTGACCTCGCCTTCCACCGAAGCCTATGACCGGGGTGCGAAGTTCGCTAAATATCGCGGCATCGCCTCCCTGCGCGAATATGTTCTCGTCTCGCAATCCGAGCCGCTGATCGAACTCTTCACACGTCAGGCGGATGGCAAATGGCTGCTCAGCGAATTCGCCGGCAGGGATGCCGTTTGCAAACTCGACAGCATCGGTTGCGATCTCCCGCTCGCCAGCATCTACGACGATCAGGCGGTTTGAGCGTCCCGTACATAATGGCTCGTATTTCGCCTGAACAATATCTCGAACTCGAGAGGGCTGCGGAATCGAAGAGCGAGTATTTCGATGGGCAGATTGTCGCTTTCTCCGGCGGCAGTGTTCGCGCACTCCCGCATCGCCACGCGGCTCACGTCGTGCCTTGACGCTGTGCTGCGCAACACGAGATGTACGGTGGTCAACTTCGGATCTGCGCGTGGCGGTCTCGGCTGACGGCCCGTTCTTATACCCCGATGCAGCGGTGTTTTGCGGCCAGCCGGAACTGGCGATGAATGGGCGGACACGTTGCTCAATCCCACGGCAATCTTCGAAGTGACCTCGCCTTCCACCGAAGCCTATGACCGCGGCGCGAAGTTCGCTAAATACCGCGACATCGCTTCCGTGCGCGAATACGTTCTCGTGTCGCAATTAGAGCCGCTGATCGAACTCTTCACACGTCAGCCGGATGGCAAATGGCTGCTAAGCCACTTTGCCGGCAGGGAGACCGTTTGCCGGCTCGACAGCATCGGCTGCAATCTCCCGCTGGCCAGCATCTACGACGATCAGCCGTTTGAGGATCTCTGAAGCAACTTCCTTCCCCTTCTCACCGATCTCTCCGACCGGTCCCACGCACGCCGGGCACCCGCCTTCGCAGCCGCAGCCTGCAATGAGTTCTTTCGTCTGCGCAAACAGGCGATCGCTGAGCCGGTACAGCGGCGCGCTTAACCCACCCCGCCCGAGTAGCTGTCGTACAGATACAAGCCCCGAAGCATCTTCAGTCACCGATAAGCCGAGGTCCCTCGGATCGCACATGAGCAACAGCGAAGCGATGGTGCGGAATGCGTTGCCGAGCCCGGTCAGGCCGTTCTGCTTTTCGACCGGGGTGTATTGCGGCATCGCGGCCAGGAAAGCCGGTTCGAGATGCAGCCAGAAAGCCGTCGTATGCATCTCCTGCTCGGGCATCGTCAGTTGCCCTGCGCCGACATTTTCCCCTGTGTAGAACTTGAGTTTCTTGAACCCGACAATCTGCCGGTTGACCCGCACGTCGCCGTGTACCCGGTCCACGTTCTCGGTAACAGGCAGCCTTATCGAATTCACGCAGCGCTTTGACCTGGGTGTAATCGATCGCATCGGTATAGTAATCGGAATCGACGCGCTTCACGTAGGCCTTGTGTTCTTTATAGTCGAAGCGCTCGACATGGAATTGCTTCGCTTCGTGAAGATAAATCGCCTTCTCGTGCAGCGTCGTGAGCGCGGTCGTATAAGACACCTCGCCAATGATCTTGGGCTCGCCCGTGATATCGACCACCACAAAGTTATCGCTCGATACCGAACGAAGACTCACCGTATCGGCCGGGTAGCGTATCGGAGGTCCAGTGAAACCGATCGCCTGAACGATGCAGGAAGCCGGACTCAGCAATAAACGTACACAGGTCCGTGGTGTCGTGCGGACCGAACTTCTCCCCAACCATCAGCGGCAACTCAAACGCCGCGCACTTCAGATGGCTCAGCAAGACTTCCAGATTGTCCGCGTTCACATACGCATGTTCAGGCGAGCGGCCGAACATGTATTCCGGATGCTCGACGACGTATTGATCGACGGGAGCGCTGGACGCCACCATGATCGCGAGCGACCCCGTGTTGCGGCGTCCGGCGCGGCCCGCGCGCTGCCATGTGGACGCGATGGTACCCGGGTAGCCAGCCATCACCACGGCATCGAGCGAACCCACATCGATCCCCAATTCGAGCGCGTTGGTGGCGACCACGGCGCGAATATCGCCCGACCGCAGCCGCTTCTCAATCTCGCGGCGTTCGCGTGGAAGATAGCCGCCGCGATAGCCGCGAACCGATTCCGTAGGCATGCGGCCCTTTGTCACAAGCGTCTTTGAGATACGTCACCAGAAGTTCGGTCGCGAGGCGATTGTTCGCAAAGACGAGCGTTTGCTGGTTGTTGTCCAGCAGTTCCATGCGCAATGCGGCGCGACTCATTGATATAACTTCGCCGGATGCCAAGCTGCCGGTTCACGATAGGCGGGTTATAGCAGATGAAAACCTTTTCGCCCGCGGGCGCGCCGTTGCGGTCGATCAGTTCGAACGGGCGCTTCCATCAGGGTTTCGGCCAGTTCTTTGGGGTTGGCAATGGTCGCGGAACATGCGATGAATTGCGGGTTCGAGCCGTAGAATTCGCACAGGCGCCGAAGCCGCGCATGATGTTCGCGAGGTGGCTGCCGTAAACGCCGCGGTAGTAATGGAGTTCGTCCACCACGATATAGCGCAGGTTTTCAAACAGCTTGGCCCATTTGGTGTGGTGAGGCAGAATGCCGGTGTGGAGCATGTCGGGATTGGTCATGCACGATGTTGGCGCGCTGGCGGATGGCGCGGCGCGCGTCCTGCGGGGTATCGCCATCGTAAGTGAACGCGCAGAGATCGGAACCCATGGCCTCGATCAGGCCGTGCATTTCTTCGAGCTGATCTTCGGAGAGCGCCTTGGTGGGGAACAGGTACATGGCGCGCGCGCCGGGTTCCGCGATCAGCCGGTCGAGCACGGGCAGGTTGTAGCAAAGCGTCTTGCCGCTCGCGGTGGGCGTGACGATCACGGTGTTTTCACCCGCCGCGATCCGCGGTACGCTTCCGCCTGATGCGAATAGAGCCTCGCGATGCCGCGGCCGGCGAGCACTTCGCGCAGTTTGGGCGCGACCGTCTCCGGGAAGTCCGCGTATTCGGCCTCACGCGCGGGCGTTCGCTGGAAGGCGCGGATCGGCCCGTCCGCGTCGGCGGACATGCGTTCGAATTTCGCTACAACGGGTTCCAGTTCACGTCTTGAAGGGATTAAGAAAGCCTGTGACATTCGCCTTTTCTTTGCCCTTCAGTTTACATCCCCCGCGACAGAGGCTTTGCGCTCCAGTTTGCCCCAGCCGACCAGGCGTCCGCGCACCGCAAAGATCAGGCTTTTCACGAGCACATAGAGCATCAGTTGCCGGTAATAGATGCGCTGGAAGAAGAGCAATGAGAGATCCCAGGCCGCGACCCCTTCGAGCGAATAAGCCAGAATTCCGGTGAGCACTTCGAGCAGGAAAAAACCGAAGTAGTAAAGCAGAACGATTTTCCAGTTGCCTGCGAACAGCGCCAGAATCATGGCGATTTCCGCAAAAGGGGAGAGCGATGAAAGCAGCACCTGGAAGAGCCAGATGCTCGGCAGAGCAATGAAACCAAGGGTCCCGTAACGCGGCACGAACAGAGCGTCGCGGTGTTTCCACGCGGCCTGAAGAGTGCCGAACGACCAGCGGAAACGCTGCTTCGCGAGGCTCCCGCCGTCTTCGGGCGCTTCGGTATACGCAATCGCATCCTGCTCGTAACGGATGACGTAGCCTTCGCGCCGGATGGCAAGAGTCAGGTCGGCATCTTCGGCCAGCGTGTCGTGCCCGAAGCCGCCCGCGGCCAGAACCAGGTCTTTGCGCCATGCGCCCACGGCGCCGGGCACAACCGTGATCGCGTTCAGGTAATCGAGCGCGCGCCGGTCAAGGTTAAAACCGTAAATGTACTCGATCGACTGAAAACGAGTGATCCATTTTTTGCGGTTGCCCACGCGCGCATTGCCGCTGACCGCGCCCACCTTCGGATCGGCAAAGTGGCGCACCAGCTTCTGAATAGTGCCCCGGCGGAACAGCGTGTCGGCATCGACGGCGACCAGAATGTCGTTGGCCGAATGGGCAATCCCGTTGTTGAGCGCCGCCGATTTTCCGCCATTCGGCTGGGTGAGAATCCGGACGCGCGGATTGTCTGAAAAAGCCTCGCGCAACACCTCAAGCGTGCGGTCTTTCGACCCGTCATCCACGGCGATAATCTCAAGCTCCGGGTACTCATTCTGCAGCAGGGATTCGATGGTCCTGACAATCACCGTTTCCTCGTTATAGGCCGCGACGATCACCGAAACGGCGGGGTGAAAGTTCGGGTCGTATACAGCCCGGCGGGTGCGGCGCTTCTGCAGCACGGCGAGAACTCCGAAGGCGAGGGAGCGCGCGAGCGTGAGATAAATAGCGGTCAGGAAAAGAACGCCGAGCGCCTGCAGGAACAGCGCCTGGAAGCCGAACGCCCGGCCCTCGATATGCGCCAATCGCAGTTCATCGCGGCTGGGTACCGGCATCACCTGTGCGCGGGTCTTGCCGACCAGATCGCTGACGAGCACGAACTTATAACCGAGCGCCGTATAGCGGTCGATCATCTGCGGCAAGGCCTGCACAGTGGCGGTCCGGTCGCCGCCGGCGTCATGCAGCAGGATGATGTGGCCGTTCGAAATCTCGTTTTCGACTTCGTCAAGGATGGCTTTGGCTGTCGTATTCGGCTGCCAGTCGCGAGGGTCGATGGTCTCGGCGATGGTGGCGTAGCCGAAGTTCTGCGCGAGCTTTATAGGCGTGATTTCGTCCGGAGTCTGGGGTTCGCTGTCCGCGTTGTAAGGCGGGCGGAAGAACGTCGTCGATACCCCCAGCAGGTTTTCGATAATCCGCTGAGTGGTGCCGAGTTCGAGCTGCACGCGTTCCTGAGAAATCGCCGCCACGTTCGGATGCAGATACGTGTGGTTGCCGATCTCATGACCTTCAGCGAACTCGCGCTGCACGAGAGATGGAGTATTCTCCGCGTTGCGTCCGATCAAAAAGAAGGTCGCGGGGACATGGCGCGATTTCAGCACGTCGAGGATGCGCGGCGTGAACACGCTGTCGGGACCGTCGTCGAACGTGAGGCACAGAACCTTTCGATCCGTGCCGCCGTTGTGGGAAACGACGAACGGGGTCGGATACTGCGAATAGTGCTCGGCGTAATCGCCATCGGGATTCGGCGGGTCCGAAACGTTGCGCGCGCCGCCGTGCGGAGTGTCGGTGACTTCCAGGATTTCGCCTTCGCCGTAGTGCCGTGGCGCCTGCTGGGCCGCCGCAAGATCGTTCAGCTCCGCGCCTTTGAATTTGATGGTCGGCCACTCGGGCGTGGAACGTCCGTCCCCCGCCGTGGGGCCGCGCTGCAGCACCTTCCACAAACCCGGGTCTTCTGACCCAAGCCGCCACAGGCCCACTCCGCGAAAGTCGCTGTCATAAGCCGCGATCACCTGGTTGAGCGCGGTCACCGCATCCAGAAACCAGACCTCATGCGGCTTGCCGGCGGCTGTGTAACGCAGCACGGGGTTTTCCGCCGCCTTGTCCCACTCCACCGCTCCGTGTGTGCCGCTGGCCGCGGCCATTACGTCGTCGAAGGTGACCTCTTTACCGCCCTGTCCGCCGATCTCCCAGTCGTATCCATAGTTGCCGAATCCCACGATCGTCTTCGAAGGCGGCACTAGTTTGGCCAGCGCATCCAGATGATTTTCAAAGAACGGCTCGGACGCGATCGGCCCCGGCTCGGCAGACTCGTAATGCTCGTCATAAACCATCGGCAGCAGGTAGTCGGACGATTCGGCGAGGCGCTTCAGATCGTAGGCGTCGTCGCCTACCGGAACGTCCTCTGAAACGATGTAGCCGGATTTGTGGAGCACCGCGGACAGCTCGCGCATGAAGCGGATGAGAGCCTCGCTGTCGCGCGATTTCAAGTCTTCGAAATCAACGTTGATGCCGGCGAAATGGTGCTCGGCAAGATTGGCCCGGATGTTCTCAATCAGATCCGCTCGGCGGCCCGCATTGTTCAGAATGGCCCGCACATCTTCGGGCTTCCAGCCGTCGCGATTATTCGTGAGCATAGCGATCACGGGCAGATTCGCCTGCCGCGCAATGGCCATCACGGTCTGGTCGGTCTGGTCGTCAAGATCGCCCTTATTGTTCTGGAGCGTCAGCCATTCCGGAACCAGATGCGTGATGTGCGACAGGTGCAGCCGGAGCGAAACAATGCTGCCCGGATCCCAGTTGACGTAAAAAGCCCACACCAGCGGCGCGTTGGCCGTCTGGCGCGCTGAAGGCCTGGGATGCAGGACGGGGGAGGCAGAGCGCACATACCTGACATTCCCCTGCGGCGGATCGCGGTAGGGAATGTTGGTGAAGACGCGCTGCCCCCGCAGCAGCTTCTGGAGATCGGTGTTGCCGACGATCGGTGGGACCGCCGGCAGCCCCAGAGTGCCCAG
This sequence comes from Terriglobia bacterium, assembly GCA_963840735.1. Lineage (GTDB taxonomy): Bacteria > Acidobacteriota > Terriglobia > Bryobacterales > Bryobacteraceae > BOG-234. Next base: position 525,352 of record CAWIZX010000013.1, read on the forward strand.
TTGGGTTCCCGTGAAGGCAACCAGAATCACCACCGTCAGCGACAGGACGAGCAGCAGTCCCGCCGTTTGCGCGGATCTGCGAAAGCGCACCCACCGTCTGCCGGTCGGGTCATGGAAAACAAAGGAAGGTTCGTTGCCGGTTGCCACTCGTGAGTCTCTTCTTTAGAGTAGCGATGTATACAGTAGCTATGTACCGTGAGATCCCAAACCGTTGAACAACTCGCGCGTGAAATGTACGCGAAACAGACTGGAAACGACAGCGGCGTACCTCGCCGGCCGTTCGGACGCGGAGGCGACCCGGTCTCGATCGTCACGCTGGGCGGCTGGCATTCGGTGGCGCGCGTCGCAATGAACGCGGCTCCGGAACGCGAGGCCATTCACCTGATGCATTCCGCCATCGACGAAGGCATTAACTTCTTCGACAACGCCTGGGACTATCACGACGGCTTTGCGGAAGAGGTGATGGGACGCGCGCTTCACATGGACAGCAAGCGCAACCAGGTGTTCCTGATGAGCAAGAACTGCGAGCGCGATTACGCCGGGTCCATGCACAATCTCGAAGAGAGCCTGCGGCGTTTGCAAACGGATCGTCTGGATCTCTGGATGTTCCACGAGTGCAATTACGATAACGATCCCGACTGGATCTTCGAACGCGGCGCCATTCGCGCAGCCGTTGAAGCCCAGCAGGCGGGCAAGGTCAGGTACATCGGGTTCACCGGCCATAAGGACCCGCGTATTCACAACGCGATGCTTCAGAAGCCGCACATATGGGACGCGGTGCTGATGCCGATCAACGTGATGGACGCGCATTACCGAAGCTTTCTGAACGAAGTGGTTCCGGTGTGCCACGGCATCGGGGCGGCGCCGATCGGAATGAAAGGCTTCGGCGGCGGTTGGCCGAAGGGCAGAATTCCCGAGAAAACAGCGCTGCATCCGTCCGATCTGCTGCGGTTCAGCCTGAGTCAGCCGATTGTCAGTCAGGTAGTCGGAATCAGCGACCCCGGTCAGTTGATGTTCGCCGCGAACATCGCGCGCCATTTCGTACCGATGCCGGACGCCGAGCAAAATGCGCTGCTCGACGCGGCGAAGCCGGATGCGGGGGACGGCCGGTATGAGACGTTCAAATCGACCAATGAACACGATGGCCCGCATCACCGGCGGCAGCACAATTTCGGCACGGTGTGACGTCCGGGCTTACGTCCTGATCCTAAGCCCCGGCGGTAGCGGTTCGCTGTGTGACGACCGAAGCCGTGCGGTAACCCGGATCCGGCTTGCCATCGACAATGGTAAGGTTTTCCGGCCGGTACGAACTGTCGTGTTCGATGCGCATGGCGACACTGTCCGCAATGGCCGACCCCGGAGGAAGATGCCTTCGCCTCGGGAAAGCCCATCCGAGGTTCCACGATTCATGCTTCGTATCGAGCGCGTACTTGGGGTCCATCGGGAGGGCGAAGGCCGACTGTACGGCGGGCACAAACTCCAGCCCCAGCGCGGTGGCCTTGTTCATCATCCAGGCGAGCGTAATGTCGGATAACGCTGTGCCGTTCGGGTCGTCCGCATAACTGCCGCCCACATCGCAATGGACGCCCGCGAACCAGACCTGCTCCATGGTTTGACCCGGCCCGGCCGCACTCCACAAAGACGCGGGAAACTCGCCGCGCCGCTCATCGATGGCGAGCGCCTGATACGCGTTCACAACATCCGCATGCAGGCTGGTATCGAGGAAGCCGCAAATCAGCGGGCTCACTCCCCCGAAGATTGCCGGGATGCCAAGCGAACCCACTGTGTCCCATACGCCGATCATCGTGATCTTCGCGTCGTACAGATCGCAGGCGTTGTTTAAGTCCGTAAGAATGGCCGCCCGCCGATCCTTGTTCCGGTAAGCTTCAAAAGCCATATCGACCGTTTCATCCGTAAAGTGGGCAGTTGGCAAGCCGCAAACCGCGATCATGCCGGCCAGAGAGCGCACCGTGTACGCGCCGCGGCTGAAGCCGAACAGAAAGATCTCGTCGCCCGTTTCATACACCTGCGCGATCTTCGAATAGCCGTCTTTGATTTTCTGAAAGAGCCCGGCGCCGAACGCTCCGCCCGCCAGTCTTTCAATCGGCAAGCCGTCGGAACCTACGCCGTCATCGTAATAAGGAATCTGGGTGGCCGTAGTTTTGAGGCCCTTGTAGAGGCGGTAGGGATTGCTGTTTTTTGCGGAGTCGTCCCAGGTACCGTCGGCACAGAAAACGATGCGTTTTGACATGTGGTTTCGCCCTCGATAACTGCCTGAGAGGCTATCACAAAAAGGCGCTTACTTCGGAGGTGTTCAACTGACCGACGCCGCCAGGTATTGGAGCATGGCGCGCAAAGCGTGGCCGCGATGGCTGACGCCGAACTTCTTCTCCCCATCCACTTCGGCAAACGAGCACCGGAACGGCGGGTAATAAAACAGCGGATCGTAGCCGAATCCATTGGCGCCGCGAGCCTCGCGCAGGATCTCGCCCTCAACTGTGCCGCGAAACGTCGCGCGAACTATGCCAGCCTGCGCCAGCGCGATCACGCAAACGAATCTCGCCGCGCGGTCCGTACGTTCGCCAAGCCGCTCCAGCACTAAACGATTGTTCGCCAGATCGTCGCCATGCACGTTCGCGTACCGGGCCGAGTAGACACCGGGCTCACCGCCCAGCGCATCCACCTCAAGGCCCGAGTCGTCCGCAAACAACGGGCCGGGCGCCAGACGGCTGTAATAAACCGCCTTCAACCTGGCGTTTTCTTCGAACGTGGACCCGGTCTCTTCGGGCGCCTCAATCGACTTGATTCCGGGCAGCGGCTCGATGTCGATCCCGAGCAGTTGCCCGGCCAGCCGGAACTCCCGCAGCTTGCCCGCGTTCCCGGTGGCGCAGTAAATCTTCACGCCAGTTCGATCGCCTGCTTCTGCAGGATGGCCAACTGAGCGTTCCCGATCCGCGCCAGATCGCGCATCCGGTTCATCTGTTCATCGTCGAAGCTCTTCTGCTCCGCCGTCGCCTGAAACTCCACGAACCGGTCCGTGTCGGTCATGACGACATTCGCGTCAACCTCGGCCCGCGAGTCTTCCTCATAGCAAAGGTCGAGAATCGCTTCGCCTTTCAGAATGCCCACACTGATCGCCGCCACAGCACCGATGAGCGGCGTGGTTTTCACCATCTTGTAAGTCACCATGCGTTTAATCGCCAGCGCCATGGCCACGTAAGCGCCCGTGATCGAAGCCACGCGCGTTCCGCCATCGGCCTGAATCACATCGCAATCGACAATGATCGAGCGTTCGCCCAGCGTGTCGAAATTGATCACCGAACGCAGCGAGCGCCCGATCAGCCGCTGGATCTCATGCGTTCGCCCGCTCGGCCGGCCTTTCGTTACTTCGCGCGGAGAACGCGTCGAAGTCGCCCGCGGCAGCATTGAATATTCCGCGGTCACCCAGCCCTTGCCCGTGTTGCGCAGGAAGGCCGGAACGCCCTGTTCCACGCTGGCCGCGCACAGCACATGCGTGTTGCCCATCGTGATCAGCGCCGAGCCCTCAGCCGTCTTCAGATACCCCGTTGTAATCTGCACGGGCCGCATCTGATCGTGCGTCCTTCCGTCAACCCGCATTTCGCATCACCAAAATCATAATCAGAACTGTTCCAATCATCGCGCCCACAATAATCACCAAACACGGCACACCCGGCTTCATCTGCGGAGGCAGGTCCGGTTTCTTACGGTAAGCCTTGTATTTACCCATTGTTTATTGGATTTCGAGCAGCGCGGCCGCCTCGGTAAAGAACTCTTCGAGCGCCGCTATGGACTCATTGCTGAGATCCTTCACCAGAATCGCACGGACAATCCGCCGACCACGTTCGAGCGCCAGTTTCGCCGCCATGAACTGCGCAACGTTGCGGTCGGGCTCGTACCCGGCGGTTGGGAAGCGCGCCTGCTCGCGCGCCAGAATCAGCAGCGTGAACGATTCGGCGTGACCCATCGCGCCCGGGCCTTCCTGAATATCCACGGGCATCCGCAGCTTGACCCGGAAGATCCGCTGCGCTCCGGTTTCGAGCGCGCGCCGCATCAGCTTGCCCTCTTCCGAGTACCGCAGATCGCCGAAGAACGCCATTTCGCCGAAGCTGAATTTGCCTCGCGACGCGCCATCCCGCAACGTTCCCGCGAGCGACTCAGGCGTTTCCAATCCCACCATGCCGCGCCACCATTTCGCGGATTCGAGAAAGGTGTTCGCGCTGCGCGGGTTCGCCAAGGCTTCGGGAACGAGCGTGTTGTAGAGTTCCGCCGTCTGACTCGCAGCCCGGCGCTTCTCGAACGAAGCGGCCGACGAACTGACCAGCCGCATGAATTCCAGATAACGCGAGAGCGGCCCTTTCGCGGCGAACGTCATAAACGCAATCGGATATCCGGCGCCGCGCACAGCGGTAATTCCAACCGCTTCGGGATGTGCTTCGCCGCGGCGCTGGACCGGCAGAAAGACGCGATCCTGATTCGGCGCCGAAGGCTTGCGGTACGTTCGCCCGTTGAACTTTTCTCCGATCACGATCCTGATACCAGTTGCGCCTTCGAACAGAGTCCTGGTCCACGGCCCAACCGCCATCCAGGATCGCGGAAGAAATAACGTCACCTTGTCCCGGCCCGCTTCCGCCTGTGCGCGAAGGAACGCGGCCAGCTTCAGGGCGTCCGTCCGGTCCGCTTCGTTAAGGGTTGCGCCTTCCACCCACTGCTTCACATCGCGGCCCGCCAGCGCCAGCAGAAAAAGTTCTTCAGCGGCCTGGCGCATCGGAGGCAGGATCCGGAATCCGCGGGTGCCTGCAAGCGCCTCCAGTTCCGACCCCGGCGCGCTCATGATGAGGAAATTCGGCGCGGCCTCGATCTTAATTTTGTCGAACAGAAAGAGGAGTCTCTCGGCATTGAATTCGCCGCCGGGGGAACAGACCGCCACGGTGGCGGGCAGCAGTTTTCCAAGAGGCTCGCGCGCGCGCTGCTGCATGTCGTCCACAATCGATTTGAGCTTGCGCGGGTCGCTCGAATCGAGCGCGTAAAACATGGGCCCGCCTTTCAGCAGCCCCGTCGCATACATCGCAACTTTATCTTCGAGCGACCCCGGCGCGCCTGCCCAGATCACAAAGCGGATATTCGTCCCGTGGGCGTCGCGAACGCCCGCGCGAATCGCTTCCACGTCGCCGGTCACACCGGCATCGGGCGCGCTCGCAGGCTCCGCCGCCGCCTCGAGACGGGCCAGGTACTTGTCCGTCACGGCGCGCACGGAGTCATTCAGGATCGATAAAGGCAAATTTCCTCGGTATGAAAACTGGGTTTAAACAAAAGGGCCGTTGCGGGGCTGTCGTACCGGCTGCGGGTATGGCTGTTACTCTAACCACACGTGAGGCGCAGACGAGCGAGTCTTATTTTACTATCCGGGATTTTTATATCCGTCGCCGCGCTGCTGCTGGCCGGCTGCGGTGAGCGTGCGCCCGCCAGACCCGACCTGCCCGAATCCATCGCTCCCGGCTGGACGCGGCAGTCCTTCGAATCCTCGCCGCCTCCCGCGGGACTTCCCTCCGGCCCGGCGCCTTCCTGCGGCCGCGCGCGTTATGCAATAGCCGGCACCGCAGCATCAGCCGATGTTTTCGTCTGCGGGTATACGCAGGAATCGAGCGCGTTCAACGCCGTGCAGCGCGCCCGGGCCGAGGCGAACGCGGTGAAATTCCAGGCCGGGAAGATCCTCGCGATTGTCAGGTGGAGCGGCGTCTCGCGCGAAGAGATTACCGCGCTCGTCCGGGGTATTCAGAAGAGCCTGCCGCGGCCGTGAACCGGCCCCGCAAAATGTGGGGTACACTAAAGGTGTCCCGCTCGACTCCCCCTACCCTGCCGGTGTAGTAAGATTGATAGCAGAATTCATCCTTAGCGCCAATAGACCCGAGCAGTTCCCTAAAGACGGGCTGCCGGAGATCGCTTTTCTGGGGAGAAGCAACGTCGGCAAATCCAGCCTGATCAACGCGATCATCGGTCAGAAAGGGCTGGCGTTCACAAGCAACACACCAGGCCGTACGCAGTCGATTAATTTTTACCGTATCGACGGAAAGTTTTACTTCGTCGATCTGCCCGGATATGGATACGCACGCGTGCCCGTTGCCTCGAAGAACGAATGGGCAAAACTCATTGAACATTACCTGCGGGAGAGAAGTACTTTAGAATTATCATTCCTGATTCTGGACGCCCGCCGCGGCTGGATGGACCAGGACCTCGATCTGAGAACCTGGCTCGAGGCCAACCATCGCGCCTACCGCGTCGTAGCCTCCAAAATCGACAAACTAAATCAATCGGAACAGCTGCACGGTATAAGAGCCATCCGGCAATATAACGAGCCGCTTCCGTTCTCGGCCGTAACAGGCCGGGGAGTGAGGGAAATTTGGCAAGCGATAACAACGACACCCTAACCAGCAACATCACCAGCAACGTATCGACACTAGACACACCGCCTCAGGAGCATGCCGCTCCCGAGAAGACGGCCGATCGTCCCGCCCGGGACGGGTCCGCCGAGAAGTCGCCCGAGAAAACGGACGACACGGCGCCCAGGCCGGCTCACCACGAGCGGCCTCCGCGCGCGGCACGCCCCGCCCATCGTCCGCGCCGAGAAAACGGCCGACCCCGCCGAAGCCAGCGGAAGCACCGAAGGCGGATGGCGCTCCTCCGGCCGCTGCTCCACGTCGGTAAGCCAGGCGCGCTCCTCCGGTAAATCCGGCTGCGGCCCCGCCTGCAACTCCGGCTGCAGCCCCGGCTGCAACCCCGGCTGCCAGTCCCGTGAACCAGGCCCCTGATGGACAGCCCGCTCAGCAGGATCGTCCGGCTCAGCAACAGGGCGGCGGTTCGTCTTATCAGGGACCTCAGGGCCACCCCGGTCAGCAGCGCCGAAGACAGCAGCAGGGCAAGCCGGGCGGTCCCACGCTCGATCTTGTCGAGCTCAAAGACAAGAGCATTCTCGACCTGAACACCATCGCCAAAGAAATGGGCGTTCAGAATGCGGCCGGTCTGCGCAAACAGGAACTGATCTTCAAGATCCTGCAGACCCAGGCCGAGAAAAGCGGCCTCATCTTCTCCGAAGGCGTGCTCGAATGCCTGCCCGACGGCTTCGGCTTCCTGCGCGCTCCCGAATACAACTACCTTCCCGGTCCGGACGACGTTTACGTCTCGCCTTCGCAGATCCGCCGCTTCGATCTGCGCACCGGCGACACCGTCTCCGGCCAGATCCGTCCGCCGAAGGAAGGCGAACGTTACTTCGCGCTCATCAAGGTCGACGCCATCAACTTCGAACCGCCGGAGGAAGCGCGCAACAAGATCTTCTTCGACAACCTGACGCCGCTTTATCCGCACGGGCGTCTGAAGCTCGAAACCGTCCGCGATAACTTCTCCGGCCGCGTGATGGATCTGGTGACGCCCATCGGCAAGGGCCAGCGCGGTCTGATCGTCGCGCCGCCCCGCACCGGTAAAACGATGCTGCTGCAGAACATCGCCAACTCGGTCACCACCAATCATCCGGAAGTCACGCTGATCGTGCTGCTGATCGACGAACGTCCGGAAGAAGTCACCGACATGCAGCGCTCGGTGCGCGGCGAAGTCATCAGCTCCACCTTCGATGAACCCGCCACCCGCCACGTGCAGGTGGCCGAAATGGTCATCGAAAAGGCCAAGCGCCTGGTCGAGCACAAGAAGGATGTCGTCATCCTGCTCGATTCCATCACCCGTCTCGCCCGCGCCTACAACACCATCGTGCCGCCTTCGGGCAAGGTGCTCTCGGGCGGCGTCGATTCGAACGCTCTGCAGCGCCCCAAGCGCTTCTTCGGCGCGGCCCGCAACATCGAAGAAGGCGGTTCGCTCACCATCATCGCGACCGCGCTCGTCGATACCGGCAGCCGTATGGACGACGTGATCTTCGAAGAGTTCAAAGGCACCGGCAACATGGAAATCCATCTCGACCGCAAGCTGATCGAGAAGCGCGTCTTCCCGGCCATCGACATCAACAAGAGCGGCACGCGCAAGGAAGAACTGCTCATGCCGCGCGATGAACTCAACCGCGTCTACATTCTGCGCCGCGTGCTGAGCCCGCTGTCGCCGGTGGAGACCATGGAACTGCTGCTCGATAAGCTGGGCAAGACCCGCACCAACGGCGAGTTCCTCGCTTCGATGAGTGGGTAATCGGAGTGGGTAATCGGCGTAGTTGATACCTTTTGCGCGAGCAAAGAAAAAAGGGACGGCACGGGGCCGTCCCTTTTTTCTTGAACCGCATGAGAGACTTGGACATCGTGCGCAGCCAGCCCCGTCCACTGAGAACGCAAACCAACTGAAGCTATGAAATTAAGGGTCGGCTATGAACTCATCTACACGTGCCCTCAGCCCGTGCCGATGATCCTGATGCTCAATATCCATCACACGCGCGTCTCTGACATCGTCGTGCCGGATCTCCTCACCACTGAGCCCGCAATCCCGGTCAGCGCCTATCGCGATCCCTTCGGCAACTGGTGTACCCGCCTGATCGCGCCCGAAGGACGTCTGCGCATCACGACCGACGGCGTCATCACGGATGCCGGGGAGCCTGATGAGTTCGACCCCGATGCCATCCAGCACCCGGTCGAAGACCTGCCCGACGACACGCTCATGTTCCTGCTCGGCAGCCGCTATTGCGAGACCGACGTTCTCTCTGAAACCGCGTGGCAGCTCTTCGGAGCCACTGCCGGCGGGTGGGCGCGGGTACAGGCCATCTGCGACTACGTACACAACCGCATCGTTTTCAATTACCAGAACGCGCGCCCTACCCGCACCGCCGCTCAGGCCTTTGAAGAACGCACCGGCGTCTGCCGCGATTACGCGCACCTCGCCGTAGCCTTCTGCCGCGCCATGAACATTCCCGCCAGATACTGCACGGGCTACCTGGGCGACGTGGGCACACCTCCACCGTGGGGCATCGGCGATTTCGCCGCATGGTTCGAGGTCTATCTGGGCGGACGCTGGCTCACCTTCGATCCCCGCAACAACGTGCGCCGCAGGGCCCGCATCCTCATGGCCCGGGGACGCGATGCTTCGGACGTGGCCATCGCCACCACCTTCGGTCCCAATTACCTTGAAAGCTTTAAAGTCTGGACCGACGAAATCCCGGAGAACCCCGCCTAATGTCATTCCTGACGGTACGCCACATTACCGTCTACCGCTATCGTGAACCTGTCGGCCTCGGCGAACACCGCATGATGTTCCGCCCGCGCGAAAGTCACGATCTGCGGCTGATTCGGACCGGCCTCGCCATTACGCCCTCGCCCGCCCATGTGCGCTGGCTGCATGACCCGTTCGATAACTCGGTGGCCATCGCGGCCTTTCAGGGCACCACGCGCGAACTGCGATTTGAAAGCACCGTGACGCTCGAGCATTTCGAGAGCACGCTGCCCGAGTATCCGCTCGAGGAGTACGCCAAAACGTATCCCTTCAAGTACTCTGACGAGGACTTCTCGAATCTCGCCCGAGGGCTCGCGAGCCGGTACCCGAACGTCAACGTGTCGAACTGGGCGCTGCAGTTTCTCGACCCCGCGGCCGCCACCCCGACCATGAAGATCCTGCGCGCCATGACCGTGGGCATCAGGGACAAATTTACTTATACGCGCCGCAACGAAAAAGGCGTGCAGACGCCCGACGAGACTCTGCGCAATCGGCGCGGCAGTTGCCGCGACTTCGCGGTGCTGATGATCGAAGCCGCCCGGTCTCTTGGAATCGCGGCGCGCTTCGTGAGTGGATATATTTTTATCCCGAACGACTCCGACGGGGAGGGCGGGGGAGCCACCCACGCCTGGATGCAGGCTTACCTGCCGGGAGCCGGCTGGATCGATTTCGACCCCACCAACAGCATCGTAGGCAACCGCAACCTGATCCGCGTGGGCGTGGCCTGGACTCCAGACCAGGTGCTCCCCTTATCCGGCACGTATGACGGCTCAGCCGAAGCTTTCGACAGCATGGACGTCACGGTAACCGTCACGGCCGAGCGCTCAGCATCTTAGTCCCAAAAATCAGGCTGACGGCTCCACTCGCCGACGAAGAGTATTCCAGGCTGGCTACATCGTGCTTTGCTCCGATCGGAACGGGGAAGTACAGGTATCCCGCAACGTCGCGGTTTGTACGGCCCTTCGGAAGCGCGAGGAGCTGCAGTTTTGCCTCGAGAGCTTGCCAGTCCGGCCCGGATTCGTACCTGGACGGCCCAAAGATTTCATAGGGCTTTCCCGGAGTCGGAGGACGTGGGGCGAATGCCGCGCGGTGCCCGCGCCACACGGCAGAGACCTCGTCCGGAGTCGCCGGATGGCTTTTCCCGCCTGACTTCGTTAGCAGTGCAAAGTCAAACCACTGAATTTCGACCTCGTGGCCGGCCTTCGGATAGACCGCAACTTCGATTACGACGTGTCTCTTTAGGACGTCTGAAGTGAACAGCTTTGCTGCTTCCTTCTGAGGGACTATGGATGCGCCGATGGTTGCACCGTCGGCCTCTCCGTGTGCTTCGTACTGCAGACCCGAAGCTCGGGGAGTCACACCTGTGCCGTCGGCGTAAATTAGTAAAACGGCAACGAAGCTTGCGACAAGTGCACAGCGGAACGTCATATGCAGATTCTATCGGTTTTAAGCCGGAAGGTGCTCCCCTTATCCGACACCTACGCCGGGCTCAGCGACGGCCACACCAGCATCGGAATTGCTTGCGAATTACTGAGGGCGGCGCTTGGGCGCTTTCTTCTGCGCGGCCGTTCCGGCTGAACCGCCGGCGGGCTTGGGTTCAATCCGAAGGAACGGAGCCGTCAGCGCCGGCTATCCCATTCGCTGAAGACTGCTCTGCAGAAACTCGCGGTAATAAGGCCAAACATTAAAGACCGCGTTGCCGTCCTTGAACGCCCTCACGTGCTCCGGCGTAATCGTAAAGCCAGGCCGAACGTCATAAGCCACTTCAAATGCGCATTCGACAAGGATCGCCGTTTTCGCGGTCTCTGCCAGGTTCGCTTGCGACCCCGTCATGCGGAAAGCCACTTCCAACCGCAGCAGATCGCTGGCTGGTTCCTCACCTTTCGCCTTGAAGTTGAATGCGATCGAGACAGGCTCAGTCGAATCGTTGTCCAAAGAGCCGTGAATCCTGGCCCGAACCACCCGTACGGACCGGATCGCCGCGTTACGGTGAACCTCGAAGGCCAGTGCCGACTCTGCCTCGTTCTGCTGAATGACAATTGCGTTCATGCGGCGTATTCCGGCCTGATCTTTCGCTCAGCGACCGTCACATCCACCAACTCCTCGTCCACCGAAGTAATCGTCTCGGATGCGAGTTGATAGATGGGTTCGTGCGACGTCGAAGGCTCCGCCACGGCGCCGTCCATCTTGTATGTAACGGACTGCCATCCGCAGCCAGAGGGCCTTACGCCCGCACCGCTCCGCAAAGGCTGCGCCTGCAGCTTCACTTCGCAATCCAGCGCATATGCCGCCTCGGCGAGCGTTCGCACCGTCATATTTGCGGTACCGTTCAGCAGTTGAGTCACCCATGCCCGCGACTTCTTCAGTCTCCTTGCCAGATCAGCTTTGCTTACGTCCTGCTCGGACATGGCCTTCGCAACCAGCTCTGCAGCCTCAGCTACCAGAGCTTCCATCGAGAGAAGCTTCCGCATTTCCGGATCTTCCATTATTTCGTCGTGCTGCGTCTTCATCGCTGTGCCTTTTTTACCAGAATTCAGTGCGCGCCTGATATTCCTCGAAGATCCTCCATGCGCGCGCAATATCTTCAGGTGGCGTCTTGTCTTTCGTTGTGATAAAACCGTGCGTAATAAAAATCCTCTCTGCGGTTTTTATCTGCATACGCAAGCGCATGCGGATCTGGAAAGATTTAAGCTCGTATAGCCCGCCGCCCAGATCTCCAAACTTCTGCGGGTTATAAAACTTTGCGTGGTCTCCGGCAATTTGAAACAGCGCCATCAACTTTACCTTGTCAAGCGGGTTCGTTAGCGCGTCGAAAAAATCAGAGCCCGGGCACGCGCCGTTCTTCTCTCGTGCAAACGCAATCGTAAATTTCTCTCCTGCGTACGCAATTCGGCGCGCCATCTCATGCCCTCATGTTAACCTAAAACTTAACATCACGCAACGGCGAGATTGTTCCGCCGACGCAAAGCCGAACCCGGCATTCGCCACGCGGTGTTCCCCGTTACATAGCTCAGGGCCCGGACGTCCCCTCCTGCGCAACTTCATACTTGTACAGAATCTTAGAGTTTATGCTGCGCCGCTCAGCAGGAGCGATTCGTGTGTGAGCCCCTTCGAGGTTGTTGCGCACACCGCGAATATGTTAGGTGTCCAGGATACCTCTTAAGGGGCAAGCAAAATCGGCTGTAACGGAACCTGCGCCTTTCCTTTCACTCCAAGCTCGACCTCGGTGAAACGGCTCCGGGACCGCCACAGGCGCGCGATAAACTCCATGCTGTGATCGACCGACACATCGATACCGCCAACATAGTATCTGCCGGGCGGGAGCGTTTGCGAAGTCCAGGCGCCGGTCTGGTCAGTCTGTCCGTAAACCATCGCGGCCGCCAGCATCCCCTCCGAGGTGATGTCGGCCGGAAACGCCACCGTGTGCATATCCTGCGCGGCCAAACCATCCTTCGTGGCAACGGCCGTGGCGATGGTTCCGCCATCCTGACCCACCACGACCTTCAGACCCGAACCCGCTGACGACCCGAGGCGAAGGGGCGCGTATTGAATGCTGATCCCTCCCCACTGAACATCCTTGATATACAGTCCCGGAGAGTTCAGCACCGTCCGCACCTGATAATCGTCCACAATCACGGCGGGCAGCGTGAAATTACCGGGTATATCCGCTTTGGCGCTCGCGTGTTCGCCCTGATGAAGACTGCGCGTAGTAGCCAGCAGGTCCACCGAGACCTTTACCGCAAGCGGCGTCGCCTGGATCGGTCCCTCCAGAACCACCTCTCCTCCAACGGCTGCAGGGCCAGGGCGGCGACCTTTAAACCCCTCACATCTTCGTCCTTAATATTGACCACACTGACCCCGAAGAGCGGGTCGCCTTTGTCCTCCGAAGCTTCAATTCTGTAGCTGCCCGGAGAAAGGTCGCAGATGCGGAACGCTCCGTCGGAGCCGGTCCGGCCAAAGCCCGTGACGATGTACATGCCTCCGCCTTCGTGTGTGCCGCTTGAGGGTTGCTGGCCTTCGATATGGAAGCCGAGCACGCCCGGTCCTCCCGCCGCGGTCAGCAGCGTGCCTTCGGCGCAGAAAGTGGCGATTTTTTCATCTCAATGTCAACGTGCTCGCGAATTTCGGCCGGGCGCAGCATGACCGGTGCGGCGCCCTCTTTCGACGGCGAATTCGGATACCAGGTGCGCATCGGAACACGGCGCCGCAGTTTCGCATTAAGGGGGCTGTCCGAGTGCGCGGGCAACTGCTGCCGCCGCAATTCAGCCATCAGATAGAACGACTCACCCGCCGGAACGCCTTGAATCGTGTATTCGCCCCGGTCGTTACTGGGCGCGCTCGCAGTGCGGAAGAAATATCCGGACGAGCCAAGATAATATTCGCGCGAAACCAGTATCACCGTGATTCCCGGAACCGGATCCTTGTTTTCATCGACGATCGTGCCTTTCACCACGCCTTCCACCGCGACATCGAAATTGATGTCATCCACATCATGCCCGCTCAGGTTGATGTATCTGGTCACGTCGGAACCAAAGCCCCCTTTCGCGCTCCGCGCTACCACCCGGTACGGCGCGGCGGGAAGATCCCCGAGCCGGTAGCGGCCGGATTCATCGGTGGTCGCCTTCACCGTCTTCGTGCTCGGTCCCATCTGAATCGAATTGGCAACCCAGGTCGCTCCGACATAAGTCGACACGGTGTAGCCGGGCAGTGGCTGACCCGTGCCTTTGTCGCGCACGATGCCTGAAACCGCGGAGTTGAGAACGGGTGTTTTCGCTCCCGGTGGCGGCTCCTGCCCGAATAGCACGGCGCTCAGCACGAGCAAACCCGCGAAACGCTTCATTGCGTGATCTCCACTTCCGTGGTTTTGCCGCCGGCTACCTCTACTTCTTTGCCGCCAATCGCATAGCGTCCCGGGGGCAGGGCATCGAACGCGAACTGTCCTTCCGCGCTTGCATACGCAACGCGCCGCTCCCTGGCACCATCGGGGGAACGACCGGGGCTGAGCGAAGTCAGCCCGACGAGAGAACCGGGTGTTCCGCCGCGAACCAGCCCGTGAATCGCTCCCGACGCGGCGAGCTCAATCAGCACCGGCTTACTCGCATCGCCCCGCAGATCTGCAACCGCGTCATTCATCTGGAAGCACGTCTTCGGCAGGTCCGACGCGCGTATCCCAAACAGCCCAGGAGCCAATTTTGGGAGCGTCTGCTCTTTCCCGAAAACGCCTTCGGTCCTGGTGTAGAACATCATTGCCCAGGGCTTGAGCGGCCTCAGTTCAAGCTTCACACTCGCGGGGCAGCCTTTCGGAAGGGCATCGTTCCCGTGCGCCTTCACAACGAGCCGCAGAGTCTTAGCCGGTGCCACGGCAATGCTCAGGCCTTCGATATTTTGTCCCGCCGATTGAACGCCGGTTCGGCCGAAGTACGCGTCCTTTTCATTGTCGAGAATCGACTCGTATTGTCCGTAACCCCCGACCGGGCCCGACGCGAGGAGTTCGTAGTTGCCCGGCGGAATCTTGTCGAACTGAAACGTCCCGTCTTTTTCTGAGAGCGTTTGCGCCAGAGGAAGGTTGGGCCGATCGGGCAGGCCCAGCGCAAGCTGGAACTGCCCCGTTACACCCTCTGGCAGTTGAATGCGTCCGCTCACCGAAGCCGACTGTTTCGGAACCACGGTGAAATCGATATTGTCATACTCTTCTCCGCCCGTGATCGGGAAGAAGCGCGGGTTCGTGTTATCCGGATAGAGTTGCAGGCCGGACCCTTCGGCGTGCCCCGAGTACCAGAATCCAATCGCATACTCGCCCGGCGGAAGGTCGAAGATGCGATAGTGACCGGCATCGTCGAGGCCACCTTCGCGAAAGGTAATCAGGCGTCCGCTGGCCGGGTCTTTCGTAAGGATGGTCAGGCGCGAACTGCCAACGGTGCGGCCGCCCGGAGCACGCAGAATCGCGGGCAGCGGCTGACCGGCGGCGTTGTTCACCTTGCCGTCTATTACGCCATAGTGAACCAGGCGGACAGTGACCTGGGGCGACGGAACGGTGAGCTCGAACGTGGTCTGGCCATAGTTGGGCTTCATGACTTCGATCGTGTACTGCCCCGGCGGAAGTCCTTGCGCCATGAACCTCCCCTGGCGGTCGGTTTCGAGGTCGGCCGCGAGTTCTCTGAGACCCGCCTTGTGAAACCGAAGCTCGGCGGAAGCCACTGGCTTCCCGGATTTATCGTCCATGACCCGGCCTGACATGCCCTGGCCCGCAGCCTCTTCCTGCGACGAAGCCCCGGGTAAAACCTGAGCGAGCAGGGGGCGCACAGCGATTGACCTTTGAGCAACCGCCGCGACCGTGGTGACGAACGCGACCAGCGCGGGCGAACGCGTGGCCATCAGCGCGAGCATCGAAAGCAGCGCCGCGATAACGGCGAGCCGGCCTTTCATCAGGTGAGCTCCGGCCCGGCGGGTCTTATCAAGAAGGGCTTCGACCCGCCGCGCAAGTTGGGAGACGCTCTCGGCCGCGGTTGCGGCGGGCCACGGCGAACTCATTCCGTCCACAGCTTCGACGATGCGGGTCAGGCACGCCGCGTAAGAACGGGCATGACCGGTGGCGTCGATCACGAGATCGTCACAGGCAATTTCGCGCTCTAAGTCGATGCGGCGCGCGATCCAGAGAACCAGGGGCGATGCAATAAACACTGCTTCGATCACGCGCTGCAACAGAAGTGCGTAATCGTCGCGGCGCACCAGATGCGCGGTTTCATGGAGACCGATGCGGTCCAGATCTTCCGCTGTCAGGACGTCGAAAAGCCGCGCGGGGAGCAGGATAGTAGACCTGATCGGACCTGTGGCAATAGGCGTTGCGATTTCCGGTGAAAGAGCAATGCCGATGCCCGGCCGAATTCCCTTACAGCGCGCGAGCCACCGCTCAAGCTGTGGAAGCTCGATCGTTTGCGCCCGGGCTTTCAGGCGGTTCAGCAGCAGATAGCTTGCGGTCAGGCGGACCAGCAGGATGGCAGAGAGGAGCGGCCAAAAGAGCAGCGGCCATTTCGGCCAGGGTCTGGCTGGTTGATATACGTGGATGGCAATCGGAGCGGGAGTGAATGCGGACACGCGCCCGGTGGCGCGGACCGGAAGCGGCCCAGGCGGCGCTGGCCGGCTGATGTGTGTCAGCGAACGCATCGGCTGCGGCGTAAGCGACACGGGCACGAACGATAAGGGAATGAAGATCGCTGCGCCCAGCATCACCCACCAGATGACGTAGCGGGTTGCGGCGTTCACGGTGCGACGCTGCGTGAAGTGCAGCGCCAGCCAGACTGCGCCCGTCAGCGCGGTCGAAAGGATGAAGCCGTTCAGCAGTGCGGAGAGAAGCGGGTACATCCTAGTCTTCCTCTTTTGCGATCCGGTCGCGAAGCTGTTTCAGGTGCTTTGGTTTCAGTTTGCGCCCGTTCACCAGATTGAGCATGAGCAGTTCCGGCGAGCCGTTGAAAAAACGGTGCAGCAGGTGTCCAAGAGCCGATTCGCGGGCCTCGTCGGGTCCCACCAGCGGGCGATAAACGAACGCGCGGCCTTCTTTGGTGTGCTCAAGGTAACCTTTGTTTTCGAGGACCCGAAGGGTCGTGAGTACCGATGAATAGGCGAGACTCACGTTTTTCGGAAGCCCTTCCATAACGTCACTGACCGCCCCGGGCCCTCTCGCCCAGAGGACTTCCATCAGGCGGAGTTCAGCGTCGGTCAGGTTGAGGGATGGTTTGCGGGGCACAGGTATCTATTAAGGAACTAATAGTTAGACATTACACCTGTGCCCGAAGCTTGTCAATTACAAATCTAATAGTTCGCGGACTGCGACCGGGGAAGGTTCACAATGCCAAAATCACATCTATGAAGTCGCGCAACTCCTCCAGGTTCGGCGCGCTCCATGCTCTGCTCCCCGATCTCTCTCCCCTTCGTACGGGAGACTTCCGGCTGCTCTACTTCGGCCAGATGATTTCAGGCTTCGGCTCCGCCCTGACCTACGTGGTCCTGCCGATCCAGATGTACCAGCTCACGCACTCCACCGTCATGGTGGGCCTTCTCGGGCGTGGCCGAGTTCGTCCCCTTGCTGCTTGTCGCCTTCGTGGGCGGAGCCGTTGCCGATCATTTCAATCGCCGCCATGTCATCGTTGGTTGCGACTCGCTGATGACCATGGTGCTCGGCGTACTGACTGGCGAATGCGCTCGCTGCCTCATCCCCATGTCCCGCTTCTGTTCGCCGCCGCCGGCGATACTCGCGGCGCTCAACTCCATCGAGCGGCCCGCGATCGAAGCGATGACCCCGCAACTGGTCCGCCCGGAGGATATGACCGCCGTGAGTTCGCTGAATTCGATACGGGGCAATGCCGCTTCATCGCGGGCCCGGGCATCGCGGGCTGGATCGCCGTGAACCTTCGGTCCCGCCTGCGCGTTCGGAGTGGACGCCGCTACTTACCTTTGTGGCATCGCCGCCATCCTGGCCATGCGGCAGGAAGCGAGTTCAGAGGAGGGGACGAAGGATGGCCTCTCCTGGCATGGATTGACTCAAAGGCTGGCGCTACGCGCTTGCAGCGCAAAGACCTTGCTCGGGACGTACCTAATCGACATGAACGCCATGTTCTTCGGCATGCCTAACGCGTTGTTCCCGGCTTTTGGAGCCGTGTTTGGAAATCAAAACGTGGGCTGGCTCTACTGCGGCCGGACCCGTGGGAGCGCTGTTGCTCAGCCTGACTTCGGGCTGGACCAGCCGCTTCCGGCGCCACGGAATGATGATCGCCTGGGCGGCGGTATTATGGGGCTTCGCCATCATCGGGTTCGGGTTGTCGAGAGACCTTGTGGCCTGGCACTGCTGTTCCTCGCTTTGGCCGGCGCCGCCGATATGGTGAGCGGCATCTTCCGCATGACCCTGTGGAACCGCTCAATCCCCGCCCGTCTCAGGGGGCGCACCGCCGCAATTGAGATGGTGAGCTATTCCAGCGGACCCTATCTCGGGAACGCCGAAGCCGGTTTCACCGCGCGGCTTCTGGGACTCGGCCCATCGGTGGTGGCGGGCGGAGTTCTTTGCATCCTTGGCTCCTGCTTAATCACCTGGGCCCTCCCGGCATTCCGCAACTATCGCGCGGCACCGGCCGACTCCGCTTTGATTCAGTCCTGAGGCATTGCGCCATGTACGATGCTTATACCGTGACTAACAGTCCCACATTATTGCACGACATGCGGCTGGCAAGTGACTCCGATCCGATTGAGCTTGAGTGGAAGGGGCCCTTCGGATGGCCGCGAGTTCCGCGTAATGATAGCCTTCCGCTCCTGAACGAAACACCCGAGGGCAAACAATCCGGAGTTTACTTACTGACGTTTGAGCTTAGCCGGGGTGGTCACATCACGCTCTGGCCGGGGCATACAGGTAGACCTTTCGTTATCAGGTTGGGTGCGCATAAGCGGGCATTTATGAAAGGCGAATACAATATCCTGGACACGGAACAACTGAGGCTGGGCATCCGCAAGGAAAAGTGGCATGGCTGGGCCGAAGCGCGCTCCCAGGAAGGTCAAGCCAACTTTGCTAAACGAAAGGCTGTTATCCAGTCCGACGCGTGGGAACTGGTTAGCGGCATTCATCTTTTCGTGACGAGCATTCAGGATGCAAGACTGCGAGAAGCGGACAGAAGCCGCCATTCTGCGCGTACTCGAGAAGTCTGATTCGAGTGGAATTCTCGACGGAGGCCAAAACGTGCGCGATCGGCGAGTTGATGAGTGTCCGCGCCTGGTGCGAAACCTTTTTTCTTCGGTTCTCCATGGGTTTCGAGGCAAATGTGCAATTTGGCCAAGTGGCTTCGGCTAACCTACCGGGCTAGGATGGCTGCCGTTGGCGAAAGTCCTTCAGTATCGTCTGGTTTGTGCCATCTGAAGCATAGCGCCGCATCGAGTTTCCTTAAGGGCAGCGTCATGGCTCCTCGGCGGCCTCTTCCTTCAGTGCCTAGACAAAATCTCTCTGCCCTGGCTGAAGGTACTCGTCAACATTTCCCGGTTACCGATATAAAAAGCCAGAGCACCGAAGGGATAATTCTTCGAGGCCCGAACCGGAAACGATTCCGCGATTCCCTCGGGGGATTCTCAGCCCCTAGATTATAAGGGCGACCGAATCCAGCGAGACACGTGGCGAACCCGTCTGATGAAAGAAGCCACCATCGTGGGCGCCGATCGCAGTAAGCGTCTGATTCCCCCTGGAAGGCTAGTCAGAGAGGTCAGGAAAGGAAACGAAGAGACTACAAGGAGTCGCGAACAGCGAGCAAGCGATCAGCGATGGAAATTATCCGAAACTGCGGGCTTGCGCATCGACGAGCTTTATCGAAACCATCTTGCCCGCGCCGCTATGCGCATGCTGGACTGGTCTGGGCGGTGCTATGACTACGAAGGCAGGAGAACGGGTGCAATCACTCACGATGTACGCCGACGCGCTCTCCGCACCCACGATACAGTCGCGCTGAGCGCCGATGAACAGTTCATTCGCGACGCCTTTGATGAGTTGTTCAATGTATTCGCCCGCCTCGACCATTTATAGAAATCAAGCTGATCCACTTCGAAGATGTTGAAGGCGCACTCTCCTACTATGCAGGGAAATTGGCATCCCGGGCCGAGCGAACGGTGATAACCGACTTCCTTGACGTCTACGAGTTCCGGCGCGCGAGGTCCTTTCTTAACCGATTTCGGCGTGGCAAAACGTGGATAAACCGTAGCCTGTGAGGCACCGTATCGGGATCCTGAGCTCGGATCTCGCTGCCCCACGCCGCACCCCCAGACTCCTAATAAACCGACCTACTCATATCACTCGAAGTCCCACCGGCGGCCGGAACATAAGCCTTAAGCGTATAATCCATAACCATCCGATCCGCGCAAAAACGCCATCCCAGCGTCCTGATCGTTCGCTTCATCCGCTGGATCCACCCGCGCGGCAACCCATCCCGGTCACGCTGGTAATAAAGCGGAATCACCTCATCGCGCAGCACCCGGTACAACGCATCCCCGTCCCGCGTATCGTGCACATTCATATTCGAATGCGTCCGCCCGGTCCCGATCGCGAACCCGTTCAACCCGTCATACGCCTCAGCCCACCACCCGTCCAGCACCGACAGGTTCAGCCCGCCATTCAAAACCACCTTCTCTCCGCTCGTCCCTGAAGCTTCCAGCGGACGCCGCGGATTATTCAGCCACACGTCCACTCCCTGCACCAGATACCGCCCCACGTTGATGTCGTAATCCTCAACAAACACGAACTTCTCCGCGAACTGCCGGTCCCGCATCAGCGCCGCAATCTCCTGCAGCACCCGCTTCCCCGGCTCATCGTGAGGATGCGCCTTCCCCGCAAACAAGAACTGCACCGGCCGGTTCGGATCGTTCACCATCAGCGCCAGCCGCTCCAGATCCGCAAGGATCAAATTCGCGCGCTTGTAAGTCGCAAACCGCCGCGCAAACCCGATCGTCAGCGCATCCGGACTCATCAGCCGCCCCAGCCGCGCCATGCTCTCAGGCGATTCCTTCCGCCTCTCCGCCTGCTCAATCGCGCGCCGCCGCACAAACTGGATCAGTTGCGCCTTAAGCGCCAGGTGCGTCTCCCAAAGCTCCCCGTCCTCAACGTTCTCGATTCCCTGCCACGTGTTCGAGTGCGCGCTGCGCTTATGCCAGTCCGTCCCCAGATGCCGGTCATACAGCCGGAACATCTGCGGCGCCAGCCACGACGGAACGTGAACCCCGTTCGTAATATGCCCGATCGGATACCCCGGCCACATCGCCCGCGACACCTCGCCGTGCAGCGACGAAACCGCATTCGCATGACGCGAAAGCTTCAGCCCCACCACCGTCATGCAGAACAGCCACTGGTTGTGCCCGGGCCCCTCGCTCCCCAGCTCCATCAGGCGCTCGTGCGAAATCCCGAGCCCGTCGCGCAGCGGCCCAAGATGCTCCTCAATCAGGTCCGCGCCGAAACGGTCATGCCCGGCCGGCACCGGTGTATGCGTCGTGAATACCACCTCGCGGCTCACATACGGCACGGTCTCGTCGAAGCTCAGCCCTTCTTCTTCCATCCGGCTGCGGATCGCTTCCAGCACCGCGAACCCGCTGTGCCCTTCGTTCATGTGGAACACGCCCGGCGTAATCCCCATCGCCCGCAGCGCCCGCACACCGCCCACGCCCAGCAGCAGTTCCTGGCGGATACGCACGCGCCCGTCTCCGCCATAAAGGCGCGACGTCAGTTCCCGGTCTTCGGGCGCATTGCCGTCCACATTCGAATCGAGCAGCAGCAGGTCGATCCGGCCTACCTTAATCCGCCAGACCTTTGCGCAAATGGCGCCGCCCCGCGTCTCGATCCGGATCGTCACCGGCAGCCCGTTGGTCCCGATCGCGGGCTCCATCGGCAGCGTGTTAATGTCCGTCCGCAGGTATTCTTCGTGCTGCCAGCCGCTGCCGTCGAGCCTCTGCTTGAAGTACCCCTGGCCGTAGAAAAGGCCAATCCCGACCAGCGGGATATCCAGATCCGAAGCGCTCTTTACGTGATCGCCCGCGAGCACTCCAAGCCCGCCCGAGTAGATCGGAATCGATTCATGCAGCCCGAACTCAGCCGAAAAATAAGCCAC
Source organism: Terriglobia bacterium (assembly GCA_963840735.1). Classification (GTDB taxonomy): domain Bacteria; phylum Acidobacteriota; class Terriglobia; order Bryobacterales; family Bryobacteraceae; genus BOG-234. The sequence goes on from CAWIZX010000013.1 coordinate 547,182, forward strand.
TGGCCGCGGCCTCAGAACGCCCGCGTGCTTCGCTCCCCACGTTCGGTCCGCCTGCAGATACTCCTGCTGCCGCCGGTATGCGTAGTTGATGCGCCCGTGCAGCAGCACGTCGCTCGCGCGCTTCTCGATCTCGGCCAGCGGCATCTCCGAAAGCAGCGCCAGCGGATTGTTGTTCAGCTCCCGCCACCGCACCGGGTCCAGGTCGCGGAAAATCCCGATGGTGTCGTTATCCCAGCTCCACCAAAGATTACGCGCCAGCGCGAACAAACGCTCCTGCATCGGCGCCACGAACCGGTCGAGCGTGCGCGCCTCGCTCACCACCGGAGCCACCTGCGCGGCCGCCTCGCTCAGCATCCTTATATCCTGCTCGTGGAACACACGCGTTTCCGTCGTCTGCACCACCAGCACGCCCTGCAGCACGCCCCGGTCGATCACCGGCACGCCAAGGAACGACCGGTACTTCTCTTCGCCCGATTCGAGGAACAGCTTGAACCTTGGATGCTTGCCCGCGTCTTCCACCGCCACCGGCCGCACCTGCTCGGCCACCAGCCCCGCAAGGCCTTCGTTCAGCGCCAGCCGCAGCGTCCCCACGCATTCCCGCCGCAGGCCCAGCGTTGCCGCCAGCACCAGGTTTGCCCGGTCCGGCTCCAGCAGATAGGCCGAACAGACGTCCGTCCTGAATCGCCTGGCAATCAGGGCGACCACGTTCATCAGGGTCTCGGCGGGTTGTCCGCCTTCCTGCGTCAGTTGGCTGATTTCATCGAGCGTGAGGACATACGTCGCTTCACTTAATGCCGCGGTTGGACTCATCTACTACTCCCTTTGGATTTGGCGCGGCGGCAGGGGCGCACGAGCAGTCGGGGCTTGAGCTTTTTATTTTAACGTGTTCAGCGTGGAGGTTCTGGTTTGTTCGTAGGCCGCGATCGCCGGCTCCTGCTTCAGGATCCAGCCCAGTTCGTCGATACCTTCCACCAGACACGTCTTCGAGAAGGAATCCACCTCGAAGCGGACGCTCTCGCCGTCCGGCAGCGTCAGAGCCTGGCTCGGCAGATCGATCTTCACCCTCGCGTCCTCAGGCAGCGCGAACAGCTTCGCGTGAATCTCCGGCGATACCACAATCGGCAGCAGCGAATTCTTCAGCGAGTTCTGCTTGAAGATCTCTGCGAATGACGTGCTGATCACGGCCCGGAAGCCGAACTGTGTCAGCGCCCACGGCGCATGTTCGCGCGAACTTCCGCACCCGAAGTTGTCCCCGGCCAGCAGGATCTGCGCGTTCTGCCCGCGCGGCGTGTTCAGAATGAAGTTCGGGTCCTGACGCCAGTCGCAGAACAGGTTCTTATCGAGTCCTTCTTTCGACGTGGTTTTCAGGAACCGCGCGGGAATAATCTGATCCGTATCGATGTTGTTCTTCGGCAGCGGTACCAGACGTGACTCAAAAGCGGTAAACGGAATCATTAGATTAAGGTCCTCACGTCGGTGACTACTCCGGTGATCGCGCTTGCGGCCGCCGTCAGCGGCGACGCAAGGAACGTCCGCCCGCCTTTGCCCTGCCGGCCTTCGAAGTTGCGGTTGCTCGTCGAAACGCTGTACTGCCCCGGCTCCAGTTGATCGCCGTTCATCGCAATGCACATCGAGCAGCCCGGTTCCCGCCAGTCGCATCCGGCCGCGCGGAAAATATCCGGCAGCCCTTCGGCAATCGCCTGCCGCTTAACTTCCATCGACCCCGGCACCACCATCACCCTCACATTCGGATTCACCTTGCGGCCCTTCAACAAACCCGCCGCAATGCGCAGATCCGAAATCCGCGAGTTCGTGCAGCTCCCGATAAACACCACGTTCACCGGATGCCCCAGAATCGGCTTACCCGCTTCGAGCCCCATATACGCCAGAGCCTTCGTCACCGCGTCGCGTTCGAGCGTGTCCGAAATGTTTGCCGGATCGGGCACCGCGCCCCCGATCGCAACTCCCATCCCCGGGTTCGTGCCCCACGTGATCATCGGCCCCAGCGCGTCGCCGTCAATCGTGACCGTGCGGTCGAACGTAGACCCGGCGTCAGTCGGCAGCGTCTTCCACCGTGCCAGTGCGGCGTCCCAGTCCGCGCCCTGCGGTGCGAATTCGCGGCCATGCAGATAGTTGAACGTAACGTCGTCCGGAGCCACCATTCCGGCCCGCGCTCCCGCTTCAATCGACATGTTGCAGACCGTCATCCGGCCTTCCATGTCCAGAGCCCGGATCGCCGGTCCGTCGTATTCAAGCACGTAGCCGGTAGCGCCGCCGATGCCCACCTGCGCGCACAGCGCAAGAATAATGTCCTTGGCCGAAACCCCTGTCCTGAGCGAGCCGTTTACCTGCACCCGAAACGTTTTCGACGGACGCTGCAGCAGACACTGCGTGGCCAGCACGTTCTCCACTTCGCTCGTTCCGATCCCGAATGCCAGAGCCCCGAAAGCCCCGTGCGTGGCCGTGTGGCTGTCGCCGCAAACCACCGTCATGCCCGGCTGCGTGAACCCCAGTTCCGGTCCAATCACGTGAACGATTCCCTGGTGCTCCGAATGCACTCCGTAGTGCCGAATCCCGAACTCTTTACAGTTCGTATCGAGCTGCGCCACCTGTTTCGCGGCAATCGGATCCACAATCGGCAGCGACCGGTCCGTCGTCGGAAGGCTGTGATCTGTCGTCGCGACCGTCAGATCCGGCCGCCGGACTTTCAGACCCCGGTCCCGCAGCCCCTGAAAGGCCTGCGGCGACGTGACTTCATGCACCAGATGCAGATCCACGTAGAGCAGCGCCGGTGCTCCCGGCTGTTCCGCGACCACATGCGAATCCCAAACTTTTTGACTCAGCGTTTTTAAATTGCCTGACAAACTGCCTCTCCTACCTGTTCCGTGGTGGCCGGCGTTCCGGCCGGCTTAAGGTCGGCGGTCACTCGGCCGCTCGACAGGACTTGTTCCATCGCGCGATTCACCGCGGCGGCTTCCTCGGTCAGCCCGAAGCTGTACTCGAGCATCGCCGCCACTGAGCCGATCGCGCCAAAGGGATTTGCTTTGTTCTTGCCCGCGATGTCGGGCGCCGAACCGTGTACCGGTTCATATAACCCCACCCACGCGCCGTTCGGTTTCTTCGCTCCGATCGAGGCCGACGGCAACATGCCGATCGATCCCGCCAGCACCGCGCCTTCGTCGCTCAGAATGTCGCCGAACATGTTCTCGGTCACCAGCACGTCGAAGCTTTTCGGGTTCAGCACCAGCTGCATCGCGCAGTTATCCACCAGCAGGTGATCGAGCGTCACGTCTCCGTAGTCCTTCGCCACCTCAACCACTACGCGGCGCCAGAGCTGCGAAGTTTCAAGCACGTTCGACTTGTCGACCGACGTCAGCTTCCGCCGCCGCTTGCGCGCCAGCTCGAACGCCACCCGCGTCACCCGGTCGATTTCGCTCCGCGTATACGCCATCGTATTTACTGCCCGCGGCTCCGGCCCGTCTTCGTAGATGCCGCGCGGCATGCCGTAATAAATGCCGCCGTTCAGCTCCCTGACGATGATCATGTCCACGCCATCCACCAGATGATTCTTGAGCGGAGACGAATCGAGCAGCGCTTTATAGCTCCGCACCGGCCGCAGGTTCGCGTAAACCCCCATCGCTTTTCGGATGCCGAGCAGCCCGCGCTCCGGGCGCTTTTCAGGCGGCCATTCATCGAACTCCGGCAGTCCCACCGCGCCCATCAGCACGGCGTCCGCTTCCAGTGCAAGCTTTTCGGTTTCGGCCGGAAACGGCGTCTTGTGCTTATGGATCGCAATCCCCCCGAGCAGCGCCTCCCGAAGCGTCAGTTCATGCTTCCACTTCGCGGCGACCACCCGCAGGACTTTTACGGCTTCGCCGGTGACTTCGGTTCCGATACCGTCACCGGGAAGGACTAAGATGTTGAGATTCAAGCTGGAACTTTCTCCTGGGAGGCCCGTTTGGCCAGTGCCGCGATTTCTTCGTCCATCAAACCTTTTTTGTTATCCGCAAGCGCGGTGATCTCGTTGTATACAACGTCCAGTTCTTCTTTGGAGAGATCGAAACCGAGCGATTCGCAGCGCTTCTTCAGAGCGTGGCGGCCGCTGTGCTTGCCGAGGACGAGCTTTCCTTCCGGAACGCCAACCGACTTCGGATCGATGATCTCATACGTGGTTCGTTCTTTCAGATAGCCGTCCTGGTGTATGCCGGCCTCATGCGCGAAGGCGTTGCGTCCCACAATCGCCTTGTTCGGCTGCGGCCCGAAGCTGATAATCGAACTCAGCATCTGGCTCGCGCTGTAAAGGTGCTCGGAATGGATTCCCGTGGTCCAGGGATAACGGTCGTGCCGGGTCTTAAAGATCATGACGATCTCTTCGAGCGAGCAGTTACCCGAGCGTTCCCCGATACCGTTGATGGTGCATTCCACCTGGCGCGCCCCCGCGCTCACCGCGGCCAGCGAATTAGCCACCGCGAGGCCGAGATCGTCATGGCAATGAACGCTGACCACCGCCGTATCGCCCAGTGCTTTCACAATCCGGCCAATGATTTCGCTGTATTCCTCGGGCGTCGAATACCCCACCGTATCCGGGATATTCACCGTCCGGGCTCCCGCGGCCACCACCGCCCGCGAGATCTGTTCGAGAAAGTCAGGGTCGGTGCGGGCGCCGTCCTCGGCCGAAAATTCCACGTCATCCACATAAGAGCGGGCCAGTTCCACCGCCGCTACCGCGTCATCGAGCACCTGCTGCCGTGATTTTTTCAGCTTGTACTTAAGATGGATATCGCTGGTCGCAATGAAGGTGTGAATGCGAGGCCGGCGGGCCTTCGTCAGCGCCGCGGCGGCACGCTCCACATCCCCTCTGCAGCAGCGGGCCAGCGCCGCGACGTTCGCCCATGGAAACTCCTGGCTCACGGCATCGACTGCGTCAAAGTCACCCTTCGAGGCGATCGGGAAACCGGCCTCCAGGATGTCTACCCCAAGTTCCACCAGTTTGGCCGCCATGCGCAGCTTTTCAGCTACCGTCATGCTGCAGCCAGGGGACTGTTCGCCGTCCCTGAGAGTGGTGTCGAAGATCCAGACTCGATTGTTCATTGTGGAAGGTACTCCAACAGTCATTATCGGAAGGTACGCTGAATTAGGCAAATTTATTTTTGTCGCGTTGTACTATAAATATTTCTTATGAATGGTACTGGTACCGGTTTGCTGGTAGAAGTGAGATTTCCCTTCAGTAGTCCCTGCACCTCACGCTATTCTGATAGAACACAAATAGCTGTAGCAGCCGCGTTGCCGCCTCAGTGCGTTGGTTTAGGAGTTACTAATTATGAAAAGCATTCTTTCATTCAAGCTCGCGTTACCGGTGGCCGTACTGTTGTCAGGCGGCCTCGCGCAGGCGAGCCTCAACATCTTTAACTACAACAACATTGTTGTCGATCCCACGTACACCTCTGCCGTGATCGCTCCGTTCACCGCGCCTTGCGCGCTCTACGGCCTGAGCTGCACGGGCACAAAGACGTTCCCGGACGGCTTTCCGCTGAAGAACCTCTTTGGCGGTCATGAGGCGACTGCGGAGAAAAACACATACGACACGATTTTCAACGATGGCGGGAGCTCGCCGTATGGGTATGACAACGTTTTCTTCCATACCGCCAACGCTGTGAACGTCAGCAACGCGCATCTTGTCGTGACTGGCTCGCAGGACGGACCTTCCCAGGCCCGCCAGTTCACCTACTTCGACCTGATCTCTTACACGTTCAATCCGGCCGCGCCGCTTGACCCCAGCTACTATAAGTACAAAGTTCTGTATCATGGCACGCCCACCACAGACGCGAACGGGTTTGAAAAGATCGACACCCATGTCGACCTGACCAACGCCGGTTCCTATTTCGTCTATCAGTTCGGCACTAACACCAGTTTCCCGAATGATGGCGCACGCGTCTTCGGCGTTTCGGCCTTCGACAGCACGACCTTCAACGCGACACCGGAACCCGGCTTTTATGGCCTCATGACAATCGGATTGGCTGGAATGGCAGTGTTCGCCCGGCGCCAGGCAGAAATTCCTAAGAGCCGCTGTACACCGGGGAGTTATCTTTCAGCTGCTCCCCGAAAACAAAAAGTCAAAGCTCGATTAGACTGCCGCCCCCGCCGCCCGCCGCGACACCCACATCATCGTCTGGCTCTGCCGGAATAACCTTTCCAGGCTCTCCCTCGAAGCAACCGGTACGACCTGCTCATCTACCCGGCCGTACTGATCGAACATCACTGCATAAGATTGGGGCTGCGAGGTCATCCCCCCGTCGGTTTCCAATCGGCTAAAATGACGCAAGCAGTAGTAACACTTGACATAATGTTTAGCCTGGCCTAGGCTTAGTCATGAAGAAGAAGGCGTGTCTTATCGACCAGTGGTCCTGGAAGACCCATTTAAGCAACTGGAGTAAGTACGCAGCCGCAACCGGCGCCACCTTGGCAATGGCTACCAGCGCCGATGCGGGTATCATTCATACCACCCTGAACATTACCGCTTCGATCAATCCTGCAGACATTAACACCAACGTCAACCGGTCATTCAAAATTGCGGGGGCACTGGAGTCAATCGTTCTCGCTAATAGAAGTTTGACTGGGGTCTGGCTATCGCAGCGGCTGGGTTGAACTCGTTTCACATGCAGCCGCTCCCCCCAAATTCTTTGACACCAGCGGCTCAAGTCATCCTGAAAAGAAATATGCTTTTAACGCGGCGATTAGTCGTGGGCATCAGACCGTATCACGCTGAAGGCGTGACCTCGAAAGGCGAACTCCGAACCCTCAAGCCGGCTGGAAGCTGAGTCGCGGAAAGACTCGGGCGGCCACTTGGCTAGCTGAAAGTTGTTGTCTCCGACCGCAACGGCGACGGGTGATCCCGACCAGGTGAAGATCGTTGACTACGCGTACAACACTGGCGTTGGCCCGATCAACGCGGGCGACACCGGCGCGCCCGAACCCGGAACTACGTCGCTCGCACTGCTGGCGGCGGGAGCCGCGGGCGTTCTCGCCCTCCGCCGCCGTCGGAACGAAGTCGCCGCGAAGTAGCGGCCAGCAGAGGCCAACATACCCGAACGAATTTATCCTGCGGCCCGCTAACGAACCTGTCGCCAGAACGGCCGCGGAGCAACGTTGTAGGTTGGTGGCCCAGCCATCCTGCCGAACCGATCGGCGGCGTAATGGTTTCCTACCTCTACACAGGCCAACCACATCGTGGTCTGGCTCTGCCAGAATAACGTTATCGAAGCACGCTACCCCCGCCGACCTGCCCTCATCCGCAGGATCTGCTGGGCCCATGCTCGTGCCTTTTCTGCCCTGCCTCGAAAAAATCGATCAGGGTAAAGACCGGCGCTTTTCCATGCTCCTGCAAAACCATTGCCGAGTGTGTCAGCATCCATAGTGCCGCAACATGGCTGATCGAAAACCAGCCCTGGGACTTCTTCGCCGTTTACTACGACGCCATCGATCATTTCTGTCACGGTTTCATGAAGTATCATCCGCCGCGGCAGGCCTGATCTCCCCAGTCGTACTGATCGAACTCAATTAGTCCTTTACCCTACGATCGGCAGAATCATGTTCGCACGCTGCTCGAAAAGGCGGGAAAAGATGTCGACGGTAATCCTGATGTCCGACCACGGATTTCACCCCGACCATCTGCGGCCCAATCGGATCCCCGACATCCCCGCCGGCCCCGCGGCTGAACACAGTCCCTACGGCATCTTTGTCATGGCGGGACCGGGAATTAAGAAAGGATGACCTCGCTGTTCGGTCTCAGCGTTCTCGATCTCACGCCCACGGTGTTGACTTTATACGGCCTGCCGACAGGCGCCGACATGGATGGCCATGTAATCGTGGACGCGTTTGAGAACCCCCCCGAGACAAGAACCATCCCAGTTGGGAAGATTGTGCCGGGCGATAGGATGGCCGCCATCCGCCCGCACACCCGGCTCGACCCCGTCGCCTCGGCTGAGGCGATGGAGCAACTGGCGGCTCTCGGATATATCGAAAGGCCAGGGCCGAATATCGAAGAATACGTGGAATCGACCGTCCGGGAACTCCGCTATAACCTCGTCGAAGCCCTGCAGGACGCCGATCTGCACGGCGAGGCCCTCGAGGCCGCGCGCGATCTGTGCCGCCGGGACCCGGACGAGCAGCGTTACGCGCTGAAGCGCTTCCTGTCCTGCCAGGCCCTTAATCTCGCGACGGAGATGCGCGAGATTGTTGACGATATGGCCGGTCGCCGCCGCAGGGCTTTCGAAGAGGCCGGCGACCGGATGAAATCCTTCCGGGAAACCGCTCGCGGGCGCTACGAAGAAAAGAAGGTGGCGGCGGGAGATGCCGACGCCGAAGCCTGCGCGAAGGAACTGGCTTATGAGTTGAATCCCAAAGCTGAGCCTCCCGACCCGCGAGTTTCTTCTGACCCGGATGAGCAGGACAGAACTAATCGCCACGGTGCGTCTGCGCCGTTATGTTCCGGCAATGACGGATCTGCTCGAAGCGCAGACCTGGTGGCCGAGAAGCGTTGGTTTGAAGCTCTCGATGCGCTTAAACGCGTTGGCTCCGCCCAGACAATCCGGCCCGGCATTCTGCTGCAAACGCGCGGATCTATTGCGCCGCCTCGGCCGCCTCAAGGAAAGCGAAACAGCGTTTCGGCGGGCGCTCGCCGCGGATACGGATAACGTCCATGCTTATCTGGGGCTTTGCCGCCTGGCTCTGCGCGCGCGCAACTATGCGGATGCGGAAAAAGCCGCGCGCGAATGTGTAGCACGCTTATATTTCTACCCAATGGCGCACCTGCTGCTGTCCATCTCCCGCATTGGACTGGGCGAGTATGTCGGCGCGCAGGAATCTCGCAAAACAGCTCAGGACCCAGATCGGCGTCACCGTTTGCGCGGCTCCTCAGATTCCGGCTGAACGATCCGGAAGGCGCCAAAGAACATTTTCAGTGGTATCGCGAAATGCGCCGCACGCGGCCCTCGCGGATTGTGGACGGCGAAGCGGCCGGAGTCAACGGAACGCGCCGGCAGGAACACATCCCGGAATTCGGCTGCCACAACTCTTCCGGACAGGCAACTGCCTCGTCTCGGAGACGACGTTCTGGTCGTGTGCGGTCTTCCTCGTTCCGGAACATCCATGCTGATGCAGATGTTGCATGCGGGCGGCCTGCCCATTCTTACCGACAAAGTGCGTGAGGCGGACGAGGATAATCCCAAAGGCTACTTTGAATTTGAAGCCGTCAGGAAAATGTTCCGGGACCATAGCTGGGTCGCCGACGCTCGGGGCAAGGCTGTGAAGGTGGTCGCCCCACTGGTCTGTTTGCTGCCCGCCGGGTGCCGTTACCGGGTAGTTCTTATCGAGCGGGATTATGAAGAAATCCTTGCGTCGCAGGCAAAGATGATCCTTCGTCGGGGTGAATCCATTGAGGATACGCCGCAACGGCGCGAGCAGCTTCGCCGCGAGTTCGACCGCGTCGTTCAGCAGACGAAAAGCACCCTCGGCGCGCGCGCCGACGTGGAATTACTTCAGGTACGCTACGAAACCATTCCTTTTCCGACCTTGCCGAAACCGCGCTCTTTGAAAACTGGACCCGCGATCCCTTCGACCTCATGATCGTTGCCCACGCCAAAGGCCAACGGCTTCGCCCCGCTCGTGAGCGCCGACGAAAACATTCGCCGCAATTGCGCCAACGCCATCTGGTAGCGTGCGAGGCGGCGCTCTGACGTTTCAGTCTGATTTCACCTCGTTTTAATCCATGCTATCTGATAAGGTCATGAGATGCCTACACCTTTTGAGAGCGCCCAGCTCATTCTGACGCTCTACGAGCAACGCCGCGAAGAGACCATGCGCAAGGCGCGCGATTTCATGATCGGCTTCGATCCCAAATCTTTTGAAGAACTCCTTGCCGCCATCAGCGGACCCAACGGAGCGTACATCCGCCAGGTACTTACCTACTGGGAAATGGCCGCCACGCTCGTAACCAATGGCGCCATCGACGCGAAAATGTTCAACGAAGCGAATGGCGAACACATCGCCGCTTTCTGCAAAGTCGAACCCTTCCTCGGCCAGATGCGGGAACTCTTCGGCAACCCCAATATGTCGAAGCAGCTCGAACAACTGATCTTTAGCCTTCCCGATGCCCGCCAGCGCCTTGACAGCACGCGCGACCGTCTGCGCGCCATGATAGCCGCTCGTGCAGCCGCCGCGGCTAAGGCGTAAACGTCCACCCGGCATCTTCAAACCGGCGCGGCTGCGCGCTGAACGCAACGCTCACCGCCGCCGGATCCTGCGGGGACTCGGCTTCGTCCCGATCGGCGTCCCGATCCCCGTTACCCTGCTTTCCCGCGCCCGGAATAAATTCCACCAGAGCAAGATACCGAAGTAACGCATAAACTTCGCCATCGTCGGGCACAGCGAATGAGAATCGCTGCGAACTCAGGCACACCTCGACATCGCGTTGCGTCAGTTCCCACACCAGAAAAGCGCACCGTTCCACCGCCTCTTCAAACCAGGCCGTACGCTCCGGCGGAACCTGCCGGTCGAGAAAAATCTCAACTCCGCGCCGCCGCTCGCGCGAGAACTCCCGCACCTGCAGGCTGCCCGTATGGGCGGTGCTCTTCCAGTCCACCAGCCTCGCGCTGTCGGTCGTTTCATACGGCCGCACACGGTAAAAATCAAGCCCGTTCCCGCGCGCCTGAACCTCGATCTCACCTGCAATATCCTCGAGCACCGGCTCCATCCCCGGCCCTGGTTCAAGCGATGGATACACGATGGTCTCGCGCCGCAGCGTCACCGTCGCAGTCTTTCGAATAAAGCCGAAAGGAAAACTGGTCGAAAGAACGAAGAGGTTCTCTCGATGCCGCCCCCGCCGCGGAAAGATAACGTTGATCGCCGCCTCCGTCACCACCCGTCCGGGAATCAGCGGAAAATACACGTTCTGCGCCAGAATCGACCCCGAGAGCTCTATCGAGAACGATGGCGTCAGCCGCTTCAGATTGCGCACCCGGATGCGCGCGGGCGAGGCGGCGCGGGCGCTCACATGTTCCGGCAGCAGCAGTTCCAGCTCCAGCCCCGAAAGCACCAGCCTGCTCAGGAAGCCCGACACCAGCAGCAGCGCCAGCATAGCGCTGAAGATCAGGTAAATCAGGTTATTTCCCGAAAGGAAAGCCCCCAGACCCGTCAGAAACAGGGCCACCGCAAACAGAACTCCGCCCCTTGTGATGTGGTACCTGAGGCGGTCGGAAAGCAAATTCCATTATCCGGCAAAACTACCGGCCCCAAACTCGCCGCTACAAAGTCCGCGTGACTTTCGTAAGCGTTCTCGGCCGGTCCGGATCGATATTCTTTTCCGCCGCCAGCGCCGCCGCGAACAGTTGCGCGGGAATGATATACGGAATCGGCGTAAACAGTTCGGGAATCCGCGCGGGCACCGAAATCACCCTGGGCGCCAGATTTGCCGCCGCCGGATTCCGCCGGTCCGTAATGACTACCGTTTCCGCCTTCAGCCCGCGCAGCTTCGTCAGCATCTCTTCCATCGAAGTCCAGGTCGGCCCTGAAGGCGCAAACAGGAACACCGGAAAGTTCGGCTCCACCATGGCGATCGGACCGTGCAGAAAATCGGCCGACGAAAATCGCTCCGCAACCACGTACGACGTCTCCATCATCTTGAGGGCGAACTCAAACGCATTCGCATAGTTCAGCCCGCGCCCCACCACCGCGGCATGATGCATGAACCGGTACCGCTCGGCCATCGCGGTCACTTCGGTCTCCAGGGTCAAAGCCTTTGCCGCCAGCTCCGGAAGCCCTTCCAGATCCGCCAGCCGCGTCTTCGCCCCCAGCGCATACGCGATCAGATACAGCATCATCATCTGACCGGTGTACGTCTTCGTCGCCGCAACGCTCTTCTCACGGCCCGCCCGTACCAGAAAAACGTGCTCCGCAATCCCCGCCATCGCGCTTCCCGATTCATTCGTGATCCCGACCGTCACCGCGCCCGACTTCTTCGCGTGCTCCAGCACAATATTCGTATCGGTAGATTCGCCCGATTGCGAAATCCCGATCACCAGCGCGTCCTTGTAATTCACCTTCGCTTCATACACCGTCTGGATCGAAGGGGCGGCCAGCGAAACCGGAATCCCGGTCGTGATTTCCAGCAGATAACGCCCGAACTGCGCCGCATTGTCAGACGTCCCGCGCGCTGCCAGCACAATCAGCCTCGGTTTTCGGCGGTCAATGGTGGCCCGGAATTTCTCGATTCTCCGCAGCTCGGAAGCGAGCGTGCGCGCCAGCGTTTCCGGCTGCTGCCGGATCTCTTCCACCATCCGCGACATGGAAGCCAGTTTACAGGGCCTATAATCAGGAAAGCGGAATGGCTCGCACCTTTTCAGGGGCGCTCCGCGTCAAAAACTCTATATGAACACCCGCGCGAAGTTCGTTGTGGTCATGTCCTCCACCTGTTTAGTCGCCCTGCTCCTGCTCGGCGGCGTAGTCAGCAAGGGGGCCGCCGCGGACGATCGCACCGGCAAGGCCGCCGACAACAACGTCTACAAGCATCTTTCGGTCTATTCTGAAGTGCTGTCGCGCATCAAGAGCGAATACGTCGAAGAGCCTGACATGAGCAGCGTCACCCTTGGCGCCATGACGGGAATGCTCGAATCCATCGACCCGTACGCCAGCTACCTCAACGCCACGCAGTACAAGGAGTATCTGAAGAATTTCGATACGTACCGCGGCGATCTCGGCATGTTGCTGGCCAAGAAGTTCGGCTACATCACCATCGTGGCCGTGGTTCCCGGTTCTCCGGCCGATAAAGCCGGCCTGACCACGGGCGACTTCCTCGAATCCGTCAAAGGCATCGCCACCCGCGACATGCCGCTCGCCTACGCGAAGCTCCTGCTCAGAGGCGAACCCGGTTCCACCATTGATCTTTCCGTCCTCCGCAGAAAGCCCGAGCCCCAGAAGCTCACCCTGACCCGCGCCATCATCGCCTATCCCAACGTCGAATCGAAATTGCTGACTGATGGCGTCGGCTACATCAAAGTCCCCACGCTCACGTCGGGCAAAGTAAAGGAAGTTGGCGCCGCCGCCGCCGCGCTCCAGAAGCAGGGCGCCAAACGCCTCTTGCTCGATCTGCGCTACTGCGCCGCGGGCGAGCCTGAAGAAGGAGTGGAACTCGCGAATCTGTTCATCGCGAAGGGCACTCTCACCTACGTCGAAGGCCAGAAGTTCCCGCGTAAGACCTACACTGCGGATGAGAAGAAAGTCGTCAGCACGCTCCCGATGGTGGTGCTGACGAATCGCGGCACCGCCTCAGCAGCCGAAGTTGCCGCCGCCGCTCTGCAGAGCGACAAGCGCGCCACCCTGGTTGGCGAACGAACCTACGGGGACGCATCGATCCGTCGCCCCATCACCATGGAAGACGGCAGCGCCGTGATCCTTTCGGTGGCGAAGTACTACTCACCGGCCGGAAAAGCCATTCAGGATACGCAGGTCACCCCGGAAGAACTGGTGGTTGAACCGGAGCCCGCGATCGGCGATTCGGACGACGACACAACGCCCGATCAGCCCGCCGCCTCGGCGACTTCCAAAAAGCCGGCCGAAGACACGATTCTCAAGAAGGCAATCGAAGTTGTGAACCAGAAAGCGTCCTAAACCGGAAAACCTCGTACAACGCAACAAAGGGGGGCAGGCCACAAAACCGTGCCCCCCTTCCGGATTTTTGCCCTTGCAGTGTCTTCCTACAGTGTTTTCAGATACGCCAGCAGATTCGCGTGCTCTTCGGCCGAAAGAGAGTCCTTATACGGAGGCATTCCATTGCCGCCTTCATCGATCTTCCCCAATACATTCGCGTCCGTGACGGGCTTGCCGGTCGAGTCCAGCTTTGCCTTCTTAAACAGCCCCTTCAGGCCCGGACCCATCTTCCGGTCGGCGCTGTCCGCGTTGTGGCAGACACTGCATTGGTCGAAAAGTTCTTTGCCCTTCGCGGCGTCTCCCTTCTTCTGAGCGAACATAGAAACCGATCCGAAAAGAAGGCTGAATGCGATCGCAAGGTATTGAGTTTTCTTCATAGGTTGCTCCTTAGAACTCCGTTTCCAAGTCTACAGGACGCGGGACTTAGAATAGAGGTTCACTAAGTTACTTTCATAATTCAAAGTGTGGAAACTGCGCGCGTTTTTCTTCTCCGCCCCGGCGGTCATTTTGTCCACTGTGTTGATGGGCACCGTCTCTCTGGTATGTTCCGTTTGGGACCGCGAGGGCATTACTCAGCACAACGTCGCCCGCTTCTGGTCCCGCATCATCCTGGCCGTCGGTTTTATCCGCTGCGAAGTTCACGGTATCGATAAGCTCAACCCGAAGCGCAGCTACGTCCTCGCCGCCAACCACGCCAGCTACATGGACACCCCCGCGATCCTCAGTTCCATCCCGCTGCAGTTCCGGTTCTTCGCCAAAAGCGAACTGTTCTCGGTCCCCTTCATGGGCTGGCACCTGCGCCGCGCCGGACACCTGCCCGTCATCCGTGACGACCCCCGCGCCTCCATCCGCTCCATGTCCGAGGGCGCCAAAATGATGGCCGAACACGGCTTTTCGCTCCTGCTTTTCCCCGAAGGCGGGCGTTCCGAACAGCACATGGAACCTTTCAAGGAAGGCGCGGCCTATATTGCCATCAAGGCCCAGGTACCCATCGTCCCCATCGGCCTTATCAACACCCGCAAAGTGCTTCCCATGCACTCCGGCATGATCCGCGGCGGCGTCGTCGAACTGCGCGTGGGCGACCCCATTGAAACCGCCGGCATGAAGCTGCACGACCGCGCTAAATTAACAGAGCTCCTGCAGGAACGAGTGGCCGAACTGGCCGGGGAAACCGCCGTATATTCATGACATCCGAAACCATTCCGCAGCTTCTCCGCGAGGCCGCTCAAAAACACGGAGACCGCATGGCCCTCCGTCAGCCCTCCGGCAAACACGTCCAGACGTGGACCTGGAATCAGTACCTCGAAGCCGCCGAAGAAATTGCCGGCGGTCTGCACGCGCTCGGCATCCGCCCCGGAGATCACGTCGCCATCTGTTCCGAAACCCGCGCCGAGTTCTACCTTGCCGACCAGGGCATTCTCATGAACGGTTCCGTCGCCGCGGCCCTTTACCCGAGCTATCCTGCTGAAGAACTCCTTGCCACGGTCGCGCGCTCAGACGCCCGCGCCCTGTTCGTCGAAGACGCGAAGACGCTCGCGAAGCTCAAAGGCGCACCGGTCTCGCATTTCATACTCCTGACCGGCGAGGCCGAGGGCGCTCTCTCGCTCGCCCAACTTCGTTCCCACGGCCGTCACTCGGCGGACGTACAGCCCTCCGATAACGCCATCCTCTACCTCACCTCCGGAGCCACCGGCGATCCGAAGATGGTCATGGTGAAGCACCGCGCGCTTGTCAAAAATCTCCAGGCGGGCCCCGCCGTACTGCCGCTTTCCCCTGAAGACATCACGGTCGCCTTCCTCCCCTCCGCGCACATCGCCCAGCGCGTAGTCTGCGAACTGCTGCCCATCTTCAACGGCGCCGCGGTCTCCTTCGCGGAGAGCCTCAGCAAACTGCCCGGCGAACTCAAAAGCGTCCGGCCTACTTACTTCCTCGCGCCGCCCCGAGTCTGGGAGCGCATGTATACCAGCATCCGGGCAGAAGTGGTCAAGAAGTCTCCGCTTGCCCAAAAAGCCTTCTTCGGAGCCGTCGGACTCGGTCTCGCCGCCGCCAAATACCGCCGGGAACGGAAGCGCGTTCCCCTGCGTATTTCCCTGCCGCTGGCCCTCGCCAATCGCGCCATCTTCAGCAAAATCCGCGAGCGCCTGGGGGGCCGCATCCGTGTCGCCGCTTCCGGAGCCGCACCCCTAAGCGCCGAACTCGCCGAATTCTTTGACGCCATCGGCATGCCTCTCATTGAAGGCTATGGCATCACCGAAGGGGGCGTTTCAGCCCTTAATCCGCTCACCTCGCCCCGGCCCGGCAGTATCGGCAAAGCCCTTCCGGGCTTCGAATTCCGCGTCGGCGACGAAGGCGAATTGCTCATCCGCAGCGAGTGCCTGTCGGAAGGCTATTACAAAGATCCCGAAGCCACCGCGGCTCTCATCGAAGATGGCTGGCTCCACACCGGCGACGTCGGGACCATCGATTCCGAAGGCTTCATCTACATCACAGGGCGTAAGAAAGAACTGATCGTCTCCTCGAACGGCAAGAAAATTTTCCCCGCGCGCGTCGAGACCTTCTTCAAAGCCGAGCCGCTCATCAACCAGGTACTCCTCGCTGGCGACCGCCTGCCGCACCTCGTCGCCCTTTTCACCATCAACCCCCAGGTCGCCGAAGCCGTCGCGGGCGCCAAAGATTCGGGCGGTCCGCTTTACGAAGCACCGCAGGTGCTCGCCGAAATTCAGGCCATTGTAAGCCGCGTGAACAAGCAACTCGCGCCGTTTGAGCAGGTGAAGCGCTTCCGCGTCCTGCCCCGTGAGTTCTCGATCGAACATGGCGAAGTGACCGCCACCATGAAGGTCCGGCGCACCCAGGTCATGGAAAACTTTAAGGCCGAACTTGAAAGTATGTACCGGCTCAGTGCTTCCGGCCGGGGCGGGGAATAATCTCAGCGCCGCTTAGGCGCACCGATTGCACGTGGCTGGCAGAAGTTATGCAAGCCACAGACGACCACGTCGTTACCCCCGAACTCACCGAGCGCGAGAAAGAAGAAGCCGCCCAGCGCAGTTCCGTCACGGTTCATGTCGTCCATGAAGCCGTGCGGCACGATGGCGACATTGAACTTGAACGCTCCGCCGCCGCGCTCGCCAGTTCCTCTCTTGCGGCAGGCCTCTCCATGGGCTTCTCGTTTATCGCCGAAGGGCTCCTTCGCACCTATCTGCCCGACGCGCACTGGCGTCCCCTCGTCGCGAAATTCGGCTATTCCGTCGGCTTCCTGCTTGTCATCCTCGGCCGGCAGCAACTCTTTACCGAAAACACCCTGACAGCCGTGCTGCCCGTCCTCGCCCGCCGTTCCCTGCCCGCGGCGGGCCGAATGCTGAGACTCTGGGCCATCGTTCTGGCAGGCAACCTCGCAGGAGCTCACATTGTCGCGTGGGTTCTCGGAAATACACCGGCCTTCAGCCCGGAGGTCCAGCACAGCTTTGCCGATATTGCCCGCGAAACCATCGCCGTCGGCCCCGGTACCGCCATCCTGCGCGGCGTCTTCGCAGGCTGGCTCATCGCCATGATCGTCTGGATGCGCGCCGCCACCGAATCCGGTCACATTCCCCTGATCGTCATCATCACCTACTTCGTCGCGCTCGGCTCCTTTACGCACATCATCGCGGGCTCCATCGAAGCGCTCTTCCTCGTCGTTACGGGATCGATCCCGTGGACCCAATACCTGACCGGGTATATGTTGCCCGTCCTGCTCGGCAATACGCTCGGCGGCGTCTCTCTGGTCGCCGTCCTCAACCATGCTCAGGTCGTCGCCGGACAACCCCAGCCCGCCCGCTGACACCATGCGCGGCTAGGCCTGCAACCTCGTGGGACCTACGCAACATATGCCCGTCAGTTGCATGTTTCATAGGCGAGGAGTTCTAAAAGATGGGATATTTTTCGACTACATCGAAAGCACTGGCAGCGGCGGCCGTGTTTATCGGTTTCCCCGCATTCGCGCAGAGTTCGTCCGCATCGTCGTCCGCCGGAGCCAACGGTAGCTCCACCGGAAGCTCGAGCGGAAGCGCCAACGTAAAAGGGGCGGACATGAAGTTCGCACATGATGCCGCCATCGGCGGCCTCGAAGAAGTACAACTCGGCACCATCGCTTCGCAGAAGGGTGGCGATCAGGTCAAACAGATGGGCCAGAAGCTCGTTGACGACCACACCAAAGCCAACGACCAGTTGAAGTCGATCGCGGCAAAGAACAACATCACTCTGCCCACGGACCTCGACAGCAAAGCCAAGGCGATGGTCGACAAATTCAGCGCCATGCAGTCCGGCCCCGCATTTGACGCAGCCTACCTGAAGGCCATGGTTGCCGACCACACCAAAGACATCGCCGAGTTCCAGAAGGAAGCGGACAACGGCGCCAATCCCGACCTGAAGAGTTTCGCCGGCAGCACCCTCCCCGTCCTGCAGGACCATCTCAAAATGGCCAAACAGGGCGGCAGCATGTCCGGCAATATGTCCAGCAGCAATTCAGCCAGGAAGATGTAGACCAGCTACCAGGGGGGCAGGCTTTTTTCCATGCCTGCCCCGTTTTTGGTCGGCTCGTTCGATCAAACCCCGGCTCACCCGTCCCCGGCCCATGAACACCGCCCTGCCGCGCACTGTGCGAGAATCCGTGCAACATGGCCACCGACAACCTGCCAGCCTCCGACCGCTTTCCTCGCTCTTCGAAATACCACCCGGATTGGGTTGCCTCCAGCATCAGCGGGGCAGCGAATTCACTTTGGCTGACCGAGTGGCTCACAACAGCCATGGACTTGCGGCCCGGCATGCGGGTGCTGGACCTTGGCTGCGGGCGCGCCTCATCGTCGGTCTTCCTGCGCCGCGAGTTCGGCGTCCAGGTCTGGGCGACCGACCTCTGGTTCAACGCCGCCGAAAACTTTGAACGGCTCCGGGATGCCGGTGTTGCGGACGGCGTGTTCCCCATCCATGCCGACGCGAGGCTGCTGCCATTCGCCCCGGATTTCTTCGATGCCATCGTCTCTATCGATTCCTTCTACTATTACGGCACCGACGACCTGTACCTGAACTACCTCGCTCGCTTTGTGAGGCCTGGCGGAGCTATCGGAATTGCGGGAGCCGGACTCATGCGGGAGCTCGACGGGCCGCTTCCCGAGCACCTTCGCGACTGGTGGACTCAGGACCTCTGGTGCCTGCATTCTTCCGCCTGGTGGCGCCGGCACTGGGAACGAACCGGAATCATGGATATCGAACTCTCCGACACCATGCCCGAGGGCTGGCGAATGTGGCTGGACTGGCACAGGCTGATCGCCCCGAACAACGAACCGGAAATCAAGGCCCTTGAAGCCGATCGGGGCAGCTACCTGGGCTACATTCGCCTCGTAGGCCGCCGCAACGGTACGGTCCGGCTGGCGGACAACATCGTCTCGCTCCCCTCGCATTACACCAAAGCTCCTTTGCTGAGCCCCGGGTTCAGTTGAGCGCTCACTCGATCCGCATGGCATTAATCCGCATGATTTTGCAGCACCCGTCGCGAGGGGTGTAGACTACCGTCAACCGCTCTTCTCGGCTTCCTTCCGCGGTCGGGACCCCACAGCGCGGAACGGAAAAGCGATCGAACCGAAGGAGATCGGCATGAAGGCACTCGTCGGCACAATTACATTTGCAGCTTTTGCTTTAATGGGCCGCGGCGCTGTGGCGGCTCCGTTGCCATTACCTCCCGGATATCCTGCGCTGCTCGGTGTGAGTTGCGGCGGTGTGCATGTTTCCAGCTTCGTGACAGGCTTTGACAGCAATGGCAACATCACCGGCGAAGTGTACGCCTGGACGAAATGCGGCGGCAGCGGTAAGGGCGGCGGGTACAGAACTACCACGTATCAGTCGTGGCACAGCATTACCTGGGCGCTCAATAAGGCCTACACGCTTGTTAGCTACGATCACATCGCGCCGGACCCGCTGTTCACAGAGACTGATCGTTACGGAAATTTCATCAGCAATGTTTGCTCCGGGACTACCAACAACCAGCCGGCGTGCGTCGCGGAAGCTGTGATTGTCTACGTGCCGCCGCAGCCCAACGGCTTTACGTACATCGTGCCGAATGAATTTGGCAAGTCCGAAGCCCAGGCCGTGGCCGACGTAAAGGCGGTCGGGCTTTCGCCATACGTTACCTACTACACATACGGCACCCCTACCTATACGCCCGGAACCGTGTTCAACGAGTCACCCTCAGCCGGTACGCCGCTGACAGCCGGCGCACAGGTACACCTTTACGTGTTCCGCCTGGCGGACTGAGTCATCATGCGCGTGCCGGACCTTGGCTACGGCGCGCCTCATCGTCGGTCTTCCTGGGCCGCGAGTCCGATGTCGAGGCTGGGTACAGGGTGATGCCATCGCCTCCATTCAGGACCTCCGGCGCCTGAACTCTTCCGCCCGGTGGCGACGGCTCTGAGAACGAACCGGAAATCAAGGCGCTGAGTGGCAGCCAGGAACCCGCCTGCGCAGGGATAGGGGACTTCCTCAGGACTTTGCGGGAGAGTCTGCGCGTAGAGGGAGCAGATTGCGGCCAAGTATGAGGGCGAAGGCCTGCTTCATGGCTGTAGCCCCGGTTTCCGCTGGTGGGTGCCGAAGCGGATATCGAGCGCCGCGTCTTTCCGGAACTCGACTTCAGAGCCGCGCGAGACTACCGCGTTGTAGACAGACCAGCCGAGTCCGTAGAAGCCAAGCACGCGGCCGACGGTTCGGTTCGATTGCGCGGCCAGGGCGCCGAGAAGACCGAAGCCGGATCCGCCGCCGAGGGTTCGGCCGCCGGTGTTGCGCTCGGCTCCCCCAAAACGATTGCGGTCGTTATCCATGGCTCGGGCCGCGATCATTCCGGCAATCAGAGGAGCGATAAGGCGGGTCTTCGATTCGACGGCCTTTGCTCCGCCTTCCCTATCGACTTTGACCGGAACCTTGCCCGAAGATTCCGCGGCTTCGAGAACGGCGGGCGTGCTGCTTTCAAGAGACGCAGGGGCGAAGTTGCGCGGCATGTCGTCCGGCAGATCGACCTTCTCGAAAGCAAACCGCAACTGGCCGCCGCGATGGAAGAAGCGCGCACGGTGGGCAAGAGTCACGGTTCCGGTGAGCGTGGTGCCTTCGGGCAGGATCAAACGATTGCCGTCGGCAAACAAGGGCTGTGACAGCACGGCTTCCACCGGCTCGCCGTTCCTCGCATCGAGCGAAGTGAGCGGGGTGATGAGCCGGGCATGGACCACGGTGTCTGCCTCGGGAGGAGACCCGAGCAGGCGCAGTCCGGCGGCCGTGAGTGCCGCCGAGCCAAAGGAAACGCCCTCCGTGATTTCCGCGTCGAAGCGAGTGCCCTTGCGGGTCCACTGCGGGTGCCAGGGAAGTCGTTTGACGAACACGTCTTCGAGGCGCTCTATTTTGTCGGGTCCTCGGACGCTTTCGGCGACGCTTTCAATTCCTCCGCGTACCTGCTGCTTCGCGGCCGCAATCGCTCCTCGCTTCTGAACGGGGGGCGGGGAGATCTTTTTATTCGGATCGAACACTGTTGTGAGCCCGACGTTGCCGGCGGTATGAAGCGCGAGTTGTTTGCCGTCCGGGAAGGTGACTGAAGTGAACTCCACCTCAGCCTGGTGGTACGGCGTGAAATCGCCCGCGACGAAGCCGGACAAGCGGGCCATTGTGGTTATCGGGATCAGCCTGCTCACGCGGCCGTCAACCAAAGATCCGGCCGGGATGATTTCGCGGTCGAACGCATAGACGGGTTCAAGCAGTTTGGCGTGAACGGGGTCGCCAAGGCGCTTCGAAAAACGCTTGAGCGTGTAGAGGCGCAGGGGAACCCCGGGCCGAAGCTGGAGCGCAATGCTGAAGTCAGGATCTGCGGCATTCAGGCGGCAGCAGGGGAGAAGCAGTGCGAGTAAGGTTAGTCGGAACATACGTTTCAACGCTCGAACCCACCTTAGCAACAGAAAATCGGAGATCGGAACGCTAGACTTGCTGGTGACCATGCGAATTGCCCGTCTTGTATGTCTGGCGATCTGCTGCGCGGCGGTTTGCGCGCAGATGTGGAACGTCACGGGCCAGACCCTGGTGGTTCAGGTGAAGGAGCGGGCGGTGGCGGGCGATCTGAACTCCGCGCGCCGGGAACTGGAGCGGTTCAAGGCGGCCAGGGGCATCACGCCGGAGTATCTCGAAGCTCTGTCCTGGCTTGGCCGCGGGGAGTTGGCGCTAAAGGATTACGTCGGGGCGGAGGCGAATTCGGCCGAAGTCCGGAAGCTTGCGGTGGCGCAGCTTACCCGGCGAAAGCTGGATGCGGATTCGAGCCTGCCTGTGGCGCTGGGTGCCTCGATAGAGACGCAGGCGCTGGCATCGGCACTGCAGGGTCGCCGGGCTGAAGCGGTGAGCTTTCTCGAGGCTGAACTGGCGCGATGGCGAGACACTTCCATCCGAACGCGCATTCAGAAGAATTTAAACCTGCTGACGCTCGAAGGCAAACCGGCTCCGGAACTTGGGAATGCGCGGCTGGCGGCGTATCGCGGGCGTCCGGTGCTGCTGTTTTTCTGGGCGCACTGGTGCAGCGATTGTAAGAACGAGATCGCGGTGGTTCAGAGGCTCGAAAAAGCGTATGGCGGGCGAGGGCTGGCGGTGGTCGCTCCGACGCAGCATTACGGTTATGTAGCCGGCGGGCAGGACGCGGCGCGTGCCGTCGAGACGAACTACATTCACCAGGTCTTCGCCGCCTACTATTCGGGTCTTGGGCCGGTCGAAACGCCGATCAGCGAAGATACTTTCGCCCGCTATGGAGTGAGCACGACGCCGACGCTGGTGCTGGTGGATGCGCGGGGCATCGTGCGGCTCTACCATCCGGGGAACCTCAGCTTCGAACAGCTTGCGGGGAGGATTGAACCGCTGCTCACCAAGACTAAGGTGAGGACATGAGATTCGCCTGGGTGCTGCTCGCGTGTTTAAGTGCGATGGCGGCGGAGGCTCCGCGCGGCAAGACGTACTTACTTGCCGTGGGTATTTCAAAGTACGAAAAGCTTCCGCGCGACCTGTGGCTACAGTACGCCGATGCGGATGCCAAAGCCTTTGCGGCATTTCTCGCAACGCCGCCCGGAGGGAGTGTTCCCGCCGCGCAGATGCTGGTGCTCGCGAATGAGCAGGCGACCGCGGCAGCCCTGCGGAACGCGTTCCGGACGTTTCTGAAAAACGGTCCGGGGCGTGACGACACGGTTTATATCCTGATCGCGGGGCACGGGACCGTGGATGCCGGCGGCGCCTACATTCTTACTTACGACAGCGATGCTGAAAAGCTGAGTACGTCGGCGCTGCCGATGGCTGAACTGCATACGGTAGTGGAGGAAGAGTTGACGCGGGCCGGGCGGGTTGTCTTTCTGGCGGATGTTTGCAGGGCGGGTGCGATCGCGGGGCAGAAGACGTCTGCGCTTGGAGCAACGGTCGAAAAGATGGGCGACGGCGCGGGCGAGATGTTGGGGCTCATGGCGGCGCGTCCGAAGGAACTTTCGCTCGAAGCTGCCGATTACGGCGGGGGACACGGGGCGTTCACATGGTCCGTGCTGAAGGGGTTATCGGGCGCGGCGGACCGGGATCACGATGGGTTCGTAACGGCAGGCGAACTGATCGACTATGTGAGTGCGGATGTGGCGTCCGCGACAGCCAATAAGCAGCACCCGCGCGATTTCGGCAATATGGACAACGGGACGAAACTATCGGCCGTGGCGCACTGAAGCCCGGGCGGTGGATTCGCGGATTTTGAGCGTAGCGGGCAGACGCACGGTAGAGACGGATGCGTCCGGGTGGCCGTTGGTGATGCGGTCAAGAAGCAGTTCCATGGCGCGCTGGCCGATCTCATACGCGGGCTGGACAACAGTCGTGATCGCCGGCCGAAAGAGGTCGTCAAGAGTCAGTTCGTCGAAGGTGGCGAAGCCTATGTCGTCGGGAGTGTTGATTCCGCAATCGTGCATGGCGCGCAGCGCGTTGAGTGCGGCGGGGCCGTTGGTGCAGAAGAGTGCGTCCGGCCGTGACGCGGGGTTCAGAAGCTTTTCGGCATAGACCTGCTGCCAGACCAGGCTTTCGGCGGGCTTGATTCCGGCCGCTTTGAGACTCAGCTTATAGCCCCGGACGCGTCCCTGCTCATTCAGCAGCGTCAGCGGTCCCGTGACGATGGCGATACGCCTGAAGCCCATTGCGAGCAGATGGTCGGTACACATGGCCGCCGCGGCTTCGTCATCGACCGAAACGGAATCTACAGGGATGCGGTCCGGGACGCGGTCGAGACAAACGATGGGGATGCCTGCCCCCATCAGGCGCGCCATCTCACTGGTGGGAGTGGGAGCGGCGGCGACCACGAGAAGAATTCCTTCCACCTGTTGCGAGCGGAGCAGGGAGATCAGTTCGCTTTGGCGGTCGGCACTCTCGATTGAATTGACGGCGATGAGCGAGTAGCCTTCGGCGCGCGCGGCGGTCTCGGCTCCCCTTATGATTTGCGGGAAGAACGAGATGGTCATGTCCGGAACGATGATGCCAATGGTCCGGGAGCGGCTGGTTTTCAGGCTGCGGGCGACGTGGTTCGGGTGGTAATCGAGCTCGCGGATGGCCGCCTGCACTTTGAGGCGCAGGGGTTCGCTTACGGGCACGGAGCCTGTCACGACGTGGGACACGGTTCCAACGGAAACGCCGGCTAAATCAGCAACTTCCTTGATCGTCGGCATGGCCGGCTCAGAGCTTCCTGAGCCAGATGTTCCGGATGAAGATTTTGCCGGTGCCTTCGATTTCGAAGCCGATGAGGCCGCTCTTGCGGAACTTCGTCGGGTCGTCATCGATCAGGACGGACATCACGTGGCCGTTGATGATGTGGGTCATCTGGTTGCCGCGCGCGATGATGTGGAACTGGTTCCAGTCGTCGACTTTCACGTAGCCGCCGAGTTCGTCTTTGTCGCCGAGAGTGGCGAGCAGGCGCGGCGCTTTGCCTTCTTCGGTGCGGACTACCTGTCCGCGCCAGGCAATGATGCCGCGGCCGGTGGCCTGTTCATAGTATTGGCCGCTGTAGCGGTTTTGGCCGTCGAAATCGAACTGTGCGCCGAGCATGTCCCATTTTGCCTGAGATTCGCGGGAGGGCGGCACGCCGCGCGGGGCACCGCTGGGGCATGATCCCGTTTGAGGCGGACGCGCGGGGCCTGCGGGGCGGGGAGGAAGAATGGCGCCCCGATACTGGACGCCGCTGTTGACCATGGCGCCTTCTCCGCGCATTTCGAGCTTCATTTCGAAGTCGGCCGGCTCGCCGCCCTGCCAGATCAGATAGATGGTGCCGGTGGGCTTCTCGCAGGTGGATTCGACGAAGATTGCGCCGTTCTGCACCTTCCAGTAAGTCATGTCGCCATCCCAGCCTTTGAGGGTGGC
Source organism: Terriglobia bacterium (assembly GCA_963840735.1). GTDB lineage: Bacteria > Acidobacteriota > Terriglobia > Bryobacterales > Bryobacteraceae > BOG-234. Next base: position 572,295 of record CAWIZX010000013.1, read on the forward strand.
GCCATCGAACATGGAAGTCCAGCCGGTGTGGTCTGCGAAGTCGATGGGGTCAGGCTGACGGAAGCCGCCCACCGCCGCGGCCGGGGCCTCGTCCGCCGGGAGCAGGCGGTTGCGGGAGGCGCTTGTTGCGAAGACAGCGATGGCGCAGGCGGCTAGTGCCGCGAGGATGAACTTTGTGGCTCTCATTTGCTTGCCTTTTCCCACTGTCTGGATTTTGCGGACCTCAGTACCGCGTCCGTTACGTATTCGGTTTTCAGCGCTTCCCGGAACGTCGGCGAAGCGGGTTTGCCTTCGCCGAGCGCACGTCAGGAAGTCCGCCGCCTGATGAATGAAGGAGTGCTCGTAGCCGATCTGCAGGCCGGGCACCCACCACTGTCTTCATGTAGGGCTGATCGCCGTCCGTGATATGGATGCTGCGCCAGCCGCGCAGCTTGCTTTCATCGCGATGATCGAAGTATTCGAGGCGGTGAAGGTCATGCAGATCCCACTTGATGGAAGCGTTCTCGCCGTTGATCTCGAAGGTGTAGAGAGCCTTGTGGCCGCGGGCGTAGCGGGTGGCTTCGAAGGTGGCGAGCGAGCCGTTCTCAAAGCGGGCGAGGAAGAGGCTGGCGTCATCGATATGGACGGGCTCTTCTTTGCCGGTGAGGTTGTGTTTGCGGGTCTTGATGAACGTTTCGGTGGTCGCGGTGACTTCGTCGATGCGGCCGTTGAGCCACATTGCAGTGTCGATGTTATGCGCGAGCAAATCGCCTGTGACTCCGCTGCCCGAAACGCTGGCATCGAGCCGCCAGAGGCCTTCGCCGCCCTGGGGGAGGTCGGCGGAGATGGTCCAGTCCTGCAGAAAAACGGTGCGGTAGTGGAAGATTCTGCCGAGCCGGCCTTCGTCGATCAGTTCTTTCGCCATGGTGACGGCCGGCACGCGGCGATAGTTGTACCAGACCATGTTGGCGACCCCGGCATCTTCCACGGCTTTGACCATGGCTCTCGGATTCCGCGGGCGTGCGGCCGAGCGGCTTCTCGCACATCACCATTTTTCCGGCTTTGGCGGCGGCAACGGCGATTTCGAGGTGCGTGTCGTTGGGGCTCGCGATATCGATCAGGTCGATGTCTTTCGAATCGACCATTTTGCGCCAGTCGGTTTCGAATGACTCATAGCCCCAGTTGTGCGCGAACGCGCGGGCCTTTTCGGCATTGCGCGAACAAATGGATTTGAGCACCGGGTGGAAGGGCAGATCGAAAAAGATGGGCGCCTGGCGGAACGCATTGGAATGAGTGCGGCCCATGAAGCCGCAGCCGACCATGCCTATGTTGAGGTTCTTCATTTAATCCCACCCATGCGCGTTGCGCACGGCGAGCATCACGCGCAGGATTTCGTTCCATGTTTGCGGGCGGTTCATCACGTCGTTCGGGAACATGCAGCCGTCCCAGCAGATGTGGGCGAAGGCGCGGGTCGGCTGGCCATCGTCGTCGCGCATCCAGGCGCCGGCATCGCGAACGATATCGAGGCGGCCGTTGGGGTCGGTGGCCTGGCAGTGACGGCCGGTCTTATCGTGAGAGCCGGAGCCTTTCACGGTGCCGTCATTTTGCGCGACGTGGAAGTCGAAAGTCCACGGGCGCAGTGCGCGGGCCATCTGTCGATAGGCGTGCGGCGAGGCGCTCGGTCTGCGACCATTCGAAATCGTCGGGCAGCAGCTTGTCTTCGGGGGCGTTGAAGCCCATCGTGAAGAGCATCGTGTGGGCCATGTCGGCCTGGAAGCCGACGGTCTGCGGCATGGCTACCTGTTCCAGCAGTTCCACGTTCCTGCGCCAGCTATGCATGCCGCCCCAGCAGATCTCGCCTTCGGCCGCGAGCTGTTCGCCGTAGTGGTTCGGCGATCTTGCCGGCTTCGCGGAAGGTTTGGGCGATCTTTTTCGTGTTGGCGGCGGGGTCCTTTGCCCAATCGTCAACGCCGGCGGCCGAATCGATGCGGATTACGCCGTATTCGCGGACTCCCAAATCCCGCAGTTTACTGCCGATGTTGCAGGCTTTTTCGACTTGCGTGAGGAACCGCCCGCGCTCTTCTTCGCTGCCCATCGCGGAACCACCGCCGGTGGGAGTCCAGACCGGAGCGACCAGCGAGCCCGCGCGCAGATTCCTTCGCGTTGAGCTTGTCGGCGAGCGCTTGAAGGTCGTCATCGGACGAATCGATATCGGTGTGGGGGAGCGACAGAAAAAGATCCACGCCGTCGAATCGGGCGCCATCGACTTCGGCCGCGGCGGTGAGATCGAGCATGGTGTCGAGGTCGATGGGCGGTTCAGAATCGGGGCCTTTGCCGACGAGACCTGGCCACATGGCGTTGTGAATCGCCGGATACCGGTGAGTTGCGGTCATAAGTTGTTATTGAAACGTCTCAAGCTGCGACGAGTATACTCGCTCAAAGATGATTTTTACAACCTTCCGCGAGCGGCGTGTCGCGCAGATGGAAAACGAATTCGCGCGGGTCAGTGTAACGGTGGAAGGCGGTCATGTCGCCGAGATTCGGGAAAAGGCAACGGGCGTGAATCCGCTGTGGACGCCGCCGTGGCCTTCGATAGAGATCAGCCGGTATTCGCCGGAGGAATTCCCGGAGTACGGGAACGATGCCGAGAGCCGTCTGCTCGCGGGAATCATGGGACACAACCTCTGCCTCGACTTGTTCGGCCCCCCATCGGATGCGGAAGCGGCGGCGGGAATATGTGTTCACGGCGAGGCCGGCGTGGTCGCCTGGGATTTCGAAAGTGCCGGGGACGGCATGATTGCGCGCTGCCGTTTACCTGCGGCGCAGCTTGCTTTCGAACGGCGCATCCGGCTGGTCGAGAACCGCGTTTCCTTTTCAGAGCGGGTGGAGAATTTGTCGGCGCTCGATCGGCCGATTGCGTGGACTCAGCACGTGACGCTCGGCCCGCCGTTTCTCGAGCGGGGGAAGACGGAGTTTCGCATGTCCGTGGCCGGCAAGACGGAGGTGCCGGAGACCTTTACCGCCGAGGACGTTTCCGCCGGGTATTGGGCCAACCTGCTCGATCCGGAACAGGATCAGGCCTGGTTTGCCGCGAGATCGCCGGGTAACGGCGTGACGTTCGGTTATGTTTGGGACCGGGCCGATTTTCCATGGCTGGGAATTTGGGAAGAGAACCGGTCGCGGACGCAGCCCCCATGGAACGGGGTGACACTTACGCGCGGCATGGAGTTCGGGGTGTCGCCGTATCCCGAGACGAGGCGAAAGATGATCGAACGCGGAAGTATGTCGGGTACACCGTGCTATCGCTGGCTGAACGCGAAAAGCGCGATTGCGGTGGAGTACTTCGCGTTCATCGGCAGATCGGATGAGTTAAAAAGTTCCTTCCACTTACAAAGGTTTACCGCACAGAATCGCGTCCGGTGATACATTTCACTTGTGCGCATCCTGATGGTGGATGACGATGAAGAACTCTCCGGCCTGCTGACTGAACTGCTGACCCGTGAAGGCTTTCGCGTCGACAGTCAAAACGATGGCCGCCGAGGTCTCGCAGCGGCGCTGAACGGCGGTTACGATCTGGTGGTTCTGGACGTAATGCTGCCGGGTCTGGACGGATTTGAAATCCTCAAGAGGATTCGCCGTGAAGCACGGATTCCAATCCTGATGCTGACCGCGCGCGGCGAGGATGAAGACCGGATTGTCGGTCTGGAACTCGGCGCCGACGATTACCTTCCGAAACCTTTCAATACACGCGAGCTGGTGGCACGCATCCGCGCCATCATGCGGCGGCTGGAGCAGCGTCAGCCTGGCGGCGTGCTGGAGCTGAACGGTATTTCAATCGATCCGGGGACGCGCGAAGTTCTGCGCGACGGGCAACCGGTGGAAGCGACCACGTTCGAATTCGACATCCTGGAAACGCTGATGCGATCGGCGGGGCGCGTGGTGTCGCGCGATGAACTGATGGAAGAGCTTTATGGACGCAAAGCCACGCCCTTCGACCGGTCAGTGGACATGCACATCAGTCATCTGCGGAAGAAGCTGGAAGGCGATAAGCCGCTGATCAAGACCGTGCGCGGAGTTGGATATCAGTTTGTCCGCACGCCGGACGAGGCGGTGGTGGTGTGAGAAGCCTGTTTGCCAAGATTTTTCTCTGGTTCCTGCTGATGGTCGTGGTGACGTCCACCGTCAGCTTTTACATTTCCCAGAACTTTTACCGTTCGCGTCAGCCGCAGTTTAACCGGATGCCGATGGAACTGCGGGAGGCGAGGGATGCCTGGGAGACGCAGGGCCGTGCGGGTCTCGAAGCGTTTCTCGCCAAGTTTAAAGACGCCATGGGCGCGGATGGAAATCTGGCGGATGGGTCAGGGCACGATGTCCTGACGGGACGCGACTGGTCGCCGGACATTCGAATGGTGCGCGGGGGAGCAGGGCGCGGCGGGCCTTTCGGGCCGTATCTGCGCATTGAGACGGAGCGCCGGGGCGGGTTTCTGATCCCGACGCTTTCGCGCGACAAAAAGTATTATTTTATTGCTGTCTTTCATGACCGGGAGACGCCGGCGCAGAAGGGCTGGTCGGTTGAAGTTCCGCAACAAACGTGGTGGGGGCTGGGGATAATCGCGCTGCTCTGCTATCTGCTGGCGCGGCATTTGACGTCACCTCTGCGGCGGATGCAGAAGACGATAGAACGCTTTGGGCGCGGGGACTTTTCGGCGCGCGTCAATTCGCGGCGGCACGATGAGCTGGGGCAACTGGGACGCACGGTGGATCAGATGGCCGAGCGCATCGATCTGCTTTTGAAATCGCAGAAGCGCCTGCTGCAGGATATCTCGCATGAACTGCGTTCGCCACTGGCAAGACTCGGCGTCGCGGTGGAACTGGCACGCGGCGGCGGCGATGCCACGACTGCTTTGAACCGCGTGGAACGGGAGGCCGACCGGTTGAATACGCTGGTCGGAGAACTGATTCAGGTGACCCGCGCGGAGGGAGATCCGGAAGGCCTCGCGACGGAACAGGTTCAGCTCGACGACCTGGTGCGGCTGATTGTGGACGATGTCCATATCGAAGCCGATCGGCGGCAGGTCACGCTCACGTCTCAACTGGATGCGGCTGAGATGCAGGGCAGCCCGGAACTGCTGCGGCGCGCGATTGAAAACATTATCAGGAACGCGATTCGTCATTCGCCGGAAGGCGCCCTGGTGGAAGTCAGTCTGAAGGCCGGGCAGGATGTGTATCGGATTGCCGTGCGGGATTACGGCGAGGGCGTCCCGGAAGATTCATTGCCGAGCATTTTCGATCCTTTTTACCGGGTGGAAAAGGACCGGGGACGGACGAGCGGCGGGGTCGGACTGGGACTCGCAATCGCGAAACGCGCGGTGGAACTGCACCACGGGGCCATGCGCGCAGTAAACGTACGCCCGGGGCTACAGGTCGAGATCGATCTTCCCGTGCAGCCGGTCAGTTCCGAAACCGAGCCGCAACTGGTCTCAGCCGGAAGTTAGTTCGCGGTTGCGAGCGTTTTCACGAGCTCGTAAAGAAACGTCTGGCCTTCGTAGAACGAGCGGACCAACATGCGTTCATCGCGCCCGTGAGAGCGTACGTCGTTCCGATCCTGAAAGAAGCCCTGGACGCCGTAGGTGGGGATTCCAGCGGCGCGAAGGGAACGTCCATCGGTTGCGCCGGTACTCATCACGGGCAGTACGATGACGCCGGGCCACATAGTGTCGGTGACCTTGTTCATGGCGCGCATGACGTCGGGGCGCAGGGGCGAGCCGGGCGCGGTGCCGGCTGCTTCTTCAACTACGATGTTGACGGCGGGATCGGCGATGACCTTCTTTAGCTCCGCCTGAACGTATTCGAGAGATTCGCCAGGCAGCACACGGCAATTCACATTGGCTTTGGCGAGTTGCGGCAGGGCGTTGCGGGCGTGGCCGCCTTCGAGCAGCGTTGCGACACAGGTGGTTCGAAGCATGGAGTTCCATGCAGGAGACATCGCGGCGACCCGCTGCATGGCTGCCGGGTTACCTTCGGCGACAGCCGCAAGATCGGTGCGGAGGGGCTCCTGCTCAATCTTTGCCATGCCCGCGAAGTAGGCTTTCGTCACTTCGGTTGTCTTCATGGGAAACCCGAACTGGCCCAGGCGGGCGAGCGCTCCGGCCAGGTGATAGATGGCGTTGTCGGGCACGGGAACGGAACTGTGTCCGCCCTTGTTGCGGACCTCGAGACGGAAATCGATGACGGACTTTTCGGCCGCCTGCATGTCGTTCGAGACGCGCTTGCCGTCGAGCAGTTCGCCTTTGCCGCCTTCGTTGAGAGCGAAATCGGCGTCGATCAGGTCCTTGTGGTTCCTGATCAGCCAGTCGACACCGTTGAAGGGACCGCCGCCTTCTTCATCGGCGGTGAGGGCGACGATGATGTCGCGGTCGGGTTTGAAACCTTCGCGTTTGAAGCGAATCAGATTGGCGATCCAGACGGCGCACTGAGCTTTGTCATCGGCGGTGCCGCGGCCGTAAAAGTAGCCATCCTTTTCGATGAAGGTGAAGGGGTCCATTGACCAGTCCTCACGTTTGGCTTCGACAACATCTGTGTGGGCGAGCAGCAGAATCGGGCGGCGGGCGCCTGTTCCGTGATACCGCACGACGATGTTGGCTTTGGCGGGGCTGGCGCCACCAATGAAAATGTCGGATGCGGGAAATCCGGCAGCCTTGAGGCGCGCGGCGACCGCTTCGGCCACAGGGGTGGTGGAACCTGTCGTGTAGCCGGATTTTATTTCGACCATCTGCTTGTACAGGTCGAGTGCGAGTTGCCGGTCGGATTCAGCGGCGAAACAGGAGAGCGAAACCGTTGCCAGCAGAGCCAATCTGAGCATGGGACATTGTCGCATTCCGGCGTGCGCGATAATCTCGCTATGCGAAGTCCGGCGTGGCTTGTCCTCGCTCTCGCCCCTGTCTCACTGATTGCCCAGAAAAAGCCGTTCGACACTGACGCGCTGCTGAAGATTCAGCGACATCGGCGACCCGCAAATGTCGCCTGACGGCAAGACGATCGCGTTCGCGGTAAGTACTCCCGACGTTCCGAACAACAGGAGCGTTCACAGCGTGTGGAGCGTGCCGCTTGCGGGCGGTTCACCGCGCAAACTGGCGGATCTGGCGGACCGGCCGCGCTGGTCGCCCGATGGCAAGCGCATTTATTATGTCGGACAGCCGGCGGAGCTCGCAGATCTGGAGCATGAATCCGGATGGGTCCGGCAATGCGCAGGTGACGCGGCTTTCGACCGAAGCTTCGGGCGAAGTGGTGTCGCCGGACGGCAAATATCTGCTCGTGACCAGCGAAGTGTATCCGGAATGCGGCGCGGACGATGCCTGCAATCGCGAAACACCTGGAAGCAGATAAGAACAGCAAGGTAAAGGCGCGGCTGATCACAGGCCTGCTCTATCGGCACTGGACCACCTGGCAGGGCAAGACCCGCAGCCATCTGCTTTCGATCGCTCTTGAAGACGGCAAAGTGGTCGGATCTTTCGCCGGGCGACAAGGTGGTTCCGCCATTTCGCTCTGGCGGCCCGACGATTATGCGATCTCGCCGGACAGCCCGAAGTCTGCTTCTCCATGAACAGCGACGCGGTTCCGGCGGTGAGCACCAACAACGATCTGTATGTTGTGCCGATCGGCGGCGGCACGGCGCAGAAGATCACGAGCGAGCCCGGGCGCCGATCAATCGCCGCAGTATTCGCCGGATGGCAAGTATCTGGCCTACCGTTCGCAGGCGCGCGGCGGGCTATGAGAGCGATAAATGGCGGCTGATGGTGCTGGAACGGGCGACCGGGCAAGCTGACCATGCCGACCGAAGCGATCGACCGGTCCGTCGAACAGCTTCATCTGGGCGCCGGATTCGAAGCGCTTGTTCTTCGGCGCGGTGGACCGCGGACATCAGGCGATCCAGTTTGTGCCGGTGGAAGGCGGCGGCGCGCGGGTTGCGGTGTCGCGGCGCAACACGCTCGACGACATGCAGTTCACGCCGGACGGCAAGACGATCGTGTTCACCCGGCAGAGCGGCAGTGCGCCGGTGGAGATCTGCAAGGCGGCTTCGAGCGGCGGCCCGGCCGTCGCGCTGACGCATCTGAACGACGAGCTGCTGAGCCAGTATCAGCTGACGCCGCTCGAAGATTTCCGGGTGGGGCGAGAATACGCAGATGCAGAGCTTCGTCGTGAAGCCGCCGAACTTCGATCCGACGACAGAAATATCCGGTGCTGATGCTGATCCACGGCGGCCCGCAGGGCGAGTGGGGCGAAAGCTGGACCTATCGCTGGAACGCGCAGGTGTTTGCGGGCGCGGGTTATGTGGTGGTGATGCCGAATCCGCGCGGGCTCGATCGGCTACGGGCAGAAGTTTACCGACGACATCAATCAGGACTGGGGCGGCAAGCCTTACGAAGACGATCATGGCCGTGACGGATTACGTTGCGAAGCTGCCCTACGTGGATGCGGACCGGATGGCGGCGGCGGGCGGCTCGTATGGCGGCTACATGATCGACTGGATTCTCGGGCATACCAACCGTTTCAAGTGCCTGGTTCGCATGCCGGCGTTTACGATCTTGCGCAGCGAGGCCGAGGGCACGGAGGAGCTGTGGTTCCCGATGTGGGAGTTCGGCGGCATGCCGTGGGACAACCCGGAGGTCTACGACAGATGGTCGCCCAGTCAAGTTCGCGCAGGAGTTCAAGACGCCGACGCTGGTGATTCACGGCGAACTGGATTTCCGCATTCCGTACAGCCAGGGATTGCAGCTTTACACCGCGCTGCAGTTGCAGAAAGTGCCCTCGGAACTGCTGGTGTTTCCGGATGAAGGCCACTGGGTGCTGAAGCCGCAGAACAGCGCGCTCTGGTACAAGACATTCCTCGACTGGGTTAATAACTGGACTAAAAAGTGAAATATATTCTGCTGATCGCGCTGGTGCTGGTGATTGTCGTTAGTTCCTTTGAGTCTGTTCGTCATGTCGAGCGAGACGGTGTTGAAAGTCGATCCGGCTGCCGAAGGTGATCGGGCTTGCAAACGCCGGTGCATATACACGCGGAGAACCCGCACGGAGTTCGGTCGCTGACGGTCAGCGTGGAGCAGGACGGCAAGAGCTTCGATACGAGAGCCGCGCAGGCGCGCGTCGCAGCACATGTTCCCGGAACGGCAACGTTGCGCCGCGGGACGTGACGGTGAACGTCGGGCAAGCAGACCGATGCCGGCGCTGCATGACGGCAAGGCGCAAGATCACCGTGACCGCGGTCTCGAACGATTTTCGCGGGAAGACCGAGTTCGGTTTCCTATCGACGTGGATGTGATGACTGACGCCGCCGCGCGTCGTCGGCCGATGGCGTGCAGCATTACATCAACCAGGGCGGCTCGGAAATGGTGACGTTTACGCCGTCGGGCGCGTGGACGGAAGCGGGGGTGAAGGTGGGCGATCAGACTTTCCGCAGTTTCCCGCTGCCGAACCATCCGGGCCAGTACTTCAGCCTGTTCGCGCTGTTCTGGGAGTCTGCCGGTCGATACGCCGATGTACGTTTATGCGGCGAATCCTTCAGGCGCGATGGCGAAGGCGAGTTTCTGGTACAAGGTCTTTCCGAAGCAGTTTCGCAAGAGCACAATTGCGCTGGAGATCGATGAACCTGGACCGGATGGTGGACGCAGATCGATCCGGAGCATAAGGTGCCCGGCGATATGGTGCAGCGCTTCGTCTACATCAACAGCGTGATGCGGAAGGCGAACAACAAGACGCTGGCGGATCTGCGCTTCCAGACCGAGCCGAAGTTCCTGTGGACCGGCGCGTTCCTGCCGATGGTGGATTCCACCGTGGAATCGCGCTTTGCCGATGACCGGACCTATACGTGGCAGGGCAAGAAGGTGGACGAGCAGACGCATCTCGGCTTCGATCTCGCGAAGCTGGCGCATTCGCCCATTCCCGCTTCGAACGACGGCAAGGTGCTGTTCGCGGAGAATCTGGGCATCTACGGCAACTGCATCGTGATCGATCACGGCTTCGGGCTGCAGACGATTTACGGCCACCTGAGCGAGTTCCTGGTGAAGAAGGGCGACATGGTGAAGAAGGCGCCAGATCATCGGGAAAACCGGCTCGACCGGGCTCGCCGGCGGCGATCATCTGCACTTCACCATGCAGGTGGATGGCGTGCAGGTGAATGCGGTGGAATGGTGGGATCCGCATTGGGTGAAGGACCGGATCCTGAGCAAAATGGGCACGGAGATGTCCGACGCGGGCGTTGACGCCTATGCCGAGGCCGTTCGGGGGCATCGCGCCGCGCGTCGAAAGAAGCATTAATTCACTTCCGCTCTAATCATTTGGAGAATTTTGTCCGATGTAGTAACTACAACGCAAGGACTCCAAATGAAATCGATGACAATCGGAACCAAGATCGCCGTGGCGTGTTCCGCCCTGGTGCTGCTGACCATGATTATGGGGACAGTGGCCATTGTGAACATCAGCCGGATGAACGGCGAATCGCACGCAATCGTTGAGGGCGCGTTGCCTGGGATCCGGGGAATCGGGCTCATTTCGGAAGCTGCCAAAGAGGGCAAGATCAGCATGCTTGAAACGATGCTGACGTCCGATCCTTCTGAGGTGACCAGTGGGGAAGCGACGGTTTCGGAACTGAGCAATAAACTCCAGGCCGAACTGAATTCCTACGAGAAGACGATTCAGACCGCGCGCGCGCGGGAACTGTTCAGCAGCGTCGCGCCGCTAAACGAACGTATTTCGGCGGCGTGGGCAAAGATGTTGCCGCTGATTCGCACTCAGAAGAACAAAGAGGCTCTGGATATCTGGAAGGGCGAACTCATTCCGCTCTCGCGTCAGAGGGCGCGATTGTTGTCGGACATGTCAGAGGACCGGAAGGCGGCCGCCGAAGACGCGGGTGCGGCGGCGATCGGTGCAGGGGACTCGGCCAGGTTCTGGTCGGTGCTGCTGACCGTGCTTTCGTTCGTTTCCGGCACGTTGCTGGCGTACTTTATCGTGCGCAGCATCAACAAAGCTCTTTCGAAGGCCGTAGGGGAATTAAGTGAAGGCGCTCAGCAGGTTGCGAGCGCGTCGGGGCAGGTTTCAGGGTCGAGCCAGTCTCTGGCCCAGGGCGCTTCGGAGCAGGCGGCATCGCTTCAGGAGACTTCCGCTTCGAGCGAGCAGATGTCCTCAATGACGCGCAAGAACGCGGAGAACTCGCAACAGGCGGCGCGGCTGATGAATGTGGTCAGCCAGAGGGTGGCGGAAGCAAACGGCACGCTTGCCGACATGACCAGGTCGATGGACGACATTGGCGCGTCGAGCGGGAAGATCTCGAAGATTATCCGGGTGATCGATGAGATTGCCTTCCAGACCAACATCCTGGCTCTGAATGCGGCGGTGGAAGCGGCGCGGGCCGGCGAAGCGGGGCTCGGATTCGCGGTGGTGGCGGATGAAGTCCGCAATCTCGCCCAGCGCAGCGCCCAGGCGGCCAAAGATACGGCCGATTTGATTGAGGAATCGATTCTGAAATCCGGCGAGGGCAGCACGAAACTGGCTCAGGTTGCCGCTTCGATTCAGGCCATCACGGAAGGCGCCGAAAAAGTAAAGACGCTGGTGGACGAAGTGGAGGCGTCGAGTAAGGAACAGGCGCAGGGAATCGAGCAGATCTCGCGCGCCGTGGCTCAGATGGACGAAGTGACGCAGCGGAATGCCGCGAATGCAGAGGAAAGCGCTTCCGCAGGGGAAGAACTGAATGCTCAGTCACAGTCGCTGATGTCGGTCGTCGGGCAGTTGCGCGACATGGTGGGAAATGCGCCGGAGGGAGTTTCGCACCAGCGAAGAAAGACGGGTTCCATCAGGCCAACCGATATCGCGCGGCGCGTAGCGGCTCGGGCCAAGCAGATTGCCCCGAAAACGCCCTTGCACTCAGGCCCGGCGGTAGCGGGTAAGCAGCCGGCCGCGGTTTTAGCGCCCGCCGCGAGAAATGCAGCGGAGTTTCCGCTCGATGATAGCGAGTTCAAAGAGTTTTAAATCAAACGAACCTGAATCGAGGATACGAAAGTGCCTGAAACTGTGATTCCAGATTCGTTGAGCCCGTTGTGCGCGGGCATTGAAGCACTTGCGCTTGAAGTGACTTTGGGCGACTTCAGTTCTGTCGAACGGCTGCGGCCGCTCGGCCCGATGCTGGCACGTATCGGGGAAGATGCCGCCAGAGCGGGCGTCAAAAGCGTGGCTGACATCGCCATCGAATCGGCTCGGGCGGTGGAAAACGCGAGGGCAGCCGATGCGGCGCGTATCGAACCGGCTTTGAGGGATGCCGTGGCCAGGATGCAGCAATTAGTTACTGCTTCGAACCCGGCCGCGATACTGCCGGAACAGCCAATGCTCGCGATCGGGCAGGATCCGGAACTGATCGCCGACTTCATCATGGAGTCGAGGGAGCACCTGACCGCGGCGGAGGCGCAGTTACTCGCGCTCGAACACAACCCCGAAAACGGCGAAGCCATCAACACGATTTTCCGCGCGTTTCACACGATTAAAGGGCTGGCAGGCTTTCTCGACTTCCCGGCCATTCAGGATTTCGCCCATGAAGTAGAAACCCTGCTGGACATGGCGCGCAACGGGACCGTGCCGGTTCATTCAACGTTGATCGACATTATCCTGCAAAGCACCGACTACATGGGGCAGTGCCTCGACGGCGTCGAGACCGGACGGCAGCCGGAGAAGGGGCCGGCGGAGTTGCTGGCGCGTATACGTCAAACCATCGCGGGAGACAGCGTGGTCGAAGCCGCTGCGGATGCTGCAGCCGAGGGAAGTCTGATGCAACTCGCGGCGGCGGTGGCAACCCCCGCGCGCGAGAATAAGCCCGCGGCCTCCGGCGAAGGGCACCGCGCGGTCAAGGTAGACACGGGTAAGCTCGACCGTTTGGTGGAGATGGTGGGCGAGATGGTGATTGCCCAGTCTCAGGTACAGCATGACCCTGAAATGACGAAGGTGCGCAGTTCGCGCCTGACGCGCAATCTGAGCCAGCTTACGAGAATCACCCTCGACGTGCAGCGCGTTGCGATGACGATGCGTATGGTGCCGGTGGCGCAGATGTTCCAGCGGCTGTCGAGGCTGGTGAGGGATCTCGCCAGGAAATCCGGCAAGCAGGTGCAGCTTGAATTGAGTGGAGAAGACACGGAACTCGACCGCAATCTGGTGGAAGAAGTGGCAGATCCGCTGATGCACATGATCCGGAACGCCGTGGATCACGGAGCGGAACCTCCGGCGGCGCGGGTTGCGGCGGGCAAGAACCCTGTCGCGCGGATCGATTTGAGGGCGTCCTATCAGGGCGGCTTCATCAAGATCGAAATCGCGGACGACGGCCGCGGTCTGGTTCGCGAAAAGATCCTCAAAAAAGCGAGAGAACGCGGACTCGTCACGAATGGCGACGAGCTTACCGAACAGGAAGTGTTCGGCCTGATCTTCGAACCGGGCTTTTCGACCGCAGATCAGGTCACCGATGTTTCCGGGCGCGGCGTTGGAATGGATGTGGTCCGCAAGCAGATCATGAAGCTGCGCGGCCGGGTCGACATTGCATCCCGCGAAGGGTTTGGAACCACCTTCAGCATCAAACTGCCGCTGACGCTGGCGATTATCGATGGCCTGGTGGTCGGAGTGGGAAGCGAGCGTTACGTTGTGCCCATCTTCGCCGTGAAGGAAATCTTCCGTCCGGCGGCTGAGGCCGTATCCAGTCTGCCGGAGGCCGGAGAAATGATTCTGGTGCGCGGCGGCCTGCTTCCGATTGTCCGGCTGCATCGCAGGTTCGGTGTGACACCGCGGTCAGAAGAGCCTTCGGAAGGCGTCATCATCGTGGTCGAAAGTGCCGATACGACCTTCGCGCTGCTGGTGGACGAACTGATCGGCAAGCAGGAAGTGGTGATTAAAAACCTGGGTGACACCTTTAAGCACGTGAGCGGCGTTTCGGGCGGCTCGATTCTTGGCGACGGTACTGTGGGCCTGATCCTTGACATGGAGACCGTCTTTGGAAACGCAGTCAAAGAGTGAACTGCTGTCGTCGCGCGAGTACGAGCAAATAGCTGAGCTGGCGTACCGGACATGCGGAATAGATCTGAAGAAGGGCAAGCAGGAACTGGTTCAGGCGCGTTTAGGGAAGAAGATCCGCGAAGGAAAGTTCGGCTCGTTTACGGCGTATTACGAGCACGTTGTGGCGGACAGAACGGGCGATCAACTGGTCGCATTGCTCGATGCCCTGACGACGAATTTCACTTCGTTTCTGCGGGAACCTGCGCATTTCGACTTCCTGCGCAAGACTATCGCGCCCGGCATCAAAGGACCGATCCGTGTCTGGAGCGCCGCCTGTTCGAGCGGAGAGGAACCGTTCAGCATTGCATTCTCATTGCTCGAAGAACTCGGGCAGCAGGCGTTCGCGCGGACTTCCATCCTTGCGACGGATATTTCGACCAGGGCGCTGACCACGGCTGCGCGCTCAGCGTATCCCGCCGATCGGTTTGCGCGCTTTCCACAAGATTGGCTCCGTAAATATCTGATGCGCGGGTCCGGGCAGTGGGAAGGCTGGTATCGGGTGAAGCCGGACGTTCGCAAAATGGTGGAATTCCGCCGGGTCAACCTGATGCAGCCCTTTCCTCCGACCCAGCCGTTCGATGCAATTTTCTGTCGCAACGTGATGATCTACTTCAACAAAGCGACACAGGAGGAACTGGTCAATCGCCTTTTCGAGCGACTGGCACCCGGCGGCTATCTGTTGATCGGGCATTCTGAGAGTTTGACGGGGCTGAGCCACTCTTATGAGTATGTAAAGCCGGCGATCTATCGGAAGGGCGGCTCGAGATGACTGTAGTGGTCGGTGTGGCCGATTGCAAAGTGACGAGCGATCCCTCCGCGGTGCTCGTTACCTATGCGCTCGGCTCCTGCATCGCGATTTCTGTGTACGACCAAGTCGCGCACGTGGGCGGGCTGCTTCATTTCATGCTGCCGGAGGCATCTCTGGATCCCGCTCAGGCGGCGCGGAACCCGTATATGTATGCCGACAGCGGGATTCCCTTGCTGTTCCGGGAAGCCTATCGGCAAGGTGCGGAAAAGCGCCGTTTGCAGGTATGCATGGCGGGGGGCGCGAACATCATGGATGACCAGGGCGTGTTCAACATCGGCCAGAGGAACTGCGTGGCCGCGCGCCGTATCTTCTGGAAGGCCGGCATTCTGGTGCAGGGCGAAGATACCGGCGGCAAAACAGCGCGAACCATGCGGCTCGAACTGAGTTCGGGGCGCAGGTCGCTCCGATTTTCGAACGGTTCGGCCGAGAAGGAACTCTAAAGGACAAGCATGGCACTACACCTTTTGGTTGTGGACGACTCGCCGGTAATGCGGGAGTTTATCCTGCGCGTGATCCGGCTTTCGGGCCTGGAGGTCTCATCGTGTTTCGAGGCGCCGAATGGCAGCGAGGCAATCGAGATCATGCGCGACAACCGGATCGACGTCGTGCTGACCGATATGAATATGCCCGTGATGGATGGTGAACAACTCCTGGTCAGCATGGGACAGGACGAACTGCTCCGAACCATTCCGGTGCTGGTGGTGTCAACCGACGGAAGCGACCACAGGGTGCGGCGCATGATGTCCCTCGGGGCTAAGGGCTACGTAACAAAACCGTTTTCGCCGGAGGTTCTTCGTATGAATATGGAACAACTGCTGGGTACCGCGCATGACTGAAAACGTTCGCCGGCTGCTTGCCGAATCGTCGCAGAACACGCTCGAAGTAATGTTCTTCGTGACGCCCGACCGAATTGACAGCAAAATGGAACTTCCCGCGGGGGAACAGATTGCGGCGAGCCTGACGTTTGAGGGAGCCGCGGCGGGACGCTTCGACATGCTTGTGTCCATGCCTGCCGCCCGGAGTATGGCGGCCAACTTTCTGGGCACTGCGGAGAATCAAATATTGCCACGTGAGCGCGTATCGGATGTGATTGGCGAACTGGCCAACATCACCTGCGGCGCAACCCTCAGCAAGCTTGACCGGAACGCGAGCTTCCATATCTCGGCCCCGGTTACGGTTTGCGGGATCCCCGAGCGGGTGGGCGGAATAACTCAGCCCGATTGCGGGGCCGCGCTGCAAATCGCCTTACCAGAGGGAGCGATGGCTTTGTCACTGGCCTTCGAGGCACACGTTTGACCCCCGGGCGCAGTTGGACTTCCGGGCAGCCGATCAGGGTACTGATTGTGGACGATTCGGCCATCGTGCGCAAGCTGCTGAGCGACGCGCTTTCGAGGGAGCCGGATATAGAAGTAGCGGGCACCGCGCCGGACCCTTACATCGCCCGCGACAAGATCCTGGCGCTCGCGCCCGATGTGGTGACTCTCGATATCGAGATGCCGCGCATGGACGGGCTTACCTTCCTGAAGAAGTTGATGCAGTTTCGTCCCACACCCGTGATCGTGATCAGTTCGCTCGCGCAGGCCTCCTGTCAGGCCGGAGTGGAAGCATTGCGCTCGGGCGCCGTTGACATTATGGCGAAGCCGGGCGGCCCCTACTCGGTTGGCGAGCTTTCGGCGTCCCTCGCGGGAAAGATTCGCGCCGCCGCGTGTTCCAGGGTCAGCATGCCGCACAAACCCGTCGATCGCCCGCCCGCGGTATCGCGCGGTTCCATCGCGGCCGACGTAGATAACAAAAGCATCATCGCGATCGGCGCTTCGACCGGAGGCACCGAAGCCATCGAAGACGTCCTGATGTCGATGCCCGCAGACTCACCGGGGATGGTAATAGCGCAACATATCCCAGCCGGCTTTTCGAGAGCTCTCGCCGAGAGGCTGGACAAGATCTGCCCGATGCGTGTCGCAGAGGCGCGCGATGGCGACATGGTGCGCCCAGGTTTGGCTCTGATTGCTCCGGGGAATCGGCACATGATCGTGCGCAGCGCAGGTTCCGGTTACCGAGTTACGGTGAAAGACGGCCCCGCGGTCTGTTATCAGAAACCCTCGGTTGACGTGCTGTTCAGTTCGGTCGCGGAAGCCGCCGGACCGCTCGCCATGGGGGTGATCCTGACCGGTATGGGCTCCGATGGCGCGGAAGGCCTGCTCAGGATGAAACGCGCCGGGGCGGCAACCATCGCGCAGGACGAAGCAAGCTGCGTGGTGTTTGGAATGCCGATGCAGGCAATCCGGCTTGGCGCGGCAGACCGCGTGGTGCCACTGCCGTTGATCGGGCAGGAAATCTGTTCGATGCTGCGCGCAAAGTCCGGCCGGACGCTCGCCTATCGCACGCTCCAGTTGACGTGATTCGTTTCGAGCGTCCGGCCTAAGACGGAATCGAGGGCCACCCGCGCCCGGGCGTAAGCTGCGAGCGCATTCAGTTCGGACGTCTGGGCCGTAACCAGCGCGCGCTGGGCAATGATAATGTTGCTGCTGCTCGATTTGCCAAAAGAGAACTTCTGCTGCTCAGCTTTGAGCAGTTCCTGCTCAAGCGCGCGAGTGCCCGCGGCCGCTGTATATCGGGCACGCGCCTGCCGCAGCGCGACCGATTGATTCGAGATCGCGACCACAATGGCGTTCGTATCGCGCCGCCCGCTCACAGCCGATTGCCGAAGCTGAAGCTGATCGATCCCATAATCCGCCTGGGCCTGACGATTTCCAAGCGGTGCAAAGAACGTGATGGAAGCCGATTCGCTCGGGAAGTCCCGCCGCAGGATTTGTCCCAGCGCGCGCCCGTAGGCTCCGCTGAAAAACGGATTCACCGGCACGCCGGAACTCTTCTGATACGTTCCCGCCGACCCGCGGTTGAATGCCTGCACCGTGACGTTCAGCGAGGGCAGCAGCGGGTTGACAGTTCCAAGCGCCGCGATATCCGCCGTCTCGGCGCGGATCTTAGCAATCGCGACATCCGGCCGTTCCGCGAGCGCTGTTGCAACAAGATCGCGCAGCGGAGGAAGATCGTCTGCTTCGGGCACCACAATACGGTCGAGCGTCACAATGCCCGCCGCTTCAAGCGCCGGATCTTCGTTCCGCGAAATCGCCGCCTTAAGCGTATTCCCGCGTTGCTTCACCGCACTTTGAGCGATCTCAAGATCGAGCGTCCGGGCCGCAACTTCGGCCTGTGCGCGCGGAATTTCCACGCGCGCGAGGCTGCCGATTCGGACCTGCTCTTCCGTATCCCGCAGGAATTTCTCCGCGATGCCGAGGGCCTCTCGCCGGGCCTTCACTTCATCGTCCGCAACGGAAAGGTCCCAGTAATCGTTAATGACATTCGCGACCGTATCGAGAAGCTGCGAGCGAAACGCCTCCCGCGCCCCGGCCAGATTCATTTTGGCGATGCGAATGAAGCGGTCATTCAGTGCAATACCGAACCCCTGAAGCAAAGAGTGGCGCAGATACAGATCGATATAGGGACCGACGGCCGGGTTAATGACGTCCGTGGGCGCATTCTCTTTCAGGCTTTGCTCGTAATCGATGATCTGGAACGTGCCGCCGGTAATCAGGCCCTGCTGAAAAACGGTATTGTACGTATGCTTCGCCTGGATCAGCGAGTTGGTGCCGCTGACAATGGTGTTCGCCTCGGGCTGGGTCTGGTGCGAAAACGCGGTTGCATTCTGTATGTTCGGATCGAGGTTCGGAGTCACCTGCCCGATCTGCTGTACCGTTGCTCCCCCCGAACTGCCGGCCTGACCGCCGTTATTCCCGCCATTCCCCAACCCAGCCGCCGCAGTACTGCCGTTCGCACCCAGGCCGCTGTCGACCGACGAAACCTGGGCGCTGCCACTCGGCACCCCGCGAATCGGACCGCCCGCTTCGGCGCGGCCGAGGGCCGAGGCCGCGAGCACCGGGCCATACCGGGCAATTTCAACATCGAGGTCGTTATCGATCGCGAGCGAAATCGCATCGTCCAGGTTCAGATACAGATTCCCGCCGCGAAGCAACCGGTGCAGCAGTTCTGAATTGCCTTCACGTGCCGCAGGCGCATCGTGTGCCCGATACGGATTGAGCAACTGCCGTTGCGCGGAGCAGGGAATCGCGAATGCCGCAAGCATCACGGCGAAACAAAGACGCATCACTGCACTCCTCGCAGCACCGCGTCAGGCAGTGCCGAAACGCGCGACACACGGCCCGACACTGCTTCCCCGATCGCAATATGGTTCACCTCAAGCGTCTGCCCCACAGCCTGATCGAACGCAATCTTCGCGTGGGTGTAATTCGCCATAGACTGGAGTTCAGCCGTCTCATCCGCAGCCAGATCGTTCTGGGCGAGAATCACCAGCGACGCATCGGCTACGGCGCCGAACCGAAACCGGTTCTGTTCGGCTTCAAGATTCCGGGCGGCGAGCACACGGGTATTGACGGCGGTCTGATAACGCGCCCGCGCCTGTTCGAGCCCGATCACGTCATTCTTCACTTCAACGCTGACCTGGTTAATGGCGCGCCTGAGTTGCAGTTCGGATTGGCGCAACTGGAGTTGATCGGTCACGTAGTCCGCCTGGGCGGCGCGGTTCCGAAGCGGGATATTGAGCGAGAACCCCGCCGAGTAGTTCGGGAAATCGCGCCGAAGAATCTGCGAGAGAGCGTTGCCGTACCCCCCGACGAAATACGGGTCGGGAATGCTGGTGCCGTTGTAGAGCGGGTTCACGGGTCCCGAAAGGCCGTTGTTCGTGAATTCCGCAAACGCGCTGAGACTCGGCAGCAGCCCGTTCCGGTCTCCTTTGAGCAGAATTTGTTTGCTGGCCAGGTTGAGGCGGCTTTGCTCGATCTCCGGCCGGTTCAGCAGGGCCGATTGAATCAGCTCGGGCGTCGGCCTGAAGCTTTCCTCCGCCGGAATTTCAATGCGGCTCAGAGGGACAATCCCGATTTCATCGAGCCACCCGGATTCCGCCCCGGTACGCGTGAGCGCGTTCTTGAGCACCGTCTCCTGCTGGGCCACGTTCGTCTGGGCAATCAGCAGATTCTCTTTCGCGACCGAGACGGCGGCCTCGGCGCGCGTGACTTCAATAGATGCGCGGGCGCCGATCTTCACCTGAGCCACGTTGTCTTCATAAAGCTTCTGAGCCGTGGCGAGCGCCTGCTCAGCGATACGCACATTCTCCCTGAACGTAACCAGATCCCAATAAAGGTTCAGCGCGGCGGACACCGTCGCGACGATCTGCTGCTTCAACTGCAGGTCGGTGACTTTGAGGTTATTCCGCGCCACCCGGATATTTCGGTTATTCACCGCCAGGCCGAACCCCTGCAGCAGGTTTTGCGTGATCGTGAGATCCAGGTACCCGGCAATCGACGGATTCAGAAAAGGCGATGGACTGTTCAGGCGATTGCGATTGCTCCCATACGTCAGGAACCCGCTAGTTCCGGAAAGAAAAGACTGGCTGTATTGCAGGGTGTAGTTCCGGTAATCGTTCGTGAGCGCGGCGGTCTGGTTGAGCGTTGTGTTCGACAACGGCGTGGTGGTGTGGCCGAACTGAAAGTTGGCATAGATCCCTGGGTCCAGATTCGGCGGATTCGGTCCGATCCCGGTGACCACGCCACCGCCTGAAGTCAGTCCGGCGCCACTGGCAAGACCTGCGGCATTGAGACTTACGCCGGCCGTGCTGACGCTTACCGGCCCGGCCAGAACGGGCGAAGTAATATCGCGCAGAAGATTGCCGCCCTCAGCCCGGCGTTCCACCTCACGCGAGAGAAACGGACCGTATCGCTGAATCTCTATGTCGAGATTATTTTCAAGCACGAGCGCCACCACATCATCTGCCGAAAGATACAGATTCCCGCTGTGAACCAGCGATTCGAGGCGGGGCGTATTCGCTCGGCGCGGTTCGGATACGACGCGTTTCTCAAGGTGAAAAGGTCTGAGCAGAGGGCCGATGACCGGCCTCTCGCGGGGAGTGGTAATCGTGATCTCCCCCGACTGCGCGGAGACGGCACGGCTTAGGATCAGCAACAGCGGCAGCACGCTTCTGAACATTTGCAAACGATCTCCGGTGCAGGCGCAACTCCAAATCTAAATGCTTGTGACGAAACAGCTTGCGCACGGCAGGTCTGTTCGGTTGCGAGATCCAGGTGTCCGTTATCGGGCGATCGCTTACACTGAATGTTTGTCGCCCGCGAAGGAGAAAACAGTCTACCCAATCCTGCTTGCGATCAGCTTTTGTCACCTGCTGAACGACATGAATCAGTCGCTGCTCGCCGCGATTTATCCCGTGCTGAAGAAGTCGTTTCACCTGGATTTCGGGCAGATCGGACTGATCACTCTCACGTTTCAGTTCACCGCGTCGCTGCTCCAGCCGGTCGTCGGCACCTTCACGGACAAACGCCCCAAGCCGTATTCACTGGCGTTTGGAATGGGATTCACGCTGTGCGGGCTGCTGATGCTTTCCGTCGCCTCAAGCTACGGAGCGCTGCTGGCCGCGGCGGGCATGGTCGGCATAGGGCTCGTCGGTGTTTCATCCGGAATCGTCGCGCGTTGCAAGGATGGCGTCCGGCGGACAGCACGGCCTTGCGCAATCGCTGTTCCAGGTGGGCGGGAATGCGGGTTCGGCCCTGGGGCCGCTGCTCGCCGCCTTCATCGTGGTGCCGCGCGGGCAGGGAAGCATCGCCTGGTTCTCGCTTGCCGTGCTGCTTGCGATCGTGATCCTGATCCGCGTCGGCGGCTGGTACAAAGGTCACCACCTGGCACGCCCGATGAAGCGCGCCACCGGCAAATATTCGACTCTGAGCCGGGGTAAAGTCACCGCCTCGATCGCGATTCTGATTGCGCTGATCTTTTCCAAGTACTTTTATCTGGCCAGCATTTCGAGCTACTACACCTTCTATCTGATCGCCAAGTTTCACACGCCCGTGCGGGACGCCCAGCTTTACCTCTTCCTCTTTCTTGGCGCCGTGGCTTTGGGGACCTTCGCCGGTGGACCCGTCGGGGACCGCATCGGGCGCAAATACGTAATCTGGGCCTCCATCCTGGGCGTGCTGCCGTTCACCCTCATGCTCCCTTACGCCAATCTGTTCTGGACGGCGGTTTTGACGGTGATCATCGGCCTGATTCTCGCCTCGGCATTCTCAGCCATTCTGGTTTACGCGCAGGATCTGCTGCCCGGACGCGTGGGGATGATTTCCGGCCTCTTCTTCGGCTTCGCCTTCGGCATGGGAGGCATCGGGGCCGCCGTGCTCGGAAAGCTCGCCGATGCCACCAGCATCGGGTACGTTTACAAAGTGTGTTCGTTCCTGCCGGCAATCGGGCTGCTCACCGCGTTTCTTCCGAATCCAAATTCACAAAAGCAGTTGTGAAACTGTGCGGGACGTGGTATGTTATCTGTAGCTTTTGAAACACCCGCTGTTAATTCTTCCGACCTCCCACGAACCACGATACGTAGCTCGATGCACAGTCCTGACTTTACGCACGGCCGAATGGTCCGTCGTGCTTCAGAATAGAAATTGACCCGCAGGGAATCCAAGCTGAAAAGAGACAACTAACAACATGAAAGAAACAGGAACAGTCAAATGGTTCAACGCCGCAAAAGGCTTTGGATTTATTCAGCGCGAATCGGGCGAGGATGTCTTCGTGCATTTTTCGGCCATTGAGGCAAGCGGTTACCGCTCGCTCGATGAAGGCAGCAAAGTATCGTTTGTCGTGACGCGTGGACCCAAGGGTCTCCAGGCGGAACAGGTAATGCCCGTTTAGTTTTTGCGGGAACCCGTTTAGTTTTGCGGGAAAAAGAGTAGTCCAGCGGCTCCGTCATGCAAGTGGCGGAGCCGTTTGTGTCTTCAACCCCCGTCTTCTCGCCCTCAGTTCGGACAGCTCATCCGCCCCGTCGCTTCGTTCTTCACTTCCGTCCAAAGCACCGTTTCTTTTCCATCCGGGCAAATCCCGACTGCCTGCCCCTGCGATAACCGCAGAATCGCGCCCTGGCTGTCCCCTACACCCCGGCTCATACCCGTATCGATCAGGTAACGAACCCCCCATCGCTGCATCATTTCGCCGCGACGGCGCTCAACGCCATCCGCAAATCTGACGGCCCCGGGCTGGTGCCCCTGCACAATCCGTTTCACCCCGATGGCCGCTGCCTGGCGCATCAGCAACTGCTCCTCGACGCTCTCCGGCAACCGCGCTTCGAGCACCGCCGCGGGGCCGATCAGTTCTTTGGCGTCATACCCGCCCTTATCCACTGCTTTCTCAATGGCGGAGGAAAGCTGACGGAGCGTCGCGCCTCCGGTGTCGCCCGCATGCGCGAAAAACGTATCGCCAACGCGGGCTCCGAACGGCAGTGAGCAAAGAAATTCGCCCTCCTCCCCTTTGCAGGCCCCGGTGTCCGCCACCGATACGCCTGCCTGCTCCAGACTCGACATAAAATCCACCGCTTTTTTCTGTCCGGGCGAGGCAAGGAATTCGGCCTCATGATTCCCGGCCAGAACAATCACCGCGCCTCCGCTCCCGGCTGCCTGAATACGCAATTGCTTCAGAAACAGCAGCACATCCACCGACCGCGGACCTTTGTCAATCATGTCGCCCGTGACGACCAGTACCGACGGCCCCGCGGCCCACCGCGAATCGGCTCCGGCGATAATATGAGCAGCGGTCATCACCCGGATCATCCGTTCGTAATCTCCGTGAATATCGCCCAGCGCAAACACGGTAGCGGGCGCGTTGCGCTCGACAATCGCGGGAAACTGTACCCAGTCCCGGGCGGCTACAAGACGCATACAGAATGCCAGTAAAGCCATCCAACGCATCTGTCCATCGTACGTGTTTGCGCGCGTTTGCAGGTTACAAAACCCTTACACTGCTTGCGTTATGCACCATCGCGTGCGGCTCCCCTGAAAGCAAGGCGATCCCATACCGGAATCCAAAACTATCGATCGATGCCCGCGCGGAAGATCTGCTCGGGCGCATGACGCCGGCGGATCGCAACGCGGTCTCACGCGGAGCGAACGCCGCCAGCCTCGACATTCCCGCACTGACCGGCACCCAGTTCCCGCGAGGCCGCGCGATTGCCGCCACATGGGACACGGATCTCGCCGGCCGTCAGGCGCAGGCTTTCGCGCGTGCGCAGTTGGCGGCGGGGCATCGCGAAGTGAAGTTGCCCCCCATGGACGACTTCGGAGGCGATCCCTGGCTTACATCGCGCATGACGGTCGCAATGGTCAGTGGGCTTCAGGGCGAGGGCGTCATCGCCGCGCTGCCTGACTTCGGCCCAGCCTACAAAGATGCCGATGAGCGCACTCGCAACGAGCTGATTCTTTCCCCGTTCCGCGCAGCCGTGGAAGAGGCGGGCGCCTGGTCTATCGACACGGCCGCCGATGTGCCTGAGGAATGGGGGTTCAAAGGCTTCACCCACCGCCCCGATGAGGATATTCACCGCAGGCTCCGCGCCATGGTCGCCGCCGGTTTCTTCGACCCCCCGCCACAGCCCGAACCCGAAGCTGCGCATGACCGGCTCACCGACGAATCGGTGGTACTGCTGAAAAACGAGACGGGCGTGCTGCCTCTCTCGCCAACCCTCGGCTCCATCGCGCTGATCGGCATGCGCCTCCCTGAGATGCCGCCCCAGGCCGTTTACGCATCCGGAAAATCCATCGAAGAGGCCGCGGGTCTGGCGCAGCGCTCGGTAGCTGCCGTAGTGTTTTCTGACAACCCTGAACTGATTCGAGCCGTCGCCGAACGGAACCGGAACACAGTCGTCGTCTCGGACGGCTCCTCACCCGCCGAAATCGGCAAGTGGATTGACCGGGTACCCGCCGCACTGATCTCCTGGGGCTCGAACGATATCGGACACATCTTGTTCGGCGAAGTAAGCCCCTCGGGAAAACTGCCGTTTGCCCTCGGCCGGAGCGATTCGAAGTTTCCGTTTGGCTTCGGTCTTTCGTACACCACCTTCGGCTACACCGATCTGCTGGTGTCGCCAAAGACCCCGCGCTACGGGCAGTTGATCCAGGTCTCAGTCCGGGTCGCGAACACAGGAACGCACACGGGCGCCGAGGTCGTCCAGCTCTATCTGCATCCTGAGAACGCGAACGGCCCGCGGCCTTTGACCGAACTCAAGGCATTTCGCCGCATCGAACTGAAGCCAGGCGAATCCCGGATCGTAAGCTTCGAACTCGATCGCCGCGCGCTCACCTTTTACGATCCCCTGGTTCATGACTGGGCCATCACGCCGGGAGTGTTCGACGTCTTAGCCGGATCGTCCTCGCGCGACATTCGGCTGCGCGGAAGCTTCGAACTCTTCCGATAACGAAGTCCGCACCTAAGCGCTTCCTGCCCCTTTATCCAGAACCGAACGGACCTTCTCAAGCAGGACCGCCGTCGTGAACGGCTTCTGCAGCACCCCCGCCAGTTGCAGTCCGGAGAACTGGCGATATACTTCGTCTTCGCTGTAGCCGCTGCAGATAATCACGGGCAGTTCCGGACGAATGGTTTTCAGTTGCTCCAGCACCTGGCGACCGCTCATCCCGGGCATGCTCATATCCAGCAGGACCAGTGAAAGATCCTGGTGCTCCCGAATATATTGGATCCCCGGTTCACCTCCTGAAACCACAGACGCGGAATACCCGGATTTATCCAGCGCGGCTTTGGCGAAATTGCGCACCACGCCTTCGTCGTCAATCACCAGAATCTTTTCGCGGCCAGGCGCCGCCACCGGCGCCTTACGGGAACCAACCTCAGGCGTTTCGGCCGAATGGCTCGCCGGCAACAGCACGCGGAACACGGAGCCTTTTCCGCGCTCCGTCTCCACCTCGATTGCGCCGTGGTGACTGCGGACAATTCCAAGCACCGCCGCGAGACCCAACCCGCGCCCGGTGAACTTAGTGGTGAAAAAGGGGTCGAAGATCTTGCCGAGCGCATCTGCTTCTATGCCGCTGCCGTTATCCTGAACCTCAAGCACCGCATAAAAACCTTCTGCCACCCTCGCGCCCGCAACGTCGTGTCTGCGTTCAGTGCCGACGTTTTCGACCCTCGTCCGCACCACCACGAGACCCGGTGGAAACGTCCTCTCCAATGGCCTCGGCCGCATTGATGATCAGGTTCATCGCCACCTGTTGCATCTGGCCGGGATCCATATGGACCGGCGGAAGACGCTGGTCCAGATGAAACTCCACCCGCACCGATTTCGGAATCGACGCGCTCACCAGTTCCGCGGTCCGCGACGCCATTTCAGACAGGTTAACGGGCTCAATCACGAACCGGCCCTTGCCCGCGTATGCAAGCATCTGGCGCGTCAGATGCGCCGCGCGTTCGCTTGCGTCAACCACACCCTGGAGCATGTCGTAAGCCGGGTGCGCGGGAGGAATCGTGTCGAGCGCGAAGCTCGCGCCGCCCATAATTCCAACCAGCAGATTATTGAAATCGTGCGCGATGCCGCCTGCCAGCAGCCCGATGCTCTCCAGTTTCTGAGCCTGTAAGACGGCCTGCTGTGCGATTTTCTGTTCGTCGATATCGGTTGAGGTGCCGAACCATTTCGCGACGTAACCCGCGCTGTCGCGAACCGGAATAGCGCGCTCCATGAACCAGCGCCAACGGCCCTCATGCCGGTCCCAGAGCCGATATTCGATATGGTACGGCTCGCCGGTCCTGACAGCCAGTTCCCACGCCCGGTATCGTGTACCTTTGTCCTCAGGATGCAGAACCCGCTCCCACACCTCATCGTCGTTGTGAGAAGTCCCGAAGCCGGTGAAATCGTACCACCGCATGTTGAAGTAATCGACCCGGCCGTCGGGCGCCGCGGTCCAGACCATTTGCGGCATCGAGTCGGCCAGTTGCCGAAAGCTCTCTTCGCTCTCTCGCAGCCGGTTCTTGGCTACGCGCTCGGTGGTGCGGTCCTGGAACACTTTAACGTAGGCGGCCACCTCTCCGGACGGCCCGTACATTGCCGTCAGCGTACCGCTGCCCCAAAAGCGGCTTCCGTCTTTACGGACATGCCAGCGCTCGTCGGTTGCGTGACCTGAGGTTCTCGCGCTCGCAAGTTCTTCTTCCGGAGCGCCGCGCGCAATGTCTTCCGCCGTGAAAATAATGGCGCCGCTCTGGCCCACGATTTCGGCTTCGCCATAGCCCAGCAGCCGCTCCGCGCCCGCATTCCAGGTGGTCACACGGCCGTCCAGATCCAGGCTGATAATGGCGTGATCTCTGGCGCTGTCCATCAGAGTTCGCAGCTTTTGTTCACTGTCTTCGGCGCGGCGCCGCGCTGCAAGCCCATCGGTGACATCTGTGATATGTACAAAAATCCCGTCGATGACCCCGTTGCTGTCTCTGGTTGGAGCGTAAACGAAATTCACGTACATCTCGCGGACTTCGGCATCGTCGCGCCGCTTTACCGAAAGGGGCGCCTCATGCCCGACGAACGACTCGCCTGTCCTGTAAACGATGTCGAGCACCTCAGGATTCGGCAACGAATCTGTCGCCGCCCTGCCGGTCAGTTCGGCGGGCGGCCGGTCCGCCAGTTCCCGATAGCGGTCGTTCACCCACTCGAACCTGTGTTCCGGGCCGCGAAGCAGGGCGACCGCTGCCGGCGCCCGGTAGAGAACATCGCGCCACCGCCGGCGATCCTCCTGGATCAATTGCTCGGCCATCACATTCTCGGTGATGTCGCGGCCTGTGCCGGCCACGGCCTCGACTTGACCGTCGTGATCGAACACGGGCGAGAAAATGTAATGGTAGTGCCGCGCTTGCCCGTCCGCGCGGATATAGCGTGTCTGCGACTCGATCGGACGTTTGGTATTAACTACCTGTTGAATCTGATTGTGTATGGTCCGGGCGAGTTCTTCGGGATAAGGCAGCTCGAAAAAGTTCTTGCCCTTCGCCTCGTCAAGAGTTAGATGCCAAAGGGCGAGCAGCGCCCGGTTCCCATACCTCAGCCGCCCATCCGGGTTAATAATGTAAATGAAATCCGGTGTGTTCGAAAGCGCGCTGTCGAACGTCTCCCACTGGTTGCGCAGATCGAGCTCGGCCCGCTTCTGGGCATCGATATCGATATTGACGCCGACCATTCGCTCCGGCTCCCCCTGCGCGTCGTAAGAAAAATGGGCGCGGCCACGCAGCCACCGTGTTGAGCCGCCGGGTTGGAGGATGCGAAAGTCGTAAACGCATTCGTGTTCATGTTCGGCGGTGCATCGCGCGATGCTCGCAGTCACCCGTTCGGCATCTTCGGGGACCAAACGCCTGGCCCACCCCTCGAACGTCCCTTCGAACGTTCCTTCCGGCAAGCCATACAGCATTTCCAGCTCGGGAGTCCAGATAATGCGGCCCTCTTTCATGAACCACTCGAAAGTGCCGATGGCCGCCGCGCGCTGGGCCAGACGCAGCCGGTCCTCGCTCTGCTGACACTCGCGAACCGCGGAAGCACGCTCATGAGATTCCCAGCAGCGGTCAGCGACCGATTTCACCAGTTCAACCTCGTGTGCGAGCCAAACCCGCGGCGCCTCCTGCTGAACCGCCATGGCCGCTGCCAGCGCGCCGTCTTTATGCAGTGGAACGGCAATCGCCGCGAGGGCGCCATGCGGATCCGTTTTCAGATGATTGACCACGTACGGCACATTCCGCAGCATGCGCCGGCTCGCCTCCGGACCGAACTGTGACAGGTCGCCTGTACCTGCCGCGGGCTGACTTCCCGATCGCACGAAATCGACTGTAAGTTCGACTTTCCGTGCCTTTCCTGCCACTCTTCCGTACACGCAGCGATCCACCTGCAGATGGTCGGCGAGCAGACGGGCAGCGGTCCGCATAATCTGGTCCGGATCTGCAATGGACCGAAGTTCCCGTTCGAGTTGTACCAGGAACGCATCCCGATCGCTGCGCTTCCGCAAAGTTAGATCGACGATGAAGGCGACCACCTCTTTGCGTTCCTGAGCAGGGTCGAGCACATAGGCGGCAACCAGCACGGGCACTCGCCGGCCGCCCTTGCCGAGATACACCTTTTCATACGGAGCACACCGGCCCGTGTCAGCAAGTTGCCTGATTGCGTCACGGTCCAGAGATGCAAATTCCTCCGGCGTCATCTGCGAGCGCCTCACCATGCCGGCGCTCAGGTCGCTTTCGGTGTAGCCGAGCATCATCCGCATGGCCGGATTCAGGTAAGTGAATTCACCCTCAAGCGGCGCGATAATGATGCCGACTGTACTCGCTTCAGCCAGTTGCCGGAAGCGTACTTCGCTGCTGCGAAGCTCCTGCTCGGCGCGCCGCTCCCGGCGCTCCGCCATCACTCTCTCTGTAATTTCTTCGGCGGAATGAATGATATAGCCGACGGACCCGTCATTGCCGAGTACAGGGCGGTTCGACATCGCGAAGTACCGTTCTTCGAACGCGCCATCGGGTCTCGCCACGTCATATCGAACCAGCGGCACGCGATCTTCAGATCCGGTCTTAAGAACCCGCCGGAACGATCCGATTACAGTGCCCATCCCACCGCTGCCCGCGTTATCCGGATTGTCGGGGAAGCTCTCGAAAATGCCCGCCCCGATCAGACGTTCCCGGCTGACTCCGCCCGCGGTGACATAGTCGTCAGTCGCCGCGAAAACTGTAAACACCGGATCGTCTGGCAAGACGACTACATGAATCCCGGGAGTCGATCGGAAGAAACTGGCGAACGGAAATTCCGGTTCCAACTTATAACTTTATCAACGCCCGTCAGTACTTCTTTTTCTTCTTCCTGGGACGCTGCTCCTCGACGACGGCGAACTGAAGCTTCCTTTCAATCGGGTCTGCGCGGTCCAGGATCACGCGGACTGTGTCCCCGATCGAAAACTCGCGCCGCGTTCGCTGGCCGATGATCTTTCGGACGTTTTCATGGAACATGTAGCGATCGCCGGGCAATGTGTCGATCGGCACCAAACCCTCGACAAAAAGATCGGCCAGTTCCACGAAAATACCGTATTTCGCGGCGCTGATGATGAGCGCATCGAACTCCTCGCCCACCCGCGTCTCCATGAACTTCACCTTCTTCCACTCGACCAGTTCGCGCTCCGCCTCGGCCGCGCGGCGTTCGGTGAGAGAGCATTCGTCGGCAATGGTTTTCAGTTCGTGTTCGTTCGAGTAAGTCTCCTGCCTCAGTGAAGCCTTAAGCAGCCGGTGAACGATCAGATCCGGATACCGGCGGATGGGCGAGGTGAAGTGCGTATAGTGCGAAGCGGCGAGCGCAAAGTGTCCGGTATTCTCTTCGGTGTAGCGCGCCTGCTTGAGCGAACGCAGCATCAGGTAGCTCAGAATACGCTCTTCCGGCTTGCCTTCAATCTTCGCTACCAGTTTCTGATAAGCCTTCGACGATACCTTAATCTCGCCGGGCAACGTCACTTCTTTGTAGGCCTTCTTGTCTTTGTAGCGATGCTTCGAAACCGGGATGGCCCCGACTCCGAGCGAATACCCAAACTGCGCCGCCACATCTTCGAACTCCATCACGCGCTTCGGGTCCGGCTGATCGTGCGTGCGGTAGATCGAAGCGTTGCCGGTTTGCTCCAGATGCGCCGCGACCGCCTCATTGGCCGCCAGCATGAACTCTTCAATGATGCGGTTGGCGATATTGCGCGGACTCCGGCCAATGCCGGTCATTTCACCGGACTGATTGAATTCAATCAGCGGTTCGGGCAGATCGAAATCGATCGAGCCCCGCTTGTAACGCCTGCGCATCAGAATCTCAGCCAGTTCGCGCATCGTTTCGAACCGCTCCACCAGGGGCGCATAACGCTCGCGGACTGCTTTGTCGCCTTCGAGGATCAGATGCACGTTGGTGTAAGTCATCCGCTCCGCGCTTCTGATCACGCCTTTCGTAAACTCGAAAGACACCGGCTCGCCATGCCGATCCATTTCGATCAGCGCCGAAAGCACAAGCCGGTCCACCTGCGGGTTCAGCGAACAGATTCCCGTCGATAACTCGAAGGGCAGCATAGGGACGGCGCGGTCCGGAAAGTAAACGCTGGTGCCGCGCATACGCGCTTCAATGTCGATGGCGCTGCCGGGCCGCACGTAATGGCTGACGTCCGCAATATGCACCTGCAGGGCGAAATGGCCGTTGGGAAGCTTGTCTACCAGAACGGCATCGTCGAAATCCCGCGCCGTTTCGCCGTCAATGGTCACGATCGGCAAGTCGCGGAAATCGCGGCGTCCCTTCAACTCCTCGCTCGTGATCACATGCGAGACGCCCTGCGCCTGATCGATCACCTCCGGCGGGAAACGATGCGGAATATGGTGCTTCCGGATCACGATCTCGACATCGATTCCGAAATCGTCCGGGTGCCCCAACACCTCCACAACCCGACCAACCGGGTGATCGCCATCGGAACCGTAATCGAGAATTTCGGCGTTCACGATCATGCCGTCCAGATCGCCCGGATGCGAAATTTCGATGCGCTGCGGACCGATGCGGTCCACCTGCTCGGCCTCCGCCGGAATCGCCATGTCCTGCGGGATCTCGATCCATTCCCGCAGCCGCTCATCGTGCGGAGCCACGAACATGCCGCGCCGCGTGATCCGGAACTCGCCGACCACCGAAGGATGCGCCCGTTTCAGCACCTTTCGGATTTCACCCTCAGTGCGGCCCGGCTGACTCGAATGTGAGCCCCCGGTATGCGAAATACGCACAATGGCCCGGTCGCCGTGCATGGCCCCGCGGACCGCGTCTTTGTTCAGGTAGATATCCCCCACCACTCCGGGGATCGGCTTGTCGGGAATCAGAAATCCGTAACCGTCGCGATGGATGCTGACCCGCCCTGACACGTACTCGCGGCTCCCGGCGGTCGCGGCATAATGCCCGGCCGTAACTTCCACCAGTTCGCCGCGCGATGTCAGCCGGTCCAGCGCGTTCTCCAGTTCGGCGCGCTCGTCGCCCCGCATTTTAAAATCGCGAAACAATTGTTTCAGGTTGGTCCGGCTGCGGTGCTGCTTCTGGATGTGATCGAGAAGCGTGGCGTCAGTCATTCACTTCATGATATGAGAGATAATACAAGCGATAATAGAAACGATGCGCTACTTTGTGTTGCTGATCCCCGCTCTGCTTCTGGCCGCCGAACCGCCCGGCACGGCCACGACTCACAAGAAGATGGTGTCTGAGAAGGCGGCGACCCCCGCGGGCAAGGCTGCTGCCGCGAACTACAAAGAGACCGGCTCACCCACCGCTCCCATGGTGATTGAGGAATACGCGGATTACGAATGTCCGCACTGCCGGCTGACCTATCAGGAACTGCTGCCGCAGATCATTGCCGAGTATGTGAAGACGGGGAAGGCCAGACTGCTGCACCGCGATTTCCCGCTGCCCATGCATCCGCACGCCAGAGAAGCCGCGCTGTTCGCCGATGCCGCGGGTGAACTTGGCTATTACGATCTGGTTGCCGGACAGATCTTCAAGACCCAGGCGGAATGGAGCCAGAACGGCAACATCGACGCTCAGGTCGCAAAGGTTCTGCCTCCCGGCGCCATGCAGCAGGTTCGTGAACTGGTCAAGAGCGATCCGAAGCTCGACGAGTCCATCAGGAAGGACGTGAACATGGGGACGAACGTTGACCGCATCAACGAAACCCCGACCTTCGTCATCGTGAAGAACGGAAACCGCCAGACCATTCCCGTCCTGCCTTTCATTACTTTCAAGACCTACGTCGACAAAGTAATGGCTCAAAAATGAAGCGGGCGCTGCTGCTGATTGGGCAGCTCCTGCTGGCAGGCATTTTCCTGTATGCCGGGTACGCCAAGCTGCGGGAACCATGGCCTGTCTTTGCCGGATCTCTTTACACATTCAAGCTGCTGCCGGACCGTGCTCTGGAGCCGGTGGCCAAAGTGCTGCCCTGGTGCGAGGTCGCGCTCGGCGTCGCCATCCTCTCAGGAATCTGGTTGCGTTGGTTTGCCCTCATTGCCAGTCTTGTGCTGATGGTCTTTCTCGGCGTGCTGACGCATTCCTACCTGATCGGCCTCGCTGTCGATTGCGGCTGCTTTGGCTCCGGCGAGCCGCTGGGTCCCAAAACGTTGCTTCGTGACAGCACCATGCTTATACTGGCGCTTGCGGTTACCATCGGAGCATTCCGCAGCAGGCGCCCTGCGCGGCACGAATTCTCCCACGTCGCCTGAAAAAAATGAAAAAATTCGCTCTCCTATTCGTTGTCGCCCTGTCCCTGTTCGGCGAACAGGTTCACCGCCCCGCCTCGGAATTCGTGATTCAGTCACCCGGTGGAAAGCAGACGCTGCTCAGTTCCTACAAGGGCAAGACCATCGTGCTGGCGCTCATGTTCACCACCTGTACGCATTGCCAGAAAACGGCCGGAGTTCTGGCCGACGTGCAGCGCGAGTATGCCGATAAAGGCGTGCAGGTCCTGGGCGCCACCTTCGATAACGGCGCTGCCCTCCGCGTCGCCGACTTCAACCGCGTCTTCAAACTGAATTACCCCTGCGGGTATTCGAATGACAAGGCTGTTCTCGAATTCCTGCACCATCCCGCATCGGAGCCGTACTTCGTCCCCATTCTTGTGTTTATTGACAAGAAGTTCAACGTGCGCTCGCAATACGTCGGCGACGAGACCTTCCTGAACAATCAGGAAGCCAATATCCGCAAAGAACTCGACAGTCTGTTGAAGTAGCGTTCGCGTTAAAGCTTGCGGTTCAGCATATCGAGCGCCATCTGAGCCGCGAAGGCGCGCACGCGCGTGCGGTCGCTCGCAGGCCACACCCGGTGGGTCACCGTCGTGTCGCGGGGCCCGCGCGAGGCCGATGTAAACCGTTCCCACCGGACATTCCTCGCCATCCGTGGCCGGTCCCGCATTGCCCGTCACCGCCAGCGCCCATGCGGCGCCGGTCCGCAGCCTTGCCCCCACCGCCATCGCTTCGGCAGTCTCATGACTCACCGCGCCAAACTGCTTGATCAGGTCTTCCGGCACACCCAGAAATTCCGTCTTCATGCGCCGCGCATACGTGACGAACCCGCCCAGAAAATACGCCGAACTGCCCGGCACGGAGGAAATCCGTTCGGCCAGACCGCCGCCGGTCGTGCTCTCGGCAACCGTCAGCGTCGCCCGGGAATCCGGTCAGCTTCTTGCCCACCACCGCTTCCAGCGGATCGCCGTTGCGCGAATAAATTCGGTCTCCCAGCGCCACATCGATCTGCCCACCGACCTCGGCCAGCAGCGCCATCGCCTCGCCTTCAGTGCGCGCACCGCGCGCGCAGATGCACCTGCATATCGCCGTTGTGCGCCAGCACCGTCGTCACCGGATTCTCGTACCGCTTATAGATCGGCGAAATCGTCTGATCGAGATCCGATTCGGACATGCCCGAAACCCGCAGCACCAGCGTCCGGATCACCAGCGGCGGCAACGATCCGCTGCAGACGCGGCATGCAGGTCCGCGTGAACATCGACTTCAGCTCATGCGGCGGTCCCGGCAGGATCACGATTACAGCGCCGCCCTCCTCAATCCATTGCCCCGGCGCCGTGCCCCGATCGTTCGACAGAATCATCCGCGCCCTCGATCACCATCGCCTGCCGCTTGTTGATCTCCGGCATCGCGCGGTTCATCTTGCGAAACCGCTCTTCGATGCCGTCGCCGATCGCGGCATTGAAGACCTGTCGCCGGTCGATGCGCCAGGGCCACGGCGTCCCGCGTCACATCGTCTTCGGTCGGTCCCAGCCCGCCCGAAATCAGGATGAACTGCGATCTCGACAACCGCCCGCCGGACCGTGCCCGCCAGCCGCTCCCGGTCGTCGCCGATCACGTGCTTGGCCACCACCTCCACGCCCAGCTTATTCAGTTGTTCGGTCAAGAAACAGCGAATTGGTATCGACCCGGTCGGGCGTGAGCATCTCCGAGCCGACCGCGATAATCTCCGCGTTCATGCGCTCCGATAACCGCTGCGAACCGCGAATCCGACGTCCACCCGGTACACCGCGTTGGTAGTCGTAACGATCATCGCCCGCGAGGGCGAAAACGCCAGGCCCACAATCCCGGGCCCGGAAAGGTAATGACTCGCCGTACGATCCGGCTGAATCCGCACCACGCCCTTGCGTCCCATGTACGACGCCGCCGACATAGAGGTTGCCGTCCGCATCGAAAGCCATGCCCTGCGGCCGCCCGAGCCCCCGGTAGAACGTTTCCACGTCGCCGTTGTCCGCAACCCGGTAAATGCGTCGAAGCTGGACGTGGTCGGGCCGCTCACGTAGAGGTGCTGGTCCGGTCCCCACGCCAGATGGTAGGCCGAAATGGAGGGCTCAAGCGTCGCGAACACAAAAATCTGCCGCGTTGGGGCTGATCTTGAAAATGGTGCCGCTGCGGTCGCCGACATACAGATTGTCCTCTTCGTCGAAGCAAATCCCGGTGGCGACGCCCATGCCTTCCACGAACACCGACATGTTGCCGGTCGG
The DNA here is from genome assembly GCA_963840735.1 of Terriglobia bacterium. Lineage (GTDB taxonomy): Bacteria > Acidobacteriota > Terriglobia > Bryobacterales > Bryobacteraceae > BOG-234. Next base: position 607,570 of record CAWIZX010000013.1, read on the forward strand.
CGTGACCTGGTACACCATCCCGTCGAAGCGGCTGGAAATGTAGATCAGTCCGTCCCGCCCGACCGCGATGCCGCGTGGCATTCATCATGTCGTTGATGAACGGCCGCATGATTGAAATTCAGATCGATCCGGTAGACGGCCACCGGCACTTTCTGGCCGCGCGAACCGCTGAACGTGGTGTAGATATTGCCGAAGGCGTCCACCGCCGGGCTGGTGACCGGGTGCAGATTGTCCGCGATCGGAAATCCCGATATCGCAGTTCCAGATCTCGCTCGACTGGTCTCCGCTCCCCACCACCAGTTCCCCGCCGAAGCGCCTTCCGGCACTTTCACGATCACCAGCGAATCGGACCCGATCACGACCTGGGCGGACACATCCCCGATCGATAACCTGCCGGCTTCATCATCTGCGCCGCATTGGCGGACAGGCCTTTGCCGCGAATAGCACAGCTCCCCGCCGGTAATTGCGGCTTCCGGACTGCACTTGCGCGATTTCGGGCTCTGCCGGTCGGATTGCTTCCGGAGAGCCGCTTTTGATTTTATCGTCAATAGAGATTGAACCATCCCAGCAGAAATAAGACAAGTGCGCCGTACACGCCGGCCATCATGTCGTCCAGCACGATCCCGCTCCGCCAGGCACTCTGTTCGATGAGACGTATCGGCGGCGGTTTCAGAATATCGAAAAACCGGAAAAGGACGAAGGCAAACAGCAAAGGTGCGGAAATTGAAGCGCAGCGCCCCCGCCAGTGTGAGCCACTGGCCAAGCACCTCATCGACCACAACGATCTGCGGGTCTTTCCGCCCGGACTCCGTTGCGACCACGGTCGGACGCCAGGATCGCAGGAGCCAGTGCGCCCAGCGACAGCAGCAGGAACGCAAGCGCCGTGAATCCGAAGTGGACCAGCGGCCACGCGACCGCAATCGCCGCCAGCGCGCCCGCGGTGCCGGGCGCTTTGGGCGCATACCCAGCCCCAAACGCACGTCGCAATCAGCCACGATCGGCGCGGCTAGTCCTCGTCTTCATCCGTCGGCGCGGAAGGCCGGAGTGGAAATCACGTATTTTCCCGACGCCCAGTTGCCGAGGTCGATCAATCGGCAGCGCTCGCTGCAAAACGGCGCTTCGGCGTCTGTCAGGTCAACGGGTTTTTGGCAAATCGGACACTTCATGGTGCAAAATCGTCCTGCAAAAGTCAGCGCGCGGGAATATGCGGCGCCGGTGCAATCGCAATCAGGTTCGGAGCCGGAACCGGCAGCCTCAGGTCGTCTTCAGATGAGGGCAGCAGGGTGCCGATAATGTCGTAATCGTGCGTTTCCGTGATCCGCAGCATGCGCATCTGCCCCGGCGCCGGCTCTCCGCCTTCAACGTCGTTGATCAGCACCACGCCGTCGATTTCCGGCGCCTGCGTGGACATCCGCGCCTGCCAGAGCAGGTCCGTATCTGCCGACGGACCTTCCACCAGCACCTGAACGTCGCGTCCCACCAGCTCGCGGTTGCGCTTGCGCGAAATCCGCCGCTGGATCGCCATCAGCTTGCGCTTGCGGTTGGAGATCGTACGCGCCGTCCACCTTGCCATCCAGCTCGTAGCTGCCGCTGGTGTCTTCGTCCGAGTACGAAAACACGCCCATCCGGTCGAATTGCGCGGCTTCCACGAACTGGCACAGCGTTTCGAAATCGGCGTCCGTCTCGCCCGGAAAACCCGCGATAAAACTGGTCCGGATCGCCACGCCCGGAATCGTCTTCCGGATCCGTTCAAGCAGCTTCAGGAAGATATCGCCGTTCGCCCCGCGCTTCATCCGCTTCAGCACAGACGCGCTGGCATGCTGCAGCGGCATGTCGATGTACTTCACCAGCGACGGCGTGTTCCGCGATCGTATCGAGCAGCTTCTGCGTGACCTCGATTCGGATACGCGTACAGAAACCGAACCCACTTTTCGGCTGCGGCGTTTCGATCTGCGCCAGGCGCGCCAGAAGCTGCGCCAGACCGTCTTTCAGTCCGAAGTCTTCGCCGTAACAGGTCGTGTCCTGCCCAATCAGATTGATCTCGCGGACGCCCTGGCTGAAAACAGGCGCGTGGCTTCGGAAACCACGGATTCAAACCGCCGGCTGCGGAACTTGCCCCGGTACTGCGGGATCACGCAGAACGTGCACGGATGATCGCAGCCTTCCGCGATCTTCATGTACGCGAAATGGCGCGGCGTCGCAAGAACGCGCGGCGTCAGATCGTGATAAAGATACAGGCCGGGGTCGGCCGCTGCCGGCTCGTCGATGCCTTCGCAAACCGCCACGATGCTGTCGATTTCGTTGGTCCCGATGATCGCATCCACTTCGGGCAAATCTTTCGTGATGTCGCCCGCGATAGCGTTCCACCAGGCAGCCGGCGACAACCAGCCGTTTGGCCTGGCCGACGCGCTTATACTCCGCCATTTCGAGAATCGTGTCGATCGATTCCTGCTTCGCGGGGTCGATGAAACTGCACGTGTTTACGACGAGAACGTCCGCCTGGTCGGGATGCGTGGTGAGCTCATGCCCGCGGGCAGCGAGCTGGCCCATCATCACTTCACTATCGACGAGGTTTTTCGGGCAGCCGAGGCTGACAAAACCGACTTTCAAGGGAGGTACTACAAGAATAACAGGTGAACCCGGCAGATTGGCTGCCGGCAGGACTATACCAGCCACGCCATGACCCAGGTCATCCTTTGAATGACACCGATGACGAACGCGGAAATCGCCGCCCGGCTGATGAGCCTCGCTCAGCTCCTGGCCGTGAAGAAAGAAAATCCGTTTAAAGTGAAGGCGTACCGGCGTGCCGCGAAGACCATCGAGACCATGGTCGAAAGCGTTGACCGCCTGGTTCGCGCCGACGAAGACCTGACCGAATACTCCGGCATCGGCAAGGGCATCAGCGGAGCCCTTCGCGAGATCGTCCTCAGCGGCAATCTCCGGCAACTCGACGAACTCAGGTCTGCGGTCAAGCCGGAGGTAGCCGCCATCAGCGAATACCCGCGCCTTGACCCCGCGCGCGTCCTTCGCATCTATAAGAAGCTGGCCATCGGATCCGTCGAGGAACTTCGGCACAAACTCGAATCGGGCGAAATCGCGAAGCACTTCGGTGTCCGCATGGACCAGCATGTGCGCAGCGCCCTCGAACCGCGCGAAGAGATGCTGCTCGCGAATGCCGAACCCATTGTCGCCGCCGTGGAACAGTTTATGTTGGCCAAATGCGGCGTGAAACGCGTCGAAGCCACGGGGGACTTTCGCCGCCGCGTTGAGGTCGTCAGCAAGCTCTCGTTCCTGGTCGAGACTGACGATCTGCTCTCCGTCTCGGCCGCCCTTGAAGAATATAGCGGTCACCTGAAGCTTGAATCGGCCACCCCGCGCAACTGGGGCATCGCCCTGCTGAAGGCGACCGGCTCCGCCACTCACCTTGAAAAGCTCGGCCGCCTGCCCGGAACCGGACGTGATGAAACAGAGGTCTACCGCAAGCTCGGCCTGAGTTACATTGAGCCCGAACTGCGTGAAGGTCTCGATGAAATCGACCTCGCCAGACGAGGCGAACTGCCCGTGCTCGTCTCCGCCAAAGACATCCGGGGCGAACTTCACGCCCATTCCACTTCGAGCGACGGCGTTCACACGATCGATCAAATGGCGCGCGCCGCGCTGAAGAAAGGCTACGAATACACCGGCATCACAGACCACTCGCAGAGTCTGAAAATCGCCGGCGGTTTGTCTCCCGATGACTTGTGGAAGCAGATTCGGTTCATCGACAGGCTGAACGAAAAGGGCCCGGGCATCCTCATCCTGAAATCGGCTGAAGTAGACATCCTGGCCGACGGTTCGCTCGATTATCCCGACGATCTCCTGAAAGAACTCGATTACACCGTCTGCTCCATTCATTCGAAGTTCAGCATGGGCAAAGCCGAGCAGACCGAACGCATCCTGAGGGCGATGGACAACCCATACTTCTCCATCCTCGGCCACGCCACCGGACGCATGCTTCTGAAGCGGCCCGGCTACGAAATCGATGTGGCAAGAGTCCTCGCTCACGCAAAGCAAAACGGTTGCTTCCTTGAGATCAACTCCAGCCCGGACCGCCTCGATCTCTCGGCCGCCAACGCCCGGCTCGCGCGCGAAGCCGGCGTCAAAATCGCCGTCAACACAGACGCCCACAGCACCCGCGAATACGACCTGGTCCGGTACGGAATGGACCAGGCCCGCCGCGCCGGTCTCACCAAACACGACGTGCTCAACACCAGAAGCTGGCCCGAACTCCGCAAGCTGCTGCGGCGCGTGTAACAGCCGGTGCGCGGCATGTTACCTTCAACTACGGCCCAGGTCGGCCCCACCCAGCGCAGGGAATCACTTTCAACAAGGATTTCCAGTGTTCACCATTTCTCGCACCACCCTCAGCCTTCTTCTGATCGCCGTCCCCGCGTTCGCTCAGTCGTTTCGCGGAAACATCTCCGGGATCGTTTCCGATCCGAGCGGCGCGGCCGTCGCACAGGCCGTTGTGAAAGCCGACAATCCGACCACCGGCTTTTCACGTCAGACTGTTTCGACCGACGCCGGCGAGTTTCTGTTTGCCGATCTCGCGCTCGGAAAGTACACCATCTCCGTATCGAGTCCCGGCTTTCAGACCTCGACCCTCAAAGATGTCGAAGTCGCCGTTTCGAAAACAGCTAACCTCGCCATCACGCTTTCGGTCGCACAGCAGGCCAGCACCGTAGAGGTTGAGGCGTCCGCCGTTCAGGTCGAAACCACTTCGAGCGCCCTCGCAGCCGTGGTGACTCCGAAAGCCGTTCAGGAAATGCCGCTCAACGGCCGCGATTTCCGTCAGATGCTGAAGCTCGCGCCTGGCGTCACACCGGGCGGCGCCGTGAACGGAAACCGCGCGTCAGCCAACAACTACCAGATCGATGGCGCCGATAACAACGATGCCTTTCACAATTCGGCCGCTGTGAATCAGGGCGGCGTCGCGGGCATCGCAGGCACGCTGCTCCCCATCGAAGCGATCGATCAGTTCGCCGTCGTTTCGAATTCGAGCGCGGAAGAAGGCCGCAATGGCGGAGCCAACGTGAACGTAGTCATCAAGTCCGGCACCAACGCCCTGCATGGCAGCGCGTATTACTTCAACCGCAATGAAGCGCTCGCCTCCCGCACCCCGTTTCAGGCGCCCACCGACCCGAAGCGCGAGATTCGCGACAACCAGTACGGGTTCTCTGTCGGCGGGCCTGTGATCAGGAATAAGTTGTTCTACTTTGCTGACCGGCGAAGCTCAGAGCGGCGTCGCTGGCTTGTCGCTGCGCAGCACGCATCCCTCCACCGCCTGGGTCCAGCAGGCGCTCGGAGTCCTGCAGCGCTTCGGTGTCGCGGAGTCGCCTCTCGCGCCCGCCGTCCTCGCAGCCTGGCCCTCGCGCTATAACAACCTGCCTGCCACCACCAACAATCTTCTAAGTCTCGATAAGTCTACTTTCGATAGTTACAACGGCATCATAAAGGCCGATTACCTGATCAGTTCGAAGCACTCGATTGCCGTGCGCTACTTCGGCGGCACAGGCAAGCAGGCGGCGGATAACGGCGTGCCGTACCACGAATATTTTCAGGTCGTGCCGAGCAGAATGCATAACGTCAGCGTGGTTCTGAATTCAGTCCTCACCGCTCGTGCCACGAATCAGTTAACCCTTGGCGTCAACTACTTCAAGCAGACCTTCAACGATGCCGACACCAGCTTCAATCCCGTTGCCGTGGGACTGAACACCGGCGTCACCGATCCCTTTCTCGTTGGCACGCCGACCCTGCGCATCACCAACTTCTCGGGCGCCGGAGCCACTCAGCCTCTCGGTCGCATCGACACCACCGGCCACCTCACCGATAACCTGAGCTACACGTTCGGGCGCCACCAGATGAAGTTTGGCGGTGAATATCGCCGCGCCGTGCTCGATGTTTTCTATGACACCAACAAGCGCGGAAGTCTTACCTGGGACGGCACCCGCGGCCCCTGGGCTTCTGCTACGGACGTAAGTGCGCCCCTCAAGTCTCTCGCCGATTTCCTCGCCATGCTGCCCTCGAACTCCACCGGAGCCAGCATCGTCCGCGGCGACCTGCAGAGGCTTTATCTGCAGAACAGCTTCGATTGGTTTGCCCACGATAACTGGCAGGTTTCGCCGCGCCTCAACATCAACTTTGGCGTTCGCTATACCTACCAGGGAATCCTGCATGACGACAAAAACTCCATCACGAATTTCGTCCCCGGCACCGGGTTTGTAACTCCGGGCAAAGATGCCAAAACGCTGTACCCGAGAGACCTGAATAACTTCGCTCCGCGCATCGGCCTTGCCTACCAGCCATCGAAGGACGGCAAGACGGTTATGCGCGCCTCCTGGGGCATCTTCTACGATGTGCCCGCGCTGAACTTCTTCGTCGCGAACACTGGATTTCCGAATGGAGCCGCAGCGGGCGTCAACGCCAATCCCGGTGGACCCGACCCGGTCTACTCGGTCAGTCTCGCCAACCAGAACGTCCAGATCCTGCCCGGCGTGCCCATCTTCGGCTCGGCCTCGCCCACACCTCCGTTCGGCGCCTTCGGCATCAGCCAGGATTTCCGTACTCCTTACATTCAGAACTACAACTTCAACATCGAGCGGTCGCTGGGCGGAACGTCGCTCCTGCAGGTCGCTTATGTCGGCTCCACCGGACGTAAGCTAACCGGCTTCCGCGACATCAACGCGCCAATTCCGGGCACCACGGGCACTCTGCAGTCGCGCCGCCCGTTCTATAACCAGTTCCCGAATCTCGCGGCCATCGACATGATCTTTTCCGCCAGCAACTCGCAGTATCATTCCCTCCAGACCTCCCTGCGCGTCGTCAGTTGGAAGCATTTCCTGGTCAACACCAATTACACCTGGTCTCACGCCATCGATACCAACGGCGACCCCCGCAACTCGTTGCCCGCCAACAGCTATGACCTCACGCGCGAACACGGAAACTCCTCCATCGACCTGACCCATGTCTTCACCGGTTACGTCAGCTATGAGGTTCCTGGCAGCGCCCACATGAAACTCCTGACCAAAGGCTGGCAGCTCAACTCGCTCATGACCTTCACCTCCGGCAGCCCCATCGATATTTCCGCCGGAACCAACCGCAGTCAGTCGTTCGACAACAAAGACCGTGTGGACGTGGTGGGCAATCCCGATCCCGGCCTGCGGAGCCCGCTGACTCCCTACGGCGCCGTTCCCTACTTCAACACCGCCGCATTCGCGCTTCCCGCCATCGGAACCTTCGGCAACATCGGACGAAACGTTCTTCGGGGACCCGGCTTCGGCGCCGTCGATTTCTCCGTCTTCAAAAACACGCCCCTCACCGAGCGGGTCTCGAGTCAGTTCAGGGTTGAGATGTTCAACCTGTTCAACCAGACGAACTTTGCCAACCCTGGCACGAGCCTCAATTCTTCTTCCAGCTTCGGCTTGATTACCAATACGCGCAACGGCAGCAGTGCTCCGGGCATCGGGTCCGGCGAGCCGTTCAACGTACAATTGGCTCTCAAGCTGCTTTGGTAGCGCCTTTGCCGGGGAACTGCATACATTGAAACGATTGTTATCTTCGGCCCTGATAGCGGCAGCGTTATCCGCCCAGACGCCGCCGCACTCGGGCTGGAACCCGCCCGGCGCCGCCGCTGCAAAGTCTCTGGCCGACAGCACCGCCGCAGCCCCGAAAGGCTGGCTCACTCACGCCGAAGAAACAGACTTTGCCGAGACCGGCCGCTACGCCGAAACCCTCGCGTTTTATAAACGGCTCGCCGCTGCCTCGCCCTGGGTAAAGGTTCAGGTCATCGGCAAGACCCCGCAGGGCCGCGATCTTCTCCTCGTAATAGTCGCCAAAGGTGCCCCAGCCGGCAAAACAACCGGTGCTGATTCAGAACGGTATCCATGCCGGTGAAATCGGAGGCAAAGACGCCTCCGCCATGCTGATCCGCGACATTGTTCTGAACAAACGCTACGCCTCGCTGCTCGACCGTCTCGTCCTGCTTTTCATCCCCGTCTTCAACGTCGACGGCCATGAACAGTTCTCACCCTACAACCGCATCAACCAGAACGGCCCCCGCGAAATGGGCCTGCGCGCCACCATGCAGCGCCTCAACCTCAACCGCGATTACGTGAAAGCCGACACGCCTGAAATGCGCGCCTGGCTGAAGGTCTGGGCCGATCGCGCACCCGACTTCCTGATCGACAATCACGTCACCGATGGCGAAGATCATCAATACGACCTCACCATTGCCATGCCCACCGGCCCTGACGCGGCGCCCTCGGTCGCATCCTGGACGTCCAACAACTTCCTGCCCGAACTCGACAAGCGGATGACGGCCGACGGGCATCTGATGGCCCCCTACGGCGGCATGCGCCCCGACGGCTATCGCGGCATGATCTTCGAACCCCGCTATTCGAACGGCTATGGCGGCATTCGAAACCGCCCGGCCCTGCTCGTCGAGACGCACAGCCTCAAGACCTACAAGGTCCAGACCTGGGCTCATTACGACGTAATGCTGCACACCTTCCGGATACTCGCCGAAGACGCCGCGCTCAAGGCAGCTGTTCAATCCGCCGATACCCAAAAGCTCGCCGGCACGAAGATGTATCTCGCCGGTAAAATCGCCGCCACCGGCGCGCCGTTCGTGTTCCACGGCGTCGCATCCCACACGGAAAAGAGCCAGCTTTCAGGCGCCGACTACACGGTCTACGAAAACAAGCCCATCGATGTCCCCACGAAGATATTCAACGCCATCGAACCGACCGCCGAAACCATCGCACCCTCCGCCTACCTGATCCCGCGCGAATGGAGTTCCCTCGTCACCCTGCTCGAATACCACGGCGTCAAAGTGACCCGGCTTGCGCGCGATGAAACCCGCGATGTTGAGGTCTACCGGATCTCCGAACCGAAGTGGGACGCCCAGCCCTTCGAAGGACACCTGCGCCTCACGGCCAAAACCGAACTGGTGCGGACACGCCGCGCGCTCTCTGCGGGCGATTATCTCGTCTCGACGGACCAGCCTTCCGGCAGAGCGGCCGTCAACATCCTCGAACCGCAGGGGCCCGATTCCGTCTTCGCCTGGGGACTATTGGACGCCGCAGTCAGCCGTGGCGAAGGCCTCGGCGCATCCACTTACGTCACCGAACCCCTGATGCGCGAATTCGCCGCAGCCTCCCCGCAACTCAAAGCTGAGTTCGATGCAAAGCTGAAATCCGATCCGGCGTTTTCAGCAAATTCCCGCGCACGTCTCCAATGGTGGCTCGACCGCTCGCCCTACCCAAAGCCGAATAACGAGTACCCGGTCCTCCGGCTTTTGAATTAAAGAGAAGGCGGGTCTAAAGAAGGCATCGCGTGTGGCACGTCGCCCGCCCACATCGCCCCGAACAGATCCATCAGTTCCTGGTGAACCAGGCCATTATCAGCCAGCAGATGCGGTGACTTCAGGTGGTGTTTGCCACCCTTCATATCCGTCGCCACGCCGCCCGCCTCTTCCACCAGCAGAATCCCCGCCGCCATATCCCAAGGACTCAGTCCGATTTCCCAGAACCCATCGAGCCGCCCCGCCGCCACATAAGCCAGATCGATCGCCGCTGATCCCCCGCGCCGCACGCCATGCGCGGACATCGCGAGTTCGTGAAAGAAATGGATGTTCGGATTGCTGCTCCGGTTGTGATTCGGAAACCCCGTGCACAGCAGGCTGTCCGCAATCCTGCTCGCCTTCGAAACATAGATCCGGCGCCCGTTGCAAAATGAACCCGCGCCGCGTTCAGCGGTAAACAACTCATCGCGCGTGGGATCGAACACCACGCCCGCAATCAGTTCGCCCGCCTTTTCCAGCGCCAGCGTCACGTTCCAGACCGGGTAAGAATGCGCGAAGTTGGTGGTGCCGTCGAGCGGGTCCACATACCACCGGTAATCGGACGCGCTCTCATGCCCGCCGCCTTCTTCGGCCACAATGCCGTGCTCCGGGAAGTGCTTCTTCAGCGGCTTCCACAACCAGCTTTTCAGAAGCGCGGTCCGCCTCCGTCACCAGATCGTGTTCACCCTTCATCTCGTAAACGCACCCGGCGCTCGAAGTAATGCCGGAGCAGAGACTCCGGCCTGGCATGCGCGATCTCAGCCGCCGTTTCGACAAACCGCTCCATCGAACTCAGGCGACCTCGTAAAGGTACTTGATGTCGTGCTTGAAGATGAAAAGATTCGGCGCGTTGTCGCGCGTCAGCCGGATGAAGCGCTGGTCGTAATATTCCACCACGCCTGCAACCAGCTTCGTTGTCGCTCAGCTTGACGCAGACCGGAATCTTCTTTTCGATCAGATGCTTCAGGTACTTGATTTCCTCAAGCGTCTGTTCGGGTGGCCGCGCGACCTTTGCCTTGCGTTTCCGCCACCTTGAATTCTATTGACCTTTTCCTTTTGTCTTGGCCGGAAGCGGTTTGCGCGGCGGTCGGACCGTCTCGCCTGTACCGGCACCCGGCCCCGCTGGCGATCCGGCGTACGACGTTGCCGAATCCTTCAGAGCCTCTCCATAGTATCCACTGCGCGCGATCACGTGCAATGCCGGGTCTCGCACCGTCTACCTGCAGCGCGTGAAAGCGGTCTTTCGTCAGCGGCACATCCTTGGGGTAAAAGCCGATCAGATATTGGGTCCGCAGATCGCGCAGAATCTGATCGAAAGCGCGGTCCATTTCCGCACCCGAGCGGTCGGCTCAAACACGCGCCCGCCCGTCCGCTGCGCCATCGTGGTCAGAGCGTTTTCTCCGCCCACATTCCGCCCCGCCTCATTCGTGATCGGAACCACCAGAATCGGATAAATCACCGCGTCCGCCAACTGCGCCGCTTCCGTGGCGCGCTGGAAATCGGTCCGGCTGGTGGTGTCTCCGCCGTCCGTCACAATCACCAGAATCTTGCGGCCTGGACGGTCTTCGATATCGCGCGATGCAAGCAGGATCGCATCGTACAGCGACGTTCCCGCCTCCCCACGCAGGCCGCGCAACGACCGCTCGACGGCCGGAATGTTGCGCGTGAAACCGTTCTGCTTCACAATCTCCCAGTTGAAGCTGTAAAGCGCCGCAGCGTCCGCGGGATTGCCTTCCCGCAGCAGTGCGCGCAAGAAGCGCGACACGGAATCCGTCTCGTACTTCAGATCCTTCGCCGTCGAACCGCTGTTGTCGATCAGAATTGCGACCGAGAGCGGCTGGTCCGTCTGGCGCTCGAAGACCGCGATATCCTGCGGCAGCGCCGTTATCGCGCCAGCTTGAAATCGGTCTTGTCGAGCCATCCGACAAGCTCCCCGCGCGCGTCTTTCACCGTCGCCAGAACGCGCACAAGCTGAACGTTCACCTTAATCGTCGGTTCTTCCTGAGCAAACAGCAACGAAGGCGAAACTAAACAGCGCCAGCCCGCGGAGCATTGTCATCCCATTCGCCGTCAACCCAGACCTCGCCGTCCGCAAAGAACTCTTTCTTCCAGATCGGGACCGTGCGTTTCAGCCGGTTGATACCTTCGAGCGCCGCATCGAACGCCGGTCGCCGGTGCGGAGCCGCCGCGATCACCACCACGCTCGCCTCGCCGATTTCCATGCTGCCCAGCCGGTGCAGCATCGCGATTCGGCTGATCGCGAAAGACCCCGCTATTTCCCGCCCGATCTCCGCCATTTTCCGGATTGCCATTTGCTCGTAGCATTCGTATTCCAGCCGCAGCGTCGCCCGGCCTCTTGTATTGTTACGGACCACGCCCTGGAAAGTTACAATCAGCTCCGTCGATTCCCTGCAGAACGCGGGCTTCAGCGGCACGAACGTCGATCGGCTCACGGGTCAGAAAAAAGTGGTGACCTTCAGGATCGGCAATTTCAAGAATGGGCGCGCCGCCGCTCACAGGCGGCAACAGCCCGATTTCATCGCCCGCTTCAAGCACCGCGTCGCGGTGCGCGAACTCATGGTTGCGGGCCAGCACCGTGCTTCCCGCCATCGCCGCCAGTCTCGGGAACTCGGCCGCGTAATGATCGAAAACCGTTCCCGCCGTCGCGCCCGCCGGCAGTTCGAGAGTGTCCTGCGCCCGCCCGCAAATATCCTTCAGTTGCCCGAAAAAAAGTACCTGAATCTGCATGAACCGCTACAATCATAGGCCATGCCCGCACACACCTCCAGGATTCAGGTCCGCTATGCAGAGACGGACCAGATGGGCGTCGTCTACCACGCTAATTACCTGATCTGGATGGAAGTGGCGCGTACCGACCTGTGCAAGTCCGTCGGCTTCCGCTACAAAGATATGGAAGCGCAAGATGGCGTGCTCCTGGCCGTAACTGAAACGCACTGCCGCTACCTCAGTCCGGCCCGGTATGACGATGAGATCGATATTACAGCCGAAATCTCTGAGGCGAACCGCCGCATGGTGACCTTCGGTTACGAAATCCGCTGCGGCGAACGAAAAGTCGCCACAGGCTGGACCCGCCACATCTTCCTCAACCGCGAAATGCGCCCGGTACGCTTGCCCGAAAAATATTCCGCGTTATTCGGCCTGTAGCCCAGATTTAGAGTGTATACTCCAGATATGGAGTTGAGAGCATTTGAGCCCGCCTTGGCCCTCGCGCCCGGAGACCGGCGCGACCCGAAGGTCCGCAAACAGATGTCGGCGCCCGCTGTCAGAACCTTCCTCAACATCGCCGCCGCCTGGAATTTATCCGCCGAAGAACAGCGAGCGCTGCTCGGCTGGCCCGCCGAATCGACCTTTTTCAAATATAAGAGCGGCGACACCGGCACCCTCCCGTTCGATATGCTCATGCGCATTTCACTGGTCCTCGGCATCTACAAAGACCTGCATATCCTCTACGCCGAAGAAGACCTGGCCGACCGCTGGATCAAACTGCCCAACAGCAATCCGCTCTTCGGCGGCAAGCCGGCTTTAGCCCTGCTGGTCGAAACCGGCATGGACGGCCTCTATCAGGTTCGAAGGCTGCTCGATGCGCGGAGGGGCGGATGGAACTGATCTCTGACACAGCGCGCGTCCGCTGGAAGAACACCTGCCGGCTGATCCCCAGCCGCTATCCCACCACCGGCGTGCTCGACCGCGTCGCCAGCCCCGCAGATCTTGCGCTCATGTTCGAACTCGAAGCCTGGACCAACGACCGTCTGTCCGATGAACTCAATCTCCTGCACAAAGTGCCCGTCGCCGAGTGGGTCACAGGACCTCAGGCCTCGGTCATCATGGCCGCCTATTGTCATCCCCGCCTTGCCGGAGGCCGGTTTAACGGACCCGAACGCGGAGCCTGGTACGCCGCCCGGAAACTCGCCACCGCCCAGGCCGAGATCGTCTATCACCGGACCGCCGAACTGGCCGAGATCGGCGTCTTCGAAACCCGGCTCCAGATGCGCCTATACCTGGCCGACTTCAACGCTTCTTTCTACGATCTGCGCAGCGCCGCCCTCGACCGCGACAGCTACGCGCCAACCCAAACCCTTGCCGCGGATCTGCTCGAACGTGGGTCGAACGGTGTGCTCTACCGAAGTGTGCGCGATGACGGAGGGGAATGCATCGCGTGTTTCCGCCCGAAACTGGTCGGCAACGTGCGTCCGGATGCCCACTTCGAATACCGCTGGACCGGAACCCGCGTGCCTTCGGTTCGTCGGCTGCAGGCTTCCCCCACGCAATAAGAAAAGGGCAGGAATAAAGGCGGATTTTGCCGCTTTATTCCTGCCCTTGTTGAGTCCCAAAAGGGAGTTATTTGGGGTTGCTCGACGAACCGCTGCTGCCGCTGCCGGAGGTTCCGCTGGTGGAGCTTCCGCTCGTCGAAGAGTCGCTCTTGGAACGTTTGCTTTTCTTTGACTTTTTCGAACTGCCGCTCGAGGAATCCGTGCTCGAAGAACCGCTCGACATATTAGCTGAGGAGCCACTGCCTGAGCCGCTCTGGCTCGAACCGGAACCGCTGCCGGATCCTGTCTGGCTTCCCGCGCCGGAACCGCTGCTGCCGGAACCCGACTGGCCAGAGCCGGCACCGCTGCCGCCACCAGCCTGGGCGAATGCCGCCGTGGTCATCGTGGCAGGCATTACTGCGAGACCGAGCGTAATCATAAACGCGATTTTTTTCATAATGTCCGTCCTTTGTTTGTCCTGAACGACGGTAAACTACATCCGCATCCATTTCGAGCTTATCCGAACTCGAACCAAAGGCCAAGCAATTGAAAACTAAAGGAGTTATGCAAATTACGAACCGGTGCGCAGCCGTGCTGCCACACGTCCGCCTTAGCCCCAAAACAGCATCTTACCCGCCGAATTCGGGATCGATTGCCACACGATAACCGCTGGCCAGACGGTTAGTTTCGTTCGCCATTCCGACAATTGCCATCAGTTCCCCGAACATCTCGTCAGTCATTCCCGCTTTCCGCGCGCCGGCGGTATGCGATGCAATACAGTACGGGCACTGATTCGTCGTGCTCACCGCGACGTAGATCATCTCTTTCGTCAGAGTATCCAGAGCGCCCGGCGCCATGATCTGTTTCACGCTTTCCCAGGTCCGCTTCAGCGTCACCGGGTCGTGCGCCAGCGCCTTCCAGAAATTGTTGATCCAGTCAACCTTGCGGGTCGCCATGATGTCGTCATAGACCGCTTTCACCTCCGCGCCCGCGTCCGCGTATTCAATCACCGTATTCAGTCAAAGGACACCCCATTCGGCCTGCTGCTTCAGATCCAGCAGGTAACCCTTCTTGCCGACGTTCATCGCCGAAGTCGGCCCGAGCTTTTCCTGCGCCCCCGCGGCCTCGTGAATATGGCCGCAGAAGAAATACCGGGGCTGCTCCCGCTGCAGAAATGACCGCACAGACTTGCTTCCGGCGTGTCTCAGATTCGTAATGCGGTCGAGCATCGTCCGGTAAGGCGGCGCATGGCAGATCGAGATCATCGGCTTCAGCCCGTCGAACGCGTGCAGTCGCTCTTCCAGTTCTTCTTCTGTATATTCGCCCGGCGTTTCAAACGGCGTCGGGTTCGAATATCCCAGCCCTGTGACCGTAAACCCGCCCGCTTCCATCTGCCCGCCGTGAAAATCATGGAAGCCGAACTTGCCGCAGAACTCCGCAATCTGCTGCGCGGATTCGTGGTTCCCCGGAATCACATACATGCGCTCCGCCCGCGGTCGCATCACCTCTCCCATCGCGTCCAGACGCCTGCCGAAATTGACCAGATCGCCCGCGCAGAAGTAATAGTCCGCTTCGATCTCCATCAAACGTGTGAGCGCGCCCGCATCGCTGTGAATATCCGAAAAAATCAGCAACTTCACTGCGATATGATACCGAGAGCAACCCTGGAGTAATCGATGGCTTACAAACTGAACGTGAACGGGCACACTTCCTCGGTGGATGCCCCGGCGGATATGCCCCTGCTGTGGGTGCTCCGCGACATGCTGAATCTGCACGGCACCAAATACGGTTGCGGCGTCGGACAATGCGGCGCCTGCACCGTGCAACTGGGCGGCAAGGCCATTCGCTCGTGCCTCACGCCGATGTCGGCTGTTGGAAACCAGCCGATCACAACCGTGGAAGGTCTGTCGCTCGACGGCACCCATCCGGTGCAGATCGCATGGCAGGATATCGACGTTCCGCAGTGCGGCTACTGCCAGGCCGGGCAAATGATGTCCGCGGCGGCGCTGCTCGCGAAGACGCCCAAACCGACCGATAAAGACATCGATACTGCCATGAACGGCAACCTTTGCCGCTGCGGCACCTACGTGCGCATTCGCGCGGCGGTTCACAAGGCGGCGGAACTCGCCACCAGCGCATCTTCAGGCCGCGTTCAGGTCGCGAACAAGGAATAAGGAGCCGCACCATGAGAATCGACCGTCGTTCCTTTTTGAAAGCAACTGCACTCGCCGGCGGCGGCGTGTTGCTGACCCTTCACGGGGTGCCTTCCGCGGAAGCGCAGGGGCGCGGTGGCGCTCCCGCCGCACCGCCAGATCCGCACAACTATATCCGCGTCAATGCCGATGGCACTGTCACGCTGATGGCCAAAAATCCTGAAGTAGGGCAGGGAATTAAGACCATGCTCCCCATGCTCATCGCCGAAGAACTCGACGTTGACTGGAAGCAGGTCAAAATCGAGCAGGCCGACTTCGACGACACGAAGTATGCCGCTCAGAACGCCGGCGGCAGCACCGGGACCCCGAACAACTGGATTCCCATGCGCCAGGCAGGCGCGGCGGGACGTGCGCTGTTTATCAAAGCGGCCGCTCAGTCCTGGAACGTGCCGGAATCCGAACTGACCACCGGTTCGGGCCGTGTCTATCACAAAGCCTCGAATCGCTCCGTTTCCTATGGAGACCTGGCCGCGAAAGTTGCGGCGCTGCCCATGCCCGATCTCAACACCCTGGCTCTCAAAGACCCGAAGGACTACAAGATCATCGGTCATTCGCAGGTCGGAAACGAAGTCAAAAACATTGTCACAGGCAAGCCGATCTTCGCCATCGACGTCACCATGCCCGGCATGCTCTTTGCCGTCTACGAGAAGTGCGGCGTCTTCGGCGGCAAAGTAACTTCTTCCAACCTTGACGACATTAAGAAGCTTCCGGGAGTCAAACAGGCCTTCGTGATCGACCGGCCTGCCGTTACCGATGCGATCATCGGCGACCCCGGCATGGAAACCGGCATCGCCATCCTTGCCGAAACCTGGTGGCACGCGCAGTCCGCGCGCAAACAGTTGAAGGTCACCTGGGATGAAGGTCCCCGCGCCACCGCCAGCAGTGTTGTCTACGCGAAGAACGCCGAAGACATGATGAAGCAGGCGCCCCAAAAGACGCAGCGCCTGGACGGCGATGCGGAAGGCGCTTTGAAGACGTCGGCCAAGGTCATCGAAGCCACCTATTCTTATCCCTTCATAGCGCACGCGCCGCTCGAGCCGCAGGGTGCCACTGCCCTTTTCAAAGACGGCAAAGTAGAGATCTGGACCAACAGTCAGCAGCCCGGTAACGGTCGCCGCCAGGTTGCCCAGACTCTTGGCATCGATCCGAAAGACGTGACGCTCCACTTCGCCCGCGGTGGCGGCGGCTTCGGCCGTCGGCTCACTAACGACTACCTGATTGAAGCCGCCATGATCGCCAAACAGGCCGGCGTGCCCGTAAAGGTGCTCTGGTCGCGTGAAGACGACATGACGCACGATTACTATCGCCCCGGCGGCTGGCAGCACATCACCGCCGGTCTCGATAATTCGGGCAAAGTGGTCGCATGGCGCAATCACTTCATCAGCTACGGTGAAGGCGAGCGGTTTGTCGGCGCGGGCGCCATGGGCCCCACCGAATTCCCGCAGCGCTTCGTCCCCAATTACGCGCTGCATTATTCCCTGCAGCCCTTCGCCAACCGCACCGGAGCCCTCCGCGCTCCCAGCAGCAACGCCTTTGCCTTCGTCATCCAGTCGTTCATCGATGAAATGGCTCATGCGGCCGGCAAAGACCCCGTACAGTTCCGGCTCGACCTGTTAACGGCGGGCGAAGTCGCCACAGGAACCCCTCTGCCGCCCGGAATCAATCCGGAACGCATGAAGGGCGTCGTCAAGCTGGTGGCCGAGAAATCCGGCTGGGGCACGAAGACGCTGCCCAAAGGTACCGCCATGGGTGTCGCCTTCCACTTCAGCCACATGGGCTACTTCGCGCACGTCGCCGAAGTGAAGGTGGACGCCGCCAACAAACTCCGCGTCAACAAGGTTTGGGTCGCGGGCGATGTCGGAAGCCAGATCGTCAATCCCGGCGCTGCGGAAAACATCTGCCAGGGCGCCGTCATCGATGGTCTCAGCGAAATGATGAACCAGGAAATCACGCTCGACAAGGGCCGCGTCGTCCAGACCAATTTCGATAAACACGGCATGCTGCGCCTCGCGCAGACTCCGCCCGAAATCGAAATTCACTTCCTGAAAACCACGTTCCCGCCGACCGGACTCGGCGAACCCGCGCTGCCGCCCATTATTCCGGCGGTCACCAACGCGATTTTTACAGCCACCGGCAAGCGCGTTCGCTCACTGCCGCTGTCCAAATCCGGCTATAGCTGGGCCTGATGTTGTGGGGCAGGGCAGGCCGTCTGGCCTGCCCTCTACTTCTCTTAGGCCTCGTGGCCAACGCGCAGGATCTGCGCACCGTCACCTCGCCCAACGGCAAAATCGAGTTCCGGATCTTCAGTGCTCCCCAGCGCGAGATATCCCTGTTCCGTCTCGCCTATCAGGTATTGCTTTCCGGAGAACCCGCCGTCGAAACATCCTTCATGGGCCTCAATATTCTCGACCAGGAGCCCATCCTCGGCGAAAACGTCGGCCTGATTTCCGCCACCGGCCGCACGACCCCGAAATTCAACGAGCTGCTCGCGAAGTACGTCCAGAACGGCTCGACCGGCCGCAGCATCGACGTCGAAATCCGCGTCTATGACACCGGCGTCGCCTTTCGCTACATCGTTCCCAAATCCGCTCTGCTCGAAGACATCGACATCAACGCCGAATTAACCGAATTTCGCCTGCCCCGGCTGATCGCCGACGCCCGCGTACCCGTGCCATTCTTCTTCCGGCAATTGCGCATCGACGAAGTTAAGCTTGCCCAATGGCCCGCGCTCTACCTCAAGCCGCTCAATGAAACCACCCTCATCACGGATACGCATTTCGCCGGCATCACTCCGGTCACCTGTCCGTGGAGAGTCATCGGGATCGGCGGCGCCGACGAAATCCTTAATGATCTGAATCGCTGAGAACCGAGTCCACCAGCGCCTGCAGATTGTGTATCGTGAACGGCTTCTGCAGAAAGCCCGCAATATTCAGCCCCGCAAAATGATCCTGCACCAGATCTTCGCTGTACCCGCTGAAAATTAAAACCGGCACATTCCGGTTCACGCTTCTGATGTGACGCAGCGTCTCCTTGCCGCTCATCCCGGGCATGCTCATATCGAGCAGCACCAGCCGAATTTCCCCCGGCTGCTCGCGGTAAATCGTCACCCCCGCTTCGCCGCTCGATGCGAGCACCACCCGGTAGCCATTGTTTTCAAGCGCCGGACGCGTTGTTTCCCTCACCACGGTTTCATCGTCGATCACCAGGATCGTCCCCGTACGCTGCCGCTTAGTGACAGCCCGCGCTGCTTCGCTGTGCTTGTCGGGGCTCTTCTCCGACACCGGCAACAGAACGCGGAACCGCGTACCGGTTTCGGGCGAACTCGTCACCTCCATCGCTCCGCGTGCCGCGGACACAATGCCCTGAACCGCTGCCAGTCCAAGCCCGCGCCCGGTGAACTTCGTCGTGAAGAACGGATCGAAAATCCGCCCCAGCGTCGCCTCATCCATTCCGCTGCCGTCGTCCTCGATCTCAACGCAGGCATAAACTCCGCGCAGCGGCGGTTCCGTGCTGACGAACCGGTGTGTCCGAAGGTACTTCGCGTCCACCTTCGCCGTCCCGGTGCGGATCGAGACCGTACCCGGTCTGCCCTCCGGAATCGCCTCCGCGCCATTGATCACCAGGTTCATAATCACCTGTTGCACCTGTCCCGAATCGGCCTCAATCCGCGGAGTATCGCCCGCGAGTTCAAGTAACACTCCCACTGACTTCGGGAGCGACATCTTGATCAGCGCATAGGTGGTCCGCACCAGCTCCGCCACGTCGATCACTTCAACGTAGAAGCGCCCTTTACCGGCATAAGCCAGCAGTTGTCGGGTCAGATGCGCCGCCCGCTCTCCCGCATCTACAACGCCTTTCACCAGCGGTTGCAGCGGATCGTCTTGCGCCAGAGTGTCTCCAATCAGCCCCGCATTCCCCAGTACGCCCACCAGAAGGTTATTGAAATCGTGAGCGATGCCGCCCGCCAGCAACCCGATTCCTTCCAGCTTCTGCTTTTGCACCATCGCCCGGGCCGCGTTCTTCTGATCTTCTATATCGGTACACGTACCGAACCACTTCTCTATCTGTCCGTCTGCATTCCGAAGCGGCGTGCCCCGCGTCTTGAACCAGCGGTAGACGCCGTCATGCCGCCGCACCCTGTATTCGATGTCATACGGCGCGCGATCCTGCACCGCCATCATCCACGCCTGGTAGGTCCTCTCCCGGTCATCGGGGTGCAGCACCCGGTCCAGCCAGTTCAGCCCCAGTTGCTCCGAAGACGCCATGCCTGTGTATCTTTCCCACTGATGACTCAGGTAATCGCACTGTCCGTCAGCCTTGCACGTCCAGACAAGTTGCGGAATCGATTCGGCAAGCGTCCGAAGCTGGCTTTCGCTCTCTTCAATCCGCTTACGGACCAGCACCGTGTCGGTCACGTCGAACGCATGCACCAAAATCCCTTCCACCTGACCCGCTGCGTTTCTGGATGGCTGATACGCGAAGCTGACATACCGCCTCGAAAGCGTACCCGTCCCCTCACAGTTCAGATCGATCGGCTGATCGCTCGCTGAATGCGCCTCACCGGTACTGTAAACACGATCGAGTAACGGCAAAAACTCCTGTCCCGCTATCTCTGGCAGCGCTTCGAGCACCGTTTTCCCAAGAAGCTGTTCCGGCTTTCGGCCCACGAATCGCGCGTAGGGTTCGTTCGCCAGTTCGAAAACGTGTTGCGGCCCTCTCAGCACGGCGATGGGAGCCGGTGCCTGCAGCAGCAGATCCTGCCAGCGCCCGCGCTCCGCTTCCGATTGCTCGCGCAGCGCCCGCTCGGTCGCGCCCGCCTGACGCCGCAGTCTCGAAAGCTGCACATGTGTCGTGACCCGCGCCAGCAACTCTCTCGCGCTGAAAGGCTTAATCACATAATCGTCCGCCCCGGCTTCGACTCCTTCAATCCGGGCCTCCTCGCCCGCCCTCGCCGAAAGCAGGATCACCGGAATCAGCTCCAGCCGCGGGTCCGAACGAATTGCCGAGAGCAGGCCGAAACCTCCCAGCTTCGGCATCATCACGTCGCTCACAATCACTTCAGGCGGATTCGCCCGAATCGCTTCGAGTGCTTCCTCCCCGTCCGCCGCCGTAGAAATTTCGAACCGGCTGCCTAAGACGCGGCTCACGTAATCGCGCATATCCGCGTTGTCGTCCGCTACCAGAACTCTGCCGTTTAGACCCGTACCCGCTGTGTGCGCTCGCATCTCATCGCGGTCACCCACCCATTCATACGAGTCTGCCGAACTCAGCGCCCGGGGATCGCTCCTGACTACAACCTCCGGAGCGCCCGCTGGAATCGTCGCGATGAACGTCGTGCCCCGGCCAACCGTGCTTTCGGCCGTCAACGTTCCCTCATGCAGCTTCACCAGTTCTGCCACCAGCGACAACCCGATTCCCGTACCTTCCAGGCTTCTGCCCCGCGCGTTTTCCACCCGGTGAAAGCGGTTGAAAATCAGCGGAAGTTCTTCTTCAGGAATCCCGATCCCCGTGTCCGCGACCCTTAACTCCACCCGGTCGCCAACAGAACTGAGCGTAACCGCAATCTGCCCCTGCGTCGTGTATTTGAAAGCGTTCGACAGCAGGTTGACCACAATCTTCTCCCACATCTCGCGGTCTACCTGCGCAACACACGGCTCGCCCCGGGTTGAAACCGTAAGCTGCATCCCGGCTCTTTCAATGGCCGAACGAAACGTACTCGCAATATCCCCCGTAAGTTCGGACAGATTAGTTGGCTCGAAATTTGCCCGGATTCGGCCCGCCTCGATTCGCGAGAAGTCGAGCAGCGTATTCACCAGTCTCAGCAGCCGAAGAGTATTCCGCCGCGCCAGCGACAGATTGTCCCGCACCGCATCCGGCAGGCCCGAGGTCCCGATAGCATCCTCCAGCGGACCCAGCATCAGCGTCAGCGGCGTTCGGAATTCATGGCTGACGTTCGAGAAAAAAACCGTCTTCGCGCGGTCGAGCTCCGCCAGCGCCTCCGTTCTCCTCCGCTCTTCCTCGTATGCCCGCGCGTTCGCGATTGCGGCGGACGTTTGCCCCGCCACCAGATTCAGAAAGGTGGAGTATTCGTCGTCCAGTTCACGGCGCGGGCTGATGCCTGTCACCATAAAACCGGCCAGTTGTCCCTGCCGCGTGCCGCTCAGAGGCAGCACCAGCGCATGCTCCACCGGCTCAGGCCAGGCGCTGCTTTGGGCCTGCCCCAGCAGACTCGCCAGCGCCACCGGCGCGCTTGGCCGGCCGCTGTTGTACACCTGCGCAAACGGCCAGCCAGCCGAACCGTCGCCCTGCAACAGAAATTCCCTCGGAACAACGTGCAGGTCGGGAGCAACCGGCGTCGCTTCGCACAAGCGGGCCTTTCGCGAATCATCCAGCAAATACAAAAGAGCGAATGGAATATCGAGCTGATTCTTCCCCAGCGTGCGCGTGATTTCCCTGCAGGCCGATTCCAGTTCCCGCGTTTCGCCCGCATGCGTTGCCAGTTCACTCAGGGTTCGCAGCCGCCGTTCGCCAATCACACTGGCCGTGGTCTCCATCACCGTGACAAAAACACCGCCCGCTCTGGCCGATTCCCCCCGCACCGCGCTGTACGAAAAACTGAAATAACATTCTTCGACATACCCATGCCGGTTCAGCGGCAGCAGTTGATCGTTCAGTGTCGTGTTCTGGCCTTCATCCAGAACGCGCTGAAACATGGGTCCGATGAAATCCCAGATCTCGGCAAAGCACTCCCGCGAGCTTTGTCCCAGAGCCGCCGGATGCTTGGTCGACCCAAGAATCGGACGATAAGCGTCGTTATAAAACTGTGTGAATTCCGAACCCCACGCAATGTACATGGGGAAGCCGGAATCGAGAAGAATACTGACAGCCGTCCGCAGACTCTGAGGCCACTGTGCGATCGGTCCTACAGGAGTAACGGACCAGTCTTTCTCCCGCATCATCTGCCCCATCGCGCCGCCACCTGCCAGAAACGCGGGGGTATTGTTGGCGCCCATCATCTCGGAAGCTGAGTCATCTTCCATCATTGCGCCGTCGTATCTCTATACCAAAGCAAACCTGAACACACGGTGCGGTATATGACAGTCTATAGTGCTTTCCGCCGCACAGATGCGGACGCTATCATAAACACTGAGCAAGTCCCTCCCGTATGCAATCCAAGACAGGCCCCCAGCAGGGCATTAACTCATGGCTCGAAGAAGAGCTTCTGCAACAGTACCGTCACGATCGCGGTTCAGTGGACGCGGATTGGAAAAACATCTTCGAGCATAACGGCTCGAACGGTGTCACGGCGGTCTCCACCACGGTCGCTACCAATGGCGCCACTCAGACCACGCACGGGAACGGCAGCACTCCCGCCGCCCTCATGACCCGGCCCGTCGAACTTACCGGCACTGAGGAACTGATGCCTCTGCGCGGCGCCCCCGCCCGCATTGCCGAGAACATGGCTGCCAGCGCTTCCATTCCGCTCGCCACCTCGCAGCGCATCATCGCCGGTCAAAGTCATCGACGAAAACCGCCGCCTGATCAATCACCACCGCGGCCTCGCTCGGCAAGAGCAAGGTTTCCTACACGCACCTCATCGGCTGGGCGATCGTGCGCTCCGTGCAGGCCAACCCCGGCCTCAATCACGCCTTCACGTGGAACGCCGCCGGCGAGCCCTTCCGCATCCTGAAGAAGGAAATCAACTTCGGTCTCGCGGTCGATGTCGCCGGCAAGAACGGCGCGCGCAGCCTGGTCGTCCCCAACATCAAGAACGCCGGCGCCATGACCTTCACCGCAATACCTGGCCGCCTTCGACGATCTCGTCGCCAAGGCCCGCACCAACAAACTCGCCGTCGCCGATTTCCAGGGCACCACCATCTCGCTCACCAATCCCGGCACCGTCGGCACCATGGCCTCCATGCCCGCGGCTGATGGTCGGCCAGGGCGCCATCATCGCCGTCGGCGCCATGGATTATCCCGCCGAATACCGCGGCGTTTCGCCCGATGCCATTGTCGTCGCTCGGCATCAGCAAGGTGATGTCGGTGACCTGCACTTACGATCACCGCATCATCCAGGGCGCCGAATCCGGCTCGTTCCTCGGCAAACTGCAGGCGCTGCTCGATGGCGAGGATGGCTTCTACGAAGAGATTTTCGACGCTCTGCACGTTCCCTACGCCCCCGTGAAGTGGGCCGGCGACCAGCGTGCCCGCCGCCGCCACCGCCGAACCCTCGCAGGAAGTCATCAAAGAAGCCGCCGTCATCCAGCTCATCAACGCTTATCGCGTTCGCGGGCACCTCATGGCCGCTCTCGATCCGCTGGGCTCCGAGCCCGAGTACAACCCCGAACTCGATCCCCTGACCTACGGCCTCTCCATCTGGGATCTCGACCGGCATTTCTATCACCGGCTCGCTGCAGCACGCCTTCGGCAGCCCGCAAACAGGTGCCGCTGCGCGAGATGGTCGAACTCCTGCGCGCCACCTACTGCGGCAAAATCGGCTGCGAGTACATGTACATCCAGCGGCCCGAAGAAAAGATCTGGCTGCAGGACCGCATGGAGCCGAGTACCAACTCCTGGCCCGTTCCGCAAGACCAGAAAGCTCCGCATTCTCGAAAATCTGCTGCAGGCCGAAGAGTTCGAACACTTCCTCGACCGCCGCTTCATCGGGCAGAAGCGCTTCTCGCTCGAAGGCGCTGAAACCGCCATCGCCATCTTTGCGGAACTCGCCAACTGCGCCGCCGAAGACAACGTTCACGAAATCGTCATCGGCATGGCCCATCGCGGCCGCCTGAACGTGCTCGCCAACATCATCGGCAAGCCGCTCGGACAGATCTTCTCGGAATTCGAAGGCAACATCGATCCCGCTTCCGCGCAGGGTTCGGGCGACGTGAAATATCACCTCGGCGCCAGCGGCGTTCATCGCATCGCCCTCCGGCACGCGACATTGTTGTTTCGCTGTGCCTCCAATCCCAGCCACCTGGAAGCGGTGAACCCGGTGGTCGAAGGCGTGGTCCGCGCCAAGCAGGACCTGCTCGGCGATGCCGACCGCGCCCGCGTGATTCCGCTGCTTGATCCACGGCGACGCCGCGTTCATCGGCCAGGGCGTCGTGGCCGAAACCCTCAACCTTTCGCAACTCGAAGGCTACGGCACCGGCGGCACCATTCACTTCGTCATCAACAACCAGATCGGCTTCACCACCCTGCCGCAGGATTCGCGCTCCACCCCTTACGCCACCGATATCGCGCGCATGGTCCAGGCGCCCATCTTCCACGTCAACGGCGACGACCCCGAAGCCTGCATCCGCGTTCTCCAGACTGGCCTTCGATTACCGCCAGAAGTTCAAGCGCGATGTAGTCATCGACATGATCTGCTACCGCCGCCACGGGCACAATGAGACGCGACGATCCGGCTTACACGCAGCCGATCATGTACCGCAAGATCGAGAAGCTCAGCCTTCCGTCGCCGCGCAGTACGGCGAGCGACTGCTGGCCGAGAAAGCTGCTTGCCGCCGCCGAAGTGCAGGCGCCTGCGCAAGAAGGTCTCCGACCACCTGAACGCCGCCTTCGACGCCAATAAAGCCGCCGGCAAGTGGGTCCTGCAGCCCGCGCTCACGCAGCACGCCGGCCCGAACTCCGCCACCGCCATTTCGCGCGAACATGCTGGAACAGGTGGTGGACGGCATCACCTTCCTGCCCGTCGTCTTTCCATCTGCATCCGAAGCTCGAAGGCTTCGTGAAGAAGCGCCGCGAAACGCTGGCCAACGACGGCCCGGTCGATTGGGCCTTCGCCGAAGCCATCGCTTTCGGCAGCCTGGTGCTCGAAGGCGTTCCCGTTCGCCTCAGCGGGCAGGATTCCGGCCGCGGAACCTTCAGCCAGCGCCACCTTCGCTTCTACGATTACGAGGACGGCCACCGCTACGTGCCGCTGCAGCACATGGCGCGAAGACCAGGCGCGCTTCAACGTCTTCGACAGCTCCCTCAGCGAATTCGCCGTGCTCGGCTTCGATTACGGCTACAGCGTGGCCGATCCCAATACGCTCACCTTGTGGGAAGCGCAGTTCGGCGATTTCTCGAACGGCGCGCAGATCATCATCGATCAGTTCATCACCACCGCCGAACAGAAATGGGGCCAGAGCAGCGGCCTGGTCATGCTGCTGCCGCACGGCTATGAAGGCCAGGGTCCGGAGCATTCGAGCGCCCGCATCGAACGCTTTCTGTCGCTTTGCGCCGAAGACAATATCCGCGTCGCCAACTGCACCACGCCCGCGCAGTACTTCCATATCCTGCGCCGCCAGGCCGTGCTGCCGCTCAAGCCGCTGGTGATCTTCACGCCGAAGTCGCTGCTGCGTTCGGCCAAAGCGGTTTCCAGCTTCAGCGAACTGACCGACGGCGCCTTCCATCCCGTGATTCGGCGATACCGTCGATCCGTCGCGCGTTCGCAAGGTCGTCTTCTGCAGCGGCAAGGTCTATTACGACCTGCTCGCCGCCCGCGAAGCGCAGAAGATCGACGAGTCGCGGTCGTTCGCATCGAAGAACTATATCCGTTCCCCGCACGACGACGTCTCAGACGTTCTCGCCCGCTACAGTCCCGATCGTGGATCTGATGTGGTGCCAGGAAGAGCCCCGCAACATGGGCGCCGTGGCGCTGGGTCTACGGACGTTTTCTCGACATCGGCAAGCGCCTGAAATACGCGGGCCGTCTGACGAAATGCCAGCCCCGCCGCGGGCTCGCCCAAGCGTCACGCCGAAGAGCACAAGCGCCTCCTCGAAGAAGCGCTCGCTTAGGGCGGCCCCGCGCCGCCCTCACGCAAACGTGTGCGGAACAAACCGGCTTAAATTATCCGTAATCGGGGTACTCGATTCCCGGATCCCCATCCCGCACGCGTCATGGTCGGTAACGATCCAGCTCCCGATCACCGGAAAATCGGTCTAGCATACATTTAACAGCGGCCGAAATGAACCTTCGGGCATAGCCAGGCCGTACCGATTCAGAACCCGCCGTCGCTGTTAACTCGCCATTGCGGCTCGAAGCGGTTCTTCCGCCTTCCGCCGACTGATTTCGAAGCGTTCCCGCAATCGAAGTGCAGGGCGTTCTACAACATAGTAGGAAAAGCAGGCGCAGCAGACGATGCACGGTAAACTCACCGATCGGATTGGCAATAACCTGCCATCCGCCATGGAGGTTCAGCGTCGGAATTACTCTGTGCAAATGAGAGAAGGGCTGCTGCCACAGGTAAAAAGAATAGCTCAGTACCCGACCGACGAAAGGAACCGGGAATTCAACGAACGCCCTACGACGCTTGCGTTATTGGTCACCGCCCAGTCAATACACAGCGCAATGAAGACGTTAATCAGGGATCGTAGGATAGTCGTGTAGACACTCGGATGATTACCCTGGCAACTCGCCCAGACAACGAAAGCCGGGATCAGCACAAACGCACGGGAACTCTGGAGCTTCATGTAACGTGGTATCTGGTGCAGGCGCCCGCGGATGAACGCGAAGAGCAGCCGCGCCTATATGGTCTGCGTTCACGTGAAACGCGCCCAGTGCGGCGGTCGGATGACCAATTCGGAAATAGACGTAAGCTCTTAGCAGCGGGGATATAATAATTATCGCGGCCAGCACCCACGGAGATCTCTTCCTCCCGGTTATCCACAGGAGTAATGGCCACACGAGATAAAACTGCTCCTCCGTCGAAAGCGACCACGTGTGCGAGGTAATGTAACCGGCAGAACCGAAAGTGCTCCAGTAATTGCTTGTGTATGTCAGCGCGGGGAGTGCGCCGCTGAAAGTTAGGCCGCTGAGTCCAAAGGTCGAGATGACCAGCATCACACACAAATAAAAATAGAACGGGGGGAAGATTCGGAGCGTTCGCCGAAAATAGAATTTGGTTAAGCTGATATCGCCTGTTCGATCAAGTTCTTTCAGTAGCAGTGTCGTGATCAGAAAGCCCGAGATGACGAAGAAAATGCGGTACGCCTAAATCACCGAGATTAAAAGGATCCCGATCGAAAAGATCATAGCCGTAGTGATCGAAGAGTACGAATGCAACCGCAATCGCTCTGATACCGTCTAATGACGGAATAGTGTGGAGTCCCCGTTTTGAAATTGGTAGGGTCATGTAACTTGTACTGGAATCCTGTTACTTTAGCATGTGTGCGCGGCTCTATTGAGAACTGAAACCCCTTGAGTGGTACACGAACTGAGCGCATTCCGCAGACACGCCCATATCGGATTTATCTGCCACAAGGGTGCGCATGCGCCAATCCGCTGGAGTTACGAGCGGCGCACCAAAGCCTTGCGCTGCAGCCGTTCTGACACCGCAAAAGAGAAGGGCACCAGAACGCGACGGCGGCGATCCTGCTGGTGAGCCTCAGCAGGTTTTCGGGATTCGTCCAATAGCCCAGGCTCTGTGGCTATTTCAGAGTTCATTCCGGCGTGTCACGCCTCAAATGGCTGGACCGAATAGCGAACGAACTAAGACTACCGAATCCGATCTGTCGAATGTAGGAAGCGACGCGCGGATTATTCCAAAAACTCTGACTGCGAGCGGAACCCCCAAGAAACTGCGGAATACTGTGGAATCGGGTCGTGGAAGCCGAACGCAAACGGCAACCAGTTGTCGCTTCGTTTACTCCGCCAGTGCTTATTAGGCCTCCACTATGCCAGCCTCGCCAAAGCTCTCATCGCCGGTGTGTTTCTCGCAAAAACAAGCAGCCAAAAACGAAGGAAAGGAAACTCGCCTCTCGTGCTCGCCTGCGTGTTTAAGCTTTGAGGCTGACCTTTCGATAAAAACATGCGGTGGAGATCGACTGGTTAGAAGACTTGAAGGGCAGAGTCGATGAACGTAGCTCTACGTGCCGCGCTCGTTGCGGTAAGATGACTCCAGTCGCGATAAATGGGCGAGCCACGATCATCCATAGCCGGGCAGCGGGTGCCCTCGCAAAGATAGTCCGCTGGACGAACGAGGACGGCACCAGTTCTAGCCGCGATTGAGTCCAGTTCAGCTTCAATGGGCGAAATTAGTCGATTGAAGTCCGCCTTGTCGATTGCTTGATGACTCACGATGGCGGGAACCCGAAAGCGACGGACCATCGTTCGCGGATCGAAAGCCGGTGAAGTTGGGCTTGATGACAGGAGCACGACATGTCTACCCGAACTCACCAACGCAGCAACCGTCCGCTCCAAGCCCTTCCACGCCACTGCAAGCTCAACGTGCGTGAGGCGCCTGCCGACGGAGTCGAGAATTACATCGTGCGTCACGCCAGGTGGCACCATCAATTTGGAGTCTGAGCCTAGGGCATACCGTTCCCAGAATCCTCCGATGACGACGGTCTTCACCTTTCTGGCCGACGCTTGTTTCACCCAAAAGTCATAAAATGCAGGACAATAGTAGCCTGCCCTGTTCAAGCTTGGAAGAGAAGGACAGCCGCCCGATGTGGCGAAGATTGCGGAAGCCAAATGGGGATTGGCTTTGATCGCGGCTCTCGCGCGCGGCCAGTATTGCTCGATGTGTGAATCGCCTACGAAAAGAGTTGATTCGTTCGAACTCAAGCGAATTTCCTCGACTGTAAAGGAGGAAGTTTTGAAGTTCGCGCCGGGATAATCCCAGTCATCTGACGCCTTTAGGATTTTCGCGATCGCTGGCGTATCGAGTCTTGCGGTGATAACGCGAGCGATAGAAAACGTCGCGAAGAGTGTGACACCAGCCATGGCAGCGATCAGCGCCCACGTTCTTACCGTGCGGGTGCTTTTCGCAGTCTGATCGGGGTCTCCACGAACCTCCAAGTTGCCCATGCCAAAGCGATGATTGCCAGCAAGGCAACGCTCTTTGAAAAACGGAACTCGTTTGCGGAGACGGTGAAGTCTGAGTCCGTGATCAGCTTCATATACACTAGGACGGGCCAGTGCCATAGATACAGCGGATAGCTGATTAGGCCGACAGTCACCGCAGGGCGAGATGACAGCATCGTTCTGTTCAACCAGGCACTTGGGCCTGCCCAGATGACAAGCGCCGCCCCCGAAGTCGGTAGAAGAGCTGGCCATCCGGGAAACGGCGTTTTGTCGTCAAGGAAAAACAGGCTAAGGGTAATCAGCATGAGCCCTATCGCGGCCATTGAATCAATCAAGAATTGGCCTTTGCGCCGCAGCGCTGGATTCCGGGGGGGCAAGCCAGCTAGCGCTGCGCCTACCATCAATTCCCAAGCACGGGTTGCGGGAAGATAGAAGGTGGCGCTCTGACTTTTGGCAATAAATAAAACATTCAGCGCGAACGAGATGATCGCCACGGCCCAAATTGGTGCCATGATCCTCTTCGTGCACTTGCAAATTAGAAGGAGAAACAAAGGCCAGATAATGTAGAACTGCTCTTCAATTCCCAGAGACCATAGATGTAACAGAGGCTTGGACTGAGCTGCGGCATCAAAATAGCCGGTCTCCCTCAACAGAACCAAGTTCGAAACGGACGCCGCTCCTCCGATGGCATGTTTCGCTAACTGGCGGTACTCGTCCGGAAAAAGTACATACGAGCCAAATGCCAAACAAGTTGCGAGAACAACTGTGAGGGCCGGAAAAATCCGCAGAATCCGACGAGAATAAAAGCTTGTAACACTGAATTGACCCTGCCGAACGTCTCTCAGGATCAGACCGGAAATGAGGAAGCCCGAAATGACAAAAAATACGTCAACCCCCACAAATCCTCCGGGCAGACAGTCAGGAAAGGCATGGAAGAAGACAACGCCCATCACTGCGACGCTGCGGAGGCCATCAATATCGCGACGATAGACTAGAGACCCGGTTCGACCTTCTCCGGGCATTAGCAAGCCTTAGCCGATATACACAGTGACGATACCACCTTGCGTGCAATCCGAACCATCAATTGAAAGTCTATCAGGCAGCGCCATTAAAGCTGAAGCCGTGCAGGCTACTTGGTTCCACTCTCCATGATGCGTCCGGCATGCGTGAATATGCCCCAAGTATTTGTTCGGCGGCACGAACTTGAGCTGATTAAGCTTCGTGAGGGAACGTCATTGCAGTTCGGGCCAGTCCGTTCAATGTGGTGGACCGTCCGAATATTGGCCAGCCGCTGAACAATTATGATGGCCGCCATTTTCGGCCAGACTACTTCCACACGCACATGGAGATCTGGGCATTCAGGCGACTTCTACTGGACACTGGTGTTCTAAAACGCCCCTCACGCAAACGTGTGCGGAACAAACCGGCTTAAATTGTCCGTAATCGGGGTATTCGATTCCCGGATCCCCATCCCGCACGCGTCATGGTCGGTAACGATCCAGCTCCCGATCACCGGAAAATACCCATCGAAATACGGGATTCGCGCCGCCGCCTGATACACGTATCCCTCTTCCCCATACTCCCCGTCCGTTTGCGTAATCCCGGCCGATGTCTTCAGCGTAATATTCGCGCCCTCCCGCGAAAGAATCGGCTTCCGGCAATACTCGCCCATCGTCCGCGCC
Organism: Terriglobia bacterium; assembly: GCA_963840735.1. Taxonomy (GTDB): domain Bacteria; phylum Acidobacteriota; class Terriglobia; order Bryobacterales; family Bryobacteraceae; genus BOG-234. Next base: position 638,910 of record CAWIZX010000013.1, read on the forward strand.
CCGTCCAGATGCGCTTCAAGCAGGTTCGGATGCCCCGGAAACATCTCCCACAGGATCGCGAGCAGCGCCTTGTTCGACCACATCATCTTCCAGATCGGCTCAATCCACACCGACCTCCCCTGCACCCGCGCAATCGCATCCGGATACTCCCCCATCAGCCATTCCCACGGATACAGCGCAAAAATATTATCCACGCGCGCATCGGCCAGATCCCGGAATTCCGATGCCGACCGGTTCCACCCAATATCCTCAATCCGGATAAAACGCGTCACGATCCCCGCCTGGCTTGCCGTGTCCTGCAGGTACGATGCGGTGCTGATATCTTCCGGCGCATCCGCCGACGAGAAGTAAAGCGGGTTGCCCTTCAGATATGGCGCGATATCGCCCCACTGCGCAATCAGTTTTTCGTGGATCGAATTGAACTGGTCCGCGCCCGGAAAAACATCCTGCATCCAGTACCACTGAATCACCGCCGCTTCCACGAGCGACGTCGGCGTGTCCGCGTTGTACTCGAGCAGCTTCGGCGGCCGGCTGCCGTCATAAGCCAGATCGAATCGCCCGTAAATCGAAGGCGGCTCTGCCTCCCAGGCGCTCTTAATCAAGGGGATCGCCGCCGCCGGAATCTTCAAATCGTCCCACCGGTTCTGATCGATAATGAACTGCCCCGCTTCGAGACAAAGGCGCTGCAGCTCGTTCGTCGCCGCTTCAATCTCATCCACTTCCCGCGATGTAAATTCGTAGCAAACCGTTTCGTCCCAGTAACGCTGTCCGCCCGGTGTATGAAACGTGAGCCCCTGCGAAGAGACGATGCTCTCCCAGTCACGCCGGGGGTCGCACCTCTTCCTCTTCACTCGCCACCTCCGCCGCCATGTCCCGACGCACTCTCGCCGAACACCCCCCGCACCGTTCCTCCCGAAGTTGGCGCGGCATAAAATCCGGAAGGGTGGCTCATCACGAAATGCCTGCCGCCGTAGTAATATCCGCCCGGACCCGCCTGAGAACTGCCGCTGCAAACACCCGGGCTTAAAACAGCGTTATCCCGGTCCTGAACGCAGCGGCCGTATTTGTCCAGATGCACAGCGTTCGGACCGCCGCATCCGGCCAGCGCCGCCGCCACTGAAGCCAGCAGCCCAATCTGAACCGACGAGCTTTTCTTCACCGCCGCGCCCGCTTCGTCAGGTTCTCAAACAGGAACAGCCCGCTCTTGCCGCCCACCGCAAAATCCAGATCGCCGTCCCCATCGATATCCGCCACCGGAATCTGCATCCCGCCGCCCGTCCGGCCCCCGTAATCGATCACGTGCTTCACCCATTCCACATTCCCCGCCGCATCCGGCGCCAGCCATTCGTACCAGTAAACGCCCAGCGGTTCACGCTCCCCCGGATCTTTGCCGTTATGCGCCATAAACCGCTTGCCGGTAATCAGGTCCGGCCGTCCGTCCCCGTTCAGATCGGCCAGCGTCAGCGCGTGGCTCTGCGACCAGCTTTCATCGATTATGTGCTTCTTCCATTTCCCGTCCGCCGTCTGCTCCATCCAGAAAATGCCGTAATTATGCGCCAGCGATGTAATCAGATCCGGCCGCCCGTCCCCGTTCACATCCTGAACATAAATGAACCCGGTCTCCCCCAGATCCCAGTCCGGATGAAACTTCCATTCCCCGTACGCGGATCGGGCGGTGCCTCGAACCAGCCTTTCGGCGTCAGAATGTCCGTGCGCCCGTCCTTGTTTACGTCTCCCGCTCCGATACCGTGCCCGTAAGATTTCTGGCTCACGATATGCCGCGTGAACGTGCCGTCTTTCGCTTCGTACCACGACAGAGGCGCATCGGCATTGCCGAATTCCGGCAGAATTTCACGTGCTTTTCCGTCATTATCCAGGTCCACCGCGAAACAGAATTCCACGTTAAATCCACTCTGAATTTCATGCGATCTCCAGAGGCTCCCGGCGCCCGCGCGGCCCGGATTCTCGCTCCACCACAGGCTCTTCGAAAACCACCCGCAGCTTACGATATCCGGGTATCCATCGCCGTTCACGTCCATCGGCAGGTCGCTGAAATCGTCGATATAGTTATTCGTGAACAGCACGTTCCGGAAGTGGTGCCGGGTCCAGTTCGGCGCCTCATACCAGTTCTCGCCCGAAACGATGTCGAGCTTACCGTCGCGGTTCACGTCCACAAACGCCGCCGGCTCATTCTGGCCCAAATCGATGGTGTGTTTCGCAAACGCAATCTCGTCGTCCGGACGCGCCGCGCACAGGAACAGCAGAATTACGATCGGCTTCACTGCCCGATTCTATCGTTCAAACTCGCTCAGCATCTTCGCCATCTCCGCCGTAGCCTGCGCCTCGCCTCCGAAGCGCACGCCGTTGTAGAGATCCGTAAATCTCGTCACGCGCTGCTTCTCCTCCGCGGGCAGATGGCTCGCGAATTCGAGCGGCGTGAACCATGCGGGCTTTTCATAGCCGCGCCGCGCCAGCACCCGCAGCATCTCGCCGTACAGAATGCTCTCATCCCCGGCCGACCCGCCGCCCTGCGCAATCCGTCTCACCTTCGCCCTGCTTCGCGCCGCCCGTGCCGCCCGCGGAAAGAAGAAGATCAGCAGCATGGCCGCAATCGTCGGCAGGCCCCACTTCTTCGCAGCCGCAAGCATCGCGGGCGCCACATCGTGAGGCAGCGCCGCCCGGCTCAGCGTCCAGCCATGCAGCCCGTTGGCAAACCGCGCCGCCAGCGCCGCCTGGTGCCCCAGGTCATACGCCACAACCCACTGCTGCCACAGGCTGTCCGCCGCATCGAGGTACATGTTCAGCCGCGAAAGCAGACCGGGCGCGGGCGCCACTCCAAGCGGCGTAGGGTCGAACGTCACCCAGCCTCGCCCCTCAATCCACCCTTCCACCCACGCGTGCGCATCCGACGCCCGCACCACGTACATCCCCGAAACATCGTTGAAGAAGCCGCTCTGAAACCCCGTCACCACGCGCGAAGGAATGCCGATACTGCGCAGCATCACCGCCATCGCCGACGCGAAGTATTCGCAATAGCCGCGCTTCGTCACGAACAGGAAGTTCGCAAGCGGGTCGGCCACCGGCTTGTCCCCGCTGTCCAGCACGTAGCTGAAATCCCGCCGCAGATGCTGCTCGATACGCCCCGCCCGCAGCATCGGCTCGCCCGATCCCGACCAACTCCTCGCCAGCGACCAGATGCGCGAATCGATCGGCGGCAATTGCAGATACCGCGTCCGCGCCCCGGCCGCCAGTTCACCCGGCAGCGGCGGCCCCGAGTGCGCCGACACCTCATATTGCAGTTGCTCCCCGGTCACCGGCAGAACCCGGAACGATTCCTCGGGCGTCCGCACCAGCCGCGCCGCCGTGATGTTCACATACTCGGGAATCCCCGCAATGAAAAGCGTTCCCGTGTCCGAACTCGTCACATCCACGCGGTACAGCAAACGCCGGCCATCCCGCCGCGAGCGCTGCAGCGGACCCGCCACCTCAGCCGTCCCATGGGTCACCGGAACGTCCACGCCCGCCAGCGGAGGCTCTGACCACCGCTTGCCATCGAATCGGCTCAGCGCCGTGCCACGCCACTTTAAATGCTGTGGCAGCGCGCGCGAATACGAAAGCACATGCATCACCGGCCGCGTATCTTTTCCGATCTGGCCGAACACCCCCAGATCCACCACATTCGAATAGCCCGTCAGGTGCGGTGCCCCGGGGAACAGCATCGCGGCCGCTCTCGCCGTTCTCGGCACCGTCAGGAACAAAGCCGTCGTGAGGACCAGAATTCCCGCCGTTGCCGCCACCGCCACCGTTGCCAGACGCCACCCCGTACGCGCGTTCGGCGGATACACCACCTGCCTGCCGCGCTCCACGCCCCTGCGGATTTCAGCGCTCGTAAACGCCGCAATCGCGAACAGAATATAGAGCGCCAGCCACCCGAAGAACGTCGCCTGAAACGAAAGCAGCGCCGCGCCGATCAGTTCAATGAACGCGACCGCGCCCGTGTACAGATAGTCCCGGTTCGTTCGTGCCGTCAGGATTTTTACTCCCGCGAGAAAGCAAACCCCGTGAAGTGTCGCGGTGAAAAAATCGTGGGAGAGAAGGTAGAAGTCGAGCGGGTAAAATCCGAGGTACAGAAGTGCTGCCGCCGAGATCGCCCGGGGAGAGATCTCGAGCTTTACCCAACCGGCAATAATGAGGGCCCGGAGCAGCAGCGCCAGAAACGTGAGCACCAGCGTCGGGCGGTCCAGATAACGCGCACCCGCCAGCGCAAAGAATCCGCTCGCCACCAGGCCAAGTAAGGAAAACTCGAAGAAGCGTTCGACTGAGCGCGTCGCGGCCACCTGCCCATTTTAGCGAGGTGGATGGGGGACGCGCGGACACGCCCCCCGGCTGGCCTACTTCTTGTCTTTCTTGGGCTTCTTGGTTTCTTTCTTTCGATCCATACCTTTGGCCATGAAAATAAATCCCCCTTCGATTCGATTATGCCCCGAGTGCTACCCAAAGGGAAAGGAATTCAGCTTGCAACCATCTGAGGCATGAGCAAACAGACAAGCACCGCCCAGGAGTTCGCCTTTCCCGATCGGGAAAAAGAGCCAATCCACGACGCCGCCCACGTCCGCAACGCCATCGCGCGCTTCATGCAGGTCAAAGGCGTCTCCGATTCCGACCGCGATCACGCGTGGAAAAGAATTCAGGCCGCCGCAAAGAAGTTCGGCGTCGAAATGCACGAAGGCAGTTGGCGCGAACTGGCCTGACCCTTCAGGCTCTCCGGCGCAGCGCCGCAATCGTCCCGCACAAGCCCACAGCCGCGCACCCCAGCGCCCACGCCGTCAGATACCCCTTCTCGATCAGGAATCCCGCCAGCACCGGAGCGGCGATTTGCGAGACCGACGTCAATGACTGCGTCAGACCCAGCACCACGCCCTGCTCGCGCCGCCCGGACTTCTGCGTAATCAGCGCGGTCAGCGCCGGCCGCAGCACTCCGTTGCCGAACGATCCGAACGTGCAGTTCGCAATCAGTTGCGGAACCGTGAATGTGTACGCCATCCAGGCTGAACTCGCCGCGCCCACCCCGAACCCGCTCACCACCAGAGCCCGTTCGCCGAACCGCTTCACCAGACGCCCCATCAGCCCACCCTGCAGAATAATCGCGAGCAGTCCCACATACGCGAACACATACCCGACTTCCTTCGCTCCGAAAGGGTGACCGTGCCATGTGTAGCGCCGCTGAGCGAACAGTGCAAAGCCGCTCATGAACATCGAGAAACCAAACGCGAAGAAAAAGAACTGCCAGAGCAGCGGCCCCAGGTCCGGCCGCCCGAAATATTCCGAATAATTCTTCCAGTGGAATACGCTCAGACGTTTCCCGCCCGGACCCGCCTCGCCATCGTCCTTATGCGGCTCCACCTTCGGCAGCAGCGTCGCCGTACAAATCACGCTCGTGGCCGATAGCGCAGCCGCCGCCAGGATTGGATACGCATATCCGTATTGCGACAGGAAGCCCGATATGCCGGGACCGATCAGGAATCCGATCCCGAAGGCGATCCCGATCACGCCGAACGATTTGGCGCGGTTTTCCGGCGTTGTAACATCCGCGATATATGCCTGTGCCAGCGAAAGGTTCCCGGCCGTTAACCCGTCAATGATCCGCGACAGGAAAACCATCCACAGCGTATTCGACGCCGCCAGAATCAGAAACCCGATGAACGTCCCGATCTGGCTCACGATCAGCAGCGGTTTGCGGCCCATCGTGTCCGACATGCGCCCCAGAATCGGGCCCGCTATCAGTTGACAAAACGCATACGCGGAGATCAGCAGCCCCACCACCAGCGCCGACGCGCCCAGATGCTCCGCATAAAACGGCAGCAGCGGCAGGATGATCGTCAGCCCCAGAATATCGACCAGAACGATCAGAAAGATTGGAAGAAGCGGAGACCTGGTCACGCGCGGAGAGAGTCCAACTCACCATGCTAACGCGCGTGCCATAAAAACGTCGGCGACAACAAAAAAGCCCCGGCCGAAGCCGGGGCTCTGTTGTCACTCGATGGTTGAACTGACCAGGTTGAACTGACTAGAACGTACAGGGCGAAGCGCTGGTCACGCAGGCTCCGGCGCCGTTGGAAGCCGTACCGCCCGAGTTCGCTGCAACCGCTCCCGCTGTAGCTGCAACCGCTGCTGCCGCAACGCCGGCCACAATCGCTGTGGTTGTGCCGATGCCGCCCGCTGCCGCCGCTGTGCCGGCCGCAGCCGCACCGCCTGCGGCAACCATGCCCGCTGCTGTACATGTTCCCGGCAGAGCTTTAACGCCGGTCACCGCGATCACCTGAGTTGCGCCACCCGCCGCTGTCGCGCCGCCAACCGTGGTTCCTGTTACCTGCACGTGGCGTCCGGCGCGAAGGCCGCTGCCGCGAAGCTGAACTTTAACGCTTGAGGTCTCGTCGGTCAGCGTATAAACGTCGCCCGATTTCACCACGCAGCCGGACATCGTCGAAGGCGCGCTCGCCCCCGCATCCTGAGGCGTCAGATTCAGCGCCCGTCCCGGCATCAGATTCGCTACGTTCATGCCTTCCGCGTTGAACACATGCACGCCGCCCCGCAGAGCCGCTACCTGAATCACCTTACCTGTTACAAAGACCGTTGCCGAGGCATTCGATTCCGGGGAAATACGCAGCCCGCTTGCATTGGCCGACATTCCGGAGAACTTTGCGCTGCCCTGCTGCAGGTCGATGTGATCGCTGAACAGCTTCGCGGTCGAAGAAGTGCCAAACTGCAATTGGCTTCCGGAGTTCATCCGAACTTCTGTCGCCCGATCTGTCTGGAGCAGCGTTCCGTCAAACACATTGGCATTTCCTGCCGTCTTGGCATCGTTGATCATGATGCTGCCGTTCGAAATCGCAACGCCGATGGATGGCGCGGCCGCGCTCATCAAAGACACGCCGGCTGTTAACGCCACCGCGCATGTCGCTCCTGAAATCACTCGAAACATGTTTCCTCCGGTCAAATATTTCCCCTACAGAACAATAATGCAGAGCCAATGCAACTGAAGTCAAGTCTTCTTTATTACTTCGAGTCTCGAATCTACGTGTGCAAGGGCTCTTTGCTTAATCGCCCGAAAGCCTCGCGTCGTTGCAAAAGCTATCTCATGCAGCAGCCGTTTTCGCGTTAATTCCAGAACTTCGAGCTCCCGCTCCGCCGCCGCATTCTCGTGCAGATTGTTGCCTGCGGGCTCCCGAAGCGCCTCGCGGTCCTCTATCTGCGACTCCACCGATTTACTTTCCCACCCGCGCGCCATGCGTTTTTATTTTCCCAATTTTCGCCGCCCCGCGCCATTCTTTCCAGTCATCGGTCGTCGCCTTCACCGTCCGCGCCGCAGCCTCGTGCAGCCACTCGGGCCCGTAACCGCCCAAATCCCGCAAAATTGCTTTGTTTTTTTCCGATCCCGCGTGAACATTTGCCGTTTCCCAGCCCATCGCGCCCAGCAGTTTGCTTTTTTCTTTATCCTTCGGCACGCAATCGAGCTCGATCCTCGTACAATCGGGCGCCAGCCTCCGCACAATCCACCGGTTCTTCAGCCGCACATACGGATCGACCGCCCGCACCGACGTGTCCAGCGCCTTCTGATAGAAAATGCTGTCCCCGCCGCTCTTCGCTTTCCCTCTGGCCCACGACCACGCTGAAGGCGCCAGCGCCTTCGCTTCCCGGCACACGCTCGCGCCCGCGTAATCCGCAATCGCCACGAACCGCTGCCGGCCCCGGCTGCCAAGTCCCGCCACACGGTGAGCCACCCGATACTTCAGCCCCTTCCCAGGCAGCATTCGCTCGATCCCCCGCACCGCTTCTTTCGGAATCTTCCCCTTATATTCCGGCAGCCCGTGGAACTTCGCCCAGAACGCCGCGGGCGCTGGAATGTCCACCAGTTCGCTCAGCCACGGATGCTTCTCGCCCAGAATCCACGGCCTTCCCCCCGCTTCCAGCCCGGCCTTGTAGCCCGACAGAATTGCCCCGCACGCCTCGCTGTGCCCGATCCTCAGATGCCCCGCGTCAATCGCCATATGCGCGCTTGCCGCCAGCCGGACCAGATCGATCGTCCACGGCATCGTGTCCGCTTCGTCGAAATCGTTGATCCCCCAAACCAGCCGCCCTTCAATGTCGCGCCACGTTCCGAAATTCTCCACGTGAAGATCGCCCACCGCCAGCACCGCCGTCGCCTTCCCGAATTCCGGACAAACCTCCGGCCACATCTCCGCGCATCGGTAAAACGTCGCCCGCATGAAAGGAAACACCGCCTGCCGCATCAGTTCATGCTTCTGCGCCAGGTCTTCAGGCACAATCGTCAGCCTGCGCGACAGCCACGCTTCATAGTTCGCCGTCGTTTCATGAAACGTCATACGCCCGCCGCCAGCCTCGGAGTGATCATCCACCGCAGAACTCCATGCGGCGCCGCGCGCCTGACCTCCGCGTCAATCCGCACCAGCGCGGCTTTCTTCATGTCGATCCGAAGCGGCGGCGCATTCAGCAGCCACGCCCCCAGCCCGCTCAGCAGCGGCTCATGCCCGGCCAGCAGCACCGAAGGCGCGTCCGCATAATCGCGCAGATCCTGCCAGACGCCCTCTGGCGTCCCGTGCGGCACCAGCGATTCCATCGTCACAATCTTTTCCTCATGCCCGAATCCCTCCGCCGCAATCTGAGCCGTCTGCCGTGCGCGATTATATGGGCTCGACGCGATCACCACCGGCGACACGCCTGCCTTACGGGCCATTCTGATGACCTCAGCTACCTTCGCCCGCCCTTCCTCTGTAAGATTTCGCGATGAATCGGGGTCGCCCGCGCGGCCATCTTCCGCAATGCCGTGCCGGAACAGATAAATCTCCATTCCTTTACAGCCGGTCGTTGTCGGGACGCCAGTTCTGAATCGACTTCTTCACCGCATCGAGCGGCAGGTTCTCCTGCGCGGCCCTGCGCGCCAGTGCGGGAAATTCCGCGTCGGATGCAAACCGCAGACCCACAATCTGGCTCATCGTCAGCCGCGGATCGAGCAACTGACCCGTCAGCGCAAAGTGCCGCAGATTCTCTTCCGCGCGTATCGCCCGGTCCTGCGCCTTCAGCGGAAATGTACGCGCAAAATATGCTGTCAGAAAAAGGGCAAACGCCATGGCTGTGATCAGCGAAGCATTGTAAAGCCTCGCATGATTGCCCAAAGACTTGTAAAGGTTAACCAGCGACCCCAGGAGAATCAGAATCAGCAGCATCCCCAGAATGTAATGGAACAGCGGAACGAGTTTCGTGTGGTTGGAGTAGCTTTGCTCTGGCATTAGTCTCGACGATTATAGCCGCTATTGATCGAACGAGATCTTCGAATCTGCCGCGAACTTCCGGTAATTCCGAAACTCGATCACATTGCGGCTGCAGTTGGAACTGCCCGTCATGCAGGCCATATTGATGCTGCGCGTCGGCAGCAGGTACTTCGCGCCGTCAATCGTCACATACCCGTATTCAAGCGTCGACTCCGCTTTGTCATACGCGAAATCGCGCGGCAGCGACAGCGTTTGCTGCTCGATCCGCAGCACCCGCCGCGTCTCTTTATCGATCCACAGCGATCCCTTATATGCCGGCTTATATTGCCTGCCCGAATCCGACTGCAGCACCCAGTGAGACCGCGGCTGTTCCACCGTCAGGTCGTAAATCAATGCCGGACGGTTCGCAATCCGGTCCTGCCCGCGCAGCTTGAACGCCGCCGCCGTCATCGGCGAAAGAATATCGTCGAGCGTAATCTGAAACTCGCCCGAAGACCATGACCCGCTGTCTTCCGGACGCGTCGTCGGCCGCCCGTTCACCTTGATATTCCGGTAATCCTCTTTGCCATCCACAGACGCCACGTCGGCCGTAACCACATCCATCGCGCGCCAGTTGTCCACATACCGCGACCCCTGATAACGCGTCGTGATTTGCTGCACCAGAAAGTTCGGCAAACCGGCGCTGAACTTCGACGAAGCCTCGCGCGCATCGTCAATCACCGCATCCACCGAGTCGTCGTCGCTCTTGACCCGGCCCTCCTGCTTCACCGTGCTCTCCGCCGCCGGCGCTTCCGAACCCGCCTCCGGCTTCCTCGTCAATGTCGGACGCTCTTCATCTGACGAAGATCCCGAACCCGAAGACGACACCGAGCCCTCGCTCCCCTCCGAACTCTCCGTGCTCGTATGAGGCCGCCCGAAATCGCTCGACTCCGGCGTAGAAATCCGCGCCTGCTCCACCGGAACGCTCGCCGCTTCCCGTTCGGAACCGCTGCCCGCCCGCACCAAAATCACATGAATCGCCGTCTCCGGATCGTCCGGATTCGTATCGATCGTCAGGCGGTCACCCGGATGCAGCAGCGAATCCCGCACCTGCTTCCCGTCCTTCCCGCGAAATTCCGTCCGCGCGATCAGCCGAAACCGCAGAATCCGGCTCCCCGTGGTCTGCACCAGCAGATCTTTTTCACCCAGCCGCCGCAGCGTCCCGTCCACTGACGCCACCGTCACCTTTGCCTTGCTGCTGTCGCCCTTCGGCTTACGCCCGGGAAAATGAATGTTCGGCATCGGGATACCCATCCCCGTGCCCGGATACTGCCCACCCGGATACTGTCCGCCTTGCGGATATTGCCCCCCTTGCGGATACTGCCCGCCGGGATACTGTCCGCCCTGCGGAAACTGCGCAAACGCGGCGGTAACCCAAAACACACAAGCGACAAATGGGCGCATAGAGTAGCTCCGCCAACAAATATATATCGGATCGCGCGCCGCACACCGTCCATCCGAGTGCGATATGCTCTTCACAATATGAACGCACCCGCAACGATCCCCGTGGATCGCCACGCCGCGTACAACAAATCACGAATCTTCCTGGTCAGCGTTCTGGCCCTGTTCACCGCGGGCGTCGCGGCGTCCCTTCGTGCCGACGTCGCCACCGAACTCCAGCACACCTTTTTCGATCCCATCGACAAAGCTCATTCCGCCGAAATGATCGGCGCCGTCCTGGGAGTTCCCTTTCTCGGCTTTGCCTTCACTATCGCCATCGGCAGCCCGCTCCTCGATTACATCGGTATGGCGCTGCTCCTCCCGCTCTCCGGAGTCTGCTTCATCATCGGCACCCTCACCATCCTCTTCGCTTCGAGCATCGCGGGCGCGGGCTCCATCTACACCGTCATCTGGACCGGCGCAGTCATAACCGGCATCGGCTGGGGACTCGTCGAGACCGTCGTCAACCCCCTCACCGCAACCCTTTATCCCGCCGATAAAACCGCCAAGCTCAACGCCCTCCACGCCTGGTGGCCCGGCGGCCTCATCGCCGGTGGACTCCTTGGCTACGGACTAACCCAGGCCGGCGTCGGCTGGCAAATCAAGCTCGCCATCATTCTGGTTCCCGCCATTCTCGTCGTCATTCTCTGCCTTGGGATGAAATTCCCGCCCACCGAACGCGCCGCCTCCGGAGTCTCCATGGGCGACATGTTCAAGGAGCTTCTGAAGCCCATGTTCCTGGTGCTCTTCGCCTGCATGTTCCTCACGGCGGCGTCCGAACTCGCGCCCGGACAGTGGGTGGACCTTGCGCTCACCCGCACCGTTCACATGCAGGGAATTCTGCTCCTCGTCTATGTCAGCGCCATCATGTTTGTGGCGCGCCATTTCGCCGGACCCATCGCCAACAAGCTCTCCGCCATCGGCTTACTCTGGCTCTCTTGTTTACTCGCTTCCCTCGGCCTCGTGCTTTTGAGCGTCGCCAACTCGCCCGTTACCGGCATCCTCGCCGCTACCATCTGGGGCTGCGGAGTCTGCTTCCTGTGGCCCACCATGCTCGCCACCGCGTCCGAACGTTTCCCCCGCGGCGGTGCTTTGCTGATGGGTCTGATGGGAACCGCCGGAACCCTTTCCATCAACTTCGTCCTGCCCGCCATGGGCCGCATCTATGACAGCCGCAAGGTGGAACTCGGCGAAATCGCCGCCGCTCAGATCTCCTTCCGTGCCGTCGCCATTCTGCCCGCCATCCTGCTCGTCGTCTTCGGCCTCATCTGGCTCTACGACCGCTCGAAAGGCGGCTTCAGGGCCGTAAAGATCTGACGCCCGGCATCAGTGCGTAATCTTCTTTAACGCCACAGCGTTCATGCAATACCGCAGCCCGCTCGGAGCCGGCCCGTCCGGGAACACATGCCCCAGATGCGCATCGCACGTATTGCAGATCGTCTCAACCCGCTTCAAAAACGCCGGCCCGTCGAACCGGTACGCAATCACGCCGCTCTTTACCGGCTGCGTAAATGAAGGCCATCCCGTACCCGACTCGAACTTCTCCGAAGCATCGAACAGCACCGTATCGCAGCATCTGCAGCCATAAATTCCAGGCTCGAACAAACTGCACATCCCGGAACTGAACGGACGTTCCGTTCCCGCCTCCCGCGTCACGTGATACTCTTCCGGGCTCAACTGCGCCCGCCACTCCGCTTCCGTCCTGACCACCTTATGCTCAGGAGCCGGATTCCCGTTTTTCGCCAGTGCCAGAACGTCAGGCCATTTAAGAATCGTCACGCCCCGATTATCGCCCGCGACCGGTTTAGTCGCTGAAATCCAGACACGCGGCGATATCCTTCGCCGAAACGCCGCCTTCTTTTATCAGCTCCCACTCCGGTTCCGTGATGTCCACCGTGGTCGCGCCCACGCCTTCGCACAACCCGCCGTCAAGCACCAGATCCACGCGCCCATCCATAACCCCGAACACCTCAATCCCGCTGCGGCACGTCGGCCGTCCCGAAATATTCGCGCTCGTTGCAATCAGCGGTTGATTCAATCGCGATATCAGGCCGTCCGTAACCGTGCATCTCGCCTGACGCACCGCCAGCCGCCCCGTGTTCCCCGTCGCTCTCAAAGGTACGCGCGAAGAAGCCGGCAAAATCATCGTCAAAGGACCCGGCCAGAATTTCCGCGCCAGCAGATGGAATCGCGGCGATATATCCCGCGCCAGATCCTCCACCATCAGCGCATCCCGCACCAGCATCGGAAGCGCCCGGTTAATCTCCCGGCCCTTCGCCTGGTAAACCTTCCGAACCGCCGGAAGACTGAACGGATCCGCCACCAGCGTATAAAGCGCGTCCGTCGGAATGGCCACCACACGGCCATGCCGGATCGCGTTGGCTGCCCGATCCAGAGATTCGTTCGAGGGGTCGAGACGGTCTATCTCGATCAGATCCGTAGCCACGTCGGACAGCGTAACACGGCCCCACAAAAAAGGGCGGAGCCTTTGCTCCGCCCTTCCGGTCAACCCGCCGTGTTTTATCCGTTACCAGCGATCGCGTGAGCGCTCGTGTTCCCGGCGTTCCTCGCGTTCGTGCCGTTCCCTGCGTTCACGCCGCTCCCAATCCTCGCGGCGATCCTCACGGCGGTACGACGGAGCGTAATACGTTTGCGGAGCATAATACGTCTGCGGAGCGTAAGAGCTCTGCGGCGCGTACTGGTATCCGTTCGGATCCCCGTAGTAACCCTCAGCCTGAGGCGCCACATACGTGGGTGCCGGCTGATAATAGCGCGGCGCATATCCGCCGCCACCGATCTGAATCGAAAAACGCGTCTGCGCGAACATTGAACTGCCGGCTAAAAGTGCTAATGCGAGAAGTTTGGTTTTCATACCGTACCGCCTTTCTGCACTTATAAAAGGCAACGGCATAGCCAAACCGCATCTCACTGAAAACGCTGGCGTTTATCTCGTGAGCTGCGCCAAACGCCTTGGCTGCGGCGCACCGTGCCTGATGCTTTTGAACCAGGCACGTCCGCGCATGTTAGCATCGGCTCTTCATGCCAGACACAAAAATCACCGTTGCCAACGATGGCTCCATCCGAATTGAAGGCGATTTCGAAATTTTCGATCAGCAGGGCCAGAAGTTCGGCTTAGGTGGCCGCAAAGCCATCGGGCTCTGCCGCTGCGGACAGTCCCAGAACAAACCCTTCTGCGACGGAGCCCACGCCCGCACCGGATTTCAGGACAAAGTCGTCGCCCGCGACCTCCCCGAACCGAAACCGAAAGTCTAAACAGCAGCCCTCTTAATCCGAAACGGTCATCGTCGGGCCGGTAGCCGACGCCGCCGCTTCCTGCGCATACTGCCGCACCAGCGTCGCCAGTTCATAGAAGTTCGCCGCACGCGGATCTTCTGCTCCGAACGTCGCTACCGGATGCCCCGTATCGCCCCCGATCCGTACCTGCGGATCGAGCGGCAGCGCCCCCAGGAAATTCACGCCCATGTCCGTCGCCGTGCGTCGCCCGCCGCCCGTGCTGAACACATCGATGCGCTCACTGCAATGCGGGCACATCAAATAACTCATGTTCTCCACAATTCCAAGCAGTGGCACTCGTACCTGCTGGAACATGTGTACGGCCTTCCGCGCATCCTCGAGCGATACATCCGAAGGAGTCGTCACAATCACCGCGCCCGTCACCGGAGCCGTCTGCATCAGCGAAAGCTGCACGTCCCCTGTGCCGGGCGGCAGATCGATCACCAGATAATCGAGTTCCCCCCAGTCCACGCCCCGCAGGAACTGCTGAATCACGCTGTGCAGCATCGGTCCGCGCCAAACCAGCGGTTTGTCTCCGGGATTCAGAAACCCCATCGACATCAGCTTCACTCCATACTTCTCAAGCGGCTGAATCCGCTCTCCAATAGCCCCGGGGGTCTGGCTCGTCCCCATCATCAAAGGAACGTTCGGGCCATACACGTCCGCGTCCATCAGCCCGACCCTGAAACCCTGGCGCGAGAGCGCGATCGCCAGATTCACAGATACCGTCGTCTTCCCCACTCCGCCTTTTCCGCTGCCGACGGCGATCAGATTCGAAACTCCAGCGATAGGCAGTTTAGGCTGCGCCTGTTGTCCGGGACTCATTTCCTCCATCTTATCGACGGCTGTGAGTTTTCAAACGATCCGTCGGGAAAAAGGTGAATAGTTTTACAGTCAGTCGTGAAAATTCGCGAAAGCGGAGATAACCTTACTGTTATCGGCCATGGCTACAGCTACGCGTTCGCGCAACTCTGCGCTCACACCCAACAGTGAATTATTGGACGTTCTGCTCGCGGTAAGGCGCGGCGATTTCTCAGCCAGAATGCCTTACGATCAGACCGGTCTCGAAGGCAAAATCTGCGACACCCTGAACGAAATCATCGAGATGAACCAGCGCCTTGCCCAGGAGCTGCAGCGCATCGGCACCGCTGTCGGTAAGGAAGGCAAAATCACCCAGCGCGCCTTCCTCGGCGACGCCACCGGTGGCTGGTTCGATTGCGTCGAATCCGTCAACGGCCTCATCGTCGATCTCGTTCAGCCCTCCACCGAAGTCTCGCGCGTCATCGGCGCCGTGGCCAAAGGCGACCTCTCGCAAAGCATGGCTCTCGAAGTCGAAGGGCGCCCCCTCAAGGGCGAGTTCCTGCAGACCGCCCGCGTCGTCAACACCATGGTCAGCCAGTTGAATTCGTTCGCCTCCGAAGTTACGCGCGTGGCCCGCGAAGTCGGAACCGAAGGCAAGCTCGGCGGACAGGCGGTTGTCGAAGGCGTTGCCGGCACATGGAAAGATCTCACCGAAAGCGTGAACTCCATGGCCAGCAACCTCACCAACCAGGTTCGTAACATCGCCGGTGTCACCACCGCCGTCGCCAAGGGCGATCTCACCACCAAGATCACGGTCGATGCCCGCGGCGAAATTCTCGAACTCAAAAACACCATCAACACGATGGTCGATCAGCTTAGCTCGTTCGCCTCAGAAGTCACCCGCGTGGCCCGCGAAGTCGGTTCCGAAGGCAAGCTCGGCGGTCAGGCCGAAGTGCGCGGCGTCGGCGGCGTTTGGAAAGACCTCACCGATTCGGTCAACACCATGGCCGGCAACCTCACCAACCAGGTCCGCAACATCGCCGGTGTCACCACCGCCGTGGCCCGAGGCGATCTCTCAACCAAAATCACCGTCGATGCCCAGGGTGAAATTCTCGAACTCAAGAACACCATCAATACGATGGTCGATCAGTTGAACGCGTTCGCCTCTGAAGTCACCCGCGTGGCCCGCGAAGTCGGTTCTGAAGGCAAGCTCGGCGGTCAGGCCGATGTGCGCGGCGTCGCCGGCGTCTGGAAAGATCTCACCGAAAGCGTCAACTCCATGGCCAGCAACCTGACCGATCAGGTTCGCAACATCGCCGGCGTGACCACTGCCGTAGCCAAAGGCGATCTTTCCACCAAGATCACCGTCGCTGCCCGGGGCGAAATCCTTGAGCTGAAAAACACCATCAATACGATGGTCGATCAGCTAAGCTCCTTCGCCTCTGAAGTCACCCGCGTCGCCCGCGAAGTCGGTACCGAAGGGATCCTCGGCGGCCAGGCGGAAGTCAAGGGCGTCGCCGGTACCTGGAAAGATTTGACTGACTCGGTCAACTCCATGGCCCGCAATCTGACCGGCCAGGTCCGCAACATCGCCGAAGTCACCACCGCCGTCGCCAGGGGCGATCTATCGCGCAAAATCACCGTGGACGTGCGCGGCGAAATCCTCGAACTCAAAAACACCATCAATACGATGGTCGATCAGCTAAGTTCGTTCGCCTCTGAAGTCACCCGCGTCGCCCGCGAAGTCGGTACCGAAGGCAAACTCGGCGGCCAGGCCGATGTCCGCGGCGTCGCCGGAACCTGGAAAGATCTCACAGACTCGGTCAACTCCATGGCGAGCAACCTGACCAACCAGGTTCGCAACATCGCCGAAGTCACCACCGGCGTGGCCAACGGCGATCTTTCCACCAAGATCACCGTCGATGCCCAGGGCGAAATTCTCGAACTCAAAAACACCATCAACATCATGGTGGATCAGCTAAACGCCTTCGCCTCCGAAGTCACCCGCGTCGCCCGCGAAGTCGGTACCGAAGGTATCCTCGGCGGACAGGCCGAAGTCCGAGGCGTCGCCGGTACCTGGAAAGATTTGACTGACTCGGTCAACTCCATGGCCCGCAACCTCACCGGCCAGGTTCGAAACATCGCCGAAGTCACCACCGCTGTGGCCAAGGGCGACCTCTCCCGCAAGATCACCGTGGACGTGCAGGGCGAAATTCTCGCGCTCAAGATCACCATCAACACCATGGTCGATCAGCTCAGTTCGTTCGCTTCCGAAGTCACCCGCGTGGCCCGCGAAGTCGGTACCGAAGGCATCCTCGGCGGTCAGGCCGAGGTGATGGGAGTCGGCGGCGTCTGGAAAGATCTCACAGACTCCGTGAACTCCATGGCCGGCAACCTCACCGCTCAGGTCCGTAACATCGCGGGCGTCACCACCGCCGTCGCCAACGGCGACTTATCCCGCAAAATCACGGTGGACGTCCGAGGCGAAATTCTCGAGCTCAAGATCACCATCAACACCATGGTCGATCAGCTAAACTCCTTCGCCTCGGAAGTTACCCGCGTCGCCCGCGAAGTCGGTACTGAAGGAATCCTTGGCGGACAGGCCGAAGTCCCCGGCGTCGCCGGTACCTGGAAGGATTTGACTGACTCGGTCAACTCCATGGCCCGCAACCTCACCGGTCAGGTCCGCAACATCGCCGAAGTCACCACCGCCGTCGCCAATGGCGATCTTTCACGCAAAATCACAGTGGACGTGCAGGGCGAAATCCTTGAGCTCAAGAACACCATCAACACCATGGTCGATCAGCTCAGCTCCTTCGCTTCCGAAGTCACCCGCGTCGCCCGCGAAGTCGGTACGGAAGGGAAGCTCGGCGGTCAGGCCGAAGTCACCGGCGTCGCCGGTACCTGGCGCGATTTGACCGAAAGCGTCAACTCCATGGCGAGCAACCTCACCAACCAGGTCCGCAACATCGCCGGCGTCACCACCGCCGTCGCCAAAGGCGATCTCACCACCAAGATCACCGTCGATGCGCGCGGCGAAATTCTCGAGCTCAAGAACACCATCAACACTATGGTGGATCAGCTCAGCTCCTTCGCCTCTGAAGTCACCCGCGTGGCCCGCGAAGTCGGTACCGAAGGAAAACTCGGCGGACAGGCCGAGGTCCGCGGAGTCGCCGGCACCTGGCGCGATTTGACCGAAAGCGTCAACTCCATGGCCCGCAACCTGACCAATCAGGTCCGTAACATCGCTGAGGTCACCACTGCCGTCGCCCGCGGCGATCTCTCCCGCAAAATCACCGTGGACGTTCGCGGCGAAATCCTTGAGCTAAAAAACACCATCAACACCATGGTCGATCAGCTCAGTTCCTTCGCTTCTGAAGTCACCCGCGTGGCCCGCGAAGTCGGCTCGGAAGGCATCCTCGGCGGTCAGGCCGGTGTGCCCGGAGTCGCCGGCACCTGGAAAGATTTGACTGACTCGGTCAACTCCATGGCCCGCAACCTCACCGGTCAGGTCCGCAACATCGCCGAAGTCACCACCGCCGTCGCGAGGGGCGATTTGTCCCGCAAAATCACTGTAGACGTTCGCGGCGAAATCCTTGAACTTAAGAACACCATCAACACGATGGTCGATCAGCTCAACGCCTTCGCCTCTGAAGTCACCCGCGTCGCCCGCGAAGTCGGTACCGAAGGTAAGCTCGGCGGCCAGGCGCAGGTCCGGGGCGTCGGCGGTACCTGGAAAGATTTGACTGACTCGGTCAACTCCATGGCGAGCAACCTCACCAACCAGGTCCGCAACATTGCCGAAGTCACCACGGCCGTCGCCAAAGGCGATCTCTCGCGCAAAATCACTGTCGACGTGCAGGGAGAAATTCTCGCCCTCAAGAACACCATCAATACGATGGTCGATCAGCTGAACGCGTTCGCCTCGGAAGTCACCCGCGTGGCCCGCGAAGTCGGTTCCGAAGGCAAGCTCGGCGGTCAGGCCGACGTGAAAGGCGTCGCGGGCGTCTGGAAAGACCTTACCGATTCCGTCAACACCATGGGCGGCAATCTCACCAACCAGGTCCGCAACATCGCCGAAGTCACCACCGCGGTCGCCACCGGTGACTTATCCCGCAAAATCACCGTGGACGTTCGCGGCGAAATCCTTGAGCTAAAAAACACCATCAACACGATGGTCGATCAGCTCAACGCGTTCGCCTCCGAAGTCACCCGCGTCGCCCGCGAAGTCGGTACTGAAGGCAAACTGGGCGGCCAGGCGCAGGTGCGCGGTGTCGCCGGTACCTGGAAAGATCTCACCGACTCAGTAAACTCCATGGCGAGCAACCTGACCGATCAGGTCCGCAACATCGCCGCAGTCACCACCGCCGTCGCAAACGGCAACCTCTCGCGAACCATCACCGTCGACGCCCGGGGCGAAATCCTCGAACTCAAGAACACCATCAACACCATGGTCGATCAGCTCAACTCCTTCGCCTCCGAAGTCACCCGCGTGGCCCGCGAAGTCGGTACCGACGGTAAGCTCGGCGGACAGGCCGATGTCCGCGGCGTCGCCGGCATCTGGAAAGATCTCACCGACAACGTCAACTTCATGGCCTCGAACCTGACCACTCAGGTCCGCGGTATCGCCAAGGTCGTGACCGCCGTCGCCAACGGCGATCTCAAGCGCAAACTCGTCCTCGAAACCAAGGGCGAAATCGCCGAACTCGCCGACACCATCAATGAAATGATCGACACCCTCGCGGTCTTCGCCGATCAGGTCACCACCGTCGCCCGCGAAGTCGGTATCGAAGGCAAACTCGGCGGCCAGGCCCGCGTCCCCGGTACCGCCGGCATCTGGCGCGATCTCACCAACAACGTCAACCAGCTTGCCGCCAACCTCACCACTCAGGTCCGCGCCATTGCAGACGTCGCCACCGCCGTTACCAAGGGCGATCTGACCCGAACCATCGCCGTCGAAGCCCAGGGTGAAGTCGCCTCGCTCAAAGCCAACCTCAACCAGATGATCGGCAACCTTGCCGAAACCACCCGCAAGAACACCGATCAGGACTGGCTCAAGACCAACATCGCCAAGTTCACCGGCATGGTTCAGGGTCAGCGCGACCTGCTCACCGTCGCTCAGTTGCTGCTTTCCGAACTCACGCCGCTCGTCAGCGCCCAGCACGGCACCTTCTATATCTCAGACACTCAGGACGACACCCCGGTCTTCAAACTGACCGCCGCCTACGCCTACTCTGAGCGCAACAACATCCCGCGCCAGTTCAACGTCGGCGAAGGCCTCATCGGGGAATGCGCCCGCCGCAAAGAGCGCATCCTGCTCAACAACGTTCCGAGCAATTACGTCAAAATCAGTTCCAGCCTCGGCGACGGCACCCCCGTCAACCTCATCGTTCTCCCCGTGCTCTTCGAAGGCGAAGTCAAAGCCGTCGTCGAACTGGCCTCCATGTACCAGTTCACAGACGTCAGTCTCGCCTTCCTCGATCAGCTCACCAAGAGCATCGGCATCGTGCTCAACACCATCGCCGCCACCATGCGGACCGACGAACTCCTCAAGCAGTCTCAGGCGCTCGCCGAACAGCTTCAGCAAACCAACGAAGAGCTCAAGGAAAAGGCTCAGCTTCTCGCCGAACAGAAGACCGAAGTCGAACAGAAGAACAAGGAAGTCGAACAAGCCAAACAGGCCCTCGAAGACAAGGCCGAACAGCTTGCCCTCACTTCCAAATACAAGTCGGAATTCCTTGCCAACATGTCGCATGAGCTGCGCACCCCGCTCAACAACCTGCTCATCCTCGCGCGCATGCTCTCTGAAAACGGCGAGCGCAATCTCTCGAACAAACAGGTCAAATACGCCGAAACTATCCACTCTTCCGGTACTGACCTGCTCGCTCTCATCAACGACATCCTCGATCTCGCCAAAATCGAATCCGGCAAAATGGATGTCGAACTCGGCAGCGTAAGCTTCTCCGTCCTCGAAGAATACGTCTCCCGCACCTTCCGCCACGTGGCCGACGGCAAGAGCCTCGACTTCAACATCGAAGTCGATCCGGCCATCGGACCCACCATGCACACAGACGCCAAGCGTCTCCAGCAGGTGCTCAAGAACCTCATCTCGAACGCCCTGAAATTCACCTCCCAGGGCGTTGTCAAGCTCAAGGTCGAAAAGGCCGCCTCCGGATGGAGCGCGCGCCACCCCATCCTCAACCGCGCCAAGACCGTGGTCGCCTTCTCGGTCACCGATACCGGCATCGGCATCCCGATGGATAAGCAGCAAATCATCTTCGAAGCCTTCCAGCAGGCCGACGGAACCACCAGCCGCCGCTACGGCGGAACCGGTCTCGGCCTCTCCATCAGCCGTGAACTTGCGCGCCTGCTCGGAGGCGAAATTCGTCTCCAGAGCCAGCCGGGGCACGGCAGCACCTTCACCCTCTATCTGCCCCAGACCTACAGTTCACCCGCCTTCGCGCCGCAGCCCGATAACCACGAGGATGAGCCGGTCGCCGCGCCCGAAGCCGCCGTCAATCTGGATGTCATTCTGCCCACTCCGCGCACCAGCGTCCCGGCCGTCATCGAGACCGTTACCATCGATGACGACCGCAACTCCGTGCAGGCGGGCGACCCCGTCCTCCTCATCGTGGAAGACGACGTCACCTTCGCCCGCATCCTGGTCGATCTCGCGCACGAGCGCAATCTCAAAGCCCTCGTCGCCCTGCGCGGAGCCACCGCTCTCTCGCTCGCCCGTGAATTCAAACCCGGCGCTGTAACGCTCGACATCGCCCTCCCCGATATGGCCGGATGGACGATTCTCGATCGCCTCAAGCATGACCCCGAAACCCGTCACATCCCGGTTCACGTCATCTCAGGCGACGATAACCGCCGCCGCGGTCTCGCCCTCGGAGCCATGACCTATCTCGAAAAGACCATGACGCGCGATTCGCTCTCGAACGCGTTCGAAACCATTCAGAGTTCCATCGAACCGCGTACCCGCAAGATGCTCGTGATCTCGGCCAACGAGCCCGCCATCACCGACGTCCTCAACACGCTCGACGGCCCTGACGTCGAGATCCGCACCGCCGCCAACGGCAGCGAAGCCCTCTCCCTTACCGCCGAAGAATACCTCGACTGCGTCATTGTCGATCTCAGTCTCGCCAACGAATCGGCCATGAAGGTCATCGAAGACATCCACCGTCAGTCCGCCCCGCACGTGGTTCCCTGCATCGTCTATGCCACCCGCGCTCTCAGCGAGGAAGAAGATATTGAACTTCGCTGGTCTGCGCGCTCCGGCATGGTGCGCTATGCTCCCACCCTGCCGCGTCTGCTCGATGAAACCACGCTCATGTCGCACCGCAACGAAAAGGCGCTTTCCGAATCCCAGCAGGCCATGCTCACCGCCCTGCGCCAGACCGATTCCACCCTCGCCGGTAAGAAAGTCCTGGTCGTTGACGACGATTTGCGCAACATCTTCGCCCTCACCAGCGTGCTCGAACACCATGACCTGAAAGTTGTCCACGCCGAAAACGGCAGAACCGGGATTGAGCAGCTCGAACGCACCCCCGACGTCGATGTCGTCCTTATGGACATCATGATGCCCGAAATGGACGGCTACCAGACCATGCGCGCCATTCGCAAAATTCCGCGCTTCCGCACTCTCCCCATAATCGCCCTCACCGCCAAGGCCATGAAGGGCGATCGCGACAAGTGCATCGAGGCCGGCGCGTCCGATTACGTCACCAAGCCCGTCGATCTGGAACAATTGTTTAGTGTGATGCGGGTCTGGGTGTCCGGTCCGACCGACCGGCGCGAAGCCGCGGCTGCTGAATAACCATGGCAACCGCCCAGGTCCATCTGGAGCCGATGAGAACGGATACTGAAAAAGTAAAGCTGCTGCTCGTCGACGATAGTCAGGAAAATCTGGTCGCCCTCGAAGCTACGCTCGAAGGTCTCGGCCAGACCCTTGTCAAAGCCAGTTCGGGCGTCGAAGCCCTGCGCCATTTGCTTGAGGATGATTTCGCCGCCATCCTCCTCGACGTCCGCATGCCCGATATGGACGGCTTCGAAACAGCCACTCTGATTCGAAGCCGCAAGCGTTCCCGCAACACGCCCATTCTTTTTCTTACCGGCTACAAAAACGAAGAACACCTTTTTCGCGGCTACGATCTCGGCGCCGTGGACTTCCTCTTCAAGCCCATCGTCCCCGAAATTCTCCAGTCCAAAGTCGCCGTCTTCGTCGAACTGACCCGCAACTCCGCCCTGCTCAAGCGTCAGGCCGAGGAACTCCAGGCCGCCGAAGCCAGCATGCGCGCCGTCCTCGAAGCCGCGCCCGACGCCATGATCATCTTCGATGCCCACCAGCGCATCAACCGCGTCAACACCGAAGCTGAACGCGTCTTCGGCTATTCCCGCACCGAACTCATCGGCAGACCCATGACTCTGCTGTCGCCCGACTGGGCTTCCGTCCGCGTCGATCGGCCGAGCGAAATCATCTGCATCACCAAACCCGGCGCCACCTTCCCCGGCGAAGCCAGCCTCAAACCCGTAGGCGAAGGCGAGGCCGGTCTCATGGTCTCCGTCATCCGCGACATCACCGAACGCAGACTCGCGCAGGAAAGCGCCCGCCGCGTAACCCTGCAACTCGAGCGTCAGGTCGCCGACCGCACCCGCGAACTCATGATCGATATCGCCGAGCGCAAGCGTGCCGAACACGCCCTCCGCGAAAGCGAACAGCGCCTGCGCGTCGCCATCGAAGCCGCCCAGTTAGGCCTCTGGCGCTATGACGTCGATTCCGACAACCTCCAGGTCTCCCCGTTCTGCGGCGAGCTGTTCGAACTCCCTCCCGGCGAATCCCAGGTCTCGCTTGAAACCTGGCGCCTGCAGCTTCACCCCGAAGATCGCGAAACCGCCGCCGCCCACCTCGCTCAGGCAGCTTCCGGAACCTCCGAGTACGAAAGCGAATACCGCATCGCCCGCGCCGACGGCAGCGTCCGCTGGATCTTCGCCAAAGGCCAGCCCTTCCCCCCCGAAGAAGACCGCCCGTTCCGCGTCATCGGCATCGCCCAGGATATTACTCACCGCAAGCTCGCCGAAGACGCCGACCGGCATCGCCAAAAGCTCGAAAGCCTCGGTGTCCTCGCCGGAGGCATCGCCCACGATTTCAATAACCTCCTCACCGGCATCCTCGGCAACGCGAGCCTGCTTCTCGACTGCGCTGCCGACGACTCGCCCGACCGCGACTCTCTGACCGACCTCGTCGGCGCCGCCGAACGCGCCGCTCAGCTCACCAGCCAGATGCTCGCCTATTCAGGCCGCGGCAAGTTTGTCACCGAGCCCGTCTCCATCAGCGAAGAAGCCCGTGAGATTGCCGCCCTCGTCCGCGCCTCCATTCCCCGCCACGTCCGCGTGCAGTTCGACATGGAAGAAGATGCGCCGCTCGTCGAAGCCGACCGAAGCCAGATCCATCAGCTCCTGATGAACCTCATCATCAACGCCGCCGAAGCCGTGCGCCCCGAAGGCGGCACCGTTCGCATCGCCACCCGCCGCCATACCCTGACCAGGCGCACGCCCGGTTTCTACCCCGCTGAAGAACTGCCCGCAGGCAAGTACCTCGTCCTCGAAGTTCAGGATGACGGCCACGGCATGAGCGAAGACACCCGCCAGCGCATCTTCGACCCCTTCTTCACCACCAAGTTCACCGGCCGCGGCCTCGGCCTCGCCGCCACTCTCGGCATCGTCCGAGGCCATCGCGGCGGCATCTCCGTCGAAAGCACCGTCGGCACGGGCACCACCTTCCGCATCTACTTCCCCACCACCGAATGCGGGGCCGTTGCGGAACAACCGGCCCCGGACGCCTCGCGCATCCTCGCCGGACACGGCACCGTTCTCGTCGTGGATGACGAACCCATCATCCGCAACGTCGCCAAAAATACCCTCGAACGTTACGGCTACGACATCCTCGTCGCGGAAGACGGAGAAAGCGCGCTCGACATCTTCACCGCCAATCCCAACGGCGTCTCTCTCGTCCTGCTCGATATGGCCATGCCCGGCATCGGCGGCGTCGAAACCCTCAGACGTCTGCACAAACTGCGCCCCGGCGTGCCCGTCATCGCGTCGAGCGGCTACAGTGAGGGTGACGCTGTCGAACGCTTCGGCGAAGGTCTCGCCGGCTTCCTCCAGAAGCCCTACGGAGCCCGCCAGCTTGCGGCGCGCGTCCGAAGCATCCTCGAGCCCGAACTAAAGCATTAACTGCCCGCCGTTCACTTCAATCGTTTCGCCGTTCACGTACGCCGCCGCGTCGGACGCCAGAAACGCGATCACCGTCGCGCACTCCATTGACGTCCCCACGCGCCCCATCGGCACCGTCGCCACCATGTTCTGAATCATCTGCGCCGTCGAAAACACTTCATGAAACGGCGTGTCGATCACCCCCGGCGACACCCCGTTTACCCTGATCCCCTGCGGCCCCAGCTCCCGCGCCAGCCCCTTCGTAAACGTAATCAGCCCGCCCTTCGCCGTCGAGTACGCCATCGCCCCCGGCCCTCCGCCGTTACGCCCCGCAATCGAAACAATGTTGATGATGTTCCCCCTCTTCCGCTCAATCATCCCCGGCGCCACCATCTGCGCGCACAGCATCGCGCTCTTCAGATTCAGGTTCATCACCTCGTCCCAGCGCTCTTCGGTTATCTGGGCCAGCTTCTGACGCTCCACCAGCGATCCCGCATTGTTCACCAGAATGTCCAGATGCCCCAGCTCCGCCGTCGCCCGCTCGATCATTGACCGGATCTCCGCCGTCTTCCGCACATCCGCCCGGATCGTCACCACCTTCCCGCCCGCGCGCGTAATCTGCTCCGCCACCTTCTCAGCCCCGCTCTGGTTGTTGTGATAAGAAATCGCAACCCGCGCCCCCAACTCGGCAAACACCTCCGCCGCGGCCGCCCCTATGCCCGATGACGCACCCGTTATAAGCGCGGTCTTCCCGCTAAGATCAAGGTAGTTTCGCATAATCCCGAAGCGTATCAGAAGAAGACATCGAATGAAGGTACACCACTACAAAACCTCTCTCCGCTGGACCGGCAACACAGGCGAAGGCACCGCCTCGTATAACGCCTACAGCCGCGATCACGAACTCACCGCCCCCGCCAAATCCCTCCCCATCCCCGGCTCCTCCGATCCCCACTTTCGCGGCGACCCCGCCCGCTACAATCCCGAAGAACTCCTCGTCTCCAGCCTCTCCGCCTGCCACATGCTCTGGTATCTCCACCTCTGCGCCGTCAACTCCATCGTCGTCACCGCTTACGAAGACGAAGCCAGCGGCCTCATGACCGAAGACCCGGCCACCGGAGGCAGCTTCACCCAGGTCGTCCTCCGCCCCCTCGTCACCGTGACCGCCGCTTCAGACCGCGACAAAGCGCTTCAACTTCACGAGGACGCCGCCGGCCTCTGCTATATCGCACGATCCGTCCGCTTTCCTGTCACCCATGAGCCCCGTATAAAATAGGGGGGCAACCGATGCCCACCACCGAAGCTCTCAACCTCGAAAACCTCGCCATCAACACCATCCGCATCCTCTCTGTCGATGCCGTCCAAAACGCCAACTCCGGCCACCCCGGCATGCCAATGGGCGCCGCCGCCATGGCCTACACCCTCTGGACAAAGTTCCTGAAGCACAACCCGAAGAACCCCGACTGGTTCGATCGTGACCGCTTCATCCTCTCCGCCGGCCACGGCTCCATGCTGCTTTACAGCCTCCTTCACCTCACCGGCTACGATCTCTCGCTCGACGACCTCAAGCACTTCCGCACCTACGAAAGCAAAACCCCCGGCCACCCCGAACGCAAGCACACCCCCGGCGTCGAAGTGTCCACCGGCCCCCTCGGCCAGGGCTTCAGCAACGCCGTCGGCATGGCCATCGCCGAAGCCTGGCTCGCCGCCACCTACAACAAGCCCGGCCACGCCATCGTTGACCACTACACCTTCACCATCTGCGGCGACGGCGACCTCATGGAAGGCATCACTCAGGAAGCCGCTTCCCTCGCCGGCCACCTCCACCTCGGCAAACTCATCGCCCTTTATGACGACAACCACATCAGCCTCGCCGGAGCCACCAGCCTCTCTTTCACAGAGGATGTAGCCACCCGCTTCGAAGCCTACGGCTGGCACACCCGCCTCGTTGAGGACGGTAACGACACCGCCGCCATCGCTGCCGCCATCGAAGAAGCCAAACGCGAAGCCGACCGCCCCACGCTCATCCTCGTCAAGACTCACATCGGCTACGGCAGCCCCAAAAAGCAGGACAATTTCTCCTCCCACGGCAGCCCGCTCGGCGAAGAAGAACTCCTCGCCACCAAGAAGGCGCTCGGTTGGCCCTCCACCGAAAAGTTCTATCTGCCCGAAGAAGCCGTCAACGTCTTCCGTGAAGCCATCGGCAAAGGAGCCAAAGCGGAAGCCGAGTGGCAGAAGCGCTTCGACGCTTACAAAGCCGCCTTCCCCGCCGAAGCCTCCCAGCTCGAAATGAGCCTCGCCGACAAGCTCCCGCCCGACTGGGCCGCCGACCTCCCCAAATGGCAGACCAGCCGACAAAGCCATCGCCACCCGCGTCGCCGGCGGTGAAGCCCTCAACGCCCTCGCCAAACGCATCCCCAACATCATGGGCGGTTCGGCCGACCTCAATCCTTCCACCAACACCGCCCTCAAAGGTCTCGGCGACTTCCAGTCCCCCGAATTCGGCGGACCCTCCGCCCAGGGCGCAGTCGGCGGAGTCTGGGGCTTCGCCGGACGCAACGTAGCTTTCGGCGTCCGCGAACACGCCATGGGAGCCGCCGTCAACGGCATGGCTGCCCACGGCGGCATCCTGCCCTTCAGCGCCACGTTCTTCGTCTTTTCCGATTACATGAAGCCCGCCATCCGCCTCGGCGCTCTCATGAAGCTCAAGGTGTTCTACGTGTTCACCCATGACAGCGTCGGCGTCGGCGAAGACGGCCCCACCCATGAACCCGTCGAACAGTTGGCCGCAGTCCGCAGCATCCCCGGCCTCACCGTGCTTCGTCCTGGCGACGCCACCGAAACCGCCGAAGCCTGGGCCTGGGCCGTCCAGCACAACGGCCCCACGCTCTTCGTCCTCAGCCGTCAGAACATGCCCCACCTCGATCGTTCGAAAGGGAAGGACGTGAACATCGCACGCGGCGCCTACATCCTCTCTGAAGCCGAAGGCGGCAACCCCGAAGTCATCCTCATCGGCACCGGCTCTGAAATCTCCCTCTGCGTCAAAGCGCAGGAGAAGCTCTCGGCCTACGGCGTCAAAGCCCGCGTCGTCAACATGCCCGGCATGAGTCTCTTCCAGGCTCAGGATGAAAGCTACCGCGAATCCGTGCTGCCGAAGAGCATTAAAAAGCGAGTCACCGTGGAAGCCGCGTCCACCTTCGGTTGGGACCGCTGGGCCGGCGACGAAGGCCACATGATCGGCATCGATACCTACGGCGCTTCTGCCGCCGGTGACGTCATCATGAAAAACTACGGCTTCACCGTGGGCAAAGTAGCCGCCGCCGCCCTCCGGCTCTTAGGCCGCGCCGAAGACGCAAAGAAGGAAGAAGGTTCCGAAGAAACCGCCTTCGCCGGTCCCACTCTGCCTCACGCCGGCCACTCCTGATCGCCAACCGGGATGACTTGGGTGGCCGATGCAGAGTGAACTGATTCGCCTCGACGTTGTAGCGTGTGAAAGAGTGCTGATCGAAGCGGATGGCGTGCCATCCGCTATTCGCATCCTGGATCTCGTGTTTGTAGACGAATCGATACCCCCGGACCAGCGGCCGCCATTCAACGTCTCTCTGCTGATAAGAGGAAGGTTTCCCGCGGGAGAGCCTCGCGCATGTGTCGTTAACATCGGCCTGATCCGTCCGAGCGGCGAAAGAGTGGCATTGCAGGAGCACAGCGCGCCTGCGGCTGACAAGTTTGAAGACTCGCCAACCGGCTTTAACATGGTCTGTCAGCTCGGGATAGTTCCGCGCAATCTGGGAACCTGCTTTATCTATGTTTCAGTCGAAGAAAAAGAGGCGACATTCCCCATCACGTTCGTGCGCGCGGAATCTGACCCTCACCGGGCAAGCGTCAGGTCCAGGTAGCTTGTGGGCACGAGTTCTGCTCAACCACAAATGGCGGGCGAGCCGGGTTCGGGTCCTGCATCTGGGCGGAGCTTCGCACAGGAACCTTGCACACGATTGTCGCGTTACCAGTGGCCTGAATCGGGGATCGCGACGACCATACCTTTGGAACACACACGGAGGCCACATCTTCGAAAGGGAGAATCGCGGCTGCCAGTCCCTGCTTCAGGCCCGCTTCATCTAATTCAGCGAATCTGTACTCCGAGAGTACCGATTCAAGAGAGAAGACCGCCTTCAGCAGCTCGGGGCTGCCCCATTGATGAACGTTTCTGGAGTGAACGCGAAACCAATCTTCGAAATCGTCCGGAGATACCAGGCCCTGTCCAAGTTCTGCAATTTTTCGCGAAAGCTGGATTGCGTTAAGCATGCCTGTCCTGTCACCCTCAGATGACAATGATACACCCCTCGAAGACGTGCGATTGTGCGATTGGCACCTCCGGAGGGTCTTTCGGGACTCTCAGTTGCTTCGACGTTTTCAACAGGGCGAACTGGCCGTTATCTGGGGAACCATCCATGAGCGGCTAAAGCCCTCATCGGCAGCCCAGGCTCGATACAACCAGGAGTTCATTCTTACTGATCCGCTAAACGGAAACACCCAGGTAGCAAGATGCCACTGGTTTCTCGATGAAGACAAAACGACCGTGCTCGCGAGTGGGCTGCCAGATCCCAAAGAAATTATCCTGAACGGAACCTTCTACCACGGAAATGGCAAGCGTCAATGCGACCACTGCGCCAAAGGCATCAGCACCTATTCAGATCCCATTCCGGAAGCCTGATGACGGTGGACGGCTCCATCGCGTGCCCCCCTTGTTCTTTACTTAAATAACCCCAAATCGATACTCTCGCCCAAAGCCTTATAACCCGCATCCCCCGGATGCAACTGATCTCCGCTGTCATAAGCCGCCAGCATCCGGTTCGGACTCGCCGGGTCCCGCACCACCTTGTCAAAATCCACAACCCCGTCGAAAGCCCCCGCGCTCCGGATCCATTCATTCACCGCCTCCCGGATCTTCCCCTTCTCCGGCGTGTAATAACCGCGCGAACTCTGCGCCGGCCCCTCGAACGGAGTGATCGTCGCCCCAATCACGCGTATCCCGTGCTCATGAGCCCGCTCGATCATCTGCCGGTAGCCCGAAATAATATCCTCCGCCGTCACCGCCTCCGAAGCCGGAGCCGATGAACCCGCGTGCCCAATGTCATTGATCCCCTCAAGCACCATCACGTACTTCACCCCCGGCTGCCCCAGTACATCGTGCTCGAACCGCGCCAGCGTATTCGCCCCGGCCCTCGGATTATTCGCCCCGTCATGCAGAATCCGGTTGGCTCCGATCCCCATATTCACCACCGAATAGCGATTATTCTTCCGCGCCAGCAGCCGCGCCGCCAGAACATCCGGCCACCGGCGATTCGCATCCGAAGTCGACCGCGCCCCGTCCGTAATCGAATCCCCGATCGCGACAATCGACCCCGCCGAAGCCGCCGCCGCCACATCGACCCCCGTCAGCAACACCCACGACGTAATCTTGTCCGCATCGTTTAGCGAAGCCGCCCCCGTCTTGTCCCCGGCCGCCACGTACGAAGTCTGCGCCGCCGCATAATGAATCCCTCCGACAGCCTGCGTCCCCGGCAGATAGATGCTGATCGCCAGGTCTCCGGCAGCGGGCACCGCAAGCTTCACCGGATCGCTCAGAAACACCGCGTTTGCCGGAATCTGAAACGCCGCGCGCCCGCTGAAAGTAAGCGCCCGGTCCGACCCCGCCGCCACCTCCGCGCCCCCGCTGCGCACCCCGATATGCACCGCCCCAACGTTCACCGGCTCCGGATTATAGGCATTCGAAAGCCGCACCCGGACCGTATCGCCGCCAATCGTCGTATGCACGATCTCGCGCAAAGTCTGCTCGCCGAACTGCAGCTTGAGCGTCTTCAACTGGTCCGCCGGAGCGATCGGCGAAGGCGCCGCCCCCCACGTCCCGACCCAGTGCGTCTGCGCCCCCGCGCCCCCGCACGCCACCAGCGCCACCACAAAAATCCTCAGCCTGATTCCAGAGTCACTCGCTTTCACGTCTGCGCCTCATGCAAAGAAGCGTACCTCATTGCACGCCCTTACATTTAGGTACGATCAAGGAAATTAGGTACGATCCAGGAACTGCGGCTTCGCGATTTGAGGCTTTTCCGCCAAACAGGACCCGTCGATGCCACGTTCGGGGCCTCGTGGGAATTGCTTCTCGGGTTGCGTGCATCGCTAAGCGCCTTTATTTCGGCAGCACCGAGCTATCCAGTCGCCGCGACGACCGGCAGGAATTCACGTTGCACCACATATTCACGAACATCTACTGTTTTGCCAGTCTCGATGAGATTGTAAATTTCCCGCATTTCATCGTGAGTGTTTTGTTTGTCTAAAAACCGAAAAGCCGATGCCGCGATGTATTCACGCGACAATTCAAAAGCCAGCCAGCTTCTCTGGAGTGATTCTGCCACTTGCCCCGTTGTGTTCGATCCGGCGAAGATGTCCACTACCAGGTCTCCGGGATCGGTCAGCATGTTGATGAAAAACTCCGGAAGCTTCGCCGGGAAACGGGCGGGGTGCTGCGTTCCGCCTACGATTTTGCATCCATTGAGATACAGACCGTTCGACTCGGTGTTCGGTATCTGCAGGAGATTGGGCGGGATCGCTCCGCCGTTGTCCTTCCCAAAGCCCGCGCCGATGTCATGACCGGACGGCCGTACCTTAGGAGTGTAGAACGCGGCGGGGTCCTCCAAGAGCTTCTTCATTCGGTCGCTGTATGGGGCCAGAACTTTAGTGATGTCGGCCTTCGGCCACTCGGTTTTGCTGAACCACCAAACGGTGTTCACCGCGTCCTTCACGCGCATCTTGCGCTTATTCACCCATTCAATCGGGCTCGGGAGCTTCGACGGGTTGAACCAGTAGAAATCCTCCGCGAGGAAAAATCCAATCTCATCGCAGAACCTGATGAGTACCCTGAAGTTGTAAAGGCTGCGCGCCGGAACGCCTTTTTCATAGGAACCGCCAAGGTCCAGTACAAAACTTCCGTCCTCTTTGAGTACACGGTGAACCTGCCGCGCGAACTGTGTCAGCCAGTCGATGTATTCGCCCTGATCCTTATTGCCGTAGGCCTTCTGCCGCTGAAGCGCGAAGGGCGGGGACGTCATTACGAGATTAACGCTGCAATCTGGAAGTTCGGCAAGCAGACGCAGCGAATCTCCGCAATAAGCAGTGCCGAAGTCCGTCTTGTACGCGGGGCTGCTGGTGAGCGTGACCATCTGAGAGATTATCGGCTGCATCGTGCGTTCCCTTTACTGTAAAACGGCACCTCGTGCGGAAAGCTACTTTACGTCTGTAGACCCAAAGTCATCTAACGATCAAGGCTCTAAAATGTGAGCCGAATCAGGAACATACCGGTAATCCGACAAACGATGGCTCAAAACATTCGGCGCCTTCGAGCTGAGCAGGGTCTGTCGCAAGAGAGTTTGGCCGACCGCGCCGGGTTGCACAGAACATACGTTGGCTCCATAGAACGCTGTGAACGAAACGTCTCGATCGACAACATAGCCAGGCTCGCGGCGGCGCTCAACGTCTGTGCCGCTGAACTGCTGCGCGACGGCCAAGCATGAAGCCACATCGGGACGCGCGCCTTCTGAAGACTCTCTTTCCCGCCATCCGCAAATATCAGAAGCTCGCCATCAGGCACGGCATACCGGATATCTTTCAGGACAACGGCGGTAAGATCCTTCAGGTATGCCTGATCCTCGGCCTCGCAGTTCTGAAATCCCGCGAGGGAAACGATGCCATCGACGCGGCGGGGAACGAATACGAATTGAAAACGGTGAACCTGCTTCGCACAGATCAGTTCACAACCCATCATCACTTAAACCCGGTAATTATCGAAAAATACAGAAAGGTGGACTGGATTTTTTCCACGTATGAGGCCATCGAGCTCAAGGAAATTTTCCTGATGAAGCCGGCCGCCATGGAGCACTGGTATAAAAAGTGGAGCGACAAATGGCATGCCGACGGAGGAAGGGATATCAACAACCCGAAGGTGCCGCTGTCGTACGTCCGCAGGCATGGAAAGCTGCTGTATTCCAGCGTTGGAACGAATATCGAAGATACGGTTGACTGATTTTCGGAGGTGCCCGCTTACGCAATCCTTTGCTGCTGAACGGCTATGGCGGGGATGTCAACTCTTTTGTGTAAACACCCTCCTGTGTGGGTCAGGTCGTCGTGTTAATCTGCTCAGCATCTGACGGAAGACAGGGCAATGCGGGGACGCAACCCGAGCGCCGTCAGATCCGAGACCGGCATGCGAACGGGCTCACCCGTTCGCACGCACGGATAGAAGCCGGGATCGGCCCAAAGCGGTAAATCCCGGGGGTTTGGGGGCAGAGCCCCCATTTGCAGCAAAGCTCTCCTTCGGGCTTTATGCCCTTTCGAGCGCCGGCATACGTTCCGGCCACAGGATCTGAAACTGGTTCAGCGCTTCGCGCCAGCCCTGAATGAAGCTCCATTTCTTCGAATGATTTTTCAGCGCCAGATAGAGCAG
The DNA here is from genome assembly GCA_963840735.1 of Terriglobia bacterium. Taxonomy (GTDB): domain Bacteria; phylum Acidobacteriota; class Terriglobia; order Bryobacterales; family Bryobacteraceae; genus BOG-234. The sequence goes on from CAWIZX010000013.1 coordinate 672,483, forward strand.
CCGCAGCGCCGCCTCTTCATTCGGGAACGATCCCCTGGTCCTGATAATCTTTCTGAGAGCTGAGTTCAGGCTCTCAATCGCATTGGTTGTATAAATAATCCGCCGAACCTCTGCCGGAAACGCGAAGAACGGTATGACTCTTTGCCAGTTCCGCCGCCATATCTGGCTGATAATCGGGCAACTCGCGTCCCACTTCACCGCGAACTGATCGAGCGCCAGTTCTGCCGCCACTGCGGTTGGCGACGTATAAATCTTCCGCAGATCCGCAGCCACCGTTTTGCGCTGTTTGTAAGAGACGTACTCAAGCGAATGCCGCACCAGATGCACGATGCACAACTGGACCTGTGTCTTGCTGAATACCGCTTCCACCGCTTCAGGAAAGCCCTTCAGCCCGTCCACGCACGCCACGAAGATATCCGTCACTCCCCGGTTGCGGATCTCGGTCAGCACCTGCAGCCAGAACTTCGCCCCTTCATTGGCTGACGTCCAAAGCCCCAGCACCACCTTTTCACCCGCAAGATTGACGCCGATCGCGACATACACCGCACGGTTCTGCACATGGCCGTTGTCCCGCATTTTTACGCACATAGCGTCCAGATAAACAATCGGGTATACCGGATCGAGCGGCCGGTTCTGCCACTGCTTCACCTCTTCCTGTACTTCTTCGGTCACATTTGAAATCAGCGTCGGGCTGACTTCCACTCCATAGATCTCTTCCAGATGCCCCTGAATGTCGCGTGTACTCATGCCCCGCGCGTACATCGACAGGATCTTGTCATCAAAGCCGGTAAAGCGCGTCTGGTGCTTGTTTACGATTCGCGGCTCGAACGTGCCGTTGCGGTCCCGCGGCGTCTCGATTTCTATTTCGCCGAAATCGCCCTTCAGCTTCTTCCGGCTCTTGCCGTTGCGTGAGTTGCCGGTATGATACCCCGCAGTATCGTGCTTCTGATACCCGAGATGGTCCGTCATCTCGCCCTGCAGGGCTCGCTCGATGACCGCCTTTGTCAGCTGCTTCAGCAGCCCCTTTTCGCCCGCTATGTCCTGCGGACGCTTCCCATGCTCAGCCAGTAACTGGTCTATTATCTTCGGATCGATTGCCATGTCTGATCTCCTGTTATTGAACCAACAGAATCAGCGTTTACACAATCTGTTTTACATCCTCGCTATGGCCTTTTTGCTCTCCGCTGGCGAAGGGATAACCAATACCAGCGGAGTTTCCGCCCCGCCCAAAACTCGGCACACTTACATGCAGTGCGCGGCCAGCGGAGTTCGATCGTAAACTGTCGCGATCTCCGCAAACGAGAGAATCGAGTCTCGCGATTATTGTCAAAACACGCGGATTTTGCCTTTATTTCACCAACTGAATCAACAACATACCCCCGCGTCCAATTCCAGCCCCAATTCCGGATGTTATTCCTGAAGCCGTAAAGCACCAAAATTTACGACCGTAAAGGACAAACAAAAGCCATGCTCCCCGAAAAGCACACCTCCCAAAAACAAATCGACGCCAATCGCCGCAACGCCGAAAAATCGACCGGCCCCAAATCCGACGAAGGCAAAGCCCGCGTCGCCCTAAACGCCCTCCGCCACGGTCTCACCGGCCAGGTCACCCTCATGACCCCCGAAGACCGCGAAGAGCACGAACTCCACCTCAACGAATACCTCGCCATGTACAAGCCCGCCAACTTCGTAGAGCGCGACCTCGTCTTCGCCATCGCAGGCGACGCCTGGCGTCTCAAACTCTCCCGCACCCACGAACAGAACCTCTACGCCATCGGCCACATGCGCAACTCCGAAATCGCCGAACGGATGGCCCCCGGCTCAGACCCGCAAAACCCCCAGGTCGTCGCCGCCGTCTCGGCCTCCAAAACCTACTTCGACGAATCGCTCGAATTCCAGCGCCTCACCCTCTATGAGCAGCGCATCAAACGCTCCATGCGCAACAACATCGTTGACCTCAAAGCCATGCAGGCCGAACGCATCAAAGCCCACCGCGAGGCCCTCAAAGCCGCCGCGCTCTTCGCCCAGCTCTGCCACGCCGAAGGCAAACCCTACAACCCGGCCGAAGATCCCGCACGCCTAACCCATGACGTAGTCTTCACCCCGGCCGAAATCAACCTGCACCTAAAAATGGAGCGCCTCAACGACAAAATGCGCCACCACAACGCAACCGGCTGGAACCTCGAAGACGGCTACAAACAAAAGCACCCGCCCATCGTCGAAGACGTCTTCACGCCAATCGTTCAGTAACGTGCCCAATAGCGCCAAAAGCGCAGCCATCGAAAATGGCTTTGTTTTTTCACCCGCAGCCTTCGAAACGCAATCTTAAAAACACAGTCGTCAAACGCAGCCCCGAAACGCAGCCCGGAAACGATGCAATGAACATTTCGACACTTCCGGCCCTGCCCGCAGCCCTCGCCACCCGGCGAACTGAACGGACCCCAACATCCACCGAGCCCAAACTCCCGCTGAACCCAACACCGCTCCCCGCCAGCCCGCGCGCAAACTCCACCCAAATGGCTTTGTTTTTTCCCGGCCCGCACAATTCACCGCCGCCCCGCCGCCGCCCCATGTGTAACTCCTGTTCGCGTGAGGACGCCATAACCGAATGCGAACCGCTCCCGAACCACGCCACCGCCGCGCGCCCCTCCTGCCCGGCCCGCTCCGCCAAAATGGCTTTGTTTTTTCACGCCCCATAGTCGCCCCGCTGACCGCGAAACCTCATATAGGAGAATGGCAAATACCGCATGCAACGCTACGACCTGATCGTCATAGGCTCAGGCCCCGCGGGCCAGCGCGCCGCCATTCAGGCCGCCAAATCCGGCAAACACGTCGCGCTCGTCGAAAAGCGCGAAGTGATCGGCGGAGCCTGCATCAACACCGGAACCATCCCCAGCAAGACCCTGCGCGAGGCCGTGCTCCATCTTTCCGGCTACAACTACCAGGCGATCTACGGCATCAATTACCGGGTCAAAGAAAAGATCACCATGGCGGACCTCTCCTTCCGCGTCCAGCACGTCATCAAAACCGAAGTCGATGTCACCCAGGCCCAGCTTTCGCGCAACAACATCGAAATGCTCACCGGCCAGGCAAGCTTCATCGACTCCACCCACGTCGCCGTCGAAAACTCGCGCGGCCGCACTGAGATTGAAGCGCCGTTCATCATCATCGGCACCGGCACCAAACCCGCCGTCTCGCCCCTCGTCCCCATCAACGGCACCACCATCATCAACAGCGATCAGATCCTCTCGATGCCGGAGATTCCCCGCACCCTGATCGTGGTCGGCGGCGGCGTCATCGGCGTCGAATACACCTGCATGTTCGCCACCCTCGGCGTCCGCGTCATCCTCATCGAAAAGCGCCCCCGGCTGCTCGAATTCGCCGATGCCGAGATGGTCGAAGCCCTCTCCTATCACCTTCGCGACAGCCGCGTTACCATGCGCCTCAATGAAGAGGTGGAAAGCGTCGAAGACACCGGCAACGGAGTCGTCGCTCACCTGCAAAGCCGCAAAAAGATCTCAGGCGACGCGCTCCTCTACGCCGTCGGCCGCTCCGGCAATGTCGATGAACTCAACCTCGCCGCCGCGGGCATCGAAGCCGATTCGCGCGGCCGCATTCCTGTCGATGCCGATTTCCGCACCAAACAGCCCAACATCTTTGCAGCAGGCGACGTCATCGGCTTCCCCAGCCTTGCCTCCGTTTCCATGGAGCAGGGCCGCATCGCCGCCGGCCGGGCCTTCGGCGTCCCCCTGCACTCCAACCCGGCAACATACCCGTACGGCATCTACACCATTCCCGAAATTTCGTTCATCGGCAAGACCGAAGAGCAGTTGACGGAAGAGGACGTTCCCTACGAAGTGGGCGTCGCCTACTACCGCGAAATCGCGCGCGGCCAGATTCGCGGCGACACCACCGGCCGCCTCAAACTCATCTTCCACCGCGAAACGCGCGAACTGCTTGGCGTTCACATCATCGGTGAGGGCGCGAGCGAACTGCTTCACATCGGTCAGGCCGTGCTCATCCTCGGCGGCAAGGTCGATTATTTTGTCGACACCGTCTTCAACTATCCAACGCTGGCGGAATGCTACAAAGCCGCGGCGTTCAACGGGCTCAATAAGCTCAGTCGCTTCTGATAAGGCCTATTCACAATGACGCACCAGACGATCGGCGTAGTGGCAACAGGGCATATCGCGGTAGGCCTCGTCCAGGGATTGCGAACTCGTTTCGCCCATCCGCTATTTCCCACCCCCGGCGCGGGACGACGATGAAACCGCGCTCGACATCCACAGCATGCCCATGGAAGTCATCGCTGAAACCGTAGCTCAGATCATCCACGATCTTTGTGAGGATGAAGGCGCCAGACCCAGATCCGTCGGCTTTGGCTTCCCCGGTTTGATCCGGAACGGTGTCATCGAAGAGTCGCCCAACCTCAAGCAGATGAAAGGCGCAAGGCTGGTCGAATCGCTCACATCGTCGCTCGCCGGACACGGCCTCGAAATCCCCGTCTCGCTCTACAACGATGCCGACGTGATGGCCGCCGGCATCGCCGCCACGCGCGGCCAGCTGGAAAAACTGATTCGTGTCTGGACCCTCGGTCACGGCATCGGCTTCGGGCGTTACCCCCTGGCCGACGGCGTCTGGGAAGGCGGCCACATGGTCGTCACGCTCGATCCCAAAGAGGCGTATTGCGGCTGCGGCGGCAAAGGACACCTCGAAGGCATCATGGGCCACCGTGCCATGCGCCTGCGTTTCCTCGACCTCGAGCCCGAAGAAATTTTCGCCAACGCCCGCAGCCCTGAAAAGGACCATCGCTGCGAAGAGTTCGAGCTCTTCTGGCACCGCGCGCTCGCCGCCGCCTCCGCCAGCAGCATCCATATGGATGGCCCCGGCAAGTTCTTCATAGCCGGACCCAATTCGCGGTTCATCAAAGTCAGTCTGTTCAGCCAGTACCTGCATGAAATGGTCACCATGTCGACCCTGCAGGGCAGCGTCTTCGAAGTAGTGCCGGGCAATGATGAACTCTCGATTATCGGGGCTGCCGTGAATGCGTTGCGCTCAGGCGCCTGACCTCGCGCTCGTCACGTTTCGTGGCCGGTTCCGGAAGACCGTGTTCAACGCAGCCATGATTGCCGCAGGTGCTTTTGCCTTTATGATGATGGCCGAAACATGTCCGTAGAAACCGCGGCAACGCCGCTGATGCGCCAGTACCACGCCATCAAGCAACAGGTCCCTGGCGCGCTGCTCATGTTCCGCCTCGGCGACTTCTACGAACTCTTCTTTGAAGACGCCGTCACTGCCGCGCGTGAACTCGAAATCACTCTCACCGCCCGCAACAAAGAAAAGGGCGACGCCCGTCCCCATGTGCGGCGTGCCCTGTCATGCGGCCGAGGGCTACATCGCGCGTCTCATCGGACGCGGTTATCGCGTCGCCATCTGCGAACAGATGGAAGAGGCCGGCTGGCAAGAAACTGGTCCGCCGCGAAGTGACCCGGATCGTCACGCCCGGCACCGCCACCGACGCGCACCTGCTCCGGTCGCACGAAAACAACTACCTCGCCGCCGTCGCCCGCCAGGGCTCGCGCGCCGGAGTCGCTTACGTCGATGTCTCGACCGGCGAATTCCGGGCCACCGAAATCGAACTCACCGAACTCCAGGGCGTGCTCGAAAGCGTCGGCGCCCGTGAGACCCTGGTTCGCCGCCGAGAGTCCCGCCCTCTCAGCCCGAACAACCGCTCGGTCATCACCGAGCTCGAAGACTGGGTCTTCACCACCGACTATGCCGACCGCATCCTGCGCGAGCATTTCAAACTGCTCTCGCTCGATGGCTTCGGCCTCGCCGGCAAAAACGCCGCCATCGCCGCCGCCGGAGCCGTGCTCCATTACCTGCGCGACACGCAGCGCGCCGCGCTCGACCATCTCGACCCGCCCCGTCACTTCGATCGCGCCGCCAACATGGTGCTCGACGCCGTGACCGTCCGTAACCTCGAACTCATCGAGCCCATCTTTTCCGATGGCGGCGCAACCCTCATCGCAATCCTCGATCAAACCGCCACCGGCATGGGCGGCCGCCTGCTGCGGCAGCGCCTGCTGCGGCCATCGCTCGATCACGACCGAAATCGAAGCCCGGCTCGATTCGGTCAGCGATCTTGCCCGCGAAACCATCCTTCGCGCCGAACTGCGCAAACAACTCGCCCCCGTTCTCGACATCGAACGCCTGCTCGCGAAGGTCATGATCGGCAGCGCCGGCCCGCGCGATCTTCTCGCGCTCGGCAAATCGCTCGACCAGATGCCGAAACTGGCAGACGCCGCGCGCCTCGCCGCCCGGCCGCTTTCCGCCCGCCTGACCGATACCTTCGCGCGTCTCGATCCCGTCCCCGAAGCCTCCTGTCCCATCATTGCCGCCCTCGCCGACAGCCCGCCGTTCAACATCGGCGACGCGCCCACCATCCGCGCCGGCTACGACCCTGAACTCGACGAACTCCGCGACCTGAGCCAGAACGGCAAGCAGTACATCGCGCAGATCGAAACGCGCGAGCGCCAGCGCACCGGCATCGCTTCGCTCAAGGTCCGCTTCAACAACGTCTTCGGCTATTACATCGAAATCTCACGCGCCAATCTGCACCACGCGCCCGCCGATTACGAGCGCAAGCAGACCCTCGTCAACGCCGAGCGCTTCACCACGCCCGAGCTGAAGGAATACGAAGTCAAGGTGCTCTCTGCCGAAGAGAAGATCCTCGAAATCGAGAAGCGCATCTTCGGCGAAGTCCGCCAGAAGACGGCCGATCATGCCCAGCGCATCCGCGCCACCGCGTCCGCTGTTGCGGAACTCGACGTCTCCGCCTGCCTCGCTCAGGTGGCCGCCGAAAACCGCTACGCCCGTCCGCAATTCTCGACCGGAGGCGAGATGCGGATCGTCGCCGGCCGCCACCCCGTCATCGAGAAACTGGCGGGCGAAGAAGCCGGCCGCTTCATCCCCAACGACCTCTATCTGAACGATTCCACTGACCAGCCTCGCCATCATCACCGGCCCCAACATGGGCGGCAAAAGCACTTACCTGCGGCAGGCCGCGCTCATCGCGATCCTCGCCCAGATGGGCTCCTGGGTGCCCGCGGAATCCGCCCTGCTTCCCATCATCGACCGCATCTTCACCCGCATCGGCGCATCCGACAACCTTGCGCGCGGCCGCTCCACCTTCATGGTCGAGATGACCGAAACCGCCGTCATCCTGAACACCGCCACTCCGCGCAGCTTCATCATCCTCGATGAAATCGGCCGCGGCACCGCCACCTATGACGGCCTGTCGCTCGCCTGGGCCGTCGTCGAACACATCGCCAACACCACGCGCGCCAAAACTCTCTTCGCGACCCACTATCACGAACTCACCGAACTCGCCGAGCAACTGGAAGGCGTGCGCAACCTTCAGGTGGCCGTCAAGGAAGCGGCGACCGCATCATCTTTCTGCGCACAGCATTGAGCCCGGCAAGGCGGACCGCAGCTATGGCATCGAAGTGGCGCGCCTCGCCGGTCTGCCCGCAACCGTTGTTGAACGCGCGCGTGAAGTCCTCAGGCTGCACGAGCGCACCGAACACCGCGCCGTCGAAGAACTGACCCCCGGTGCCCGGACCGGGCCCGTGCAGATCCGTCTCTTCGAAGCCGGCAGCGAAGAAATCAAGCAGAAGATCCGGGGTCTGAAGATCGATGAGATGCGCCCGGTCGAGGCGCTCCGTTTCCTCGAAGATCTGCAAAGGGAACTCAGCTGATGAGAGTCGCTGGCATCATGAGCGGCACCTCGCTCGACGGCATCGACGTCGCAGTCATCGACATCACGGGCAAGCGCGTCACCACCCTTGCGCATGCGACCACCCCCTATCCGGAGGCGACCCGCGCGCCGCATTCTCGACGTATCGAACACACAGTGCTCCACCGCGCAGATCTCGCGGCTCAACTTCGAACTGGGCGAGCTCTACGCGAAGGCCGCTCGCGAAGCTCGCCGTGCCACGCGATCGAACTGATCGGCTGCCACGGCCAGACCATCTATCCATGAAGGCGCACGCAACACGCTGCAGATCGGCGAAGCCTCCGTCATCGCCGAACGCCTCGGCATCCCCGTGGTCTCCGATTTCCGCACCCGCGACATCGCCGCCGGAGGACAGGGCGCGCCCCTCGTTCCCTTCGTCGATTACCTCCTGTTCCGCCACGCGAAGCTCAACCGCGTCGCGCTGAATATCGGAGGCATCGCCAACATCACCGTCCTGCCCGGCGGCGGCACGCCCGAACAGGTCATCGCCTTTGACACCGGCCCCGGCAACATGGTGATCGATCAGCTGGTCGAGCGCTTCACCGGTGGCAAGCCGCCGTTACGACCGCAATGGCGCCATCGCCAGCGCGCGGGCCAAATCGACCGCGCGCTGCTCGACTCGCTGCTCAGAGACTCGCTATTACCTGGCGAAGCCCCCGAAAACCGCGGGCCGCGAACAATACGGCGCCGAATTCATCGAAGGCTGCTCGCGACGGCCGTCCGAAGACACTGATCGCCACCGCGACCGCTCTCACGGCCGCCACCATCGCCATCGGCAATCGAGCGCTTCGCCCCGAAGACGCACGAACTGATTGCTGCCGGCGGAGGCGTTCACAACTGTCAGTTGATGGCGCAGACTCGCCGCCTTCCTCCCCGGCATACGGGTCACAACCACCGCCGAATTCGGCATCGACCCCGACGCCAAAGAAGCCATTGCCTTCGCCATCCTGGCCTACCGCACCTGGCGCCGCGAGCCTGGCAATCTTCCCTCCGCCACCGGCGCAAGGAGGGCCGTCATCCTCGGAAAGCTGACCCGTTAGAATAGCGAGTTGACCCCCGAAGCAGAACCTTCAGAACATATTCCGTGGCGCGTCTCGGTCGTTATCGTAACGGTCGATCGCGCTGACAAGCTTCGGGCATGCCTCGCCGCCCTCGGTGACGACCACCAGATTCTGGTCGTCGACAACGGCTCGAAGGACCATTCCTCCGAATTGTCGGAGGATTTCCCGGCCGCCCGTTTCATCCGGCTGCCCAAGAATTTCGGCCTGACCAAGGCAATGAACATCGGCCTCCGCGCCGCCGAAGGCTCCTGCATTCTGTTCGTCCATGACGACACGCAGATCACGGGCGAAGCGGTCAACAGGCTCGCCAACCTGCTCGACGAGCGAAGCGATCTGGGCGCGGTCTGCCCGCTGCTGATGAGCGGCGGCGCGCCCGCCCCGCAGGTCTGCCCGCTTCCCGCGCCCGGCAATCCGGAGCCGCCGCTGCGCCCGGCCCAGGCGGGCGGCGAGATTGAAGCCGAGTGCGTTTCCGGAGCCGCCATCATGTTCCGGACCTCGTTCGTCCGCGCGCTGCGCCAGATCGACGAGCATTACGGCAACTACGGAGGAGTCCTCGAACTCTGCGCCCAGGTCAAGCGCTCGAACCGCAAGCTGATCATCCTGTCGGATGTCACGGCGGTGCACGACGGGCTCACCTCGCCCGTAAAGAAATCGCTGCTCGAAGGAGACCGCGTCGTTGGCACCGCCGTCTTTCTCGGCAAGTATCACGGCTTTATGTCCGGGGCGCTCTACCGGCTGAAATCGGCGCTGATCGGTTTAGCGACCTTCCGCTTCAAAGTAGTAGCGGGAGCGCTCTCCGGCGCCAAGATCGACGGCGCCCAGGGGTAAACTTGGAGGCATGAGCCCCCAATGGTGGGTATTGTCATGCGCCCTTTGCGCCGCTGCAAGCAGTCTGGTCGTGTACTTCCTCATGCGCTCGCGCATGGAAGTGATGCTCTCGAAACAGCGCGAAGAACTCGCCGCCGCCCGCGCCACGTTAAGCGCGCAGAAAGAAGCGATTGAAGGTTCGCTCAAGACCGCCGAGGAATCCACTCGCCGGAAAGCGATGGACGAGTTCCTGGCGGACATCCGGATCGAAGAGCGGCATTACACCCGCGAGCACAAGGTCCTGTTCCTGACCCGCAAGTTTATGGTGCGGCAGGAGCGCATCTTCTTCCGCAACCTTCCCCTTTCGGACTGGGTGGAAAAAGAGATGCCCATCGAAGAAGGCGCCGATCTCGAAAAGCTCGCTCAGGCGATGTCGGTTTTTTCTCCCGAACTGATGGCCGAACGCGCCGCCTTCAAGCTATTGCGCTGAGGCGATCTCGAACAGACTGCGCGGCAAACTTCGGAACAGCCGGTTCCTCAGCCCTTCATAAGGCTGGGTTCCGGCGAACAGGTCCTGCATGATCCCGCGGAACTTCGGGCTGAGCCGGGTGAACTGAACCATTCTGCTGGTGACGGAACCGCCCAGGAATCTGCCGTGAAAAACGCGGCGCGCCAGCCGCGAGCCGAATTCGAGGTCGGCTGTGAAGTCGTTGCGCAGCAGCGTCCGGTAATCCGCTTTCGCGAGCATCGATTGTGCCGCGAGATCGCCCGACCGTAACGCGTAATACAACCCTTCGCCGGTGATCGGATCGACCAGCCCCGCCGCATCGCCGACGGCCAGCCAGCCCTCGCCCGACACCCGGTTGCGCTTCCAGGCGGGCGTATCGAGACCGGGCAGCAAATGGCTGTAAAAGGCCGCTCCCTCGCGCGAAAGCCCCTGCTCGTCCATATAGCGTTCCAGCCGGGCGCGCAGCGCCGCCGCCGACTCCCCCTTCCCGCAGATGCCGACGGACAGATGGCCGCTGCGTGGGAACACCCAGATGTAACCTTCGAGTTTCGGCAGGAATTGTATATCGATCCGGTGCCGTTCACCCGGGACGTAGTAACCGAGCGCCGCCATCGTGTCGCGCGAAGTCAATTCCGTTCCGTAGTCGCGCAGGCTGTTGCGCGCGCCGGTCGCGACGATGCAGTAATCGGCATGAAGCGTGCCGGTTTTAGTGCGGAGCTTCCAGCCATCGCCGGTCCGCTCCGCCTTGAGAACCCTTGTCTGCTCGATGCGCGCGCCGGCTTTTTCGGCTCGTTTCAGCAGCAGGCCGTTCAGGTCATAACGCGAGTAAATCAGCAGAGGCCGGTCGAGCGCAAGCGTCACCGGTTTGCTTTTCGGCGCTGAAAGCACCGTTTCAGCAATCACCTTGCGGGGCGTGTCGTTCTCAAACAGGAAGGGGTACTGCGAGTACGCCTTCCACGTCAGACCGCCGCCGCATGGCTTTTCCCACGCAAGTTTCTCATCGAGGACAGTAGCGCGTATCCCGGCGGACGCAAGCCGTTCCGCCGCAAATGCGCCGGCGGGTCCACCACCGAGAACCGCTACGTTCATTGCGGACGGCCGGGGGGTAATTGCGTTTGGCCCTGCGCGGCGTGTTTTTGGATATCGCTCTGGGCGCGCGACTTGATGTGCCACTCAGAGCCCTGCCGTTCCATGGTGTAATTCATCGTGAGGCCCTGCTCCGCCGTTCCGCCCTTAGGCACAAACGACACCACGGCATCGGCCTCTTTGTCGCGAAAGCTGACCGAAAGAACATTCACATCCATCGACGACATGTTGATGTTCTTCGATTTCGAAAGTTCGTTGATGACGCCCCGTTTAACGGCCTCCTGCGAGTCGAGATTCCGGTTGGAACAGCCAGTCAGGAGAAGCAGCGAAGACGCGCCGAAGAGAGCCAATTTCACGCTCTGATTATACCCGCCGACAAAATTGCCCCGACTAATCCCGGCACCGTAAATTCAGCCGCTTCGACGGTGGGTGCGAGGCCGTGCCTGCGAAGCGTCGCGCTGGTAATCGGTCCGATACTGGCGATTTGAATGCCTCTGCAGCGCATCGGCGCCAACCGCCGCAACCAGATTGTCCACGGTGGACGAACTGGTGAACGCGACCCAGCGCGGTTTGCTGCCGAGGATTTCTGCCGCGCGTCCGCTGAGATCCGCGGGAGCCACGGTGCGGTAAGCCTCGACGACATCGACGAGCGCGCCACGCCGCTCAAGTTCGGAAGGCAGGACATCACGGGCCACGGCCGCACGAGCAATGAGCACGCGCTGGCCTCTGAAGTCGTAGGAGCCGAGAGAGGCGATCAGTCCCTCGGCGACGTATTGCTCCGCCACGATATCCACCTTGATGTGGAAGCGCGTCAGCGCGGCGGCGGTAGCCGGGCCTATCGCGCAGATGCGTCCCCGGATGGCCCGCAGGTCTGTGGGGCCGAGGTCGAGACGTTCGAGGAACGCGTTCACCCCGTTGGCACTGGTAAACACCAGCCATTGGTACGACGGCAGCTTGGCGATGGCGCGATCGAGCGGCCCGAAGTCACTCGCCTGCTGGATCTCAATGGTGGGGAGTTCGACCACATCCGCGCCCACCTGCCGCAATAAGGCGCTGAGGACTCCCGCCTGCTGCCTCGATCTGGTGACGACGATCTTTTGTCCAAACAACGGCAGCTTTTCAAACCAGCTAAGCTTGGCGCGCAGAGAAACCACGTCGCCGATCACGATGGTCGCCGGCGGCTTCATGCCTTGCCTGCGAATCAGAGCGGGCAAGGTTGCAATGGTTCCCGCGATGGTTTCCTGCACCGGCCGCGTGCCCCAGCGGACGGCCATGGCTGGGGTGTTCGGGTCGCGCCCGCCGGCAATCACATGCGAAGCGATTTCATCGCATTGCGAAAGCCCCATAAAGATCACGAGGGTTTCCGAAGTCCCTACCTTGCTCCAGTCGATACTCGCGACATCGTGGCCGGTGATAAACGTGACCACCGACGTGTGATCGCGGTGAGTGAGCGGAACCCCGGTGTAAGCCGCAATGCCCAAAGGGGCGGTCACGCCGGGCACAACTTCAAACGGCAACCCCGCATTGGCCAGCGCCTCGGCCTCTTCGCCGCCGCGGCCGAAGATAAACGGATCGCCGCCCTTCAGCCGCACCACGTTCAGACCGCGACGCCCGCGATCGATCAGCAGTGCGCAGATCTCTTCCTGGGTGACGGCGTGATCTGACTTCTTCTTGCCCACGTAGATTCGTTCCGCGGATGCGGGCGCGTGGTTCAGTAAATCGGAGTTTGCAAGGTGGTCGAACAGGACGCAATCGGCCTGCTCAAGCAGCCTTCTGGCTTTGAGCGTAATGAGTTCAGGATCGCCTGGCCCGGCCCCGACCAGGTAGACCTTCTTCATACCGCGCCGTCAAGCGCTTCGCTGTAGACTTCTTCGAGGATCGGACCGGCGCCGCGCTTCAGAAGTACCTCGGCCACGCTGCGGCCAAGTTCCGTCGGCCGGGTGCATTCGCCGGTCGCGGTGTAGCGAATCATGGTGCTGCCGTCCTGAGAAAACACCGCCCCGGTCAGAAACAGTTCCGTATTTTCGAGCGTTCCGAAAGCCCCGATCGGCACCTGACATCCGCCACCGAGCGCTGCCAGCATGGCTCGTTCCGCAGTCACGGGAAGACGGCTCCAGGGATCGTCAAGCGGCGCGCAGGCCTCGAAGCCCTCGCTGTCTTCCAGCGTCTCGACCGCGAGCGCTCCCTGACCGACGGCCGGACATACGATGTCGGGGCGGAAGGTTTCGCTGATGATGTCGCCCCACCCGAGCCTGCGCAGTCCGGCAGCGGCAAGCACGATCGCGTCGTACTCGCCGAGTTCGACTTTCTTGATACGGGTGTCGATGTTTCCGCGGACAGGCTGCAGATTCAGATCGGGCCGAATTCGCCGTAGCTGGGCGAGGCGGCGCAGCGAACTGGTGCCGACTCTTGCGCCAAATTTCAGAGCCCGCAGTTTGCCTCCGACAATGGCATCGAGAGGATCGGCCCGTTGCGGGATGGCCGCGAGCGTCAGGTTTTTCGGTAACTCCGTTGGAAGATCTTTCAGGCTGTGGACTGCCAGGTCAATGCGCTTCTCAAGCAGCGCTTCCTCAATTTCTTTCGTGAAAAGACCCTTGCCGCCCACCTTGTTCAGCGGAACGTCGGTGATTTTGTCTCCTGTTGTTTTAATAATTTCGATGCGGCTGTCCAAGCCGCGCGCTTCGAGACGATCTTTGATGTAGTTCGCCTGCCAAAGCGCCAGCTGAGAGCCTCGTGACCCGATCACCAGCATATGAACCCAGTGTAAACAACCGTCGAATCGGCCAAATCGCCCGGCGGGGCTCCTCATTCATGCGACGATATTTTCATGTCCATCGCGGCCTCGGCCAGAAGCTTTCGAAGTGCGCGGACCGAACGGTTCACCGAGTCGGTTATTCGCGAAATGTCCCGCCTTGCGATTCTGCACGGAGCGGTGAATCTGGCCCAGGGCTTTCCGGATTTTCCGGCGCCCGTGGATCTGAAGCAGGCGGCCATCGATGCCATTGAGGCGGATTACAATCAGTACCCGATTACGTGGGGCACCAAGCCCTTCCGCGATGCTATCGCCAAAAAATACCTGCGCACTTACGGGATCGAAGCGGACCCGGAGCGCGAGATCACCGTTTGCTGCGGCGCCACCGAAGGCATGATCGCGTCCCTGCTGGCGGTGACCGACCCCGGCGACGAGATCATCGTGTTCGAACCCTATTACGAGAACTATCATCCGGACACCCTGCTTTGCGAGGCCGAGCGCAAGCTCGTAAAACTCAATGCGCCCGACTGGAGCTTCGATCCGGACGAACTGCGGCGCGCCTTCTCAGCCCGGACGAAGGCGATCATCATCAATACGCCGAACAATCCGACAGGCAAAGTTTTCACGCGCGAGGAACTCACGCTGATCGCCTCGCTGTGTCAGGAATTCGACGCGCTCGCGATTACCGATGAGATTTACGAGCACATCACGTTTGACGGCCACGCGCATATTCCGATGATGACGATTCCGGGCATGCGCGACCGAACCATCCTCATCAACAGCATGAGCAAGACGTTCTCAGTGACGGGCTGGCGGGTGGGGTGGGTGATCGCGTCGCCGGAACTGACGAATACGATTCGAAAGGTACACGACTTTCTGACGGTCGGCGCAGCGACTCCGCTGCAGCAGGCGGGGGTGATGGCGCTGAACCTGCCCGATGCCTACTTCAACGGTCTCTCGAAAGAGTACGCGGGGCGCAGACATGCGGCGCTGGAGATGCTCGAAAACGCCGGGTTCAAATGCTACACGCCGAGCGGCGCTTATTACATCATGAGCGACATCGGGAACTTCGAAAACAAAGACGATTCGCAGTTTGCGCGTTACATGGTAGAACATGTGGGAGTCGCGGCGGTTCCGGGCTCAAGCTTCTACTCCGACCCGGTGTCCGGTTCGTCACAAATTCGGTTCTGTTTCTGTAAGAAATATGAGACATTAAGCGCAGCGGGGCAAAGGCTCGCCCTGCTGGCAGGACTTCGTCGCTGAAAGGAGACGATGAGATGTTAGACTTCGTAATTCGCGAAACTACTGTCCGCGAAGCCGGCGAAAGCGCCGTGTTTCACCTCAGCAAATACTCCGATAACACTTTGCTGCTGACTCTCGGGATTACCCACGCTATGCAGCAGGAAACCCTGGATCTGGAAATATTTACGTCGGGAGATGGGGAAGCCTGGTCAAAGACCCCCGTTGTGAGTTTCCGGCAGAAATCCTACTGCGGAACTTACCATGTGTCGCTGCCACGTTCGGGAGCGAAGTTTTTGAAAGCGGCCTGGCAACTCAGCCGCTGGCGTCATACGGAAGGGCTTCCGTTGTTCCGTTTCTATCTTGCCGCTGAACCGGCGCGGGCCATGGCCGGAGCCGCTTAAATTCAGAAGAGCGTCGGTTGATCCACGGCCGGCGCTCGTTTCTTTTTCCCGCGCAGAGGACTCCCCACCACTCCCAGCACCTGGACACTGCGCAGCGCCTGCCGCGGCACAAAAATCCTTTGATTATTGTCGTCGGGTTCCGGGGGCGTTACCGTGAAACCTGCCAGCTCCCACGAGAGAAGATTATTCGGAAGAATTCCCTCCATTATTTCTCCGTCCGTGAACACCATTCTGATCCAAAGCCCTTCGACTTTCGGGCGCGTCAAAAATACGCGGCGTGAATCGCTGTGGGCATCGAACTCTTTGACGAAGGCAACACTTCTCACCTCGTTGTAGGGCAGAAGCAGCAGCGAGCCGTTCGGGGTGAGGAGTTCGACGTTCTGTGGCTGCAGATAGCTGTAAGGATTCACGAAGCCGGTCAGGCTTTCGCGATCGAAACGCCTGACTACAACTTTCTTCGCAGTTGAACTGGCCACAGAATTGATTTAAACATTTTCGCGGATATTGTATCATTGCTCGGAAGGGTCCCTTACCGGTATGGTGCGAAACAGGTTACAGACCGAGTCGCCGATGTCACGGGGTATCGCCGCGTTTCTCGCGTTCTGCCGGATGGAAAAGGGTCTCTCGCGAAACTCCTTGTCGGCGTACGGGACGGATCTGGCGACGTTTCTGGCCTTCGTTGCGCCAGTGTGCGGGGGCGAGTACCCTCAGGAAGAACTTCTTGTTAGATATGTTAACCATCTGTATGCAAAAGAGTTAAGCAGTCGCTCTATTGCGCGGAACCTGAGCGCGCTGCGGAGCCTGTTTCACTATTTGGTTACCGAGAACCTGATTGAGACGGATCCGACGGAGCATCTTTCGGGTCCAAAACAGTGGACCACGATCCCGAAATTCCTGAACCGTGCGCAGATCGAGGCACTGATCCAGGCTCCGGATGTTTCGAAGCCGAGCGGAATGCGGGACCGGGCCATGCTCGAGCTTCTGTACGCCACAGGGATTCGGGTGAGCGAACTGATTCAACTACGGACGTCGAATCTGGATTCGGGGCTGGGGCTTAATCCGGGTGACCGGTAAGGGCAACAAGCAGAGAATTGTGCCGGTACACCGAACCGCGCTCGGCACGATTCAGCAATATGTGGAGAGCGGGCGTCCGCAGCTTTTGAAGGCACGCACCTCGCCTTATCTGTTCGTTACGGCGCGAGGCGGAGCGATGACTCGCCAGGCATTCTGGGCGTCGCTCAAGCTGAACGGCAGGAAGGCGGGGATCTTCCACGACCTTTCTCCGCATGTTTTACGTCATACATTTGCAACACATCTTCTTGAAGGGGGCGCCGACCTGCGCAGTTTGCAGGCGATGCTGGGCCACGCCGACTTGTCGACCACCGAGATCTACACACACGTAGTCCGCTCTCGCCTGCGCGAGACATTAGACCAGCACCACCCGAGGGCTTGATCGATGAGCGACTATATGTTCGTTCTCGACAGCCATCTTGACGCGGCGCAGAACCGCGTGCTCAATGAAATACAGCGGCTCGCAACCGACGCGGCGATGACGGTTTGGCTGACCGGAGGCGCGATGCGCGACATGCTGCGCGGGTCGCCGACGCGGGATCTCGACTTTACCGTGGAACGGGATGCCATCAAGGTTGCGCGTTCACTGGCGGCAAACCTTTCGGGCGAAGTGGCGGCGGAAGATCCGTTCAAGCGGTTTGCCGAACTGGTTTTTCCGGGAGAACTGCGGGTTTCGGTGGGGAACGTCAGGTCTGAAAAGTATTCGAAGCCGGGCGGGAAACCTCACATCGGGCCGGCGACGATCCATGAAGATCTGGCCCGCCGCGATTTTACAATTAACGCGATTGCGCTTTCGCTGAACCGGGGTTCACGAGGACTATTGGTTGATCCGGTGAACGGACAAGCGGATCTGAATAACCGCGAATTGCGGACCACCAATTCGTCGGCATTTTTTGACGACCCATCGCGGATTTTCCGGCTGATCCGGTTTCAGCATGTGCTGGGATTCGAAGTGGCGACGCGAACGCAGTCGCAGCTTGAAAACGCCCTGCTCGAGGAGTATCAGAACGCGGCTGTGCCCGGAGCTCTGGCGCGCGAGATCCGTGCGGTAGGGCTGGATCAGAACGTGGTAGCGTTTTTCGAAACGCTGGAACGGTACGGCTTGCTGAAGACGATTTCGCCAGGGCTGACGGGGGCGAAGCTGAATCTGGCAGGTCTCACGAAGCTGGAAAAAATCGCTCATTCCGTGCTGCCTCCGGGCACCCCGGGCGGGTGGCTCGCCTTTGTTAGTGTTCTGGTGGAAAAGCTGAACACGCGCGAACGCGCTGAAGTTCTGCGCGGGCTGGAACTGAGCGCGCCGGAAGCGGCGGAACTGAAGAAGCTGGATACGCAATCGACGAAGCTTGAAACGCTGCTCAAATCGCCGAAGGTCACACGGCCCTCGCATGTGTGGCTGGCTTTGCAGGAGGCCAGTTCGGACGAGATTTTGATGGTGCTGTATCACTCGGCGCATCGTTCGGTGCAGGACCGAATCCGCACGTATTACCAAAAGTATTTGCCGATGGCGCAGGAAGTCACGGAGGAAGAGGTTGCCGCGACAGGCGTGAAGCCCGGAACGCCGAAGTTTACGAAAGCGTACCAGGCCATTGTTACGGCGCGACTGAATGCGCGGCCCAAGAAAGTAGTGGAAGAGCCTGAGCCGGCTGCGCCCCCGCCCATGGCCATGGCCGGAGCTCGGGGGCGAAAATAGGTTTCGGAAGCGAATCTGAAGAGTGAACCGGTTTTAATCGCGCGTTCAGACGGGGTTAATAGTTGCCCGCGTCTTTACATGCAGAGGCAGTAAGAAAAGCCTCTCAAACAAAAAAGGAATCGGATAAATATCATGAAAAAGATCGCTTCGGCCGTTCTCGGCCTCTCAATGACCCTGGCAGTTGCCGGTCTCTCGTTCGCGCAGGCTCCGGCGGCAACATCCGCGCCGGCCAGCAAGGACGCGGCAAGTACGACTGCTGCGCCCACTGCAAAAAAGCATCACTCAAAGAAGAGCAAGAAGGCTGCGACGGATACAACGGCCCCTGCTACCGCAACTCCCGCCGCGAAGAGCTCCAACTAAGTTCCAACGGCGGTAAATGCAGCGCGCGCTGTCGCATGTGCAGCGCGCGCTGCATGTTTTATTTCGAAAGTTTCAGGGGCGAAAGCCCAGCGTTTCAAAAACCTTCCTCAGATAAACCGAGACGCCCCCGTTCTCGACGCGCATCATGACGCTTTGCTCGCCAAGGGCGATGGACTCGCGCAGCGCGGCCGGAATCCATAAAACACCGTCGGGCGACAGACTCGAATGGAAATCCTCCATATCCGATGAATCGTTCGGCAGCACCGGGCGAAGATCCAGACGGTTCCCGTCCGCCATGCGGACATGAAACAGCGTCCAGTCGCTCAACACACAATACTCTTTGATGGGAGCAGGGAACCGGATCGCGCCTTTGCGCGCCTCAGCCATGAACGTTCCGGCGGGCGGAGTCACTGCCGCGAGGGTAACATGGTGCTCAATGGCGGCGCTGCAGGTTCCCACTCCTCTGGTCCGCCTTGAAATCGAACCGGGCGCGCCGGTGTGGTGCAAGCTCGACTTCCTGAATCCAAGCGGGTCCACAAAGGACCGCGTCGCGCGATTCATCCTTGAAGACGCAGTGGCTACAGGCCAGCTGCGCGCGGGCGATCTGGTGATTGAAGCTTCGAGCGGCTCAACCAGCATTGCAATGGCTCTGATGTGCGCACAACTTGGGCTTCGCTTTACCGCAGTCATGCCGGAAGGCGTGAGCAATGAGCGAACGCTGATGATCCGGGCGTTCGGGGGTGAGATTCGGATGACTCCGCGGGAGCTTGGAATCCGCGGTGCGATCGACGAATCGGAGCGGCTGGCGGCTGAGACGCGGGCCTTTCTTCCGCGCCAGTTTTCGAATCCTCTGAACGTGGAAGCGCACCGGACCGGCACCATGCGTGAGATTCTCGCTGTGTTGCCGGAGGTGGGGGCGGTGGTCAGCGGAGTTGGAACGGGCGGTACGCTGGTGGGCTTTGCGCTCGCGTGTCCGAGGGCGATTCCGGTGTTTGCGAAACCTGTCGATTTTCTCACTTCGGACCCGGAGTGCTGTAGTTTCAGCGGGCGCATACCGGGCGTGGTGGATTGTGTGTTGACGCTGTTTCGTGAGGGTCTGCTGCCGAACCTCGAGATCGTAGAAATTCATGCGAGCGACGCGCTGGCAACGGCGCGAAAAATTATTGCGTGCGGCTATCCGGTGGGCCCGAGTTCAGGACTCAACTACTGCGCCGCGGCTATTGTGGCCAAAAGGCTGGGGCGCGACGCCAACGTGGTCACCGTATTTCCGGATCGCATGGAGCGATACTTCAGCACGGAGTTGTTTCGAAATGTATGACGCGATTATTGTGGGAGGCGGCCCGGCGGGTTTGAGCGCCGCGCTTGTTCTGGGACGCTGCCGCCGGCGTGTATTGCTCTGCGATGCGGGGAAGCAACGGAACCTGCCTTCCCATGCAATGCACGGGTATCTTACACGGGATGGAGTGGCTCCGGGTGACTTTCTGAAGATCGCTTACGAAGAAATCGCGCGGTACGGGGTGGAAGTGCGGCGGTGCGTGGTGAAGGGCGGCGGCGTTGCGGAGGGGGGCTTCGAAGTGGTGCTTGAAGATGACACGCGGTGCAGATCGCGCCGTCTGCTGATCGCGACCGGTGTCGCCGATCATCTGCCGGACATTCCGAACGTTAAGGATTTCTACGGGGTGACGGTGCATCACTGTCCATATTGCGACGGGTGGGAGCACCGGGACCGGCGTGTTGCCGTGTATTCGAAAAAGCCAGGCCTCGCGTACTCGATGAAGACGTGGACGAATGACGTGGTGCTGCTGACGAATGGGCCCGCGCGTCTGACGGCCGAGGACCGCGAACGGCTGGCCCGGCATGGCATTCCGGTGCGCAAGGGCAAGATCGCGCGGCTGGAAGGGACCGACGGGCATATGGAGCGAGTCGTTTTCGACAACGGTGACACGCTGGAGCGCGACGCCATTTTCTTTTCTACGGCACAGCACCAGGCATGCGACCTGGTGACCGATCTGGGATGTATTCTGAATCACCGGGGGACCGTCGAAACGAACCGGCTGGAGATGTCGAACGTGCCGGGGCTGTATGTGGCGGGCGACGCTTCGCGTGACGTGCAGATGGTGATTGTGGCGGCCGCGGAGGGTGCGAAGGCGGCGTTTGCGATCAACGTTTCTCTTCAGGATGAAGACGGCCTTGCGAAATGATCGTCGCGCTTCTGGCCGCTCTAACTGTGATGGATCTGCGAACGGCTTTGGCGAGGGGTGCGCACGTGGTGGAACTGCCGGCCGGGGAAACGCATTTGAACCGCCCGCTTCGGATTCCGAAAGGCAGCGGGCACGTAACGATTCGTGGCAACCGGGCGGGCAGCGTTCTGGTGATGGATGCGGGTTTTGAGGGGAGCGCGGCCATTGTTGCCGATACCGTTTCAGGCCTGAACCTGATCGACTTCGGAATCAGGGGGAATCGCGCGGCGATGAAGACGGGCTGGTACCTTCCGCTCAAAGAAGCGGCGTTCGCGGATTATTATCCGGACAACGGCATTGTGGTGCGGAACAGCGATCATGTCGCGATCAGGAACGTTCGGTTCGAGAGGGTTTCAACGTTTGCGGTGTTGGTGAACGGATCGTCAGACGTTGCGATCGATTCGGTGAGTATCGATGAATGCGGGACGCTGAACCGGGCGGGCAGAAACAATACGTCGGGCGGCATTCTGCTCGAGGAAGGTACGCGGAGGTTCGAGGTGGTTCGCTCGACGATCAGCCACATTACGGGGAACGCGATCTGGACGCATTCTTATGCGCGCTCGCCCCGCGCGGCGGATGGATGGATCCACGACAACACGATCAATACGGTGGGGCGCGATGCGATTCAGGTTGGTCATGCGTCGCGCATCCGGGTGGAGCGCAACAAGGGAAGGGAACTCGGCTACCCGGCGGAGTACGTGGATGTGGAAAGCCATGGCGTGGCGGTGGCGCTGGACACGGCGGGGAATGTGGATGGTTCGTCCTATTCCGATAACCATTTCACGGATGTGAACGGGCAGTGCATCGATCTGGATGGGTTTCACGACGGTATGGTGAGCGGGAACTCGTGTGTGAACGAAAAGCCGATTGAACAGTACCCCGCGCTGCACTATGGGATTGTTTTCGGAAATAACGACCCGGCGGCGGATTCCGGAAATATTGTTGTAAGCGGGAATGAGGTCAGCGGATTCGCGTATGGGGGCGTTTTCCTGGTTGGCAGTCACAACCGGATAGAGAATAACCGCTTGCTGAAGCTGAATCTTGCGCATTGCGGGAGCCAGCCGGTCACGGCCCGATGTAACTACGCGCTCGAACAACCCGACCTGCTCGGCAGCGGCATTTACCTGAGCGACAATGGCGGGAGAAAGATCGAGACACGGGACAATTCGATCCGGTTAAATGTGATTCAGGGCTTCGGGATGGACGTTCACTGCGTGGGCCATGCGGCCGGGGTTAACCCCGCGGTGAACTCGATTTCGGAGAACCGATGCGAGGTGAACGATGGCCATTGAAGTAAGGGGTTTATGCCCGCTGCTGGAAGTCTATGACATGCCGACGTCGATTCGGTTTTATCGCGACGTGTTGGGGTTTAGCGTTGTCTCCAGTTCGCCGATGTTCGGTGAAGACCGGTGCCACTGGATCTGGCTTCGCTGTGCGGATGCTGAACTGATGCTGAATACCGCGTATGAATCCGACGAGGAGCGCCCGGCCGTGCCCGACGCCGGCCGGGTGCGGGGTCATAACGACGTCGGGCTGTTCATCGGGTGCCCCGATGTGGACCAGGCGTATGAGGAACTGCGTGCGAAAGGCGTCGAAGTTACGCGTCCGAAAACGGCGCCTTATGGGATGAGGCAGATGTCTTTGCGGGACCCGGACGGTTACGGGATCTGCTATCAGTGGCCAGCTGCGGCGGCTACTTAAAAGAAATTCCGGCGAAACTGACGACGCTCTGCGGATCGATGTTCCATTGCTCGTAACGCGCTAGCGATCCACGGGCGGTGGGCTGAACTTTCAGGAAAGTGTAGAGCGGCGATGAACCGCACCACTTCAGATCGTCGCGATTTTGCCTGCACCAGATCCCAGAAGCCTTTGGCGTCGCCCGAATCGACGCGCTCGATCCGCTGCCGGTCGCGTGCGGATACTTCGATCATGTGTTCTTCGTTGGCGACGGCATCGAATTCATCACCGTATCTGCGGCCCATGTGGGCCATGTCGATGCCGAGGATCCAGAAGAGCCTGTCTTTTTCGCGCGCCGCAATGTCACCCAGAGTTCCGAGGAAGCGGTTGACGCGGTCGTTGTTCTCAGGCAGTCCACCTTCATAGATACTTCTGGCGAAGGAGCCGCAAAGGATGGGAACGACGTTTATGTCGGGCCCGTAGATCGATTGCAGAAAAAGAACCTGGAACTCGATTGAGTGCTCGACGGAATGGCAGTAATCCTCCATTTCGATGGCTCCGGAGGCGGCTGAGAGTTCGTTGACCAGCGCGATATCGGTGCGCGCGGCGCCGAACGGCGTGACGTAGGGTTTGCGGGTCAGACCGAATTTGTCAGGGTCGCCGTAGTGGGAGGTGCCAAGCACGATAAAGGTGCGGTCTTTGTACTCGGGTCCGAGCTGAGAATAGGCAGCGCGATAGGAATCGTAGCCGCCCGCGGGACTGACGTGCGGGGCGGCGATCCCGATGAGGCCGGGCTGGTGGTCGCCGGCGGGCGACATCCATTCGTCCATGGTGACGCGGAGTTCATCGGCTTGATCCGGGTAGCCGGTGCCGGCGTGGGCGGGTTCGCGTACAGGCGCTTCTCTGAAGTGCCGGTGTGCCTCGTCCTTCAGGCGTTCGTAGTTTTGATCCAGAAGAAAGCCGCTCTGGGAGAGTGCGTCGGTGAGATGCTCTTCAAGATCGCTAACCTGCAACTCGCCTGTGAGCTGAACCAACATGGCGCGAAGGTCGAGAGTGGAATGCTCACCGTCGAAGCAGGCGAGACACTCGACCAAAGCAGGCGGCACGATGAGCACGGCGTCCGAGTATTGGAAAGAATCCCGAATCAGGAGGCCGGGCCGATCTTCGACCGGGGAGGGCATGAAATCGAGATCGGTGCGCAGTCGGGGAAGTGGTTCCGGCACGGCACCATCCTAGCGCGGCGAACGGGCGCTGGAATAATAACGACTATGCGTGTGGTGGTTGCTTATCGTGAGAGTGCGGATGCGGAGCGCTATGCCGCGGCGTTGCGGCTTGTCGGTATCGAACCGGTGCTTGCGGAAGCGAACCCGGGTGCTGAGATCGGCAGTTGCAAGGGCCTTCTGCTGACTGGCGGGACCGATGTGAATCCGGCGCTGTACGGTGAAATTGCGGGGCCCCAGACAGACGAGCCGGATGAGGAACGGGATGCGGCTGAGGGGCGATTGATCGATGAAGCGCTCGCGCGGGATCTGCCGACCTTTGCGATCTGCCGGGGCATGCAGATGCTGAACGTGCATTTGGGCGGGACGCTGATTCAGCACCTTGCGACGACGGATCAGCACCGGATCAGGACGCCGGACCGCGGTTTGCCCGCTCACGAGGTTGAGATCGAGCCGGGAACCGTTCTGGCGGACATTGCGGGCACGGCGGAATGGCAGGTGAATTCGCGACATCATCAGGCAATTGGCCGCCTGGGCGAGGGGTTGATTGTTTCAGCGCGCGACCCGCGGGATGGTGTTGTGGAAGCGGTTGAGATGCCCGGGCGGCGTTACGTGATTGCAGTGCAATGGCATCCGGAAGATCAGGCCGCGCGCGACGTGGGCCAGCGCAGATTATTTGAAAGTTTTGGGGCGGCTCTGTAAGTTCGCAGGCCAATGGCTACGTTTGGCACGTCAACTGCACTATCAGGTGTGTCTGCGGAACGCCGCAGCAGAAAGGATCAAATACTATGTTTGCGATACTGTTCGTTATCCTGCTGGTTGCTTGGTTGCTGGGGCTGACCGCCTTTCATGTTGCAGGCGGCCTTATCCATCTCTTGCTGATTTTTGCGGTAATTTCTCTGATCTTCCATTTCGTTCGCGGTCGATCGGTCGTCTAATTTGAGTTCAGGAATGCGGCGGTAATCGGGGCCCTTAAGGGGTCGCGATTGCCGCCTTTTTTTGTGCGAGCTTCTTTTCCTTGCGCGGCACGCGCGTCTTATTCTTCTTCTGCAGCTTCTGCTTTTTCATGTTTGAGACCAGACTCTATTAGAGCAACCTAATGCGGTTGATGCCTGGGGGTCTTGTTTAGGGTTGATTTCAGAGGTGGTGCAGGATCTCGAAAAGTCCCAGCAGGGGCAGGGCAATCGCGATGATTGCAACGACCGCGATTCCGAGCAGAAACAACCCGTCGCGCCCGCGCTGTCTTGCCGGTTCGGCCATGTGGTTCTTTAGAAGCTGGTAATTGCGGCGGTTTGCCTTGAACGCGATATCGAACAAATCTCCGGCGAAGGGAACAGTGCCGGCGAGCGCCTCGATGCCGACGTTGAGTGTCATGCGGGCGATGGTCGCGCGCGAGATGCCCAATTGCACGGCGCGGCTCACGATATAGAGCGAAATCAGCGAGTCGATCACATCGCCGATGCCTGGAATGAGGCCGATAATTCCGGCGATGCCGAAACGAAAGCCGCCTGGAAGCACAAACGCGTAATCGAGCCAACGGGCGAGAGCTTCGACATCGGCAATGCGGGGATCGACCCACGGCTGCGGCGCAACCGAATAGGGTGACTTCGGACCTACGGGGTATGGCGCGCTTAGCGTGTTTGGCATGTCGGTGTCTTATATAGCAAGATGGCTGCCGTAAGCGGCGGGTTCCATATTGGCGATCCAATTGCACCTGCCTGCGTCATGGGCTCGAAGTGTAGTTGGCGCCAGGCGCTGGTTTTCGTTTGTTTCCTGTTTATAACGCTGCCATTGAGCGCGGATTTCGAAGCAGGGCTGAAAGCCTATAGTGCGGGCGACTACGCAACGGCACTTAAGGAATGGGAGCCTCTGGCCGAGCAGGGGGCGCCCCACGCTCAATACAATCTGGGCTTACTTTACGCGCGGGGCCAGGGTGTTCAGCAGGATTTTTCGAAAGCCGCTGAATATTACCGGAAAGCCGCGGAACAGGGGATTGTCGAAGCCGAATACAACCTGGGTGTGCTTTATGGCAACGGACAGGGCGTTAAGAAAGACGAAGCCGAAGCGAGCAAGTGGTTTCTGAAGGCCGCCGAAAAAGGTGACGTCAACGCGGCGGCCAGTCTGGGCAATATTTACGACGAAGGCCCGGGCGGATTTCAGAACTTCAGCGAGGCCGAGAAGTGGTATCGGAAAGCGGCCGATTCAGGGATCGCGCTGGCGCAGTTCAATCTTGGCGTGATGTATGACATCGGACAAGGTGTGAAGCAGGATTTCGGCGAGGCGCTGAAGTGGTATCAAAAGGCCGCAGACCAGGGGAATGCGGAGGCGCTGTGCAACATCGCAATCCTTTATTACAACGGACAGGGCGTTCCGCTGGACCGCGTGCAGTCGCACCGATATTTCCTGATTGCGAAGGAAATGGGTGAGCCTCGGGCGGCGGATCTGATTAAGCTCACGACCGAGAAGCTGACGAAGAAGCAGATTGCGCAGGCTGTTCAGCAGGCGGATGCGTGGCGCGAGGCTCATCCGGTTAAGGCTGGGGGCGGTATGGCGCCTCCGCCTGAGCCGGCGATTGTTGCCGATAACAAGCCTGCGCCGAATAAACCGGGCGATAACGTTGCTTCGCAAACCGTGTCCAGGTCGGACGAGCGCCTTGCCGGCGCTTCAGGTAGGGCCGTATCGGCTATGGTCTTCACACCGTCGCAGCAATCGGTGTGGACCGATGTGGCGCGCGTGGTTGCGGTGGGCGATGTTCTTGGCGACTACGATCAACTGGTCAGCGTTTTGAAATCGGCAGGCCTGATTGACGATGCGACGAACTGGGTCGGAGGCAAGACTCATCTGGTGCAGACCGGCGCCATTCTCGATCGCGGGGGCCGGTCGCGCGCTGTGATGGATCTGCTGATGAAACTGCAGGAGCAGGCGCCTGCGTCCGGCGGCTATGTTCATTGCCTTCTTGGGAACCATGAAGTTATGAATCTTTATGGCGATTTGCGTTATGTGTCGCCGGGAGAGTATGCGGCGTTTACCACGCCTGACTCGGCTCAACTGCGCGATCGAAATTATGAAGAGTACTCGCACGGTTCGGGAGCGGCACTGAGCCGCGACGAGTGGTACAAACAGCATCCGCTTGGATACTTCGAACACCGGGCTGCATTTTCTCCGACCGGCGTTTACGGAAAATGGCTGCGGAGCCTGAATACGGAGATCAGAATCGACGACACATTGTTCGTTTTCTCGGGCATCAGCAACAAATACGTCGCGATGTCGATGGATGAAATGAATCGCCGCGTTCGGGAAGAGCTGAACGATCCGGCGCGTCTGCAGGGTGGAATCGTGACCGATCAGGAAGGTCCGTTCTGGTTCCGCGGGCTTGCCAAAGGGAATGAAAAAGAACTGATGCCTCTGGTGGATGCGACGCTGGAAAACACCGGTGCGAAGCGGGAAGCGTTCGGGCATAGTTATGCCGAAGCGGCAATCACGCCCCGGTTCAACGGAAAGGTGATTCTGCTCGATATCGGCCTGCCGCGCGTCTACGACAACGTGAGCAAGATCGGGTGCCTTCTGATTGAAGATGGCAAGCCGTACGCGCTGCACCGCGGTCACAAGCTGGAACTGCCCAGGGATGAAAACGGACCGGACATGGTTCGTTATTTGAAGCAGGCCGCAGCACTCGATCCCGCGCCTTCGCCGCTTACCGCGCGAATTCAGAGGGTCGAGCATTCCGCCACGCCCGTTTCCGTGCCGTGACAGAATAGCGTTTATGAATCTGTCACGTGTGGCGCTTACCGGCGCCATTCTTAACGCGGCGCTTTTTACTGCCGCTGTCCAGGCGCAACAGACCCCTGGCGGAGCACTCAAGGTCACGCCGGGCTTCGATCTGAGCGCCATCGATCGAAAGGCGAACCCCTGCGACGATTTCTATCAGTACGCCTGCGGGACGTGGCTGAAAGAACAATCCGATTCCGACCGATCAGTCCAGTTGGGGCCGGTTCAGTGAGCTGGCAGAACGCAACCGCGAAATTCTGCATCAGATTCTGGAAGCGGCCGCGGCAAAGCCGGATGCTTCCAACTCAGAAGATCGGCGATTACTATGCGTCGTGCATGGACGAGAAGTCGATCGAAAGCAAAGGTACTGACGCCGCTCAAGCCGGAACTGGACCGCATCCAGGCGATGAAGAATACTCTCGATCTGACCGGGGAAGTGGCGCGCCTGCACCGGATGGGCATCGATGTTCTGTTCAATTTTTCGTCCGGCCAGGATGTCAAGGATTCGACGGCGGTGATCGGCCAGGCGGATCAGGGCGGGCTCGGATTGCCGGAAAAAGATTATTATTTCCGCGATGACCCGAAGGCCGTCGAGACGCGCAAAGAGTATGTCGCTCATCATGGCGCGCATGCTTGCAATTGATGGGCGCTGCGCCTGCGGACGGCGCAGAAGCGGGCCGACGCGGTGATGCAGCTCGAGACGGCGCTGGCGAAGGCGTCGCTCGACGTGACCACGCGGCGCGATCCCGAGAAGGTCTATCACAAGATGACGCTGACGGAGTTCGAGGCGCTCTCCGATTCCTTCAACTGGACCGCGTACTTCGCCGCGCTGCAGGCGCCGCCGATGGAAAGCCTGAACGTGGCGGTGCCCGACTTCTTCAAAGGCCAGGAAGCGCTGCTGAAAAGCGAGCCGATGGACGGCGTGGAAAACCTATCTGACACTTCACCTGATTCACGGGCAGGCGATGCTGCTGCCCGCGAAATTCGATGACGAGAACTTCGCGTTTTACTCGGCAAATTCCTGACCGGCGCGAAGGAGAAGAAGCCGCGCTGGAAGCGCTGCGTCGCGGCGACGGATGGCGATCTGGGCGAAGCGCTGGGCAAGGCTTATGTGGAGCGGACATTCGGAGACGAAGGTAAGCAGCGCACGCTCGACATGGTGAAGAAGATCGAAGACTGCGCTGGGCCAGGACCTGCAGCAGCTGACCTGGATGACGCCCGCAGACGAAGCAGAAGGCGATCGAGAAGACTGCATGCGATCACGAATAAGATCGGCTATCCGGACCAGCTGGCGCGATTACTCGGCGCTGAACATCGTTCGGGGCGACGCGATGGGCAATTCGCTGCGGGCGAACGAATTCGAAATCAACCGCGCAGCTGCAGAAGATCGGCAAGCCGGTGGACCGTCTGCGAGTGGGGCATGACTCCGCCCACGGTGAACGCCTACTACGATCCGCAGATGAATAACATCAATTTCCCGGCCGGTATTCTGCAGCCGCCGTTCTTCGATAAGCAGGCGGACGATGCGACGAACTACGGCGCGATCGGCGCGGTGATCGGGCCACGAACTGACGCACGGCTTCGACGATGAGGGCCGGCAGTTCGATGCGAAAGGCAACCTGGAAGACTGGTGGACTCCGGCGGACGCCAAAGCTTTCGACGAGCGGGCGCAATGCGTCGTGAAGGAGTACTCGGCGTTTGAACTGCCCGGCGGCGTTCACATGAACGGCAAACTGACGCTCGGGCGAAAATACCGCTGATAACGGTGGACTGCGGCTGGCGTGGATGGCGCTGATGAACGATTTGGCGGGCAAGACGCTGCCGGCCAAGGACGGGTTTACCGAAGCGCAGCGCTTCTTCCTCGGCATGGGGTCAGATCTGGTGCGACAACGAGACGCGAAGAAGTGCAGCGGATGCAGGCGCAGACGGATCCCCATGCGATCGATCAGTTCCGCGTGAACGGGGTGGTCAGCAATATGCCGGAGTTTCAGAAGGCGTTCGGGTGCAAGACGACGGACAGCCATGGACCGGGGCGTCAACTCCTGCCGGGTCTGGTAGCGGGCTGCCGCGCGGGGGATTTGGCCAGTTGATCGGCTGAATCCTGCTCCTGATCTGTCGGTTCGTTGACGTGGTAGTAATACGTCACGATGCCTCCTGCAAGGACTGCGGCTGCCAGGAGCGCCCATAGGATCAAGAGCCGGCGCCGGGAGCCACCTATGGTGATCCCCACAATGGCGGCGGCGCAGACGATGCTCAGGCCGAACTTCCAGGGCCAGAACATGGCATCGAGATGCGACTGGCCGCCAACCTGGCTCCAGAATGTGAAAACGACCTGTAGCGCTACCAGGAATTCAATTGCCAACAATAAGCGGAACAGATTCGGAGGGCGGCTCGTAACCTTATCAGGATATCCTGAACAATATGGCACAAGCAGGGACGGCGGAATCGTCCGCCGCGCGGTCCCGCTTCTGTACGAGGTCATCAGCGCACTCGGTCTGGCATGGGATTCGATCCGATCGCATAAACTCCGCAGCTTTCTGACACTGCTCGGGGTGATTATCGGCGTGGCCAGCGTTATCCTGGTGGGCTCCGCGATCGATGGACTCGGGTCGTACGCGCCGGAAAGCACGGCGAAAGCGTTCGGGAGCGAATCGTTTCTGATTGCGCAGGTTGCAAGCGTGGGCAACATGACCCGCAAGCAGTATTTCGACAAGATCAAGTACAACCGGCCCATCAAGATTGAAGACGACCGTTACCTAGAGTCTATCAACGGCGATAACACGCTCTACAGCCCGTATCGTCAGAACCAGGTGGACACGAAACGGGAAAGCCTGACGTCCGAAGAGACTTCGATTATCGGGGTTTCTGCGAACATGGTCGATATTCGCGATATCGGGATTGTGGAGGGGCGGTTTTTCAGCGATATCGAAGAACAGGGCGCGGCCTTCGTAGCCGTGATCGGCGACGATCTGAAGACCACTTTGTTTCCCGACGGGGGTTCTCCGCTCGGTAAAACCTTCAAGATCCAGAATCTGGATTTTACGGTGGTGGGGGTTCAGGAGCGACTTGGGTTCAGCGTTCGGCCGCAGCCAGGATAATTCGGCTTACATTCCGGTAACTGCGTTCAACCGGCTTTTCGGGCCAGGGCAGTCCGTTTCTCTGTTCGGGCGGCCGAAGCCGGGCAGCGGAGTTACGATGCAGCAATCGCTGGATCTGACACGGGTGGCGCTGCGGACCAAATTTCATCAGCGCGCCAGGCGAGGCCGATCGCTTCGATTTTCTTACTCCCGATGCCATTCGCGGCTTCATCGACAGCCTGCTGGCAATGGTGGCGGCGGTGGTCGTTCCGGTGACAATGATTTCGCTGGTGGTCGGCGGCATCGTGATCATGAACATCATGCTGGTGAGCGTGACGGAGCGGACCCGCGAAATCGGGATTCGCAAAGCGCTGGGCGCGCGACGCTCCGACATCATGATGCAGATTCTGATCGAGTCGGTCATTATGGCGGGAGCCGGGCGGGGCTATTGGGTGTGGCGCTCGGGGCAGTGCTCACCGCGATACTGACGGCTGCGTTCGGAGTGACGCTGCGGATTACGCCGTTCTACGTGCTGTTGTCTGTGTTTGTTTCGGGAGCGGTAGGAGTGGTCAGCGGGTGGTATCCGGCTTCACGGCTTCGAAGCTCGATCCGATTGTTGCATTGAGGTCTGAATAATGGCGCTGGCTTCAGGCGAAAATTTCTCGATGGCGCTTGTCAGCCGTCTGGACGAATCGGTTCCGGTCGGGCTGACGATCCTTGGCATCGTGATCGGAATCACCACTGTCGTGACCGTCGCTTCATTGCTGACCGGACTTCGGGCAGGGATTGTCACGTTCTTCGACGAACTCGGTCCCGACAACGTTTTCGTTTACAAGACCAGCGGCGATCCCAACCAGACGTTCGCGCCGCCGAAAGAGCGGAAACGCCGGGCGATCAGGAAGGAGTACGCGGACACGATTCGCCGCTATGCGAACAGCGTGCAGGAAGTCTCGCTGGCATTGTTTATCCCTGCCGCGTCGAACGGCCATGTGATCACGGCGAAGGTGCCGGGTTTCGAGACCGACAGCCTGTCGATGGTGGGAGCGTCTCCGAATTCGATGGATACGGCGCCCGAAGAATTTCGACCAGGGCCGCTATTTCACCGATGAAGAGAACGAGCAGGTGGCGCATGTGGCGGTGCTTGGATTCGATCTGGCTGCAACGTTGTATCCGATCGGGCAATGCGGTGGGCCGACACGTTCATGCTCGATGGCGCGGAGTATACGGTCATCGGTGTTTTCGCGAAAGCGAAAGGTGGGTTCTTTGGGGCAAACGGCGCCGATACCCAGATTCAGTTTCCGCTTAAAACAGCGGAGTCGCGATATCCGCAGATCGATCGTTACATGATCACGTGCAAAGCGAAACCGGGCATGCGCAAGGACGCCTTTGACGAGGTGGATGGAATCATGCGCCGGATCCGCCGTCTGAAGACGGACGAAGCCGATGACTTTGCGATCTCCACGCCCGATCAGATTATTGCGCAGTTCGATAAAATCACGGGGCTGATCGGACTGATCGCGATTGCGATCTCGGGGCTGGGCCTGCTGGTCGGCGGCATCGGTGTGATGAACATCATGCTGGTCAGCGTCACGGAGCGAACGCGTGAAATCGGAATCCGCAAGGCGATCGGCGCGCGCCGCTTCGACATCATCGGGCAGTTCCTCGCGGAAGCCATGACTCTGACCGGAGTCGGCGGCGTGCTTGGAATTATCACGGCGGTGCTGATTACGATGCTGCTGGGAGCTCTGGTCCCCGCGTTACCGAGCAGCGTTCCGACGTGGGCGGTGGTGACGGCATTCACCGTCTCATGCGCAGTAGGACTGTTCTTCGGAGTGTGGCCGGCAGTAAAAGCGGCGCGCCTCGATCCCGTCGAAGCGCTCCGCTACGAATAACAGCTACTTCGCGACGATTTCGCGAACGGGGACGGGCGTTAACCAGCCGTGCCGGTCCGCCTTGGTTCCGTTCACCATCGAGAAGAATTCCTTTTGGATTTGTTCCGTGATGGGTCCGCGCCGCCCTTTTCCAACAGGGATGCGATCGACCGACCGTACGGGCGTAATCTCAACGGCGGTGCCGGAGAAGAAGACCTCATCGGCGATGTAAAGCAATTCGCGGGGAACGGTCTGCTCTATGACCGGGATGCCGAGATCGGCGGCCAGCGTCACGATTGAATCGCGCGTGATTCCGGGCAGGACCGAGGTGCCGAGCGGGGGCGTGACGATCTTGCCATCGCGAACGATGAAGATGTTCTCGCCCGAACCTTCACTCACATAACCGTGCTTATCGAGGGCGATGCCTTCCACGTACCCGTTGGCCATCGCTTCCATCTTGATGAGCTGCGAGTTCATGTAATTCGCACCGGCTTTGGACAGAGCGGGCAGCGTATTGGGCGCGATGCGGCTCCAGCTTGAAACGCAGACATCGACGCCATCGGCCAGGGCAGCGTCACCCAGGTACTTGCCCCATTCCCAACAGGCGAGGTAAACGTCGACCGGGTTCTTCAGCCCGTTCACCCCCATCTCACCGTAACCGCGGAGGGCGATGGGGCGGATGTAGCAGGATTTCAGATCGTTGACCGAGACGAGTTCGACAATGGCGTCCGCAAGCTGATCATGCGTGAACTGGAAGGTATCCATCCGGTATATTTTGGCGGAATCCACCATCCGGCGGACATGCTCGCGGAGCCGGAAGATAGCTGGGCCGCTCGTGGTTTCGTAGCACCGGATGCCTTCGAAAACCGAGCTGCCATAACTGACCACATGCGAAAGGACGTGAATTTTGGCATCGTCCCACGCTATAAATTCTCCATTGCGCCAGATTTTCTCGGTGGCCTTCAACATCCCACCAGTATAGCTATTGATTACGATGAAGCGGCGCTTGTTGGCGGTCCAGCCTGTTGAGTTGCGGCGGCTGCGGCGAGATAGCCCAGGCAGGCGATGGCGAGGAACATGGTAAGCACCTCGGTGTCGTTGAGATTGTATTCGAAGATGCCACCGATCATGGTGCCGACGATGCACGCGATGGCTGCCTGCAGGAGAAAACGCAGGTCCGATCTGCCGGGCGGAAGCAAGCGCAGGGCACGGCGGAAATCCAGAATTGCGAGCACCAGCGCGGCGGTTATGAAGAATGCAGCCGGAATGCCTCGTTCAGCGGCGTATTGAATATAGATATTGTGCAGGTGGCCGTAATAGCCGTCGGGCAACGGGCGGGGAATATCGGAGGGCAGGTAGGCGAAGAAGACTTTGTCCTTGATGATTTCATCGGGCCCCACCCCAAGCAGCGGATGGGCTTTGATCATCTGCCATCCGGTGAGCCACACAATTTTCCGATGCGAATTGGAATCGGTCTGGCCGTGCGGGTGAAGAATGGAATCGACGCGTTCTTTCACGAACCCAGGTGCGACCAGCAGCCCTGCGGCAAGAACCAGGGGCATCGCCAAGGCCGACCAACGGTTGAAGGACCAGAGCAGGTAGAAGCCGGAGATTACGGCCGCAATCCAGATGGATCGCGTGTCGCTCACGACCAGGGCGAGGCCCACTACGGCGGCGGAAGGTAACAGCAGCCAAAGCCACTTTTTTACATCCGGAGCAA
Organism: Terriglobia bacterium; assembly: GCA_963840735.1. GTDB lineage: Bacteria > Acidobacteriota > Terriglobia > Bryobacterales > Bryobacteraceae > BOG-234. The sequence continues at coordinate 706,832 of CAWIZX010000013.1, forward strand.
ACAGCAGGAAGGCCATCAACAGCAGAAGGATAAACAGTTCCTGCCCTGAGAATGTCATCCAGTGGCTCATGAAGCCGCGAATGCGATCGGCTATATAGAAGTGATAGAGATCCTGTGCGCCGTTGCCTGCCTTCCAGCGGCTGACGTCACGCGCAAACTGGAGCAACCCGCGGCCGGCGGTAACGGTTCCGATCGCAATCCAGGCCACAGTCAGCCATTTCGCCCGGTTTACAGAGACGAAATTGGAAAATACAATCAGGAGCGTTGTAAAGACGTAGAATTTCCTGATCTGGGCCAGGCCGGCGCCCGGATCGGGAGAAAAGAGCAGGGCCAGCACGCTCCAAAGCAAAAACAAAGCCATTGGGACGGCGATGCGGGGCCAACGCATGGGAACGCCCGAAAGCAGCAGAGCCCCGAGCGCGAGGGCGAGCAAAATCTGGGACAGCGCGATCCCCACCAGGATGAACGCCACTGACCCAAACGCGAGCCAGAAACTCAGTTTTTTCAGCCAGGCGGGAGGAACCAAGCTGTCAGTATCTCGCAACTACTTTGTTTTCGTCAGGGCTTTGCGGCACGGTGTACGATGGTTGGAAGCCGCATGAAGCTATCGGAAGCGCTCGCTGCCGAGGGAAAAGACCGCGAGTTGGCGCTCACCCTCGACCCTCGCCGAATTCCGGCCCACATCGCAATTATCATGGATGGAAACGGCCGTTGGGCGCGGCGCCGGGGAATGCCCCGATTTGCCGGTCACAGGGCCGGCGTCGGCGTCGTTCGCGCCATTGTGGAAGACTGTTCGCGGCTCGGCGTCAAAGCGCTAACGCTCTATGCGTTTTCGGCCGAAAACTGGAAGCGTCCCAGGGCCGAAGTGGACATGCTGTGGCGGCTGCTCCGTTTCTATCTGCGGCATGAGCTCGAAGATCTGCAGCGCAACCACATCCGGCTTCAGTCGAGCGGCCGCGTGGAAGGTCTGCCGCAGCGCGCGTATGAAGAACTGCGCTCGGCCGAGCGCGATACCGCGCGCAACACGGGGATGGTGCTGAATCTGGCGATCAATTACAGTTCACGGCATGAGATTGTGGACGCGGTGAACTCGATCATCGACCAGGCGCGGATCGAAGGCAAGCTGGATAGTCTGACCATCGACGAACAAGCCATTTCGCGCAGGCTTTATACAGCGGAGCTGCCTGAACCCGATCTGCTGATTCGAACTTCCGGGGAGATGCGGCTCAGCAACTTCCTGCTGTGGCAGATTGCCTATGCGGAACTGTACGTTACGGACACGCTCTGGCCGGATTTCGACCGGGAACAACTGCTCCGCGCGATTCTCGATTACCAAAAACGCGAGCGACGGTTCGGTGGCCTTTCGAGCGCGGCGGAAGCGGAGTTCACCGCTCCGCGTGAGCAGGAGAGAGAACAAATCGCAGTCTCTTCGCAATGAAGCGGATTGTCACTGCCATATTTCTGGTTCCGCTCGGAGTTTATGCGTCGCTGTTTGCTCCCTGGTGGATCTTTGCCGGGGTGGTGGCAGCCGTTGCCTCGCTCTGCTTCATTGAATATGCGCGCATCACGGCATCTTTCGCTCCTCTGGGGATCGCGGCAGGGCTGCTGATCCTGATTGCGCCGCCGGCGGAAGCCGTTCTCATCCTGATTCTTACAGCGCTCGCCGCCATGTGCCTGCCTCTGAACTCACCGGATATGGGCGCTGGAGTCGCGCGCAGCGGCGCCCTGATTCTGGGAGTACTGTACATATTCGGCTCGTGGAAAACGGCGCTCCTGCTGCACGATGTGACCGTTCCGGTGCTTCGGCATCTGAGCGCCGGGAAGCACTGGCTGATGTTCGGCCTGATGGTGAACTGGATTGGCGATACCGGCGCGTACTATGTGGGGCGCAAATACGGGAAGAACAAGCTCGCGCCGCTGGTGAGCCCAGGTAAGACGTGGGAAGGAGCGATGGCATCTTCGCTGACCGGGTTGATCTTCGGCCTGATTTATCTGCCGCTGGCGATTTCCGGAACGCCGTTGTGGAAGGCTGGCGGGTTCGCGCTGGCGGCGAATGCGGCGGGACAGCTGGGAGATCTGGCCGAATCGGCGATCAAGCGGGGAGCGGGGGTGAAGGACAGCGGGACCATGCTCCCCGGACACGGCGGGGTTCTGGACCGCCTGGACAGTACGATGTTTGCGTTGCCAGTGCTCTACAGCCTGGTGATCCTGTTCAAATAGTCGAAAATTTTGCGCAGAATATTTGCGCAACAATAATAGTTGGGCGAAAACCGTCCGAATCCCACACTACTACAAAAATGAAGCTTTTCAGTGCAGCGATGCTTTTCATGGTGGTCGCCGCGTGCGACCGCGGTCCGCAGGCGTATTTAGAGCGCGGAAACAAGTTTTTCGACAGCGGAAAGTACGAGGATGCCGCGCTGCAGTATCAAAAGGCGCTGCAGAAATCTCCGGATCTGGGAGAAGCGCATTACCGCATGGGACTGGTAAATCTCAGGCGGAATATGTTCATTCCCGCCTATCAGGAACTACAAAAGTCGGTGCAGTTGATGCCCGAGAACAACGATGCCGCCGCCCGGTTGGCAGAGCTTTCGCTTGTGATCTACAATTCCGATCCATCGCATCCCGCGCAGCTGTTCAATCAGGCGTCTCAGGCGGCGCGAAAGCTGATTGGAAAAGATCCGGGCAATTTTGACGGAAACGTTTTGAGCGGCACCATTGCGCTGATGCAATCGCACCCGGATACAGCGGTCAAGTACTTCCGGACGGCGGTGCAGAAGAATCCGTCGGACCAGAATGCAAAGCTCGGGCTGGCACGCGCGCTGGCGAAGAATAATCAGGTGGACGCGGCGGACGCGGTTGTTCGGGAGATGATTGCGAAGGACAAAACCTTCAGCGCCTCTTACGATTTTCTGGTGCAGGAATATGGGTCGGCCGGGAAATGGGACGAGGTGGAACGGGTTTTTAAGCTGAAGGCGGCAAACAATCCCAGGCAGCCGGTGCCGGTGCTGGAACTGGCGCGATTTTACGCGATGACGAAAAAGCCGGCTGAGATGAACGCCACCGTTCAAACTCTGGTGAATAATCCGACTTTTCCGCAGGGCAGGCTGCTAGCGGGCGATTTCTACCTCAACATCGGCAATGCTGAGGAGGCGTTGAAGCAGTATAACGCCGGTTTGAGTGCAAACGATAAGGACAAGACGCTGTACCGGAAGCGGCTTTCGCATATTTATTCCATGCAGAGGAACTGGCCGGCGGCGGGCGAGCAGATTGACGCCGTCCTGAAACAGGACCCGAAGGATGAAGACGCCAGGATGATGCGCGCGCTGGTTTGGATGGATGAAGGAAAGCCCGAAAACCTGGACGCCGCAACGAAAGTGTTTCGTGACGAGATGCCGAAGCATCCTCAGGATCCGGTGATCCCGTTTCAGCTGGGTAACGCGCTTGCGCGGAAAGGCGATATCGATGGGGCGCGGAACCAATGGACGGCGTCCGCGAAACTGAAGCGGGATTACGTGCCGGCTCGGTATGCGCTGGCACAGCTTTATCTGGAGCAGGGCAAGGGCGATTATGCGCTTCGAACTTCGGAGGAGATTCTCGCGATTACGCCGAAGGACCCGGGAGCACAGTTGCTTCATGCCGCGTGTCTGGCGTCCGCCGGTCAGTTTCAGGTTGCGCGAGGGGAATTGAATCGGCTTGCGACGCAGTATCCGAAATCGCCGGATGTCCGATATCGGTTCGGAATGCTTGCGCTGGCAGAGCATAAGTACAAAGAGGCCGAGACGGTCTTCCGTGAGTTGGCGCGCGATCAGGCGACGACGGGTGGGGCGCAGCCTCCGCAGATCGCCGTGGGACTGGCGCAGGCGCTGACCGCCGAGGGTGAGACAGCCGCCGCCATGCAGGTTCTGCAGGACAGCCTGGCGAAAAGCCCGGATTCGCCGGTGATCCGGCGCATGCTGGCGAGTGTCGCCGCGAAATCGGGAAATTATGACCTCGCGATCGGGCAGTACAGGGAGATGGCGGCGGCGTCGCCCGGAGCCGCGGGGCCCCAGTTTTCGCTGGCAGAGGCTTACGCCGCGAAGGGCGACGCGAATTCGGCGATCCCGATTCTGAAGAAGATGGTGGATGCGGATCCGAAGAATATGCCCGCGTCGCTCGAACTGATCCAGACTTATCTGGCGGCCGGGCGGGTTGACGAGGCAAAGACGCTTTGCCGCCGCGTGCTGCAGTCGCAGCCCCACGATCCCAATGCGCTGAACGATATGGCGTATTTGATGGCGGAATCCGGGGAGAATCTCGATCAGGCGCTGACGTATGCGCAGCAGGGGATGCAGTTTGCGACGGATTCGAACCTCAAGGAAGCGGTTTCGGATACGCTTGGATGGATCTACGTTAAGAAGAGGATGTACCCGGAAGCGCTGATGACGTTCCGGGGGCTGGTTGCCCGGAAGCCGGACGATCCGACCTATCGGTATCATCTTGGCGTCACGCTGTTTGAAAGCGGCGACAAGCAGAAAGCGCGGACCGAATTAGAGGCGGCGCTGGCGGCCAACCCTCAGGCGCAGGATCAGGGCAAGATCAGGCAATTGCTGGCAAAGATGTGAGTGAGAGAAATTTGGCAGCAATGCTTATTTGCCGGGAGACAAAGTCGCTGTTCGCCCGAATGTCTGGCAGCAGACCAGTTTTTTTCCGGGCCGGCCAAAACGTGGCTGAGAATTGAGATAAGCTAATCTTTGGCCCGCCTTGTTGCCAATCTGCTGCTCGCCGTCTTCAGCTTCGGGCTGATTGCGCCGACATTTGAAGGCGCCGCCGAATCGAACCTGCCAGCCTGCTGTCGGCGCGATGGAAAGCACCATTGCGCGATGACGGGTTCTGCCAGCCACTCCGGCGACGCCGTTGGCTTCAGCGCCGCTAAGCAGAAGTGCCCACTTTACCCCCAGCACACTGCACCCACTCCGGGCAAATCCTTCATCCCCATCGCGGCGTCATCTTTGTGCCTGACGCCGCAGCAGGCTCCAGTTTTCGCGGAGAGCTTGCACCCTGTCATCCGTATTGCAGCGACGGACCGCCAGCGCGGCCCTCCTACTCTCTCTTAAAACCTCCTCGTTTCCAAACCCTGAGCGCTTGCGGGGCGGGCATTCGTCCGTCTGCGGTGTTTTTTTTGAGAATTCGTTACTACCAGCAATCGGAGAAAAAGAAAGATGAAGGACCGAAGTTGCTTCGCGCTCGGCAGCGCGTGGCCAGTAAGAGGGCCGATCAGGTTTGCCGCACACAATTGGGCGTCTCAGATTAGAAATTCGCTTCTCCCGTATCGGGGTCTTTGCCCCGTCCAGCAGCGCCGCGAGCCAGGTGGCTTTCGGAACGGGGCACTAACGAAACAAGTGAAATGGTTCGCGCTTTTGTTCATGTTCGCCTCAGTGGCTTCGGCGGTCGTGTTTAGCTCCATTCGCGGGATTGTTCATGATCCAGACCATCGTCCTATCGCGAAGACTCACGTCACGGTGAAGTCAACTACCTCGGACTTTTTTCAGACGGCTACAACCGGCGTTGACGGCACTTTCGAAATGGCAACGGTACCGGTAGGTGAGTACCAGGTCACTGTAAGCCAGGACGGCTTCGCGCCGTCCGCGCAAAAGATCGTCGTTTCTTCGAGGGATGCTCCGATCCTGCACTTTCAAATGAGCATCGGCCCGTCGTCACAGGTTGTGAATGTCGAGGAAATAGCTCTCACCGCCAATCCGGAAACAATGACGCCGACGACAGTGATCAGCCGCACGGAAATTCAGCAAACGCCTGGAGCGGACCTGACAAACAGCATGAACATGATTACGGATTATGTTCCCGGGGCGTGGATGACACACGATCAGCTTCATGTGCGCGGGGGCCATCAGGTCACGTGGGCAATAGATGGCGTTCCAATTCCGAATACGAATATTGCCAGCAACGTCGGCCCGCAGATCGATCCTAAAGATATCGATTACCTGGAAGTCGGGCGCGGCGGGTACTCGTCTGTTTATGGCGACCGCTCATACGGTGTCTTCAACGCTGTCCCGCGCAGCGGTTTTGAAAGGAACAGCGAAGGAGAGTTCTATTCGACCTTCGGCTCTTTCCATCAGACGAACGATCAGATTAACTTCGGCAGTCATACGGAAAAATTCGCTTACTTCGGGAGCATTAACGGAAATCGAAGCGACTACGGCCTTTCCACCCCTGGACCGGATGTCCTTCACGATCGTGTCTGGGGATTGGGCGGGATGGCGACTCTCTTCTACAACCTCAATCCAGGCAATCAACTGCGTTTCGTGACGACGCTCCGGCGCGACGATTATCAGATTCCAAACGATCGCGACGCGGAAGCAGCAGGGACGCGAGATGTCGAGCGAGAACTCGATTCAGTGGCCAGCTTTTCCTGGGTCCGTACGATCGCGCCAGGAATTCTTCTGACAACCTCACCCTTTTACCATTTCAATCGCGCCAATTACGATGGTGGCCCGAACGACTCGCCAATCAGCACAACGCAGCACCGCGAATCCCAGTACGCCGGCGCTCAGGTGACCATCGCCGCAGTCACAAAGCGCCACAACATGGTCGCAGGAGCTTACGGTTTTGGCCAACATGATCGGGAGTTGGTGAGTCTGCTTGCCAATGATGGGTCAGGAGATTCGGTTCGACAAACCAACCCCGCAACGGGGCAGCTTGAGTCGCTGTTCCTGGAAGATCAATACAAGGCGTGGTCGTGGCTGACGCTCACCGGTGGGATTCGGCTGACGCACTTTGCCGGGTCCATCTCAGAGAATGCGGCCGATCCCAGGCTGGGCGGTGCAATCCGCATCCCGCTGGCTTCACTGGGTGTTGCGCGGGTTCTGGGGAGAGTACTACCAGGCGCCTCCCCTTTCGACCGTGAGCGGACCTCTTTTGGGCTACGCAGTGTCCCAGGGATTGGGATTTATCCCGCTGCGCGGCGAACGCGATCAGGAACACCAGTTCGGACTCAACATCCCCCTGCGCCGATGGTCTTTCGACGTCAATAATTATCACCAGCGAGCGCACAACTACTTCGACCACAACGCAATCGGCAACTCGAATGTATTTTTCCCGCTCACCGTAGATCACGCCCGACTCTACGGGTGGGAGGCCGCGCTACGTTCCCCGCAGCTGTTTCACATGGGCGAAGTCTATCTGGCTTACGCTTATGCCCACGCGGAGGGTTCCGGGGCTATCTCGGGAGGGTTGACAAACTTTTCCGCGCGTGACAGCGGTTACTTCCTGCTCGACCACGATCAACGTCATACACTTCACACGGGTTTCAATCTCTCTTTACCGCACCAGATTACCGCCGGAGGAAATCTCTACTACGGCTCGGGTTTCACAGACGGATCGTTGGATTATCCTGGCCATCTGCCCGGACACACAACATTTGACCTTTCCGTCGGTAAGTCCTTCGCGGAACGCTTCACAATTTCCGTCACTGCGCTGAATGCGGCTAACAGAAGGTTTCTGCTCGACAACAGTTCTACTTTCGGGGGAACCCATTATGCCGACCCCAGGGAAATCTACGCTCAGATCCGGTATCGCTTTCGCTATTGACTATGAAAAAGGCGGTGCTCGGTGTGTTGAGACCGGGTGTGACCTTCACATTCCTGGCCAACTGGCGGATGACGCTTTGCTGATTGTTCGGTTGAACTGAGAGGTGAAATGGTCGGGGCGAGAGGATTCGAACCTCCGGCCTCCTGGTCCCGAACCAGGCGCTCTACCAGGCTGAGCCACGCCCCGAATCTTCAAGTGTAACGCACTAATGCTTTAGCGCACTCGACCCAAACAGCGCGTGTGTCAGGCGCGTTCCTGATACGTTCCTTCAGAGGTGTTCACGCGGATCTTCTCTCCCTCCACGATGAAGGCGGGAACCTGCACCACCAGGCCGGTCTCCATCTTGGCGGGCTTGGTCACGTTCGACACCGTCGCACCCTTCAGCCCCGGCTCGGTTTCGACCACGGTCATAACCATGGTCGCCGGCAGTTCGACGCTGATCGGCTTGCCTTCATAAAACTCCACTGCGACCTTCAACTGAGGAATCAGGTAGTTGGTCGCGTCACCGAGCAGATCCTTGGTCAGATGAATCTGTTCGTAATTCTCGGTGTTCATGAAGTAATAGTATTCGCCGTCGTCGTACAGGTATTCCATCTCCTGCTCGTCCATGACCGCCTTTTCGACTTTATCGTCGGTCGAAAATCGGTGTTCATTCATCGAGCCGTTGCGCAGACTGCGCATCCGGACCTGAACGAAGCCGCGAAGATTACCCGGTGTCCTGTGCGTCATGGCAAACACCGAGTAGAGCTCGTTGTTGAACTTAATTACCATCCCAGGACGGATCTGTGTCGCTGATAACATGTGGGGAAAAGCCAGTATACCAATCTTGCTGAGCGGCATGCCGCGCCGGGCTACGCACCTTGACCCGGCTGCCCCAAAATGGTTAAATATTCATGAGACTGAATAAAAATTCATGACCGCCGCTCCGCCACGTCTCCCCCGCACCGCCCACCGCGATTTCACTAAAGATCTCGATCTCACTCAACACGAACTGCTCACCCTGCTGGATCTCGCAGTCGACGTGAAGCGCCAGCCCGGTTTGTACGCGTCCAGCCTCGCCGGAAAATCGATTGCGCTCTTATTCGAAAAGCCGTCGCTGCGCACCCGCATGACGTTCGAACTGGCTATCCAGCAACTGGGCGGGTTTTCCATTCTGAACGACGGACCGATAGGAGCGCGCGAACCGCTCAAAGATGTCGCCCGCAATCTCGACCGCTGGGTGAGCGCCATTGTCGCGCGTACGTTTCTGCAAAAAACGGTGGACGACTTAGCGCGCTGGGCCAGCGTGCCCGTCGTTAATGCGCTGAGCGATACGTGGCACCCCTGCCAGGCGCTTGCCGATATGCAAACGCTGCGCGAACACTTCGGTTCCGTTCGCGGACTGAAACTCGCGTTTGTGGGCGATGGCAACAACGTAGCGCAGTCTCTGATGCTGAATGCAGCGCGTCTTGGCATGGACTTCGCGATCGCCAATCCGGTGAAGTATGACGCGGACCCTTCCGTGCTCGCCGAAGCCGGCGCCATCGCGGCGGAAAACGGATCCGCAATCATTGCGACCAACGATCCCGCGGAAGCCGTGCGCGGGGCTCATGCGGTATATGCCGACGTCTGGGCCAGCATGGGAGCCGAAAACGAGGCGGCTGAACGCCGCACCGCGTTCTCCGATTATCAGGTGGACGACGAACTGTTTAACCGCGCCGACGCTGACGCCGTCTTCATGCACTGCCTGCCCGCGAAGCGCGGAGAGGAAGTCACGGACAGCGTTATCGAATCGCCGCGCTCGGTGGTCTTCGACCAGGCCGAAAACCGGCTGCACGCGCAAAAGGCGCTGCTGCTGATGCTCTTACGTTCGAACTAAACAAATCATGACTGCAAAGAAAGTAGCTCTCGCTTACTCGGGCGGTTTAGACACGTCCATCATCATTCCGTGGCTTAAGGAAAATTATCGGTGCGAAGTGGTCGCAGTCTGCGGCGATATAGGCCAGGGCGGAGACGAACTTACCGGGCTCGAAGAAAAGGCCCGCAAGACCGGTGCTTCCGAAGTGGAAGTCGCCGATATGCGCGAAGAGTTCGTGCGCGATTACCTTTGGCCGATGGTCCGCTCCGGCGGCGTATATGAGCACAAGTATCTGCTCGGAACGTCCATTGCGCGACCTCTGCTCGCCAAGCGTCAGGTGGAAGCTGCGCTTGCCACCGGTTGCGACGCGCTGGCGCATGGCTGCACCGGGAAGGGCAACGATCAGGTCCGTTTCGAACTTACTTACAAGGCGCTCGCACCCGAACTTGCCGGTGATCGCCCCCTGGCGTGAATGGGATCTTGTCTCTCGTGAAGACTGCATTGAATACGCCGCGAAGCACAACGTGCCGATCGCGCAGTCCACCACGAAGATCTACAGCCGCGACCGCAATATCTGGCACATCTCGCATGAGGGCGGGGAACTGGAAGATCCGGCCAACGCCGCTCCGGACCACATCTGGATGCTGACGATCAGCCCCAAAGACGCGCCGAACGAGCCTGAAGATGTCACAATCGGTTTCGAAAAAGGCATTCCGGTTTCGGTCAACGGCAATCGGAACCTTACCGCGGTTCAACTGCTTGAGGAACTCAACAGAATCGGCAGCCAAACACGGCGTGGGCCGCATCGATCTCGTGGAAAATCGCTTCGTCGGGATGAAATCGCGTGGGTGCTACGAGACGCCCGGCGGCGCGATCCTGATGGCCGCTATCCGCGAACTCGAATCGCTCACGCTCGACAAGAGCACGCTGCATTACAAGCAGAAGCTCGCGCTCGACTACGCCGAACTGGTCTACAACGGCCTGTGGTTCACTCCGCTGCGTGAAGGCGCTGGACAAGTTCTTCGAATCGGTCAGCGAGACCACGACGGGCGAGATCACGATGCGCCTTTACAAAGGCAATCTCGATCCGGTCAGCCGCAAATCGCCGTACTCTCTCTATTCGCTTGCGATTGCCAGCTTCACCATGGGCGCCGATTACGATCAGAAGGATGCCCGCGGGTTTATCAACCTGATCGGGCTTCCGATTCAGGTCCGCGCGCTCGCGAAAAAGGACCGCGGCAAATGAAGCTTTGGGGCGGACGATTCGAGACCGGTCCGTCGGAAGTCTTCGAGCGCTTCTCGAATTCGCTCCATTTCGATCGGCGCCTGCTCGACGCGGATGTGCGGGGCTCTCAGGCCTTCGCACGTTCGCTCGCGCGCGCCGGTGTGCTGACCGCGAACGAATGCGACGCGATCTGCACCGCTTTCGAATCCATCCGCACGGACGCAGCAAGCCCGCGGGTTCTTTGAAGGCGCGACCGACGAAGATGTTCACACCTTCGTTATTCGCAAGCTCGGCGAACGCGTTGGAGCACTGGCTGGGAAGATTCACACGGGCCGCAGCCGCAATGAGCAGGTTTCGCTCGATACACGCCTGTGGCTGCGGGAAGAATGCGACCGTTCGCGCGAACTGCTGCGGCTGCTTGATGGCTGAACTGCTCGATCTCGCGGCGAAGTATCCGGACGCCGTGATTCCCGGGCTACACGCACCTGCGGCGGGCGCAGCCCGTCCTCTGGCCGCATTACCTGCTGGCGTACTTCGAAATGTTCGCGCGTGACCACGAGCGTTTCGGCTGAAGCGCGCAGGCGCGCTAACGTCATGCCGCTCGGGTCGGGCGCCCTGGCGGGCAGCGGTTTTCCTCACGACCGCGAAGCGATCGCGCGCGATCTCGGGTTCGATGAAATTACGCGCAACAGCATGGATGTTTCGGGCGACCGCGATTTCGCCCTCGATTACCTTTACGCCGCTTCTGTGGCGATGATCCACCTCAGCCGGCTGGCGGAGGACTGGATACTGTTATTCGTCGGAAGAGTTCGGCTGGCTGGAACTCGGCGATGGTGTTACCAGCGGCTCCAGCCTGATGCCGCAGAAGAAAAATCCGGATTCGCTCGAACTGATTCGGGGGAAATCCGGCCGCGTGATCGGCGCCCTGAATTCTCTGCTGTTCACGATGAAGGGCCTTCCCATGACATATAACCGCGACATGCAGGAGGATAAGGAGCCGATCTTCGAAGCGGCCGATCAGGTCAATGGCTGTCTTGAAATGGCGCGCGGAGTGATTGCCACGGCCGCGCTGAGGCCGGATGTTCCGAACCTCGCAGGCTGCGAGGAAAGCTGGACAGTGGCCACGGATCTTGCCGAGGCGCTGGCGCGCAACGGAACTGCGTTCCATACCGCGCACCAGATCGTCGGGCGCCTGGTTCTCGAAAGCGTGCGCAGCGGCAGGAAACCGGCGGACTGGAACGCGGAATCGCTCGCAGAGTTTGCTCCGGAATTCACGCCGGATATCGCCCGCCTACTCGATCCGCGCGAAGGCATGAAGACCCGCGAAATCGAAGGGGGCACGGGGCCGCAGACTGTTGCCACGGCGTTGAGAGAAGCGCGAGTCCGCCTCACGCAACTCTTATGACCAAGAGCTTCCGCCACGGTCAGATTCTGAAGCTGATCCGAGCCAGAAGCATTTACACCCAGGAAGAACTCGCTCGCGCCCTGAAAGCAGCATCGGGATCGATGCGACGCAGGTGACACTGTCGCGCGACATGCGCGAGTTGGGACTCGTCAAAACTCTGGAAGGCTACCGGCAACTGGACCGCGAAACCTCAAACCTGCAGTTCGCTACCCTCGCCACAGAATTCCTGCAGGATGTCCGACAGGCGCAGAACCAGGTCGTGTTGCGAACTGCCCCAGGTCATGCGAGTTCCGTAGCGGTCGCGCTCGATGACGAAGAATGGCCGGAAGTGACCGGCACCATTGCCGGCGACGACACCATTCTCATCATCTGCCCCGATTCGCAAACGGCTGAGGGGCTTTGCGCAAAGCTGCTACGGGTGCTCGAATCCTGAAGCTACTGGTGCTTCGTATACAGGCCCATGCGCTGCTTCACTAAATCGACGGTGGCGTTCGCGATGGGACTCACCTGTGCCGCGCCTTCCTCGAGAACCGAATCGAGGTACCCCGGTTCCGCGGTAATCTCCCGATAACGGGCCTGGATCGGTTCGAGTTTCGACACCGCCATATCGGCAACCTGCTTCTTCAGTTCGCCATAGCGCAGCCCGCTGAAGTGAGCCTTCATAGCGTCATCGGTCCACCCTGAGAACGCCTGAAAGATGCTGAGCAGATTTGCGACGCCCGGACCCATGGTTTCGAAATCGACCGCCGGGTTCGAATCGGTGGTGGCGCGCATGATCGACTTCCGGATCCGCTCCGGTGGGTCAAGCAGCGCAATCGCATGGCCCGAACCTTCCTCTGACTTGCTCATCTTGGCGGACGGATCGTCGAGGCCCATAATGCGCGCTCCCACGATCGGAACTTTCGTCGCAGGCACCACGAACGTGTCGCCGTAGAGGGAGTTAAACCTCTGCGCGATATCGCGGGTCAGTTCCAGATGCTGCATCTGATCTTCCCCGACTGGCACAATGGCGGCCTGATACAGAAGAATATCCGCTGCCATCAGAACAGGGTACTGAAACAGTCCGTCCCCCACGGATTCCTGCCCGCTCGATTTTGCTTTGAACTGTGTCATGCGTTCGAGCCACCCCATGGGCGTGACACAGGTCAGGAGCCAGGCCAGTTCCGCGTGCGCCGGAATGGACGACTGCACGAAAATTCGCGAATGTTTGGGATCGATCCCGGCAGCAATATAGAGCGCGGCGAGTTCGCGAATACTGGCGCGCAGTTCCTTCGGGTCCTGATAGACCGTGATGGCGTGCAGGTCCACAATGCCGAAGATGCTCTCGTAATCGTATTGGATTTTGACCCAGCTTGCGAGAGCGCCGAGATAGTTGCCGATGTGTGGTTTACCGGTCGGCTTGACGCACGACAGGACGCGGGGAATCATGATGAACGGGGTGAAAAATCATGGTAACAATCGTGTGAGTGTGTTACTCCGCCCGGCCAGCAGTTTCCCCGCCTTGGCAGGGGCTTCCCCCGCGTCCTCACTTGTTACCCTGAAGGTTCCTCCATATGAGAGTTCTCCTGAGCGTCACCGAGAAGACCGGTGTGTCTGAATTTGCCCGCGGGCTGGCCGACCTGGGAGCGGAACTGATTTCTACCGGCGGCACGGCCCGTCTGCTGCGCGAAGCCGGCATCCCTGTGCGGGATGTGAGCGAAGTCACCGGCTTTCCCGAGATGCTCGACGGCCGTGTGAAAACCATGCATCCGAAGATCACGGGCGCCATCCTCGCAGTTCGTGATAATGCCGAACATGCGGCTGCGCTTCGTGAGCACGGGATAGACGCGATCGACATGGTTGTCGTAAATCTGTACGATTTCGGAAAGATAGCAGCCCAGCCGGATGCAAAGCTCGAAGACTTGATTGAGAACATCGATATCGGCGGTCCGACGATGATCCGCTCGGCAGCTAAGAACTGGCAGGATGTGGCTGTTCTTACGTCACCCTCGGACTACTCGGCGATTCTGAACGAACTCCGCAGCTCAGGGAGACTCAGCCGCGAAACCAAATGGAAGCTGGCGCAGCAGGCTTTTCGCACAACCGCGGAATACGATCGCGCCATCAGCGCAAGGCTTGCTCAGGTGGACGCGGAACCCGAGGCGCTTCCGTCCGTTCTCGACATTCGGGTGCCACGCCGGATGAGCCTGCGGTACGGTGAAAACCCACATCAGCACGCGGCGCTGTACTCGTCAGGTTCGCTCGGTGTGGCCGGCGCCGAGCAGTTGCATGGCAAGGAACTGTCGTTCAACAATCTCGTTGATCTGGACGCCTGCTGGCAACTGGTCTGCGAATTCTCAGGCCCCGCCGCCGCCATTATCAAGCACACCAACCCGGCGGGATGCGCTGAGCAAACCACGCTCGCCGAAGCCTACCGCAAGGCTCTCGCCTGCGATCCCGTCTCCGCATTCGGAGGCGTCATCGGCCTGAATCGCGAGATGGATGAGGCGACCGCCTGGGAGGTTGCCAAGCTGTTCGTCGAAGCTGTGGCGGCGCCTTCCTTTTCAGAAGCAGCGCTGAATGTTCTCCGCCCAAAGAAAAACCTGCGTCTGGTGCGTGTGCGTCCTTCGGGCGACTCGTTGGTTATTAAGAGTATCTCCGGCGGCTTTCTGGCGCAGACCAGCGACCAGGCAGGGTTCGATCGTGCCACGGTTGAAGTAAAGACTCAGCGCGAGCCCACGCCCGAAGAATGGGAAGCCCTTGAGTTCGGCTGGAAGGTGGTTAAGCACGTGAAATCGAATGCCATCGTTTACGCGCGGGCGGGGCAAACTGCAGCCGTCGGGGCCGGCCAGATGAGCCGTGTGGATTCGGTAAACATTGCGGCCATCAAAGCACACCTCCCGCTCGCCGGAACCGTGGTTGCGTCAGATGCTTTCTTCCCGTTTCCCGACGGTCTGGAACAGGCAGTGAAACATGGTGCTACGGCCTTTATTCAGCCGGGCGGATCTGTAAAGGACGCCGATGTGATCGCCGCCGCGGACCAGCTCGGCGTAGCCATGGTATTCACGGGCGTGCGTCATTTTCGCCATTAACGTCGGGCATTAAACTTAAGACGTGGTTATTGCCGGCGCAGTTCTGATCGCACTATCGTTTGCGGCGGCGGACGACTATCTGGCCGAAGGTTTGAAGGCGCTCGATGCAAAGCAGCCTGCAGCGGCCGAGTCGCTGTTCCGAAAAGCTGTCGAAGCGGACACGGGCGATTACAGCGCGCACTTCAATCTTGGGCTCGCATTGAGTCTGCAGCACAAAGATGCGGAGGCTGTGGCGGAACTTCGCCGGACGCTGGAACTGAAGCCCGCTCTCTACGAGGCCGACCTGAATCTGGGAATCCTGCTGCTTCGGGATAACAAGCCGGCGGAAGCCGTTCCGGTTCTGAAAGAAGCGTCGGAAATGAAACCGAAAGAACCGCGTCCACAACTTTATTACGCCCAGGCTCTTTTGGAATCCGGAGACTTGCCGCTCTGCCGAACAGAATTATAAAGCGGTGCTGGAAATGGATCCGAAGTCTTCGCCGGCTCAGGTCGGGCTTGCGCAGGTCCTGTTGAAACAATTGCGGTTGCCGGAAGCTGCAGACCAGTTCCGTGCGGCCGGGTTTAAGGACGGTCTTCTGAATGTCGCAGCGGCGTACGAAGACGCCGGTAAGAAGGAAGAGGCGATGGCGATCTATCGCGAGTTCCCGGAGAACGCCGCGGTTCGCGAACGGCTGGGCAGGATGCTTGTGGACGATAAGAACGCAGCCGCTGCCATCCCGAATCTCGAAGAGGCAGTGCGGAAAGCACCTATTTCGGCCAACCGGCTGGCGCTTGCCGATGCCTATAAACTGGCGAAACAGCCCGCGAAGATGATGGAGCAACTGCAGCTCGCGGTGGCCGGGGAACCGAATAATTTCGACCTGCGGATGGCTTACGGACGCGCGCTTCGCGACGATCGCAAGCTGGTTCCCGCCGCTGAGCAATTCATGGCGGCTGCGAAACTGAAACCGGATTCTGCGCCCGCATGGAACGAACTCGCCTCTGTCCTGATCGTGAACGAACACTACGCAGAGGGTCTTGCGGCGCTCGACCGCGTTCATTCCCTGGGCAAAGAAATTCCGGGGGACTTCTTCCTGCGCGCCATCACGCTCGACAAGCTGAAGCAGCTACCGCAGGCGCTGGCGGCTTACGCACAGTTTCTTGCTTCCGACGGTGGCGCTCATCCCGATCAGGAATTTCAGGCGCGCCAGAGAACTCGTATCATCGAGAATGAGTTAAAGAAGAAATGAACTCCATTCTCCCTATGCTTCTGCTGCTCGCACAGGCCGCCGTCCCGACCTTCGACCAGCTTCGTGCGGATGGGAACCTGGAGCATCGCGCCAAATCGGCAGTCGAACTTGCGGCCGCTTCCGAACGCAGTGCGGAGGCCGCGTATTCCAAAGGCGATATGGCCGCGGTCACCGCCGAATTGAAGAACATGGTCGCCGCTGTAGAGACTGCGCAGCGCTCTCTCAGTGAAAGCGGTAAGTCACCGATGCGGCATCCGGGTCCATACAAGAGCGCCGAACTCCGGACTGAAGAAATTCTGGTCCGGCTCGGGGATCTTGAACGCAGAATGGACGCAGAAGAGCGCAACGTGGTTGAAGCTCCCAAAAACAAAGTGCAGGAAATCCACGATGCCTGGTTCGAGGGCATCATGAGCAAGAAGAAAAAATGACGCGCGCAATTCTCGCATTTCTGATCGCAGGGGCCGCAGCCACTCCAGCGCTCGCCCAGCGCGAGTTCCTCACCAACGATGAGATCGAGAAAATTCGTGAAGCTCAGGAGCCGAATATGCGGCTCAAGGTGTACATCCTGTTCGCAAGGCAGCGCCTCGATCAGCTGCAACAGCAAATCGCGAAGGACAAGAAAGGCCGCTCCCTCGAAGTGCGCCATCTGCTCGATGAGTACACGCAGATCATCGACGCGATCGACACCGTGTCGGACGATGCCCTCAAGCGGAAGGTGGACATCACAGAAGGCACGGCCGCTGTGGCTGAAGCCGAGCAGAAGTTTGCCGCGCAACTGAAGAAGATCGAAGAGAGCCAGCCTCATGACCTTGACATGTATGAGGTGGCGCTGAAGAATGCTATAGGCGATACAGACGACAGTATTGCGTCGGCGCGTGAAGACCTTGGAAAGCGCGGCGAAGTTGTGGCTGCCAAGGCTGAGAAAGAGAAGAAGGAACTGGAAAGCCTCACGAGCAAGGAAGACGTGAAGGCACAGAAAGTGGAAGACGCGAAGGCGGACGACGGCAAGCCGAAACGCAAGCCACCGACCCTATACCGCCCTGGCGAAAAACCCGCTGTTCCCAACCCGTAGCAGCGATGCCTTTTCCAGGGGTCGGGTTCGCTTTCCGAGCGCTCCGCTCACGTAACTACCGCCTTTTTGTCGCCGGACAAAGTGTGTCGCTCGTCGGAACCTGGATGACGCGGCTCGCAACGAGCTGGCTTGTTTACCGCCTCACCGGCTCTGCCTTTCTTCTGGGGCTCTCTGGCTTTGCAGGGCAGATTCCGTCCCTCATCCTCGCGCCGATCGCCGGCGTTCTGGTGGATCGGTGGGATCGCCATCGCACTCTTGTCGTCACACAGATCCTGTCGATGGTGCAGTCGTTCCTGCTTGCTGCGCTTGCACTCGCCCACGTCATCACGGTTACGGAAATTGTTCTGCTGGCCGTATTTCAGGGTGCCATCAACGCCTTCGATATGCCGGCGCGTCAGTCGTTTGTCGTGCGCATGATCGACAATCGGGAGGATCTTCCCAACGCGATCGCGCTCAATTCTTCCATGGTCAACGGAGCCCGTCTTGTCGGGCCGGCCATAGCGGGTATGGTGATTGCCGGCGTCGGTGAAGGATACTGCTTTCTAATCGACGGGATCAGCTACATCGCCGTGATTGCTTCATTGCTGCTCATGCATGTGGCACCCGAGCCCGCGCGCAAGGTCGTCCGCCGTGCCGGGCAGGAACTGCTGGAAGGCTGGCGTTATGTTACCGATTCGATCGCGATCAGGTCGATTCTTCTGAACCTCGCGGCGGTGAGCGTGCTTGGAATGCCATACGCCACGCTGATGCCGATCTTCGCGAATCAGGTTCTCAGGGGCGGTGCCCACACGCTTGGACTCCTGATGGCGGCATCGGGGGTTGGCGCGCTCGCCGGAGCTATCAGTCTGGCGACGCGTAAGAGTGTGCTGGGGCTTGGCCGTCAGATCGTGATCGACACGGGGCTGTTCGGCGCTGCGCTGATCGCGTTTGCGTTTTCTCATGCACTGGTGTTCTCGCTGGTAATGCTCGCGGTCGCGGGCGCGGGGATGATGCAACAGATGGCCGCCAGCAACACGATCCTGCAGACAATTGTCGATGACACCAAGCGCGGGCGCGTCATGGCTTTTTACGCAATGGCGTTTCAGGGGATGGCGCCGTTTGGCAGCCTGCTCGCGGGTTTCGTCGCAAGCCGCATCGGTGCGCCGTGGACCGTGGCGTGGAGTGGAGCCTGCTGCGTGGTTGTAAGCATCTGGTTCGCCTCTCGGCTCCCGCGAATGCGGGCCGCGATCCGCCCGGTCTATGTGCGTCTTGGTATTTTGCCGGAAATCACTGAGCCATTGCTGCCGTGAGGCACGCAAAAAAAAGACGGCTGCGAGCGCCTCTGGTATGGCGCCGCAGCCGCTGTGTGCTCTTAAACGGGAGCTCTTGAACTAAAGCTAGTTGAAGTCAGCAGCCTACAACCTGGGAGGTGTCGTGCTTCCGCTTGTGCTTCCGGTCGTGCTCGGTGATGTTGACGATCCGCTTGGTGAGCCAGTGGACGAACCACTAGTCGATCCGCCTGTTGACGATCCGCCTGTTGACGATCCGGAGGACCCAGTCGTGCTTCCGGAACTTGTGCCCGTTCTGCCGCTACGGCGCGTCGACGAGCTGGAGCCAGTGGGATCGGTGGTTGAGGTCCCCGTCGCGCCACTCGACCCGGTCCCGTTGAGAATTGCACCGCCTGTTGTGCCGCTGGTTGTTCCCGCACCGGTGCCGCTGGTACCGGTGCTGTTGGTCTGACCGGAATTGCCATTAATTCCGCCCTGTCCCGCTGCACCGGACGAGCCCGCTGCACCGGATGTGCCTGCCGCTCCTGCTCCCGTTGCCTGCGCGAACGCGGGCAGCGAAGCGATTCCAAGTGCGATCAAAAAAGCTGCTTTTTTCATGATTAGAACTCCTTACGGCGGGGAGAAGATGCACACACCGCGCCACTCATAGTGAAATGGCTGCCGCTTGTAAACTGCGTAGATGCCAAAGCAAGCTTTTGATGAGTGGATGGCTGGAGCCACACCTCCAATCGCCAAACTCCTCGGCTTCTCTCTTACGGAATTCGGTAAGGATCGCGCGGTCGTCGAGATCGAAGTCGGTCCGCAGCACGCAAATCCGATGGGAACGGTTCATGGCGGAGTGCTGTGCGATATTTCCGATGCCGCCATGGGAAGCGCCTGGGCTTCCGGTCTTGAGAATCGGGAATCATTTACCACCATTGAACTTAAGATAAATTTTTTCCGTCCCGTATTTAAGGGATTACTGAGGGCCGAAGCGAGAGTTATTCGCCGGGGACGGAAGATCGGCTACATAGAATGCGATGTTACTGACGATCACGGCAGGATGGTGGCACGTGCCGCAAGCACGTGCATGACACTCCGGGGCGAAGACGCTGTGGGGCGATAGCTGTTCGGAAGCGGACAGATTGGTCCCAACCGCGAACACGAGCCATTGCTCCGGCGGGAATAAGTCTCGTATTTAGAGGCTATTGCGTCTCTCTGACAAATGGTGCGCAGTCTGCACTTAATGAGGTGGCACATGGACGTTCAAAGGCAGGGAGTCGCTAAGCGAAAAATGATTCGCCGCATTCTGATCGGCAGCGTTCTGCTGCTGGGCGCGGGCGGAATCTTATTCGCTGTCAGCCGTATGCAGCCGGCTCTGCCGGCGGTAGAGAGCGGCACGGTTTGGCCGGACACGGTGAAGCGCGGGCCGATGCTGCGGCAGGTGCATGGTACCGGCACGCTGGTGCCTGAGGATGTGGTTTGGATTTCGGCCGTAACCGAAGGCCGTGTGGAGAAGATCTACCTGCAGCCGGGTACCGTCGTCCGTCCGGACACGGTCATCATGGATCTCTCGAATCCCGGCCCTGAGTGAGGCCATGCTCGGGGCTGAGTTTGACCTGAAGCTTGCCGAAGCGAATCTCAAAGATCTCGCCGTGACGCTGCAGAGCACCACCTTCGACAAACAGGCGACGGCCGCGCAGGTCACAGCCGACTTCAATGACGCGAAGCTCGCGGCCGATCGCGACCGGCAGCTTGCCAGGCTTGGGCTGATTCCCGAACTCGATGTTAAGGTCTCTCAGAACAAAGCTCAACAGCTGGAATTTCGCAACAATCTCGAAGAGAAACGACTGGGCATTATCAGTCAGTCAGTGGAAGCGCAACTGGCGGCTCAGCGGGTCAGGATCGATCAGCTGAAAGCGGTCTACGAACTCAAAAAACAGCAGGTGGCTCAATTACACGTCCGAGCCGGAGTAACGGGAATGTTGCAGCAACTTGGCAACGGGGCTTCAGCCGCGGGAACAGCTCCCGCGCTTGAGGCCGGACAGAATGTAACTGCCGGAAGCATTCTCGCAAAGGTCGCCCAGCAGGACAAGCTTAAGGCGCAGGTGAAGATAACCGAGACTGAAGCCAAGGACATCGCCATCGGGCAGCCGGCGTCGATCGATACGCGAAACGGCATCATACAGGGCCGGGTCACCCGTATCGATCCGGCCGCTGTGAATGGAACTGTGCTGGTGGACGTCGGGCTCCTCGGCCCACTGCCCGCCGGTGCGCGTCCAGACCTGAGCGTTGACGGCACGATAGATATCGAGCGCCTGAACGACGTGGTCTATGTGGGGAAGCCCACCGTCGGTCAGCCTCACAGTACGGTCACGATGTTCCGGTATGACCCGGACGGCAAGACCGCGACCCGCGTCACGGTCAAGCTTGGCAGGGCCTCGGTAAACACCATTGAAGTTTTGGATGGCCTCAGGGTTGGAGACAAGGTGATCCTCTCGGACATGAGCGCTATGGATTCGCATGACCGAATCAAACTGAACTAGAGATTTAAGGAGAGCAGAAATGGATTCGCTGATCAGCCTCGATGGCGTGACAAAGGTGTTTGTAACCGATGAGGTGGAAACGCACGCGCTCGCGGGCATCCACCTTTACATCAGGCGTGGAGAATACGTCTCGATCGCGGGACCGTCCGGCTGCGGGAAGTCCACTCTGCTTGCGATTCTTGGCCTGCTCGATACGCCAAGCGGCGGGTCTTACACGCTGAACTCGCAGCCGGTGGCGAATTTGAAGATGCAGGAGCGGGCGCGCATCCGGAACCGCGAGATTGGGTTCATCTTTCAGGCCTTCAACCTGATTGGCGATCTCAATGTATACGAGAATGTGGAACTGCCTCTGACCTACCGCGGCATGCCGTCATCCGAACGCAGGAAGGCTGTGATGGAAGCGCTTGAAAAGGTCGGCATGTCGCACCGCGTCAAGCACTATCCATCGCAGCTCTCAGGGGGTCAGCAACAACGCGTGGCGGTTGCGCGCGCACTGGCCGGCAGCCCTTCGGTGCTGCTGGCTGACGAACCGACCGGAAATCTGGATTCGGTGAACGGGGAAGCTGTTATGGCGCTGCTCAAAGACCTGCACCGGAACGGCGCAACCATCTGCATGGTCACGCACGATCCCCGCTACGCAAGTCTCGCTGACCGCACGATTCATATGTTCGATGGCCGGATTGTGGAAGAGATTGCGGGCAGCGCCGCGAACTAGAGCGGCTACAATGGAAAACTTCTTCAAAGACCTTCGCTACGGCTACCGCACACTGCTGAGGAACCCTGCGTTCACGGCGGTCGCGATACTGTCTCTCGCCCTTGGGATCGGCGCGAACACCGCGATTTTCAGCTTCATCGACTCGATTCTGCTGCGGGATCTGCCTGTCCGCGATGCCCGGCAGTTGGTGGTGTTCGGCAAAGGGAACGCGCAGGGATTGTGGGGCGGTACCCCGGATTCCGCCATGCAACTCTTCTCCTGGAAACAGTACCAGCAATTCCGCGCACAACGTGCAGCGTTTGACGATCTGATTGCCTTCAACAGCCTTCCCACGCGCCTCTATGTGAGAATTGGCGACGCGCCCGAACCGGTGATCGCGAATCTGGTCAGCGGGAACTTCTTCAGCATGCTTGGCGTAGGCCCGGCTGCAGGGCGCTTCTTCGATGCCGGAGTGGATGCCGCGAAAGGAGCCAGTCCCTACATCGTGCTCAATGAGAGTTTCTGGGCAAGCCACTTCAATCGGTCCGCTTCGGCGATTGGAAATGCGATTCGCATCGGCGACAGGGCCTACACGATCATCGGCGTGGCGGCCAAAGGATTTTTCGGAGCGAGACCCGGCTTTTCCCCGGACTTCTGGATTCCACTGTCGATGCAGGACCAGATGCCCGGGAGCCCCGAACTCCTGAATGAGCCGCTGCTGCACTTTGTCGACATTGTCGGGCGACTGAAGCCCGGAGTGACTCTCGAACAGGCGCAAGCCAGTGTGAATGTCCTGATCCACCAGTTTCTCGATGCGGAGCTTCAGGGGCAGGGAACGCCCGATGACTACGCTCAGGTCAGGCGTGCGCGAATCGATTTAACGCCGGGCGCACAAGGTCTCTCTTCATTGCGCGATACCTACGAGACGCCTCTCCGAATCCTCATGATCGTTGTCGCACTGGTGTTGCTCATAGCGTGCGCGAACGTCGCGAACCTGCTGCTCGCGCTTGCGACAAAACGGCAGAAGGAATTTGCGCTGCGTGTAGCGATCGGAGCCGGGCGGGCCAGAGTGATTCGTCAGTTGCTTACTGAGAGCCTTATGCTGTCCTTCTGCGGCGGCCTGCTCGGCGTGATTTTCGCCGGCGCCGCGGGCAGAATGTTAGTGCATCTGATTTCGACCGGCCCGCGAGGGCTTCCGCTGGCCTTCGAACCGGACCTCAGGGTGCTGGCGTTTACCGTTACTGTTTGCGTCGCCACCGGTGTTCTCTTCGGCCTTATCCCTGCACTGCGCGCGAGCCGTGTCGATCTGAACAGTTCGCTGAAGCAGAGCAAAGCGAGCGTCGCACTGCCACACAAGATCACCTTCGGCCGCATCCTGGTCTCCGGTCAGGTTGCCCTGTCGCTGGCGTTGCTCGTGACGGCGGGGCTGCTGCTGCACAGCTTCAGGAATCTGATTTCAATCTCCACAGGATTTGAACGAGAGAGCGTTCTGGTGTTTAAGCTGGATACGGAGTCTACCGGGTATAAAGTCGACGAGCGCCTGGCGAGTCTTTATCGGCGAATCGAACAGAGTGTGGCGGCAATGCCGGGCGTTGGAGCGGAGGGGGTCAGCCTTTCCACATTCAACGAAGGACGGCGGGTGTCTTCCTTCACAGCCGCGGGCGTAAGTCTTCCGGAACAGGAGAGGCTGAGCACGATAAACTACGTTAGCCCGGGCTATTTTTCGGTGCTGCGGGTTCCGATACTGCTCGGTCGTCCTCTGAACGACCAGGACGGCCACTCCGCTCCGCCGGTCGGCGTAGTCAGCGAGAGTTTTGCGAAGAAGATCTTCGGCAGCACAGGCGCCGCGCTTGGCCGCAGCGTGCTTCTCGATGACGAAAAGATACCCGTACGGATCGTCGGCATAGCACGCGATACCAAACTCCAGAATGTTCGCGAAAAGAACGCCGTTCTGATGTGGCTTTCGGTTTATCAGACGCCTGTGTACCTTCATAATCTGGCCGTCCGGGTCACTGGTGACTCTTCGGCGGTGGCGGCTTCGATACGACAAGCCATCCGGAACATCGACCCGAATCTGCCAATTCGCTGGACCACGACGCTTGCCGATGAAGTCAGCGATTCGCTCGTAAGAGAACGCGCAATTGCCCAACTGTCTACATTCTTTGCAGCCCTGGCTCTGGTGCTCTCAGCAATCGGGCTATACGGGACCATCTCATTTGCCGTCGCGCGAAGAACGAATGAAATCGGTATCAGAATAGCGCTTGGCGCCGAACGCGTCGGAGTCATCGGGATGGTCCTTCGCGATGCAATTATGCTTACTGCTATTGGATTGGCGGCGGGATTGCCTCTGGTGCTGGTGGCGTCCCGTCAGATGGGCTCCATGCTTTACGGCATGGCTTCTGTCGATGTCATCAGCCTCGTCGGGTCGGTCGCAGCGCTCAGCGTGGTAGCAGTTGTCGCAGGCTATTTGCCCGCAAGGCGCGCGGCGGCTGTCGATCCCATGGTCGCGTTGCGGTATGAGTAGCAGGAGCGGATGGGGCTGCCACTGATCCGGATCGACAGTCTCGAACGCTTTTACCAGACAGGCCCGACGCGCAGCTACGTGCTGAGGAGAATCAATCTCCTGATCGACGAAGGCGATTTCGTCACAATCATGGGGCCGTCCGGTTCAGGCAAATCGACGCTTCTGAACGTGATTGGAATGCTGGATAGCGGGTGGACCGGTGAATACAACCTGCTCGGGCAGCCGGTTCACAGCCTGAATCAGAAGCAACGGATAGAACTGAATAAGCGCTACATAGGTTTCGTGTTCCAGAGCTATCACCTGCTCGATGACCTCACGGTGGCCGAAAATCTGGATGTTCCTCTCTCATATCGCAATGTGAAGAAGGCGGACCGGGCGGCCCTCGTTGCCGATTCGCTCGATCGCTTTCACATGGTAGGCAAGAAGGATCTTTACCCAAGCCAGCTTTCGGGCGGCCAGCAACAACTCGTCGCCATTGCCCGGGCGGTGATTGCCTCTCCGAAGCTGATCCTCGCGGATGAGCCTACGGGTAATCTGCATTCCGCGCAGGGCGACGAGATTATGGAGCTGTTCAAAAAGCTGAATCGGGAAGGGACCACGATTATTCAGGTTACGCATTCCGAGAAAAATGCGGGGTACGGGAACCGCACGATCCACCTTGCGGATGGCTGGATCGTAAACTGACTCATGCCATGCCCGCTCCCCGAATCCTTATAGCGGACGACCAGCCCGACGTCCTTGAAGCCTTGCGCCTGCTGCTGAAACCGGAGGGTTTTCAGACCGATCAGGCAAATTCGCCGCATGTCGCCCTGTCGTTGCTCGAAAACGGGGAGTTCGATGGCGCGATCATCGATCTGAACTATGCGCGCGACACCACATCAGGCGCGGAGGGCCTTGACCTGCTCAGTGCTATCCAGTCGCGCGATGCTTTGCTCCCCGTCATCGTAATGACCGCGTGGGGCAGCGTGGATATAGCGGTTGAGGCGATGCGGAGAGGCGCGCGGGACTTCATTCAGAAGCCATGGGAGAACGCACGGGTTATCGCGACGGTCAAGACGCAACTTGAACTTGGCCGCGCATTGCGCAAGGCACGCCAACTCGAGGCGGAGGACCGCGTGCTGCGGGCTGTGGACAGGCCCGACTTCATTGCCGAAGCGCCGTCGATGAAGCAGGTGCTCCGGATTATCGGAGACGTTGGACCTTCCGACGCAAACATCCTGATCACCGGTGAGCCGGGCACCGGAAAAGAGGTTGTCGCTCAGACGATCCACGCCGTCTCGCAGCGCAGCGGCCGCCGTTTGGTTACTGTGAATGCCGGCGGTTTATCGGAAGGCGTCTTCGAAAGCGAACTGTTCGGCCACGTTCGCGGTGCGTTTACCGATGCCAAGGCAGATCGGGTCGGCCGCTTTGAACTCGCAGATTGCGGGACCCTGTTCCTCGATGAGATCGCTAACATCAGTCCGGCTCAGCAGGCGCGTCTACTGCGGGTTCTGCAGACAGGGGAACTGGAGCGGGTCGGCTCGTCCCGCACCATCAAGGTTGACGTTCGCGTGCTTTCAGCCACCAACGCAGATCTCAATGCGGAAGTGGAAGCAGGCCGGTTTCGCGCTGACCTGCTCTATCGCCTCAACGCAATCGAGATTCATCTGCCGCCTCTGCGCGAACGGCGCGAGGACATCCCCGCGCTGGCGAGTTACTTCCTCGAGAAATACTGCACTAAATATCGCAGGACCGTAGAGGGATTCGACCCCGGGGCCATGCGCGCAATGCTTGAACATGACTGGCCGGGCAATGTGCGGGAGCTGCAGCACGCGATCGAGCGTGCGATTCTGCTCGCTCAGAGCCCGAAAATCCAGGTCGCGGATTTTGGATTACGCGGCACTCGCTCGACGCAACGCATGGAAGACCTGAGTCTGGAGCAGGTTGAAGCTTTGCTGATCCGCAAGGCGATGTCGCGCTACGAAGGCAACGTGAGCAAGGCCGCGAACGCGCTGGGACTCAGCCGCAGCGCTCTGTATCGCCGCCTCGATCGCTACGGCATCGCGTAAGATGGCACGCCGGCGCTGGTTGACGTTCGAGCGCAGGCTGTTCGTTTTAGCGCTCTGTGCCGGCCTGCCTGGGGTGGTTGCAACAGTGGTGTTGCTTGTGCTCGGAGGTTACACGTCGGGTACGGGTTGGGCCATCGCGGTTATCATCCTCCTCGGCTGGTTTGGCTTTGCCGCCTCGGTACATGAACGTGTCGCATACTCCATGCGTACGCTCGCCAACCTGCTCGGCGCCATAGGAGAGGGCGACTTTTCTTTTCGGCTCCGCATGGACGATAAAGGCAGCCTCGGAGAGGTGTACGGACAAATCAATGACATGGCTGAAACGCTGCATGAGCAGCGCCTCGGCGCGATGGAAGCAGCGGCGCTGCTGCAAAAGGTGATGAGTGAAATCGACGTCGCCATCTTCGCTTTCGATTCGCAACAGAAGTTGCGTCTTGTGAACAAGTCAGGGGAGCAACTCATTCAGATGAAGGCCAGTCAGGCGATGGGTGAATCGGCAGCGGAACTGGATCTGGCGGCGTATCTCAGCGGCCCGGTTTCTACCGTTACCCGGGCCAGCTTCCGCGGGGGTGCCGGCCTGTGGAGCGTCAGGCGCGGAGACTTCCGGGAAAGCGGACAGCCTCACCAGTTGCTCGTCCTGTCAGATATTACAAGGCCATTGCGCGAAGAGGAACTGCATGCATGGCAGCGGCTGGTTCGGGTGCTTGGGCATGAAATCAATAACTCCCTGACACCGGTGAAATCGCTGTCTTCAAGCCTGCTGGCACTGGTAGCGCGCGATCCGCTGCCCGATGACTGGCGGGACGATGTGCGCTCCGGACTCGCTGTCATATCGAACAGGTGCGAAGCGCTCAATCGCTTCACCGGCGCCTATGCCCGCTTAGCCCGGTTGCCCGCGCCAAGGATGCAGCCGGTGCGGGTAGCGGACTGGATTCACCGGGTGGTTCATCTGGAACAAAGAGTGGCTGTCCAGGTCAGCGAAGGTCCGGATATGACCATCCACGCCGACCCCGACCAGCTCGACCAATTGCTGATCAACGTATTGCGCAACGCCGCCGACGCCTCGCTTGAGCGCAGTGGACGCGTATTCGTTCGGTGGGCTCACGAGCACGGCGGTCTCGAGGTCACAGTTGACGATGAGGGTCACGGGATTGCCAACACGGCCAATCTCTTCGTTCCGTTTTTCACTACCAAGCCGGGCGGCTCGGGGATCGGGCTGTTCCTGAGCAGGCAGATCACGGAGGCTCATGCGGGCACCATCATGCTGAAGAACCGCACTCCCGAACCCGGCTGCCGCGCCTGCATAACTCTGCCTGCCTGAGACTCTTAGTCCGCCTGTGCCGACCGGTGCGCGATAAACCAGCTCTGGCTATCCATATTCCCGGAGCGCAGCGTTTCGTAAGTGCCGTCCGGCTTCCCGACGCGGACTTTGCGGTTATCGAGGAGATACTTTTCAAGCACGACATCGCGCAGATACCGCACCAGCTTCGGATTCAGAACGGGGAACAGCAACTCCACCCGGCGGTCCAGATTGCGAGGCATCAGATCGGCGCTGCCCGCGTACACTTCGTCGCTGCCGGCGTTCCCGAAATAGAAAAGCCTGCTGTGCTCCAGAAACCGTCCGACGATGCTGCGGACGACGATGTTCTCGCTGACTCCGGGAACACCGGGCCGAAGGCAGCACAGGCCCCGGACGATCAGATCCACCCGTACTCCGGCGCGCGATGCTTCGTAGAACAACCGGATCATCTCCCTGTCTTCGAGCGCATTCATTTTGAAGATCAGCCGGCCTTTGTCGCCGAGAGCAATTTCGCGCCGGATCAGCTCAACCACACGTTTCCGCATCGTGACCGGCGCGATCAGCAGCCTGCGGAAATCGGACTTGTGCGAGTAACCGGTCAGGTAGTTGAAGAGGTCTGTGGCGTCCGCGCCAATATCCGGGTCTGCTGTAAAGAAACTGAAGTCGGTATATAGCCGCGCGGTAGCGGGGTTGTAATTGCCCGTGCCCAGATGGACATAGCGCCTGATGCTGTCGTGCTCGCGCCGGACAATCAGCGCGATCTTACAGTGAACTTTCAGTCCGACTAAGCCATACACAACGTGGACGCCTTCACGCTCAAGCGCGCGCGCCCATTCGATGTTGCTCTCTTCATCGAAGCGCGCTTTCAATTCCAGCAGCACCGCGACCTGCTTGCCGTTTTCTATGGCGTCCAGTAGAGCTTTAACGATCGGCGACTTCAGGCCGACCCGGTACAAGGTCATCTTGATCGCGAGCACATCGGGATCGTGCGCGGCTTTCTTCAACAGGTCCACAACGGGGCCGAACGTCTGGAACGGATGATGAAGAAGTTTGTCTTCGCGCCGAATGACCGTGAAGATATCTTCGTCCGACTGCGCCGAGAATTCCGGCGGCATGAAGGGCTCGAGCGGTTCGTCGCGAAGGTGCGGCCGCTCCAGATTCGGTAGTTGCCGCAGGCGTGTAAGATCGATGGGACCATGAACCCGGAAGACGTCGCCCGCGTCCACTTCAAGATTGTCGACTAGAATCTCGAGGATGTCGTCTGAGATGCCGCTGTCAGTCTGCAGCCGCACGGGCTTGCGGAAACGGCGCCGCCAAACCGCCTCTTCCACCGTCTCCAGCAGATCGTCGCTTTCGAGTTCCTTAATGGCGACTTCCGCATCGCGTGTCACGTGAAAAGGATGCGACTCGACGATTTCAAGCCCGGGAAAAAGGCCGTCAAGGTTGGCCGCGATTACCTGTTCGATCCACACGAACTTCTGGGCCTGCGGCGCTTTCTTTCGCGACCGCGGGTTGAGGCACAACCACCAGTTGCGGCAGCTGTTGCGGTACCTTCAGCCGGGCAAAATGCTGCCGGCCGTCGGTATCTCTCAACACGATCGCCAGATTCAGGCTGAGGTTCGAGATATGCGGAAACGGACGCCCCGGATCGAATGCAAGCGGAGTAAGCACAGGGAAGATGGTGTCCGCATAGTACTGGTCTACTGCGGTTCGTTCCCTGTTGTCGAGATCTGCGTAGTCGGTAATCTCGATGCAGGTTGCGCTTCAGCGCCGGCGATAGCTGCTTCTGAAAGCATTCGTAAATCGCTTTCATAATCTCGTCGAGCTTGCCGCGCACAGCAGCCAGTTGCTGCAGAAACCGTCCGGCCATCGATGCTCAGATCCTGGCTTCCGGCGCTCAGCTTTTGCTTGAGGGCGGCGACGCGAACCATGAAGAACTCATCCAGATTCGAGGTCACTATTGCGAGGAACTTTACCCGCTCAAGGAGTTTGTTCCGGGAATCGCGGGCTTCCTCGAGCACGCGCTTCTGAAACTCGAGCAGACTCATCTCGCGGTTCACATACAGCGCGGGATCATCCAGCGAGATGTCGGAAAGCGCGGAGACCGGCACGGTGGCGGGCACCGGCGTTTCCGGCGGCTGGGTCACGGCTGATTTGGGGACGCCCCTGTGGTGACCCGCGCGCTTACGGCCTGACTTTGTTTTTTCCAGATCTGCCTTATGCTGCAAGTGAGCTTGACCCCGGCGTGAAAGTGATGGTGAAGGTAGAGCCTTTGCCTAAGCGGCTCTCAACCTTAATCGTACCGTCCATCCTCTCTACGGCGTGGCGAACGATAGACAGACCCAGGCCCGTTCCTCCCACTTCTCTCGACCGTGCGCGGTCTACCCGGTAAAACCTTTCAAAGATGCGGGGCAGGTCGTCGGAAGGAATTCCCCGGCCCGTATCCGACACCGAAATGAACACACGGCCGTCGGGATCCAGGCCCGCCTCGATGCGGGCCTCGCCGCCAGGTTTATTGAACTTGATTGCATTATCGAGCAGGTTGACAAGAGCCTGTTCGAGCCGGATGGCATGGCCCGTGATCACGGCATCGCGCACCGGGCCACGCACCAGATTTACGCCGCGAACCCGCGCCTCCGCTTCTACCGTCAGTAAGGCCGTATTCACCGCTTCTTCAATCGAAACAGGTCCGGGTTCCACATCGCGGCGCCCGGATTCCAGATCTGAGAGGGTCAGCAAATCGGAAGCAATGTTGTTCAGGCGGATCGCGTGCGCCTGGATAATTTCAACAAAACGCCGGTTGTGTTCCGTATCCGCCAACGCTCCGCTCAGCAGAGTCTCGGCATAGCCCCGGATCGCGGTCAGCGGCGTTCGCATTTCGTGCGAGACGTTGGCGACGAAATCGCGGCGAATCCTTTCCAGCCTCTCCATCGCGGTGATGTCGTGCAGGATCACCAGCGCTCCGCGATGCGGCGGTACAGCCAGCGGCGACGCATATGCCTCAAACACGGACGAATCTTCTCCGGTGAATTGAAGCTTGGCGCTGCCCGGCTCGCCCGAAGAAAGCACGCCCGCTATGAGCATCAGGAACTTCGGATCACGTGTGATCCCGACAAGCGGGGTGTTCTCCTCGACCTGCCCTCTGAGTCCGAATGCCTGGGCCAGCGATTGGTTGCAGAACATAATCCGCATCTGGTGATCGACTGCGAGAACACCCTCGGCCATACTGCGCAGGATGGCGTCGCGGCGGGTCGATTCCAGGCTTAGATTATCAACGAGTTCCCGGATGCGCGATGCCATCCTGTGGAACGATTGGTTCAGCACGGCGGTTTCTTCACCCTCGTCCGGAAGAGGCGCATCCGGGTTGTTGGCGTCGAGCACGTGCTCCGTGAACAGCTTCAGACGCTGTACTCGCCAGGCCAGGGCCCGGGAGAAAATCCAGGTCATGGCGATCGCGCCGAGCAACGACAAGAGCAGTTCCAGAATCGTACGGTGCAGGCGATTATCGCCGCTGCTCAGATCGACGGCGAAAACGATGCAGGCGATCGGAATAAAGCAACTAATCAGCAGCCGGAAGCGAATAGGTGTGACCAAAATCGGAAACCAGAGGCTAACCGACCCAGTTTACACGGCGAATATGACAGTCCTGTTTACAACCGGTTGTAAAATCGCTGAAAGGCTCTTCCGTACGTGCAACTGACCCTTTTCCACACATCGCTGAGCACCGTGCCGGGCTGTTTCCAGTGCCTGAACAGCATGATCCAGCCCTCGTTCTGCTGATGCGCGAGTTGACCGGAGTCTTCAAGATTCAGGTCAACGTATACATCTTCCATCAGCTGAATGAAATCGGTAACCAGAAGCATTGCCCGGCGCATCTCATCCGCGGTCGGCATGACTGTCACGACTGGAAAGTTCGGGAGGAGTTGAGAATCGAGGAAACGCAGGCCATCGTCCGCGCCCAGCCTTTGCAGGAGCGCCGAATATGCGTTTGCATGCCTCGTAAAGACACCCGGTTCGGCGGACGTCGGAGGTAGCCAGTTATCGTGCAGTTCCTTAAAGAGACCGGCGAGCCGGGTGTGGACGGAAATTCGTGTGGTTTTCTCGAAGATCTTCTCTACCGCGTGACGTCCTAACGCCCGGTAGCTTTCAAACTGAGACTCAGTGAAGAACTGGTTCATCGTCGATTGTTGAGGGAAATCGGTGTTTGCTTTACGGTATTGGCCAATATCCCACGATTCATCTCCGGTCAAACTCGACTTGATGTAAAGAAGCTTGCCCTCCGTTCCGTCTTTGTAAGTGATTTTTCCGGTCGCGCAGTGCACGTTGCTGTTCTCGCCGGTCAGAAAAACGCGCTTGGGCGAGATATCGATCTCGGCTCCGAAATCGATTCTGGCCTTGCGAATAGCTCCGCCCAGCGATTCGAAAACGTACTTCTCATCCTGTTCGCCATCGCCCACAATGATGAACCTGCACTGACGCCTGATCAGTTCGTAAATCCCGAGGTTTTCGAACTGCCCCCCGTCAGAAAGATTCAGGTAGGGGCTGTCTTCATCAGTGAGCCCGAGAAGCTCTGAGAAAAGATACTTGAGTGCGACGCTCGGTCCGAAAGTATGCGCCAGCGCCGGCGTCTTTGTATTTCCGGTCCACCATCCCAGGCGGACGTTGAAAATGCTCATCAGGAATGCTGTCACGGGGCTCGTGTGATAGCCCCAGTTCGGATTGGCCGCCGCTCCCGAAATCGCAGTCGCAAGTCCGATGTGCGGCCCCCCTTTGCCCGTGAAGGTCTCCGTCCGGACATAACCCTTGTGCTGCGATCCCGCTCGCGCCGGTTCATAGCCGCAATAGCGCGGCGTGAACACGAAGGAACTCGCCTTCCGCTCCTGCCATGCCAGTTCTTTGCCATGGTTCAGATTCAGCGTGCAGTTCACAATCGCATAGGGCGCGTCGAAGTCCTTGCCCGGCACAAGGTTGGCGAGCGGAATGTCGTCCCGGGGATCGAAACCGGTAAACGCATTCGGCGAACGTCCTTCACCATGACTTGCGCCGAGGTAGCATCGCACCAGCCGGTTCTTATAGAAATGGTTCATCGAGAACTCGTTGATGTTGACGCGGGTTGACAGCAGCAGTGCGAGAATAATCAGCCCCACAGCGGTGCAGAAGAGAATCTCAGTTGACGCGGAATCCAGGTTCAGAGCGCGGTAGTTATGCGATTCCGAGTGGAACGACGTCAGCAAACTGTCCGATGTAAACACCGGCGATTGTTCGAGAGGCGGCACCCTCAGCGGCTTAATCGTTTCGATCGCCAGGAAAGACGAGGTTGTGACGGCGAGCAGCATGCCCAGAATGGCCAGAGGCGGCGCCGCTTTTGCCACGAATTCCATCACACGGCTGGTCTTCCTGGGCGCGGAAGAGTTGACCGTCGGGGTGCCCGAAGTCCCGGGACTCTTGCCCGCCTGAAATCCTGCCACTGTGGTGACGATCCAGAGGACGCCCGCGCTGATACCCGCCGTTTTCCAGATTTCGAAAAACCAGATAATGACAATCGGGGCGAATACCACCAGGGCGAACAGGAAGATCCAACCCAGACAGAGGATCATCATTTTTGCCGCAAGACGCGAATACCATTCGCGTGCCCCGTCCGGGAAATCGATTCCCATCAGCCCGACCTGGAGGGAGAGGCCGCTGGCCATCGCGAGGATCGTAAGAGGCGGTCCCCAGGCGATGCAGTGCCACATCTGGTGTCCATCGTTCTTCGGAAGCACAAAAGCGACAGCAGCCAGCAGAACGAACGTGACCAGTGCGCAGCAGACGATTATCACCACGGAAAGCGCGCTCTGCTTCCAAAGTGAGGGGTCTGTACGGCGCTCCCGATAGCACATGAAAAAGCCGCCGAAATTCAGAGAGCAGGCGAAGAGAATCAGCAGGCCGGCCAGCGTGAACAATCCGGTCTTGTGCGCCATGAGGGTCGATAACGTGTAAGGCGGCATCAGGCTGGCCATGCCACCCGGCATCGGTTCGAACCGCCCGTTCGCGATCAGGAAGCTGAGCATGAGAGCCGCCACAAAGATCGGAATGGCTATCTTTGCCCACACTCCGGCATCGTCATCGGCGGAAGTGTCCTTCTTTCCCGGTGAGTGTTCGCGATCGACAAGCTTCATCAAATTGCTCAGCGACATACGCCCAACAGCCCAGATCAGAGGCAGCAGAACGCCGACGACGGCAAAAATCAGCCAACTCGTGAATGACCCGTTTGAAGTAGAAAGAAGCCGCGCAGTGTTGCCCAGAACGAGGGGAAGCAAGAGCGCGCCGCACATGGACAGATAGAAAATGATCTGGTTGAGCACGGTGTTGCGCAGCCAGATTGTGAAGATTACCCAGGTATCGGGGCTGAGCGCCCCAAGCTGCGGCGCGAGATAGTTGCTGTATTTACGGAGGAAGGTAATCGGATCCATATCCGCCGTCTTCGGGTCCGTGGTCTCCCTGCTAAGGAAGTCCTGGACATCGGCGTACGGAGCCTCGGGTCTGGTATAGGCTTTCCGGCTGCACAGCCCTTGAAACCAGCTTCCTATATAGCCCCCGCCGGACACCGTAGAGAGGTAGTCCGCGAGATTCAGGAGCCCCTCTGCGGCGAGTCCCTGAAGCACTCCAAGGTTGAAGGTGGCGCTGCGAATGCCTCCGCCCGAGAAGCAGATCCCGAGCGATGTGTTCTTCACATCTTCAGGTTTGGCATCGTGATTCCGGATCTTCCGGCGTTCCGCAATTGCCTCACATTCCTCTTCGAAGAGAAAGGGGAAGTCAACCGGTTCTAGCGGCGGGATAACAGCAGCCATGGTGTATCACTCTAACTCATTTGCACCCACAAAGGGTCAAAAGTTTAGATCGGGTCTGTTTTAGGCCGCGGCGCCCGCACTGTGTTCGTTGTGGTGGAACTTCACAGAGACAAGCTTCGAGACACCGGCCTCCTGCATCGTGACCCCATACATGGCCTGAGCGGACTCCATGGTTTTCTTCGAATGGGTAATGAAGATGAACTGCGTATCGACCGCCATCTCCGTCAGCAGACGAGTCAGGCGCCCGATGTTCGCTTCATCGAGCGGCGCGTCCACTTCGTCGAGAATGCAGAACGGGCTCGGCTGGTACTTGAAGATGCCCATCAGCAGGCTGAGCGCTGTTAGCGCTTTCTCACCGCCCGAAAGCAGCAGCACGTTCTGAAGCTTCTTGCCGGGGGGCGACGCGATGATATCGATGCCGCTGTCGTTGATGTTGTCCTCATCGGTGAGGCGCATCTCACCCGTTCCGCCCCCGAACAGAGTCTGGAAACATTGCTTGAAGTTCTCATTGATGATCCTGAACGCTTCAGTGAAGCGGTTCTTTGAGAACTCGTCGATTTCGTGGATCGCTTTCTCGGTGTCGCGAATGGAGTCGAGCAGATCCTGGCGCTGGGCCGTCAGGAAATTCTGCCGGAGTTCGGCTTCCTTGTGTTCTTCGAACGCCGTGGGGTTCACGGCGCCCAGGTTTTCGATCTTCGTCCTGGTTTCGTGGTACGCCTTTTCGGCGGCCTGAAGAACCTCGATCGAGACGTCTTCAGGGGTCTCCAGTTCGGCCACGCCCACAGTCAGTTCCTTGCGGCTGGTTTCATCGAGGAACTGCAGTTCGGACTGACGCCGTGTAAGCTCCACTTCGATTTCCGAACGGCGCGTGTGTCCGGCTTCGATCCGGGTGCGCAGTGCCCGAAGAATTTCGTCGGCTGCGCTAAGCGCTTCGCGATGCTGACCTTCCTGCTGGGCCATCTCAAGTACGGCGCGCTCCGCAATCGCAATCTGCTCTGCCAGCGCGGTAACCTTGCGATCCAGTTCGATGTTGTCGTTCAGGATACGCGCCCGGTTTTCACCCCAGCGCTGTGTCTCTGAGCCGATCTGCTGCCGGCGGTTAGACATCTCGCGGAACTGATTTTCAAGTCGCCCGAAGGCAGACCTTTCCCCGCGGTTGCGTTCTTCGAGCGCTGCCAGCCGGGCCCGGAGTACGGCATGGTCTTCTCCCATGCTCTGAGCTTCCAGTTGCGCACGATCGAGTTGCTCGCGCAGCGCTTCGAGCGCCTGCTCACGTTCGTCGCGTTCCGTTTCCTTCTGTTCGAGCAGCGTTTGATTCTGAACCCGCTTCTCGATGGGCCCGCTCTTCTTCGTGCTTCAGCCGTTCGAGTTCCTGACGGCAGAGGGACACCCGCGAAGTAGATCGATTGATTTCTTCGGTGGCGCGGCGGAGGTCGTGATCGAGCGAGACGGCTTCTTTTTCGCGCGCCTGCTGCTGTTGCCGCAGGGCTTCCAGATTCGTTTCGGCGGTCTGGATTTCCCTTTGGAGCGATTCCTGGGCGGCTGTTGCGAGTTCGAGTTTGCGCTCCTGCTCTTTCAGCTGGGTGGCGAACTCGCGCATCTCACGCTTCAGCACGAGAGGGCCGCTCGACTTCTTACGCCCGCCGGTCAGCATGCGTCCGTGGTAGTGACGGCCATCCTCAAGCAGGAAATAGCTTGCAGGGTTGGCTTCGGCGAGAGATCTCGCTTCATCAGGATCTTTCGCCAGAAAGCAGTTCGCGATCCTCGGAAGGATGCTTTGCCCCGACAGGCCGTTGGTGAAATTGATTTTTTCGCTCAGTGCGGGCAGGTTGAAAGAAGTTGCCGGTGTGGGAAGTGCCTGTCCCGATTCCACCAGGAAGGTGGCGCGGCCTTCCAGTTCTCCGCGCAGCAGAGTCATGCTCTGCTCAGCCTGAGACCAGTCCTTTACGACGACGTACTCGAGTTCGTCGTGGAGAAATTCTTCAGCTGCGCGTTCCCACGCCGGGTCAACCTCGATGAAATCGGCTACCACGCCTTCGGGCCGGAACTGCCCCGCGCGGCCCGCTTCAATTGCCGCCAGGAGTTTCTTGGTCGATTCTGTCGTGTAGGTGTGATGCGAGAGGATGTTGTCGAGAGATTCGCGCCGGGCACGAAGGCGGGAACATTCGCCGCGAAGCTGGTCGATCTGCTGGCGAACTTCTCCGGCCTGGCTGCGCTTGCCCACGAGACCTTCTTCGGTTTGGCGGCGGTCCGCGGTGACGGCCTGGAGTTCCTGCTGCCGCTTCGCGATGTTTTCGGACAATTGCTGTCTGAGCGCGGCGAGCCGCTCGATTTCCGCCGAAGCGACTTCTTCGTCCTTCGACACGCGGGCGCGCTCACGCTCAATGCCCGCCAGGTAGGTCTCCGCCTGGGCGAGCTGATTCTTAATAGTGGACGCCTCGCCGAGCAGGCGCAGAATCACCGAACGTGACGCCTCAATGGTACGTTCCGATTCACGCACGCGGACCTGAATCTCATCGCGGACACGGTTCTTCTCCATCAGACCCGCGCGCGCTTCCTGCATTTCCTGCTCAAGCTCCGCGATCGTCGCGGAAAGCGCGGTGCGCTCGGTTGCATTCAGCGCAAGGCGGGCTTCGAGATCGCCGGTTTCCTGCTCGGCGCGGGCCATCCGCTGCTCAATCGAAGCGGCCTCGCGGACCTGAGATTCAAGACGTCCTCTCGAGCGCTCCGACTCGACGTTCATTTCGGAAAGCTGACGTCGCGCGTCTGTCAACTGAGCTTCGAGGGCGTAGAAGATTTCCTGCGCTTTTTGCCGTTCGGCATCCTTATCGGTCGCCTGAATGGTGGCGTCTCTGAGTTCGGCGGACGCTTCTTCGAGCGCCGCCGCCGCTTTAACCGCCTCGGCGTTCAGCGTCACGTAGCGCCCGGCGAGCACTGTCCGGAGCTGACCTTCAAGTTCGCCTTTGAGTTCCTGATACCGCTTGGCTTTCGCGGCCTGACGCTTGAGGGAGTTGACCTGCCGGGTCACCTCTTCGAGAATGTCGAAAACCCGAGCAATGTTTTGCTTGGAGCTTTCGAGTTTGGCTTCGGCAAGGCGCCGGCGGCTCTTGTACTTAGTGATTCCTGCCGCCTCCTCGAGGACGGCTCGCCGATCCTGGGGTTTCGACGAGAGAATCTGGCCAATGCGGCCTTGTTCGATAATGGCGTAGCTCTCGGGTCCGAGCCCGGAACCCATGAAGATATCCTGAATGTCCCGGAGCCTCGCCTGGCGTCCGTCAATCAGGTATTCGCTTTCGCCCGAACGGAATAGCCGGCGTGTAATGGTGATTTCACCAGGTTTGCCGTGCGCCTGGATCTCGTGGACCTTCGGCTCAGCTTCCACCGGAACTTCGGAGGTGTGCTCGTTTTCCGGGAGAGCCTGCGCGGCGGCAAGAAGGGGCGCCTGCTGGGCAATGGGATCGACCAGGACCATCGTGACGGACGCCATCCCAAGCGGCTTGCGCGACTTGGTTCCGGCGAAGATCACGTCTTCCATGCGAGCACCGCGAAGGCTGCGGGCGGACTGTTCGCCGAGCACCCAACTGATGGCGTCGCTTAGGTTGGACTTGCCGCAGCCGTTCGGGCCGACGACGGCCGCGATGCCGCCCCCGTTAAAGCGCAGTTCCGTCTTGTCGCAGAACGATTTGAATCCCTGGAGTTCGACCTTCTTCAACTTCAGCACTGCACACCTCGTACATTCGAAAGCTCGGGGGAGAGCGTCACTATATTAACGTCGTTCAGCCCGAATGTAAAGCACCGGGGTACAAGATACTGTGGTCGGAATTAAATGACCACAATTTGTAGGGTGGCGGGCGGCATTTCTCCAGGAATAGATCCGTTCTACATTACAAATGCCGGAACATGAATCGGATAGTTGAGAATGAGATGTATCCGAACGCTAATGCCACGGAACTTCAGCTTCGCGGTCGCCGTCATCGCCGTTTGTGGGGCCGCGAAAGCGCAGATCGGACAACTTCAGCCTGGACAGAGCGTCGGGTTCGTGTTGAAGGGTGGGGAGACGCGGGAGTTCGGCCTCACACTCGGTGCCGGGCAGTTTGCGCCGGTGAGTGCTCACTGCCCTGAAGCGTCGGTAACGGCTTCTATACGGCAGCGTAACCGTTCCGCCTCGGGACCGGAGCTGCTATCGAGTGTCATAAGCCTCGGCGGAACCGGCGGCAGCGCGAGGATGGCGGCCCTGGCCGAGACGTCGGGTGAATACGTGATTACCGTCAGGTCTTCAGCCGTTCAGACAGACGCGAGAAAGTGCGAGTTGACCGTCGAAGCGGTTCGCGAAGCAACCGAGGCAGATCGAAAGGACGCGCTGGCGCATCGTGCAATGGCTTCGACGGTGAAAGACTACGCTCGGGCCGCGGCACTTGCGACATCCGCTGGCGACGAGGCGCTGGCGGATTTGGCAACCATCCTCAGGGCAAGGTCGCTGGTCTCCGCGGGGAAATATACCGATGCCCGTCAATTGATCAGGGATGCACTGGCGGGGCCTCCGCCTTCGAGAGACCGCAAAACCACGGCGGCAATGCTCTACATGGTGGGATTGACCAGCATCTTTCTTGAAGACAACAGGTCTGCGATCGAGGCTCTTGAGGCGGCCAGGCCGCTACAGCAAAGCGAACGGCAGGTGGCGGAAAGCGCTGTGAGCCTTCACAACCTTTCGGTCGCGCGGTGGTCGGTTGGCGAGTGCCGAAGTGCGCTCGTGGATGCTGAAGAAGCTCTTCGCGTCAGGCGGAGCATTGGCGACGCGCGCGGGGAGGGATTCACTCTGCTCGCAATTGCGAAAGACCATTTATGCCTCGGCGATTCGCAGGACGCGCTTGACACGTACGCCAAGGCCCTGGAGGCATGGCGCGCACTAAAGGACGAGCAGCAGGAAGCAGGCGCGCTCAACGATTTGGGGATACTTTATGTCCAGATGGGAGATTACGCGCAGTCAGGAGCTTTTCACAATCAGGCGCTTGAGATACGCCGCAGGACCAAAGACATCTCCGGGCAGGCGGAATCGCTGAACAACATCGGCCAGCTGAGACACAACACCGGCGACTACGCCGGCGCACGAGCCGCTTACGAGGAGGCGCTGAAGTTGCAGCGCTCTAATCACTTCACGCGGGGCGAGGGGTATGCTCTGCAGGGACTGGCGGACGCATCGGAGGCGATGGGGAGACACGAGCAGGCCCTTATTCAGGCGAAGGAGTCTGTACGCCTGCTACATGAAATCGGGGAGCGGGCGGGTGAAGGTTATGCATGGCAGGTAGTTGCGCGCTGCTATCTGGGGATGCAAAGGCGGGATGAAGCGCACGCCTCTTTTCTCCATGCTCTCGAACTGGAGCGCGAAGTGGGCCAGCAGAAGGAGCAAGCCGAAACACTGACCGCACTCGCCGGCCTGGAGCTTTCCCAAGGCCGTCCGGAGGAGAGCCTGACGCGCATCGAGGAAGGTCTTGCGCTCATCGAGCACGGCAGGGCGGGCGTGATCAGTCCGGATTTGCGTAGTAAGTATGCCGCCAAAAATCGTGAAGCTTATGAACTCGCCGTCAACGTGTCGATGCAACTGGCGAAGAAGAACCCCTCCGGCGATTTCGAGCGCACGGCATTCGGGTTCAGCGAACGCACCCACGCGCGCGGTCTTCTCGACAGCCTTGCGGAGAATCAGGCGGGGATTCGTGAGGGCGCCGACCCGGTATCGGCAGCGCGTCAGAAGGAACTTGAGCAGGAACTGAACGCTAAGATGGATTCGCTTGCGCGGACCCGTCCAGCGGACAAGAGCAGGGTGGACCGGGAGATTGGGGAACTGCTGCGGCGTAGCGAGCAACTCGCGGTGGCGCTGCGGCAGACGAGTCCGCGGTACGCCGCTCTCACCAGTCCACAGCCGCCTGATGTGGCCGAAGTCCAAAAGCTTCTGTCGGCCGACAGTGTTCTTTTGGAATATCTCGCTTCGCCTGATAAGACCTGGCTCTGGGCTATAGAACAGAACCGGCTCACGACATTTCAGTTGCCGGGCAGAAAGGAGCTTGGTGTTGCGGTCACCAGGCTGTATTCCTCGCTTACAGCCCGCAACCGAACGGACAGCAGCGAAACACTGGCCCAAAGGCAGATGCGAATCGCGCGGAGCGATGTCGGCTCCACGATTCTGATTAAGCGTTTGCGCACCCTTCTGGTGCCCCGCGGAGCCGTGGGAGCACAACATCGCACAGTGCTGGTGGTGGCGGACGACCTGCTGCATCACGTTCCGTTTTCCGCGCTTATGCCCCAAAGCAGCGTGGTCATGCTGCCCTCGGCGGGAATGCTTCAGGAACTCAAGAGCCGTTCAAACCAGGTGGGTCTTCGCTCGTCGCTGCTGCTGATCGCCGATCCAGTTTTTAGCGCTGACGATGAGAGGCTTGGACCCGCGCGACGTCAGGGAGTTCCTGACACCGGCGAGCCGGTGCTTACCAGGCTGCGCCGGTCACGAGACGAAGTGGCACAGATCGCAGTGCTGTCGAAACCGGCCGAGACCGTAATTGCCACCGGCCTCGAAGCTTCGCCCGCAGTGCTAAAGGGAGACGACCTCTCGCAATTCGGACTGATTCACATCGCTTCCCATGCCATTCTGAACGACAGCCGTCCTGAACTGAGCGGCATTGCACTTTCCTCATTTGACCGGAACGGCGCGCCGCAACCTGGATTTCTGCGCCTGCACGAAATTTACAACCTTCGCCTTCGGTCCGGGTTAGTCACGCTGAGTGCGTGCGGCACCGCGCTCGGGCCGGACGTAAGGGGCGAAGGTCTGGTTAGCCTCGCGCGCGGCTTTCTGTTTGCCGGCACCTCGAGAGTGCTGGCGAGCCTGTGGAGCGTGGACGATCGGGCGACTGAAGAATTCATGGCCAGATTCTACTCAAGCATTTACAAGCAGGGCCTCGCGCCGGCGGCGGCTTTACATGCGGCAGCCGTGTCTATGCGCCGGAACGGGCGATGGGCCTCACCTTACTATTGGGGGGGATTTGTCCTGCAGGGCGATCCGGAATAGCCATGACCGAGGGTTCCTCAGCCAGAAGCCCGTGGCGTCTGACTCCATCTGCGTTCGACACCTTACTGACCCGGCT
The DNA here is from genome assembly GCA_963840735.1 of Terriglobia bacterium. Classification (GTDB taxonomy): domain Bacteria; phylum Acidobacteriota; class Terriglobia; order Bryobacterales; family Bryobacteraceae; genus BOG-234. The sequence continues at coordinate 748,574 of CAWIZX010000013.1, forward strand.
TGGTGCAGACCGGGAGGCTGCCGGTGCGGAATTCGAGCAGCTCAGGCGTCGTCTGGTCTTGTTCTTTTCGTATGAGGGTTTGGCAGACGCTGAATTTTGGGCCGACGAAACCCTGGATCGAGTGGCGAAGCGTATTGAGGGTGGCAGCGAGGTGGAGAACATTGCCGCTTTTAGCAAAGGCGTCGCCAGGCTGGTGAGGCTGGAGGCGCGGCAGTTGAAGTCGAAAGACTCCCGCTCCGCTCAGGAATTCGGCTTGCACCGGATTCGAACTGAACAGGCAGGTTCAGCGCAGGAAAGGGAACTTCTTTACAAACGGCTCGAAGACTGTCTGACCGCACTCGGCGGGGAGGACAGATCCCTCGTTCTTGAGTATTACGAAGGAGAGAAAAGCCGAAGGATCCGCAACAGGGAGAAAATCGCAAGCCGTTTGGGAATTACAATCGAATCGCTGCGGAATCGGGCGATGGGGCTAAGGAGGCGCCTGGAAGCCTGCCTGAAAGCGAGCCAGCGTGGTTCGCAAAGTGATGTTTTCGAAAAGCGGCCACAATCTATCGGGAAGGGAAAAGCGGAAGGTTAATGCCTGACGAATTGGAGTCTTCAGTGCGCAGGTATTTGCTTGGAGAACTCCGCGACGAAGAAGCAGCGGCAATTGAGGATCGGCTCTTCGGCGAACCGTCGTTTGCTGGACAGCTTGAGGACGAGGAGCGCGATCTTCTTGACGACTATGCGGCGGGCAGGCTTGATCGCGGCCGAAAAGCGGCTGTCGAAGAGCGGCTCGCCGGCTCTTCGGCACAGCGGGATCGTTTGCGCTTTGCCATCGCTTTGGATACCAGGCGGCGCAGAATAGCGGGCCGGCGGCGGCTGTGGCTCGCGGCCGCGGCGGTTTTTGTGTGCGCGGCGGCTTTGGGTGCGTTCTACTTTCCGCGAACGCAGCCGTTCGCGGGCAACCCGGGGCTTCGCACTCCTCCGGCGGTCGCCCCGTCCGTAGCGCCTCGCAATCCGGCAGTGATCGCGTCCTTTCTGTTACAGCCCGGAGCCCTGAGGGGGGCCGAGACAGCGGTCCTGCGAATCCCGGCTCATGCCGCTTCAGTAAGGCTTGAGCTTCAACTCGACCGTGAGTCTTCGGGACTCGTGGATGCGACGGTCAGAACGGCGGGCGGCAGGACAGTGTGGACCCAGAGCGGTATCCGCCCTTACTCAGCGGGCACTATTAGCGCCGCACTGATCGAGGTCCCTGCGGAGAAGTTGATCCCTGGACGTTACGAAGTGCGTTTAAGCGGATCTGACGATTTCTACTACTTCCGTGCGATTCGGCTGAAATAGTACGAATCTGCATCGGACGTTTCGCGATGCCTGGCCACTTGGGGTAGGTATCCAATGTTCACCTCTCCTGTACGGCTCCGCGCGCTTTGCTGGCTCCTCATCTGGCAGACGGCATCTCCGGCTGTTCCGGCGGCGCGGCCGGGTGAACGGCAGATGCCTCGCACGCGTGCTTCAAGCCGCACCGAAGCACGCGGGCACATTTCACCTGCCCCGAAGACTATACCGAAGCGGCCTTTGCTCAATGCGTCTAACCCGGCGGATCCCGCGGATCCTTACGTAGCATCTCAGGCAGCCGCCCTGGGCGAAGATCCGAACAGGATTTTTGCCTTTGTCCGCGATCAGATTCGCTTTGAAGCCTACTCCGGTTCTGTCAGAGGTGCCCGAGGGGCGCTGTGGAGCAAAGGGGCCAATGCGCTTGACCGTGCGAGCCTGTTGATCGCGCTGCTTGGTGCAGCCGGAGTTTCAGCGCGATACGTGCAGGGTCAGTTGGACAATCCAACGCTGGCCAAGGAAATCGGCTCATCCTATCCGACCCCGGCGCGCGCGATGGGGTGCGTACCACGAGCGGTGGCAGGCTACGATCCACGCTCGGACGGGTTTCTGTATCGCGACACGTACACGCATTTTTGGGTAGAGTATGGACCCGGAAATACGCCGATGGACGCAAACTTTCCCAACGCCGCGATCGGCACCACTTTCGCGGCGGCGGTGACGCGCTTCACCGTCATTCCACCGGAACTGCGGCAGCAGGTAACGCTTCGCCTGAAGGCGGAACTCTACGGCGTCGCGGGCAGCCTGTTCAACCTGGGGCCTGACACCACGACAGTTCTCACACAGACGTTCGATACGGCTGACCTTGTCGGAAAGCCCATAACGGTGGGGAACTTCGTACACGCCAGCGCTGCCGGCGCACTGGACATTTCAGCCACCACCTTCACGTACACACCGTACCTTCTGATCGGTCAGGGCGATGGGGATGTCGCGTCGAACCCGATCGTTACAGGACAGGACTTTCAGGAGTTGTATACGAATTTTCCTCTCGCATCCACCGTGCTGACAGGTCTTTTCCTCGAGATCGACGCAGCCACAGTCAACAGCTACGTTCAGACCTACACAAGAACCATCTACGACCGCATCGGTTACGCCGCCCGACAAGGGGTGGGCGCCAGTTCCTTAAGCGTCTCGGGACCCCCCGCCGCGGCGTTGACCGACTTCGACATCACAACAGTAAATATTCTGCCGGGGCTGCAGGGGACGGCATCGTTCAGCAGCCAGCAGGCGAGGCTGAACAAGGTGGTGACTCAGTACAAAGATGTTCAGACGCAGGTCGCGGCAATTCCCTCCACCGGGCCGGCCGGTCCCGCCGATGCCGCCGTGCTGCAGAACGCGACCAACCTTTCGCGATACATCCTCATCGCGCAGAACGAGCTGATCACGATGGGATACAACGGGGCAGCCGACGCGTTCCTGGAACAGCTGCAAAAGGGTTACGACACGCACGCCTACTACATCACTCCGCGCCTGACCGTAGCGGCGGTACGCGACGTGAACGGCGCGGCGGCGTTTCGGCTGGACGTGCTGAAGAATGAAATGCGCGTGGCTCCGGATATCGGGCAGAGCCAGAACGCCGCATACGATTTCGAAGTGGCCAGAGGTCTGGTTGAAACCGCTCTCGAAGGCAAGGTTCTCGCCCAGGTGACCGGGCAGACTGCGATTTCTATAGACGATATCTTCGAGGCGCTGCCGTCGATCGACGCGCTAACGGTAATCACCGGTCAAAACGTCGAAACACTGGGCGACCTGTCTCTTTCAGCAGATGCGACCGCACGCATCAACACGGCTCTCGCGAACGGTAAGACCGTATTCACTCCAACCCGCATGGTGACGCTGAACGGGCTCACCACGGTGGCATGGTATGAGACCGACGCTTCGGGCCACACTACCAGCGTCTTCGAAGATGGAGGCCACCAGGCTATAGCGGATTACGCCGTGACACTCGACTTCGTACAGAAGTTCAACGCGAACACAATTCGATTTATCGGCAACGTTGAGGGTTTCGGTGTGACAGGGATTGCTTTTGCGGCGGGAGTTCTTAACGGAGCAGCGTCGAATTCGAGCTACACGGCCCTTCTGAAAGGTGCAAAGGGTGGAGTGAGCGGCCAGGGCATCGGCCAGGGGCAGGCAATCTACAAACAGGTCCAGGACGCATTCAAGAAGCTCAACCAACTCGTGAACATCAAGCTGCCCCCCGGTGTATCGAAGGGCTTCGGGCTGATCAACTCGTTCGCGAGCGGACTAAAGGAGGGACTTTCGAACGCTCAGAAGTTCCTGAAATGGATTCTTCCGGTGGACCCGCCTGTTTTTCCGTTTGTGGTTCAGCCACTCGGGCCCGCCCCGGCGAGCATTCCCCCGGCTGGCTCAGCCGGCGTCAACCTTTCTGTTGTAACGGATCCGCTCTTCACATACTCATACGGGTCACTGGATCTGCCGCTGGTTTTTGTCGCTAACGTTCAAAATACGGGCCCGGCCGCGGACATTTTCAACATCACCATTCCGTCTGGCCTCCAGAACTATTACGTGTACCCATCGGTAAACGTAATTCAGGTGGGCGCGGGACAAACCGGCCAGGTTGGGGTGTGCGTTGTGCCCAATGACAACTCGGGCAACGGATTTCCGGCGGTGGGTTCGGCACAGAACTTTACGGTTTCAGCGACGAGCGCAACCAACCCGGCGATCACTGCCATGGTACCCAGCAATTTCAACCAGCCCGCGTTGCCCGTTACGCAGCTCACTGCTGCTCCGGCAACGCTGTCAACCACCGCCGGCGTTCCGGTCACGACGGTGCTCGGGCTGACCGGGCTTGGGAACGCCGACGCGGGATCCGTAACGCTGAGCGTTGTCGCCCCCGCGGCCGTGACCGTAACCGGGCTTACGTCACAGGTAACGGTCACACAGGGCAAGAGCAACACGCAGGCCCTCACCATTACGCCACCCGTTTCGGCGCGGCCGGGCGACAGTTACAACGTTGAGGTGGATGCAACCTACGGGTCGGCGGGACTGACGCAGACGGCGACGCTGAACATTCCGGTCACGATCGCCGGAGCGGGCGGGTGCGCGCTGAAGGCGTTCGCAAACGCGAATAAACTTGGAAAGACATCGATGGCGCAGACTCTGAGCGACCTGAATATTGCCATGAACGGAGCGCTGGCCAATTCTTCGGACGGCGCGGGCGCTGCGAGAGTGGTCGGCGATCTGAATTCGTTAATCGCTCAGATCGACCGTGGGGTATTGCTCAGCCAGGTGGCCACCTTGAAGGCGGACAGTTCAGCCGTTGCTGCTGCCACCCCGGTGTCCCTGCCGGCCGTGATTGCGATGCTAAACGGCGATTTGTGCAATCTGAACACGGTGCTCGCGGCGGCGGTGAGCTTCAACACTTCAATAGCACTGAACCCTACTCAGCTCACCGTGCTGCCGCAATCTCCCGCGGTGTTCCCGGTGTCGATGCAAAACGGCGACGTTTATACCCATGTCTACGATCTGAGCGTGAGTGGGCTTCCCGCCGGGGTGCAAGCCGCGTTCAGTCAGCCGACGGTGACGCTGGGCCCTGGCGCTTTCGTCGGCAATCTTACATTGACACTGACACCTTCAGCGAACTTTAGCGGAACAGCTAATTTCACGGTCAGTGCGACTCCCGAAGATTCGCCCGCCAACGCACGAACCGCAACTGGGCTGCTGGCGCTGCGTACAGAGATCGTCAGCATAGATTCCGTAACGGCAACACCTCCGTTCGGGGATGCCGGAACCCCGATCGCGATCTCGGCGCGAATCTTCGCCGCGGTAAATGTAAACCGCTCCTTCGATTTCACCGGCACGGTTTACAACGCCGCGGGTCAGCAGGTGGCGAATGTCAGCGCTGCGGCGCAGGTTACTCTTACGACATCGGCCGGTCTTGTGACGGCGAGCCTGAACCCCATCGACACAACGCACTTTGCTCCAGGCGTTTACACTGTGAAGCTCACGGCATCGAATTTCACCGGTGGAGTAATTCCCAATCCTCTTGGCACCGGGAGTTTCCTGATCGGAACTCCGGTGAGCGCTTCCTTGACCGCTACGCCCGCGGTGCTGATTCCCCCTGCCGCGACCACAAAGGTTACCTTCAATATCGCTCACGACTCGCTGCCCAACCCGCTATCCACGTTGCTCGGAACCATACCGACCACCAGCGCTCCCCACACTGTCAGCCTGAACGGAAATCTGGCGTATGTTTGCAACGCCGCAACCGTCGATATCTTCGACATCGGGGACCCCATGAACCCCGTTCTGAAAGCAACTTTCGGTCAGACGGAACTGACCTCCGTCGGGTACTCCAATACTTCGTGCGCGATCTATAACAACAATCTGATTCTTGAATACAGCCGGCCGTCCGGAAACATCAGTACTGCCGTTCAGCCAACGTTTCTCACCGTCTACAGCCTTGCCAATCCACTTAGCCCCGTCGCCGGGAACACAGTACAGTTTCAGCACTCGGATACGGGAGGCGTTCAGGTGGCGGGATCTACGGCCTACACTATCGGCAACGAATATTTCTATAATCCGTATTCGAATTTTATCTTCCAGCAGTTCGGCGATTTCGTATCGTTCGATCTCACTGACCTCACCGACATCACGCTCAAGGGCGACCTGTTCCCACCCCCTGCGGGGGACCCGAACAGAGGAGGGCCAAACCGGGTCTTTTCGGCGATTCCGCTGAACCCGCAGACTACTCTGCTTACCAGCAGCACTTCAACCAGTGGAGACACGCAGACCGGCTTCGGCAATCTTCTGGTGGTGGATACGACAAATCCGGCGGTGATGTCCGTTACGACAAGCGTACACGTGCCCGGTACCGTATACCTCAACGGCATCGCAAGGCAGGGGAATACGGTTGTTGTAACCGGGGACAGCGCAGGTTTGTACGATGCTCGTTCCGGATTTGTGGGAAACCTGGTACTGGCCTCGTTTGATATAACAAATCCGCGCGCCCCGGTGTTGCTTAACACTCTGACAACGCAACTGACAGATAAAGACGGATCGAATATCGTTTCCCTGGGCAACAACACATACGCTGTGGGGGGTACGCTGAGTGGGGGCAAGCCAGTGTTGCTGCTGGTGGACGCAAGCAATCCATCGAGCCTCCGTTACATCCCCTACGATGCGGCATTTGCGAGTAACCCGGCTGTCGCGACGGGTAATACGTTCTATACATTAAGTTCGAACGGGTTGAGCATCTACCGGCTGAGCACGCTGGCAGGCCCGCAGCTTACGGCGTCTCTGCAAATTCCAAAAGGTACGGGGGTCACGGTCGATCCGGCGTCCTTCAGCCTGACTCCCACGTCGGTCACCGCGGGCAGTACGTTCGATACCTACACATGGCAGCAGCCGAGTGGCCCGGCCATTACGTTCAACGCGGCTGTGACGGGTCTGGTGGCCGGCGACGTGCGACCGGTCGTGCTCGGCGGAACCGTCAACTTCACAGCGCCTTCCCTCGGGTCGGCAACGCTGCCAGTCGGTCCGCTGAACGTGCTGACCGCGCAAATTCTGGACATCTCGCCCGCCTTGCAGCAGGTAAACGGTCCGGGTCAGCCTGCGACGTATATGGTGACTGTCAAGAACCCGACGTCCGCTGCTATCACCTACAACCTGTCAGTGCTCGGTATTCCGTCGTCGTGGGTCAGCATACAGCCGACCGTCATGGTGGCGGGACAGGGGTCGCAAGCGGTTCCGCTGGTGTTGACACTGCCGGGCGATACGGCAACCCTGGGGAACGGCTCCGATTACGGATTCACCGTGACGGCGAGCGCCGCGGGAACAGGCGGTATCTCAGGCTCCGTGCTGGCAGATGTCTTCGCAAGCCGATATGGAGATTTCGGCAATGTTGGAGGAAACAACCCGAACCTCACTTACAACTTCACCGCGAGCCTCAGTACTTCGCAGATCACCGCGGGGCAGGCGACACAGGCGCAGTTTACGGTGACCCTCAAGAACGCCGGGACGGGTACCGTTTCCGTCTATCCTTCATTTCCCGGAATTACGCCCGGATACGGCGCGTATCCGACCATCAATGTGGCTAACCTTGCGGGTGGAATCGGAAACACCCTGACGTTCGGGGTGACAATTGTAGTGCCCGCAGGCGCGCTGCCCGGAGCCCACCCATTCACCCTCAGCCTTACGGGTCAACAATCCTCGGTGTCGCTGCCCTTCGTTGTAAACGTCGCTCCAAACGGCGTGGCGGTCGGTATTTCGCCCAATCCCGCCGCTCCCACTGACCCCTTGCAACTCAGAGTAACCAACCTCGGGACGGTTCAGGACACGTTCGATCTTTCTATCCCGGGGGCATTGGCGACCGCGGCTACGCTCGCCACGACTCAGCTCACTCTTGCTCCGCGCGAATCCCAAACGGTCGCGATTGTTCTGGCGCCTCTGAAGTACATCGGCCCGGGATCCATTCCGCTGCAGGCGTTGGCTGTGTCGAGGGGCAATACGGCTGTAAGAGCGCTCGCTACCGCAACGGTCAACAACACCGCTGTGACAGGCGTGGCAACTACGCTCACCCCAAACACATCAACGCTTGCCAACGCTCCGGGCAGTGTCGCGATGTCCCTGACCGCCTCTGGCACAGGGAATATCGATGACGTCTACACGGCGAAAATTACGAAGGTGACCGGTCCTGTTACTGCAGCGCTTTTGAGTGCGGGGCAGGCCGTGCAGAGTATCGCGCGCATTGCGATTCCGGGCGGCGGAATCGCGCAGGTTCCTGTAACGGCAACTCTTACCGCGAACGGAACCGGCACGGTTACGGTCGCGGTTACTTCAACCACCAACCCTGCCGTGACCTCCACTTCCACCGCGACGATTTCGAGCGGACCACCCACTATGGCTCCCGCGGCCAGTGCGGGCGCCAACCGAACGGTTCCGTTGAACAGGCTTGCTTTTCTCGATGCGAGCGGCAGCGTCGATACGAACGCGCCGCGCCTTCCGCTGACTTTTGCGTGGACCCTGGTTTCTGCTCCCCAGGGTAGTAAGGTGAACACCGGTACTATCCACCTTCCGACGGCTGTCCGAGCAGCTTTTATCCCGGATTTTACGGGAGATTACGTCTTTCAGAGCGCGGTGGCGAATGGGGCGGCAAGCGCCATGGCAAGCGTGACCGTTCACGCTCAGCCATTTCCACCCGTGGCTATCGCGCTGGGCCCGCAAAACGTGCCGACGGGGCAACTGGCTATCCTGAGTGGCCGCGACTCGTACGATCCGGACGGCGGGCAGATTACTTACGCCTGGGATTTTGCTGCCGTTCCGGCCACAAGTACGCTGACTCCGGCGGCAATTTTCAATGCTTCGACCCCGCGGCCGTTCTTTACTCCGGATGTAGCCGGTATGTATCGGGCGAGACTGGTCGTGAATAACGGGACTCAGGCGAGCGCGCCGTCGATCGTAACAATCACCGCCGGGGCGGGGCCGCTCAGACCCAATGCTGACGCCGGCGGCGAAAAGAACACGGCCGTGCTTGCGGCAGTCACTCTCGACGGCAGTAACACGAGCGATCCGAATTCTCCGGCGCTCAGCCTGACGTATGAATGGTCGCTGACCCAGGCTCCCGTCGGCAGCGCCCTTACAACAACGTCCATTTCATCCGCCGGGGCTGCGAAGGCGCAGTTTACGCCGGATGTTGCCGGCGATTACACCTTCAATCTGCGGGTCACAAACAGCGTTGGAAGCAGCGATGCAGCGACCGTGATTCACGCGACGTTTGGATTCGTGGCGCCGAACGCCGTGGCAGCGCAGGATCAATATGTTCTGCTGCCAGCGACTGGAAATCTGAGCGGCGGCGGTTCTGCCGACCCTGACAGTGGGCCGCTCGCACTGAGTTACAACTGGTTCTTTGTTTCGACTCCAACGGGCAGCAGCGCGCTCCTGGCAACTCCTTCTGCTGTAACCACTCAGCTTCAGCCAGATAAAACCGGATTCTATAACGTGCGTCTCGAAGCTTCGGACGGCGTCGATTCCGGATTCGCAAATGCGCTGGTGACCGCAACCATGGTATGCGATGCCGACGCCAACGGAATCGTCAATATGACCGACCTCGGCTTAATAACAGCGGCGATCGGACAGATGGCACAGGCAAACGACCCGCGTGATTTCAATGGCGACGGTTCGATTACCCAGGCGGACGTCACCGGTTGTGCTGCAAAGATTCCGGTCGCGCCGGCGATCACGATCAGTCCGGCTGCGCTGATGTTCAGCGCTTCAGCAGGTAGCGCTGTGCAAAGCCAAACCGTATCGATCGCTGCAACAACGGCGGTAAACTTCAGCGCGGCAGGCAATCAGCCCTGGATCGCGCTCTCACCGGCATCGGGAAGCACGGCGTCGGTGACAGCACTCATTGTTTCCGTTAACCCGGCAGGGCTGATGCCCGGAACTTACTCGGGAATAGTTACGTTAACTCCATCGGCAGGAGCGGTTCAGACGGTGGCGGTGAACCTGACGATCGCGCCGCCAACGTTTACGGTTTCACCGGGAACCCTGTCATTCACGGCGGGGTCGGGACCCCAGACGATAGCGCTGACGGCAAATCCGCCCGTGAATTTTACTGTGATGGCGAGCCAGCCCTGGATATCCGTAAGCCCCTCTTCAAGCAGCACGGCAACCGCTGCCATGCTGACTGTTTCGGTAAATGCAACAGGGTTCGACCCGGGCACTTACACGGGGGCAGTTACGATTACGCCAGCAGCGGGCGCGCCTCAGACGGTACAGATTTCAGTCGTCGTTGCGGGTATGCAGCCACCGGCGGGCCCCCCGGCTGTGCCGCAGGTTCTTGCGAACCCGTCATCGCTCTCGGCCATAACGACGCAAAACGGGGCATCCGTTACCGCGAACTTGACACTAACGGCTTCAGGCGCGCAGGTGCCTTTTGTTTCATCTGTGTCGGCAAACGCGGCATGGCTTACGGTTTCGGCGAACTCTTCCTCGACACCTGCAACCTTAACCGTTACATTCAACCCGGCGGGCCTGGCCGGCGGCAGCTATTCTGCCACCATTCTGGTGAGCCCAGACGGCACTGATTCGCTCGCTGTTCCGGTTACGTTACAGGTGACCGGCGCTCCGCCTCAGCCTTCGATCACTGCAGTGGTGAACGCGGCCGGAATGGTGCCCGGGCCGGTAGCGGGCGGGTCTCTGATCGCGATCTTCGGGACCAATCTGACCTCAATAACGGCTCAGGCCAACTCTTTCCCGTTACCCGCAACAATGGGCGGAGTCTCTATCCAGGTGGCCGGGGTCTCGGTGCCCCTCACCTACGTCAGCCCCACCCAAATCAACGCGCAATTACCCTATGAAGCAACACCAGGCAAGGTGAATCTGATTCTGAAAACAGGTTCAACCACGTTACCGCCGTTCGAAGTCACAGTGGTACCGGTCGCGCCGGGGTTGTTCCTGCTCGCGGGCGGACGGGCGGCGGCAGAAAATCAGGACTATAGCGTGAATACGTCCGATCACGGAAGCCAGGCCGGAGGTTTCCTGATTGCCTACTTCACCGGTCAAGGCTCACTCGATAACCGGGTGGCGACCGGTGCAGCAGCGCTCGGGTCTCTTCTGTCCCGATCTGTCGCTGTTACCGAGGCAACGATCGGAGATCGACCCGCAGTGGTGGTTTTTTCAGGGATGACGCCAGGGTTGGCGGGATTGGCTCAGGCGAACATACTAGTCCCGGCTATGACGCCTGGAAATTATCCTCTGGTTCTCACCGTCGGCGGTGTCAGGTCGAATGCGGGAACGGTGACGATTAGCGGGAATTGATGGGCAGGAACCGGCGAATCCCGTAATCGTAGGCGGCAGAGCCGAGGATTCCTCCCAGGATGGGGCCGACGATCGGCACCCAGAACACCCGGATTCCATCGGTCAGGCCGTTATTCTTGAAGCCGGCGACGGCCGTAAACAACCGGGGGCCGAAGTCGCGGGCCGGGTTAATGGCGTATCCGTGCATGCCGCCGAATGCCATCCCGATCACTACAACAATGAGTCCAACCATCAGGGCTCCCATGTTTGCGCCGGGCGGCTGATTGCGCTCGTCTGTGATGGCGAGAATCATCATCAGCAACAGCGCGGTGCCGATCGTTTGGTCCAGCAGGCCGGCAAACGGCACTTCCGGAAACGCGGGAAAGGTGGTGAATATGCCCGCCGTCTTCTCAAGTCCGGGGTCGAATGCGTGGAAAGCAGGTAAATAATTCCAATAGACCAGCGCCGAAGCGACAAATGCCCCCAGAACCTGCGCCGCGATATACGGCGCAACCTTGCGCCACGGGAAGTCGCGGTAGATGGCCAGCGAAATCGACACTGCGGGGTTCAGGTGGGCGCCGGAAATGCGGTTGGCCAGATAGATGCCCATCGTGACTGCCAGCCCCCAGCCGATGGTGATGTTGGTGAAGCCGCCGTGAACCACCTCGCCGGGTACGCCCGTCCCGAAGAGCACGGTCATCGCTACAATTCCGTTGCCAAAGAGGATCAGGACAAGAGTGCCGATGAATTCGGCTATCAGCTCTGGATACATGAATTTGCAGACATCAGGATGGGCAATTGTATCACTCGGACCCGGCGAACGCATCGCGAACACGGCGCCACGTGACCGGCAGTTCTTCCGGCAGAATGCGGGTTTCGCCGATCGTCGTCATGAAGTTGGCATCGCCATGCCATCGCGGCACCACGTGCATATGGATATGGCTGGCGATTCCCGCGCCCGCGCTTCGGCCGATATTCATCCCGATATTCAGGCCGTCCGGCGTATAGACGGCCCGCAGCTTTCGCTCGGACATGCGGGCAAATGAGATAAGTTCCGTCGCCGCCGCGTCGTCGATAGCCGACAATTCCGAAACGTGAGCATACGGCACGACCATCAGATGCCCGCTGGTGTAGGGAAATCTGTTCAGGACGATGAAATTGTGGTCGCCGCGATGGACGATCAGGTTCTCTTCATCGCGGTTTTCCGACGCCATCTGCGCAGAAAATACAGCCTTCGGGTGGCGCCGGCCCAAGTCAGATATCGGTAGCGCCAGGGGCTCCAGAGGTAGTCCACCGGCTTTATTCGGGGAGTTCCGCCTCGGCGAGCTCGGTTGCACCCGCGCTCACATTCACGACGTCTTTCAGTTCTTTGCTGGGTTTGAAATAGGGAATTTTCTTGGCCGGTACTTCAACGCGCGTTCCGGTCTTTGGATTGCGGCCTACGCGCGATTGCCGCTGCCGGGTCCGAAAGCTGCCGAAACCCCGGATTTCGATCTTATCGCCGCCGCGCAGGGACCGCACGATGCTGTCGAAGATCGCCTCCACGATGACTTCGGAGTCTTTTCGCGTCATCTCAACAACGCGCGAGACTTCTTCGATAAGATCGGCTTTGGTCATCGGCTTCCTCCTGTATTCCAAACAATACGATTACGGAAATTTGAGTATCGCCTGAACCGAGCCGTTTTGCAATTGTCAGAGGAGAAATCAGTCTTCCATGCCCGGTTCGGGTTTCGGGCGGAAATCGTCGAGTCCGGAACTTGCCGCAGCCGCGCGCTTCTGATATTCGTCCAGCCGGGTCCGTTCCTGCGCCTCTGCGTGAGCTTTCAGGCTTAGGCCGATCTTGCGTTCGGCCTCGTTGATGCGGATGACGGTGAAGTCCATCTCCTGGCCGGGCACGAGCGGCGGGAGCTTCTGATTTTCGGCCACTCCAGCCGGGAACCTCGGAGAAATGGCACAACCCTTCCACACCTTCCGCCAGTTCCACGAACGCCACCGAAGCCGGCGAGGCGGAGCACTTTGCCGCGGCACGTGTCGTTCACGTGGTGATCGCTGGAACCAGGTCTCCCACGCATCGGGCTGTAATTGTTTGATGCCGAGCGACAGCCGCTTGTGACCGGCATCGATGGCAAGGATCACTGCCTGCACGATGGAGCCTTTCCGCAGAATTTCGCTCGGGTGCTTGACCCGTTTGGTCCAGGAGAGGTCTGAGATATGGACCAATCCGTCGATACCCTCTTCGATTTCGATAAACGCCCCGAATTCGGTCATATTACGAACGCGGCCTTCGACCACCGACCCGACGCTGTAACGCTGATCGACCGTCGTCCAGGGATTCGCTTCGAGCTGCTTCAGCCCCAGCGAAATCCGGCGGTCTTTCACGTTCACTTCCAGCACCACGGTTTCAACAGAATCGCCCGGCTTGACGACTTTCGACGGGTGCTTCATCCGGCGCGACCACGTCATCTCACTGATATGGATCAGACCTTCAACGCCCGGTTCGAGTTCCACGAATGCGCCGTAGTCGGTAACACTTACCACCCGGCCCACCACGCGGGTGGATGCGCTGTAACGCTGATCGGCGCCTTCCCACGGATCGGGCATCATTTGCTTCATGCCGAGCGAGACGCGTTCCTTTGAAGGATCGTACTTGAGCACCTGCACGGTGATTTCTTCGCCCACATGGAGGACTTCGGATGGGTGGGTGACCCGTCCGTAAGAAATGTCTGTGACGTGAAGCAAGCCGTCGATTCCGCCGAGATCGATAAAGGCGCCGTACTCAGTCAGATTTTTTACCGTGCCCGTGAGGATCGAACCTTCCTGGAGGTTCTGAAGCGTCACGTTCTTGCGCGCATCGACTTCTTCCTGCACGGCCAGTTTGCGGGACACGACCACATTTCCCCGCTTACGGTTCAGCTTGACGATTTTAACGGGGATATCGTGTCCGACGAACTGTTCCACGTTGCGCATGGGGCGAACATCCACCTGCGAACCGGGCATGAAAGCGCGCACGCCCACATCGACGGAAAGCCCGCCCTTTACGCGGCCAAGAACGCGGCCCGAGATGGTCAGTTGCTCGCCCAGCGCTTTCTCAAGCGTGTCCCAGATTTTGAGCCGCGCGGCTTTCTCGTGCGAAAGGATGACGTAGCCTTCCGAGGAATGGCCGCTGTCGACCATGACATCCACGATGTCGCCCGGCTGCACGGAAACGTTCCCGCTGGCGTCTGTGAAGTGAGCAAGAGGCGCCACGCCGTCGGATTTGTAACCGACATCGATGTAGACGTCCGCACCCGAGATTTTGAGAACCTTGCCTTCAATAACCTCATGACGGGAGGGTGGCGCGAGGTGGCTGTAATCCTCCAGAAGATGCTGATATTCTTCAGGATCCACGCCGCTGACCGGTGCATCGACTGTGCCGGCCATGTTGTTTTCTGACAAACCCGTACACTCCCCTGGCGCTGAGGCGAGATACCTCAGGATTTATCAACTATAGAGAGCCCTTCAGTCCTTTGTCAATCTCTCCCGGCCGCTCTCTAAGTCGTTCGTGAGACTTGTTACTGCGCGAACGGCGTCATCAGATCCTTTACCGAATACAGGATGCCGTCCTTCATGACAAACTGCACATTTGCGGCAGTTTTGATATCTGAAAGTGGATCGCCTGAGACGATAGCCAGGTCCGCCAGCTTGCCGACCTCGAGCGATCCAAGATCCTTATCTAATCCGAATGCGCGAGCCGGAAAGAGCGTCGCAGTTTGCAGCGCCTGCCACGGTCGGAGCCCATATTTCACCTGCGCGCGCAGACCGAGGTGCAGCGCAGTGGCGACGTTGTCGAGCGGCGAATCGGTTCCCGCCAGCATCATTCCCCCGCCTCGGACCACCGCGCCAACGGTCTCCATTTCCTTCTTCAGGCCGTCAAGAGTCGTCTCCGTGTCGCCGCCCCGGGGCGGCAGATGTGCGCCTTCCGGCACAACCGGCTTTTTCCCTTGTGCCATGGCCAGCTTTGCCCGAACTACCATCTGATCCCACGGCGTGTTCAATGTCACGAGCCGGGGGTCGTCCACCATTGACGGGTCTTCCGCATAGAGCGGGCTCGAAAAGAACGCGGTTGAGATGTCGAACATTCCGGATTTTGAAAAGAGCGTTCGCATGTCCTCGTAACTGACACCGCCGGAGGACCGCGTGTACGCGAAACCGAGCCGGGCTGTGGCGCTGACGTGGCTCATTCCGTCCATCCCGTAGGCCATGCCGGGCATCATGTAGTGCGAAGTCGAAACCACGCCGAGCTTCTGGTGAGCGAACGCCATGGCCTTTTTCTGCATGGCGTGCGGCAGGCGGACATACGTTTTCAGCAGATCGTAATCGAGCGCCTGGGCTCTTGCGAGTTCCAGGTCGAGTTGGGCATCGCTCATCGTGGGGCGCATGAAGTTGTAATAGACGCGCTCGCCATCGATGGCCTCGCCGCTCGCGAAAAAGCGCGGCCCGAGCCGCGTACCGGACGCAAACGCTTCTCTGGTTTCAACGGCGCGGTAGACGGGGTCCCCCTGTGACTGAAGTTCCGTAATCCCGTAAGCAAGCCACAGGCGGCCAAGGCGGTCCCCGTAAAATTTACCGCTGATCCATTCGTGCGTATGGGATTCCCAGAGCCCCGGAATGACCGTTAGCTTAGAAGCATCCACCAGACGTGTGTTCGCCACGGCCGCGCGCTCGCGGTGCGGTTCCACCGCTTCGAATCCTGCGGTCCGCGATGACGATGTCCACGTCGCTGCGTTCATCCGCTCCGAGCCCGTCCCAGAACTTCCCGGCGTGGACGATTGTACGCGGACCAGCGGTCTCCCTCTGCCATGTCAGATCGACAGGAATGGTGCGAGGGTTAGTGCCCGCGACATCCATCAGGCGCAGCTTTCCATTCGAGAGATAGAGCAGGTGCTTCGAATCGCCGCTCCACGTCGGTGCGTCCGTGACCTCATGATTAATCTGACGCGCGGGGCCCGAGGGTACCCCGTTCGCATCCACGGGGCGGAGCCACAACAGGCTGTCCATTACAAAAGCCACGGATTTGCCGTCCGGCGAGTACAGAGGGCCGTCTTCGCCGCGCGTGCTCAGCGATTTGAAAGGCGCAGGTTCGCTATAGGTGAGAGCGCCGGAATCCAGGTTGACGGTCAGGATCTGACTCGTGCCTTCGCGGAAGCGGCGCGTATACGGCTTCAGAGCGCAGATGGCGATGGTCTTACCGCCCGGAAACCAGCTTGGCTTTGACGGCGCGAACTGTGCATCGATGACTTTACGCGGAGTCCCGCCACTCAGGGCAACGGTGAATGTAGCGCCATTTTCATCCTGATACGCGAGCGATCTGCCATCGGGAGACCACGCCGCCGAGACTTCAGCAGAATGTGCGGATGACGTGACACGCTGCTCAGTCTGCCTATCTACATCAAGTACGTAGAGGTCTTCGGTGCCGGCCTTGTCCGAAGAATAGGCGATGCGCTTGCCGTCGGGCGACCACACCGGGTCTTCTTTATAGAACTTGTCATCGGTGATGGCTTTCGGCTTGCCGCCGATATCCATCAGCCAAAGCTGATTCAGAGCTTCAAAAACGATGCGCTTGCCGTCGGGCGACAGAGCGGGACTTACGATACCTTTCACGGGCATCGCAGCCTTGGCATCGAATTCGAATTTCTTGTGCTGATAGGGTTTGCGGTCGAGCTGGAACTGCGCTTCAAACGGAACGTCAGCGGTCACGTTGTCTGAGACGCCGGTAATCCGGATCTTGCCATTGGCTGCGTAGAGCAGGCGGCCGCCTTCTATCCAGGTTGCGGGGAACGGGAAAACATCGGTGTCTTTGCCGACCGGCTTGCCATCCACCATCAGGATGCTTTTGGCGCCCGCGAACTGAACATACGCAATGCGCTTGCCGTCGGGCGACCAGGAGGGTGAATTGAATCTTGCTCCCGCGGGGGCGCTCGCAAGTGTACGCGTCTTGCCGGCGGGCGTGACCGCCTGGATGCTGGTTCCGTTGATTCCGATACCGCTGACGAAAGCGATTTCGGAGCCGTCGGGTGACCAGGCCGGCTCGTATTCGTCTTCGGGCGCCGCCGTCCACTGCGTCAGCTTTCCGGTGCTTACATCAACACTCCAGATATCGTAGCTACCTTTGAAACCCCGGTCGGATGAGAAGGCGATCTTCCTGCCGTCAGAAGCGAAGCGCGGCTCGCGGTCGTCGCCGTGTCCACTGGTTAGCTGGCGCACCCCCGTGCCATCCGGCTTCATGACCCAGATGTGGAACGTGCCGCCTTTATATGACTGAAACGCGATCAGCGTGCCGTCCGGCGAGTAGTCGGGCCGCGAGGGCTCGAGCATCGGGTCCGTAATCTGCTTCGCCTTGCCGCCAGTGAAGGGGACTGACCAGAGCGAGCCCTGCAGGTCCATTACGATCGTCGCGCGGTCCGGAGACGAGGTGACCGCAATGTTGGTGCCTTCGGTCACAGCGATGGTTTTTTGCGCGAATGCGGGCAGGGCAAGCATTACGGCGGAGGTAACAAGAATCAGACGAGTCATTTATCGATTGAAAGTCCGGGACTGGGAAGTTTGGCGAGAGCTGCGCGTAGGGCCGGGGATTCCTGGACCGCGAGCGCGCGGCGATACATCTCGGCCGCGACCGGGTAGTCCTGCAAACACGATTCGACATACGCGAACACCGACAGCGCTTCGAAGCTTTCGGGATGTTTCCTCAGCACGGTTCTTAGCCGGGCGCGGCCGGCGTCAAAATCTCCCGCCAGAGCATCCGCGCGGGCCAGTTCAATCTGGGCTTCTTCCGTAGTGCCGAGCGTGATGGAGCGGGCCAGGCTTTCGCGTGCGCGCGACAGCTCGCCCCTGAGCAGTTGCTGATGGCCGATGAAGGCGTGGCGGCGCGCCGGATCCAGATTGGCGTTGAAAGAGACGTACGCCGCTTGCCCCTGCCGCGGTACGCCGTCCCTGACGACGTATTCGGTCCCGCGCGAATCGGCTCCGCAGATGGCTTCGAGCCGGTAGGTACCCGGGGCGATTCCGGCTTTCGGCAACTCCGCCATTGAGATCTGTTGCCCGTCCGACTCGGCACGCCACACAACTTCGCTGCCTCGGCGCAGCATCCATTTCACCTTGCCAGGTTGCGCGAGAGCGACGGCTGCGATCTTTCCATCCGGGTCAGGTGTGAACTGTCTTCCGTCGAACTCGAATGGAGTGGAACGGCGTTCCACATCCGTGGTTTCGCTCGCGCGGAAGATCGCTGTCATGCCCTTTTGCACGGCCACCTGAAGCGTGTACGGGAACGGCGTTCCGTCAACTGTGAACACAGCTTTGTACGATCCGGGCAGCAGGTCGAGTCGGTGCGTGTACTCAATGCTCTCGGGCTTCGGGAATCGAAGGTGAACCTGATTTCGGTATACCGTGACGGCGGAATCGATGATCTCGAGATCCACTTCATTCCGGGCTATCGTACTCAGGCGGAAGTCCACCTGAACGCCACCGTAGACGGACGAAGTCTGAACAATGTCGAGCGGCGGCCGGGAGACGATAAACCGGGACGTAACCCTGCTTTCGGGGGCCTTCCCGATCATGATCTCCGGCGAGGCGATTCGCCCCAAAATTTCTTCGTTGCCGCTGTACGTAATACCTGAAGCCACGCCGGAAGCGGCGGTTATCACCTCATCCTCGACCGGTCCAACCGTCATGCGTCGGCGGATGTCGGATTCCGTCACGTTGTCGTTCGGTCCGAACATGCCCTTGGCGCTCGATTGCGGCACAAGCAGAGCGCGAATTGTGTCCGCAACCGGAGAGTACAACCGCGGCAGGCCGATGCTGTTCGGCTGGTAGAAGATCAGGCGAAGTTCGGTGTTCAGAATGCCCGGAACTGCGTCGTAGTACCAGATTTCCATCGGGACAAAGATTCGGGACGATGCGAGCCGCGTGATACGAGCGGGCGCGCCAAGCGAAAGGTAGACCCGGCCGGGGTCGGTGTTGGCTCCCGAAGCCGGTTTAGTGGATCCGAATTTTCCATCGACATACCGCAAGCGCCGATAATATTCATCTGCTGTGATCGATTTGCCCGACCAAAAGCCGGATTCGAACTCCGTACGGCCAGCGGGCGGAAGCGCCAGATAGGCTTTTTTTTCCGCCGGTTTGAGGATCGGCGAAACAAGGTCCAGCCATGTTTCAGCGCGGCCCTGAAGCGTCAGGCCGCAGATAAGGAACAACAGCCGCAACCGCTTCTCAGAACTCAATGCGCCCCGCGAACTGCAGCATCCGTGCCGCGAAAGCCAGGTCGTTGTTTTGAGCCGGGAGTCCGTATGATGCCACGTTGACCACCGTCTGATAACTCCCGAAATTCGAATGGTTCAGCAGATTGAAGGCTTCAACCATGGGGATGAACCGAATGTGCTCCTTGAGCGTGAACGTCTTCGAGAGCCGCATGTCGAGCCGCTCGATGGGATGGCCCACCAGCGAATCGCGCGCCACCAGGTTATACGCAACGCCGTTCAACGTCACAGGGGTAACATTTGCAGGCGAGCCGTAGTAGGCCGAAGTGGCGAGGAACAGCCGGTCAGTGACGCCGGTGGCATTGAAGGGATTCTGGTTGGCGGTGACCTGGAAATTCTGACCGGAACCGTAGTGGAAAGACCCGCTGATCGACACGCCGTATTTCAGTGCATACGATCCCGCAATAGTCAGGGTGTTGGCCTGGTTGTCTGGAGAGACTGCCCACTCATGCGCCAGGTCGAACTGATTGTTCGGATAGTAGAAAGGCCCGGTCGTCGAATCTTTCAGATGAGACAGCGTATATGCCGCCGAAGCGGTAAAGCCCTGAGAAAACCGGTGCTGCACGCTGACATGCAGCCCGTTGTAGAGCGAACCGGCGGCGTCGGGTGTGGTGAAGTTCAGGATGCCCGCGAAAGCCGGATTCGGCCTGCCTCCGGTACTCGGATTAATGCCGTAACCCGTAGCGGGGTTGTAGAAAAGGTTGGCATCCGTGCGCTCCCAGTCGTGATAGATGCGCCAGTGAACGTAGTCGGCCGAGAAGTTCCATGATTTCGAAATCTGATGTTCCACCCCGATGCTCATCTGCACAGAATACGGCGTGTGGACGTGGGGGCCGAGGGGCTGGATGGTTTGGGCTGTGACCGGAACGGCTCCTGACAGGAACTGCGCGCCCGTGACACTGCCGAACGGCGCGGCCAGGTTCACCGGATTCGCGGCAGTGCCGGTCACGGACGGCGAAATGGTCGTCTGCCCGTTGAAAATCTGATCGTCAATGGTTTGGTTCGCCTGAATATCGCCGTAGAATGTGCCCACGCCCCCTCGGATGACAGTTCTGCGCGCACCGGTCACGTCCCACGCAAATCCGAGCCGCGGCTGGAAGAGCAGATTGTCGTTGTAATGAGGGGTCTGAACACCGCTTTTCAGCGTGAGGTTCGGATTGAAAATGCCCAGATCGTTGTCGTAGCGCAGGCCCAGGTTCAGCGTAAGCCTGGGAGTGACTTTCCAGTCATCCTGCAGCCAGAACCCGATGGCGTTCGTCGAGATGCTGTAGATATAGTTGCCAAACCCCTGCGTATAGCTCGTGGCATAAGGGCCGAGCGCGGCTATATTCCAGGTAGTGGGGTCGTTCCACACCGGGAAGACGGACGCCAGATTCAGGGAACTCACGCCTGATGAGAACGACAGCACCGTGCCGCGTACGTTCTGCCCGAAGTTGCCCGAATAAGGCGTTGTGCAGATAATCGGCGCCAGTCTTGATACTGTGGCCTCCCTTCAGCCAGAACAGATCGTCCCGGTATTGCTAGTTGTTCTGCCCCAGTTGCTGCGGGTAGTTGTAAGGGGCGCCCACCGTGATCGTCGGCAGCCGGTACTCCTGGCTCGTGATCAGGGGCGTGTTCATCCAGTCGAAGTGATTGAGCCCGATTTTGGCTTCGTTCACAAGCGAGGCTGAGATAGTCGAAGTCAGCGTGCCGAGAACCGCGTAACTGGTGCGTGTGGAATCGGTGGCGCGCGTTGGAGAAGAACTGCCGGTCACGTTATTGAACGGAACGTGCCACGTATAGCCGGTGGCGCGAACCGAAAGGCGGTTCGCGCCGTTGATGGCCCAGTCAGTATGCAGCAGGTAGCTGTTTGTGCGCAGCGAGTTCGCGAACGTGTAACTCAGTCCGCCGAAACCGGTCGGAGTATTGAAAATCGTGCTCGGCTGGCGTTCGCCTTCGTAGGCAAAAAAGAAAAACAGCTTGTCTTTGCGGATGGGCCCGCCGACGGTTCCGCCGAACTGCTGATCGGAAAACGGCAATACTTTGTGAGCGACCGAATCGGATGCATTGAACGCATCCTTTCGAAAATATCCGTACAGCGTTCCGTGCAGTTGATTCGTGCCTGACTTCGTCTGCACGTTCACCTGAATGCGCGACGAGCGGCCGAGTGTGGCATCGAACCGGTTCATGATGATCTGAAACTGATCGATGGCGTCCTGGCTGTATTGCGGCTCGCCAAATCCGTCGCCCGCTGAATTCTGCGTGACCTGCTGGCCGTCCACGTTGATCTGCAGTTTGCCGCTGTCGGTCGCGCCGAGAGGCGAGTTCGTGACGTCATTGCTGGTAATGCCCGGCACCATCATGGCAAGCTGCAGATAGTTGCGCCCGTTCAGCGGGATCTTCGCCACTTCGGTCGGGCTCACGTCGCCGGCGATGGTTGATGTGGTGGTATCGACCGCGGCGGCCGCGGCTTCCACCGCAACCGAGGAATTAGCCGATGCCAGTTGCAATGTCACATCGATTTCAGCCACCTGCCCGACCAGCAGGGGGAACGAGCGTTCCGCCGGAGCGAAGCCGGGTGCCTGAAATCTGAGGACGTATTTTGAAGCGCGCAGGGCGGGGAACTGGTAGATTCCCTGCGCATTGGTGACCGTCTCAAGCCGGGAGCCATCCTCTCCCGTAACAATGACCACCGCACCGGAAAGAGCGGCATTCGACTGGTCGGTCATGCGTCCGGTCACGCCTGTTTGCTGACCGAGGGCGTAACCCGCGGTAACGGCCAGAACAAAAACGATTTTTTGAATCATCTGAGAATCCCTTAGTGTCTGTCGAGCAGAATCGAAGGAACTCGTCTGGGAGGAAAAGCAGGCCGGCAACACTGCGGGCTCGAAACGGATTACCAATTGTGTTTCAATCGATACCGGTTGTCAACCGAAGTACAGGCGAAAATGCGGATATGGCTAATCTAAATCGATGTCGCGCGGTTTCTTGCCGAACTCGGGATTTTGCTTAGCCTGCTTCAGTAATTCATCGAACTTTCGGTTCAGGACCTGCCCCTGATTCTTCTCGGCCGCGAACGACTTTTGGAACGCTTCTTCGCGTCGCCCGGCTTCACCTTTCAGCTTCTGAACCGCAGCGGCGAAATCTTCGATGGCCGGAGGCTTGATCGGCTCTTCATGAGATATGACAGCGCGTAACTCTCCATCCACCTTCAGTTTCGACTGGCAACATGGGCAAGACACTTCAAACAGTTGCTGAGGCATGTTCTCATTATGTCGTGGACCTTTTTACTCCTCTCAAAACGGGCAAACTGACGCTGCGAAACCGGATCGCGGTGTCGCCCATGTGTCAGTACTCGAGCCGGGACGGATTTGCCACGGATTGGCACCTGGTGCACCTGGGCAGCCGCGCTGTAGGAGGCGCGGGGCTCATCTTTGTCGAAGCAACCGCTGTTTCCCCTGAAGGCCGTATCACTCCGGGCGATATGGGCCTGTGGAGCGACAGCCACATCGATAAATTACGGCAGATCGTTGATTTTGCGCACACGCAGGGCGCCCATATGGGAATTCAGCTTGCGCACGCAGGCCGTAAGGCCAGCATGCGCGTACCATGGGAGCCCCAGGGCGTCGTTCCTCCTCAGGAAGGCGGCTGGACCAACGTGATGGCCCCTTCTCCGGCCGCATTCTCGCCCGCATATCCGACGCCGGTAGAACTCAACGACGCCGGTATCCAGAAGGTGATTGAGGACTATACCGCGGCAACACGGCGCGCCAAACGCGCGGGTTTCGACGTCGTCGAGATCCACGCCGCACACGGTTATCTGCTGCACGAGTTCTACTCGCCGCTGAGCAACCATCGGACGGATGGATACGGGGGAACCTTCGATAACCGGATCCGGCTGCTGACCGAGGTGACCGCGGCCGTGCGCAACGAGTGGCCGGGCCCTCTGTTCGTTCGCATCTCCGCCTCGGACTGGACCGAAGGCGGCTGGGATATTGCCGATTCGGTGGCACTCTCGAAGGAGTTAAAAGCTCTGGACGTCGATCTGATCGACGTTTCCTCGGGCGGTAATGTCGCGACGGCTAAGATCCCGGCCGGCCCGGGGTACCAGACGCCGTTTGCGGAACGGATCCGGCGCGAGGCGGGCATAGCCACCGGCGCGGTTGGCTTTATCATCGACCCGGCGCAGGCCGACCATATCGTCCGTACCGGCCAGGCAGATATCGTACTCATTGCGCGGGAGATGCTGCGCGACCCGTATTGGCCGCTGCACGCGGCCGAGCGGATGGGCCGCCCCGCTAGCTGGCCCGTTCAGTACCTGCGGGCCGCCCCTGCCACTCCGCCGAGTTCCGCGCGCGTCAGGGCCGAACGCTGACGCCGCAAAACGGCGAAAATTTAGAGGCGCATGTAATAACCGGGTCCGCCGCCGGTCAATCCGGTTGAATGCAAGTGGCGATGCACCCCAATCCGACACCCGCCGGTCCTGATTACCCGCCCGGCGTGCCTGTGCCCAGCCCGCTCGAAATCGCTTTCGACGCGCACCACGCGGTCGTGTTCCGAACCGCTTACCGAATCACCGGCAACGCGCACGATGCGGAAGACGTGCTCCAGACCGTGTTCCTCCGCCTCGCGGCGAGTGGCTTCGACGGAATTGAAAGCATCGAAGCCTACCTGCGGCGCGCCGCTGTCAACGTTTCGCTCAACGTGCTCGAACAGCACGCGCGAAAGAACGTCCCGCTCGAGAACGCGCCCGAACCTCATGCGCAAACCGACCAGCGCGAGCTTCGCGAAGTGCTCCGCCGCGCTATTGCGACTCTCGGCGGACGCACTGCGGAAATGTTCGCGCTGCGCTTTATCGAAGGTAATTCGAACGCTGAAATCGCCGTCATGTTCGGCGTTTCATCGCTGGTCGTGGCTGTCACGCTGCACCGCGCCCGTAAACAGCTCCAAAAAGAAATCACCCTGCTCGGAGGCCGAAAATGAGTCTCGATCGACTCCTCAACGAAATCAGCAACACGGACCCGACTGCGGCCGAGACCGCGCAGGCGGCCGCGCGCGTCAAAGCTCGTCTTTTTCCTGTCACGGCGGAGATTTCGGAGTCTCACGGCGCTGCCTCCAGCACCATACGAAGCTGCGCCGATTTCAACGCCCTCATTCCCGCTTATCTCGCCGGCACGCTCGATGCGGGCCGCAGGCTTTTGCTCGAAATCCACACGCGCGAGTGCGTGAACTGCCGTAAGGCGCTCGGGCACGCGCGGGACGGCGCCGCCCGCATTGTCGAATTCCCCCGTCCGCGCAAATCCGCACTGCCTTTTTATGCGGGATGGGCGATCGCTGCTTCCGCGCTGCTTGGCGTCGGCGTCGCCACCTACTTCGGTCTGCACCAATACCCCGCGCTCGCGGGCGGTCCCCGAGCGACCATCGACACAATCGACGGAGCTCTCTATAAGGTGAGCGGAGCCAGCCTCACCCCGCTGGCGCCGGGCGCCGAACTTGCCGAAAATGACCTCGTCGAGACCGCGAAGAACTCGACAGCCGTTCTCCGCCTGAACGATGGATCGCGAATTGAACTGAACCAGCGCGCCAGAATTTTCGTAACCAGAACATTGACCGGTTCTACCATTCACCTTGGCCTTGGCAGCATCATTGTCGAAGCCGCGAAGCAGCGCAGCGGCACTCTTCAGGTTGCTACGGCCGATTGCAATGTGTCCGTCAAAGGCACGATCTTCTCGGTCGATGCGGGCACCAAAGGTTCGCGGGTTGCCGTCGCGGAAGGTACAGTGTGGGTGGATCACGGCGAAAAGCACGATGTTCTCCATCGCGGCGATGAAACCTCCACCGCGCCTGACATGCCAGCCGTGCCGATCCACGAGGAATTCCAATGGAGCCGCAACTCGTCTCAGTACATGGGGCTGCTCGGAGAGCTGAAGGCGATCAATAACGAGATCGCGCGCCCTGCCCGCTCCGGAACTTCGCCACGAATCGCGGCTCATGGCATGGCTTCCCGCCGACATCGCGATTGTCGCCGCCATCCCCAACGTGGGCAACACCATTGCGGAAGCGAACCAGATCTTCCATGCCCGTCTAAGCCAGAATGAGGCTCTAAACACCTGGTGGCAGCAACTGCCCGCCACAAAACGAGACAATTTCGACGCCACGCTGCGCCAGCTCGTAACCGCAAGCGCGTATCTCGGCAATGAGATCGTAATCGCTGCCGCGAGCAACCCGATCATCCTTTCGCAAATCGTGAAACCGGGCCTCGATGCTTTCCTGAAATCGCAATTGCCTCCGCAGGTTTACGACGGACACATGCGTTTCGATAACGACACGTTCGTCGCCGCGTCTGACCCCGCGGATCTGGCTCGTGTTGTGCCGTCCGGAAGCTTCACGCAGTCAGCCCTCTACGCCAAAATCGCGCCGCTGTATCGGCAGGGTGCCGGATGGCTGGTCGCTGCGGACCTGGCAAGGATTGGAAAACTCACCCCTGTGGCGGACGCCCGGTTCTTTGTCGCGGAAAGCCGAACTGTCGGCGGCAGCACTGAAAACCGCGCCTCCGTCACCTTCAATAAACAGCGGCAGGGCGTCGCATCCTGGCTCGCCGCGCCGGGACCGATGGGTTCTCTCGATTTCGTTTCGCCGGATGCCACGTTCACGGCGACGGTGCTTCTCAAGAGCCCGGCCCTCATCGTGGATGACATTACAAAAATGATGAAGGTTGAGCCCGACGCCGAACTGAAATCCGAGATGGCCGGCGCGTTCGGAGGCGAAGTTTCGGTGGCGCTCGATGGACCGCTGTTCCCTGTGCCAAGCTGGAAAATTGCCGCTGAAGTCTACTACCCCGATCGCCTGCAATCGACAATAGAGAAATATGTGGCGCTCAACCCCGAGCTTCACCTGACCCGCACAGATACGTTCTACACGCTCAAATCCGACAAGCTGCCGTGGGAAGCGGACTGGACCTTTATCGACGGCTACTGGCTCGTCGCGGCCAACCATGAGCTGCTTGTGAGAGCAATTCAGAACCGGCAGACAGGCTACACGCTCGCGAAATCCAACACCTTCCATTCGCGGCTCCCGAGCGATACATCGACGAACCTCTCCGCGGTTCTCACTCTGAGCGGAACGGTCGTCGGTATCTGGGCCGGGCCCGATTCAATAGAAGCCGCGACGAGGGGAAACCTGCTCGGCCTCACGCTCGAACAGATTCTGTCGCTTGACCCTGCAAACCTGCTCGGCATGGTCGGTAAGACCGTCCCGTCAGTGCTCTCGGAACGGGCCAAAACCGATGATCCAGCTGGAGAACCTGCGCGTCAGGATCGGCAAGCGGGAGATCCTGCGCGGTCTCACCATCGACCTCAAGGGACGAACGGTAGGTCTGCTCGGCCCCAACGGAGCGGGCAAAAGCACCCTCATCAACACGCTGCTGGGCTTCTGGAAACCGACCGAAGGCACCGCCCGCGTTTTCGAATACGATGTCAGAACGGAAGCCCGCAAGATCCGGGCGGTCATCGGCTACATGCCCGAAAACGACAGCTTTATCGCGAACATGACAGCGATCACGTGGGTCCGTCTGGCAGCCGAACTCTCCGGGCTGCCGCCCGACGCAGCACTCGAACGCGCCCACGAAGCTCTCTTCTACGTCGGCCTCGGCGAAGCGCGGTACCGCAAACTCGGCGCCTACTCATTGGGAATGAAACAAATGGCTAAGCTGGCGCAGGCGATTGTACACGGCCCGCGGCTGGTGATCCTCGATGAGCCGACCAACGGTCTCGACCCGCAGGCCCGCGTCCGCATGATCAAACTCATCAACGAAATGCGCGCGCTCGGCACGATGAATGTCCTCATCTGCTCGCACCTTCTCCGCGATATTGAAGAGACATGTGAAGAAGCGGTCATCCTCAAGGCCGGTCAGGTAGTCCACTACTCGAATCTCGAAGAAGAACGTGCCTCGAACCGGCGCTTCGTTGAAATCGAAACGGAGGGGGACGACGGCACCTTCGCCGATGCCATCGAACGCCTCGGCTGCGCCTGCGCCGTCACCTCGCCAGGCAAGATCAAAACCGTACTGACGGAAGGCATTGAGATCCGGGACCTGTATCGGTTGGCTGCGGACCGCGATGTACAGCTGCGCCGGCTGAATTACCGGCGTGATAGCCTCGAAGATATTTTCCTGAAAGCGATGCAGAACTAAATGGCTGTCTACAAGAGAACGTATCGGATGTATGCGGGGCCGCTCACCAATCCGGCGTGGCGGTTCATGGTCATCCAGCGCTTTGCTCTGAGAGCCTTGCTGAAATCCCGCTTTCTGCTGCTTGCATACATGGCGTGCTTCATATCGCCGCTGCTGGCTGTGTGCCTGTTCTACCTGAACCAAAACGCTTCAGTGCTCGCCCTGGTGGGCCAGAAACCGGGCTTCCTCAACATCGACGGCCGCTACTTCTTCAACTTTCTTCTGGTGCAGGGCTTACTCGCGGGTCTGTTCACTGCCTTCATCGGACCCTCGCTCGTCGCGCCCGACCTCGCGAACGGGGCGCTGCCGGTTTATCTGAGCCGCCCGATCACCCGCTTCGAATACATCCTTGGCAAGGGTATGGTGCTGGGCGCGCTGATCGCTTCCATCACGCTCGCTCCCATGCTGCTGCTCTTTCTTGTTCAAAGCTCGCTCATCGGGTACTCGTGGTTCATCGACAATTTTTACCTTGCGAATGGAATTGTTATCACCAGTCTTCTCATGATGGCCGTGCTGATCCTGCTCGGACTCGCGATGTCCGCCTGGGTCCGATGGCGCATTGTCGCGGGCGCTCATGATCCTCGGCATCTTCGTAGTGGGCAAAGGTTTCGGAGCCCTGATCAACAACGTCATGCGCACTGAGAAAGGGTATTATCTGGATCTGCAGCACCTGCTGTCGAGCGTCGCCGGCACGCTTCTCCACCACGTTGCCGAAGATGAACCTGTCTCCGCCACGGCGGCCAGTGTCACGCTGGCGATCTTCTGCGGCCTGATGCTTCTGCTCATCAACCGCAAGCTGCGTGTCTGCGAGGCCGCATGACGAACGAGATTCTTTTCGATAACGTCAGTAAATTCTACGGCGAGATCCTGGGCGTCAACAAGGTCCATCTCTCCATTCCGCCGGGTGTCACTAGTCTGGTAGGGCCGAACGGCTCCGGCAAGACAACGCTGATGAATCTCATCGCGGGCCTGCTGCGGCCCACTCGCGGCCGGGTTGTGGTTTGCGGCCTGTCCCCATCCGATCCCGAACGCTTCTTCCGCACCGTTGGCTATGCCACCCAATACGACGGCTTCCCCAAAGGTCTTACCGGCTGGCAGTTCGTGCAGTGCTATCTCCGCCTGTTCGGTTTCAGTAAAGCCGAGACCGAGCGCCTCGCCTGGGAAGCGATCGACCGTGTGGGTCTTCGGGAAGCGGCAACGCGCAGGATTGCCGGATACAGCAAAGGCATGCGGCAGCGCATCAAACTCGCGCAGGCGATCGCCCACCGGCCGAAAGTCCTCGTCCTCGATGAACCGCTGAACGGTCTCGATCCGCTCGCTCGCGCCGAGACCATCGCCCTATTCCGGGAACTCGGCCGGGAAGGCTCGCACGTGCTGATCTCAAGCCACATCCTGCACGAGGTGGATCTCATCTCCGACCAGGTGGTGATGATGGCGCAGGGCTACGTTGTCGCGGAAGGCCAGATCCGCGGCGTTCGCGACGAGATTTCCGATCAGCCCATGCAGGTGCTTATTCGCTGCGATAAACCGGAGCACCTCGCTTCCTGCCTCTTCGATAAGGAACAGGTCGTCGAAGCCAAAATCCATGCCGACCGCCTCGGTCTGCTGGTCCGCACGCGCCACGCCCGAAAGCTTCTACAAACTGCTCAACCACATCGCCCTCAACGGGGTGCGGATCGAGTCTGTCGCGCCGGCCGACGATGACGCGCAGTCGGTTTACGAATACCTCATCGGAACCGAGGAGAGCACCAAATGAATCTTTGGAAGCGCCAGATCCTCGCCATCATGAGGATCGATCTTGCCAAGACTTTCTTCGCCAAACGCGGACTGTGGATGTACTTTCTCGCGCTTGCGCCAGTGATTCCGATGGCCGGGCACTGGATGTTCGGACCGGCCGAGGGCCGTAATCACCCGCTCGGAGAGGACGTCAAGATCTTCGCCGGAATCTTTGAGTTCTACTATCTTCGGATCGCGATTTTCTTCGGCTGCGTCGGCATTTTCATGAATCTGTTCCGGGGCGAAATGCTGGACAAAAGCCTGCATTACTATCTGCTTGCTCCCGTGCGCCGCGAGGTGCTGGTTGCCGGAAAATTCCTCTCCGGACTCACCGCCGCAATCCTGATTTTCTGCTCGGCGGTTGTGATTCAGTGGTTCGCAATGTTCGGGCACTTCTCACCCGACCTGATGCGTTCCTTTGTTTTTCAGGGGCCAGGGCTTTCGCATCTGCTCTCTTACCTTGTCGCGGCTGCGCTCGCATGCATCGGGTATGGCAGCGTCTTTCTATGGGCGGGCCTGCGGTATCGAAACCCGCTGATTCCCGGGGCAATTATCCTCGTTTGGGAAAGCCTGAACGGCATCCTGCCCGCACTGCTGAAGAAGTTCAGCATCATTTACTGGCTGGAATCGATCTGCCCGTTGTCGCTGCCACCGCAGCATAATGGAAACGGCGTGTTGCAGTTGCTGCTCGTGGACGCGGCGCCCGCGCCGGCGAACGTGGCCATCCTCAATCTCCTGCTGCTCGCCGCGTTTGTTCTCACGTGGGCTGCTCTCCGGTCGCGCGCCCTCGAGATCAGCTACGGCACCGAGTAGCGTTCAATCGATCATCACTTCACCGGCAACAATGGCACGAGTGCGCGGCAACACGCCCCGTGCCGAGCAGACACCCAGCACTGCCAGCGCGCCTCCATATGCGGCCAGTTCGATCGTGTCGGACGTCTGTGTGCGTGGCAGTGTCTTCCACAGCAGCATCAGCAGCGCCTGAGCCAGCGTTACTGACCAGACTGTCCCATAGAAATAACGCCGCTCCGTGCCCTCGCCGCGTGTCGATGGTCCCACCCGTGGCAGCATCCCCGCCGCCCCAAGTGCGAGCACCAGCCCATACAGCGGAAAATAAGCCAAGGCATAGATCTGTTTCATGCGCCACAGCCCGGTGGTCACCGCAACCACGAGACCAGCCAGATTCAGCGATGCGAAAGTGATGGCATCGGCCCAGGCGAACGTGTAGCAGATTTTTCGATAAAGCGGGTTCGGCCGGTCTTCGGTGAACCGCAGGATGTAAGGCCGCGGCTCGACTCCTGGTAGTTGCCCGCGCAGGGCCGCAAACCCGGTGCCTGCCAGGACGGCGGCCAGCCAGAGGCCGTTCCACAGCCCGGGCCCGTGCGCAAACAGGTCGAATGTCAGCGGGCCGGGCGCAAGGAAGAAGACCCAGATCCAGATGGGCCAGTGGGCAACCCGGTAATGCGGCTTGTTGCGCTCGCGTATCTTGATGGCCATGGTGATCGTTAAGCGTTGAGTTTACCTGGTGGGAACATGGAGTCATGATCATCGGCGTTCCGAAAGAAGTGAAGGATCACGAAACGCGCGTCGGACTGGTTCCGAGCGGCGTGTTCGCTCTGGTTGAAGCCGGTCATCGCGTGCTGGTGGAGACGCATGGCCGGCGAAGGCAGTTCTCTGCAGCGATGACGAGTATACGTCGGCCGGCGCAAAGATCGTAGGATCGGCGCGCGAGGTCTGGACCGAGGCGGAACTCGTGGTCAAGGTCAAAGAGCCGCAGCCTTCCGAATATCAGTATTTCCGCCCGAAACTTGACGCTCTTCACTTATCTGCATCTGGCGCCCCTGCCGGAACTGACCGATCAGCTGCTGCGATCGGGCGTCACCGGAGTGGCTTACGAGACCATCGTGGAGCGCGATGGCTCGCTGCCTTTGCTGACGCCCATGAGCGAAGTGGCGGGCCGCATGTCCGTGCAGGTCGGCGCGCAGTATCTGGAACGGCCGAACGGCGGCCGAGGCATTCTGCTGGGCGGCGTGCCGGGCGTGGCTCCGGCCAATGTGGCGATTCTCGGCGGCGGCGTGGTGGGAACGAATGCGGCGAAGATGGCGCGTCGGCATGGGCGCCCACGTCACGATCATCGACCGCAACCTGAACCGGCTGCGGGAACTCGACGACATCTTCAACGGGATGATGGTCACGCTGGCCTCGAACACCTACACCATTGCCGAGACGCTGCGGCATGCGGATCTGGTCATCGGCGGCGTGCTGATTCCCGGGGCCTCGGCGCCGAAACTGGTCCGGCGCGACATGATCGCGAACCATGAAGCGCGGCTCGGTGGTCGTGGATGTGGCGATCGATCAGGGCGGCTGCTTTGAAACCTCGCACGCCACTACCCATACCGATCCCATCTACTTCGTCGACAACGTGCTGCACTACTGCGTCTCGAACATGCCCGCTGCGGTGCCGCATACTTCCACTTTCGCGCTGACCAACGCCACATTCCCCTACCTGCTGGAACTGGCGAACAAGGGCGTGGAAAAGGCGTGCGCGCAGTCATCCAGGTCTGTGTGCGGGCGTGAACACGTATCGCGGCGAAGTCACGCATTCGCGGCGTCGCTGAATCGCAGAAACGTCCCTGGAAGGCAGCTGCGTACGCTGACGGGGCGCAGGCTTGAGCGACGACGAAAAGCTGTTTCGCGATACTGTCGCCGGCTTTGCACGAAAGAAATTCGCCGCTGGTGCGCGCGATGGACGAGCGGCGTGCTCCATAAGGATCTGCTGAGGCAGTTGTTCGAGCTGGGCCTGATGGGAATCGAGATCCCGGAGCAGTACGGCGGCCAGGGCGGGAACTTCTTCCAGTGCGTGCTGGCCATCGAGGAGATTTCGGCTGTCGATCCTGCCGTGGCTGTGGTGGTGGATGTGCAGAACACGATCGTGAACAACGCCATCCTGCGCTGGGGCAGGGAAGACCAGAAGAGCGCTTACCTGCCCCGCCTGGCGCTGGACACAGTGGGTGCCTATGCGCTGTCCGAAGCGGGCTCGGGTTCGGATGCCTTCGCGCTCGCCACCACAGCGCAGAACACCGGGAGACCATTACATCCTCAACGGCCGCAAAGCTGTGGATCAGCAACGCCGAATGAGGCGGGGTTGTTCGTGCTTGTTCGCCAATGCAAACCCGGCCGCTGGATACCGGGGCATCACGGCGTTTCATAGTCGAGCGCGGGTTCGGCCGGGTTTTCAGGTCGGCAAGAAGGAAGACAAGCTCGGCATGCGCGCCTCGTCCACCTGCGAACTGATTCTGGATAACTGCCGTGGTTCCGAAGGAGAACGTCCTCGGGCGAAGCGGGTCAAGGGATACAAGATCGCGATCGAGACGCTGAACGAAGGCCGAATCGCCATCGGCTCGCAGATGGTCGGCCTTGCGCAGGGCGCGCTCGACCACGCGGTCCGTTACGCGAAGCAGCGCAAGCAGTTCGGTCAGCCGATTTCGGAGTTTCAGGGCGTGCAGTTCGACCTGGCGCGGATGGCGACGGAACTGGAAGCTGCCCGCCTGCTGGTCTACAACGCCGCGCGGCTGCGCGATGCCGGTTTGCCGTTCGTGAAGGAGGCCGCCATGGCGAAGTACTTCTCGTCGGAAGTGGCTGAGAAGATCGCCTCGAAGGCGATCGAGATCCACGGCGGCGGTGGGCATAAC
This sequence comes from Terriglobia bacterium, assembly GCA_963840735.1. Taxonomy (GTDB): domain Bacteria; phylum Acidobacteriota; class Terriglobia; order Bryobacterales; family Bryobacteraceae; genus BOG-234. The sequence goes on from CAWIZX010000013.1 coordinate 781,675, forward strand.
AAAGGATTATCCGGTGGAGAAGCTGTGGCGCGATTCGAAGATCGGCCGGATTTACGAGGGCACCAGTAACATTCAGTTGATCACGATCGCAAAGAAACTGTTGGGTTAGGCAAAACGTCTGTTGAGGAGATCGAGTATGCGTGGTTCCATTGTTTCTTCTGTTCGCTCTTGCCGGTGCGGGCGCGGCGATGCCCGTCAATGCGGCGGACCTGCCGTCCGGACGAAATGATCCGGCGGTTCGCCGCCAAAGAAGCGGAGTTCCGCAAAGCGCGCGAGAACTACACCTACCGGCAGTCGGTCAAGATGGAAGAACTGGACCCGGACGGCAACGTCGAGGGCAAGTGGGAAATCACCTCCGACATCATCTTCGGACCGAATAAACAGCGCGTGGAAAAGGTGGTTTATGCGCCCGATGATCACGCTGCGGAATCTCACCCTGACCCCGCAGGACGAGCAGGATCTGCGGGCCGTGCAGCCTTTCGTGCTGACGACGCGAAGACATCGGCAAGTACGACATCCATTACGACGGCAAGGAGAACGCCGACGAGATCCCCTGCTACACGTTCACCGTCAAGCCCAAGAAGATGGTGAAAGGCGAGCGCTACTTCGAGGGGAAGATCTGGGTGGACGACCGCGACATGCAGATCGTGAAGACATTCGGCAAGGGCGTGGGCCTGCTGAAGCGCAAGAAGACAATCAGTTCCCGAAGTTCGAGACCTACCGGCAGCAGATCGACGGGAAGTACTGGTTCCCGGTGTACACCCACGCCGACGACGTGCTGCACTTCCAGAACATGTCACAGCGCATCCGGATGGTCGTGAAATATCAGAACTACAAGCGTTTCGGCGCGGAAACCACCATCACGTTCGGAGACGCGGTCCCGGACACAAAGAAATAGCCGTCAGCGGGCGAGCATCACCCGTTGCGGTATTGCTCGTCCGTTACGTGTTCCATCCATTCAACGACTTTCCCGTTTAGCCTTTCCTGAATCGCAATATGGGTCATGCCGGTCTCTGGACCGGCCCCGTGCCAGTGCTTTTCGCCGGGCGAAAACCAGACCACATCCCCCGGCCTGATTTCTTCCACTGGCCCTCCTTCGCGCTGAGCCCGGCCGCAGCCTGCCGTGACGATCAGCGTCTGTCCGAGCGGATGCGTATGCCACGCTGTACGCGCGCCCGGCTCAAAAGTGACACTAGCGCCCTGAACCAGAGCAGGGTCCGGCGCCTGGAACAGCGGGTCGATGCGGACGCTGCCCGTGAACCAGTCGGCAGGTCCTTTGCCCGAAAGTTGTGAACCGACTTTTCTTTTGATGTCCATGTTTACTTCCTGACCTCCATGCTTTCACATTGCGCCGGTAGAACGGATGTGATGTTCTATTGCACATGAGCAGACGAAACATTTCCGCCGCCGAAGTGGCGCTCGTCCTGACTGTCGCGTCAGGCGTTGCCGTCGGCCTGTGCGCGCAGAGCCCCGCTGATACCAGCGACTGGACTGCCGAGCGCGACCACCGGAACATGATGGATCAACTGCATATCAAGACCCTCCGGCCCGGTCCCAGCGGTAACGAAAGCGCTCCGAATCATGCCAACTACGACGAAGCCGCGGCGAACCCTTACTCCAGCCTGCCAGACGTGCTCACGCTCAGGAGCGGCCGGAAAGTAACCACGGCTGATATGTGGTGGAAGCAGCGAAGGCCCGAGATCGTGGAAGATTTCGAGCGTGAGGTCGTGGGACGGATTCCGAAGAATGTTCCCCGAGTAACCTGGGAGGTGACGAAAACGGTGGAAGCGCGGGTCGGTACGCATCCCGTGATTGGAAAGCAACTGCTCGGGCACGTGGATAACGCGTCCGATCCCGATATCCGGGTGGATATCCAGATGACGCTCACGGTGCCTGCGGGAACCCGCGGGCCCGTCCCGGTCATGATGATGTTCGGGGGACGCTCCATTCCTGAAATCGCGTTCCCGTCACCGGCCTTCGCTGGCCGCGGACCCATGCCCGCGCCGCCTCCGAACGCGGATCCCCCGGCCATGGAGCAACTCATTGCGGACGGCTGGGGCGTCGCCACCATCAACCCCATCAGTATTCAGGCTGATAACGGTGCCGGTCTGACGAAGGGAATCATCGGGCTGGTAAACAAAGGCCAGCCCCGGAATCCGGAGGACTGGGGTGCTCTCCGGGCCTGGGCCTGGGGTGCCTCGCGGGGTCTCGACTATCTCGAAACAGACAAAGCGGTGAACGCGAAGCAGGTAGGAATTGAGGGCGTTTCACGTTACGGCAAAGCGGCGCTCGTCACTATGGCCTTCGATACGCGCTTCGCCGTCGTACTGGTCGGGTCGTCCGGAGAAGGCGGCGCAAAACTTCATCGCCGCAACTGGGGCGAAGCCGTCGAGAACCTTACGGGCACCGGTGAATACCACTGGATGGCCGGTAATTTCCTAAAATACGGGGCTTCGGAAGCGGCAGACGGAAGCAGGAACGCCGGAGATCTGCCGGTCGATGCTCATGAACTGCTCGCTCTGTGTGCGCCCCGCCTTACCTTCGTCAGCTACGGAGTCCCTGAGAAGGGTGACGCTAAATGGCTCGATCAGGAAGGCAGCTTTATGGCAACCGTTGCCGCACAGCCGGTCTTCCGTCTGCTTGGCGCGAAAGATCTCGGCATCTCAGCCGACTATCGCGCCGCAAAAATGCCGCCCGTGAATACCGGGTTGCTCGACGGTCAACTCGCCTGGCGCCAGCATGACGGCGGTCATACTGACGCACCGAACTGGAAGTACTTCATTCCATGGGCCGACAAATTCCTCCACTACCAGGCCGCCGCCGAGAACCGTCCGTGACAGGCCTGCTCGTTATCCTTTTGGCCTCGCCCTTCCTCGCACAGGCCGATCGCGCGGTTCCCAGATCTGACCGGAACTCGCAGCTTGCCCACGAGCAGTTGCTTGCAAAGACCAAAGCGGGACGCATAGACGTCTACTTCGAAGGCGATTCCATCACTCGCCGCTGGGGCGCAACCGACTATCCGCTGTTGCTCGGGAACTGGAACAAGAATTTCTTCGGATGGAACGCCGCCGATTTTGGCTGGGGAGCGGACCGCGTCGAGAATATCCTCTGGCGTCTCGAAAACGGTGAACTCGACGGCGTCAACCCAAAAGTGATTGTCCTGCTCGCGGGAACGAATAACGTGGGCAATAAGGTTCCCGCCGAAGGCATCGAATCGTTAGTCAATGAGGTGACAGAAAACATCGCTGCCACCGTCGCAGTTATGCGCGCAAAAGCCCCGAACGCGGTTATCGTCCTGACTGCAATATTCCCGCGCAACGACAACATGGCCGTCATGCCGATCATTGACCGCATCAACGCCAATCTGGCGAAAATGGCGGATGGGCAGACCGTCCGGTATCTGAATGTAAACGACCTGTTGGCGGATGCGGACGGGCGCCTGCGCGAGGGCATGATGAACCCTGACCAACTTCATCCGGCTCTGGGCGGCTACCAGGTTTGGGCCGGCGCCCTGAAGCCGATCCTGACAGAACTACTTGGTCCGCCTGCCGCGGAAGATCACGCGCCGCCGCCCACAGGCGATCCGTCGGCGCGGCGTTGAAGTGAATCGCAGGCTCATGCGCGTAATGGCCAACTGCTGGCCCGGCTTACTTTCTGAGAAAATACTCGTAACCTGTTGGGTGCTATCCCTCATGGCGGCCGCCTTTCCGGCAATCGCGGCAACGGACTGGACCGGGAGCCGCGTTTGCGCCAATTGCCACGCGGGGATTTAGCCTATTCCACCACGCCCATGGTTGTAACCAGCGGCGTGGCGGTGCCAGACACACTTCGGGACAGCTTCGATAAGGCAGCATTCAGCGGCCCCAAATCCACTTACGCCTACTCTGTGGGTCATGATGCCTCTAGTTATTTCTCCGAGTTCCGCAATACAAACGGCAGCTAAGCCAGCCGCCGACCGCTGCGCTATTTTGTGGGTTCCGGTATGAAGCGCCCGTAATGAAGGGTCGCGTCGTCAGCCCCGTCCGCTTGCACCCGAGCGCCGCGACAGCGTTTGTTCGCAATGCCATCTTTCCGTCGAGATTAGGGTACAGCGCGCGTTCCGTGAGCAGAAGGACTCTGTTGCCGGCGACAAGCTCTCAGATTACGCGTTCGCGCATGAAAGTCACCAGCCGCGTGGAAAACGCCGCACGCGGCGCGTACGAAATGGGAGCAGGGTATTAGGGCTGACGCCGTTCGCTATGGCATACTGCGCTCCGCATAAATCCAGCGCTCGTCTTGTTCGGGCCAACCTCGCGGCTGCGCTGCTGAAAACAGGCCGCGCCGATCGGGCGAAGCAAGTCCTCGAAAAAGCACTGGAGTTCAATCCGGCTTTCTCAGATGTCCGGAACGTCCTGGCATATCGTCGCCCGGCACTAACCGACAAACAAACCGGCAAGGTTGTGGCCGCTTGCGTGCGCACAAAGACTGAGGAGGATCGAAGCATGAAAACTTTCTTCAGAGTTGTCCTTTGTCTCTCATCGTTCAGCACCCCGGTTTGGAGCGCCCCGAAACACCCTGCCGTGATGCGCATGGAAGCCACAGCTTTCGCGCTGGATGCGAAGCCGACCTCGGCCGGTACCGTAGTACACGACGGTGCCGTTGCAGCCGACCCCGCGGTCCTGCCTCTCGGCTCACGAATCCGCGTAACGCACGCGGGCGCTTACAACGGCATCTATACCGTTTCCGATACGGGCAACAAGATCGCTGGCCGCCACATCGACATCTACATGAAGTCCGCCGCCGAAGCAAAACAGTTCGGTAAGAAGATGGTGCGCGTCCAGGTGCTCGAAACGGGTACGGGCAAACAGGACGCCCGGAACAAGGACATCCCTGCCGCGCCAGCGCCCGCTAAGAACGAGTAACGGCGCGGATCCGGCAGCCTGCTCTACCATAGCTGGTAAATGCTGACTCTCGATGCCGTGCAACTGAACATCCCTGCGGAGTCGAACATAATCCTTGGCCAGAGCCACTTCATCAAAACAGTCGAAGACATCTTCGAAGCCATGGTGAATACCGTCCCAGGCATCCGCTTTGGTGTCGCCTTCAACGAAGCTTCGGGCGATTGCCTGACCCGCAGCGACGGCACCGATCAAGCCATGCGTGAGGCCGCCATCGGCATTGCCGGGCAGGTCGGGGCGGGGCACTTCTTCGCCGTCGTGATGCAGAATGCTTTTCCGATCAACGTGCTCAGAGCGATTCAGGCCGTTCCCGAAGTGTGCAACATCTTCTGCGCGACAGCCAACCCGGTTCAGGTCATCGTCGCGGTCACGGAGCAGGGTAGGGGCGTCCTTGGAGTGATTGACGGCGCCTCACCCAAAGGTCTCGAATCCGACGAACAGATCAAGCACCGGCACGGATTTCTGCGGACGATCGGTTATAAGCGGTAACCCGCTCGCCCAGCACCTCGCGGATTTTCTGCGCGAGGAAAGCAGTCGTGTACGGCTTTTGCACAAACCCGGCCAGCAGCGGCGTTCCCAATCGCTGCAGGGTTTCCGTTTCCGCATAGCCGCTGCTCATGATGACCCGGGCTTTCGGGTCCGTTTCAAGAATGCGCATCAAAGCTTCTTCGCCGTTCATTACGGGCATAGCCCAGTCGAGCAGCACAACCGCGATCTCGGCCTGGTTCGCTTCGAAGATTTCTACCGCCTCGCCCCCATGCTGCGCGAGCAGGACCTTGTAACCCAGGCGTTCCAGCGCTACCCGTGTCATGCGCCGGATACCGTCATCGTCATCCACCACCAGAATCGTCTCCGAACCCCACAGTTCGGATTTTGTCTGTGTCGGCGCCGCGCTTACCTGATGCGCTGTACCGGCCGGGAACGTAACTCGGAACGTGGTACCCGCTCCTGGCTGACTATCCACCAGCAGAGTTCCGCCGTGATTCCGGACGATCCCGAGTACCGCCGCGAGGCCGAGTCCGCGCCCGCCTGATTTCGTTGTGAAAAAAGGGTCGAAGATTCGGGCGCGAATAGCCTCGTCCATCCCGCAGCCCGTGTCGCGCACTTCGAAAAGCACACTTCTTCCGTTGCCATCCTTCTGCTCGCGCGTTCGCACCACAATCTCACCCGGCTGCTCGCCGATCGCATCCGACGCATTGATCACCAGGTTCATGATCACCTGCTGAAGCTGCCCTTCGTCTCCGTCAATGTCAGGCAATCCCGCCGCAAGATCGAAGGTAAGTTCGATTTTCTTCGAAATCGTGGTTTCGAGCAGGCTGCCGATTTCTCTCACAGCCATCGAAAGATCGACGGACTTCAAAGCGAAACTGGCGCGGCCAGAATAAGCGAGCACCTGCTGGGTCAGGTCCGATGCGCGTCGGCTCGCCACAACTACTTCGCTCAGCGGATGAAACGCCGGGTGTTCGCGCGAGACTGCGTCAAGACAAAGGCTGGCGTTCCCCATGATGGTCGCGAGCAGGTTATTGAAATCGTGCGCGACCCCGCCCGCGATCAGCCCCAGCGATTCAAGCTTCTGAGATCGCAGAAGCCTGGACTCCATCTGTTTTCGCTCGCTGATATCCAGCAAGAAACAGATGAACGAATCTGTACTTCCTGTTCCCACGCCTCCCACTATGAATGGCAACGGCTTGCCGTCGCGGCTCAGGAATTCTTTTTCGTACGGCTTCCAGGAGCCGGAACTACGCAGCTCCATCAGCGCTTCGTCATCACGCAGACGATAACGGTCGGGAGTAAGGTCACGCCAGTTCAGCTTCAGGCCCGCAGCTTCGGTTCGCGTGTACCCCAGCCATCCGAGCAAGGCATCGTTTGCCTCCGTGATGAGATCGCCCGAACATTCCATGACTCCGATCAGATCGGATTGGAACAGCTGATGCGAGCGAGCCTCTTCCTTGCGGAGCGATCCCATCGCCGATGTTGCCTCAGCACGGGCCGACTCTTCGCCCGTTACATCGACCCCGATTCCGCCGACATACAGCCTGCCCGAACTTGCGTGAAACGGAAAACGATGAATCCTGAACCGGCGATCTCCACACCTCGAAGGCAGCGACTCGACCGAGTCTGACACTTCCGTGGTTTGCAACGCCAGAATATCGGCGGCCCTGATCCGGTCTGCAACACCGTCAGGCCAGAGATCCTGGTCTGTGCTGCCAATGCAGGTAGACCGCTCCTCCCCCAACAACTCCTGAAATCTCCGGTTCGCGAAAACGTACCGCCCAAGTTCGTCTTTCATCCACGCAATTGCGGGCGTGTTGCTGAGGAAAGCATCGAAAATTTGACGGCTTTCTTCGAGCGTGTTCGTGAGCCGCGAGCGCTCGAACGACTGCCGCTCAAGCTCGGACACCCGGCTTCGAAGCCAGATAAGTTCTTCAGAATCACTAAGGTGGCTTTTCGCTGCCATGTAAGTTTTACATAGCACGAGGGTTAAGTCACCCGTGCAATATCTGCAACCACAGGTGTACTGCCAAAGCCCTTAATCGTACACGAAATGCAGAACTTTCTTCAGATCTTCCCAGGCATCCTTCTTGGCGTCCTGATTATAGGGCCGCAGCAGGTACGAAGGGTGAAACGTGACGATCAGCGGGATACCGTTCCACTTGTGCCACGCTCCCCGAAGTTTAGTGACCCCGTCTTTCCCGCCCAGAAGCGCCTTCGCCGCAGTCGAACCGAGGGCGCAAATCGCCTTGGGTTTAATCGCCGAAAGCTGCCGAAACAGGAACTGGCCGCAGATCTCCATCTCGTCCGGTTCCGGAGTGCGGTTCTCGGGCGGACGGCATTTCACTACGTTGCAGATGTAAACGTCCGGCGCGCTTGAGTGCAATCCCCTCTTTCGACGCTGTATTCTCGATCATCTGAGTCAGCAGTTGGCCCGCCCGTCCGACAAACGGAATGCCCTGTTCGTCTTCATCCGCCCCGGGGCCTTCGCCCACGAACACCAGCCTCGCTTCGGAGTTGCCGCTTCCGAACACGATTTTGTTGCGGCCTTTGTGCAGGCGGCAGCGAGTGCAATCGCCGATATCGCCGCAGATGCCTTCGAGCGTGTCGTCCATCGGGGCAAGACCCGGCAGACTCCGGCGCTGCCGCCGGCGGCGGGAGCTTCGCTCTGAAGCTTCTCCTCGGCAATCGGAACTCGGGCGGCGCGCTTATAAAGATCTTTAACCCCAAGATCCCGGAAGTATTCGAGTTGCTGTCGAAGATCTTCGGGAGTCATTTCAGCTCTTTAATCCGGTCCAGAATTCTGTCGGCGACAATCGCGCTTCGAAGCACGACGGAACCTCAACGCTCTCGCCGCTTCTGAGAATGAGCACAACTGCATTCGAATCCGAATCGAACCCCGTACCCGGCCGGCCCACCAGATTCGCGACCACCATGTCGCAGTTCTTGGCTTCCAGTTTGCCGCCGGGCGTTCTCGATCGAGATTTTCCGTTTCAGCCGCGAAGCCAATCAGCAGTCTGCCGCCTCTGCTTTGCCCCAGTTCCGCAAGAATATCCGGAGTCGGCTCCAGTTCGAGCTGACGGCGCGCGAACTCGATTTTTTGATCTTCTGCTCGGCCATCGCCGTGGGCCGGAAGTCCGCAACCGCGGCGCACTTGATGACGACTGTGGCGGTTCGAGATTCACAGGGTGATTCGCAAATACCGCGTCCCGCATTTCCGCCGCTGTGCTGGACCTGCGATCACTTCAGCGCCCGCCGGCGCATTCAGATTCACCGGCCCGCTGATCAGAACGTACACGCGCTCCCCGATCCAGCGCCGCCTGCAGCCAGCGCGTATCCCATCTTGCCGCTCGACGGTTGGAAAGATAGCGCACGGGGTCGATCGGCTCCTGCGTGGGCCCGGCGGTAATCAGGATCGTCTCGCCGTCAAGATCTGCGCCGGGCTGAATGCTTCTCCACCGCCGCGACGATGCGTCCGTTCTCGGCAAGGCGCCCTGGTCCGTAAGTCCCGCAGGCGAGGAACCCGTCGTCCGGATCGACGATCGACGTGGCCCCGCGAGCGAAGCAACTCCATATTCGCCCGCGTCGCCGGGTGCTCCCACATGTTGTTGTTCATCGCAGGCGCAAGAACCACCGGCCCGCGAAACGCCAGATACATGGTGGAAAGGAAATCGTCCGCAAGCCCGTGCGCGAACTTCGCCAGCACGTTGGCGGTCGCCGGCGCGACCAGCAGCAGATCGTGCTCCTGCGCGACGCCGATATGCTCGACGGAACTCGAAAGCGTGGCCTCCGGGCTGGCTGATGAGAACAGATCCGTGATGACTTTGCGGCCGGTCAGCGAGGCAAAAGTGAGGGGACGAATGAACTCTTCGGCGGCGCGCGTCAGCACCGCCTGCACTTCATGACCGTTCCGGATGAGCGACCGGGCCAGTTCGGCGGCTTTATACGCCGCGATCCCGCCGCTCACCCCGAGAACAATGCGCATTGCGGTCGCAGCCGCGATTCGACTTAGAACTGCGGTTCGAGCGGCACTTCTTCAAGCATCGGAACTTCGCCCAGATTCTCGTACTTCACCAGACCGCGGCGAGCTTCTTCCATCGCGATCACGGTGGGTTTCTTCGAAGACGTGGGCAGCACAGGGCGCTGGCCGCTCTGCAGCTGGCGGGCGCGCTTGGCCGCCACGATGATGAAGCGATAGGTGCTCTGGTCCGGATCGTCCGGAATCGAGCAGTGCATGTTATTGCGAACTGGTGGTTTCGGACATTTCTGTTCTTAAACTCCCAGTGCCTGGCCGAAAGTGGCCAGAATCGGCCGGATCTTCTCTTCCACCCGGATCCGCCGCACGCGTTCGGCCCTGACAATCGCCTTCAGCGTTTCCGCCGCAAGGTCCAGATCGTCGTTGACCAGCACGTAATCGTACAGGCTGTAATTCCGGATCTCCCGGGCCGCATCCGCCAGACGCCGGCGAATCACTTCATCGCTGTCCTGACTGCGGGCGCGAAGGCGCTGCTCCAGAATTTCGCGCGAAGGGGCAAGAATGAAAATCGTGACGGCGTCGGGAATCCGCTTCTTTAATTGTGCCGCACCCTGCACGTCAATGTCGAGCACCAGATCTTTGCCCTTGTTTTCAGCCGACTTCGAGCGCCGTCTGAGTGGGTGCCGTAGTAGTTGCCGAAAACCTCGGCGTGTTCCAGAAATTCGCCCGCTGGCAACGCGCTCTTCGAACTCGCCCGGTCAATGAAATGATAGGCCTCGCCATCGACTTCGCTGCCGCGCGGCTTTGCGCGTGGTGTAAGAAACCGAAAACGTCAGATTGTCCACTTCGCTCATCAGCCGCGAAACAAGAGTCGATTTGCCCGAACCGGACGGCGCGGAAATGATGAAAACAGTGGTCATTCGATATTCAGCGATTGTTCCCGGATGCGGTCGATTTCGGCTTTGGCGGCCAGCCCCAGATCGGTCAGCGTCAGCCCCTGCTCGCCCAGGCCCCCGGTCTTCGAAAGGATGGTATTCGTCTCCCGGTTCATTTCCTGCAGCAGAAAATCGAGCTTCTTGCCGGTTTCGCCCTCGGCCGAAAGCAGCGCATCGGTCTGGTCGGCATGGGTTTTCAGGCGCACCAGTTCTTCGCTGATATCGCTGCGCTCGGCCAGAATGGCCGCTTCCTGCGCGAGGCGCGCCGGGTCAACATGCGCGCCGTCGAGCAGTTCGCCCAGGCGGTCGCGCAGCCGCTGCTGGAAGTGAGGCAGCGCGCGTGTGCGGATGTCTTCCATCTTCGCGACGATCTCGCCGGATCGAAGCCGCCCGCATGCGGATCTCCGTCTTCGATCGCCGCGCCTTCCCGAAGCCGGAACTGCATCCAGTTCCTGCACCGCTTCGGCAGCCGCCGCCGAGAGCTTCGCGCACCGGAGGCGCTTCATCCATGACCGGCATGCTCGCGCGCGCTTCCATCATGCCGGGCAGCCGCAGCGCCTGATTCAGATCGGGTTTCGAGTCGAGACCGAAGCGTGCCGCAATGTCGCGGAACGAGTCCAGCCAGCCCGCAGCAGCAGGTTCGTTGATCGACCGCGGTCCTGGCCGTGTTATCGGCGTCCCGTTTGAAGAAAACCTGCACCTGCACATGGCCGCGCGAAACGCGTTTGCGCATGGCCGCGCGCAGCGCAGGTTCCACCGCATCGAATTCGCATGGCATATGAAAATGGAGGTCGAGCCCGCGATGATTCACCGATCTTGATGGAGAGCGTGAGTTCGCCTGCAGGCGAGGGAGCGCGAGACGCGGGCGAACCCGGTCATGCTGCGGATGGGCATGAAGTGAATCAACAATTATGGCATTCGCCGCCAACGCGCCGCCCACATATTCGCTTTACGCGCCCAAGCTGCTTTTCCGCTGCATGTTATTCTTGATAGAGATTACGGAGATTCACAAGTTTTGACCCACCCCGAGTTTAATCACCAGCACGACCACGTTGTCCGCACCGAAATCGAAGCATTCCGCGAGAAGGCCGTAGACTATCTTGCCGGCAAAATAACCGACGACGAATTTCGCCCTTATCGCCTGCGTTTTGGCTGTTACGGACAGCGTCAGCCCGGCGTTCAGATGATGCGTACCAAGATTCCTGGCGGCTTGATGACTGCCGCGCAACTGGAGCGTCTTGCCGACGTGTCCGATTTTTGCGCCGAGGGCAAGGGTCACCTCACCACGCGGCAAAACATGCAGTTCCATTTTGTGCCGCTCGAAAAATTCCCTGACGCCATGCACATGCTGCATGACGTCGGCATGACTTCCCGCGAGGCTTGCTACAACACCGTTCGTAACGTAACCGCCTGTCCCTATGCAGGTCTGACGAATCACGAGGTTTTCGACGTTCGGCCGTACTCGCTCCTCGTCGCGTATGCCTTCCTGCGCAAGAGCCTGACCGACAGCATGCCGCGCAAATTCAAGATTGCGTTCGACGGCTGCACGCATCGCGATTGCACCATCGCCGCGATTCACGATTTCGGAGCGAAGGCCGTTATTAAAGACGGTAAGCGGGGCTTCCGTGTCGTGATCGCGGGTGGTTTGGGTCCGCTGCCCGTCGAAGCGCGCGTGCTCGACGAGTTCCTGCCTGAAGAGCGCCTGGTCAATCGAGTCGAAGCGGTCCTGCGGGTCTTTAATCAGTACGGCAACCGCAAGAACCGCAACATGGCGCGGCTCAAATTTGTTATGCGCGAACGCGGGTTCGACTGGCTCAAAGAGCAGGTCGAAAAAGAATACGCAGATATCCTCGAGAACGGTGGCATTCCGGTTCCCGACCAGGTGCCGGAAGGCTTTGGTGGGTACACCGGTACGCCGCTTCCGCTTGGCACCGGCGCACAGCTTCCCGTCGTGAACCGCGGCGCCTCCGGCGATGCTGCCTTTGACCGCTGGCTCGAATCGAGCGTTGAGGAACAGAAGCAAACCGGATATGCTGCCGTCACTGTGAAGGTGCAGCAGGGAAACATGACCAGTTCGCAAATGCGCGATCTGGCGAAGCTTGCTCGCGATGCCGGCGATGGCTGCATCCGGGTCACCGTCGAACAGAACCTGGTGCTCGGCTTTGTGCAACTCGCGCTGCTCCCCCGCGTCTATGCGGCTCTGAAAGCGATCGGGCTGGGTGAATCGGGCGTTCGCGAGATTCAGGACGTGGTCACCTGTCCCGGCGCTTATTCCTGCAATCTTGCGCTAACCAAGGCGATGAATCTGGGGTCCGCTCTCGAAGATGTCGTCCGCGGTTACGACGATCCGCTGCTCCGCAACCTGCAGATCAATGTCAGCGGTTGCCCGAACGCGTGTGGACAGCACTGGACGGCTGAGATAGGTTTTTACGGCAATGCCCGCAAAATCGACGGCAAGGAAGTTCCGCACTACCAGATGCTGCTCGGCGGCGGTTACGATGAAACCGGCGTCATGCGCTTCGGTCTGCAGATTATGAGCCTGCCCGCGCGGCACGCCACCATCGCCATGCAGCGGGTACTCGAGCACTATCGCGTCGACAACCAGTCGGGAGAAACGTTCCGGAACTACGTGCTCCGTAACAAGGTCGAGTTCTTCAGGAAAGAACTTTTGGCCGATCTGGTGAAGCCTGCCGAGTCGAACCCCGACATGTTCAAGGACTGGGGCGACGAAGACAACTTCTCCCTGAAGCTCGGCCGCGGAGAATGCGCCGCCTAGCTAGCCGTTAGGCGGCGCCGCGATGCCGGCGCCTGCGCTGCTTAAGTACCGTTTGAAGCGCCCGGACCAGTTCCGGGCCGCAGCGTTCAAGCTCGTCCCGGTTCACCAGAGCCACCCTGTGCAGCAGTTCGCGTCCCGGCCGTGTGAGCTTTACCCAGTCCTGAGTTCCGTTGCCATCCGCAGACGAGCGAATCACTTCGTTACGAGAGACCGCGACGTCAACCATTGCCCCAACCGATTCTTCGCTCATGCATAGTTGCTCGGCCAGCCCTGCGATCGTGGGTCTGGCGCCTTCCGGCAATCCCTGCACTGCGAGCAAAAGAATGTACGATCCCGCGTTAACGCCAAGTTCGCGGGCATGCTTTTCTGTCAAACTTTGGGCGCAGCGGATCTGATGGCTAAGCTCCGCGAGCTCCCGGTATTCGGCAAGTGAAAGATCCTGACTTACGGCTTCCAGGACGGTCATTATGCCTATATTACAGGCATTTTGCGGCTTTTTAATGGTTTGTCTGCGTAGTCTTGGTATCTGAACTGTGTTTTTGTACAAGGTAGCGCCAGGTGCGAAAAGATTGCACACCTGGCGCCTGCCCACCATCGCGTATACGCCGCCTGGCGGCCTATTTGTTCTGCCTGGAGGGCTCGCCTAGCCCATCGTTTCGGTAAACTTATTGCGTTGTTCGGTGATGGTTTGCCGCCCGCGTTCGATGATGTTTTCTGCCGCTCCGCGCCACTCCTCGCCACGGGCGCGCAAATCGTCAGCCGTGCCCTTCAGGTCGCGCCGAAAGTTTTCACCCGTTTTCGGAGCAAACAACAGGGCCGCCGCCGCACCAACCACGATTCCGAATAAGAGACCGCCCATTCCAATGCCGCCCGATTCGTCAACGCCCCGGGGAGCCACTCTGGCATTCGCAAACGGAGCCTTCGCCGCGTGCCTGTTCACACTGTGCAGCGCCAGTTCAGTCAGCAGCGCATCCGTCTGCTCTTCTTCCTTGAGCGTTTCCTCCAACAAAGTTGCAATCTTCAGATAACCGAGCATCTTTGCATGGCTGCGCGCCGACCCGTACATCGCAATTTCGTAATGTTCCACCTTTTGTGCGGCAGAGATCAAAGCGGCGTCCAGCACCGCCGGGTCTACCTGCTTGGCCGAGGTGAGAACGTCACCCTGTTTAACGATTTCAGAGATGGGATTTGAGTCGATGCTCTCCGGCTCGCGGCCGAGCGCCCTGAAAACTTTCTCAAGCCGATCTACATGACGATCTGTTTGCTTCACATGTGTCTCAAACGCAACGCGAAGCGCTTTATGGTCCGTGGCCGACGCCATCTTCGGCAGAGCCTTTAAGATCTGCTTCTCGGCGTCGTACAATTCAGCCAGTTCGCGCAAAAAAAGGTCTTCTAGTGCTTTCATTTCCATCGTTTCAGCCTCCTGGGGTCTCTATCCTTCGACTAAGGAGCAATTCATCGACCAGAGCCTCCCGCCACAACCACGGACCGCAAGGAAAACCACATAAGCCGCAGGAACAATCCCGGGTGTGCCGGAGTCATATATGCTGAAGGCAGTTCGGGAATTGCTTTGACAAGCCCCCTCTATCTCAATCTCAACTCGACTCTGAGTCCCGAGCAGGAAGCGGCTCTCGAAGACCAGCGCCTCGTTTCCGGTCTCCAGGCTGCCGAAGAGAGTGCTTACGAAACGCTGATCGCGCGTTTCCAGAAGCCCGTTTACAATCTCGCCTGGCGGCTCCTAAACGATCCTGCGGATGCCAATGACGTCGTGCAGGAGGTCTTTCTCAAAATTTTCCGCAGCGTCAACACATTTCGCGGCGACAGCAGTCTTCGCACGTGGGTCTACCGGATCGCCGTTAATGAGTCCCACAACAGGCGCCGCTGGCTTTTCCGGCATAAACGCGGCGAGACCGGCCTCGAAGACGGTTTTGACGACGGCGACACGCACGAAAAGCCGCTCATGGATTCCGGCCAGTCGCCCTTCGATTTCACCATGAACCGCGAAGCGCAGGTCCTGATGGAGGAGGCGCTCGCAGCCATCAATCCCGTCTTCAGGGCCTCACTGGTGTTGCGGGAAATTGAAGATATGAGCTACGAGGAGATTGCGGAAATCCTGGAGGTTTCCATCGGTACCGTCAAATCCCGGATTATGCGCGGTCGCGAAGCACTCAAACGGCAGTTGGCCCAGCGTCTCGACCCCGCGCCTTCACTCCAGTTGGTTCCGAGGATTGTGAAGTGATGAAACTGACCCGTCGGAACAGAGAACGGATCGGGGGTAAAAGATGGAAGGCAAGCGATGGATGATTTGAACTGCAAATTCGTTCGCGGCTCGCTTTGGGATTATTCCGCGTCTTCTTTGCCGGGTTCCATGCCCGATTCCGTTCGCCACGGCATCGCAGCCCATCTCAACGACTGCCAGGAATGCTCGCTGCATGTGCGCGAAGTGCGTTCTCTTCGATCCGGGCTCAGGCACCTGCCGCAGGTTCAGGTTCCGTCCATTCTGACCACCCGGCTGCTGATCGCCGCTTCCCGGGATCGTTCGCGTCGCCTCGCAAGACGCGACTTTTCAGCCTGGCTCAGGTTCCGCAAATCCCGTGCCCGCCTGTTCTTCGATAACCTTCTGAAGCCGTTCGCGGTTCCCGCCGCGGGTGGAATTCTGACGTCATTTCTCTGCTTCGGCATGCTCATCGACACCCTCCATGTCACGCCGCACTGGGATGACGAAATCCCTCTCGGGATGTTTACGGAAGTAAAGATTGACGAACTCTCGCCTTTCTCCTGCGGTTCGCGCGACGTTATGGTGCAGCTTACGGTCGATGCTCAGGGCAACGTGACAGATTACGCCGTTCCTTCCGCGACCGCCTCTGCTGAAGAAAAGCAGGAGATCGGAAACCTCGTTCTCTATAGCACCTTCACGCCTGCCACCCGTTTCGGTCAGGCGGTTTCGAGCAAGCGGCTCCTGTTCATAAGCCACATGAGCGTCAAGGGCTGACTGAGATTCTGTGGCCCGGCAGAAACTCGGACAGCACTTTCTCGCCAGCGGCAGGATACTCGAACGTATTGCGGAAGCTGCCTGCGATCCTGACGCCTCGCTCACCGTCGAAATAGGTCCGGGACGCGGAGCGCTCACGGCCCCGCTTCTGGAGCGTTCCTCGCGCGTGATTGCCATCGAACTCGACCGCGAACTTGCCGATTTCCTCCGTGAAAGGTGGAAAGAGGAACCCCGGCTGCAAATCGTCGAAGCCAATGCGCTTGAGGTTGACTGGTCGAAATGGGGAAGCGGGCGCCTCGCCGGAAACCTGCCGTATTACCTTGCGACCGCGCTCATCTCAAAGTATGTCCGGAATCCCGGCCCGCTCACGGCGGCGGTTTTCCTGATTCAAAAAGAAGTTGCCGACCGAATCACCGCTGTCCCCGGCACTCGCGATTACGGATATTATTCGGTCGAATGCCAGCTTCTTGCCGAAGTGGAATGCCTCTTCAACGTCCCGCCTGGAGCGTTCAAGCCACCGCCCAAAGTGGATTCCTCAGTCATCCGCATCATTCCCAGGTCGCCGCCCCCGGATCTCGACATCCCGAAATTTCTTCGCTTCATTTCGGCGTGTTTTCGCCAAAAACGCAAGACGTTGCGCAACAATCTTCTAAGTCAGTTCTCACGCGAAGCTCTCGACGGTTGCCCCGAAGTCAGCCAGCGCGCCGAACAGTTGACCATCGCCGACTTTATTACGCTGTTTCAAACCCTCGGACGCCGATGACGAATCAGCGCGACGGCCGCGAGCCCCGTCACCACGAGGAAAATTGTCCCAGGTTCCGGCGAAGCCGTGATCGGTCGGACAGCAAAAGTGGTGATCGTAGTGCCAGGCGAATTAATCGGGATCAACTGCTGACCCGGGTTCACATTAGCGGACAAAATGGTAAACACCGAATTGCCGTTAAATGAAAACATGCTGTTTGGCGTAAATAAAAAGGTGCCCGGGCTGGTCCCGAAGCTGCTGAATTCAGGCGTGCCGTTCCCATCATCTGAATTCGAAAAAAAACCCTGATACTGCGATCCGGACCCGCCCGTCAGTCCCACATCGTCGGACGATGTGCCCCCTGTACCGCCAATCGCATTAATTGTGTCACCGAACAAAAAGGTTCCGCTGCAGGCGAGCAGAACGAGCGGAAGTGCGCTGCGCGCAAAACCTCTCACCAATAGACTCGAAAATTTCATCGATTGCTTCTTAAAAGAATTATTATTCAAAAAGAATCCCCCGGCAATGCTGATAGTAAGGGGGAGTACCGAATCACAGGTCGACCCCTCCTCCACATCAATCGGCCGAAGTCCCGCCAGACTTTAGGCTTTGATTTTCACTGCGCGAAATCACTTGCCCACGGCCGTGAAAATCTTCTTCGGAATCATCGCATGAACCCCCTTATTCACATCCACCAGTTCCGTAATACGCAGGTCCACCGCAACACTCGCCAGCATATAAGCGTCCGCCCGCGAAAGACTCCGCTCCGCCATCAGGAAATCCACCGCCTCATCCACGGCCAGCTTCACCGCCTTGTTCAGATCCGCATCGATCCCCATCGCAATATAATGCGTCGGCGTCTCGGCCCGCGGCCATTTCAGATGCATGTCTTTGCGCAGCACAAAGCGGAATGTCCCGACGAGAGACGTCTCCAGCCCGGTTTGGTCCACTTCGCCATCCCCCTGCGCCGCGTGCCCGTCGCCCACCTGAAACAACGCGCCCGCAGCCTGCACAGGGATGAACAGCTTCGTGCCCGCGACCAGTTCGTGATTGTCCAGATTGCCTGCGTGCATTCCCGGAGGCGTACTGCTCACCCGCCCCAGCGCGGCTGCAGGCGCTAATCCCATGCTGCCGAAAAAAGGATGCAGCGGAACCTCGACGCCGGGCGCGAAGTTCGCCACCATGCGCTTCCCATCGAGCGGAATAATCTTATGTCCGCCTTTAGGGAACTCATCCGCCAGCGTGCCGTTCGCTCCCATCCCGTTATACGCGTATTTCACCGCCAGCCGGATCGCCTCGATATCGATCTCCAGCACGTCGCCCGGCTCAGCCCCTTCCACAAATACCGGACCGGTTAGAAAATGCCCACGGCCCTGCGGCTTTGCTGCCACGACCGCCAGCAGCGCCGGTTCAATGTCAGCTTCGGGCATCCCGGCGTTCTTCAGCGCATTGGGCGATGCCACCCCAAGCGTGTGGATCTCCACCGTCTCTCCCGAATGGATACGCAGCACCGGCGGCGTCGAAGCGTCGTAGTTCCCGATTACGATATTGTCCGGAGTGGCTTCCAAAAGATGCTTTTGGGCCAGTAATGAAGTCGAGAGCAGCAGAATCGTCAACATTTTCATAGGAGTTTATATGTTACCCGGCCGGGGCGCGTGGCTGGGATATAATCCCGCTCACATGCCCTTTCTTCGCAGAGGCTTTCTTCGTCGCCTCGCCGGTTTCTCAGGCGTAACAGCCGCGGCTGCGGCCGTGCAGGCTCCCGAGGCAGCTGCCCAATCAGGCGCCGCTGACCCGAGCCTTCTCCCCCGCTACGCGCGCGCCCAAAACTATAAATCCCTCAAGCAGTCGAGCTTCGACCGCACCGGCGGCAACTCCGACCGCTGGCCCATCGCTCCCGGCGCCACCCAGGAACTCTTTCGGTCCGACGGGCCCGGCATCGTCACTCACATCTGGTTCACCATCGCGGCGCCCAGCGCAAACCACCTGAAAGAAATCGTCATCCGAATTTATTGGGACGGCAACCCAAAGCCCAGTGTCGAGGTTCCCGTGGGCGATTTCTTCGGCCTCAATCTCGGCCAATACCTCGTCTATCAATCCGCTTATCTGAACTGTTCTTCCGTCAAGGCGCTCAATTGCTATTTCGCCATGCCCTTCCGGCGTTCAGCCCTGATTACCGCCACCAATGAAGGGAAGCAGGCGGTCGGTTCCTTTTACTCGAACATCGACTATCAACTGGTCTCCTCTTTGCCCGCTGACATCGTCTATTTCCATGCGCAATACAGACAGCAAACACCGAACTCGGCGGTGAAGTTTACGCCCGGCGACAAGGAACTGAATAACGATGGGAAGAGCAATTATGTTTTCGCCGAAACCCGAGGCCGCGGTCACCTCATGGGCGTCACCCTGGGTGTCCTGCAAAATGGCGACAACTGGTTCGGCGAGGGAGACGACATGATCTTCATTGACGACGAATCGAAGCCCGCGATCATCGGAACCGGCACCGAAGACTACATCAACGGCGCATGGGATTTCGGTGGCCGCGATGGAGCCGTGCCTTTCGCGCATCTCTACAACGGAGCCCAGTACATTCAGTCCGCCGAGCACGGGGGCGGCAGGTATCTCATGTACCGCTGGCACGGCGACAACCCCGTCACGTTCGAACGTTACCTCAAACACACCATTGAGCACGGCCACGCGAACGACCGCGCCGACAATTTTTATTCCGTTTGCTACTGGTATCAGACTCAGCCATTCACCAGCCTCACCCCGCTGCCGCCCGTCGCTGAGAGAATCCCCGTCCTGAAAGCGTGACGGTAACCTTCTTTAGATAGGAGAGAATAGGCGTCATGACAAGAATCCTTCTCGCAGCTACGGCCCTTGCTCTAGCGCTCGGCTACACGGCTCCCGCGCAAACGCCCGCCGCCCCGAAACACCATGTCGTTTTCCAGCACACTGAGGCGGATGGTCCGGCCTGGGGCTCGCTCATCCTGCACGTGAACAACACCATAAAGGCCCTGGCGGACGACGGTGGAACGCAGGTCGAAGTCGTCTTCTACGGAGCCGGACTCGCCATGCTCACGAAAACCGACACTGCCTTTGAAGAACAGTTGAAACAGCTTTCCGACAAAGGTGTGAAGCTCGTAGCCTGCCGCAATTCGATGAAGATGAGGAATGTGAAGACCGAAGATCTCTTCCCCTTCGCCGGCCAGGTCGATTCGGGCATCGCCGAAATGGTCCGGAAACAGGAAGCCGGCTGGGCCTATATCCATTAATCCTCGGGCCGGCCTGGTAAAATGGGGTTGTACTCGCCAGGCTATGACTCACGCCGAATTCCTTCACGACGCAGTAGCCGAAATCACCGAAGAATTGCCTAACTTCAGCAGTTTCGACCCAGAAACTCAACAAACGCTGCGCGAGCTGGCCGAAACTTACTTCCAGGCCGAATTTGTACCCCGGCTGGAAGGCATGGTGAACATTCCGCTCTACGAAGAAGCGATGTACGAGAAGACCGACGTTCACCGCACCTTCATCGCCGACCAGCTCGGGTATCTCAAATCCAGCATCGTGAAAGCGCAGCGGGAGGCTCACCGCCAGCTTCTTGAGAAACTGAACGGGCTTCCCGGCGCCGCGTGAACGAAACCGTTGTACAGTGCGGAACCTGCACTGAATGCTGCAAGGCGAATCCCGGCATTGTTCTCCACCCCGAACTTGGCGACGATCCCGCCCAATACCAGTGCGTACAACTGATGCGCGACGGCATCGGCGAACCTGTCACTCTTGTTGCCACCAACGAAAACCATGACTGCGTCTATCTCGGCCCCCGCGGCTGCACCATCTATGAACGGCGCCCCGCACTCTGCCGCGCCTTCGATTGCCGCAAACAATATTTGATTCTCCCCCGTCAGGACAGGGCCAATCTCATCTCCGCCGGTCTGTCCTCAAAGTCCGTCTTCGATGCCGCCAGGGCGCGCGTCCATACCCTCTCCGCGAAAGAGCGCCGCGAATGCCTTTCAATCCGCAAACAATTCTTTTCGGATCAGGATCCCCCCGCTTAGGCAATATTTTTTACCCACGTCTCACCCGCCGCTCACATCCGTCCCCAACCCTTGTTATTCTGAGGTGACCTCCGGGTCTTTTATACGTTTCAATCTGCAAAACACATGACACCTGCCAAGACCGTTTTCCTCAAAGATCTCTGGAACGAATGCCGAAGCCGCCAAGCTCGCCTCGAACGAACTCGCCCTGCTCCGCTACCGCTCCAACCTCCTCGGCGCCGACCTCCGCATCACCAACTTCGGCGGAGGCAACACCAGTTCCAAGATCAGATGCCGGACCCCTTCACCGGCCGCCCGTCCGCGTCCTCGCCGTCAAAGGCAGCGGCGGCGATATCGGTTCCATCAAGGAATCCGGCTTCGCCATCCTCTATCATGGACCGCCTCACGCAGCTCAAAGGCATCTATAAAGGCGAAGAGCTCGAAGACGAGATGGTCTCCTACTATCCGCTCTCCGCCTTCGGCCACAACAGCGTCGCAGCCTCCATCGACACCGCCCTCCACGGCTTCCTCCCCTGGGACCACGTCGATCACCTCCACCCCGACTGGGCCATCGCCATCGCCGCCAGCGCCAACGGCAAGCGCAAAATGCGACGAGTTCAACAAAGAATTCGGCCGCAACATCATCTGGCTCCCCTGGCAGCGGCCCGGCTTCGAACTCGCCCTCATGCTCGAACAGGCGTGAAAAAGAAGCCGCCAATGCCGACGGCCTCATCCTCGGCAGCCACGGCCTCTTCACCTGGGGCAATACCCAGCGCGAATGCTACGTCAACACCATCGAAACCATCGACCAGATGGGCCGCTTCATCACCGCCCACGAGACGCAAAAAGGGCCCGATCTTCGGCGGCATCGAACAGCCCGCCCTTCCCGACCGCGCAGACCGTCGCCGCCGCCATCCTGCCCGCCCTCCGCGGCATCTGCCTCCTCCAACCGCCGCCAGATCGCCCATTACGCCGATCACGAAGACGCCCTCACCTTCGCCGGTTCCAACTGGGCCAAAGAACTCTGCGGCCTCGGCACCACCTGCCCCGATCACTTCCTCCGCACCCGCATCTGCCCCATGTTCGTCGACTGGAAACCGGCAACCGAAGGCCTCGAAGTCCTGAAGCAGCGCATTGCCGAGCAGGCCGTCGAATACCGCGCGTCATACGGCGAATATTACAAGGCCTGGGCACTGACCGACTCCCCGAAACTCCGCGACTCCAACCCCTCCGTCATCGTCATCCCCGGCCTCGGCCTCTTCGGCTTCGGCAAGAACAAGAAGGAAGCCCGCATCACCACCGAGTTCTTCATCAACGCCATCCACGTAATGTCCGGGCGCGGCCGCGCTCGACGAAGGCGAAGTCGCCCACCCGCTCCCGCAGGCCCGCCGTCCCGAACAGTCGCAGCATTTCGCCACGGCCCACAACTACGTCGCGCTTCCCCGGCCCGAAGCTTTCAAAATCGAATACTGGGCGCTCGAAGAAGCCAAACTCCAGCGCATGCCTCCGGAAGCCGAGTTCAGCCGTAAGATCCTTCTCATCGTCGGCGGCGGCAGCGGCATTGGCCGCGAAGTGGCCCTCATGCTCGCGAAGAAGCGGCGCGCACCTCGTCGTTAGCTGACGTGAACGAAGCATCGGCAAAGGAAGTCGCCGACGAAGTCGCGAAGCTGACCACCTCTGAGACCGTCTCCCACGCCTCAGCCAATCTTGCCTCTGCCGAAAGCCTTGCCGCCGCCATCCGCCACACCGTCCTGCAGTTCGGCGGCATCGATGGCATTATCAACACCGCCGCCATCTTCCCGGTGGGTAGCGGACCCGGTGGCGAACTAACCGACGCCCA
The DNA here is from genome assembly GCA_963840735.1 of Terriglobia bacterium. Taxonomy (GTDB): domain Bacteria; phylum Acidobacteriota; class Terriglobia; order Bryobacterales; family Bryobacteraceae; genus BOG-234. The sequence continues at coordinate 804,402 of CAWIZX010000013.1, forward strand.
GTGGAACACCACCTTCCTCGTCAACGTCACCGGCAACTACCTGCTCGCCCGCGAAGCAAAGTGGGTCTTCGAAGACCAGAAGCTGACAACCTCTATCGTGCTGACCAGTTCCGCCAACGCCGTCGTCTCCAAGCGGGGCAGTGAAGCCTACGACGTCAGCAAGACTGCTTTGAACCATCTCATCCGCGAACTCGCCGTCGGCATGAGCCCGCTCGTCCGCGTGAACGGGATCGCCCCCGCTACAGTCGTCGCCGGCTCCACCATGTTCCCGCGCGATCGCGTCATCCAGTCGCTCACCAAATACAAGATCGCGTTCTCCGAGAGCGAATCCACCGAAGAACTCCGTGATAAGCTTGCCGACTTCTACGCCCAGCGCACCCTGACGCGCGACCCATCCTGCCCAAAGACTGCGCCGCCGCCATCGTCTGGCTCGCCGGCGACGAAAGCGCCAAAACCACCGGCCACATCATCCCCGTGGATGGCGGACTTCACGAGGCGTTCCTCCGATAGAAGCCAATCTCATCTCTCGACGCACTGACCGCCGGCGACGGCATTGTCCGCCTCGCCCCCTGCTGGGTTCCGCGCGCATTCCTCATGCCCGGCGGACGCCTCAAGCTCGACCCGCGCGACTTTACGCTCTGGGCGCGCATCGCGGCGGCATCGACGAACGCTGGTTCTCCTCCACCACCAAAGCCGCCAACGGCCCTTTAACCGCGCCATGATGAGGGCCTGAGTTACATCGAGTTCAGTGGCAAAAAAGCCCTGCTCAAAGAGGCCATCGAAACCGCCGGAGATCGCTTCCTGGGCGCGGCCGTGATGCAGAAGTATGGCGGCTGGAATCTGCTTTGCAAGTTCTTCGATAACCTCGGCCCCATTCCGCACCACCTGCACCAGAGCAACGAGCAAGCCGCGCTTGTAGGCCAGAACGGCAAGCCCGAAGCCTACTACTTCCCGCCTCAGTACAACTTCAAAGAGAACAACTTCCCCTACACCTTCATGGGTCTGAACCCCGGGACAACGAAGGCTGACTTCCGCCGTTGTCTCGAAAAGTGGAATGAAGGCGACAACGGCATCCTCTATCTCTCCCGCGCCTATAAGCTCAAGCCCGGCACTGGCTGGCAGATCGATCCGGGAATTCTGCACGCCCCCGGCTCGCTCGTTACCTACGAGCCTCAGGTCAATTCCGATGTCTTCGCCATGTATCAGTCTCTCGTCGAAGGCCGCGGCGTGCCCTGGGACCTCCTGGTCAAAGACGTCCCCGCCGAGCATCACCACGATCTCGACTACCTCATTGAAATGCTGGATTGGCCCGCCAACCTCGATCCCGAATTCGCCGAACACCGCCTATTCCACCCCGCTCCCGTCAAACCGGAAGCCGAGATGGCCGATGCCGGCTACAGCGAGAAGTGGGTGGTCTATTCCACCCCCGACTATTCGGCCAAAGGAACTAACCGTTTTCCCCGGCCGCACCGTCACCATCAAGGACTCCGCCGCTTACGGCCTGATCCTGACATCCGGCTACGGTACCTTCGGCACGCACGATGTCGCCACCCCGAGTTGTATCCGCTACGGCCAGATGACTCAGGACGAGCTGTTTGTTACCTTCGAGGCGGCTTCGAAAGGGGTCACCATCGTCAACAGGAGCGCCACCGAGAACCTCGTCATCCTGAAGCACTTCGGCCCCGGCAATCCGGCCGCGCCCTCCGCCCGGATCGGCTGATGCCGTTACCTCGCCTTCGACCTTGGCGCCGAGAGCGGACGTGCCGTTCTCGGCGACTTCAAGGCCGGCATTCTCACCCTGACCGATGTCTCCCGCTTCCCCAACGGTCCGGTCGCGCAGTCCGGCTCCTTACGCTGGGACATCCTCCGGCTATGGTCCGAAATCAGGCAGACTCTCGATAGGTCGCAGAGCCTCGACAGCATCGGCTTCGACACCTGGGGCGTCGATTACGCGCTGATCGGCGAAGCAGGGCAGCTTCTTGAAAACCCCTATCACTACCGCGACCACCGCACCGAAGGCGTCGTCGAAGCGGTCTGCGAGCATCGTCCCGCGCGACACGGATCTACGAACTCACCGGCATTCAGTTCATGCCGATCAACACGCTCTATCAACTCTTCGCCGCCGCCCGCGCAACCCCCCGCCTTCTCGCCGCCGCCGACACCCTGGTCACCATTCCCGACCTCTTCAACTACTGGCTGACCGGCACCCTCGGCGCCGAGTACACCAACGCCACCACCACGCAGTTCATGAACCCGCGCACCCGAACGTGGGCCACTGAGATTTTCGAACCGCTGGGCTTGCCCACCCGCCTGCTGCCGCAGATCTTCGAACCCGGCACCGTAATCGGCTCCGTCCGCGGCGACGTGTGCACTGCTCTCGCCGGTACGCCGGTGGTCGTTCCCGCCTGCCATGACACGGGTTCCGCCGTCGCCGTCCGTCGCAACGCAGGGCAGGGCAGCGTTCCTCAGTTCCGGAACCTGGTCCCTGCTCGGGACTGAAGTCGCCGCGCCCGTCATCACGCCGCGCGCGCTCGAACTCAACTTCACCAACGAAGGCGGGGTTTGCGGCACCACGCGGCTTCTCAAAAACATCGGCGGACTCTGGCTCCTCCAATCGTGCCGGCGCTGCTGGGCCGTCAGACGGCCGCGAACATTCGTACGACGATCTGCTCGCCGCAGCCGCCGACGAGACCCGGTCCTTCGGGTCCCTGCTCGACCCCGATCATCCCTCGTTCCTCAGCCCCGCCAGCATGGTCGATGCAATCGCCGCCTACTGCCACAGCACCGATCAGCCCGTCGCCGACTCACGCCCGGCGCATACACCAAAGCCATTCTCGAAAGCCTCGCGTTCAAATACCGGCTGCGTGCTCGAATCCCTCGAGGAACTCACCGGCACCCGCTTCGAAGAGATTCGCATCATCGGAGGCGGATCCCGCAACCGCATGCTCAATCAGTTCACCGCCAACGCCACCGGCCTTCCCGTGATCGCCGGGCCCGTCGAAGCCACCGCGCTTGGTAACATCGCCATGCAGATGCTCGCCACAGGAGCCGTTACATCGCTCGCCGAAGCCCGCGCCGTAATCGACCGCTCCTTCCCCACCGACCGCTTCGAACCGAACGACACTGATCAATGGAACTCACACTACTCACGCTTCCGGCAGTATGCTGATCTCTCTGTTCATAGCCTGTTATAACGACACTCTTTTCCCGGACACCGGCAAGGCAGTCGTGCGCGTCCTCGAACGGCTCGGCCATACCGTTGAGTTCCGCTCCGCCCAAACCTGCTGCGGGCAGATGCACTACAACACCGGCTACCATCCCGAAGCCGTGTCCCTGATGCGCCATTTTCTCGACGTGTTTCACGGAGCCGAGACCATCTGCGTCCCTTCGGCCTCCTGCGTCGCGATGATCCGCGATCACTTCCCCAAAATGGCCGCCGAAGTGGCTGACCCTGCCATTACCGCTGCCGTGGCTGACCTCCTGCCCCGCGTCTTCGAATTCACCGAACTGCTCGTCGACAAACTCGGCGTCACCGACGTCGGAGCCACCTACCCGCACTCCGTCACGCTCCACACCTCCTGCCACTCCTTGCGCTCCCTCCACATCGGCGACAAGCCTCAGCGTCTGTTGCGCGAAGTGCGCGGGCTCGACCTCATCGAACTCGATGCAGCCGACCGTGCTGCGGCTTCGGCGGCACCTTCGCCATCAAAAACGCAGAGGTCTCGACCGCAATGCTCTCTGAAAAAATGCGTGCCGTTCTCGACACCGGCGCGGAAATCTGCACCGCCGGCGATAACTCCTGCCTCATGCACATCGGCGGCGGACTCAGCCGGCAAAATGCCAACACCCGCTGCGTCCACATTGCGGAGATCCTCGCCTCATGAGCGTTCGTGTCGGCGAGTCCGAAAACGCTCCCGCTTTTCCCAAAGCCGCGAAGAAACTCCTCGGCAACACGCAACTCCGCCGCAATGTCCGCCGCGCCACAGACACCATCCGCAGCAAGCGCGCAATCGTCGTTGGCGAGATGCCCGATTGGGAGGCTCTCCGCGATTCCGCCCAACAGATCAAGCAACAGGTTCTCCGCCATCTCGATACCTACCTTGAGCAATTCGAAGCCGCCTGCACAAACGCCGGAGGCAAGGTCCATTGGGCCACGCGATGCCGATCGACGCCAATCGCATCGTCATCGACATCATCCAAAGCCACGGCGAACGCGAAGTCATCAAGGTCAAGACCATGACCTCCGATGAGACCCAGCTCAACAAAGCCCTCGAAGCCGCCGGCATCACGCCCTACGAAACCGACCTTGCCGACCTCATTATCCAGCTCGGCAACGACAAGCCCTCGCACATCGTCGTACCCGCGCTTCATAAAAACAAAAGCGAGATCCGGCAGCTCTTTCTCGACAAAATGGGTCTCACCGAACTCGGCACCCGGCCGGAAGACCTGGCCGCCGCCGCGCGCACGTATCTGCGCGAACGCTTCCTGCGCGTAAAAGTCGGTTTCAGCGGCGCCAATTTCGCCGTGGCGGAAACCGGCTCGGTCTGCGTCGTCGAATCCGAAGGCAACGGCCGCATGTGCGTCACTCTGCCGGAAGTCCTCATCACCATGGTGGGCATCGAGAAGATCATCCCCTCCTTCGACGACCTCGAAGTCTTCCTGCAGTTGCTGCCCCGCTCCGCCACCGGCGAGCGCATGAACCCGTACAACTCCATCTGGACCGGCGTCACCCCGGGCGACGGCCCACGCGAGTTCCACGTCATCCTGCTCGACAACGGACGCACCAAAGTCCTGGCCGACTCCGAATCGCGCTCGACGCTCCACTGCATCCGCTGCGCCGCGTGTCTCAATGCCTGTCCCGTCTACCGCCAAACCGGAGGCCACGCTTACGGCTCTATCTACAGCGGCCCCATCGGCGCCATCCTCACACCGCAGCTGCAGTCCATGGAACATTCGCAGTCGCTGCCCTTATGCTTCAACCCTCTGCGGTGCCTGCTACGAAGTGTGCCCGGTAAAGATCAACATCCCGGAGATCCTGATTCACCTTCGCCGCCGCATCGTCGAAGCCGGAGATGCCCCGTTCACTGAGCGCTTCGGCATGAAAGTCGCCGCCTATGCCCTTGCCGATTCCGACCGTTTATCCGGCGCTCAAAAGCTGATTCGCATCGGCCAAAAACCGTTCGAAAGCGATGGTCTGCTCAAGCACCTGCCCGGCATGATGGCGGGCTGGACCGGCGCCCGCGACCTTGCCTCGGTTCCAAAGGAATCGTTCCGCGACTGGTGGGCCAAGCGATGAAGGCTGAAATCCTTGCACGCGTGCGCGCCGCGATCGGGAAGCCTGTCGGAAACATGCCGCCTGAAGACGTGCCAATCGCACGCGCCTACCGGCAAAGCGGAACCCTGGATACTGAAGCCCGCCTCGCGCAGTTTGTCTCACGCCTCGAAGACTACAACTCCGGCATCTATCGCTGCACCCCACAGGAGTTGCCCGAGACCGTAGCAGATGCCATGGACGCGCGCGGCAAAACCAATCTCGTCATACCGCCTGAAATCCCGACCGCATGGCTGCCCGTTCGCCACGAGTTCACGCGCGACATTAACCTCAGCCCTGAAGAACTCGACCGCGCGCAGGGCGTGCTGACCGGCTGCACCGCAGCCATCTCCCTCACCGGTTCCATCGTCCTCAGCGCTGCCCCGAACGAAGGCAGGCGCGCCCTCACGCTGATCCCGGATTATCATCTCTGCGTGGTCTTCGCGGATCAATTAGTTGAAACCGTGCCCGAAGGAATCCGCGTTCTCCGCGCAATCCGGCATCGCCCGATCACCACTATCTCGGGCCCGTCCGCGACCGCTGACATAGAGATGATTCGTGTCAAAGGCGTACACGGGCCGCGCTTCCTCGATGTCATCATTGCGGGCGACAACGGATGATCTGGCTCCCCGCTCTTACCCTGCTTCTTACTCCCTCGAAGTTGCCGCCCGGACCCGAGAAGCGGCTCGTCGAACGCGTCTGCGGCTCCTGCCACGATCCCGACGTCGTAGTCGGAATGGTGAACAGCCGCGAAGGCTGGTCCGATCTTGTCAACGAAATGATGACCCGCGGAGGCGCCGCAACTGAGGCGCAGAAGAAGCAGATCGTGCGTTATCTTTTCCGGAACTATCCCCAAAGATCGGAGCCCAGATGATCCGCCGTGCCCTTCTCTTCATCGCCTCTGCCACGTTGATGACAGCTCAGACACCGCGCCCCTCCGACTGGCTTTCATCCGGCGGAGACGCCCGCAGAAGCGGCGTTGAGGCCAACGATTCCCAGGTCACCCGGTCCAGCGTCAAAGATTTCAAAGTGGTTCTGCAGCGCAGGCTCGGCAATGGCGAACTCCTAAACCCGCCCATCGTGATCGGCCGTCTCATCTCGCACAGAGGCTTCAGAGAACTCGCCATCGTCACATCGGTGCAGGGCCAGGTCTGGGCTATCGACGTCGATCTCGATCTCGTCTTTTGGGAGCGTCAGCTACCTGCGGGGACCAGTCCAACATGCGGTCTCACACCCATGCCCGCCATGATGCCCGCTCCCGAAACGGGACCCGCGCGTAACCTGCTCCGGCCCGTGCTCATCGCCGCAGCCGACGGCAAACTCTACCGCCTCAACCCATCGACTGGAGAGGACTCGGCCCCACCCCTGCCGTTCCTGCCGCCCAATTCCAACCCGGCAGATCTTACCGTCGACCACAACGTTGTGCGCACAGGCACGACGGGCGAGTGCGGCGCCCCAAAGGCGACCTGGTCCATCGATGTAATGAGCGGCCACATCGAACAGACCGCGTACTCAGCCGATCTCTTTGCACCCGTGACGCGTGTCAGCGCCAATGGTGTGGTCTTTTCTCTGTCCGGAAACGCCCTTCACGCAAACGACGCGACAACCGGCGCCGAACTCTTCTCCTCCGGCACTCAGCTAACCTCCGCCCCAACGGGCACCGGCCTCTCCATCGCCAACGGCCGCGTCTACTTCACAACAGTCGACGGGACTCTGTGGGCCTTCGGCATCCCGCTTGAGCGCTGACCCGGATTTCGTTTATTAGACGCTGGTCAACATCATCATTTTTCATTCTTTGCTGGAATGTTTATCTCAGTCGGCGTATGAGTTACCGATACTTCCGCCTGATTGGTGAAGAAATATTCCAGTCTGGATACACCTCAAGTGATTGGCACAATGACGAGACGTCTGGCTGCTCTGGTTGCCGTCACCGTAGCGGAGCGCAGCATAATCGCACTTTATGTGCAAAATTCGGCTCGGGTTAGCTGTTCGCTACTTCCTGGATGTTTGTAAGTTCCTGCTTGTGAACGAAGATTTCATCAAATGTCTTTGGGATGGACCACGAAATTTCAAATTATCTCTTGATTTTCTCGGCGACTCGATCTATGCTCGTCTGACAGCCATGTTTTGCGGCGGTTTGTCTGGCGTTTATGCAAGATCGGTATATTGGCGCAACACGTGGTCGATCCGCCTTAGTGCTATTTCCGGGTTATCGGATTGGTGCATCTGATTGGGTCGGGGAAACAAGGCGATCCGATTCGGCCTGAGTACGTGCCAAAGATCGCGGATGAGACGCGGGAAGGAATTGTTGCGTGGGGCATGCAGGCCACAGACGACAAGAACATGGCGATCATCCACATCGTCGCGGTGAACCACCATGCCTTCGATGCGATCCTGGCGGATAAAAGAGCGGAGATTCGCGTCTGGCGTCGGCCGCAGTCTGTAACCGCGACGCAGACCTCGCGCAATATCTATTTTCGCGGGCGGCTGATTCAATCGAACGGATCGAGCGTGGCGACGGACCGAGTCGGTTCGGTGCGGGCGACGGAAGGCGGGTTGGTTTCAGAGTATTATCCGTATGGAGAGGAGATCTCGCACACGGCGGACGGGCGCGAGAAGTTTGGAACCTATACGCGGGAGAGTTCGAGTGGGCTCGCTGGTCTGGATTATGCGAATCAGCGGTATTATTCGAGCGTGTACGGGCGGTTTACTAGTGCGGATAGACGGCCAGGTAGTGCTGGACCGGGCGATCCGGGAAGCTGGAATCGGTATGCGTATGTTGGAGGAGATCGGATCAACCGGGTAGACCGCCGGGGGCTCTTCGCGTGTGGCGCGGACGGGACGCAGTTCTGTGTGGATGGCGGCGTCGGCGGAGATGCCGGCGGGGCACCCTGCGGAGCAGACTGGTTTGAGAATGCATCGCTTCAGGGACCATGCGGTGGCGGGGACGATCAAGGGCCGCCAGATAACGGGCACCCCACCCCACCGCCGCCTGCGCCACCTGCGCCTTCATGTCTTCAGCAGAATGGTCTCCCCTCCAATGATGCTGACACTCAGATTGCGGTTCTACTCGGCGAGGACTCCTGGGGGATATTTCCGCAGCTTACGGTTCAAAAGGAGGAGTTCTTAATGCTCCAGTCAATGTATAACTACGCCGTGGATGGTCATCTGCCGGGCACTTCAGCGGCCGTGGATACTTCGATTAACGCGGCGACCTACAGAGGCTTACCAAATGGTGTAAATCTTTTGGTGAGTGCTTTAGGGAGCGCGGCCACCAGCAGTTCATGCTCACACCTTGAGACGCCTGACGCTGAGTATGATCAGTTCTGGTCGAGTTCAAAAAATATTGCGAACTACAACCAATGGAGGTCCGCCGGGAGCGGTGCGGCCGGTTCTGTTCAGGTAGCTGGCACGGATTTCTGGTACGATCCGCGAGCGTTTTATAGTCCGACGCGCTCCACCAGTTACCCGTTTCCACGGCCCCGGAAGAAGCCGCTATGAGCGTTTCTTCCTTTGTATGCCTGTGCGGGGTTGTGGGCTTCATCTGGTTAGCTGATTTACAAGCTTCCGCGGCTTCACATATTCCTCAGTTCGAAGATTTCCCGGCACGGGGCAGGTCCGCTACTCGACCCGCCCCTCCGCTCCTGCGAACGAAAGACCAGATCCGTTTTAGAACTCAATTGAGGAGCGCTGCGGCAGATGGGCCTAATTTCGCAGGCCATTTTACGATCGCGGACTGGGGCTGCGGCACAAACTGCAGCACCATAGCCCTGATCGACTCCGTTACCGGCGTCGTCTACAAAGCTCCCTTTAATTTCCTTTACTACGGTCCTAACTACACATACGAAGGCGGATCAGATCATGTAGAGTATTACGTCTCAAGCAATCTTCTGATTTGTCGAGGCTGTCCGGATGACAAAGAGTGCGGAACCTTCTACTACGTTTTAGACAACAACTCTCTCAGGCTGATCAGGGAGATCAACCATGGGCCGCTCAGCAAGTAAGTGTTCCGGGTCGCCTCGCGCTCGACATACGAACCAGCGGTATTATTCGAGCGTGTACGGGCGGTTTACGTCGCCGGACCGATATCGGAACAGCGCGAGGCCCGGCATTCCGGGAAGTTGGAATCGGTATGCATATGTGCTGGCCGATCCGATTAATCATCATGATCGGCGGGGGCAGTATGTGGATTGCGGCGACAATGACGAATGCTGGGCTCGTGAATGTGACGACAGGTCGCTGGTGTTTCTGGATGATGGGTGCGGCCTGTTAATCGACGGAGGAGGAGGGGGCGGCGGTGGAGGGGGCGGGATCGATAACGGGCATCCGCCCGCACCGCCGCCGCCTCCACCACCGCCCCAGTGTCCGCTGGTGGCAGTGCTAGGCAATTTCACCGTTGCGCCCAGAGTTACGGCTCTGTTTGCTCCTGATATGGCGGCTAAAATCGATAGTGCATTCGCCGTTCTGAACCAAGAGGGCGTTGTGCCGACGATTACATCCGGCTTCAGGACCGCAGCAAGCCAGCAGGCGGTGCAGGGATCGCCCAATGGATCCGCCCCGGTAGGTCGTTCATGGCACCAAGTCGGTGAGGCTATTGATCTGAATAGCCAAGTCTCAGCTTCAACGTTTCAAGAAATACTCTCGGCCATGACGAATGTGGGGCTGACATGGGGAGGGACATTCCGTCACAAAGATCCGGTGCATTACCAAAATGCATTGGGTGCAACGTTTCCGAATCCCGCTCAGGTGGCAGCGTGCGCTAGGGAGCATCCATGAAACGAAACACACGGCTGACTTTGGTGCCCTTGCTGATTTCCGTCGCGCCGGCAGTATTCCCCCAGACTAGCCGGAGCAGCGAGGTAAAGAAAATTTACTTTCTCAGAGACGATACCGACATGCGCTGGTGCGGGTATGCCGGGCAATTGCGCTACAAGGCTCAGGCTACCCTACTTAATCCGATGGTAGTCGGGGCGGCAGACTACGACAGTGGGCGTATCGCAAAGGTGCGTGTGACCGAAGAAGATGAAAGTGGGGACTGGGTTGTGTATGACGAATACACCGTAAGCGAAGGTTCGAAGATCCGGACTCTCAAGAGAGTGATCAATATAATCCCTGAGGACAATAGCGAAGAGCAGGTTTTCTCCATGGTTGACGGCAAAGCGGTGAAACAGCGCAGCGCCCATCATGAGTTAAGGTCGGGGAAACCGACAGGTCACACTGTTGAATGGTTCGAGTCTCCATCGATTATTACGCGCCCTCAGATGTTCCCGTTTTGGACTCTCCTTAACCAAAGCAAGGCGGTATGGGCAAACGGGGAAGCGTGTGTTCGAGATGTTACACACTAGCTGGCTATGAGCTTAACCGAGCAAGTCCTGGGCGACTGGAGAAAACAGGTGCGGTCTGGGCCTTTGACGCTTTTCTACCTTACGGCGCGGCTTCACCGCGCCGAAATCAAGGGCCCGAGGCCGCACACGGCGGCGCGCGGAGGGATGTTATCTGGCGATTACATGAATATGCGTTATCGGAAGCTGGCGGGGTTAGCGTTCCGCTCCAGCGGGACGCGGGCCAGCTTCGGATGAACGCGGTGCTGCTGACGCAGAGCATTTCAGCGCATGGAGCGACGACCAACTATACATATACGTTCAATCCAACCACGGTGACGGCGACGACAAACGGACACTGGGCAAAGACGTATAAAGACGGCTTCGGGCGGGATGCCGCGGTGGAAACAGGCTACAGGAGCGTGATCGTCTCGCATGTGGACAATGTATACGGGCCGTGCGCCTGCTCGCCGGTGGGAAAACTGGTTAAGACGTCGGCGCCTTACGCTATCGGGACGGGCGGGGCTGTTACGGCTTCGGACGGCACAAGCAATATTGCATGGACGAGCTACGTTTACGACGGGCTGGGGCGGCCGGTGACGCAGACTTTGGCGGATGGTTCGGTTACGCGCTATGCGTATGTGGGGAACACGGCGAAGGTGACGGACCCGGCAGGGAACTGGAAGCGGAACACGACGGATGCGCTGGGGAATCTGGTGAAGGTGGAAGAGCCGAATCCGGATTACGGGCGGGCGGACAGCGCGGGGACGAATTTCGTGACGAATTATACGTACGATGTGGAGGGGCATCTGACGCAGGTGTCGATGCCGCGGCCAACGGGGACGCAGGCGCGGACGTTCAGTTACGATTTGCCGACGGGCCGGCTGCTGAGCGTGACGAATCCGGAGAGCGGTACGGTCAGCTACGGCTACTATGCGAGCCGGCGGCTGCAGACGAAGACGGATGCAAAGGGGCAGAAGGCGGTTTATTCGTACGATGCTTATGGGCGTTTGGCTTATATCGACCGGTACCCGGACGGGGTGAACATCAACTGGTGTCTGGCGACGGCGCTCGGTTACGATACGGCGCAGACGAGCGGCAGCAATCTGCTTGGGCGGGTGGCAACTGCAACGTTCGGAGACCCTTCCTGCGGACACACAGTGTTGGAGGGCTACAGCTATACAGCGGGTGGACTGGTGACCTCGAAAGGCTACTATGTTATTTTCCCGATGCAGTACGCCAATTACGGGCAAATCGAGTACTCGGGGTACAGCTACGGGCCCTACGAAACGTTCACCTGGGACAACGAAGGAAATCAGACGGGGTACGGACCCTTCGCTTATACGCTGGATGCGATGGGGCGAGCGACAGGGCTGACCGAGACAGGACCGGGAACGGTTTGGGTGCAGAACGCGACTTACGGACCAGGCGGTGAGGCGCAGGGACTGCAGTACCGGACGAGCAGCGGGGTTTATTACACAGAGAGCCGGACGTATAACAATCTGAATCAACTGAAGCAGTTGGTTACGAGCGGGAGCGGGCTGGCCGGAGTGAATCTGAATTACGCATACAACGCGGGAGCGAACAACGGCCAGATCGCGAGTATGACGGACGGGAGTTCGCACGAACAGATTACATACACCTACGACGCCTTAAAGAGGCTGCAGAAGGCGGAGACGACGCAGAGCCAGACGCAGTATCCGAACGCGTCGTGGTGGGGCCAGTCGTTTGGGTATGACGGGTTCGGGAATCTTTTGTCGAAGACGGCTACAACGGGGCATACGGGAACAGCGATGTCGGTGGGGGTGGATCCGTCAACGAACCATCTTTTTGGGTTCGGCTACGATTTAAACGGGAACATGACGAGTATTCCGGGGTATCCGGGGACGACGCTGACGTATGACATGGATAACCGGACTGGCGGGTCGGACTACGATCTGGAGAATCAGCCGCTGAACCGCGACGGTGCGTGGAATCTGTATGGGCTGAACGGGGAGCGGCTGGCGACGTACACGTTTGCGGAACTCGACACGATTTATCCCGAAGGGAACATGACTTTCGTGCTGCAGGCTGGAATCCCGACGCAGACCTCGCGCAATATCTATTTTCGCGGGCGGCTGATTCAGTCGAACGGATCGAGCGTGGCGACGGACCGGGTCGGGTCGGTGCGGGCGACGGAAGGCGGGTTGGTATCGGAGTATTACCCGTATGGGGAGGAGATTTCGCATACGGCGGACGGGCGGGAGAAGTTTGGGACGTATACGCGGGAGAGTTCGAGTGGGCTGGCTGGTTTGGATTATGCGAATCAGCGGTATTATTCGAGCGTGTATGGGCGGTTTACGAATGTGGACCGACGGCCAGGTAGTGCTGGATCTGGCGATCCCGGAAGCTGGAACCGCTATGCATATGTGTCTGGAGACCCGGTAAATCGGACAGATCGGCGCGGACTTTTTGCCTGCGGTGCGGACGGGACGCAGTTCTGCGCGGACGGCGGGACTGGTGGCGATGCGGGCGGGCTTCCTTGCGGAGCGGACTGGTTTGAAAATGCATCGCTTCAGGGACCGTGCGGCGGCGATCAGGGGCCAGTGGATAACGGGCATCCGACACCTCCTCCGCCACCACCGCCTCCTCCCAACTGCGGGCAGGTTTTGGCTTCTGCTGGTGTGCTCCCGACTTCGGGCACGGGTGTCGCTCTCAGTTCCACCTTGCTCGGTGAGAATTCGTGGGCACTCATCGGGACACTGCAATATCAAAACGGCGACAAATACAAGCATCCAACGGGAGTGGCAATCACACCGACGTCTATTGGGTTGGAAGACTCGCTTATGCTTGATGTAATCGCAAACCAGGCCAGCGCCCACGGATTAAGCCAAATGGCGCAAGTAGCGGCACCAGGGGTCTTCCTAGGCTATCAGGCAGGTACTTTGGACTTCGCTAGCTACCAGTTGTCTGCTGTAGGAAGCTCGACATGTAGTGACCTCACACAGGTCAGCTACGCCGATTATGCGTTTGCCGCGGCTGGTTCGGTTGCGAGAACCAATTACAATCAGTGGCGAGGTGTAAGCCAGGTAAATAAACAAACCGGGGTGCACTTTCAGCGGCACCAGGGGAGTGGTGACCTGCGGATCGCGGGTACAGACTTTTTTACAGTTGCGCACCCGTGATGATTGCATATCTATGGCGATCTGTAGCCAGTAGCCTGGTATCGCTGGCGACCGTAAGCTTGTTTCTTCCCCGGGTGATTTCCGCTGATATCGGGTTCACCCGCGTGAGCGCTCTTCCGGCGCAGTGCAGGGCTCAATGCACTCTCCAGATGCTTGACGTGAAGAACGGATGGCTATTCGGTGACAGATTTTTATGGAAGACGCGGGACGGAGGTACCCATTGGATGCAGGCGCCATTCCCGGATCTTGAAGCTGCGGACTTCGGACGGGGACGTTTCGTCAGCGAGCGAGACGGTTGGCTGTTGAGTAACTCTCAGCACATCTACGAAACAAGCACTGGCGGGATGGAATGGATGTCCGAAACGCCGCCAATGCTTGATGGCATTGTCGAAGCATTTTGGGCCTCTTTCGATTTCGATCGAATTTGGCTCGGTGGGGGCGAGTACCGGCCGTCTGACGGACCGAATGGCCCAAATCACGCGCTCAGGCGCAACGACTTTGGGCGCTGGGACGTTATGAAGCCTGTGATATTTCGGCGCGACGATGTAAATACGCACTGGGTCAAACAAACGCTTCCGGACTGCGGCTTCATTATCTTCGAACTGAAGTTTTGGAATGAGAAGAGAGGTGTGGCCGCTGGAGATAACGGCTGCTTCTACTTGACTGAGAATGCAGGAGACAGATGGATCTCAGGTCGCTTCCATGGTGGCACCGACCAAGCCCAGGATGATGACGGACTGCCAACCTTTTATTTCATTAATCCAGATAAAGGCTGGTTAAGTACCCGAAGCAGTCTTTACATTACCAGCGACGGAGGAAGGAACTGGTCGCCGATCTCTGTCCGCGGCACACCGCACTTCGATGCCCTTGCATTTTCCGACTCCTCCTGGGGCTGGGGGATAGCAAGGCAATCAGAGATTTATGCGTCTACCAATGGTGGCCGCAAGTGGAAGCGGTTGAAGACTGACTTTGTTCCACGGTCATTGTGTTTTTTGAATTCACACACGGGTTGGATACTTTCGGACTCAACTTTATATCGCATTCGATGGTCGGGCGTTTGAGGGGTTTTACCTTACGGCGCGGCTTCACCGCGCCGAAGCAGACAAGCGGCGGCTGGCTTATATCGACCGGTATCCGGATGGGGTGAACATTAACTGGTGTCTGGCGACGGCGCTGGGTTATGACAACGGAAGTTCGGGGAGCAGCAATCTGCTTGGCCGGGTGTCTGGCGCAACGTTCGGAGATCCGTCGTGCGCTGCAAACGGGGGACAGACAGTGTCGGAAGCGTACAGCTATACAGCCGGTGGACTCGTGACGTGGAAAGGCTACTATGTTGTCGTGCCCATGTCTTTCGGTGGTAACGGATCCATCGAATACTCGGGTTACAGCTATGGTCCGACGGAAACGTATAGCTGGGACAGTGAGGGGAACCAGACGGGGTATGGCTCGTTCGCCTATACGCTGGATGCGATGGGACGTGCGACGGGGCTGACGGAAACCGGCCCGGGGACGGTCTGGGTGCAGAATGCGAGCTATGGGCCGGGCGGTGAGGCGCAAGGGCTGCAATACCGAACGAGCAGCGGGGCTTATTATTCGGAGACGCGAAGCTATAACAACCTGAATCAGCTGAAACAGCTGACTGCCAGCGCGAGCGGACTTGCCGGGATGAATCTGAGATATGGTTACGGCACGGGAACGAACAACGGACAGATTGCGGCGATGACGGACGGAAATTCGGGCGAACAGGTGACGTATACGTACGACGCGCTGAAGAGGCTGCAAAAGGCGGAGACCACGCAGAGCCAAACGCAGTATCCGAATGCTTCATGGTGGGGGCAATCGTTCGGGTATGACGGATTTGGGAATCTGCTGTCGAAGACGGCTACGACGGGGCATACGGCAACGTCGATGTCGGTTGGGGTGGATCCTTCGACGAATCGTCTTTCGGGTCTGGATTATGCGAATCAGCGGTATTATTCGAGCGTGTACGGGCGGTTTACGAGTGTAGACCGCTATAGGCTTGGCACCAGGCCGGAGAGTCCTGGGAGTTGGAACCGATATGCGTACGTTATGGGAGACCCGGTGAATTCAACCGACCCGAGCGGGATGCTTAGGATCGGGTGCGACGATCCGACAGCGGAGAGCATATACGACGGAAGCTGCAATGCGGTGAGCGGAGACTATGGGTATCCGGGCGGTTTGGGTTGCGATGAAGACGGCGGGTACGGGTTTATTTCGAATGCCAATACGATGGTCTCCTGCGCACAGGTTCCGACTGTTGGAGCCGGAGGGGGGAGCGCGCATCCGACACCGCCGCCACCGCTGCCCCCACCGCCGCAGTGTCTTACGGAACTCGGTTATCAAGGTGCCGTTTATCCCAATCAGCACGCCGTCAATCACAGTTATCTCTATGTGCAAGGCCCTGGTGCCTTCGAAATTCTAAATGCCGGACCAACTCGGTTAAATCCGTTTGTCCCTACCAATACCGCTGGAGTACCTGGGCTTGTCTGGGTTGGCTGGGGCCCTATGATCACCGCATCTTCGCCAAACGGAATGTATAACGAAGCCACGAATTCAGGTTCAACAGTAATATGGGCGCAATATGAGCCGTGCTCTGTCGTCAACAGACTCATTGCTGACACTGTTAGCCTTAATGGCAAGTATGAGTACGGAGGCTGGACTTCGAACAGCAACAGCTTTACATACTCATTATTGAATGATGTCGGACTGGCGGGACAAGTTCCGGTGCCGCCCAGAGCCCCTGGGTGGGAAACTATTTGAAGCCCTGAAATGAAACAGTCACATCTTACTGAATCGGGAAAAGGAACTATACGAGGGGTGGTAGTTCTTCTTTCTCTCATCATCGCCTTAGCTGACTTTCTGGCGCCTGCGCTTTTTCCTTATGGCGATTACTCCCGGACGTTGATATGGGCTGCGCTGGGTAGCTTAGTGTGGGTTGCAATTTGCTGCTTTTCAATTATCTATTGGCGAACAGCCGGTTTGTGGGTGCTGATTGGGGGACCGTTTGCACTCTTCTTTCCGTTGACTTTTATCCTTGCGCTTATCGGCTGCGCTCGCCGTCACCCGTGTGTCTAAATCTTAGACACAGCTCCTTTCTCATAGAGTGACTGCTTTGGAACAGGAGGATTAAGGCTGAAAGATTGGTTTTCTACCTTACGGCGCGCTTTCACTGCGCCGAAATCAAGCGCCGGAGGCCGCACACGTTTGCCGCGAGGATGTATCGTGTCTGGCGATTACATGAATAGGGGTTATCGGAAGCTGGCGCGGTTAGCGTTCCGCTCCTTGGACCTACATTCACCCCGTTGATCTTTCGTCCGCAGAGACGGCGGAGCTCGTGTACGAGTGCGACAAGGCCATGTTGAATGCCGAGTTCGAAGAACTGCGGCAATTGTTTCTTTGGATCAGAGATTGGCGGCTCGTGCGTCCAAGTGTCGGCGGTAGCGAAGTTCGTGCGTTCGATCATCCGGCGTGGCCCACTTCGATCGTTTGATTTGGCCCACCTGATGTTAACAATAATCGCTTTCTCTTCCGCTCGTGTTTCTACTGTCGAAAGGGAAAACGCCGCTTAGTCGGTGCGCTGTTTTTCTCCGCGCAGCGCGCGCGGCTGTGGTCTTCTCCTGGTCTATGTCATCGTTTCTTCTGCCTCTTTTCCATAGTGCGGCGGAAGCGGAATGATTCCGTCCCGGTTTCGATAATATGAGCTCGATCCGTGATCCGGTCCAGCAGTGCCTTACACAATCGCGGATTCGGAAACACGGTGGTCCATTCTGAAAACGGCAGATTGGTCGTCACTATCAGGGCGGTTTTCTCGGCGCGGTCCGAGATCACCTGGAACAGGAACTCCGCACCCACGTCGGCGAGCGGCACATATCCGACCTCATCGAGCGCGATCAGTTCATACTTCTGCCATTTCGCCATCGCGCGCCGAACCTGATTATTCTGTTTGGCCTCGACGAGTTCGTTCACCAGCGCGGCGGCTGTCGTAAAGCGTACCCGGCGTTTCTGACGGCAAGCTGCGAGGCACAGACCAGTCGCCAAATGGCTTTTACCCGTTCCGCATTCGCCGATCAGTACCACTGGCTCATTGCGTTCGATGTAACCGCCTTCGGCCAGTTCACGGATCTTAGCGGCAGGTATCTGGGGGGCCTGCGCAAAATCAAACTCTTCCAACGTCTTCATTCGCGGCAACTGCGCATCCCGTGTTCGGTTCTCGATAGCGTGCCTGTCTCGCTCTTCGCATTCCATAGCCAGCAACGCTTCGAGATAAAGGATGTGAGTCTGGTTCTCCTTTACAGCCTGTTCAGCGAGTGAGACGAAGTTGGCGCCGATAGCAGGAGTTCGCACTGCTTTGCAGTATTGCCGTATACTCGCGTGTTCCAGATTTTCAGTCAGGGTGTTTCTGTCCTGGTTCTTCACTGAATCACCGCCTTACCGGACAAGGCCGTCAAGCAGCAGATCGTAATCGTCCATCACCGGTTGCGGACGTTCAAACTGTTCCAGTTCCGCCGCCAGAGTAATGGCATACCGTTTCCTTAGTTCGGGATCGGGCATCTGCAGGATATGAATGATGGCAGCCGAATCTGTTACGCCAAGACGAAGTGCCTGCTCAACGGCCTGAATCAGCTTGCTCCATCCGTGGCTCAGACCGGCCCGCACCAGCGCGATCATCTCTTTCGTGCCGCGGCCTCTGCCGTGCCGGTCCTCCAGCTTTCGCCAGATCTGATCCATCGATGCCGGCCAGCGGCCTGCCTGCCGCCACTGCATCAGCGGAGTCGATCCTTTCATCGCTCCCGGTTTTTTCTCCAGAACGTCGAGGTAGTGTTCGAGGTTCAGAAGCTGGTCTCCACGGCCATAGCTCCGCTGGTGGCGGGCCACGCATCTGCCGTCATGCTCAATCTCGATCAGAGAGGGCCACACTCGCGCCGTCACGCGCAAACCCGGCCACAGAGGCGTGGAATACCAGTTGGTCTTCACCCTCACACATCCTTTACCGTCCACCACCAGCGGATAAAGAATCTCGTCGATGGGAAAGCGCTCTTTGGCAAGCTGCAGTAAGTAAGGCTGCTCTTTGATCGCGGCCTGCCCGACCGTAAGGCTTCTCCCGCTGATGGTGCGGTCTCTCCCAATAGCGCATGCTGTCAGCAGTTGTTGGTTCAGACCGGCCAGATCGCTGGCTTCGGGGACCGGGACCAGCCAGTTGCGGCGAAACCAGCCCAGTTCCCCTTCCACGCCGCCCTTCTCGTTGCCGCTGGCCGGGTTGCAGTATTCGCTTTTGAATCCCCAGTGCGACCGGAACGCGATCACTCGTTCGGTTTCCTCACGCTGATACCCGCGAAGAATTTTCTTCACAGCTGCTTTCAGGTTGTCGTAGCGGAGGGTTCGGAACACGCCGCCGAAGTAACGGAATCCATGCTCATGGGCTTCAAGGAATGCCTGTTGCGTCGCATTGGTGTAAGCACGGTGAAACCCATCGCCAGACGCCATGCTCCGCATCGCGAAGAACTGCAGAGTGCGCAGTTCGCCATCCAGTTTGACCACGGCTTCGAACCAATCTACCTGGGCTTCCTGCCCCTGTTCGTAGCTCTGTGGAACGAAGACTTCCCGTCCTTTCAGCCCCAGTTCCCGCTTCCTTTGCCCGACATATCGCCTGACAGTTGGCTCGCCAACCGGGTGTTCCGGATGCTCTTCTCTCATCCGGGTCCAGATCCGGTGTGCGGTGTGGCGCTGCTTGCGCGGCGCTTCCAGATCCAGCTGCAGTATCCGATCAATATGAGCTTTGATCGGGCCGAGTCTCGGCTGTTCCCTGGCTGGTGTCTTTCGTGTCGGCGGGATCGCCGCACCCATTGCCTGGCGCACCATCCGCCGGTGCACCCCGTACTTCGTCGCCAGTCCCTGTATCGTTTCTCCGGCCGCATGCGCTCGCCGGATCTGCTCAAATAGCTCCACCTTGGCTCTCCTGTCCATCCCGGAATCGTTTCATTCCGGCCTTGGGGTGGGCCAAATCAAACGATCAAATTGGGCCAAATCAGATGATCGAACTCAGTTCGGGCATCTATAATCAGATGAAGCAACTGGCGACGAGCGGGACCGGGCTGGCGGGAGTGAATCTTAACTACGGATACAACGGACTGGCGGGTCGGACTACGATCTGGAAAATCAGCCGCTGAACCGCGACGGTGCGTGGAATCTGTATGGGCTGAACGGGGAGCGGCTGGCGACGTACACGTTTGCGGAAGTAGACACGTATTATCCCGAAGGAAACATGGGTTTCATGCTGCAGTCTGTGACTGCGACGCAGACCTCGCGCAATATCTATTTTCGCGGGCGGCTGATTCAGTCGAACGGATCGAGCGTGGCGACGGACAGGGTCGGGTCGGTGCGGGCGACGGAAGGCGGGTTGGTGTCGGAGTATTACCCGTATGGGGAGGAGATTTCGCATACGGCGGACGGGCGGGAGAAGTTTGGGACGTATACGCGGGAGAGTTCGAGTGGGCTGGCTGGTTTGGATTATGCGAATCAGCGGTATTATTCGAGCGTGTATGGGCGGTTTACCAGCGCGGATCGGTATCAAGCCAGTGAGGGACCTGCTGATCCCGGAAGCTGGAATCGGTATAGCTATACGCGTGGGGATCCGGTCAATCGCTTAGATCCTCGCGGCCTTTGGGACTGCGGAGCCGATGGTACACAATTCTGCATTGACAGCGGGGATGCCGGAGGGGCAGGCGGCGATTGCGGCCCCGGGTGGATTACGGATGCATCGCTTTGGGGACCCTGCGGCGGGGCAGGCGCCGTCCCCTTACCGGTGGTGGACAGCGGTAGAAATAACATTGTCCCCAGTTCCGGTCCTGTGGCTGTGCCCCCTGTAGTACCTTCAACCGGCATAGGCGTGCTTAACAGTGTCATCACCGGCATTGTGGGCGCGGTCCTTCGGGTGGAAACCGTGGCGGTGGGCATAATAGCGAGTCCGGTTTCTACCGGTGGCACAGGTCCAAGTGGCACACCGTGGGGTGACACTTATCGGACAGTGCAACAGGTTCAGCAGTACTGTACGCCGGTTGGAGAACCGGTCGTCGTTCCTTCGACTAATACTAAGAACCCCGGTGGGACAAGTATCGAGCAACTGTATATTTGCCCCGATGGTAGTTACTGGACAATCCACACGCTTCGGCGGCGTGGTGGGGGAATTTTCGAGCCGCCACATATCCGCCCGGGACTGCCGAAATATGGACAATAAAGTTCCCACAGATCCGCGGGTGACAATGATTTCGCGATCTGAGCTGATACAGAGGCTGGCGTTGAATGTTGTTGCTGATGATTATGAGAACCTCTGTAAGATCCGAACGGAATGCATGGCCGATGCAGAACCTTTGGGTATGGTCTTTACTCCCGACGAAATTGATCGTGCTGTTGGCGAACTTATCCGGCGCGGTCTCATCAAGGCTTTCCAGCTATCTGCTTTCAAACCGGCAGCAGAAGTCGCAGGTGTCCCTTCAGAAGGCGATATGCCATCCTTGTACTTCTTCCAAACGCCTGAGGGAAAGCGTGCCAATGCGTCAGAGCTTTGGCCGCTCGACGAAAATGGCAAATTTCTGCCCGGTATTCTTTTGTCCTGAGACCCGTCTATGGAGGAGTACTGTATGATCTGTCTACGTTTCGGCGCGGGTTCACCGCGCCGAAATCAAGGGCCGGAGGCCGCACACGGCGGCGCGCGGATGCAAGCTGCTGGCGATTACATGAATATGCGTTATCGGAAGCTGGCGGGTTTAGCGTTCCGCTCCAGCGGGACGCGGGCCAGCTTCGGATGAACGCGTATTATGTAAGAGCCGTTGTACAGTGTCGGCGCGCGGTTTCCTTGCTGCCGCAGGCGCTTTAAAAATTACTTCGGACCTCCACGAAAGCCGCTGGCGGCGCGCGGCCTGCCGGGAGCGAATGCGACCGACTTGCAGGACGCGTGACGCTTCTCCAACTCTCCTCTTACGGTGTTGGTTTTGTCGCCTGAGGTCCAGCGGCGGGCTTCGTGCGTCAGCAGCAGGCCTTCAAGTACGGACCTGACCACCTTCTTCTCGTCTTGTCTCGCTCGACCTTGGTCCCTCGCCCGTCATAAAGCAACTCGACTGCTGCCATGTAGGCTCGTTCGCGAGGATCGGAAATTCTACTCGCGCGAGCGGCCGAGCGGCGGCGGTGGGCGCGAATTTATCGAGGGCCGCCTCGCCTGCGCCGGCGTCAAGCTGATTCCAAACACCATGATTGTGGGTCATGGCTTCGCCCCAATAGGCCATCGAAAACGCGGGGTCGAGTTTCTGAGCCGAACTGAATGCCTGGGCAGCGTCGGGATATTCGAAGAGATGCAGCAGAAGCAGGCCGCGCATAAATGCGGCTTGTGCTTCTGGTGAACTGGCGGAAGTCGGGAAGGTGGTCGTTCCCAGGCCGGGGATAGTCTGAGGAACTGCTGCACGTGCCGGGAGTAAAGTCCCAGGCGATAAAAGTGCGGACGCGAGCAGGCAGGTGCCGGCAATTCGGTTCTGTGTCATAGCTTCTGGTCCGTTTAAATCGCATTCATGATACCCGATTCAATTGGCGCGATTTAGAAGAATGTTCAGGGCACTGCTCTCCCGGCACTCTGACGTAGTAAGTACGAGACGTTGATCGGGTAAGGCCTTTGCGCAAAGGCAGGAGCGATCTCCTCGAGGAGTGGGAGCAAATGAAACGTGCCGCGATGACGCTGCTGTTATTTCCGATGTCGATTCCGGCAGTGACGCCGGCGTTCGAAGTAGCTTCCGTGAAAGTAACCACGAATCGGGCTCCGCGCTTCGGATCAATTACCAACGGGCCAGACACCCTCACGATGCGCGGAGTCTCATTATGGATGGCTATACGCTGGGCGTACGGAGTCGAAAGCTTTCAAATATCGGGGCCCGAGTGGACCCAAGCAGACCCTCTCTATGACATTATCGGGAAAGCGCCGGCTCAGGTCCCGGCCAGCCAGATGCGGCGAATGCTTCGTACGCTGCTCTCAGAGCGGTTTCACCGGCGCTGCACCGGCAGAAGCAGCAGATGTCGGTTAGCGCTCTGCTCGTTGCAAAAAGCGGTAAGAAGTTTCACGAAAGTATTGAAAAGTCCGACTCGGCGCTCGGCCCGGAGATACCATTCCAGTTTCTTGGCTTCGATAACAGCGTCCATGTGCAGAGACGCGTTAGCGACGGCGGCCGCGTGACGGACTCATTCACCAACATTTCGATGCCCATGTTTGCGTCTGTATTGGCGATGTCGGCCAGTCGGAATCCTTTTGAGAAGGTACCGGTGCTCGACATGACTGGACTGAAAGGGCGATATGACTTGATAGTTGTCCACGAGCCCTTGGCAACTGCCGAGGGGGAGCATCCAACCGGCGACGATGTCCTCGCAGATTACAAGATACTCTTGCAAAGGCAACCCGGCCTTACTCTGGAGGTCAGAAAGGCGGCAGTGGAAGTGCTCGTGATCGACCATGCCGACCGGCAGCCTACGCCCAACTGATTGG
>CAWIZX010000014.1:0-37161 GCA_963840735.1 Terriglobia bacterium
GAATCGACTCAACCCGATCCCGAACAACCTCCAGCATCCGAAGAAGCGGAAGCTGTTCGGGAACATCGCACTCTGACCTGCAGCCGCGTTGACCAGCTCGAGGCCGGGCTGCGGTTCATCAGGGTCGAGTGCGAGGGCGGCCTGCATTGGCGCTATTCCGCCAGATCCCGAAGGTGCCGGCGAACTGCTCGTCACTGCAAACCACAGCCTCCGGGCATCGGCGATAGAGTTCCCGCGCGGCAATCAGGTATCGCGCAACCTGCTGACTGTCAGCGGGAACCGTCGCGTCTTTATCGAGACCGATCTCTTTGGACAGATCAGCCACGCGAGCCTCGGCATCTCCCGCCGTGTATCCTCTCACCGCAGCAAGGTGGCGTTTGAGCTCAATGAACTCCTCGCGTGACAATACGACCTCTTGGGCCGTACCTCCGGTGCCCTCATACATTTCGAGGGTGTAGAGCGTGTCGTGGGGCGTCTCTTCAACCCAGTCAGGAATTTCCTCGGGCATAGCTCAGCCAACCTCCCCTTTTGCGGCGATCTTCGCCCGGAGCGCGTCGAGCTCCATCTCCGCCGCGACTGCCAAAGTGTTCGGCAGCGTGTTCATGCCCGGGTCGTTCGCGATCTCGTTCCACCGCGCCAGAATGCCGAGCATGAGGCGCAGGGACGGTTGTTCGCGTCGCGCGCAAACAGTTCGAACTCGGATCGGAACTGCCGTTCGAGGCGCGCCGTGATGTCATCTTCGGTTACGGGTTGGCGAGTGTTCGGACGGATGGGCTCCTTGTCGAGCGCGTTGATGAATTCGTTGACCCGGTCCACCATCTCGTCGCGCGGAACGACCACGCACAGGCAATCGTCCAACTGCCGCTGAATAGCGCCGTACAGCGGGACCTCGTGATCTGAGATGCGTCGCGGCGATCCCATTCCGGATCTTCCGTCCCATTCACGCATGACCTCGATCATGAACCGCTGCTCTTCCAGCGCAGCGTTTTCTGCAAAGGATTCCAGTTGGCTCCGCAGCGATTCGTTCACCTGCTTTCGTATCTGGCGGGCCACTGCTGAGAACCTGACCGCGTCTTTCAAACGTGCCGGGACCTCCGCAATCGTATGCGCCGCCTCGGTCTGGCCCGCGCTCTTTTTCACTGCTGTCGTTTTTGGCATGAGTACTCCTTTCAAAAACAAAACTCTGGTGTGCCGCTTATGCCGCAATCGGCAGCTCAAGAGATGCAGGTGCTTAAACAGCCAGCGGATGACTCGCGTAAAGAATGCGCTTCGTCCCGCGTTTCCGGCCCTTGGTGAGGCGCAGGCGCTGAATGAAAACTTCGGTGTACTCACCGGTCGCGATGCGGACGGCACGACGGTTCAGCGCCCGGCTGATGCTTCCGCACCAGTCGAAGTAGGTGGTTTTGCCGACGACGCTTTTCACAACAAAGCTGTGCCCGTGGCCTCGTATCACTGGACGCCTCCGCAAGACAGCGGTGTTTCCATCTGGCGCATCTGATCGAGAACAATCCGGCGGGTCTCAACGCTCGGCGGGATAACTCGCGCGGCGCGGGCGACGTCCTTCCATTCGCTTTCGGTCATCAATTGCGCGAGTTCGGCATTGATGCGGGATCGAACGAGAAGGATCAGGAGAGCGTTCGATTTTCGCAGGCGCGCGTTCAAGAGTGTTGTGTTGTGCATAAGAATCTCTATCGTCGGTAGAATTACTACCGCTTCTATTGATTTAATATAAGCGTAAGAAGAACCGCTGTCAATAGCGCTTCTACTGATTTATGATGGTAAGTACATGCCGCCATCTGAAAAACCGTATTTGAACTTTGTAATCGAGCCGGATCTGCTTAAACGGCTGGATGACTTTCGGTTCAAGAACCGCTTCGCCACGCGGGCCGCGGCTATCAAATGGCTGCTGGCGTGGGCGCTCAATAGAAACCGGTGGCTCCGAAGAGTGAGTGATGGACGACGTACCCGGAGTGACGGAAAGCGGTGATGCAAAGGCCAAGCGCCTCCCGGTGAAACTGCTGGCGGTCGGAGATCCCGCGCGTGAATTGAGCTTCCCCACGTGGCTGATTGAGCAAGCGCGGAAGCACGCGTGGCGCAAGGCAGAGCAGGAGGACGAGGGATGACAAAAGGTGAGTGAAGTGGTGCGTTCTCTGCCGTGAGCCGGTTTCCGGTAGCCAGACGCCTAACGACCTACACACCTTTCAGTGCGCTCGCTGCGGGCAGTATCGGGCAACATGGGAATTAACTGTGACCGAGGAGAAGATCATTCAGCCGCTTCGACCGATCCTTTCGGCGGCAACAAGGAGCGCGTCTGAAGCCCGTCAGCTTTTAACCCTTGACACCGAGAACTTTCAGCGACTCGCGGAGAGTCAGCAGGCCATTCGTATTTCGGAAAAATTGGATCGAATTCTGAAGCTCATAGCCTCGCAGTGTAAGTACCCTGGCGGTAACGCGGAAGTCCATGCTGATGTTAACTATCCGTTGGTAGCGGGGCAGGACGCTTCAGAGTTACTGGAATACTGCAACGAATTAGAGAAAAGATCTCTTATAGAAGTTGTTGCGCAAGGCGGAACCGTCTTATTCTGCAAGCCAACGATTGCGGGCTGGCAGGCCTTAGAGCCATCACTTCAGCTTGGAGGGATGCCAGGAACATGCTTTATTGCCATGTGGTTTGATCCGTCCATGAACGAAGCCTTTGAACAGGGGTTCGATCCGGCGGTCCGCGATAGCGGTTTTAAACCGGTCCGCATTGATCGCGTTGAACACAATAACGCCATCACTGACGAAATCATGGCCGGCATCCGGGGCGCTGAATTCACGGTCGCGGACTTCACTGGTCACCGCGCCGGTGTTTACTACGAGGCTGGCTTTGCGCGCGGACTCGGCCGCCACGTGGTCTACTGCTGCCGCGAGGACTCGTTCAATGAACGGCATTTCGATACGAGCGTGATTAACCACGTGGTCTGGAAAAACCCCGCGGAACTCCGTAAGAAGCTCGGGGATCGCATTAAGGCGACCATCTTGCCGAACGCGTGATCGCTCACAGGGTGAACGATTCGCAGCAGCGTTGGCCGATGAGTGGGAATGGCCATGGAGGGTGGGCCGGTGACATTAAAACATTTTTGGCGGTTTACGAATCCTTGCCCCTGACCCCGCCAATGCAGGCGGGAATTACGGACCGGGTGTGGGGCATTAAAGAGCTGCTCTGCGTGTGACTACCATGTCCGGTAGGCGGACACAATTCATATTGTCTCTGCGGTCCACTGGACGCCTGTTGCCCGAATGATCTCTCTTGCTCCCAGTCTCCGTGGATTGGGACGGCAGGTGATTCGACGGTCGTGATTTTCTTAGCTGTCGTGTTGTCGTCCATAATTCATCCTCGCTTACCTGTCCTACTTGGAAATGTGGAATCTCTCTCCCTTGTATGTAACAACCCCGATTCTCGCTTCTCCGCCAACCACAGAATCCTCGGCGACGACCTTGTAGTGCTCAATAACCATATTGACGAGGTTCCGAACGAATCGGGTACCTGAAGAGATCGGCATTGAGCCGTAAACAAACTTGTACTCATGTCGCGAAAAAATCTCGTGAATTTTTTGGACTTCCGCGGCGGAAAATGGTCTTCCCATAGCCGACACAATGAGCGACTCGAGCTCGCTCAGAATCCCCAGATCGATACCCGTGATATATCGGTTTATCGGCGCGCTGACGGCATGCCAAGTCAGGCCTGAGGTCCCTCGGGCCTGTAGCACTTGCGAACTGTTTTCAGTATCCGCTTCAGGGATTGAAATCTTCCACAGTTCAGGCAGGAATTCTCCGGAGGAATACCCGCCCACTAAAAGGCCCATAGAAGGCCGCTTTGCGACGGGTACCTGAGCGAACGGCAGTTGGTGAAGGGCTTCTACGGCGGGGATAATAACCGCAGAGTATTCGCCATAGATGAATTTTCTCAACGATTCGGTGATTTGCTGGAGCGTGCGGCTCCCGCTCATGGATTCGTCAATATCTTTGGATTCAAACTCACGAATGAAGCTGCCGATGCTGCGGTCTCCGATTCCCGCCATCCCAAGAGTGGCAATACCGATTCTCTTTTCGCCGAGTTGAAACAGCTTCTCAGCATCTTCGTAGATGTTCGTCTGGCCAGGTCCGAAGGAGATTGTGACGGCACTGTCAACGCCGATAATCAAACCATCAGAGAGGGTTAACGTAACGGCTACGCTCACGAGTTTGAGTTAGTCTATCATGTCAACAAACGCTCACGAGTGATCACCAGTCGTATCCAGTGGGTTACGCTGATTCGGGGAGCGAGATGGCAGTATACCGACCAAAGCGAAAGGGCGAAGTCTCGAAATTCTACGTCTGCGAGTTCGTGATTCAAGGAAAGCGGATTCAGGAATCCACCGGAACCACCAGCAAAACAGTCGCGAAAGAATACGAGAAGCGCCGGCGCGCTGAGATGGAAAGGGCCGCCGCGGGTGTCGCTCCGGAGCAGAAGCCCGGCCGTTTGCGCAGCGTTGCCGAAGTCACCGCCGGGTACCTCAAAGACTACGGCATTCACCACCGGGCGACCAGTCTCGCATGGACTACGTTCTGCATGGCGCACGTCAACAGGATTCTCGGCGGCGTGCTGGTGTCGGCGCTGTCAGAAGACAGGATGCGCGACATATCCGGCAGCGTAACGCTGAGGGCGCCGCAAACCGATCGATCAACATGGAGATCGCGGAACTCAGCCGCGCGCTGGGTCAGCGCTGGTCAACACTCTGGCCGAAGGTGAAGAAGCTCGAAGAGAGGAAGGATGTCGGGCGAGCGCTTTCCGTCGAAGAGCAGGAGCGGCTGCTCGATGCCCTGAACGGCAACGTGACACCTCACCTCCGCACACTGATCCCGCTGTTACTCCTGACGGGAATGCGAGCTGGTGAGGCCCGGTCTCTGACGTGCGGCCAGGTTGATCTTCGCCGCAATACACTCGCGGTGGGAAAGGCAAAGACGTCGAGCGGTACCGGCCGCGTGATCCCGCTGAATCCGGAACTCACCCACATTCTCTCCGATCACCTGAACGAGTTCACAGGCCGATTCGGAGCGCCGAAGCCTTCGCACTTCGTATTCGCGTGGGGCTCTCCGCTGCCCACGGATCCGGCGCGATCAATAACCGGCGTGAAGCACGCCTGGGAAACTTTGCGGAAGGAAGCGAAGGTTGACTGCAGGCTGCATGATCTCCGCCACACCTTTGCAACCCGCCTCGCGGAGAACGGAGTACCCGAATCCACAATGCTCGCTTTGATGGGGCACATGAGCCGGGCAATGCTCGAGCTGTACTCGCATATCCGGATGGCTGCGAAAAGAACAGCGGTCGCGGGAGTCTCCCTGCGGCAGAAGGTTTCTGAGAATTCGGAGGCAGTCCCTGTGATAGTCCCTGTACTTGATCGAAAGAAGGGATTTGCAGTAGTGGCGAAACGCCGCTAACCGATTGAAAAGATTTGGTGCACCCGGCCTGATTCGAACAGGCGACCTCTTGCTTCGGAGGCAAGCGCTCTATCCAGCTGAGCTACGGGTGCGCACTCCCAAGTCTAACGCAGTCTAAAACGGAACGTCGTCGTCCGTGATTCCCTGCGGATAATCGTCCGGCGGCGCTGAAGACTGCGACGGAGCCGGCCTCTGCGCGCTCCGCGGCATCGAAACCGGCTGCTGGGAGTATTCGTCGCCGCCCTGGCTTCCTCCGCCTCCGCCCTGGCCGCCAAGCAGGATCACTTCATCCGCGACCACATCCGTCGCGTACACCTTCTTGCCGTCTTTATCCTCGTAGCTGCGCGTCTGTATCCGGCCTTCCACGTAAAGCTGCTTGCCTTTGGTCAGATAATTCGCAAGGTTTTCCGCACGCCACAGAACCACGTTCGTCCAGTTGGTCTCTTCCTTCCATTCGCCCGATTGCTGGTCTTTCCACCTGCGATTCGTCGCAATCGCAAACTTCGTGACAGCCGCCCCGCCCGGCGTGAACTTCGTTTCCGCGTCCCGCCCGAGATGGCCGACCAGGATGACCTTGTTGACACTACGTGATGCCATATAACCCTGAAATGTAGCACATCGGCGGCCCTCCCCTACTCCGGAGGACCGTACGTCCGCGCCTGCCGTTCAAAATACCGCAAACCCTCGTGCGGCACGAAAAACGTGCGGATCGTTCCGTCGCCGTCATATGCCACATACCACCCGTGCCTTCTGTCGAACTTCGCTCCGCTGCCATCGGGCCGCTTCGCTTCCAGGGTATTCTTTCCCGGCCGCGAATCTCGCAACTGCTGCGCCAGCCTCAGATACTGGTCCTGCGTGATCCTCCCGAAATCCGCGCCGTATTTACCGAAATGTTCTTCGAGCAGATGCTGCGTGCGGAAGCCCTTGCCTGCCGCCAGCAGCAGCAGCGGCGCCAGCAGCGCGAATATGATGTACCCCGGCCTGCTACTGCTTCGCAATGATTTGGTCTTTAATCTTCTGATACGTGGCCGGCGGAATCACACCCATGCTGCGCAGTTGGGCCTTGTTTTTGTACGGCCGGTGCTTGATGATCGCGAGCGAATACGCATCGCCTATCCCCGGCAGGGTCTTTAGTTCGGCCGCCGTCGCGTGGTTCACGTCGAGCAGGTCGCCCTTTGCCTGAGGCGTTGCCGAAGGGGAGGCAGGTGCGGTTTTTGCCGCAGACGCCTTCGCCGGTTTCGGACTTTGCGCGGGAACTACTCCGGACGACATCATTAACCCAAGAACCAATGCGAGCAGGCGAACAGTGATCATACGCAAAGATGATACAAGCGATTGAGCCGGAGTGCACCTGGATTTTTTTTCGGGCTCACGGTTGCTGCGGGGCGTGCATCTCCGGTCTCTCCCATGCCTACACGGGGATAGCAAAACTTCTGGTAACTTGCTTTCTCATTTGCGATAATAACTACATATGTCTTCGAAGTTCTGGATTGCCGGCACGGCGGCAACTGTCGCTCTGTTTTCATCGGCCGCTTATCCCGCCGATCGTCCCGACACTCAAACCCGTGTCGTTGAAGAAATTGTTGCTAAGGTCAACGGCCAGATCATTACGCGCGGCGAGCTGGAAAAACAGCGGGAACGTATCAAGGCCGAACTTGAAAAGCAGGGGCTCATCGGGCCGGCGCTCGATGAAGCCGTGAATAAAGCCTCCGCCGACGCTCTGCGTGAGCAGATCGACCAGTTGCTGCTCGTCGCAGAAGGGCAACGAGCTCAACATCAATGTGGATGCCGACGTCAATCGGCGCGTAGCCGAGATCCAGAAGGAGAGCGGCATCGCCGATCCCGATAAGTTCCACGATTGGGTTCGCGAGCAGACGGGCGGCGAAAGCTTTGAAGACCTAAAGCTGCAGTTCAAAAACAGCATCCTGACTCAGCGCGTCATCGGCGAAGAAGTGTATCGGAACGTCATCATTCCTAAAGCCGATCTGCAGAAATATTACGATGAGCACAAGGCCGAGTTCATCCGCAAGGACGCGGTCACGCTTCGCGAAATCCTCGTTTCCACCGGCGACAAGAGCCCGGCCAAAGTGGCCGCTGCCGAGAAGAAGGCCAACGACCTGGTCGACCGGGCGCGCGCAGGCGAAAAGTTTCCCGACCTCGCCCGCCAGAACTCAGACGCCGAAACCGCTAAAGAAGACGGCGTTCTGGGCACTTTCACCAAGGGCCAGTTGGATCCAAAAATCGAAGACGTCGTTTTCAGGCAACAGAAAGGCTACGTCACGGATCCGATCCTGCTGGCGGCGGGCTTCGAGATCCTGAAGGTCGAGGAACACACGACAGCCGGACAGGCCAGCTTCGACGAAGTTCAGAACCAGATCAACAACATCCTCTCTGAGCCTAAGGTGCAACCGAAGCTCCGGGCCTTCCTGACCCAGCTGCGGCAAAACGCCTTCCTGCAGATCAAGCCGGGCTTCGTCGATAGCGGCGCCGCGCCCGACAAAGACACCACCTGGAAAGATCCGGCCCAGTTGAAACCGCAGACCACCACCAAGGAAGCGGTGGCCAATCAGCGGCACTTGAAGAAGTTCATGAACGTGGTCCCTTATGGCCGAACGGGAGTGAAGGACACCGGCTGCCGCGGCGCCCGAGCCGTGACCCCCGTCCCCGCCGCCCCTGTGAAGAACGCCGACGGCTCGAGCCCGAAATGAAGTCTCCGTTCGCCAGGGACCTGAAGCCGAACGAAGTCGCCACAGCCGTATTTCTGGTGCAGACAAAGGAAATCCGCCAGAAGCGCACCGGCGAGCCTTATCTTTCGATGATGCTCTCCGATCGCAGCGGCGAGATCGATGCGAAGATGTGGGACAACGTGGCGGAGGTGATGGACACGTTCGACCGCGACGATTTCGTCAAGGTCAAGGGGCTGTTTCAGCTCTACAACAACCGGCCGCAGTTCACCATTCACAAGATGCGCCCCGTGCAGGATCATGAGGTCGATTTCCGCGACTTCTTCCCCGCCTCCCTGCGCGATCCCGAAGAGATGTGTGCCGAGCTGCGCGGCATCGTTTCCGGCCTGTCGAACGATCACATTCGCGCGCCTGCTCGATGCGTTTCTTGACGATCCCGATATCGCGGCGCGCTACAAGATCGCGCCGGCCGCCAAGACCATTCATCACGCCTTCCGCAGCGGCCTGCTGGAACATGTGCTGTCGCTTTGCGGGCTGGCGAAAGCGACAGCGGCGCATTATCCCGGCGTCGATCTGAACCTGCTGATCGCCGGCGTGGTGCTGCACGATATCGGCAAGATTCACGAACTCAGCTATGAGCGCGGTTTCGGCTATTCCGCCGAGGGCCAGTTGCTCGGCCATATCGCGATCGCCATCCGGATGCTTGCCGGAAAGCTCCGCGCGTTTCCCGATTTCCCGGTGGAGCTGCGCAATCTGCTCGAACACATGGTTCTGAGCCACCACGGGCAGCTGGAATACGGCTCGCCCAAGGTCCCGATCTTTCCCGAAGCGCTGCTGCTCCACTACCTGGACGACATGGATTCCAAGATGGAATGCATGCGCGCGCTGATCGAGAAAGAGCCGCAGGCCGCGGCCTGTTCACTGCCTACAGTCAGTCGCATGGAACGCGTGGCGCTGCGCAAGAGCCGCTATCTCGAACCGCAGCTCCCGCGCGTCCTGCCGAAACGATCGCCGCTCGAACGGCCATCACGGCTCGAACGGGTTTACTGCCCGCACCACTCCCGGCGGCGCTCCCTTCGCGCCGCCGCCAAACCCAAACCCGCGCCCGCTTCCGATTCGATCTTCGGCTCGAAGCTTTCAGCAAGCGCTCAACGACGAAAGGAAATAGCCATGGGCAGAGACCGTGAACTTCCTCCGCCGCTCGAGATGATGTGCCTGAATGCTCTCTGGGAAATCGGAGAGGGCAATGTGGAAGATGTCCGGAAGGTAGTTTCCGCAGCACCGTCCCCTCGCTTACACGACGGTGCTGACATTGCTCGACCGTCTGGCCCGCCGCGGTGCTGTTTCGCGCCGCAAAGAAGGCCGCGGCTTCCGTTACCAGCCGACCGTGGAGCGCGACAAGCTGCGCCGGATGGCGCTGCGGCAGTTCCTCGAATATCACTTCGACGGCTCCGAGGCCAAGCTGAAGCTGTTTCTCGAAGAGCCTGTCGATGACAACGCTCCCGGCGCGTTGATCGAAACCGAACCCGGCGAACTCTCAAAAGCGTGTGGCTGCCGGCGACGCAGTGAAGATCCTCGTTCGCGCGACGAACTGGATCGGCGACGCGGTCATGTCGCTGCCCGCCATTCGCGCCGATCCGGTCCGCTTTCCCTGACGCTCAGATTACCGTGCTCGCGAAACCCTGGGTGGCGGCTCTATATGAGCGGGAACCCTCCGATCGACCGCATCCTCAAAATCGAAGGTTTCTGGAGTACCGTAGCCTCGCTGCGGCGCGAGCGCTTCGACCTCGCGGTTGCTGTTCCCTAATTCGTTCTGAGAGCGCCGCCATGATGTTCCTCGCATCGATTCCGCCGGCGCATCGGATATGCACGCGATGGCCGCAGCTTTCTGCTTACTACAGCCGTGCAGTACCGCGCGCAGGCGAGGTCCCCAAGCACGAGCAATTCTACTACCTTGAGATGCTGCGCCGCTCTCAAGTCGTTGATTCGATTACACTCCCCTCCCAAAATGGCTTCGTTTTTTCGGGCGGCGAGAACGCTCTTCGCTGCCTGCGGGATCAAGCTCCCGGTTGTCGGTGTCAGTCCCGGCGCCGCTTACGGGACGGCCAAACGCTGGCTGCCGGAACGCTTCGCTGAAGCGGCCGACGCGGATCGCCGACGGTTGCTCAATTGCAGTGTTCGGATCGGCTGCGGAGCGTCAACTCTGCCAGCAGGTTGCGGACGCCTGCCACGGCCACAACCTCGCCGGGCAGACCACGCTGCGCGAGTTCATCGATATGACGGCCGCGTGCGACGTCTTCCTCACCAACGATTCCGGTGCCATGCACATCGCCTCGCTGGTCGGAGTCCCGTCGGTGACCGTCTTTGGCCCCACTGACGAAACAGCCACCGGACCCACCGGACCGCACGCCGCCATCGTGCGCGAACCCGTCGAGTGCGCGCCCTGCAAGCTGCGCGAATGTCCCATCGACCATCGCTGCATGACGCGCGTCACCGTCGATCGGGTAGTCCAGGCCGCCGGTGTTAGACTACGGGGTTGCCCGAAGCCGTGAAAAGCGTCCTGATCGTTCGTCTCGGCGCCATGGGTGACATCATTCACTCGCTCCCTGGCGCTGCCTCGATCAAGCACAGCTTCCCGAACGCGAGGATCACCTGGGTGGTCGAGCCGAAATGGGTGCCTCTGCTTGAAGGCAACGGCTTTGTCGATCGTTTCGTCCTGTTCGACCGCGGTAAGCCCGGCTCGTGGAAGCGAACCATGGAACAGTTGCGGGCAGACCGCTACGACCTCGCGGTGGATTTCCAGGGCTTGGTGAAATCGGCCTTGATTGCCCATCTGGCCCGCGCCGAACGGATCGCCGGCTTCGGACCCGGCATCGTGCGGGAGCGCATCGCGGGCTGGTTTTACTCGAACCGGGTTCCGAGCGCCGCCATTCACGTAGTCGATCAGGCGCTCGATCTCGCAAAGGGTGCAGGCGCCTCAAACCTCGTCCGCGCCTTTCCGCTGCCTGCGGGCGAGCCTGAGGGCAAACTCCCCGAAGGCCCGTTCGCGCTTGCAAGCCCTTTAGCCGGCTGGACTTCCAAACAATGGCCGCTTGAGTACTACGAGAAAATGGCTTTGTTTTTGCGCACCAGGCTCGGCATGCCGCTGGTCCTGAACGGGGCTCCCGGCGCCGTTCCTTCCGTGCCCGGCACCCTGCGTCACGAAAGCGGCCTGCGCGGGTCTCATCGACGCCACCCGCCGCGCCGCGCTCGTCATCGGAGTGGACAGCGGCCCCCTGCATCTCGCCGCCGCGCTCAACAAAGCCGGCGCCGCCATCTTCGGACCCACCGACCCCGTCCGGAACGGCCCCTACGGCGGCGACTTCCAGATCTTCCGTGTAGCCGGCGTGAAAACCACCCACCGGCGCGGCAGCGCGATCGATCCCTCCATGCGCGCCATCACGCCCGAACAGGTCTTCTCCGCTCTCGCAGCCCGCGTCGGTTGCCACGCCTGATGGCAGGCCGCAAACACTGGTTCCCGAAACCCTACGCCGATCTCGTCGCCAGGCTGAGAGTCCCCGCCGGGTTCATCATGCTCGGCGCTTTCGGCCTGCTCGCCCGCCCCACGGCCACTTCCTTGCTGGTCGGCCTGCCTATATCTCTCTGCGGCCTCGCGCTGCGAGCCTGGGCGGCGGGACATCTCGCGAAAGATCAGCGTCTCGCCACCTCGGGCCCGTACGCCTTCACCCGCAACCCTCTCTATCTGGGTACGCTGGTAACGGCTCTCGGGCTTGCCGCGGCCGGCCACAGCATTCCGCTGGCGGTAATCTTCACTACCCTTTTTGCGCTCGTCTATCTGCCCGCCATCGAACTCGAAGAACAGCATCTGACCGAAATTCTGATGGGATATTCAGCCTACGCGGCAAGGGTTCCCCTGCTGCTCCCGCGCTGGCCCGAAGGGCTCGGGGCGCATCGGTTTACACTTGCGCTGTACAGAAAAAACCGCGAGTATCAGGCCCTGTTTGGCTGGGTTGCCGCGGCCGCCTGGCTCCTCGTCCGCCTGCTCGTTCAGTTCCCCAGATAACGCGAGTACAGGCTTCTCGCGACTCCCACGTCCGTCGTGCCCTTTACAATGGCGCGCCCGTCCGGAAATACAGTCATCTCATACTCGCCGTCATCGAAGCGCAATGCAAAGTCATTCGCGCGAACCGAACCCAAACCTTCCAGTTGTTTCTTCAGGACCGTCAGATCCAGCGGCCTCGCGCGCTCATGAATCTGTACCGCGTTCCGGCCACACAGGCTCACCGGCGCTCGCTTCCCGCCGAGCCAGCTGAATTCGCGCTTACCGCACGCCGGGCACTCCGCATCGCGTTCCGGCATCGCCGTTTCCCTCAGGGGACCGTTCCACAGATCCACAGTGAAGATCCTCCGCCGCACTGCCGACGCCCGCCCGGCCAGGATCTTCATCGCCTCCATCGACTGCACCGATGCGATCATGCTCGTCACAGGACCCAGCACTCCGGCCGTCTCACACGTGGGCTGGATGCCGCCCGGCGGGTCCGGATAGACGCACCGAAAACATGCTGAATCGTCGGGCAAAACGGGCATCGCGATCCCGTAACTTCCAACGGCGGCCCCGTAAATCCATGGAACGTGCTCACGGACGGAGTAGTCGTTGATCAGCATGCGCGTTTCAAAATTGTCCGTGCCGTCAAGAATCACCGCGGCGTGCCGAAGCAGTTCATCGGCGTTTTCCGGGTTCAGATCGGACACGAACGCTTCCACCTCAATCCCGGAGTTGGCCGCCGCCAAATGCCGTCGCGCCGCTTCCGCCTTCGGCAACCCGGTCCGCGCATCTTCCTCTGTGTAGAGCAACTGCCTCTGAAGATTGCTCTCTTCGACGTAGTCCCGGTCGACCAGCCGCAGCCGCCCGACCCCTGCCCGAGCCAGCAGCGCCGCCTGAACTGTGCCCAACGCGCCACAACCCACCACCACCGCAGTCGACGCGGCAAGCGCGGCCTGCCCATCCGCGCCGAAGGGAGCGAAGCGTACCTGCCGACTGTATCGATCCGCGTTCATCGGGCAGTCACAAGTCTCTCAAACCCAGTCACTGATACGATGAATCTGGTGCGGCAGCGCTATGCCACGGCCTTACTCTTCTTCCTGGCCCTGCGGTTCACCACGCCGATGCGTGCGGAGGAACAGGAGTCTCCTCTTTCTTTCGAAGGCCGCCGAATTGCCTCGATCGCTTTCGATCCACCTCGTCAGCCCGCTGACCCGGTCCAGATCCGCAGCCTGCTGCCGTTTCATGAACAAGATCCCTACAGCGCCGCCGCCATCCGTCTCGCGATCGAACGGCTGTTCACAACGGGCCGCTACAGTAATATCCAGGTAGACGCCTCGTTCAGCGGCAACGAGGTAGCCCTTCGGTTCATAACGAAGCCCACCTGGTTCATTGGGCACGTGGGAGTCGAAACAGAGGTGTCGGAGCCGCCCAACCCAGGTCAGATCGTCAATGCATCGCGGCTCGATCTCGGGACGCCCTTCAATCCCGACGACCTGCCCGCCTCGGAAGAAAGCATTCGCAAGCTTCTCATCGCCAACGGATACTTCAATCCAGGCGTTACACACCGGCTTGAATACGACGAACGGTATCAGCAGGTCAGAGTCACCTTCCTGATTGAGACCGGCAAGCGCGCCGCCTATGAGACGCCGGCGATCGCCGGCGATACATCCGTGCTGAGCGCGAAGGCCATCGTGAAAGCAACCCGCTGGCATCGCCTCCTGCTTCCGGGCTACAGAAACGTAACGCAGAGCCGAACCCAGGCGGGTCTGGACGACATCCGCCTCAAATACCAGAACTCCGACCGGCTCTTCGCCACGGTAACGCTCGATTCGATCGCGCCTTCCCCGAATGGCAGGAAAGCGACCGCGCAGATCGCAGTTTCACCGGGCCCGGTGGTTGACGTCGAAGCGACAGGCGCCCGAATCGGCCGCAAGTCGCTGCGCCAAAACGTGCCCGTGTTCGAAGAGCACACAGTCGATCCCGACCTGCTCGCCGAGGGCTCGAACAACCTTCGCGACTATTTCCAGACCCGCGGATACTTCGACGTCGAGGTCCGGGTAAACGATCAACGC
This sequence comes from Terriglobia bacterium, assembly GCA_963840735.1. Taxonomy (GTDB): domain Bacteria; phylum Acidobacteriota; class Terriglobia; order Bryobacterales; family Bryobacteraceae; genus BOG-234. Next base: position 14,265 of record CAWIZX010000014.1, read on the forward strand.
GTTGTAAACGGCAAGACCCGCATCGACTATGTAATTAAACCCGGCATTCGCCACCGGTTCACCCAGCTATCCATCCTCGGCAACAAGTACTTCGATTCGAAGACCATTCGCGAACGGATGTTCCTGACCCCGAAATCGTTCGAATACCGCACCGGGCGTTACAGCGAAGCCCTGCGCAGGCGCGATGAAGAGACCATCGCGAACCTCTACACGGCGAACGGTTTCCGCGACGTGAAGGTCACCTCGCGTTCGGTTGACGATTACAAGGGAAAAAAGGGCGATGAGGCGGTATTCTTCACGATTGTTGAGGGTACGCAATATCGCGTCGCTGCCTTTGAAATCGTCGGCGCAGTTAAGCTCAATATCGAGAAGACGATCGATTCCCTCAGTTCCCAAAAAGGCCAGATCTACAGCGAGTTCAACATTGCGGCCGACCGTGAAACGCTCCTGCGCGAGTACGGTGCCCACGGTTTTTCGGACGCCACTTTCTCCTGGGATGTGCAGCAGGGCACCGAACCCCATACGGTAAACCTGCGCTTCACCATCGATGAGGGCCAGCAGAAATCTGTGCGAGAGGTCGTGGTTACAGGGCTTGAAACCACGCGCCCCGGACTCGTCAGGCGCCAAATTCAGATCGCCGCCGGAGACCCGCTCTCGGCCGGGGCCATGGCCGACACGCAGCGCCGGCTTTACGACCTCGGCATCTTCGCGCAGGTGGACATGGCCGTCCAGAATCCCGATGGCGTGGAAGACCACAAATACGTTCTTTACGACGTTGAGGAAGCGCGCAGGTATTCTATGACCGCCGGATTCGGGGCTGAATTCGCGCGTATTGGCGGAAGCAACGCCATTACAGACCTCTCCGATCCCGGCGGCGCGCCCGGCGTCAGCCCCCGCGTTTCGCTGGACCTTACGCGCCTGAATTTCCTCGGCACCGCGCAATCGCTCAGCATTCAGACCCGCCTCTCAACGCTGCAGCGGCGCGCCGCCGCTAACTATTTCGTTCCCCGGATCTTCAACTTCGGCAAGTTCGACGCAACCTTCTCAATCCTCTACGACGATACTCACGATGTCCGTACTTTCCAGTCGAAACGCGAAGAAGCAACTGCCCAGGTTGTGGAACACGTATCGAAGCCTCTCACGTTCTTCTACCGCTTCAATTACCGCAACGTTGACGTCTCAAACCTGAAGATCGACCCGCTGCTGTTGCCGCGGCTTGCCCAATCGGTACGTGTGGGCATCGCTTCGTTCAACCTCGTACAGGATCGCCGTGATGACCCGGTGGACCCACACCGCGGCATCTACAACACGCTGGATGTGGGGCTCGCGACGAAGGCTTTCGGCTCTCAAACCAGCTTCGTCCGCCTGCTGGGCCGCAACGCAACGTACTACCGCCTTGGCGAAAAGCTGATCCTGGCGCGCGAGACGCAATTCGGTTTGCAGCCGGCCTTCAGCATACCGGCCAACGCCGATCCTTCCGATCCGATCCCGCTGCCAGAAAGGTTTTTCGGAGGCGGCGGCAATACGCAGCGCGGCTTTCCCGAAAATCAGGCGGGCCCCCGCGACCTGCTGACCGGCTTTCCCCTGGGCGGTTCTGCGCTCTTCTTCAACAACACGGAATTGCGCTTCCCGCTCTATGGCGCCAATGTGAACGGCGTCCTGTTTGAAGATGCGGGCAACATCTTCTCAAGTCTGGGCCAGATGTCTTTCAGGGTACGGCAGCGTGACATGACCGACTTCAACTACATGGTGCATGCCGCCGGCTTCGGGGTGCGCTACAGAACTCCGGTCGGGCCCCTGCGGTTCGATCTCGCTTACAGCCTGAATCCGCCGAAGTATAACGGTTTCCCCGGCAGCTACGTCCAGTTAGTGCAATGTTCAGCCGCCGGCACATGTCAGGCCTCGCCGCAGCAGATCAGCCATTTCCAGTTCTTCTTCTCAATCGGGCAGGCATTCTGATGAGAGTTGCGGCATTCATACTTCTGGCGTACACATCCGCTGCCGTCGCAACCATCGTGGATGGCGTGGCGATCACGGCGGGAACGAAGGTGATCACCATGAGCGAGATCGCGTTGCGTATTCGGCTATCGGCATTTGAAAACGGCGAGCAGCCTGTATTCAATGCTTCCACCCGCCGCACCGCCGCGCAGCAACTCATCGATCAGCGGCTCGTCGAACGCGAGATGGATATCGGCCGATACCCTCGCCTCGACTCCGACCGCCGCAAAGCTCTCGTGCCCGATTACGCAACGTCATTCTTTCAGTCGGACCAGGCCGCTCTGAAGCACGCCCTGGCCGAGAGAGGATTGACCCCCGCCGATCTCGAAGAGGACCTGGCGCGGCAGACCGACCTGCTTACCTTCCTCAGCCTGCGTTTTCGTCCCGAAGTTCAGGTGGAAGATCCTCAGCTTACGAACCAGCGGGCCGATGCCGCCCTCGAAGCCTGGCTGCGCGAGCAGCGAAAGCGAACCCGCATAGAATACCTCGATAAGGATCTCGGGCAGTGAGAAGACTCTGGTGGATCGCAGCAGGTTTGGTGACCGTTCTGTTGCTTGTCACTGCCGCGGGCATTTCGATCCTGCGGAGCCAGTGGCTGCGCGACAGGATCATCGCCGGAATCGTCGAGCAGACAGAACGAGCCAGCGGCGGCAAAGTCGAGATCGGCGCTCTTACCCTGAACTGGCGAACGTTGACAGCTGAATTGGACCGCTTTGTCGTTCACGGTAAGGAGGCCAGGGGCGAGGCTCCTCTGCTCTGCGTCGACCGTATCTATGTCCGTTTGCGAATTATCTCGCTGCTGCGGCGCGACGTTTCGATAAGCGGGATCGAGGCGAACGGTCCGCGTGCGCACGTGATTGTCTACCCGGATGGAAGTACGAATCTGCCCCATCCAAAAACGCGGCCGAAAGGTACCGTCCCCGAGAGAATTCTCGATCTGAAAATCGCCCGCTTCGATTTACGCAACGGCAGTTTCCTGATCGAGTCGCCTGGCCAGACCAGCCATACTTTCCCCTGGAATGCAAAAGGTGAAAATCTGATCGCGCAGGTAGTTTATGACCCGGCGCGCGTCCGCTACTCGGGCGATGTCGCGCTTGCTTCTTTGCACTTGCTGTCGCTCGATCTGCAGGTCGCCGCAAATGCCTCGTTCGAAAAAAACCGCCTGACCGTCACGCATGCGGCCGTGACGACGCAGCACTCAACCCTGCAGCTATACGATGCCGTCATCATGGACTTCCGTTCGCCGAATGCCGTCACCCGGTACGACGCGCGTCTGGATCTGCGGGACGCGCAAAGCCTGGTAAAGCTGCCGTTCAAAGCATCGGGACTGATCCGGATCGCAGGCAAAGCCCGCTTCTCGTCGCAAGCGGAGTTCAGCCTGACAGGGGAAGCACAGGCATCCGAACTCACCGTAAATCAACTGCGGAATGTTCGTTTCAATGCGCGCGTTGAAGCACGGCCCGGCGCCTATTCGGTCGAGGCAATACGGATGAACGTACTGGGCGGTGAAGTGACAGGTTCGGCGGATACGGATGACTTCCAATCCTTTCGTACCTCGGGCCGGCTTGCCCATTTCGATCTGAGGCAATCGGCTGCGCTGATCACCCGTCAGCCGGTTCCCTACGATGCCTCCGTATCGGGGCCATTCACTCTCAATGGGCGTCCCCGGGACATGCACCTCGATGCGCATCTTAACGTTGCTCCCGTTGCCGGAGGCCCACCGGTCCGCGGCGACGTGGCCATCCGTTATGAAACCGGTACGTCGCGGCTGAACCTCGGCGAGTCCTGGCTCGATTTGCCGAATTCGCATTTGAGCGTCGCAGGTACGCTGGGGGACCGGCTAAACGTCAACCTGCGATCGACGAACTTCAGCGAACTACTGCCCGCCGTCGACGTTTTCACGCACGGCAAGACGCCGGCAATCGGCTTCGGTTCCCTCGCGTTCGATGGAACGGTCAGCGGACCGCCTGCCGCCGCTTTGATTTCAGGCCGCCTGGCCGTCCGTGACGGAACCTTAGACCAATATCGTATTCAGTCATTTTCAGGAGACGTAACCGTCTCAAAGGCCAATGCCAGCGTCAGCCACGCTGACCTCGTCTACAACGACCTTCATGCGCGCGGGGCGGGATCGATCCAGCTCGATCACTGGATGTCAGCGCCCACTTCGCCGATAACGGCCTCTCTCGACATTGCGTCATCCGACGTGGCCAAAAGCCTGGGGATGCTCGGGCACAAAGAGCTTCCTGTCACGGGCACGCTGACCACAAGCGCCCGAATTACAGGCACACTCTCAAATCCGTTGGCGGATGCCGACGTCACGCTGACGAAGGGCACCATCTACGCCCAGCCGTTCGATTCTATAACCGGCAAGCTCCAGGTTCTCAACCGCACCGCTCAGTCGCTTACAGCACTCTTCGCCTCCGGGCCTAAGCGCGTCAACATCACGGCCCGCTTTCAACAAACAGGAGCTGAATTCCCGGCCGGAACGGTCGAGTTCAATCTCACCAGCAATACAATGCCGCTGAACCAGATTGCACTGATACGCGAGCGGCAGCCCGATATCCATGGCTTCGGACAATTCCATGCCGATGGCTCGCTCAGCATCGGCCACGACGCGAAACACCGCACCGAATACGATTTGACCGCCCTGAATGCGGATGCGGCAGCGAACGGCATTGAACTGGAGGGCCGCAACCTCGGCGACGCCCGCCTGAGCGCGCAGACCAAAGACGGTGTGCTCACGACTCACTTCGAATCGAACGCGGCCGGCGCGGCTATTCAGGGCAATGCAACGGTCCGGCTGCAGGCCGACTATCCGGTGAACGGAAAAATAACGTTTGCCAACGCATCGCTCAACTCGCTCGCGGCGCTCGCAGTCAGGGAAGAGGACGCGAACCGGCTCAATTTCGACGGCACTGCCGAAGGTGACCTTACCTTCAGCGGGCCTGCGAAAAATCCGGACGAAATCACGGCCTTGCTCAGCGTCCCAAGGATCGAAATTCGTGCGCTGCCGGGTACGCCTTTCGCGCAATCGATGCCGAACTTCGTGCTGACCAACAGCGGGTCCATTCGCGCAACATTGGCGAAATCCGTAATTCACATCGATGCCGCGCACTTCAAAGCGCCCGAAACCGACCTCATTCTCGAGGGCTCTATTTCACCCCGCCTGCCGGCGCCTCTGGACGTTCACGCGCAGGGCACCGTCAACCTTGCGCTTGCGCGTACGATGAACCCCGAACTTGCAGCGGCCGGCACGCTTGCACTAAATGCGACGGTACGGGGGGCGTGGAGTACGCCCGACATCTTCGGCCGCGCTTCCATGCGCAACGGCGACTTTCATTACGCCGATTTCTCGAACGGGCTCACTTCAGCGACTGGTGAATTCACCTTCACCGGAAACCACGCCACGATTCAGTCGTTCACCGCGCAATCCGGGGGCGGCAAGGTTCAAGCGACGGGATTTGGGGCCTTCATCAACGGCCTGTTGAGCTTCCGAGTGGAAGCCCAGGCTCGCCAGGTTCGCGTGCGCTATCCGGAAGGCATCAGTTCCGTTTCCGACGCGACGCTGACTTTTGCCGGCACCTCGCAACGAAGTGAAACATCAGGTGTCGTCACGGTTCACCGCGTTTCGATCAATCCTAAATCCGATGCGGCCACCATCTTGGCCGCGACCGTGGCTCCCGCGCAAACGCCCGCCGCGAAGAACAGCCTGGCATCCAACATGAATCTCGACGTGCAGGTCTCCACAGCGCCCGACGTCGCATTGCAGACCAGCGTCACTCAGAGCCTGCAGGCAGACGCCAACCTGCGGCTGCGCGGCACCGCCACGAATCCGGCTCTTATCGGGCGCATCAACATCAGCCAGGGCGAAATGGTCTTCTTCGGCAACAAGTATTCGATCAACAATGGCTCGATTTCGTTCTTTAATCCGGCGAAGATCGAACCCGTTCTGAATATCGATCTTGAGACCAAGGCCCGCGGGGTGGACGTCATCCTGACCGTCTCCGGCCCTATAGACAAGCTGAACGTCAACTATCGTTCCGACCCGCCGCTGCAGTTTTCAGACATCGTCGCTCTTCTTGCCACAGGGCGCGCCCCGACTAACGCTACACTCTCCTCACACGACACCGGCCAGTCTCAGAATTTTCAGCAATTAGGCGCCTCGGCCCTCATTGGGCAGGCGATCGCAAACCCGGTCGCCGGTCGCCTGCAGCGTTTCTTCGGAGTGAGCCGCCTCAAGATCGACCCGTCTTTGACAGGCGTGACCGGCAGCCCTGAGGCGCGCCTGACCATCGAACAGCAGGTCACTCCCGACATCCTGTTCACCTACATCACAGATGTATCGAGCACCAGCACCCAGCTGATTCGCGTGGAATGGTCATTCAACCGGCACTGGTCCGCCATATTGATTCGCGAAGAAAATGGTTACGTGGGGCTCGACTTCGCTTATAAGAAGCGTTTCAAGTAATGACGGCGCGCGAGTTCGGCAAGCTGAAGAGGCGCGTCCGATTGAGCGTTCTTCTCGAACCCGGGCCCGATAGCGACGGCTTCGGAGTGATCTTCGAACCACACGAGGAATCTCGCTTTCTCGGGCTCGGTCAGCCGCTGCTGATTAAGCCAGGTATACCAGGCGCCCATGTCGGCATCCACCAAAGAACCTTCGGGATCCAGGTCCGGCTTACGCTGTGACTCCGCGAGCAATTCGTTCATCGGCTTTTCGCGCTGCCGCGGCGCGAAGCGGGCCATCAGCGTCAACGGCTGCGCGCGTCGAAGAGCTTCCCGCGCCGCCCACTGAACGAATGTGGTCGAGAAGACCTGGGTGCCCGACCCTTCAGTCAGCAGACTTAGCTGAAACCGCCCAAGCACCTCGTCTTCGCCTGTATCGAGCCCAAGTTCGCGCGGCGTGATTCGGGCCAGCATCGAGCGGAAGGCTTCAGGATCGAAGACCGGAGCCTGATATGTTTTCTGCATCCGGCTTTGAAGCGCGGCCCTTGCGGGAGAAAGCGCCGCGTAGGTTACGGTGGCGATGTCCGGCGCGGTTGTAAGCTCCGGCGCGCCGCCGTCGATGTACCAGTGGGCGTAAGGCGCCGGGTGCGCGGTTGCGCGCCTGTTCACGGCTGCGAGCAGGGTCCCAACGCCGTTCTCATGTTCGATGCGGGTAAAGTACGTGCCTTGCACCCGCAGCTTTCGGAAGAGCTTGTATTTGCTGGCGCCGACGCCCCTGCCGATGACCGCGATCGCGAGGCGATGTGTGGGCAGTGAATTCGCCGGAGCCGCCTGGTTCCATGCGGCCACATAATCTACCGCCGCCTTGCGAAACGCCTCGATCTGATGCGTTGCCCAAAGATGCGCCGTCAGTTGCTCTGAGAAGGCGGCCGGCGAGTTTACCCAATCCGTGCTTTCGATTTCGCTCGACAGGCGCAGTTGTGCGAACGGCGTCATGGTGGTCCGGAACTGCCCCGGCGTGAGGCTTGACAGCCATTGAAACTGACCGTCGAGATCGCGGCGTTCGATCGGGAACTTCCAGTCATACGCGACGAGTTCGCGCAGCAGCAGCGGCACGAACGCAAGCGGCAGGCGCTGCAGCAGCCCAAGCTGTTCTGTCGCGACACGTTTTGCCTGCGGCGGGTACGTGCTGAAGCGATCCGCTGTAAGTTGAGTCGGCAGCACGTGCTTACGACACCTCCGCCAGCGCTTTGCCCTTCGAGAAGCGCGCGTCGAATCCGAACAACGCCCCAAGCGTAGGCACCAGGTCGGTGGATTCCACAGGGCGGTCCACCACGACGTTATGACGCACGCCCGGCCCGAGCACCATCATCCAGGTAGTTCGCGATGTCTGGTCGCCCGTGCGATGGTGCTGGAACCCGTTGCCTCCGGATTCGATATCCGAATCGCGCCCGAAATCGGGCAGGATGAACATGGTTGTCTGGTTCGCGTACTCCGGGTCCGACTGAATCGTGCGCCAGAGTTCGGCGCAGAGGCGGTCCGAGCGTTTGATGCCGTCGAGATAAAGCGAGAACGTGCCCGAGTGTGCGATGTCGATGTCGTGCAGGGTAATCCAGAGCAAACTTGGCGAGAGTTGCCGCATCAGATGTTTGGCGATGTAGACCGACATTTCGTCGGGACTCGCCAGGCTTCGTGCATGGGCTGCAAAATCATCCGCCGAAAGCTTGAGAACACCGGCCATTTGGCTGAGTTCGATCTGTTTGCCGGCGAGCGAGGGCGCGTAGAGCGGCGTCTCGTAATTGTCGCGCAGCAGGTGTTCGTAGCGGGCCCCGTCTGTCGAAGACGACAGCGCCGCCGAAAGCAGGCGTTTCGGGAGGATCACCCCTGCGCCGAAGCCGGGGCCGTAGGATCTATGTCCACTCTCGCCGATCCGGCTAAAGCCGTTGCTGGGCGCTACGACCCATGTGTCCGTAGCCGGCCGGCCCAATGTCTTGCGGAAATATTCGAAGACGGTCGGGTTATCGGGCGAAACCGCGGCGAAGTTGTTAAAGGTTTCATACGCGCCTGTGACGATGCTCGCCGTCGCGACATAGTGGCCCAGAATGCCGCGATTTACTACCTGAGTGTAGAAGGTGGCCTGCGGCATAAGTTCGTGCAGCAGGAAGGGGATATTCTCCTGGCCGTCAGGCTGGAAGGTTTCGTCGTCGCGAGCGCCGCCGCCGAAGGTGACCACGATGGCTTTCTTCGTCTTGGGCGCCACCATGCCTCTCAGGGTGGTCGCAGCCGTCGCGCCTGTGGCTAAACGAAGGAAATTTCGGCGGTTCAGGGATATCGCCCGGCCGACGCCGAGGTCGTGGCTGGAATACGGGGCTGGCAAGGTTTCCTCTATGATACTGCCAAACTAAATGGCGGTTTTGCACGTCTGAAGTAGACGTATGAGCAGATGGCGCTATATCCCGTTGATCGCTGTACCCGTCGCCCAGGTTTACGGCCAGCAGGCTTCCCCCGCCGCTTCCGAGGCTGAACAGGCCCTGCGTGATCGTGTGCAGCAGTTTTATCAACTGCAGATGGACAAGAAATTCCGGCAAGCCGAGGCGTTCGTCGCCGAGGATACGAAGGATCTGTACTTCGCAGGTAAGAAGCCGGAATTACAAGGCTTCACGGTTCAGAAGGTAGAGTTGCTGGAGAACAATACGAAGGCGAAGGTCACGGTAAAGACCAAGTCTTCGATGATGATGATGGGTGTGGGGCGTCTGCCGTTCGAGATGCCGACAGAAACGCTTTGGAAGGTAGAAAACGGAAGCTGGGTCTGGTATGTCGATAGCAAGGCGCCGCTACAGACTCCGTTTGGTGCTGTGGCTATTAACAATGCTCCGGCTGGAGGACCCGCTCCCGACGTTAAGTCGATGGTCGCGGCAGTAGACGTGAGCGCATTTCAGCATCAGGTCACAATCGACAAGACCTCCGTCACTCTTACGAAGGCCGAGCCAACTGCTACAGCAACGGTGACCAATGGCATGCCCGGGTTTGTAGATCTGACTATGGAGAAAAACACAATTCCTGGGATCTCGGTTGAGATTGACAAGACGCATGTTGGGGCAGGCGAGAAGGCCGTCCTCTCGATTAGGAGATGATGCATCTGGGAAAGTCGACGACAGAGTCCATCTTCGGTTTCTCCCCTGAACGTTGATTTAGTGATCGACATTCACAGAAAATAGGCCCAACGTTCAGAAAGCTGGAAGCTGATCGCTTGACGGTTAATTAATGGAATAAAAAAAGGGGGGCCGAAGCCCCCCCTTTTTTTCGTCTAAGTACGGCGTTTTAGTGATTGAGTCTTTCGGCACCGACTGAGCCACGACCGAGAACCAACGCGAGATATCCCATCGTGTCTGAACTCGTACCGGGGAAGTTGTAGACGATGTACGCAAAGCCATGTGCGTTCTGGAACTGGCATACAGCAATCATGTAGCCCTGGAACGTAGCCGGATTTCCCGCAGTTGCAGCCAGTGCATTGGTCAGAGTGAATGCATAGGATTCGCCTGCGGTATAGGTGCGCCAGATGTTTCATTTGTGTTAGGGGCGAGCGTAGCAGCAGGATTTGTCTGCACTCGTTCCGTAGTAGTTCAGCGTGCAGGTGCCACTCTGAGGCTGACCGCCCAAGCCGAACGGATCTTTGGAAGTGTTTGAGATTGCGATTCCAGTCTCAAAACCAGCCTGATTGGTAACGAACGGGAACAACAGGCTGGTCGGGCAAAGAGTAAGAGCCAATGACGGTCTGGGCGGCATGAGTTGCAACGGCGAAGCTGCGGGACGCTGCTCGCCGCCGAAGTAAGAGTGCGGCCTGCGGTGCGTAACTCGACAGCGACTGTCATGTGCCGGACTGATTGATGACAGCATTGGTCCCGGCTTCAGAACGACCGGTACGCTAAAGACATCAAGGCCCGGGCTGTCCGTGGTAACTTCATAAACAGCTGTGGCGGTGCCGTTTGTGACCGGAACCTGCGTGAGCCCAAGACCGCTAAGGCTGAGGGTGAGAAGCGCTATTGTTGCCGCAGTTGCGTTTGTTGACCTGCTCGCAGTCTGGAGCGTCAGTACAGGAAGTGCCGCTGATGGACGGCATCGTTCCAGCGCCGCGCCGTCCGGTAGCGACTGCCGTCACGGTCTGAGGCACAAAAATATTCAGCCGCGGGAATGCCAGAGAAACCATCTGAATGCGCGTTGCGGAATTCACAAGACTCGGGTCAAGGCCGACGTTAGTCGACTCGGAGCCGGAGGCGTATGAAGTACCTGCGCCCAAACCGGTGCCGTTCTTGCTTTTAAAAGCAACTGCGATTGCTCGTTCACGTAGAAGCTGTTCTGAGTTGCGGCAGCTGAGCCGTTATTGATCGCGCCGCAAACGCCGAAGGGATTCGACTGTGCAGCAGTAACACCGAGCGTGGTCTGACCCACATCTTTGTACCTTTGGCGCCCTGCAGTCCGTTCTGACCAATGCAACCTGCGCCAAATTCGTAGTGGTGCCGGTGTATGCTTGCGCCAGGACTGAAATGTAGGCAAGAGCGTTGATCTGTACTGTACCGGCGTTGTTCGCCACCTGAGAAGCATTCGCGTCGGACATTGCTGATGACGATGCCCGTGGGAACGCCGCCTGACAGATTGACGTTGCTGAACGTAACAGTATTTCCACTGGCGAGATCCGAAGTAAGTCACGGTCGAGCTTCCGTTTACGGTCAACATGGGCTTCGGTTGCGTTCGTTGGCACACTTGGTTGGAAACTGGAGTCACTTGGCCGCCGCTTGAGACCGTGCTTTTAGGTGAGACCGCTGAAGGACTGGTCACGGTAACTGCTCCCGCCGCAGACGAAAGAAACAGCTGGATCGTGGCATTTGTTGTCGAAGCGACGGTTCCAGTGCATCCGCTGAATGGTTACCTGTTGAATCGGGAGCTTCGGTCTGGGCCTCGGCACGGATAAGGCCGCTGCGCTAAGGGTCGGGGCAAGGGTGCGAGACCAAAGTGAACTGCGCGTTAGCAATACCGGAAAATACCATGATATCCCGGCAAGCCCTAAAAGTTTTTTACGAAAATCTACCATTTTCTTTTCTTACTCCTTGTGATTTTTGCTTCTTGAATCGGTCGAAGTTCTCTACAACCTGAGCCTCAACTACAACGAATATCTCTGTACTGCATTTCAGGGAACTTCTCCGTGTCGGGCGGAGGGATGCATGCCTGCTTTCCTGAAGCGGTCAGACAAGGCGGTACATCTCGAAGGGTGAGGGTTATGTTCGTTTTGACTGCATGCCCACTACCCGAAAGCAAAATTATTGCTGGAAGCAAGAACATTGATATCTTATGCGGCTCGTGTTGTCAAGCCACAGCTTAGCGATCAACGTTGTCTTTTACACCTGCAAGTATACCGACTATATAGGGTTTTTCGGCTACTTGCAAGCGCTGCGGCGCAGATGAGCGAAAATTCATGTTTATTGATGTGCGAACTTCACAGGCTGATTGCGTCGTCTGACTCGGACTCGCTCGATTTCGACGCTCCGGTTGGCCGGTAGAAGATCGGTCGGCGCCTGCACGTTAACCTGGGTAGAGCTTGGGAATACCGGTTATCGGGCAGCCGACAAGCGTAAACCACTGACACCGGTGGTCTGACCGCCATTAGCGTGGTCGATCCGAGTCCTGTGCAATAGATCGATATATAGGGCCCCCGCTCGGGCCGACACCGCTGCCGCAGTGAGCCATGCATAGCACCCGATGAACGTGCGCATCATCGGAGTGGCCTATTGGACGTACAGGTTTGCCGGATTCGAACAAACCGGCTGCCCTGCGGGGCCCGGAATGCATATCATCAATGGCACAGGATTCACAGAGCCGGCAAGCGCCGTTGGAACGGTTACGTTCACCTGATCCAGCGCCGGTAACGTTGGTTGAGCGCCGGCGTACAGAGGAAGCAGGTTAGTTATTTTTCCAATGTTAACCGTGACTTGGCCCGTCAGTGGGAGAGATAACCCAGTCAGGTAAACCGCTACGAAACTTCCGTTGAGCGCGGGATTGGTCGCGGTGTTCACTGTGCCATCAGCGTTCTCGATTCCCGGATTGAATATTCCCGGTGCGTTCAGAACCAACGCCGTCTTAAAAGAATTGCTGGTTTTTCCATCGACTCGCACAACCACATCTGCCGCTGTCGCAGTCCCCAGGGAGGCAGGAACAATCAAGTTAATTTGAGTCGGGCTCGTGTAAATTATCGATGCTGGCAATCCGTTGAATGTGACACTCACGTTCTGGCCGGCCAGGTTCAGACCGTACAGCGCCGCGTACGAGCCGGGTGCAACGGGGCTGGCGCCGCTGGCCGCATTGAGGACGTTAGATACTGTCACCCCCGGCGGGCCAACAGTAAATGTGACCGGAAGCGTGTAGGTTCCATATGCTCCCCCGCTAATAGTTACGTTAGCGGTATAGATCCCGGGCTGCAAATTCGATGGGTCCGCAAACAATTGCAAAGTGGCGCCGTTTTGGGACGTCAGTTGACCTGTTCCCGGAGTGATTATCAGGAATGGTAAGGAATTTGGATACGTCGCGGCCACAGTGAAGCTCACAATCCCGCTACCGGGATTAGACAGAGCAATGGTAGCTCCTTGCCGGCTCCCAAGTGATGCGCCGAAAAGGTTGATAGGGGTTGTGTCCACTGATAAATTCGGAAAATATACCGCATTGCAGTCTCCATCCAGTTGACAGTCAGAGCCAGGAGCTACCGGTGCGAAGCGCGGCACTGGATCGGATGCGCTCGCTGTAGCAACGCTTGAAATCGGAGCCAGGGACACTTTGATGGAGGGTATTACGGTAGTGCCCGTGCATGCGAATTTGAGGTGCAACAAGAAACGTTGGAATCTGCGCGATTTCTCTGACGTTCACATTGCTGCTGAGCACTTCATATAGCACGCTTCCCGCACCGCTGGTGAGAGGCACCTCTGAAACGCTGGTGAAAGTGGTCTGAATCGATGGAGCAGCGAAGGCCGTTGCGCCGCCTGCTCCGTTCACGTCTGCCCCGTTGACTCGCACCATCAGGAGTTGGTTGATCCCGGGAGAATATGTTCCCGCGCTGACAGTCGAATTGAACGCTCCCGCAGATGTCGGGAGCGTTCCCGTGGTTCCGACAATCGCATCCGGCACAAACACGCGTGATCCCGCCGTGTATCCCGAAAAGTTGACCCGGACGCGAAGTCCCGTGTCACCGGTGGCATCTTTGACGGTGAAAGCACTGGCAGAGCCTTCACTGACCCTGATAGTGGAAGATACGCCGTTCAGCGCCGTGAAGCTTGCGAAATCAAGAGTCTGCGGCAGAGCTGAACCTATGCATGGAATACCGTTATTGATGAGCGAGGTCAACAGCGTCGCAGAAGCGACTCCCACCACTACCGCGCTCGTCGTCGGCAACTGAGCTCCGACGCCTGCGACAGTGGCACTGATAACTGGCGATCCTCCCGCTGGCACGGCTCCCGCGACCGCCGCCCGAAGCCCTGAAATCGTAATCGTTACCGGGCTTAACGGAGTGGATGGAACGGCGTAGTTTATATTCTGAATAAAATACGTGGTGAAGGAGAGTTCGAATAGGCTGGTGATCCCCACGTTCAAGGCGGTTGCGCCGCTAATTGAAACTGCTATCCCCTGCGGGCTGTTGTTTGCATCCAACCGGTTCGTTATGTTGGCGCTCAGGGTGATAAAGATCGACAGCGATGCTGTGCTGCCCGCGGTGCCACCGGTGCAGGTCAACGTGATGTTCCCGGTAAGTTCCGTCAAACCCTCCGCGTGAACGGGCGGTGCAGTAGCCGCTATACTGCAAACCGGCTGCTGCTGGGCGAACGCGCCCAAACAGGTAAATAATAGGACTGCCACGAGCGGCAAAACGCGGCCGCGCGCGAAAAATGATTTCATGGCCGCCCATTTTACCTGACTTCTGAAGAAAGTAGGAAATCGTCCGAAACCCGCTACCAATCTGCGTAAGAGGTTCCGTCCAGACTTTTCCCGGCGGACCCGCTGTGAACGTCGAAAATCCCAGGCTCGGTCGCGTTTACCGCCTGCCCGGCATCTTCCATCACGATCTTCCAGCCGTCGGAATTCCCCGCAATCGGATCCTGCGGAACCTCGCGCAAATAGCCGTCGCTGACCAGATCCTGCAAAGCCTGGGGGGCCTTTTGCTTGTCGTAGGTATATTCGTCGATGGCATTCCGCATCGCGAACAAATTATTCCGAAGCACCGTCTCTTTCGCCCGAACGATCGATTTCTGATAAAACGGCACAGCCACTGCCACCAGGATGACGATAATCGCCATCACAATCATCAGTTCAATCAGCGTGAATCCGCGCGAACGGGCGTTACCAGTCCGAATAAGAGCTTCCGTCCGCCGCTTTTTCACTGCTCTTTGTATAGACGTCAAAGACATTTTGTCCGCCCCAGCCGTTGCTCTTCGGGTCATCCTGCATGCTTCTCAGGCCCCAGTCGGTCGATTTGGTGATCGGATCGCGCGGAATCCGCCGCAGAAATTTGATCTTGGTATCCGCGCCCTGGCCTGTACCCTTCACGCCTTCCACCAGAGACTCCAGAGTCTTCGGATACCCAAACGTATCGATGCCGTTCGCGTCCGGACCCAGCTTCCCAAGATCCACCGCGTCCTTATACTTGTCGATTGCCTTGCGGATCTCTTCCTCCGCCTGGCGAAGTTCCCGCTCGCGCATTCGCTTTACGTTCGACCGCGCCATCGGCACGGCCATCGATGTCAGCACCATCAAAATCGTAAACGCGACAATCAGCTCCACCAGCGTCATGCCTGCGCGTGAACCGCGAATCGAAGTACTTCGAACCATACCGGTTTACTGGACGTTGACCGTCAGCGGCGGCGGCGTGTTCGACGGAATCGGCTGTCCCGTCGAAGCGTTCAGCGATACACCCGACACCGAAACTGTCGTGTTGCCGCGGCCCACCGCCTGAAACACAATGCCGAACAGTCCACCCGACCCCGAAACTCCGCCCTCCGGCCCCCGCGTAACGCTCATGTCGGCGGACCCGGCATCGTTCAGAATGTTTTTCGAAGGCTGCAGTTGCGCGCCGTTTTTCTGCGGCAAATCGCCCGAAACAATGTTGTTGATCCGCAGGATATGCGGGTCGTACTGCAGATGCGCGGTAGCGGACACCAGGTCGGTTACATTTTCCGCAAACAGCGTCACCGTTACAGCCTGGCTCAGTTGCGCGTTGACGGTATCGCCCGGCAGGAAGCTGACCCGCGCGGGCCCGCCCGGAACTGCCGGACCCACCGGCGCCGGAGGAGCAGTTACAGGAGGCGCGATTGGCGCCGCGGTGGGAGGAGGCGCTGTTGCGGGCGGTCCCGCCGAGGAAGGTGTAACCACCACGCCCACCTGCTGGCCGTCCGGAGCATTCGGCGCGTTCGCCCGGCGCCGCCCATATCCGACCTTAATCTGCGTCGAATTACCCGCGGCGATCCCGCGCAGATTACTCTCTGTCGCATCGGGCCCCCTGACAATGTGAGGCACAATCGCGATCACAAGCTCGGTTTTGTCTTTCTGAACGTTCTCAGCGCTGAAAAGCCGGCCCAGCACCGGGATGCCGGCCAGACCGGGAATTCCAGTGATCCCCCGGCTGTTCGTGCTCTGGATAATGCCGCCAATCAGATTCACCTCGCCATCGCGCAGCCGAACATACGCGCTGGCTTTGTTCTGACTGATTTCGGGTTCTGAAACGCCGCCCAGATCGATGCGGTCTTTCACCTGGGAGACATCCAGTTCCATCGCGAGCGATACCTCGTTGTTGTCGTGGACGCGCGGCGTGATATCCACGTTCACGCCTACGTCGATGAACGTGAACTGCGTGTTGACCAGCGCGCTGACACCCGTTCCAACGCTGCCGACGCCGGGCTGGAAGCTCCCGGTCGCCGTCGGGACCTTGTCGCCGATCTTAATCGAAGCTTTCACGTTATCCACGGTGCGGATCTGCGGCGATTGCAGAACACGGGTACCCGAATTGTTCAGGACCGCCTCAAATTCCGCTCCCGGCAAATTTGTCAGCGAGTAATCCGCGCTCGAGATTCGTGCAAGCTGGTTTAAGGGAATTTGTGTCGCGGTCGCCGTCGATGTCGTAGTGGTTGTACTGGGCGTCGTCGTCGATGTCGTGCTGCCCGTCGTGGTCGTTGTCGATGGAGTGGTAGTCACGCCGTTCCGGGGCGCGTACACCGCACTCGTCGTAATGCCGGTCGGCGCAAAGGCGATACCCAGATTCCGCATGTAGTTGCTGCTGACTTCCATCACCATCACGTCGATGATGACCTCGGACTTAGGCTTGTCCAGATCGGCGATCAGCTTCTCCACCAGCGCCATGGTGTCCGATTCAGCCCGCACCACCAGTGCATTCTGAGAGGTGTAATTGAAGACCTTCTGGACATCGACAACCGTCCGGAGCACCGTCAGCATTTCCTGCATCTCCTGCGGAGAGGTGACGTTCGTCAGGTAGAAAACCTTCACCACCTGCTCGGCATACTCACGACGCTTGGTCGGGTTATCGACTGTGACAAAAATCGTGTTCTGTGAAAGCGGCTTCCAGAAAGATTTCGTGACCACGCCAATCTGGTCCAGAGACTCTTCGAGCGTTGTGCGGCTCAGATCTATGCTGACCGCCGGAATCGTTTGCTGCTGGTTGTACTCGGGATCGAACAGAACGTTCATGCCGGCCAGCTTCGTGACGGTCTCGAACATCACCCGCGGCTTCTGATTCATCATCCGCAGATCGATCAGGTCGTTATTCAACGGCCGAAGCTCCGGGACGCCCAGCAGGGAATCGGTGCGGTCCTGAGACTCCCTGCGCGAAAGCTCCGACGGGGTCATCGTCTTCTTTTCTTCCTGCGAAACCGAGGCGCCGGGCGATTGTCCCCCGTTCTTATACCGCTCGATCATCTCCTTCGTCCGCCGGATCTCCTGCACGGCAATTTCTGAAGCCGGGTCGATCCCATAAGCCTTCTCGAATTCCGCCAGCGCCTGCTCCAGTTGCCCGGTCGCGCGTATCTTTTGGGCATTCTTGACATGGGCGGCGCCCGCTTCGAATCGGACCCGGCGCACTTCCAGCACGTAAGACGGATCCGCAGGATCCAGGCTCATCGCCTGCTCGGCAAGTTCAAGCGCATGATCGAAGTTGCCGCGCAGTTCTTCGTTTCGCGCGTCATTCCGAAGTTGGTCGCCCTTACGGCTCTTTGCCATCAAAGGCGCCGGAGGCAGCACAAGAAACGAAGCCAGGAGGATGGCAGTGATCTGATTGGAACGAATCATCTTGCTTTGAATGAAACCGTTACTGCCGAACGATCCCGCCGGAGGGCTGAATTATCATCAAATTGTCTGACGCATGACAGCGCTCTGGCGTTGAGGAGAAAGATTGGCGGCACAATATGACGCGTCGAAGGTCCTGAGCGACAATCGCCAGGCTGGCCATAACTATTTTCTCCTCGACAGGTATGAGGCCGGAATGGTCCTGACCGGGACCGAGGTGAAGGCTGCCAAGGGCGGAAAAGTGCAGCTTCGCGAGGCCTATGCCCAGATCGAAGAGCGTGAAGCGTGGCTCCTGAACGCCCATATCAGCGAGTACAGCCACGGCAACCGCGAAAATCACAGCCCCGTGCGCAAGCGTAAACTGCTGCTGCATCAGCGCGAAATAGAGAAACTGCTCGCCGCCACCCGCGAAAAGGGCCTTTCGCTGATCCCCACCCGCCTGTATCTGAAGAACGGCAGGATAAAATGCGAGATTGCGATCGCCAAAGGCAAGAAACTGCACGACAAACGCGAAACCGAACGCGCCAAAACGGCCGAGGATGAAGCGCGCGCCGCGGTTCGCGAAAGCAAAGCCCGTCAATAGGAACCGAACCCCGACCCCATGGAACTCAAACTTCTTCAGCAGGATATTTCTGCAATCGAGACCGATGCACTGATTCTCATTCACCCCGAAGGCGGACCGCGCGCCGATCTCGAACGCCCGCTGGCCGCACTTTATCGCTCAGGTGAGATTGCCGGAAAGTTTCTCGAATTGACCCTGCTTCACGGGGTCGAGGGCTTTAAAGCCACCCGTGTCCTCCTTGCCGGTTCAGGCGCGCCGGAAAAGTTCAATTCCGCCGCGATGCGGAAACTGGCCGGCGCCGCAGTCCGCCACCTTCGGGAAAAAGGCATCAGGAGCATCGCGATCGCCCTCGAACCTGCCCAGACAACGCCTGAGTTCGTTTCAGCCGCGGTCGAAGGATTCGTGACCGGTAACTGGGAACCGGGTCACCTCAAAACCGACAAGGACGCTTCCGCCAAAGCCTTCGAATCTGTTAACCGTTGTGGCTCCTGAAGCGGGCGCCGATCTCGAGAATGCGCTCGAACGCGGCCGCATCGTGGGCGACGCCATCAACGTCTCGCGTGACATCGCCGTTGCGCCTCCGAATCTCCTTACCCCGACGACAATGGCTGAGCGCGCACGCGCCGTTGCGCTTGAGGCCGGCCTCTCGTTCGAGGTACTCGATCAGGATCGGATGCGCCAGCTCGGTATGGGAGCTCTCCTGGGAGTTGCCATGGGAAGCGCCGAGCCGCCGGCCATGATCGTGATGCAGTACAAACCCACCGGGCCCGCGGGTGGCGCGCATCTGGGCATTATCGGCAAAGGCGTAACGTTCGACACCGGCGGCATTTCGATCAAACCCTCCGAAGGCATGGAGAAAATGAAATACGATATGGCGGGCGGGGCTGCCGTGATCGGCGCCATGCAGGCCATTGCCCGCCTGAAACCCGGCATCGCAGTCACAGGAATTGTCCCCGCGGTTGAAAATATGCCCGGTGGACGCGCGCTGCGGCCGAGCGATATTCTGACTTCCCTCTCCGGCAAGACTATTGAAGTGCTCAACACGGATGCGGAGGGCAGGCTCATCCTCGCGGATGCGATCACCTACGCGAAACAGCTCGGTTGCACCCACCTGGTCGACGCCGCCACCCTCACCGGCGCAATCGTTGTCGCGCTTGGCATCACCAGCTCAGGCGTGTTCGCGGCCGATGAAGCCCTGCACGATCAATGGATGACGGCCGCGGCCCACGCGGGCGAAAAGATGTGGCGCATGCCGCTCGACGACGAATACCGCGATCTGCTGAAAACCGTGTACGCCGACATTCAGAACATAGGTGGTCGTTGGGGCGGGGCCTGCAGCGCGGCCATGTTCCTGAAGGAATTTGTGGGCGAGACGCCCTGGATTCACGTGGATATCGCGGGCACGGGCTGGCTCGACGACGCCAAGCCGTGGATGGCGAAAGGTCCCACGGGCGTCCCGCTCGGAGCGTTCGTTAATCTCGCGATGAACTGGAAGTCATAAGCCGGCGTACCAGTCGTACCCACGCTCCGCCCAATAATCGTCCGGGCGCTGCTGGGTGTACTCAATAGACGCAATCTGCTTGATGTTCTTAATGCCGTACTTGACGGGCGTGACGAGGCGCAGCGGCGCGCCATGCGGAACGGTCAGCGGTTCGCCGTTCATCTCATACGCGAGCAGACTTTGTGGATGCAGCGCGCTCGGCATGTCGATGCCGACGTAGTATTCCTCGTCCGGCGTCTTCATCCCGACACAGGCGGCCTTCTCAGACCCCGGGGCGAACTTTGCTGTGAAGTCGGACAAGCGCGCCCCCGCGAACTGAGTTACCGTGCTCCATCCTTCTACGCATTTGAAATCGATCGTCTCTTCATAGCGCGGCAGAGTCTTGAGATCTGCCAGTGACAAGGTGACCGGGGAGCTGCCGCCGCCGTAAGGCTTGACAGCCAGCTTCCAGGCTGCCAAATCGATCTCATCGTCGATTCCTATTTGCCCGTTGACCTTGATGCGGCCAATGGCCGATGCCGGATAGGTCCGCGCCAGATGCTCGTTGCTGTACACAGCGCTCCGCAATACCCGTTCATTGAAACCGAGCGCGCTGCGCAGAGCAGGCGGAATATCGCCCTCGGCGTGAGCGCCCCCATTCAGCCACTCCCAGCCGGCGACGCATGCAACCGCGCCCGCTCCGAGCGCGGCGAACGAGCGCCGCGTCCGCTTCTTCATCTCCTCTCTTACATCATTCTGCATGTTTGGCCTCGGCCTCCACCAGATCGTAACCGCTCACCATAGACCGGAAATTCGCCCAGCCCGCGCGAATCACCTGGGCAATATGGATCGCAAAAAATCCGACATAACCCATAGTCAACCAGAAATGCTCCCACCGCGCCCATTCGTAACCGCCCGCCAAAGCCGTCAGCCAGCTCAATTGTGCCGGCTTGTAGATCGCGAGGCCGGTAAGCAGACTCAGTCCGCCCATCAGCACGATTGCTGAATATGTAATTCTTTGAGCCGCGTTGTACCTGCCCTGCGGAGGCAGCGCGACCTTGAATCCCATGTCGTGCTGCATCACCTGCAATGCCTCCCGGAAAGACCGGCGCTGCGGCGCCAGTTCGCGCCACTCTCCCGACGCCGCCGTGTAGAGGACGTACAGGATGCCGTTGATCGCAAAGATCCATGCAAACAAAAAATGCCAGGCCATACCGATCGACAGCTTGTGATCGATATGACCCGCATCGTAAAACCAGTTTGGGAAAAAATGGAAGAGGCTAAAGGACCCGATACCAATCCTGTAAGGATCGTAAGCCCAGTAGATCAGAATGCCGCTCACAATCATCGCCGAAAGGATCGGGAAGTTGATCCAGTGGAACCACCTGCTGGCCAGCTTGTGCTTTTGAACCAGAATCGTCACAACTGAATTATCCCGCGTTTTCAGGCAACCAGCCGCGCCATTGCGCCGGTTGCCTCTGTGCTTCACCGAGCTTACGCGACTTTGCGGAGCGGTGGCAGCAGCTTCTTCCTGTCCACTGCGGGCATCTGAAGCACGCGCCCGGCGCTGCCCGGCAGGGCCTTTCGCACCGTTCCGCCGAAGTATTCGTCGAGCGGATAGAGCGCGTATGGCTGTAGCTCCCGGTAAACCCGACCGAGCTTTTTCTCTAGCCGGTAAATTGCGTGGAAAAACGCCCCCCGATCCATATTCAGCCGACGGCAGCAAAGCTTCCAGTCCGCGCCCAGAAGATAATGAAATTTGAACATCCGATATTCATCGTCGTCCAGCGCTTTTCGGCTAACGAGGACGAAATCCGCCATATATTCCTCGTTTTTCATCCCCCAGCTCTGGCGATTATCCTTGCCGTTCACCTGCTCGAGCTTCACTCTGCTGATGTGCGCTTCCTGTTTGACACAGAATCGGAATTTTCTGTAACATGCGCGAAATACCGAACGCAAGACACAGTTGCAGGGGGGGAGCTGCCCTGTTTTCATCCTGTCGCGCAATCCAAACCCCTGGCATTGCGTGCAGCTTTCTTTCGCCAAAGCGATCACTTCCGAACGGTTCCAATCGAATGCTGTCAAAATGTTCCTCCCGGTGTCCAGAACTGCGCCACCGATTTGTTTCTTTAATTTCTCCCCGAAGTTTCGTTCACGCAATTGAGGTTTATGAACGTTACCCTTATCGGGTCCGCGAAGTCTCTGACTACAATGGACTTTATCGTACGTATTAGTACTATATCCGTAATTACAAAGCGTAATTTTTCATACACCCTATAGCTTCAGGTTATATGCCCGCTTCACCAATGTCGCTCAATGACCTGCATCGCCGCTTGGTCGAAGTGGCGCGCGAGCGGGTCCGTTCGGGCGAGGTTTCGGAGCGCGGACTGGCTCGTCTGTGCGGTGTCTCCCAGCCGCATATGCACAACGTTCTGAAGGAGATACGGAGCCTTTCGATCCCTGTTGCAGACCGTCTGCTGCACGTCCTGCACCTGCGGGTGGATGAACTGTTTTGGTGTTACCCGGGCGAGGAATTAGGCGTCAGAGCTGTGCCGGTGCTGCGCAACCGCATTGGTTCCGGTACTGACACAAGCCTTGCGTATTTCTCCGGTTACACTCCGCTTCCGAGCAGTCTGGTGAACGGACTCGTGCAACCGGTCTGCGGGAGAGTCGCGCCCGATCTTGTCCTCCCAAAGGCTTTTTCCACGAATGATACGATTTTGCTCAATCAGGATCCCGCCGCGCGCTCCGCGCCCTCCGGCGGAGGCTGCTGGGTGATTTCGGTGCCCGGTGGACTGAGGATCCGCTACGTCCGCCTCGGCGGCGGCAGGCTCTATCTTGCCAACGAGGCGACTGTGCACGAGCCGGCAAAATGGGACTCGGTGTTGCTGCGGGACCGGCCTATTCTCGATGTAATCAAGGCGCGGATTGTGTGGGCATCCCGCAAGTTCATCGAAACAGAACTGACTGCGGCCTGAATCTGCTAACCTGTTAGCGTTCGGTCTGCGGACACCCGGCGCTATCGTCTAACGGTTAGGACGGAGCCCTCTCAAGGCTTAAATACGGGTTCGATTCCCGTTAGCGCT
>CAWIZX010000015.1:0-123307 GCA_963840735.1 Terriglobia bacterium
AACCCGGCTAAAAACCCGCGTTCACGATACCCTGAAGGGCGTAAATGCGCCCGCCCTTCGATCATTTCAGGATGCGACTTCATGATGCAGGCCTGTACGTGGACGAATAAAACCGCCCACTCATGGGGATCATGTCGCCGTTTACGCATAAATCGCAGCACGGGTTGTCATTCGCAAGTTGGCGAAATTCAAATTCCCCTACGAGCATCTCTTTTGGGTCGATTTTGCCGCTCGCGCCAATATCCCCGTCTTCCGTGATGTGGCAATGCGTGTGTAGAACTATATGCCGTTGGTGATTCGGCGGGAACTTGTCGTCGCGCAGGTAGAGGTTTACATTCGCAATGAGCTTTCGCCCGAGATAGTCCGATTGTGGTTGCTTCTTTATACTGGCCCTCTGATCTGCGCGCAATTCGCCCGCGAGGTAGCGCTCCCAAAACCGCTCTCGTTCGAAGAGACGAACGCGATGCTCCGGGCACGTCCGTACTACAATAATGTCCGGGAGAGGTGTGTCCGTCATGTCAATCGCTTTAGATTTGCCGAAAATCGCGAGAGCGTATGGCGCCGGAGAGGTATCTCTCGATCAGTTCGAGGATTGGTTTCGCGACAACAGCCGTGGAATGTTTGGGGAGCGCGCTGACATATTAGAGGCGTGCGTTTCAATCGATTCAGCTTTGTCTGATCTACGCGACGGCTTGGTGGATCGCCAGGCATTTGGGCAGGAACTGGAAGCCGCCATCCTCTCTTTTGACCGCAGGAAATGTGAACCGCGAGGCTACGGGCAATTTCACAATATTCGTTATGATGAGGACCGTAAACCACCAACCTTCGCACGGTCTTCTACTCGGTGGGGCCGGCCAATGAGGGCGTCGGCACAAGTGTAATGGGCGTGCGCGCAATTTCCTCATCGTCGAGGAGTAAGCAGACGTAGCACACTCCATATCGCCGAACTCCGAGGTTTAGGTTGGTAATAAACCCTATCGAAGTGGGTGAGTTGTCATATCTGCCTTCAAAGGTGTGCTGGCTTGGACCACCGCTGATATCGCACAAGCTCGCCCGCTGTTGTTTGCAGCTTGATTTCAAATGTGTGCGTGCCTGCATATCCAACGCCCGCCTTCACGCTTGCCACTATAAACGCGTTGATGGCCGGCATCCCCGTCGGCAGAGGATCTCCCTCGATGATAGCCGGGGCCGGGGTGAGCGGCTGTGGCGTATGGAAAACATCCACCATTCGAATCAGGCTCAAAGCGCCGTCGGACTCCATAACAACCTTCTCGCAAATAAGCAATACTGGGTTGAAGAAAAACGGACGCGGCGGTTCCATTCAGCACATCCTACCAAGCCCTTTCAGTCAGGCATGTTGTCACCCAGGTTTTTCATCCGCTCGAAAAGGAGTTGGGAGCCGGTCACTATCGCCAATCGATTCCCGGTCACAAAAATCCAAAAAATTTTTCCACCCAATAAAATCAGCCCTCCCGCCCCCTTTCCCCCATCCTCACCACCCTCATTCACCTCACTCCGATGCTACTTTCTCTACCGAGGGATACCCAAATTGTCACCAGAAGAAATCATCTCCGCCGCCCAGCTACTCGCCAACCGGCTCAACGCTGAAAAGTCCACCGGCCCCAAAACCGAAGAAGGCAAGCGCATATCCAAAATGAACGCGCTCCGCCATGGTCTCACCGG
Source organism: Terriglobia bacterium (assembly GCA_963840735.1). Classification (GTDB taxonomy): domain Bacteria; phylum Acidobacteriota; class Terriglobia; order Bryobacterales; family Bryobacteraceae; genus BOG-234. The sequence continues at coordinate 1,684 of CAWIZX010000015.1, forward strand.
CTGCCTCACCATCATGCCGTGGGAAGACCGCGTAGCCTACGAAGCCTTCCTCACCGAACAGGAGTCCCAGTGGAACGCCGAAACTCCCATGGAAAAGGAACTCGCCGTCTCCATCGCCGAAGACCTCTGGCGCCTCAAACGCGCCCGCGCCCTTGACGAAAACATCTACGCCATCGCTCATCCCGGCATGACCGGCGAACCCGAGCCCTCCTTCCCCGCCGACGTCATCACCGCCGCCTACCAGGCCCGCGCCTTCATCAAGGACGCCAAACAGCTCCAGCTCCTCACGCTCTATGGCAATCGCATCCACCGCACCATGGAACGCAATGTCGCGCGGCTTGAGGAACTCCAGGCCAAACGCATCGCCGAACGCATTCAGGCCTTCGAAGAAGCCCAGCTATTGGCACGACTTGCGGAGATGGAAGGGCAGCGATGCGACCCCGAAGGGAACGCTCCGGCCATCCGTGGCTTCGTTTTTTCATACGCCGAAATCAACGCCGCCAACCTCCACGCCGAGCGTCTCAGAGTCGCAAAATTCTACGAACGGCACCACTGGGACCCCAAAATGAAGTACCCGCACCCGCGCATGGAGCCGATTTCGCTCCCGCTGGCCGCGTAAAACAGGTCAAATTCAACCGATGACCAACTACTTAAACCCGAACTGCGCCTGACAATGCCGCCAACGCCGGGTAATTGTGGCGCTCACGCCCGCATTGTTATAAATTGTCCTTCAAGCTTACTTACTCACTGAGATCGGGGGAGATCTGACCGCCATGCCGTATACCCCAACACATCCGTCAGAACGCCATATGATAGAGGCGTTAGTTCAGCCATGCGAATAGCCCTTCTTCCGCTCCTGCTCGTCGCCATCCCGGCGAATGGCGCAGTCGATTTCGATCGCGAGATCCGCCCCATTCTGTCTGAGAACTGCTTCACCTGCCATGGTCCCGACGCAGCGCAGCGCATGGCTAAACTGCGTTTCGATGTTCCCGATGGCGGCGCGTTCACGAACAACGTGGTCAATCCCGGCAAGTCCGCCGAAAGCCGCCTTATCCAGCGCGTTACAGAGGCAACCCCGGCCCGCCGCATGCCGCCGCCCTCCACAGGCCATACCCTCACACCTGCGCAAATCGAACTCCTCAAACAATGGATCGATCAGGGCGCGAAATGGCAGACCCACTGGGCCTTCGTGCCGCCGGTGCGTCCTGAACCGCCGGCTGTCAAAGAGTCCGGGCTGGGCCAAAAACGCCATCGACAACTTTATCCTCGCCCGCCTTGAGCGCGAATCGCTCAAACCCGCTCCCGCCGCCGATAAAGCGACGCTTCTGCGGCGCCTTTCTTATGACCTGACCGGTCTTCCGCCCACCCTCGCCGAACTGAATTCTTTCCTTGCCGACAAGTCGCCCGATGCCTACGAAAAGCGCGTGGACGCGCTGCTGCAGTTCCCCTCACTACGGCGAGCGCATGGCCATGCAGTGGCTCGATCTGGCCCGCTACGCAGATACCCACGGCCATCACATCGACAGTTCACGCGAAATGTGGCACTGGCGCGACTGGGTCATTGACGCGTTCAACCGCAACCTGCGCTTCGATGAATTCACCATCGAGCAACTCGCGGGCGATCTGATTCCGAATGCCACCACCGAACAGAAAATCGCCAGCGGCTTCAATCGCAATCACATGATCAATTTCGAAGGTGGCGCCATCCCGGAAGAGTATCCAGGTCGAGTACGTCGTTGACCGCCTGGAAGCCACCTCGAACACCTGGATGGGCCTGACCATCGGCTGCGCCCGCTGCCACGATCATAAGTACGACCCCATTGCCCAGAAAGATTTCTACCGCTTCTTCGCCTTCTTCAACAACGTCGCGGAAAAGGGACTCGATGGACGGACCGGCAATGCCGATCCAATCCTCGAATTACCGTCGCCTGCCCAGAAACAGCGTCAGGAGCAGTTGAAAGCCTCGATCGCGGCTCACGAACTGACGCTCGCCGAAGAGCGCGTATCGAAAGAACAGGCCGCGTGGGAAGCCTCGGAAGGCGCCGAAACCAGTCCCATCGCGCGCGACGGTTTGCTCGCCCACTACGAATTTGACGGCAGCCTGTCCGATAGCTCCGGCCATTACCGATATGGCCGGGTACTGCATGGCGACGTCACCTACGCCACAGCCGCAGTCGATCGCGGCGTCGATTTCGACGGCCAAACCCAGGCCGTCTTCGGCCACATCCCGGCGTTCGAAGCGGGCAAACCCTTCTCCGCCGCATTCTGGCTCAAGGTCAACGGCAAGCTGAAAGACACTGTCTTCGGTCAGGGCGACTTTCAGTTGTGGCTTGACGACTTCGAACTCTCCGGCGTTCAGCAGCGTGTCCCGCGTCTCTATGTCCGGCTCGGTTCCGTGAACCTCCGCACCAGCGAACGCCTGCCATGGCCTGACAACATGAACCACATCGCCGTCAATTACGATGGTTCCGCGTTTCACGTCTTCATCAATGGGAAGGCCGTCGCGACAGATAGTCTCAAGCCGGATGCGGTGAACAACTCCGCCGCCGGGGACGATCTCGAAATCGACTCCTTCAAAGGCCGCCTCGACGATCTTCGCATTTACAACCGTCCGCTCAGTGAAACCGAAATCGCCTGGCTCGGCACCCAGCGAACCGCTCCGCGGCATCGTTGGGACGCTTCCGGACAAGCGGTCCAAAGAACAAAAGGCATGGATCCGCGATTACTACCTGACAGAGGCCGCGCCCGCACCCGATCGCGCCGCGTGGGCTGAACTGACCGCCCTGCGTGCCGAAAGCAAAAAGCTGACCGCTGAGATCCCCACCACCATGGTCATGTCCGAGCTCACTGAGAAGCCGCGCGAAACCTTTATACTCGGCCGCGGCGATTATCGCAATCCCGGCTGAAAAGGTCACGCCAGGTGTTCCGCAGGTACTCCCGCCACTGCCCAAAGACGCTCCCGCCAACCGTCTGAGCCTGGCTAAATGGCTGGTGGATCCGGCTAATCCGCTGACCGCGCGCGTTGCTGTGAATCGCTACTGGCAGATGTACTTCGGCACCGGTCTCGTCAAGACCGCTGAGAACTTCGGCTCGCAGGGCGAAGCCCCCAGCCATCCGGAACTGCTCGACTGGCTCGCCACCGAATTCGTCCGCACCGGCTGGGACATCAAGGCCATGCAGCGTCTGATCGTCACCTCGGCCACCTACCGGCAGTCGTCCCGGGTCAGCCCTGAACTGCTCGAGACGCGACCCTGAAAACCGTCTGCTCGCGCGCGGCCCGCGCTTCCGTCTGCCCGCTGAAATGATTCGCGATGGCGAACTCTCTTTAAGCGGTCTGCTGAAACCGACAGGTCGGCGGGCCCGGTGTTCATCCCTACCAGCCGAATGGACTCTGGGAAGAGATCGCGTTCGGAGACGGCTTTACGTCCCAGACCTACACGCAGGGGCACGGCGACGATCTCTACCGCCGCAGCATGTATACCTTCTGGAAGCGCACGCAGTCCGCCACCCGAGATGATTACCTTCGATGCGCCGGACCGCGAGAAATGCTCCGCCCGCCGCACCATCACCAACACTCCGCTGCAGGCGCTGGTCTTGCTCAACGATCCGGCCTTTGTCGAAGCGGCACGGGCGCTTGCCGAACGCATGTTGACGGAAGGCGGCAAAGCACGCGACGCGCGCCTCGAATATGGCTTCCGCCTGGCCACCGACAGCGGCCGCAGCGCCGGGCGAACTGGCCATTCTGCGCGCCACCCTCGAAGCCGAACTGCTCGACTACAAGCAGCACGAAGACCGCGCCCAGGCGTTGCTCAAAACCGGCGAATCGCCCGTCAACCCCAAGCTCGACAAATCCGAACTCGCTGCGTGGACCACCGTGGCCAGCATGATCCTGAACCTCGACGAAACGATGACCAAACAATGAGTCTCAGTCCGCTCTCTCTCACGCGCCGGCATTTCTTCCATCGCTCCGCCGCCGGCATCGGTATTCCCGCCCTCGCCTCGCTCATGATGGACGAGAAGCTGATGGCCGAAAACGGCGCGCTCCCCGGCCTGCCGCACTTCCCTCCCAAAGCGAAACGCGTTATCTATCTGCACCAGTCGGGAGCGCCGTCTCAGCTCGATTTATTCGATTACAAGCCAGGCCTGACGAAGCTTCACGGCACCGAGTTGCCCGCCTCCGTCCGCATGGGCCAGCGCATCACCGGGATGACCTCCGGGCAAAGCGCTCTGCCCGTTGCGAAATCCATCTTCAAGTTCAGTCAGCACGGCAAGTCCGGCGCCTGGCTGAGCGAACTGCTGCCGCACACCGCGGGCATCGTGGACGACATCGCGATCGTCCGCACCACTAATACGGACGCCATCAATCACGACCCGGCCATCACATTCATTCAGACCGGAAGCCAGCAGCCGGGCCGGCCCAGCTTCGGCGCGTGGGTCAGCTACGGTCTCGGCAGTGAGAACCAGAACCTGCCCGCTTTCGTGGTGCTGATTGCGCAATCGAGCGCGATCAATACCGATCAGCCGCTGTTCTCACGGCTCTGGGGCAATGGCTTTCTGCCGTCCAAATATCAGGGTGTGAACTTCCGCGCGGCCGGCGATCCCGTGCTCTATCTTTCAGACCCTCCGGGCATCGATAAAGCCACCCGCCGCCGCATGCTCGATGGCATCGGCAAGCTGAACGAGATGAACGCCGCTGACCTACGGCGATCCCGAAATCGAAACCCGCATCGCCCAGTACGAAATGGCGTACCGGATGCAGACTTCCGTGCCCGATCTGATGGACCTTTCGAAAGGAGCCCGCCAGCGTCTTCGACATGTACGGCCCGGATTCGCGCAAGCCCGGTTCTTACGCCGCCAATTGCCTGCTGGCCCGGCGTCTCGCCGAACGCGGCGTGCGTTTCATCCAGCTCTACAAGCGCGGCTGGGATCAGCACAACGATCTGCCCCGCGATATCGCGCTGCAGTGCCAGAGCGTGGACCAGCCTTCAGCCGCCCTCGTACAGGATCTGAAACAGCGCGGACTTCTCGACGACACGCTCGTCATCTGGGGCGGCGAATTCGGCAGGACCGTCTACTGCCAGGGCAAGCTGATGGACGGCAACTACGGCCGCGACCACCATCCCCGCTGCTTCTCGATGTGGATGGCCGGAGGCGGCATTAAGCCCGGCATCACCTACGGCGAAACCGACGATTTCTCCTACAACGTCGTAGCCGATCCCGTTCACGTACACGACGTCCAGGCGACGGTCCTGCGCTGCCTCGGCATCGATCACAAACGTCTGACGTTCAAGTCGCAGGGCCGCAACTTCCGGCTCACGGATGTTGCCGGAAATGTGGTGGATAAGTTGATGACGTAGCGGTACCGCCGTCCGCTAATCCTCTTCTTCCTCGTCCTCGGTCGGGTCGCTGTCCTCGCTGATCTTGTCGTACGCAGCGGCCCAGTTTGCCGCGATGAAGTCGGGCAGTTCAGGCGGCACCGTATGCGCCTTGTTTTTCAGCCACAACGTCGAGCAGCCGACGTTGCGCCCGCACAGGATGTCGAGTTCCGAGTCGCCGATGAACCACGATTGCTGCGCGTTGATCGAATGTTCCCTGGATGCCTTTTCGATCGAGCCGGTGCCCGGCTTCCGGCACTCGCAGTTCTCTTCGGGAGGATGAGTGCAGAAGTAAGTGGCGGTGATCTCGACCCCCTGGGCGCGCAGCAGCCGGAGGAACTTCGCCTGCACGGCGTTCATCTCTTCCTTCGTCATCTCGCCGCGGCCGACCGCCGGCTGATCGGCGATGACGATCAGCTTCCAGCCTTCGCGCGCGAGGTTGCGGAGCGCGTCCACCGCGCCGGGCAGCATCTCGATCGCATTCGGGTCTTTGAGATCGCCTTTGTCGGCGATGATCGTGCCGTCGCGGTCGAGGAATAAAGCGCGCTTCAGCATGTCGCCGTCTCCGCCACGCTCGCCTCGAGCAGCTCAGCGCGGGTCACTGCCCAGGTGCCCGAATGGCTCACCGCTACGCCTGCCGCGATGTTGGCAATCGCCATCGCGGCAGGCAGATCGAATCCCGTCCCGAGGGCAATCGCGAGCGCACCCGCAACCGTGTCCCCGGCCCCTGTCACATCGGCCACTTCGTTCACCACGGCCGGCAAATGGCGCTCGGGCATTCCGCTTTCAAACAACGACATTCCATCCTCTCCGCGCGTTACCAGGAGGGCCGAAGGAGCAATGTTTACGAGCAGCCGTTCGGCGGCCCGCGCCAGGTCGGCAGATGACTCAATCGGTTCTCCCGCTGCTGCGGCGGCTTCCTTTAGATTTGGCGTGATCACGCTCGCTCCACGATAACGCGCAAGATCTCGCGACTTCGGATCGACAACGACGGGCACCCCCCGCCGCGCCGCTTCGCCGATGAGCCAACGGCATAGTTCATCGCTGACGACGCCCTTGGCATAGTCCGAGATGACACACACCCCGACGGTGTTCAGCAGCGCTTCGCAGCGTTCCCGCAACTGCGCGAAAGCCACTGCGGAAAGGGCGCTTACATCCTCATCGTCAAAGCGGACAATCTGCTGGCCCGCGGCGGTAATCCGCGTTTTCGTGGTGGTCGGCCGCGAGGCATCCTCAATCAGAGCGTCCGTCGCGATGCCATGCCGCTCAAGCTCAAGGCGCAGGCGAACCGCCGACTCGTCGACACCCGTGACGCCGGCCAGGAAAACCGAACTCCCCATCGCGCGAATGTTGGCCGCCACGTTTCCCGCTCCGCCGGCCACGTACCGCCGACGCCCGACGCTCACCACCGGTACCGGCGCTTCGGGCGAAATGCGGGACGCCGCGCCGATCACGTAAGCGTCAAGCATGCAGTCGCCCACGACGAGAACCTGGAGCGAAGCAGCTTTCTCGAGAAAGCCCGCGATTGTATAGCTCACCCGATGCCGCCTCGCAGAATTCGCTCGGATCAGGTCGTCGAAAGGCCCTGGATGGAACGGCAGGAACCGAACCTCGCCGCCATAGCTCAACACGGTTTCGCGCTCAGGCACGGGACGCGAACCGTCCGCGTATTCGGCGCCTTTGCAATGGACATCCGGCTTCAAGAGCGAAAGGATTCTGACCGGATCGGTTTCGTTGAACACGGTGACGTAATCCACAGCTTCGAGCGCGGCCACGACTTCGGCACGGCCGTCCTCTCCGACGATGGGGCGATGATTGCCCTTGTTCGCCCGCACACTCGCATCGCTGTTGATGCCGACGACCAGCACGTCGCCGAGAGACTTCGCGTCGCGGAAGCTGCGGACATGGCCGGCGTGAAGAATGTCGAAACAGCCATTCGTCCAGACGACGCGCTGTCCACGCGCGGCCCAGCCGGCGCGAAGGACGAGCAGTTCGTCCAGAGTCTTCAGCTTCGGACCCGACCTCATGTTGAACGGCCGAGAAGCGGCTAGCGCCCTCTCGTGTAGACCATCGCCGTCGCGCTTGAAGCGCCCACGCCGGACAGAACGTTAATCATCTGATCTGTGAGCTTGGCACGCCTGTTGTCAGGAACGTACAGGACGTCTTTAGCCTGCAAAATCACGTCTTCCTTCCTGCGCTTTTTGATCGCGGAAAGATCGACTTCAATTTCATGTCGAACGCCTTGGGCATCGTTCCGGTAGATGTACACCATCTTCGGCGCATAGTCGCCGAGGCCCTTGGCCTGCGCGATTGCGGTCATGACGGTAGTAGTTCCACTGTCCTGAACCGGGAACACCCCGGATTCTTTCACGTTCCCGGTCACCACCACTGTGCCGACGAGGGGAACCCGAATCTGCTCGCCGCCGGTCAGTTTGACGTTGAGAGTGGCATCGCTGCCTTCGATCAGAGGCTTCACCGGAATGCGCTGAACCGATTGTTCGAGTTCGCCATTGGGACGGGTGATGATGATATCGCCGCCAGCCTCGTTGGCCAGTCCACCGGCTTTCGCGATCGCGTCCAAAAGGTTTACCGTGCCGATTGCCTGAAAGATTGTCGGGGTTTTCACAGCCCCGTTCACGCTGATCGGACGGCTATGATATTCGCTGACCGTGACGGTCACGAACGGGTCAACCAGCAATCCTTCATGTTTGAGTTCGTCGGCGATCAGCATTTCCACGTCGGCGGGGAAAACGCCTTCCACATGAACCACCTGCTTCATCATCGGCAGCCGAATGTTGCCGTCCGCCAGCACACGCACCTGGCGGGTCAGTTCCGGCGAATCGTACACCTGAATGTTGAGCAAATCTTCTTTGCCGATCTTCTGGACGGGCAGATTCGTGCTGTCCACCTGGCCGACCGGCCGTAGGCCTTCCTGCTGGGCAAATGCGCTGAGGGTGATAAAGGACAGGACGGCAATAAACTTGAACGGCATAATCTCCAGTAAGACGTTCCTACGATTGTCTCACGGTTTGCTCGTGTGAAGTGGCGTCCCCAGAGGGATTCGAACCCTCGTTACCGCCGTGAAAGGGCGATGTCCTGGGCCTCTAGACGATGGGGACGAGAGGTAGGCGAATCTTCAATTTACCATGCGTACTGCGATGCTTCACCGGCGTTTCGTGTCAGAAGAAAAGCCTCTGTTGGCACGCTAACTGCAACAGGGATTAGCGAAGTGAGCGACCCGGCAGAAAAACGGATCGAATCGATATCGTTCAATAGAATCCGGCGCTGAATGAAACAGGGAGCAACTATATGAGAATCAGGAATCTTTTCTTTACCACGGCGGCCCTGGTCGCCGGCACCGTCGCCAGTTCCGTTGGCGCGAACGCACAAGGTCCGTTGTACGACAAAGTCATCGTAGATCTGCCTTATGCGGTAACCATTAACAACTCCGTCCTGCAGCCCGGCCACTACGTCATTCGCCAGATGGACGATGCAGGCACCAACAGCCGCGTACTGATGATCTTCTCGGATAACGGGATGAAGCTTCAGGCAACGGCACTGACAATTCCGGCACTCGACAACAACACTCCGGAAAAGACATCCGTCCTCCTCCATCACTACGGAACGGACTACTATTTCGACAAAGTGTGGATTCAGGGCAAGAATTACGGTTATGAGTTCCCGCTGCCTCCGGCTGTGAAGTCCCGTCAGCGTGAAGCGCTGCAGCCCTACACGGTTGCGGCGACCTACGAGCAGACTCAGCAGAAGGAAGAGAACACTCAGGTCGCTGCTGCTCCGGCACCAGCGCCGGCTCCGGTCGAAGTCGCGCAGACTCAGACCCAGACGGATACCAGCGTGAATGCGGCGCCTGCTCCGGCTCCCCAGATCGACAACACGCCAGCTCCGGCACCCGCTCCTGCGATGCCTCACACCGCCGGCGAATGGCTGACGCTGATGCTGAGCGGCGGAATGCTTTCGGGCGCGGGCCTGATGCTTCGCAAACTCCGCAGCTAAACTGTTAACCTAACCGAACCGGGGGATGCGGAGTCAAATCCCGCATCCCTTTTGTTTTGTAGATAGATCATGCGCGCCACAATCTTCAGCCGTCTGCACCTGGTTATTGATAGCGTCCGGCAGCTTTCTGACGGTGTACGGATTCCTCGATTACCGGGAAGCCCACAGCGCACAGAACCAGATTGCCGAGGAATGGCAGAATTCCTCTCCCGCTGAGCAGGAAGTGCCGGCACAGCCGAGCGCCGCGCCAGGTAAGTCGTCGGATGGACATGCGTCGCAACCAAGAGTTCACACGAATACCGTGGCGGCCGGCACCGCGGTCGCGAAGCTTAGAATTCCCAGGCTCGACACCGTTCTATACGTGGTGGAAGGAACGCGCGATCGGGATCTGAAGCGCGGTCCTGGCCATCTTGTCGGAACCGTGTTGCCGGGCGAGGACGGCAACTGCGTGATAGCGGGGCACAGAGACACTCATTTCAACGTGCTGCAAAATATTCACAATGGCGACGAGGTCATCCTCGAGCGCGCAGGTCGGACGTTCAAATACCGTGTCGATGGGACGACAATCGTCAGGCCGACGAATACTTCGAGTCTGAAGCCTACCAATGAGCCAGTATTGAACCTCGTTACCTGCTACCCGTTTCGCTACGTGGGTTCGGCGCCGAAGCGTTTTATCGTACACGCCGAACTGGAAGGTTCCACTCTTCAGGCCAAGCGCTGATTGTCAAGAGATACTGTTAGCTACTGATGGAAGGTTCGGCGTACCTTGCGCGGCTAGCCCTGCTCGGCCTGATTCTCGCCATCAACGCGTTCTTCGCCGCTTCCGAAGTCGCGCTCTTGTCTGTACGGGATTCGCGGCTCCGCGGCATGGCCGAAGAAGGGCAGGCCGGCGCGAGGATGGCGCTCGCGCTGCTTGCGCGCCCCGAGCGGCTTCTCTCGGTGACTCAGATCGGAGTCACACTGGCCAGCCTTGGGCTTGGCTGGGCCGGCGAAGATACTCTGTACGAACTTCTGATGGTGTTGCTGCATCCGGCCCTCTCGCCTGCGACCGCAGCCCTGCTGCACGGGTTTTCGTTCGTTGCGGCGTTCCTGGTGATGACTTACTGCCACGTCATTATCGGCGAGGTGGTCCCGAAAAACCTCGCGATCTCGAAGGCCGACCGTCTTGCTGTTGTGGTGGCGCCGGTTCTGACCGTTCTGACCAGGATACTGTCGCCTTTTGTGAACGTGGTGGAACGGTCATCGGGCGTGATTACGCGTGTGATGGGGGTCGGCGGCGGTCACCGGGGCGGCGGGCACTCGGCTGAAGAACTGAAGCTGATCGTAAGTTCGAGCCGATTTTCGGGAATTTTGCCGGAAAAGCAGGAAGAAATGATCCATCGCGTGCTGGACCTGGAAGAAGTGTCCGTCCGCGAGATTATGCGGCCGAGGCACGACATTGCATCGGTCGCGATCGATTCTTCGCTCGACGAGGTTCTTGAAGCGATGGTGGTAAGCCAGCATTCGCGCTTGCCGGTCTGGGAAGACGCGCCGGAGCACATGGTGGGCGTGGTGTTCTTCAAAGACATGCTGCGGCTTTGGCATGAGCGGCGGGGAAATATCCGCACGGGCCGGCCGACGGCGATATTCGTACTTGGGCGCATCATGCATAAGCCGCTGATCGTGCCCGAAACAAAGCTGCTGCTGGGGATGCTGGAAGAGTTCCGGGCCCGCCATACGCATATGGCGCTGGTTGTGGACGAATTCGGCACTGTTACAGGGCTGCTTACGGTGGAAGACGTTCTCGAACAGATTGTCGGCGAGATCGAAGACGAGTACGACGAAGCACTCAGCGCGCCGGAACCCGAGGCCATGGATACCGAGATCGACGGAGCGACAAGTCTGCGCGATCTTCAATCCATCCACGGTATCGAGCTGCCCGTGAACGGAGGGTTTGAAACAATCGCCGGGTACATGCTGTTTAAGCTGGGACACATACCGACAACCGGTGAATCGGTGACGTTTGGGAACAACCGCCTCACCGTGGCAGCGATGGAGAAAAACCGGATCGCGAAGGTAAGGGTGGAAAAGCTTCCGGCCGAAGCCGAGGCTGAAGGAGAACTGAACATTGCTCGGCATTGATTTAAAAGCGGCGCGTTACACGTGGAGCGCCGCCATGGTGCTGTTGTCGATCTGTCTCGTGTACCTGCTGAGGAACACGCTCTTCATTTTTGTCATCGCGCTGTTGCTTGCATACCTGCTCTATCCTCTGATGGACCTGATCGACCGGCGGCTCACGTCGCGCTCGCGCATGCCGGCGCTCGCGGTGACTTATCTTGTGGTGACCGGAGTGGTGGGCGTGTTCGTCGCATTCGTCGGGTCCGCAGTCGGAGAACAGGCGACGAATCTTTCGAAAACAGCGCCCGCATTTCTGGAGCACATTCGGGAACAACCCGCACCCACTGCCGCTGCCCAGCCGGTGAAGTCAGTGAAGGATCAGGCGGCCGCCGCGGTGGAAGCGCAGATCCGGCAGCACTACAACGAGATTGTTTCGTTCGTTCCCCGCATGAGCCTGCGGATATTGTCGGCTTCAAGCAACCTGATCTACGTCGCGATTATTCCGATTCTGACTTTTTTCATCCTGCTTGACGGGCGCAGCATCCGCGACAACATTATCGATATGTTCGACGGCGCAAAACAGCAGGTGGAAGAGACGCTGAGCGACATCCATACTCTTCTGCTGCAATACATGAGGGCGCTGCTGTTCCTCTGTATTGCCACGTTCATTACGTTCAGCGTGGTGCTGAGTCTGCTGGGAGTGCCGTACCCTTTGCTGCTTGCCTCAATTGCGTTCCCTCTCGAGTTCATCCCGCTGGTGGGGCCGCTCAGCGCCGCGGCGATGATTATCGCGGTGAGCGCGTTCAGCGGATATCCGCACATCCTTTGGGTGGTGATCTTTCTCGGCGTTTACCGGATTTTCCAGGACTACGTGCTGTCGCCGCATCTGATGAGCAAAGGGGTGGAACTGCATCCACTGCTCGTGATTTTCGGGGTATTTGCGGGCGGCGAAATTGGCGGAGTTCCGGGGATCTTCCTAAGTGTTCCCACGCTGGCACTCATGCGCCTGCTCTATCACCACTTCCGAAAAACGAGGATTGCTCCTCATCCTTTGGTCAGCGGCTGAGTGTTTAAGTCCCGCGCTTGTTGCCATAAAGATGAACGTGCAGGCGCGGGCTGAACCGATAGCCATGCGTCTTGCACAGTTCCGCGATCCAGGCGCCTCGTTCGTTCAGGGCGTCCACCGTCGTTCCTTCGGGCATCAGTATCACGCGATCGGGCGGAGCTGAAACGGCGCGTACGAGATCCTGCGCTTCGAGAAGATCGTCCTCGCGGGCGATGACGAATTTGAGCTGATATTCGTAAGCGGATGTCAGCCGCCGCAGGACATCGGGCTGGCGCCTGAGGCGTTCGTGCGTGGCGCGAAATGTGCCCTCGGGCGTGGAGTTCGATAGCTTCGGGCTGATGCTCATCAGATCGCACGGAAGCTCCAGGAACACGGTGCCGGCGGTTTCGATGGTGATGTGCATCCCGCGTTCGCGGAATTGCCGGGCTAACTCAGAGATTCCCGGCGCGATCATCGGCTCTCCTCCGGTGAGGACCACGTGACGCGCCGCGGTGTACGCGGCCGCGCGTTCAACAACTGCGGCGACGGTAAGCTCTTCACCTTCCGGATGCCACGATGTATACGGCGTGTCGCACCAGGAGCAGCGCAGGTTGCAGCCGCTGGTCCGCACGAAGATGGAAGGCACGCCGACGAGCCCGCCTTCGCCCTGCACCGAATAGAAAATCTCCGATATCTTCACGCGGGATCGCAGATTCCGGCTTCGCGGAAGCCCTTGGCGCGCAGCAGGCACGAATCGCACTGGCCGCAGGGGCGACCCTTTTCGTCTGGATCGTAGCAGCTATGTGTGAGTTCGAAGGGCAGACCAAGCCGGACGGCGAGACGCACGATATCGGCCTTCGAGAGTTCGATCAGAGGAGTGTGGATGCGGACGCGCGTACGGCCTTCGACCCCCGCTTTGGTGGCGAGGTTGGCCATGCGTTCAAACGCCTCGATGAACTCGGGTCGGCAATCGGGATAGCCTGAATAATCGAGCGCATTCACGCCGATGAAGATGTCGCTCGCCTCAAGCACTTCCGCCCAGGCGAGCGCAAACGAAAGGAAAATCGTGTTGCGCGCGGGCACGTAGGTGATGGGAATTTCAGCATCCATATGGCATCTGGTCGCGCCCTTTGGGGACGTCGATATCGGCGGTCAGAGCGGAGTGTCCGAAGACGCGCAGATCGATTTTGGCGACGCGGTGGCTGGCGGCTCCCAGGCATTCAGCGACGCGCCGCGCGGCGTCAAGTTCCACAACGTGCCGCTGGCCGTAATCGAAAGAAAGTGCGTAAACCTCAAAGCCCTCTCTGTTGGCATAAGCCAGACAGGTAGCGGAATCCAGACCTCCGCTCAATAGACAGACTGCTTTCATGGGGAATCTAAATTATAACGAGAAGGGCCTGTCCCGTAGAATCGGAAGATCGAACCTGCGCTCCAGCGAAAACGTCCGGCATGGCTGTTGCCGCTGCTGGCGGGGCTTGCCATCGTCGCCGCTTTTCTGGCGCTGAATTATCGCGCGTACGACGGCTACTTTCAGGATGACGAACTGGATACGCTCAGTTGGGCTCCGTCGCGGTCGATGGCTGAATTTGCGAGTGGCCTGATCAAACCGACGTTCGACGCGGCGAATTTCCGCCCGCCAGGGCACCTGTATTTCCTGCTGATGGGGCGGGCCTGGGGGCTGGATTTCCCTCCGTACATCACACCCGTGTTCGCCATTCACTTATTGAACGCGGTGCTGCTTTTGCTGCTGATGAGAAAGCTCGGGATCGACGTATGGCAGGCACTGTTCGGCGTGGCGTTCTTTGCGCTGAGCGCCTCCGCGATGGATGCTTACTGGAAGCCGATGTATGTCTTCGATCTGCTGTGCACGGCCTTCAGCCTCGGGAGCATTCTGCTGTTCGCGTACGGGCGATGGATACTCAGTTTCGCCGCGTTCTGGTGCGCCTACAAATCGAAAGAAGTGGCGGTGATGCTTCCGGTTGTTCTGCTCGCGTATGAATACTGGTTCGGGCGGCGGCGCTATGTGGTGCTGCTGCCATTTTTCGCGGCATCGCTCTCGTTCGGTCTGCAGGGGCTGCTGCTCAATCCGAACAAACACAACGAGTACACGTTTCACTTCACGTCCCGGGCGCTAAAACTGACCATCCCCTTTTACTCAAAGCGCTTTTTTCTGCTGCCTGGCGCGGGCGCAGCGTTGTTCGTGACGGGGCTTCTCCGCGATCGGCGAATCTGGTTGGGTCTGATTGGGACAGCGTGTTTTCTGGTGCTCATGCTGTTCCTGCCTGGACGCCTCTACGAAGCGTACGTGTATCTGCCTCTGGCGTGCGGGGCCATCGCACTTGCCGCAGCGGCGTGCCGGGTGCGCCCGCTGTGGGCATGGGCGGCGCTCGCGTTATGGATGCCGCTCAACGTCAGACAACTGCATCGGGAACAGTCGGCGCTGCTTTACCGTGATGACCAGGCGTATGAGTTCGTCAGCAGCCTCTACCGTTCGGCGCGGTCGCATCCGGAGATAACAACGCTCATCTATTACGCGGTGCCGCCCGGCTTCCAGAATTGGGGAGTCACTGCCGCCTGGAATATCGCTCATCGCACGGGCGGGCTTCGGGCGCTCTTCCACGACTGGCCTGACGCCACGGGGGTACTGGCCAAAGAGACCGTTGTGATGGGCACGCTCGACCCTGTTTCGAAACGATTTGTGTTTGAGATACATCCGCCGACATATACTCAACCGGTCAGATGAAAATCCCGAAACTGCGCTGGGTGATCGCGTTTATGCTGTTTCTCGCGACGGCGGTCAATTACGCCGACCGTCAGGCGCTGGCCGTAGTCTCGGACCGGATTCGGCACGAATTCAACATGACGGAGATCGATTACTCGCGCATCCTTGCGGGTTTCTTTCTTGCATACGCGATCATGTACGCGGGTTCCGGCTACATTGTGGACCGGCTTGGCACGAAGAAGAGCTTCTCCCTGTTCATCGGAGTGTGGTCTTTCGCGGCCATGCTGCACGCCTTTGCGACTGGCGTATGGTCATTCGGAGCCGCGCGGTTCCTGCTGGGCCTTGGCGAGCCGGGCAACTGGCCGGCGGCAACCAAAGCTGTGTCCGAGTGGTTCGCACCCAAACAGCGCGCACTCGGGCGTCGGGATCTTTAATGCGGGATCGTCTGTGGGTTCGGCCCTTTCGCCGCCCGTAGTTTCATGGCTGACGATCAACTATGGCTGGCAGTTCGCGTTCATCGCGGTGGGGGCCGCGGGCTTTGTCTGGCTGGGTCTGTGGTGGACGCTTTACGATTCACCGCACCGCAGCCGGTTCCTGAGGCGCGATGAGTACCTGAAATTCAAAGATGAAGTTCTGCCGCTGAAGGAGGCCCGGCCTGCAACGCCGGAAAAGGTGAACTGGAGCGGCGTGGTGCGGACACGCGAAGCGATTGCGCTCTGCCTGGCGCGTACATTTACCGATCCGGTGATCTACTTCGTAATCTTCTGGCTGCCCGCTTATCTGGTGAAAGAGCGCGGATTCGATCAGAAGATGATCGGCAAGTACTCGTGGGTTCCGTTCGTGTTCGGCGGCATTGCATACATGCTGGGCGGCTGGCTATCCGGATTCCTGATGGGGCGCGGCTGGACGCTGCCTCGCGCGCGCAAACGAATCATGCTGCTGGGCGCGATCTGCCTGCCTGTCGCGATGATTGCGCCGTTCGCGCCGAATGCGGGACTGGCGATTGCGGCCATCTGTTTCATTACTTTCGGACATGGCTTCTGGACCGCCAATCTGCAGACGATGCCCGCGGATCTGTTCCCCGGCCATGAGGTGGGAACGGTGGCGGGGTTTTCGGGAATGGGCGGGGCGATCGGGGGAATGGTGGCGAACCTTGGCACCGGTTACATTGTTTCGAGGTTTTCGTACACGCCCATCTTTCTGGTGGCCGGCCTGATGCACCCGATGTCGATGGCGATTATTTACCGGATGCTGCCGGATACGCGGTTCCGCTTCCACCAGACGGCGGCCTGAAGTGCGGCGAGCCCGATTGCGATGCCTTCGCTATCGTCCTCAATATCGCTCCATTCAAGCGTGTTGTGAAAGATGAGATGTTCGCCGGCTTCGATGGCAACGGCAAGCAGCAGGATCGCGAGCGCCACGGCGACGCGCCGTCTAACGGTATTTGCGAGGGCGGCAGCCACGAGCGTCAATGCCACAAACGCCATGACGTGAACGGTCCTGTGTGGGTTCACGACGATGCCGTGGCCCGCAATACGAACTATGTAGAACTGGGTGGCAGTGCCGAGGGAAATTTTCGCCCGCTCGGGCATCAAAGAGCCGGCCAGCACTCCGACGATCAGGATCGGCAGCAGGATTGTAAGAATCCGCCGCAGCGCGTTCGGCTTCCGGTAAAATGAAATCAACCTCCCCCAGATTACGTGTTCCTTTCGCGGAGCGCGCGCAGTGCAAGATCGCTACCAATGTCTGACACCCCATTCGTCCACCTCCACAACCACACCGATTATTCCCTGCTCGACGGCGCCTGCGAAATCGACCAGCTCATGAAGCTGTGCGCCGAACAGAAGATGCCCGCCGTTGGCATGACTGACCACGGCAACCTTTTCGGCGCCGTCCAGTTCTACAACTCGGCCAAGGCCAACGGAATTCACCCGGTGATCGGATGCGAAGTGTATGTGGCGGGCGAATCATAAATCCCGCACGGATACGGACCGCTACAACCACCTGGTGCTGCTGTGCGAGAACCAGGATGGCTATCGGAACCTGATCGATCTGGTCTCTACGGCTTACCTGGACGGCTTTTATTACAAGCCGCGCATCGACAAGGATCTGCTGGCGGCGCATTCAAAAGGGCTGATCTGCCTGTCCGCGTGCCTGCGCGGCGACCTGAATGAAACGCTGCTCGCGGACAAGTATGAAGACGGCCGCAGACTGGCGCACACGTACCGGGAGATGTTCGGCAAGGATAACTTTCTTCCTTGAAATTCAGGATCACGGGCTGGAACAGGACAAGCGCCTAACGCCCGCAGGTAAACCGGCTGTCGATTGAGACCGGCATTCCGCTGGTCGCGACCAACGACTCGCATTATCTGCGCAAAGACGATGCGCGGGCGCACGAAATTCTGATGTGCATCTCGACGGGCAAGACCATCAGCGACCCCAACCGGATGCACTGGGACCACCCGGATTTCTACCTCAAAACGCGGCGAGGAAATGATGGGGCTCTTCGGCGAACTGGAAGATGCCGTCGACCGGCCGTGGCAGATTGCGCAGCGCTGCGCGGTGAAGATGGAGCAGATCAAAGATCCGTTTCCGCGCTTCGACATTCCGGAGCGGCATACGGCGGATACTTACTTCGCTTATGTGGCGCGCCAGGGTTTTGAACGGCGGCGCCCGCGGCTCGAAGCGCAGCGCGCTTCGGGCTGGCTGAAGCACGATCTGGCCGAATATGTCGAGCGTCTGGAACGCGAGATCTCGATGATCCAGAAGATGAAGTTTTCAGGCTACTTCCTGATCGTCTGGGATTTCATCCGCTACGCGAAATCGAAGAACATTCCGGTGGGTCCGGGGCGCGGTTCGGCGGCGGGCAGCCTGGTCGGTTATGCGATGTCGATCACGGACATCGATCCGCTGCAGTACGGGCTGCTGTTCGAACGCTTCCTGAACCCGGAACGCATCAGCATGCCGGATATCGATATCGATTTCTGCATGAACCGGCGCGGCGAAGTGATTCAGTACGTCACGGAAAAGTACGGGCGCGAGCAGGTGGCGCAGATCATCACGTTCAATACGCTGGCAGCGCGCGCCGCGATCAAAGACGTGGGGCGCGTGCTCGAGATGAAGATTTCGGAGGTGGAGCAGATCACCAAGCTGGTGCCGAACACGCTTGAACATCAAGCTCAAGGACGCCATCGCGCAGGAGCCGGGGCTTCAATGCAGCTTGCGGCGAAAGACCCGCGCGTAAAAGAACTGCTCGATGTGGCGCAGCGGCTGGAAGGCTTTGCGCGCAATTCATCGGTACACGCCGCCGGAGTGGTGATCTCGCCCGAACCGCTGAAGACGCTGGTGCCGCTGAGCCGCACCAACCGCGACGAAATCGTCACGCAGTACGACATGAACGGCCTTGAAAAGCTGCAGCTTCTCAAGATGGATTTCCTCGGGCTCACCACGCTGACGCTGATCGACGATGCGCTGAAGCTGATCGAGAAGCGGCACGGGGTAGCGATCGTTCCCGAGGATCTGCCGGTGGAAGATCCGGCCGCGTATGAGGTGTTCTGCAAAGGCTTCACGAGCGGCGTGTTCCAGTTCGAATCGCCGGGCATGCGCGATATTCTGCGCCGCTATCAGCCGAGCAAGATCGAAGATCTGACGGCGCTGAACGCGCTCTATCGTCCCGGCCCGATTCAGGGCGGCATGCTCGATGACTTCATCGAGCGCAAGCATGGCCGCAAGGCTGTCATCTACGACGTGCCGGAACTGAAGGAAATTCTGGGCGAGACCTACGGCATCATCCTCTACCAGGAACAGGTGATGCAGATATCGAGCCGGCTGGCGGGCTACTCGCTGGGCGACGCGGATATCCTGCGCCGCGCCATGGGCAAGAAGAAGCTCGAGGAGATGGCGAAGCAGCGCGAGCGCTTTATCAAAGGCGCGCTGGAACGCGGCTATCCGCAGAAGAAGGTCGAGAAGATCTTCGATCTGATGGAACAGTTCGCCGGGTACGGTTTCAACAAGTCGCACTCCGCGGCTTATGCGTTTCTGGCGTTCGTTACGGCTTATCTGAAGGCGCATTATCCGGTCGATTTCATGGCCGCGCTGCTGACTTCGGAAACCGGCAACGTATCGAAGGTCGTTAAGTACATCAACGAATGCCGCGAGATGAATATCCGCGTGCTGCCGCCGGATATCAATGCGAGCGAGTGGACTTTCACTCCGGTGCGCGATGAGCAGGGCGACGCGATCCGGTTCGGGCTCGGCGCGGTGAAGAACGTGGGGCAGGGCGCGGTGGAAGCGATCATTCGAGGCGCGGCAGAAGGTGGGCCGGTTCAAATCGCTGTTTCAGTTCTGCGAAGACGCCGATATGAGCGCGATCAACCGGCGCGTGATGGAGAGCCTGGTGAAATCAGGCGCGCTCGACAGTCTCGAAGGGCACGCGCGCGCAACTGATGCTGGCGCTCGACGGTGCGATCGAGGGTGGCAACCGGGCGTCGAAGGACCGGGAGAGCGGACAGGAAGGGCTGTTCGGAATGCTGGTGGCGGAAGATCATCCGGAGCCGGCGCTTCCGAAGGCGAATGACTGGACCGCTGCGGGACAAGCTGCAGGGCGAAAAAGAGATGCTCGGGTTCTATGTGACGGGGCATCCGCTGGACGCATACCGAGAGAAGATTGCGGAACTGGCGACACACGATTCGACGAAGCTGGACGGCGCTCGAGAAGGGCAATGAGGTTGCGTTGTGCGGAGTCTTGACCGGCATTCAGCGGCGGCGCAACCGCGAGGGAAAACCGTGGGCGTCGATGGTGATTGAAGATCGCTTCGGCATGCATCGACGCGATGGTTTTCACTACTGCTTATGAGGCGCTGCTGTCGATGCTGGTGGAGGATCAGGCGGTGTTGATTCGCGGGTCGGCGCTGCCGGAGGAGGGCAATCCGACGAAGATTTCGATCAAGGAAATCGTTCCGCTCGATCTGGTGCGTGTTCCGCTGCCTTCGCTGATCAGCATCAAGGTTTTCATGGGCCGCAACGGGATCGACCGCGCGGATGAACTGCGAAGTTTGTTCGAGCGGAAACGCGGGGATACTCAGGTCCGGCTGAAGCTGGAATCGGCGCGCGATTTTTCAGTGGTGCTGGATGTGCCTGTAAAGGTCAGGCCCGATAAGGAATTCAAGGGCGAGGTGGCGAGAATCTGCGGCCCCGACATGATTGAAGTCTTAGGGCACTAAGCTTTTATCGCATTAAGCTACAGAAGCTGCATGCCGGAATCGACGTAGAGAACGTTGCCGGTGATGCCGCGGCTGAGATCGCTGGCCAGGAAAGCGGCCGTGTCTCCTACTTCCCCGGCTTCTGTGATGTGCCGCAAAGGGGAATGTTCTTTGGTGGCGTCGAGCATTGTCGAGAGGTCTTTCACGGCGCGCGCGGAGGCGGTCTTAACGGCGCCTGCCGAGATCGCATTGACCCGGATACGCATCGGGCCGAGGTCGTTTGCGAGATAGCGCATGGACGCTTCGAGCGAAGCCTTGGCGACGCCCATGACGTTGTAATTCGGGCGGACCCGAACCGATCCGAGGTAGGTCAGGGTCATGATGGAACCGCCGTTCGTCATCAGCGGCGCGACGGCTCGCGACATGGCAACGAGCGAGTAGGCGCTCACGTTCTGGGCGAGCAGGAAGCCGTCACGGCCCGTCTCGACGAAGGGACGGCTGAGGTCTTCGCGATTCGCGAACGCGAGGCTGTGCACCAGGGCGTCAATGGGCTTGCCGAGTTCGCGAAGGCTCTCGCCGAGCGCGGTCACCTCGTCATCTTTGCTGACATCGCAGGGAAGATACTTTGCGACAGGCATGTCGCCCGCGATGGAAGCGATGGTGTCGCGCTGCTTCTCATTCAGATAGGTGAGGACGAGCGAGGCGCCTTCGCGCGCGAACGACTCGGCGATTCCGAACGCCAGGCTCCACTTATTCGCAATACCGGCTATGACAGCCGTCTTCCCTTCGAGCAGTTTCGACATGAAGTTTCAGGTTACTTCAGTGCTGCCCGAGAAACGCGTTGACGCGCATCCAGTTGGCCAGAAGCTTCGGCCATTCGGCGAGCGCCGGGTCATCCATGGCAAGGCCCACGCCGTGCGGACCGCGTTCGAAGATATGCATCTCCGCGACAACACCGGCTTTGCGGAGCGCGAGGAAGTAGTAGATGCTGTTCTCGACCGGGACCACCGTGTCGGCGTTGGTGTGGAAGATGAAGGTCGGGGGCGTGCGATCGGTCACCGCCAGTTCACCTGAAAGGCTTTTGGCAAGTTCGGGATCGGGGTTATCGCCGAGGAGAGCCTTCCTCGAACCCTGATGGGTCCAGGGCGCGACCATCGAGATCACGGGGTAGCCGAGGATTGCGAAGTCGGGGCGGCTGCTGACGCGCTCGATGGGATCGGCGGCGTCCGCCTTACCGGGATCGAAGTGCGTTGAGGCGGAGGATGCCAGGTGCCCGCCCGCGGAGAAGCCCATGATGCCGATGCGATTCGCCGCGATGTGCCATTCGGCGGCTTTGGCCCGCACGGTTCGGATGGCGCGCTGGGCATCGCCGAGTTCGATGGGATGACGGTAGCGGGGGCCGAGTCTGTATTTGAGAACGAAGGCTGCGATGCCGAGCGAGTTAAGATAGTTCGCCACCTGCCGGCCTTCATGATTCATGGCGAGGTTGACGTAGCCGCCGCCGGGGGCGACAATTACGGCGGTCATTCCAGCGGCCGTGCCGCGCGGCAGATATGCGGTTAGGGTCGGGATATCTTTGTCTTCGGTGCCCTGCTGACCCGGCGCCTGGCCGGTCCAGAGAGGCATCACCTGCAAATCCTGAATGGCAAGACCGGCCTGTTGACCGAAGAGCGCGGCGGTGGAAAAGATCATCGCAAAAAGAAAGCGTCTCATACGTATTGCAGCCGATCATATCAGCGCGTCGGGGCACAGCAGCGTCCCGTAAGATGAGACTCTGATCGTCATTCTGGCTGTTGTAATTCTGCTGATCGTTTACGGCTCGCTCTATCCCTGGCACTTCGTTGCGCCTCACCTGACTTCCAGCCCGTTCTGGATCCTGATGCACTCGTGGAGAGTATCGGGGGAGCGTCGGTTTGTTGCCGACGTGATCATCAATGTGGCGCTTTACGTTCCGCTTGGGATGTCGGCGTTCCTTGCTTTGAGCAATGCCCGGAGCCGATGGCTGCGATTTGCGATTCCGGTGGCTCTTGGAGCGATGCTGTCGGCGTCGATTGAAATGGCGCAGCTTTTTGTGCCGGGACGCGATTGTAGTGCGCTTGACCTGATCGACAACATTGCGGGTTCAGCGCTGGGGTTGCCTGCCGGGCTGCTCTTCCGCAAACTGGCGCGGCCCGTTCGGTTTCGCGTGCCTGACCGCGCCGCACTGGCTGTGCTCTTCTGCTGGGTGGGGTCGCTGCTGTTTCCAGTGGTGCCGGTAATGTGGCTTGCGGTGCTGCACCAGAAGCTGGTTGTGCTGTCCACCGCGCCTGTGTTCGATTGGGTTCGTATTTTATCCGGCTGCGGGGCCTGGCTGGCTGCTGGATATCTGATGCAGGGCGCGGGGTTCAGGCACACGGGGAGGTGGCTTGGGCTGTCAGTTCTGCTGATCCCGCTGCAGTTTTTGATTGTGACCCGTCAACCGTTGGCCGCGGACGTGATCGGCGCGGGACTCGGTACGATTCTTTTTGTCCGGACACGGTACCTCCACTGGGAGCTTTGGATCGCGGCCGCGTTCATGGCGGTTGTGGTGGCGCGCGGGACTACGCCGCTGCGCTTCGCAGGGGACCCTCAGCCGTTCGTCATGATTCCGTTCGGCGGCTTTCTGCAGATGGGATGGCAGAGCGGGCTGCAGGTGCTGCTCGAAAAATCGTTCTGGTATGGGGCCGCGATCTGGCTGGTTCGCCGGGTCACCGGAAGGCTTCGGACAGCAGGGGCGATGGTGTGCGCGGTTCTGCTGGTAATGGAGATCGGGCAGCGATGGATGCCTGGGCACACTGCGGAAATCACCGACCCGTTGCTCGCCCTGTTGCTCGCGTTCGGCATGTGGCTGCTATGAGCGGTGTGGGCGGCCGAGAAAGGTGCGGAGCCTTTCGACTTCAGCGTCGAATGCCGTGCTGAAGGCCGGGTCATTCGGTTTCTCTTTCGCGAAGCCCGCCTTGACGCCGCGCCTCGAGATGTTGACCCAGCCGATGACGTCATCGCGCCAGAGCAGGGGCATCGCGTAGTAGCCGAGTTTCCGTTTCGCCGCCGGCGTATACGCCTCGAAACGGTAACGCCAGCCCCACAGGTGCTCGAAGCGGCGGCGATCCCACACGACGGGGTCGAAGGGCGCGAGGAAACGCACCGCAGACGAAATGGTTCGCGGGGCGGGCGGCGCGTCGGCCGGCCAGAGATAGCGGACGCCGTCGACGAGTTCGGCCGCGAGTTCTCCCGATTCGATCAACGCCGGAACCGCGAGCTTTCTTCCGTCGAGCGTGGGCGCGGAGTGCGCAAGGTGGGCGAGGGCTTCGCGAAGACTTCGTTCCGGCAGAGGCGCGAGAATGCGGGCAATCAGCAGAACGATTTTGCGCAGGCGCTCGGCCCGGTCGGAGGGCGCGGTGTCCTGCGCGGCGAGTTCGTACAAACGAATGCCGCGTTCGCGCCCGGCAACCCTGAGAAGCCCCCGGTAGTGGAGTGCCTGAAGGATGCGGGTGGTGGCCTTCGAGTAACCGCCCCAGGCATTTACTTCGCGGTCATTCCCGAGTTCTGCCCGCAGGTCGCGCGGATGAATGCGCTTCTGGTTGGCGAAGATGTCGATGACACGCTGCTCGGCGGGGGTGAGTTGTTTTTCGAAGCGCGGGTGGAGCAACTGCCACGTGGAACGCGGCATGAAGCCGTAGGCGTAGAGGAGGTCCTCTTCGAGATCGAGATCCGGATAATGCTTTTCCAGATCGCCTGCGCGATAGTTACGGACGCGGAGCCGCAGGATGAGGTCCTGTGCGCGGGCAGGCGAACGGATGGGATCGGCCTGTACGAAGCCAAGTCGGTCAATCGCTTTCGCGAGGGTTGTGGGAGGGAACAGAGACAGCGATAGGGCGTGACGGCGGAGGCGCGTGACGCTCACATGTAGAAGTTGCGGTCCCAGGCGTGACGGCGCACGATGTCGAGGACGGAAGGCGGCAGGGGTCCCTGGCCTGCGGCCATGACGTTTGCTTCGACGCTCGAGATGGAGCGCATGCCCGGGATCACGGTGGAAACGGCCGGGTGCGAGAGGCAGAAACGGATCGCGATTTCCGCGAGGCGGTGAACGTCTTCGAGATCCAGATCGTCGGCAATGGCGTTGACACGCTGCGCGACCTGCTTTTTGCGGTCGTCGCGGAAGTAGGAATTGCGGAAGTCTCCTTCAGGGAAGACGGTGGCCTCGTTAATGCGGCCGGTGAGCGCGCCTTCATCGAAGGGAACGCGGGCGAGCACGCCAACATTGTGCTTCAGACAGGCGGGGAAGAGGCGCGCTTCGGGCGTCTGATCGAACACGTTGTAGATCACCTGCACGGTGTCGATGAGGCCGCTCTCAACGAGTTCAATGGCGCTGTCGGGCTGGTGATCGTTGATGGAGACGCCGATCGCGCGAACCTTACCCGAAGATTTGAGGTACTCGAAGGCGCGTCGCCACTCGCCTCGGTAGAACCATTCCGGATTCCAAACGTGCAACTGCTGGAGGTCGATGGTTTCTACGCCGAGGTTTTTGAGGCTCTCCTCAGTGCAGGCGACGATGTAGTCGTACGGGAAGACCTCTTCGATTCCGATGCCTGGACGGGCGGGCCAGAGGCGGTTTTTCGGCGGAACTTTGGTCGCGATGTAGACCGGACGTTCGGATTCCGCGACGGCCTGACCGACCAGTTGTTCGCTCTTGCCATCGCCGTAAGCGAGCGCGGTGTCGATGAGGTTGACGTTGCTGCGAATTGCCTGGTGGAGGGCGGCGAGAGAGCTCTTATCAGCGGCGCCAATCCACTGCTTGCCGCCGATGCCCCACGCACCAAAGCCGATCTCACCGACTTCAAATCCTGTTTTGCCGAGGCGCCGGTTTTTCATCCGTGCCCTCATTATAGGGACGGTGGAAACCGGTAACACCCGGCGGGCGTAAACTTGCATACAGAGACAAGGTATGCGGAAGCTGGCTTTAGCCCTGTTTGCGTTCGCACTCGCCCTGCCCGCGGCCAATTTCAAGCTGTATATGAAAGACGGCGAGTTTCAGGTGGTGCGCGAATACAAAGTGGAAGGGGACCGCGTGAAGTTTTATGCGGTGGAACGCGGGGATTGGGAAGAGATTCCCGCTGAACTGGTTGACCTGAAACGCACGGACAGCGAGGCGTCGGCCAGGCGCACCACCATCGAGAAACAGGCGAAGCAGATTTCCGACGAGGACGCCGCCGCGCGGGAACTGCAGAAGGAAATTTTGAAAATCCCGCAGGATCCCGGCGTTTACATGGTGGAAAACGATCAGTTGCGGATCTTCAAGCTGGCTGACGCGAGCGTCCACAATGCGAAGGGCCGGAATTTGTTGTCGAACCTTTCGCCAATCCCGATGATCGCGGGGAAGGCCACGCTTGAGATGAACGAAGACCATTCGCTCAATATCGTGAAAGAACCGCGGCCGGATTTGTATCTGCAGTTGTCCCTGCAGGATAGTTTTGCTCTGGTGAAACTGACGCCAAAGGGCGGGGTGCGGATTATCGAGCGGATTACGATTGCGCCGGTGGTGAAAGAGATCCAGGAAGAGCGCGATGTGGTGCCGACTTTTTCGAAGCAGTTGACGGAAAGCGGTTTGTACAAGGTCTGGCCGCAGGAGCCGCTGCCGAAGGGCGAATACGCGCTGATCGAGTATACAGAGGGAAAGGTGGACGCGCGGATCTGGGATTTCAGGATTGAGTAGCCGAATTGAGGTTGGAACAGATGCGGCGGATGGCTTCTGTCACAAGGTCGGGGGCGTCGAGCTGGACCCAGTGACCGGCGGCGGGCGCGACGATATGTTCGCCGGCTCTTGAGAGTTTAGCTTCGACGGCGTGTTCCGGTGAGGCGTTCGAGGCAGAGATGACGATGAGCGGCAGTTCGCCCAATTCTCTGGTCTCATCGAGTTGCGCCACGCTGACTGGCAGGCTTTCAAGATTATTGGCCATGGCCAGGAAGGAGCGGGGCTCGCTCCAGTGCGCGGCAATGGCGGGCCAGAGTTCCGGGGGCATCTTGCGGACCTCGCCCACGAGCCGGTCGGCGACACCGGCACCCTTGCCCGCGGAGAAGCGCGCGAGCAGTTTGGGGACGCGGCTCGAACCGCTCATCAGCAAGGTTAAGGCAGCGCGGACGACGCCCAAGCGGGCCAGCAAGGCTCCGCGGCGGGAGAGGCTGACGCCGCGTGCGAGCATCCTTAGCCGTTCGGGGGTGGGATGGCGCCACTCGGCCCGAACCACGGGATCGACGAGCACCAGGCCCGCCACTTTCGCCGGATAATGCTGCTCGAAAAGGCGGACGATCAGACCGCCGAAGGAATGCCCGACTAAGACGTAGGGGCCGGGTAGTCCCGTTGCTTCGAGCAGGTGTTGCAGATCCCCGACGGCATCGAGCGCTGTGCCCGGCGACGTGGCGGCGTCACTCCAGCCGAAGCCTGCCCGGTCATAACTGAGAACCGTGGTGAACCCGGCAACTTTCGACTGAATGAGTGCCCAACTGACGGAACTGGCGGCAATGCCGGCTTCAAGCACCACAACGGGGGTGCCATGGCCCTGAATGAGACAGTGCAGGCGGCGGCCGGCGATCTCTATGAACCTGCCGGGCGGGGGGACTTTCATGGACAAACGCGTCGGCAACCAGGGTAGCGCACGCGCTAAGATGCGATCTTGAACGATTATTTGCAATCCCTGCTTCTCGGCATCATTGAGGGCCTGACGGAGTTTCTTCCGGTCAGTTCCACGGCTCACCTGCGCATCTCGGAAGCGCTGCTCGGGATCAGTCTCGAAGACGGGTACTGGAAGATGTTTTCGATCGTCATCCAGTTGGGTGCGATTCTGTGTCTGCCGATCTTTTTCCGCAGACGCATTGCGAGTTTTCTCGCGACATTTCCGCAGGGACGGCGCGGCGACCGGACGGTGCTGACGCATCCACTGACCCTCACGGCGATTGCGTTTATTTGTACGGCGGGGCCCTCGTTTCTGCTGAAAAAGGTGATTGGGAAGAATCTGGAAAACCTGGTGCTGATGGGCAGCGCGCTGTTGATCGGGGGCGTTGTGATGTGGGTGGTGGATGCGATGTACGGGTCGCATGAAGGCGGCACGTTCGAGGGCGCGGCGGCTGAAGAGGTGGAAGAGATGGGCCTGGGCCAGGCGATCTGGATCGGGCTGTGCCAGAATTTGTCGGCTGTGTTTCCGGGGACCTCGAGGTCGATGGTGACGATTGCCGCAGGGCAGGTATCCGGGGTTTTCGCGGGCAGCGGCGCTGGAGTTCTCATTCCTGCTTTCGATCCCGACGATGATCGCGGCCACCGGCTACGATTTGCTGAAGTACCTGCGGCCTTCGCATTCGGATGCGCTCGCAACACCGCCCGCCCATATCGATTCGCACGGGTGGGCTCGTGCTGGCGATCGGCTTCGTGGTTTCTTTCGTGGTTGCTTACGCCGTGGTGGCGTGGTTTATGAACTGGGTGCGGAACCGAGGCTTCGTGCCGTTCGCCGTGTATCGAATCGTGGTGGGCAGCGCCGTTTTAGTTTGGGCACTGCGGGGGTAGCGGAACCGCTATTTCGCCGGCGGTGCGAAGGCAGTCTGCAGTTTCTTCGCGATGCGTCCCGCTTCGCGGTTCATCACGTTCGGCGCGGTTGAGCGCGACATCTTCTGGTAGTCAGACCAGAGCACCTGGCGCGATTTGGCATCGACCAGGAAGATGGTTCCGCGCGTACCGCTGGAATGAAAGGACGGGTGAAGTTCACCCGAATCGTCATCGTCTTCGTCGCGCGGGTGAATCTTCGCCAACTTAGATTCAAAGGACTCGCCGAGCCTGTCCGTCAGCATCACGTCGGCGTTTTTCGGGTCAGCTACGACGTGCATCACATGGTCACGGGCGATCTGTTCGGCTAAAAACTGATCGAGTCCGCCGGCCATGGGAAGGATATAAACGTTGTGAACTCCGGCGGGCTGCGCAACTGCGGCAAGGCCTGCGAGCATCAGGAGTGGAAGGCATTTCATTACAATCACAGTTTACTCGTGAACACAGGCAATTCCATCACGGCGGTTATCCCGGTGCATAATCGCGCCGATCTGCTGAAGGTTTTGCTCGCGAGTATGAGGGCGCAATCGAGGGCATTCGACGAAATCCTGGCGATCGATAACGCTTCGACCGACAACGCGGCCGAGGTGGCGACAAACGGCGGCGCACGGGTGATCCCGATGGGAGAGAATGCGGGTTTCGCGCGGGCCGTGAATGCGGGATGGCGCGCGGCGACTACCGAATGGATCGCGATTCTGAACAGCGATGTGGAACTGGAACCGCAGTGGGTGGAGTTGATGCTTCAGGGTGCCGGGACCGCAAGTTTCGCGACCGGGACGATTCTGAGCGCGGCGGACACGGCTACGCTGGACGGGAGTTACGATCTGGTGAGCCGGGGCGGGTGCGCGTGGCGTGCGGGGCACGGGGAAAAGGCGGCAGCTGGTGTTTCCGGGCCTGTTGCGGATCGCGATCGCCCCGGGCACCGCATGTGTTTTTCGGCGCAGCGTGCTCGAAAAGCTGGGAGGTTTCGATGAAAGCTTCGGGTCGTACCTGGAAGACGTGGATCTCGGGCTGCGCTGCATCCGGGAGGGCTTCGAGGGCGTTTACGTTCCGGAGGCGACTGCGCGGCATCATGGAAGCGCAACTTTCGGGCGGTGGAACCCGGCGGTGGTCCGGCTGATTTCCAGGAATCAATTGCTGCTGGTGAGCAGGCACTATGACCGGGCGCTGTTTCGTTCGTGCCTCTGGCCGATCTTTGCGGGTCAGATGCTTTGGGGTTTGGTGGCGATGCGGCACGGCGCTTTCGTTGCATGGCTGGCGGGAAAATACGACGGACTGCGGGAGTTTGCTCCGAGGGGAGTTCCGTCCGTGCGGGTGCGGGCTTTCCTCAACGCATCGGAAGCGGAGATCCGGGCGAGGGCGCGGGACTCATATTGGCGCTGGTACTTCAGGCTGACCGCTTCCGCGGCAAATTGACACATGCCGCGTGTCGCGATCGTCATTGTCACGTTCAATTCAGAGGCGCATACGGGCGAGTGCCTGGACGCGGTAGCCGCGCTTCCCGATACTGAGATTGTTGTTGTGGACAATGCGTCGGAAGACGGCACTTTGCGCGAAGTAGATGCGCGCGGAGTTCCGCGAATTGCGAATCTTACAAATGTGGGATTCGCGGCGGCGGTGAACCAGGGAGTCCGCGCCACAGCCGCGCCATTGCTGCTTTTGCTGAATCCGGATGCTGTTTTTGACGGTGGACTGGAGGCTCTCACAGCCGAGTTCAAGGACCCCCGGACCGGGGCTGCCGGCGGGAAACTGATCGGGGACGACGGGCTCCCTCAGACCGGGTTTATGGCGCGCAATCTGCCCACGCCGACGGCTCTGATATTCGAGGTTTTGGGGGTGAATAAGCTCTGGCCGGGGAACCCGGTGAATTGGCATTACCGATGCTTAGCATCAGCATTTCGTTGTTCGCAGCCGGGTCGAACAACCAGCGGGGGCGTTCCTGATGTTTTCCCGAGAGGCCTGGCGGCAGGCGGGCGGTTTCGATGAGCGTTTTTGGCCGATCTGGTTTGAAGATGTCGATTTCTGCGCTGCTTTGAAGCGGCTGGGTTTTTCTGTGTATTTCAATCCGGCGGCGGTCGCGAAACACAGCGGAGGGCACTCAATTCGGGCGCTTACGCTGCCGAACAGAGAACGATATTGGTATGGTAGTCTTCTGGGGTATGCGGCGAAGCATTTCGGTTCGCTGGCATACAGGGCTGTATGTGGCTCTGTCGCGGTTGGTGCGATTTTGCGCGCATTGGCGGGATACCGGAAGGGTGGTTTGCAGGCTTTTGCAGTTTACGGGGCGGTTTGCCGCTTCGCAACCGGCCGTTTATTCGGTCGGCGGAGGCGAGGCTCTGGAAATACTGTTGTCTGAATGGCGTGAAAATTCATATTGGAGCTGGCCAGCGCGCACATGTCCCGTAGCGACTTCGTTTCGGTAACGATCGTCACATACAACAGCGGCCGTTTTATAAAACGGTGTCTCGAATCGGTCCTGGAGCAGGATTATCCGTTCAAGGAAATCATCGTCATAGACAATAACTCTTCCGACGGTACGATCGACATTCTTGAGCCGTTCGAGGACCGCTGCCGCATTGTTTACAACGAGGAAAACATCGGGTTCGCGGCGGCGCAGAACCAGGCAATCGGGCTCTCGAACTCCGAGTGGGTTTTAACGCTGAATCCGGACGTGCTGTTGCTCCAGGGATTTCTCGAAGCTCTGGTGAACGCCGGAAATCTGGATCCGAAGGTCGGCACGGTCTGCGGAAAGCTGCTGACCATGACGGCCGGCTTCGACTTCCCGGAAGAGCCGCTGGTGGATTCGACAGGCATCTACTTCACGCCGAATTTACGGCATCTGGACCGCGGCAGCCTGCAGGTAGACAACGGGCATTTCCGCAATTACGAATATGTGTTCGGGGCCACGGCGGCGGCAGCACTTTACCGCAGAAGCATGGTGGACGATATTTCGATCGGCGGCGAGTTCTTCGACGCCGATTTTTTTGCGTATCGCGAAGACGCCGATGTTGCGTGGCGGGCTCAGTTGATGGGCTGGAAATGCCTGTACGCCCCGTACGCGAAGGGCTATCACGTCCGGAAGGCGCTGCCCGGCAATCGCCGCGCATTGCCGGCCGAGATCAACATGCATTCGGTGAAGAACCGTTTCCTGCTGCGCATGAAGAACATGACGCCCGATCTTTACCGGCGGAATTTCTTTTCGATCACGGTTCGCGATCTGGTGGTGGTGAGTTGCTGCATTCTGTGGGAGCATACTTCGCTTAAGGCGTTTCCGTTTCTGTTTAAGAACTGGCGTAACGTGATTGCGAAGCGCCGGGAGATCATGCGCAGGCAGCGCGTGGATGACGCCTACATGGCAAGCTGGTTCTCGTTTGAACCCGTCAGCAAGCCCGCACCGAAAAAATTCACTTCTACGCTCACACGCTCCCGCGCCGCCCGCCGTTAGGTTCCGGTGCGCATCGCATTACTGGGAACACGCGGCATTCCGGCAAATTACGGCGGGTTCGAGACGTTCGCGGAAGAGCTTTCCGTCAGACTGGTGGAGCGCGGGCACGAAGTGGTGGTTTATTGCCGCGTCAGGTCTCCGATTCCGAAATATCGCGGCGTGGATCTGACCTATGTTGCAACCATTCCGCACAAATACCTGGATACTCTTGCACATACCTTCCTTTCGACGCATCCACCTGTTGTTTCATCGCACCGATGTGGCGCTCTATTGCAACGCCGCGAATGCGGTTTTTACCGTTGCGCCCAGGGCGTTCGGTATCCCAGTCGCGCTGAATGTGGATGGCATTGAGCGGCGCAGAAAAAGTGGAACAGCCTGGCTCGCGGATGGTATCGGCTGTCGGAATATCTTTCGACGATATTCCCGAACCGGTTTATCACCGATGCGGAGGCGATCCGCACGTATTACCGGGAAACGTACGCGAAAGATTCGGTGTTTATTGCTTACGGCGCGGATACCGTTCGCGCCACAACGCGGGCGGCGCTGGAGCGACTGGGTCTGGAGGCTGGCCGGTACTTCCTTTACGTGAGCCGGATGGAGCCTGAAAACCGGGCGCTCGAAGTGCGTGAGGCGTTCGAGCAGGTGCCCACGGACATGAAGCTGGCGCTGGTGGGGGACGCACCGTACGCGGATGAATATATCCGGAAAGTACGGGCGACCGAAGACCCGCGCGTGGTCCTGCCGGGCGCGATTTATGGCACCGGATACCGGGAACTGGGGACGTGGTGTTTTGCCTACGTTCATGCAACGGAGGTGGGGGGGACGCATCCGGCGCTGATTGAAGCGATGGGCCGCGGGGCGCTCGTGCTCTATCTGGATAACGCGGAGAATCGTGAGGTCTGTGGCGACGCGGGTTTGCCATACGAAGACCAGGCGGGGCTGACGGCGAGGATGCGGGAGGCGATCGCAATGGGCGAGGTGGACCGCGACCGGTACCGTGCGCGGGCAATACAGCGTGTGCGCGAGAAATACGACTGGGACGTGGTGACAACTCAATATGAGAAGTTGCTGAACAGCCTGCTGCGAAACTAACTTCAGGTGTCACAGAAGGCGCGTTGTTACGTAGAAATCTCAAGGTCCGTAATCGCGGCGAACTATCGCGCGGTGCGGGATGCGGTGGGTCCGGCGGCGGGCGTGATCGGCGTTGTCAAGGCGGACGCATACGGGCACGGCACGGTGGAAGTATCGAAGGTTCTCTGCGCGGAAGGAGTGGCCTGGCTGGCGGTCACCTCCGTTGACGAAGGGATTGCGCTGCGCGAGGCCGGCATTGACTGCCGGATTCTGGTGATGGCGGGCGTGATGGCCTGGGAACATGCGGCGGCGCGGGAGTTCCGGCTCACGCCTGTGGTGCATTCGCTCGATGAACTTCGGGCGTTTGAGGCGAGCAGCGGTAGCGATGGGCCCGTTAACGTTCACCTGAAGATCGATACGGGGATGGACCGGTTGGGTACGCGCGCGTCGGCCAGTGAGATCGCGGCGGCAATCGAGGCGGCGCCGTGGATTCGCGTGGAAGGTCTGATGTCCCATTTCGCGTCTGCCACGGATTTTGTCTCGACCCAGACGGAAGATCAGATTCGGGCCTACCGCGCAATGGCCGATGAACTTCACGCGCTGGGAGTGAGGCCTCCGCTGCGGCACTTTGCGAGCACGAATGCGATCGCATATCCGCAGGCCGCGATGCATGGTTGTCGCTGGTTCGGCCCGGACATGCAATTTACGGCTATGTGTCGCCGGCGCGGGGGCCCGCTCCGCACGCACTGTTTACAGTGAAACCCGCGCTTCAGTGGAAGGCGCGCATCGTGACCGTCAAGGATATTCCGGCAGGGGCGAAGGTGGGGTACGGGGGGTCGTTCGTCGCGCCTGAGCCCATGAGAATTGCCGTGCTTGCCGCCGGCTACGCGGACGGGATTCCCCACCGGCTATCGAACAAGGGACGAGGTCATTGCGGGCGGGCGCTTTGCACCTATTTTGGGCACCGTTTCGATGGACCTGACAACTATCGATGTCAGCCATTCGCCGCAACTGAAGCCGGGAGATGAAGTGACTCTGCTGGGCAGGGAGGGGGATGTTTCTCTCGATGCGCAGCAGATTGCGCGCACGGCGGGGACGATCTCCTATAACGTGCTCTGCGGGATTGCGGCGCGGGTGAAGCGCTTCTATAAAGATTAACCCCGATATACTTTCGGGTGATGCTCGCTGCCGCCGCGCTTTTGATCGCGATGTACCCCGATTGGGTTCCGGCGAGATGGATGTCGGGCGACCCGAAATCTCTCGATCTGCTGGCGAATACACCCATCAATTGCCTGTGGCTCGAACGGCCGCAATGGTCTGCCGCATTTGCGATTGAAGCGGCTAAGCGGGGGATCGCAACGCTGGGCGTGATCCATCGCGAAGGCGATCCGATTGAGACCGCGCAGGCACTTACAAAGACGGGCTTCACGGGCGCGGTAATTGAGGGCAGCTTCGACGATTATTCGCTGATGATCGTGAGCGGCACGCTCTCAAAAGCGAAGATGCTGTATCTCGAATCGGGCGCGCGCAGCCGGGTCCGGTTCGACACGGATCTGCCGATCGTGTCGACCTCGCAG
Source organism: Terriglobia bacterium (assembly GCA_963840735.1). Taxonomy (GTDB): domain Bacteria; phylum Acidobacteriota; class Terriglobia; order Bryobacterales; family Bryobacteraceae; genus BOG-234. Next base: position 35,840 of record CAWIZX010000015.1, read on the forward strand.
GGGATGTGGCCGGGGATCCACGTGGAGAAGGGGAGCACCGCCAGCGCGGGGCCGACCGCGAACCCATGGATTGACACCAACACAGGGTTTCTGCGGTTTGCAAGGGCTTCGACCGAGGCGACCATCTGGGTGGCTGTACAACCCGAGCCGGGCAATGTGTATCCGGTGCAGCGTTACATCCAGGCGATCGGCGACGCGGCCATGAATGGCGGCAGGTGGGTGGTGTCGCTCGACAGCGATTTGCAGAAGCGTTTGCTCGCGCGTGAGCCGAAGGCGCTCAAAGACTGGCAGCAGATTGGTGCGGCCCTGCAGCACTTCGAAGACCACAAAGAGTGGCGGGCGGCGACTCCAGCCGGGGCTGTCGCGATTGTTGAGGATTACAGCGTTGCGCGATTATCGGGCGGGTTGTTCGATATGCTTGCCGCCAAGCATGTACCGGTTTCAGCCGTGCCCTATTCGCGGCTGACGCCTGCCGCACTCAACGGCTCGAAGGTTGCGGTGAATACCGACCCGGCACAACACACGGCGGAGTTGCAAACGTTTTCGAAGTCGGGAAAGGCGCTGATCGAGGCGCCGGAAGCGGGTGCCCGTAAGCCCCAGCCGGATGAAGATTTCGTTTACGACCCGACCGACTCCCGGGTTGACACCATCTGGCAGAAGGTGTCCGCAGTCATCGGGCGTCAGAATATGGGGGCCAGGCTGTTCAACGTATCGAGCATGCTGTCGAACGTGGTGGCGCTGCACGGGCAGCGGCAGTTGCTGCTGCATCTGGTGAATTACTCGGAGTACCCGGCTTCGGGCATTACGGCGCGGGTGATTGGGAATTATCGTCATGCGCGGCTGTATCGTCCGGGGGAAGCGCCGGTCGATCTTGAGATTGAAAAGGTGGAAGACGGTACCGGCTTTGCCATCGATCAGCGGATCACCACCATCGGTACCGTTGTGCTCGAATGACGGGCATATACTGTCAGGCGGAATGAATAACAAACTGACTCGGAGACGAGCCCTGCAGGCAGCGGGATTGGGCGTAGCGGCGTTCTCGGTCACCTCACAGGAAGGCGCAGCGGCTGAAACACTGCCGATGGGCATGAAAGGTGAGGGCCCGGATACCCCGAAGATCTGCCTCGAATACGGCTCCGGCGGACTGGCGGCCGGCGGCAATACAGACGAAGAACGCATTCGCAGGATCAAACAACTGGGTGTGAACTATGCGATCGGGGCCATGGGTCAGGCGCCGTGGGATGAGGCACGTTTGCGCGCCTACATGGATAAGGCAAAGGAAGGCGGTCTCACAGTCGCAAACATCATGATCGGGTTTCCGTACAACGTGATCGCCGCGGGTGACGGACGCGACGCGGCGATCGACAAGGTTAAGGACTCGATCGTTGCCGCGGGCAAATGCGGGCTGCCTGTCGTGGAATACAACTGGTATGCACACCGGATTACCGAGGGTTATTACGAAGTGCCCGGCCGATCCGGTTCTTCCTATACCGGGTTCGATTACGCGAAGATCAAAGACCTTCCGCCGCTCGAACGCGAGGGCCCGCACAAGCTTGAAGAGATGTGGACGAATATCGGGTACTTCCTCAAGGCCGTGATTCCGGTGGCGGAAAAGGCCGGGGTGCGGCTGGCGTTGCATCCAAACGATCCTCCTGCGCCGATCAGCCGCGGGTCGGAGCAGATCATGGGTTCGGTGGAAGGATGGAAGCGCCTGATCGAGATCGTGCCGAGCAAGTCGAACGGGATCACGTTCGATTGCGGTGTGACGCGCGAGATGGGGCACGATCCGGTAGAAGTTTGCCGGTACTTTGCGTCGCGCGACCGCATCAATCATGTGCATTTCCGCAACGTGATTGTGCATAAGCCCTACGAAAATTACGAAGAAGTTTTTATCGATGAGGGTTACAACAATATGTTCGCGGTGATGCGGGAACTGGTGCGGAACAAGTATCCGCGGCTGGTGTATCCGGAGCACCCGCGCGCCATCGATTACGACCGTGCGCAAACGGGTTTTAAGCCGACTTACCCGGGCGGCGGCGGTTATGCGGCCTTCGCGTTCAACGTGGGGTATGCGCGCGCCATGCTGCAGGCCTGCCTGAATCCGGCATAGGCGGGCAGGGGAATGCCGGGTCACGCGCGGCGGGCGCTGAAGAACCGCTGCAGCAGCGCGGTGGATTCGGCGCCCAGCACGCCTTCGATCACTTCGACCCTGTGGTTGAGCAGCGGCGAATCGGCAATCTGAAATTTGCTGCGGACACCGCCGAACCGGATGTCGCGCGCGCCAAAGACCAGCGTGCCGACGCGAGCCGCGACCAGAGCTCCCGCGCACATGGGGCAGGGCTCGAGCGTGCAGTAAAGCGTTGCCTCGGTGAGGCGATAGTTGCCAAGTGCGAGGGCACCCTGGCGCAGGGCCATCATTTCCGCGTGGGCCGTGGGGTCAATCAATTCGATGGGTGAGTTCCGGCCGCTGCCTATCACCTGACCCCGCGCGACAAGAATGCAGCCGACTGGCACTTCGCCCGCTTCCTCCGCCTCGCGCGCAAGGTTGAGTGCCTGGGCCATCCATAGTTCGTGCTCGGGTAGACTGTTGACCATGCGTTCCGCAATTATCCTGTTTTTTGTCGCCGCCGTGTTATTTGCCGATGCGGCTGCCGGTCTGAAGTGGACCGCACCCGCGGGCTGGGTTTCGAAGGGCGCGGCCCCGATGCGTGCCGCCACTTACGGCGTGCAGGATGCCGAGTGCGTAGTCTACTATTTCGGACCGGGCCAGGGCGGGAGCGTGGAAGCGAATACGGCCCGATGGGCGAATCAGTTCACCCGGGACGGAAAGCCGGCTCAGTCCAAAATCGCAAAGCGCGTTGTCCACGGCTTGCCCGTGACCACGGTGGAAACGTCCGGAACCTACACCGGGATGGGCGGACCCGCAATGACACCCCAGGCTGCAAAGCCCGGTTACAGGCTGCTGGCGGCAATCGTGGAAGGTCCACAGGGAAACATCTTCATCAAGTTCACCGGCCCGGAACGAACGCTTGAAGCAAACCGGCGAAAGTTCGAAGTCCTTATTGCGTCTTTTCAGAAGCAGTAATCAGTGGGTCGCCACAGCGGCCGTGCTCTTGAGAATCGTGCTTTCTCCCTGCACCAGATGCTCGTACATAAGCCTGCGGGCGGCTTCCGCGTCACCCGCCTGGATGGCCAGGAACATCTGCTCATGCGCTCCTATGGGAGTGCCGGCGTCCCGCAATGAAGACGTGACCGCCAGGCTTCGTGACATCGCCTGGTGGAGCGACGAAAACATGCGGTGGCATACCCGGTTGCCGGAAACACGCCAGACGGTCTCGTGAAAGATCAGATCCTGTTCGGCGAGCGTCTCGGCGTCGACGTTTGGATTCTGCTTCATCAGCATCACGGCTTTTTCGAGGTCGATCAGGTCCTCTTCGGACCGGCGCATGGCGGCGCGCGCGGCCAGTTCGGGCTCGACGATCCGGCGCGCCTCGAAAAGTTCCTGGAACGTGATGCCGTCCACGAGCAGCAGAAAATCGAGCGGCGCGCGGAGCGTGGTGGATGCGTCCTGCGTGAGGTACGTACCGTCGCCCACGCGCTGATGCACGATCCCCATTACGTCCAGGGCCTTCAGCGCCTGGCGGATGGATGCGCGGTTAACGGCGAACCTGCGGGCCAGTTCTCTTTCCGGAGGAAGTTTGCTGCCCGGCTGCAACGTGCCCGTTGCAATCATATCTTTCAGACCCGCGACAAGCTGGTGGGTCAGGTCTTTTGGCTTTCGGCCCGACATTGTATATCTATCACCCGTTATGGAATTTGGCCCAAGCATAACAGAGGCGGAAAGTCATTGCACTGTAAAAGACACAGTGTTTGACGCTGCAAAACGCATGGTCACTATCCGGGTTGGCGACAGGGGCTGCCCGCGACTTCAGATGGAGTGGGAAAGTCAAGCGGGAACACAGAGTTCCGGCGAATAATTGCGCCTCTTAGCAATTTAAGTTCCACTCGTGCGTGTTTGCACACGTCGGCAGTGGGACGGTCCGGATTTCCTGCTTATAATAACCGTGTAAGCAATGCTGTCTCCACGATTGCAACTGAAAGTTGCGCAGAAGCAGATTCTGACGCCGGGCCTGGTCCAGATGGTCACGGTGCTTCAGCTCAACCGGCTCGAGCTGAAGGAGATGATCAATCAGGAGATTGTCAATAATCCTGTCCTTGACGACACGATCGAGGCGGGCGAAGAAATCACACCCGAGGAACTGCAGCCTCTGCTCGAAGGCGAGCGGTCGACCGAACAGGCGGACCGCGATCTGTTGCGCGCAGCCGACATTCAGCTTGAATCAGAAGCGCCCGAAGTGGTTGCCGGCGCTACTGCAACCTTTGACGGCGATGTCGCAACCGACGCCCCCGATACTGCGGATGTTCCCGAAGCCAGCACCACGGACCCATTCGACGACATCGATTTCGGCTCCTTTTTCGATGACTATCTCGACCCGGGATACAAGAGCCCGGCAGCCGAATCGGTAGAAAAGCCGTCGTTCGAAACGTTTCTTGTCGCAGCCTCAGACGCTGCCGGATTATCTGCGTTCGCAGCTCAGCGTCAGCCTGCTCGACGACGATACGCGCGATGCCGCGGAGTCTATCATCGGCAACCTGGACGAAGACGGGTATCTGACGGCGACGCTGGACGAAATGGCGGAGCAGGGCGGCCATACGGCTGAGGTGATGACGGCCGCGCTGAAGGCGGTGCAGTCGCTCGATCCCGCGGGAGTGGGCGCGCGAGATCTGAAGGAATGCCTGCTGCTGCAGATCGAAAGCAAGAACGGGAAGGGCGGTGTTGCCTGGCAGATCGTTTCCAGTTACATGCGGCTGCTGGAAACGCGGCAGTACCGCGAACTGGCCAAGGCGATGGGACGGCCGCAGGAGCATATCGACATCGCCGTTGCGATGATCAAGCGCCTGAATCCGCGGCCGGGAATTCGGTATTCCGGGCCGGGCGCGCGTTCCGTTGAGCCGGACGTTTACTTCATCCGCGACGGCGACGATTTCATCATTCAGATGAACGACGACGAACTGCCGCAGCTTCGGCTGAACGCGCAGTACCGCAAGATGCTCGACCGCGACAACGGCGCGACGAAGGAAGTCCGCGATTACGTCCGCGAGCGCTATTCATCGGCAATCCAGCTGATGAAAAACATCGAGCAGCGGAAGCAGACAATTCTGAAGGTTTGCGAATCCATCAAGCGCCGCCAGATGGAATTCCTGACCATGGGCATCGATTATCTGAAGCCGATGATGATCAAAGATGTGGCGGAGGAAGTCGGCGTGCATCCGTCAACCGTGAGCCGCGCGGTGGCGAGCAAATATGCGCACACTCCGCACGGCGTATACGAACTGCGGTACTTCTTCTCGGAAGCCGTGCAGGGCCCTTCGGGCGGAGAGACGCCGCTGTTATTGTTGAAGCGCAGGGTCAAGAAGATGATTGAGGAGGAGGATACGCGGCACCCGTTGACAGATGAGCAAATCACCTCGCGGCTTCAGGCGGAAGGCATCGACGTTACCCGCCGCACCGTTGCCAAGTATCGCGAGGATATGAAGATTCCCTCCACTCATCAGCGGCGCGTCCGCAATTGAAATGAAAGTAACGTATACAGGACGTCACGTTGAACTATCTCCCGCGCAGTCGAAAAAGTTAGAGTCGGAATTCGACAAAGTCAGTAAGCTGCTGGATACAGGCCGCGGCGAGGCGGAAGCCCATGTGGTTCTCTCGCATGAGCGGCAGTTGCATAATGCCGAGGTCAGGGTTCCTTACCATAATCACGAACTGGTGGGAGAGGCTACTGACGCGGATCTCTTCACGGCATTGCATGCGGCGGTCGGGAAGCTTGAATCGCAGGCGATCCGGGTTCGCGAAAAGTGGCGAGACAGCCGGCGCGACGCCAAACCGGACATGGGCACGGGAGAGTGAAAAAGGCCGGAGAGCCGGCTCCGAACGCGGGTGCGGCCAGCCCTCCGGAACTGGTCATCATCACCGGCATGAGTGGCTCGGGAAAAGGTTCCGTTCTGCGCGCACTCGAAGATCTCGGCTATTACTCAGTCGATAACCTTCCGGTCGATTTGATTCCGAAGCTGGCGGAACTGGTCAGGGACGCCACCACAACGCGGCATGCCGCGCTCGTGATCGACGTCCGCGAAGGTCGCCGGGCTCCGCAAGTTTCCCGCCATATTCCGTCAGATCCGGGGCAGCGTGAATGCCCGGCTGCTCTTTCTTGAGGCCGATGACGAAGCACTGATGCGGCGCTTCAGTGAGACCCGGCGTCCGCATCCGCTTTCAGGCGGCGATGTCGGTATCGGCGAAAGCATTGCGAAAGAGCGCAAAATGCTCGCGCCGATCCGCGCGCTGGCGGAGATCACGATCAACACATCGAAGTTCAACGTTCACGACCTTCGCGGCTTCATCAAGCAGAAGTTTCAGGGCGATACCGAACAGGCCCGGATTCTGGTCTCGATTGTGAGCTTCGGCTTTCGTCACGGCCTGCCGCCCGATTGCGATCTGGTTTTCGATGTCCGCTTTCTTCCGAACCCAAACTACATTCCGAAATTCAAAAAGCTGACGGGCCGCAACCCGGCAGTGGCTCGTTATATCCGCTCGTTTCCGCAGACAGGTGAGTTCATGCAGCGCATCACCGACCTGCTCGTCTATCTGCTCCCGCATTACATTCGCGAGGGCAAAAGCTATCTCACAATAGGGTTCGGCTGTACCGGGGGGCACCACCGTTCGGTGATGATCGCCGATCAGATCCGCAAAAATCTGGCAAGTGCCGGATACCAATCCAAGGTGACTCACCGTGATGCTACGAAGCCTGTTTAGCTGCACTGTTAGCTGCATTTTTGCCCTCGCTTGTCTCGTCCCTTCAGCCCAGGCCTACTCGGTCCTGAGCCATGAGGCGATTATCGACGCTGCCTGGGACACCTCGATCAAGCCTCTGCTGCTGCAACATTTCCCGGGCGCCTCGGAGGACGATCTCCGCAAGGCTCATGGCTATGCGTACGGCGGCGCCATCATTCAGGATATGGGCTACTATCCGTTTGGCAGCCACCTGTTCAGCGATCTCACGCACTACGTCCGGAGCGGCGATTTCGTGCAGAACATGATCGCGGGAGCCGAAGATCTGAACGAATACGCGTTCGCGCTCGGCTCGCTCGCTCATTACGCCTCGGATACCCTGGGGCACCCCGCCGTAAACCGATGCGGTTCCAATGCTCTACCCCAAGGTGCGGGCGAAGTTTGGCGATGTCGCCACTTACGAGGACAACCCCGCCGATCACCTGAAAACCGAATTCTCTTTCGACGTGGCCGAGGTGGCATCGAATCACTATGCGCCCATCGCGTATCACGATTTCATCGGCTTCGAAGTTTCGAAGCCCCTGCTCGAGCGGGCCTTTCTGCAGACCTACGGCATTCCGCTAAAGGACATCTCGCTGAGCCTCGATCTGGCACTCGGCACCTACCGGCGAACGCGTTTCGAGCATCATCCCGCAGATGACCAGAGTCGCATGGGCTGAAAAGAGGAAAGAGCTTGTGCAGGCGACCCCCGGCATTACCAAGCGTCAGTTTATCTACGCGGTCTCTCGTTCCAGCTATGAAAAAGAGTGGGGAGCGAATTACGAAAAGCCGGGCGCGTGGTCGCGTTTCCTCGCGTTCCTGTTCCGAATCGTCCCGAAAGTGGGCCCTTTCAAAGCCCTGGCCTTTCATGCGCCCACCGCGGAAGCGGAGAAACTCTTTATGGCCGGGTTCGTGAAGACTCTTGCAGGGTACCAGGAGAAACTGGCCGAGGTGAAATCGACCGGGAAGCCGGCGCTCCCGAACGCAAACTTCGATGTCGGCACGCCCTCTCATTTCGGCGCCTATCGGCTGGCAGATGAGGCTTCGAACAAGCTGCTGATCAAGCTTGACGATAAAAAATTCAGTACCGCCGATCCGGATCTGCGCAAAGAACTGCTTCGGTTCTACGGGAAGCAGGAGCCGAAGGACCCCAAGGCCGCCGCCGCTCTGGCTGACCTCCGCGCCGCCGCCTGATTTTACAGTCCGGTGCTATTCTGGGTTTGCGAAAAGGGGTCGCGGATACGTGGATCTGAATCTCGAAACTTTGAAGACCGAAATCCTCGATTACCTTGGTGCGTCGGACTTCGCCCTGTTCCGCAGCCACTCGGGCGCGCTGGACGGCATGTCCGTAATCACGTGGGATACGGAACGCTTTCCCGACTACCGCATGTTTCTCGATGTGGCGCGCAAAGCCGGGCAGAAGCTGATTCTGTTCGCTTCCCGCGAACTGGACGAGGCGGAAGTGGAAGACGCCCTCGAAGAACTTGAAGACGCCGGCCTGGAGCGCGACGAAAAGCGCGAGTTCGAAACCCGCATTCGGGCGGCGGGCAGGCATGCAGGTTCCACGTGCGCCCTCGAGATCGCTTTCGATTACAACTCGCACCTCTACGTTTACGAACTGCAGCCGGACTGGTATGAAGAGTTTAACGAAGCCTGCGAAGAACTGGCGACCATGATTGGGCCGCTGGACGAAGTAGAGAGCGACGAAAACGACAGTCTCGGCGGCTTCTATTCCAACAACTAACAGCGTCTGGAATTTTCCGGACGCATCCGAAGAACAGTCTGTCCGCCAATTAGCGGCGGAGTTATCCGTCCCGGTGGCAGCAGCCTGCATCCTGTGGAACAGGGGATACCGCGATGCCGCGGCCGCTTTCAGGTTCCTGAATCCGCGCATCGAAGATATGCACGACCCGTTTCTGCTGCGCGACATGGATCGCGCAGTCGAGCGTCTCCGTGTCGCTGCAGAGCAGGGGGAGCATATTGAAATCCACGGCGACTATGACGTGGATGGCGTCGTCTCAACCGTAGTACTGAAAAAGGCGCTCGAGATGATCGGCGCTACTGCTTCATGGCATATCCCGCACCGGCTGCAGGATGGTTATGGAATGCAGGTGTCGGCGGTCGAAGAGGCCGCGGCGCGTGGCGTCCGTGTGATTGTCAGCGTGGACAACGGGATTCGCGCCGGAGCGGCCATTCAGCGTGCCCGCGAACTGGATATCGACGTGATCGTGACCGATCACCATCTTCCTGAAGCCGACCTGCCGCCCGCGCTCGCTGTGGTCAATCCGAGTCGCAGGGACTGCGATTATCCGAATCCAAACCTCTGCGGCGCCGGTGTAGCGCTGAAGCTGGCGCATGGAATTCTCTCGCGCGCAGGTTGGCCGCCGGCTAAGTTGTTCCGCGTGCTCGAGTCGTTTCTCAAGATGGTCGCGATCGCCACCGTCGCGGACATTGTTCCGCTCACCGGCGAGAACCGCGTTATTGTCAGGCACGGACTGAACGGTTTGAAAGATGTGCGCAACTTAGGTTTGCGGGCATTGCTCGAGGCAGCCGGATTCAGCGGTAAGGTTCCCACGGCAAGCGAAGTCGGGTTTCGCATCGCACCCGCGATCAACGCGTCGGGCCGGATGGATAGCGCGGGCCAGGCGGTCCGCATGTTTCTGACCGGCGATTCGGAGGAGGCCGGACAGATTGCGCGTGAACTCTTCACTCTGAATCAGGAACGCCAGGCCGCCGAGCGCGCCATCGTGAATGAAATTCTCGAACGCTGCCTGGAAACACCCGTAACGGACAGCGATGCCGCGCTGGTGTTTTGGGGAGAAGGATGGCACCGCGGAGTTGTGGGAATTGTAGCCAGCCGCGTCATGCAGCGTTACTGCCGGCCGGCCATCGTGATGGGCGTTGAAAACGGAGTCGCGCAGGGTTCCGGCCGCAGCATCGAAGCGTTTCATCTGCTGGATGCGCTCGAAAGCATGCGGGGGCTGTTTACCAGGTTCGGCGGCCATGCGCACGCGGCCGGCCTGACGCTTCCCGCAGGCTCTTTGGAGGAATTGCGTTCTCGGCTCCGGTCGTATGCGGCAGAGCGGCTCACTTCCGATGACATGCGGCCTGTCGTGAAAATCGACGCGGTGCTCGAACTGAACGAAGTAGATGAAAAACTCTGGTCCGCGCTCGAACAGATCGCCCCGTTCGGAATGGACAATCCCAAGCCATTGTTCGCAGCGAGGGGAGTGCAACTCGCAGGCATGCCGCAGCCGTGGAAGGACAAACACCTGAAGATCGCCGTCAAACAGAATGGCCGTACCGTGGTGCTGAAGGGCTTCGGGATGGCCGAATGCGCTTCCTCATGGAACACTGCCGCGAAGATTGACATCGCGTTCGAAATTGAGCGCGACTGGTTCGGCGGCCTGGGCCTGCTCGCGCGTGACTGCCGGCCCTGCGAAGCCGCGCTCGAAATTGGCGCCTGATTCGGCGCGGGCCGGCTTTGATACAAATGAAGCTGCCGTGAACAGACGAAGCTTCCTCGCCACTACCGCCGCAGTCGCCATGCCGGACCTCAACGCTGCGCCCGCTTCCATTCCGATCGTCGATTGCCATATCCATCTGTTCGATGTGGACCGTCCCGGGGGAGTGCCATGGCCGGAGAAGTCCGATAAGGCTTTGTATAAGACGGCATCCATGGAGCGTTACCGCAAGATCGCGGGGCCTCTCGGGATCGTGGGCGCGATTGAAGTGGAAGCAAGCCCGCTCGTTCGAAGACAACCAGTATGTTCTGGACATCGCCGCGAAAGACAAGATGCTCGTGGGCACAGTCGGGGATCTCGAGCCGGATAAACCAGAGTTTCGAAGCCAGCTTGAGCGCTTCCACAGGAATCCGCTGTTCCGCGGCATTCGCTATGGCAACATCTGGAACCGGGACCTGAGTACCGCGGTCAAAAACGCCGGACTTCATTGCCGGAATTAAGATGCTGGCGGACGCGGGTCTCTCGATGGACTCGGCCAACCCCGACCCGAAGCTGATCGCGGCCATCGTATACCTCACGGACAAGGTTCCGTCGCTGCGCGTGATTATCGACCATCTGCCTCGTCTCGAAAAGCCGACGGGCGCTGCCGCCCTCAAGGCCTATCGAGGCGGACCTGCATGAACTGGGCAAACGTAAGCAGGTATATGTGAAGGTGTCCGGAGTGGCAAGAAGGGTTAACGGCAAGGTCCCGGAAGACCCGGCTTTCTACACAAGCACAATTGACGAACTTTGGGACATCTTCGGCGAAGACAGGCTGATTTACGGCAGCGACTGGCCGAACAGCGATCAGTGGGCCGAGTATCCGGTGGAACTCAGGATTGTCCGCGCATATTTCATGGCGAAGGGTCAGGCCGCGGCTGAAAAATACTTCTGGAAGAATTCGCTCGCGGCGTATCGGTGGATCCACCGCGACAAGTCGCAGCCGGCGTAAGGCGTCAGATTCCGAAGGGCCAGACCTGCTGCACTGTCTTGCCGAGTATCCATTCACGATCGGCGCCGTTGATGAAATCGAGGTGGTCGCGGAAGAGTTCCACCGCCTGAGCGTAGGGGAGTTGTTTGAGGCTGATCGGCCAGTCGGTGCCCCACATGAGGCGCTTCGCTCCGAATTTGTCGTACAGTCGTTTCACCTGCGCCTGCGCGTCAGGGTAGGGATAAGGCTGCTTTGAGAGCGACCACATGTGCGAGATCTTGACGAACACTTTGGGATAGCGGCTAAGCGCAAGCAGCGCGTCGAGCTTTTCGGGCTGGGCGAGCGGCGAATCCGCCTGATGATCGATCACCACCGTCAGGCCGGGAGTTTTGCTCGATCAGTGGCACCAGATCCGGGATCCGGCCGATGGGCGCGAGCACCGTCATCGGAACCTTCAGTTGCTGCGCAACGCTTCCAGAGCGGCGGCATCAGAGGACCGCGAATCCAGTCTCCGGCGGCAGTTTCGGCGGGGCTCAGGCGTACGCCGTGAAAACCATTGTCCTCCGTCAGCCGGCTGAGTTGGTCAGGCGCGGCAGGGTCTTCCGGGTTGACCCGGCACACGCCTTTGAAGTACTGCGGGTACCGCTTCAGCACATCCGCCAGATAGCTGTTGTCCCAGCGGTAATGAATCACCTGAATGATGACGGTGCGGGAGACGCCGTTTGCCTTCATCAGTTCAAGCAGCATCTCGGCGGACGCATCTTCGGGCGGGGGATGGGCGCCATCCGCAAAGGGAAACTTCGGATCGTGCTTCCACACGTGGACATGCGAATCGATCAGCAGCGGTTTGGCCGCAGCGGCACGAAGGCTTATCCCTGTCAGAGTACTGGCGAGCGCCCCCGCCACAAAACTTCGTCGATTCATTGTTTTGCGTCCAATCTCGTTTGGGAGTTTATCGCACGGATTGCCGGGCTGACTAAATCAGACCTCGCGAAGTCATGAGGCCCAATCAGGATGCTACACTTGACCTGAGCGTGCAGCGCGAACAAAATCAACAGGTTACGGTCCGACAACTGCCTGAGGGAGACGCGTTTTCCGCAATGCTCGAGGCGCTGGACCACCAACTCCTGCGTTTGAACCTTCTGCCTGAGAACACAGCGCTGAATCTTGGCGCGGGCGCGCTGGTTGAGGTCAACTGTAGCCGCACTTTGTTCCTTGGAGAAGTTACCGCGAGAGACGGCGGCCGGGTGACGGTCCGAATAGAACACGCGCTGGACCGCGCGGCGCTCGAATCCATACAGCAGGTCTGGTATGTTCCTGCTGACGATTAGCCACCTGCACCCTGTATGAACTCAACCGGCATGATGCTGGCTTTCGGGAAAGCCTTCCTCGCTTCATTAGTGCTGACGCCGATCGTACGCGACATCTTCCGGTCCTATAACGTCGTAGACCGGCCGGGGCGCCGAAAAGTTCACGCGTACCCGATCCCCCGCGTCGGCGGTATCCCCATCGCGATTGCCTTTTTTCTGGTCATGCTCTCGCTGCGGGGGACGGATTCCCCGTTTCCCGCTCACTGGCTGCAAACCGTCCTGTCCGGTGCTCTGATCATTTTCTTCATCGGCCTGGTAGACGATTTCGCGAATTTGAGGCCAACGGTGAAGCTGATGGGGCAAATCGTGGCGGGCGCTGTGGCGTTCTATAACGGCATCCGCATCGACCAGATTGGCGATTTCTCAATACCGGTCGTAATCGCGCTGCCCCTCACCATTTTTTGGCTGCTGCTGACGATGAACGCGCTGAACCTGATCGACGGTCTTGACGGACTCTGCGGCGGCGTGGGTTTTTGGGGCACAGTAGCCTTCTTTCTTGCTGCCCTGATAAACGGGAATATGGCCCTGGCGTTCACGGTGTTGCCCCTTGCCGGAGCCCTTTGCGCCTTTCTGTTCTTCAACTTCAACCCGGCGACCGTGTTTTTGGGCGATTCGGGCGCACTGCTGATCGGCTTTCTGCTGGGCTGCTTCGGGATCGTCTGGGCGGACCACCAAATCACCCCCATCACGATCGTATTTCCCGTCTTTGTACTGTGCGTCCCCATGCTGGATTTGGGCCTGTCCATCGTTCGCCGGAGCCTGAAGAACCAGCCCATCTTTTCGGCCGACCGCGGTCATATCCATCATCGGCTGCTGGATCGAGGCCTGAGTGTCCGGCGCGCCGCCTCCGCTCTCTACGGAGCGGAGATTACCGGGATAGTCTTCGGATTACTTCTAAACTACCTGGCCTTTTACAAATCCGGGCGGTGGTACCTCGTACTGGATGTCGCAGTTTTGCTATCCGGCGTGATTACATTGACGATTGGAGTGCGATTTCTGAGGTACGCTGAATTTGAGGTCGCGGCAGGAATATTGTTCAACGGAGAATTTCGCACCGTTTTCGCACAGAAGCTTCGAATGCAGCAACTGGGTGTGTCGCTGAAGCACGCTCGGACGGTGGAAGAATGGTGGCGGATTCTGACTGCTGCGGCTCATGACGAAAACTGGATCCGTTTGAGGTGGAATGCGGGGCGCGTTCTCCGTGAGGAACACATCGCGGAGAGAGCCCCGTCATGGTTATTCGTAATTGAACTCGGTTCCGGTGAATCCATCCAGGTGGAGGGCGATACGCAGTCCGCGCGGCGCTCTTCAGATTTGGTCGCCCTTTCGGACGTTGTCAGCCGGAGTTTCCTGCAAAGCCGGCACGAGTGGGAACCATCGGCGCATTCTTAATGCGTCTTCCTAAACGCATTATCGACTTGTTGCTGATTGCCGCCGGGTTCGGCGCCGCACTCCTGATTCACAATTACGTGTTCCATGGCGGGCTCGGCGTCTACGGCGCTTTGGCTGGGCTCGGAACGTCAATTATCGCGTTCTGGGTAGCAATTGAGTTAAGGAACGGAAGCGGCAATGAGCCGGCGGTGTCCTGGTGGGTGGTCTTCATCGAACAGTTCTGCCTCGGCACCGGCGTCAACCTGCTGCTGCATTCGGTGCTGACTTACGCGCTCTTCATCCGAAGGACACCGATTCTGATCGTGCTTGGCGGTTTTTTTGCCGCCGGCTTACTCACTATCTACGCGCGCTGGCGCAATGAACAGGGCCAGGCGCAACAGAGATTTCTGCTGGTGGGTTTCGATTCCGTCACTGCGAGCGTCATGCGGCACATCCGTCAGCCTCTGATCGGCGCCATTGCAGCCGATGCCGCGCAGTTACCGCCAGGCACTCCATGGCTGGGCGGCTTCGGTGCTCTCGAAGCCGTACTCGCTCAGTATCGCCCCACCAACATCGTAGTGAATATGAGGGAGTGGAGCCGCCGAATCCCTCCGGCCGTGCTGCTTCGGTGCCGCCTTGCCGGCGTCGAGGTCGAGGGTGCGCCCGCGCTATACGAAAAACTGCTCAACCGGGTTTGTTGCGAGCGCCTGCGGCCCGGCGATTTGTTGCTTTCTTCCGCGCTCCGGGGCGACAGCAGAACCATGGCGATTCAGGCGGTCTACACGAATCTGATTGGCCTGTTGCTGCTGCTGCTGCTTTCGCCCCTGCTGGTCCTGATTGCGCTCACGATTGCGATGACCAGCGGCCCCGGCCCAATGTTCGAGAGTTTCGAGTGCGCCGGGTTCCAGTACATCCCGTTCCGGCTGCATCGTTTCCGTGTACACAAGAACGGAACAAACACGCTGACCGGGGCGGGGCGCTGGATCGAACGCCTGCGCCTCACCAACCTTCCGCAACTGGTGAACGTGGTTCGCGGCGATATGGCGCTGGTAGGGCCGTCTCCGGTGCGCCTGACTTTCGCGAATTACCTCACTGAGGTAATGCCGTTCTATTCTCATCGCTTTTCGGTAAAACCCGGCATTCTCGGCTGGGCTCAAATGCATGCGCGGCAACTCGAAAACGCGAGTCCCTCCAATCTCGTTTCGATTGACGAGTGCAGGCAGATAGAATACGACCTGTTCTACATCAAAGAAGGGTCTTTGTGGATGGATATTGAAATAATGATGGCTCGCCTGCTGCCCGCGGGCCGGCTAAGGGACGACGCCATGCCGGCTTCTGAATCCGGCGTCGTTTAGAAAATGAACGTAGCTTTTTTCCTGCTCCTCGTCGCGTCGGGCCTCATCTTCTACATAGTGGCGGGCTATCCGTTGCTGCTCGCGTCGCGCCGCAGTCCCGTTCGTCCGCCGATCGGGAAGGACTTCAGCTTCGAACCCACGGTCAGCGTCATCGTCGCGGTTCACAACGGCGGAGCGGTGGTGCGGCGCAAGCTGGAGACGCTGTTTGCGCTCGATTATCCGCGTCACCTGATCGACATCACGGTGGTTTCAGACGGCTCGACCGATGAGACAGAAGAAATTGTGCGTGAGTACTCCGACCGCGGCGTCCGGCTGCTGGTCGCTCCGCGTGGCGGAAAATCGGCTGCTGTAAACCTCGGCCTGAGTTGCGCGACGGGCGAAATCATCTTTTTCACTGACATTCGTCAGCCGCTCGATCCGCAAAGCCTGCGGCATCTGGTGGCCAATTTTGCCGACCAGACCGTAGGCGCCGTAACTGGCGAACTTCGGCTGCTGAGTGGCGACCAGGGCGAGCAGGCGGATATGGACCTGTACTGGCGGTACGAAGTCTGGGCCCGCAAACGCCATACGGAAATCGATTCGCTTTTCAACACCACGGGATGTATCTATGCGATTCGCCGTTCGCTGGCCGCGCCTCTGCCCCCGGACACCCTGACTGACGATGCCGTCATGCCACTCAGGGCCTTTTTTCGCGGCTACCGGGTCATCTTCGACGCTGAAGCCATCGCTTACGACTACCCTGCCCTCGCCGGAACCGAATTCTGGCGCCGCTTCCGAACTCTCGCCGGTCTTTGGCAGGTCTATGCGCGCATGCCGGAATTATTTACTTCGAAAGACCGCATGCGCTTCCACTTCCTTTCGCATAAATTCAGCCGGCTGATGCTGCCGTGGGCTATGCTGCTGTTTTTATTCTCGACGCTGGCGTTGCCGCATTCCCCGTTTCGCACTGGCCTGTTATACCTTGGCGCGGCGTGGCTGTTGCTGGCGTTTCTGAATGAATTCGTCCCGGCAGGCTCGACCGTCAAACGGTTGACATCCCCCGCCGGCACCCTGCTGATTATGAATGTCGCGTCTTTTGCTTCAGTGGCGGTCTTTTTCGTTCCGGCAACCAGCCTCTGGACTCAGACCCGCGTCCGGGTGGAACCCCCCGTCACTTCAAAGGCGCGCTGAGGCTCGCCTGACTTTGGGGAGACCAGAAGGTCTTGAACGCCAGCAACAGAATCAGGGAATCCAGCATGGGCGAAAGATTTTCCAGATAATACAGATCGTATTCGAGTTCGAGCAGAGTGTCATGCCCGTTCTCGCCGGTGTGTACTCTGGCCCATCCCGTGACGCCCGGCTTAACCCGATGCCGCTGTCGGTAAAACGGAATCTGCTCGCTCAGGCGCTGTACGTACGCTGGCCGTTCAGGCCGCGGGCCCACCATCGACATATGCCCGCGGATCACATTCAGCAACTTCGGCAGAGATGCCAAATGGGATCGGGTCAGCCATTTTCCGATCTTCGTATATTGCCCGCTCGCCGTTCGGCAGCGAAATCGGTACAGGGGGAAAGGAATGTCGTGGAGCCCGATGCGTTCTTCGCTCTCGAGAACAGGGCCGGGGGAACCGGACCGGATCAGAACCGCCGCCGCCACCATGACCGGCGACGCCAGGATCAGCGCTGCATACGCGATTGCCTGCGAATAGAACCACTGCAGTGTCACGTTCGCCGGACGAGGCTCCAGTGCGTGGGCGAAGATCAGCCGTGACGGCCAGATCTCGGCAGCGCACTTGCGCGCGAAAAGCCGCTCGTAGAGTCTGCTCGCTTCATCCACCTGCACGCCGCCGAAGCGGAGCGCGAGAAAGTCTCCAACCCACCACGGCCTGATGTCTTCCCGCCGGCCGATCACAATGGATTCGGGCATGTACTCGTCCAGGATTCCATCGAACTGCGCCATGCTGCCGAGGCGCGTCACAGTTCCCGATACTGCCTCATTGTTTCCCGTATCGAGATAGCCGATTGTAGTAAGCCCGAACTCCGGATGAGCTTCGAAGTGCCCGGCAAGCTGCACAGCAGTGGGCGACATGCCGAGGAACAGGACGCGTTTGGCTGTCGCAACGTTGTCCGCCGCTTTGTCGAACAATATCCGCCAGCCCAAAATCGCCCCGACTGCAAGTACGCTCCCGAGCAGCATGACCTTGCGCGGAATGATCAGGTCGGGGTCCAGATAGCTGATCAGCCCCTGCCCCATGAATGCGATTCCGAAAATCATGCAAAGGTTCTGGAAGAAATCGATGCGGTTGGCCACCCGGACTTCGCGGTAGTAATTGCGGAAGAACAAGCCGAGAAAGATGAACGCGGCGACAATCGAGATGCGGATCATCCCGCTTTCGTAAGTCAGGAAGCCGCTAAGATCCGTAACATCCGGATCGGCCCAGGCCGCCGCAATGTAGCACCCGAACAGCAAGGCCACTTCCGAAGCGAAGAGCGTGAACACACGTGCCGGAATCACTATGCTGAAAATGCGGATCATGAATTAGACAAAGGCCGGAACGACCATTCTGGCACGCCGTCCTAAGATTCCGACCGCGGCTTCTCGCAGGAAAGCACCCGCGGAATACCTGCGAGGTCCGGCAGAATTTCGAGGCGGTCCCACCGGCCGGCAAGAGCCCTCACCTTGTCAGCAAGGCCAAACCCCAGTTCCAAAGCCAGCAATCCGCCCGGCTTCAACACGCGCCAAGCCTCGGGAATCAGCTTCTCATAGACCTCAAGGCCGCATTCGCCGGCAAAAAGAGCCAGATGCGGCTCCCAATCCCGGACTTCACGCTGCAATTCTTCGCGATCGCTGAGCGGAACGTAAGGAGGGTTTGAGACCACCACGTCCATCGATCCCGGCGCGAAGGCGCTCAGCAGGTCGGTTTGAATGAAGCGCACCTGGGCTCCCAGACGCTCCGCGTTGCCCTTGGCTACCGTGAGCGCGGCGCCGGAGACATCACAGGCATAAAGCGGCGAACCAGGCTGTCCGAGCTTCAGGGCGACAGCGATGGCCCCGGAGCCCGTGCCCACATCGACAATAGCTCCAGCGTCAGCACGCCGCTTCAACACCGTTTCGACCAGCAATTCGGTTTCAGGGCGCGGGATCAGGACGTCCGGGGTTACACGAAACTCCAACCCGTAAAACTCCTGCCTGCGTGTGATGTACTGAGTCGGCTTGCCCTTCATGCGCTCGTGCAGGTAGCGTCCGAAGTGAAGCCACTCTACTTCGCGCAATTCCTGTTCCGGGTGCGCATAGAAATAGACTCGCTCGCAGTGGACGGCGTGGCCGAGCAGAATCCCGGCCGTGAGTTCTGGCTCAGGAACCCCGGCCTTAGCCAGCAGTTCCGCGCCCTGCGAAAGCGCGGTGCGAAGCGTCAACCTCTTAGGCGGCGGCGCCTTCAGCGCCTTCTCTTTGCATCTTCTCCGCCTGATAGTGCTGCGTCAGAGCGTCGAAAATTGCATCCAGCTTCCCATCCATAATCAGATCCAATTGATGCAGCGTCAGGCCGATGCGGTGATCTGTCAGGCGGTTCTGGGGAAAGTTATAAGTGCGGATTTTTTCGCTGCGGTCGCCCGTGCCCACCATGCTCTTACGCTCGGCGCCGATTGCGGCCTGCTGCTTCTCGAGCTCGATTTCATACAGCCGCGACCGCAACACCCGCATTGCTTTCGCACGGTTTTTGATCTGCGACTTTTCGTCCTGGCACGACACGATCACGCCTGTCGGCAGGTGCGTGATGCGTACGGCGGAATAGGTGGTGTTCACCGACTGTCCGCCCGGCCCGGACGAACAAAACGTGTCGATCCGGATGTCTTTCTCTTCCACCTTGATTTCCACTTCATCGGCCTCGGGCAATACTGCCACGGTCACGGCTGACGTGTGTACACGGCCCTGTTGTTCGGTCGCCGGAACCCGCTGGACACGATGCACGCCGCTTTCGTACTTCAAACGGCTGTAAACATGGTCACCGCTGACCAGCGCGAGAACTTCTTTCAGTCCGCCG
Source organism: Terriglobia bacterium (assembly GCA_963840735.1). GTDB lineage: Bacteria > Acidobacteriota > Terriglobia > Bryobacterales > Bryobacteraceae > BOG-234. Next base: position 55,278 of record CAWIZX010000015.1, read on the forward strand.
ACCGCTGACTCGCTCGACGAAGTGACTTCCACTTTCCAGCGATGCGTTTCCGCGTAGCGCACATACATGCGGAAGACTTCCGCCGCGAACAGGCTCGCCTCATCCCCGCCGGTACCCGCGCGGATTTCCAGCACGCAATCCTTTTCATCGAGAGGATCTTTGGGCAGCAGCAGGATTTTCAGGTCTTGTTCGATTTGTGCCAGCTCTGGCTCCAGCCGTTCGATCTCAAGCGTGGCAAGCTCCCGCATATCCGGATCGGACTCGGCGAGCATTGCCTTTGCCTGTTCGAGCTGACCCGCGCCCTGCTTGTAATCCCGATATTTCGCAATGATCGGAGAAAGATCGCTGTGTGCTTTGGAGACTTTTCTGTACAGGTCGCCGTCGCTGATGACCGCGTGATCGGCCATCTGGGCGTTCAGTTCGTTAAAGCGCGCTTCGATCTGTTCCAGCTTTTTCGAATATTGCATTTGGCTCAGGCGATCACCAGCTGCGCCGCCCTGTCGGCTTTCGAGCGACATTGCCCCGTCCAGCGCCCGAATGGCAACCTCGGCCTGTTCGTCGGTCGGCTGTTTAGTGGTGATCCGCTGAGTCCACAAACCCGGCGCTGTCAGCAGCGACATAAAAGACCCCTGCCGCTTTGCGGCGAACCGGATCATTTCATAACTCAGCCCCGTGATCACGGGCAACATAATCACGCGCAATGCCAGCTTAGCCGCGAACGTATGCACCGGAAAAAACATGTAGACGACCATTGACAGCAGCATGATGACGAACATAAAGCTCGTTCCGCAGCGGGGATGGAAGGTGACAAAACTCTGCGCATTCTCCACGTTCACCGGCTTGCCCGATTCGAAATTGAACACAACTTTGTGCTCAGCTCCGTGATACTCGAACACGCGTCTAATGTCTTTCGTCCGCGAGATGAGGAACAGAAAACCCACGAAAATCGCGAGGCGAATCAATCCGTCCACCAGGTTGAAGAGAATTTGCCCTTTCAGCGCCGGCGCCCAGTTCGAAAGATACTCGGCCAGCTTCAAAGGCACCAGCTTGTACAGCACGATGAAAAACAGAATTGAGAAAATCACCTGCCCTGTCATCATCCATGACGAAACTTCGGGTTTCGCGGCGCTCCCGTCATCGAGAGCGGCATTTGCCGAGAACCGGAGCGCTTTCATGCCCAGCGACATCGCCTGCCCCAGCACGCCCAGTCCGCGCAGTACCGGCCAGCGGAAGAAGCTGTATTTCTCAGACATGCGCGGGACCGGCATGTCCTCGGTCACAACTTCGCCTGTCGGCTTCCGCACGGCGACGCAATAGCTGTGCGGCGCGCGCATCATGACGCCTTCCATTACCGCCTGACCGCCGACGAGGGTCTCTTCCCCGCTTTCGAGGATCGGCAGCATCTGAACGTGCAGGAAAAGTCGAACAAAACTACGGATGGACAAATATTTACCTCGGACTTACCTAGTATATCTTCGATGCGAAAACGTAACATCCGGTTCCGCAGGGTGCCTTCGAGCTGTTTAGTCCAGCGAGGTCATTTCGCAATACGAAACCGGCCTCGCCCGGAAGTGAACCTTTGCGTCCGTCGAGCGAAGGTTATACGATACTGCACATCATTCAGTTTTGCGGAGTACCTAAATGAAGCTTTGCCACGTTGCAGTCATCCTCCTCCTTTCCACTGCCGAAGTGTTCGGTCAGACCAACAGGGGCGGCATTACCGGGACGGTTGAAGATGCGTCCGGCTCCGTCGTGCCGGGTGCCATCGTAACTATTAAAAACAGCGGTACCAACCAGGAGAGCAGGGTTAAGACATCCCAGTCCGGCGCCTTCACCGTATCGAATCTCGACCCTGTAACCTACAGCGTCACGGCCGAGGCGCCCGGCTTCAGGAAAGAGGTAGTCGAAGGCGTAAAAGTCGATACGGCATCGATCGAAACCGTGAACATTAAGCTGCAGGCCGGGAATGTTTCTTCGAGTATTGAGGTGCAGGCCAGTTCGGCGATGGTGAACACGGAGTCGGGAACCACGAGCAGCACTGTTACGCAGCGCGAAATTCAGGATCTTCCGCTTGTGAACCGGAGCGTCCTCGATCTGGCGATGACGCTGCCGAACGTTTCGGGCGATGCGGGCAGCGAAAACCCGGTTCTCGCGAGCATCACCACTTGCCCCGGCTGCAACCTCAGCGTGAATGGAGGACGCCCGCTGAGCACCCAGTTCCTCGCCGACGGCGCGAACAACACGGGAGTGAGCCTCTCCCGCACGATGGTGAGTTTCTCTCCGGAAACCGTCCAGGAATTCACCGTGCAGACCACTGCATACTCGGCTGAGTACGGCACTTCCGGTGGTGGAATTATCAATGCGACCACCCGTTCCGGCACCAACCAGCTCAACGGCACTGTTCTCTGGTACAACCGCAATCCCGACGTTGCCGCCGCGCCGTTCACCCTTGCGACTACTCACCGCTCCCCTTCCACACTCAAGTACAACCAGTTCTCGCTCGCCGCCGGCGGCCCGGTTTACATCCCCAAGATTTACGATGGCAGGAACAAGACGTTCTGGTTCGCCGCATATGAACCAAATTACCGGCGCGATTTTCTGGCGCAGGACGCGCTCGTCCCCACCGATGCCCAACGGCAGGGCGATTGGAGCAATACCGTTCTCACTTCGAGCGGCACTCTTCCCGCCAGCGTAGCGAGTCAGTTTGGACAAGCCAGTACTGGCGATGCAACCATTTACAACCAGTATTCAGTGGTCGCCGGGAATCAGTTCGTCTCGCTACCCGCACCTGCCGCGGGGAAAACCTATGCGCCGTTCCCCGGCAACATCATCCCGCAGTCGCTGCTGGACCCGGTTTACCTGAAATCGCTCAAGTACTATGCGCCTGCGGGGGATTTCTATCTGAACGGCGCGGGCACCGTATCGAACCTCTATAATCCCCGGCTTCTGCGATCTGACGAGAAGCGCTTCACCATGAAGATCGATGAACTGTTCACCGCCGCGGATCACGTGAGCTTCCGGTACACATCGACCCCGATCATCAAGACCCAATACACGCCGATCACCCCGACGTCAGACAACGCCGATTACAGCTACGCAAAACAGGCGCTGCTGGACTATTCGCGCATCGTTTCGCCAACGATTGTCAACGACTTCCGCTTCAATTACACGCGCGGCAACTTCAGCAATACGACCGCGCCCGAATATGACCCGTTCACCGGCGTCAACCTGAACAAGGAACTCGGACTGCCGAATATCCTGCCCGGTGGGCTGCCGGCTTTGCCCACCACCGGCGGCCAGGGTTCGACCGAAAACCAGGACCATGAAGACCGCTATGGGCTCACCAACATCGTTTACATCACGAAGGGCAAGATGAGCATCAAGATTGGCGGTGACGTTTCAAAGGCTCTCCAGAACATATTGCCGCTCTACGGGGCCATCGGCGGTGTCTATGCCTTTTCCGCCAACCAGACGAACCAGAACGGGGGCACTACGGCGAACACGGGCGGCAACAGCTTCGCCTCGTTTGAACTGGGCGTGCCGAACGGGATCACCTTCCGCACGGCGACCATCCCGTATTACTACCGCTGGTGGAGCGGCGACGGCTTCGTACAGGATGACTGGAAGATAAAACCGAACCTTACGGTGAATCTGGGCATTCGGTACAACCTCGAAATGCCGCGAACGGAAAAGTACGACAATCAGGGCGTTTTTCGTCCGGACCTTGCCAAATCCTTCGCGCTCACGACTCCAATGGCGCTGCAGGATGGCACCACGCTGAGTTCCGTGCTTGTTCCGCCTTTTGCTTACGCGGGCCGGGGAGGCAATTCGAGGTATCTGACGCCGCCCGATTACAAAGACTTCGAGCCGCGCTTCGGATTCGCGTGGACCCCCGCTCTGCTGGCGGACCACCGCGTCGTGATTCGCGGCGGATATGGCATGTCACACGCACCTGTCAGCGGCGCCAATCGCCTGCCTTCGCCCGATTTCGGAGCGACGAGCGGAGCCTGGAGCCCCACTACCGGACAGACAAACCCGAACTACATCCTTCGGCTCGGGGCGAATCCCCCGGTTGTGAATCTTCTAACGCCGGCTCAGGCAGTCGGCGCACCGGCCGACGGTCTGCTCTACTTCAACTCCACAAACAGCAGCCTCGCATCACCCGGAGGAGGCTATGCCGTGTCGAACAACTATCACACGCCGTACGCTCAGAACTGGAATTTCACCATCTCGTGGCAGGCCAATCCATCCACTTCGATTGAGCTCTCTTATGTGGGCTCGAAGGGAACTCATCTGTTTGAGCCACGCGAGAACCTGAATCCGCGCAGTTTCAGTCTTGTGACCGCGCAAGTGGCGCAGAACGTAAACACCACTACGGCTTCAATCCCTGACCCGCTCGGCCGCGTGGGCACGAACGGCAAAGTTATCAATGTTCAGCCCGGCAGCCTTGGCAGCCTCTATGCGGGCTTCCCCAGCCTGTATCTTGTTTACGATTCTTCCGCCAACAGTCACAGGGAAGCAGGGTACATCAGCATCGTTCACCGGGGTCACTACGGCCTGATGTTCACATCCAATTACACCTGGGGAAAATCGATTGACGACGCTTCGAGCAGCGGTGGCGATAAGAACGTTCTCACCAACGTTGGCGGACAGGTGGATGGTCAGGTGGCGCTCGGCGCCTCACGCAGCAATGACCGCTCCGTATCGAGTTACGATCAGCGGCACGTCTTCAACAGCTCAGTGATCTACGATCTTCCGTTTGGATCCGGCCGCAAGTTCCTCGCTCACGCGTGGAGGCCTGTCGAGTGGGTGGCCGGCGGCTGGACCACAACCGGTATCATTCACGTCAACGGGGGCTTTCCCGCCACCGTAACGATGTCGGACAGCAACCTCCTGGGCGATCCTTCCGAGACGCACACGATCCGCCCCAACATTGTTCCGGGCGTGCCGCTCGTCAATCCGTTGTTCAGCATGAACTGCCCAATCGGCAACACCTGCCAGCCGTACCTGAACCCTTCCGCGTTCGAACGGCCCCCGCTCGGCCAGTTAGGCAATGCGCCCAGAACTCTCGATGGCGCCCGTGGTCCCTGGGCGCAATTGTTCGATTTATCGGTCCAGAAGGACTTTCGCATCGGGGAAGGAAAGCGCCGGCTTCAGTTCCGTGCCGACTTCCTGAACGCCTTGAACCACCCGGTCTTCCGCACCTTCCCCAACAACAACGGAGGGACCGACCTGATGGGCGCACCCAGCACCACCACGCTTTCAACGGCCTCATACAACACATGGGCAACGGCTAACAATCAGCCCGCCTACAGCACCGCTGCCGGCACCGCGCTGTACAACCAGATTGTCGCCAATGTGAACAGCTACAGAAACAGCGCCGGCGTGCTGCCCGCGAACTTCTACAGCGTCCCGCTGCCCGCGAATTTCTACGGAACAACCGCGAACTCTTTCAACATCACGACGACGGACGGTTATAAGCTCTACCAGTTGCGCAATGCCTATAACACCGGCTTCGGCCAGTTATACAATCCGCCGAGCAATGGACCGCGCTACATCCAGTTCGGTCTGAAGCTTTATTTTTAGAGCGGGCGGTCAGCAACTCAGCCGGCCTGGCTTTCGTTCAGTATCCGGTAAATCTGCGCGCCGTACTTCTCGACCGACTGTATCCCTATACCCGGGATCGCGAGCAACTGCGCCGCGGTTCTCGGCTTCTTCTCGGCAATGGTGGTCAGCACCTTGTCGCTCATAATCCGGAACGCAGGGACCGCCTGCCGTTTCGCCAGACTTAGCCGCCAGGCGCGCAGCATCTCCTCCGCGCGTCCACTCGGAGCCGGAGGAGCGAGCGGCGTCCGCTCCCGCTTCCTGCCCGCTCCGGTTGCCGCGCGCTTCTTGCGCTCGGAGCTTCGCAACGGGAGCAACTTCCTTGATCTGCAGCCCCAGCGAAGCGTCCTCTTCCACGAAATCCGAATCGCGGGTGCGCGTCGCCTTCCGAAACGGAATCTGCTTGCCGTCCTTCTCAAAAACGGCCTCGGTCAGCTTCACCAGAGCCGACCGGGCCAGCGCGCCCATCACTTCTTCAAACGCGTCGCGCGTCAACTCGCCGCGCGGGCAAAGGTCGGAATGCATCTTCCCAACCGACCTGCCCCCCGTCATCCCGTCGAGCGCATCCAGAATCTTCCGCGCCATTGCTTCTTCCTGATCCGTGGCCGCGCGGAATCTCTGCGCGATGCAGCTGTCCGGCGCGCAAAAATCGCAAATCCCGCACGATTTTTGCCCGTCAGCCACATCGCCAAAATGCCGGATCAGACTCGACATGCGGCACTGGCTGCTCTGCGAATACCGGATCATCTGCTCAATCTGCGCCCGCTTCTGGTCGCCCTGCGCGATATACGAATCGCGCCAGTCCGCGCGGCCGAGGCTCACGTTGTCCGATGAATCGACCATCGCGCCGCCGTGCGTCCAGAGCTTCTCCAGCGCCTTCTCGAACACGTCGCCGGGGATGCGGCTCATCTTTTGCAGCGCGCCGCGCTCGATCGGGTCCCGCACGTAATGTCCGGAAGATCTGATCGAGCAGCAGCACCTCCGGGTAATCCCGCTCGAAGAAGAAGTCGTGGGTATAACGGTCGGCATAAGACTGCATCAGGATCGCCCGGCTGGGCAGCCCGTCGCGGCCCGCGCGCCCGATTTCCTGGTAATAAGCCTCAATGCTTCCCGGCAATGCCGTATGGATCACAGACCGGATGTTCGACTTGTCGATCCCCATTCCGAACGCAATCGTCGCAACAATGACCTCGGTCTTCCCCGACATGAAATCCTGCTGAACGCGCCGCCGCCGCTCGGCATCGAGGCCCGCATGATAAACGGCGGTGGGGAAATCGGCGCCAAGAAGTTCCGCCACGCTTTCCGCCTGCTTGCGGCTTGGCGTGTAAACAATAGCCGGACGGCAGTCCGGATCGAGCAGAATTTCACGCGCAAGTCCGGGCCGTTGTGACGGACCGATCTCCACCACCTCAATCGCGATATTCTCGCGCCGAAAGCCATGAATGAAACTGGCGCATTGGTCAAGGCCGAGCTGGTCCCGGATATCCTTCTGCACCATGCCTGTAGCCGTCGCCGTGAGCGCCACCACAGGCGCGGGGCGCAGCGTAGGCAGATAGCGGCCCAGCAGCCGGTAGTCCGGACGGAAATCGTGCCCCCATTGCGAGATGCAATGCGCTTCATCGATGGCGATCAGCGACGGCTTCCGGCGCGCCAGCATCTCCGGGAAACCGGCCACCCGCAGGCGTTCGGGGGCGATAAACAGGAACTGCAGTTTGCCGCTCAGGTAATCGATACAGACCTGCCGCGAAGCCGCCCTGTCCCGTCCGGAATGAATACACTCAACCGCGAACCCCAACTGCCTCAACTTTGCGAACTGATCTTCCATCAGCGCAATCAACGGGCTGATGACCAGCGTCGTGCCGCCGCGTGCAACACCCGGAAGCTGATAGCAAAGTGACTTCCCCGCTCCTGTCGGCATCACCAGCAACACATCGCGGCCCTCGATCACCGCCTGACACACCTCTTCCTGATTCGCCCGGAAAGCCGTAAAGCCAAACAGCCGGTGCAGAATTTCGGACGCGGGTTCATTTTCCAGGGCCTGCGTTCTTGTAGTGCATCGCTTTGTGATGCATCGCCTTCTGAAGCCAGGGCTTCGTCGCGCCTTACCTGCACATTGGGTTCGTTTTGTAAAACCGCCCCGCGTTGCCGCGGCGCCGCCGGAATCTGCCCAACCTTCGCGATCACATCCCTTACGTATTCTTCAATTCCCCGCAGGAAAGGGTCGAGCTGCGCCTCACCCCGCTCAATCCGCTTCAGGTACGCTTCCCACTGACCCGTCATCGCCGGGCTCTTCACTTCCGGATGGACGACCTCAACCAGCTGAATGCCCTTGTCGGTCGCCTCCAGGTTCTTACCGTCGCGAACGATGTACTCGCGCTTCAGCAGCGTTTCTATGATGGATGCCCGGGTCGCAGGAGTGCCCAGCCCGTTCTCCTTCATCGCGTCCGACAGCTCTTTCTCGTCGAGCGTCTTGCCCGCCGTCTCCATTGCGGTCAGCAGCGTCGCCTCTGTGAAACGTCTCGGCGCGCGCGTCTTCTTGCGGACCGAGCTCAGCATCCAGCACATCCTGCGCCTGCCCGCGCGCAAGCTCCGGCGGCAGCTTCTGCTCGGCCTCGGCGTTGTCGTCGCCTTTCTTCGCCTTTTTCTTGTCCGTCTGGAAATCGAGAATCTTCCAGCCCACCTGTTGAACGATCGTTCCCGACGCATGGTACCGATCGATGACCGTGCCGTTCGCGATCGCCGTGATGACCGTCGTCACTGACCAGATATGGTCATCGTGCCAGGCACTCAACAAACGACGGCAGATCAGGTCATAGATCTTTCGCTCGTCGGTCGAAATATCGGCCTTATCGGGCGAAGTTACGGTCGGGATGATGGCATGGTGGTCGCGGATCTTAGCGTCATCCACAAACCTCTTCCCCAGCGGACGCTCTCCCGTTCCCGGTGCAATGTGCGCGCTATAGCCCCCCGAGATTGTTTTCACGATCCGCGGCAGCGTACCCGCTACATCCTGCGAAAGGTAGCGGCTGTCGGTACGCGGATAACTGATCAGTTTGTGGCGTTCATACAGCGCTTGCGCGAGATCGAGTGTCTTCTGGGCACTGAACCCGAAGATCCGGTTCGCGTGCCGTTGCAGTTCCGTCAGGTCGTAAAGCGCGGGCGGCGGCATGCGCTGCGTTTCCGCCTTGATCGATTCGATAGACGCCTGCCCCGTCTTAGCCCGCGCGACAATTTGCCCCGCCTCAACACCGTCAATCGGGAGCCGGGCAGATTTCTGAATTTCCTCAATCGACCGGAACCACGTACCCCGATACGACTGCGCCTCAGCCTTCGCCGAGGGACGAAATGTCGCCTGCACCTCAAGGTAATCTTCCGGCACAAAGCGCCGCACCGCGAGTTCCCGCTCCACCAGCATCGCGAGCGTCGGAGTCTGTACACGGCCCACCGACAGGTCGCCGCCATATGCCAACGTGTACGCCCGCGACAGGTTCATGCCCACCAGCCAGTCAGCCCGGCTGCGCCCTTTCGCCGCATTGGCCAGTGGCTCGTACTCCCTGCCCGGCTTTACGGTGTCAAAGCCTTTCCGAATGGCTTCCGGGGTCAGCGACGAAATCCAGAGCCGCCGGATCGGTTTCGAACATTGCGCCGCCTCATAGATGTAACGGAAAATCAGTTCGCCTTCGCGTCCCGAATCGGTCGCGCAGATCACTTCCGAAATCCGGGTTGACGATAGGATCTTCCGAACCACCTCGAACTGATCCTTGGTTTTCTCGTAAATGACGAGCGGCCACGACGACGGCAGCATCGGCAGCAGATCGCGCCGCCACGCCTTCCATTCCGCCTGGATCTCATGCGGCTGCGCGAGCGAAGCCAGATGCCCGATCGCCCACGTGACAACGTAGCCGTTTCCATGCATGTAGCCATCGCCTTTGGTTGAGGCCCCGAGCACGCGGGCAATATCCCGCGCGACCGATGGCTTCTCGGCTAGGACGGCAACGTTGTTCAAATCCCTATTTTAGGCGGTCTTACTGTTCGAGAAACAGCGGTTTGATGTGCCGGTCGAACAGGTTCTCGGCCACATTGCGCGAGATGGACGCCTCACTCCGGCGCAGCATGTCCAGATACCGCTCGCCCATCTTTGCCGCTACCTTGTACCCGACGTGCAGCAATTGCCGCACATTGGCGTTGAAGTTTGGATTCTTTTGGTCGTGCCGCAGAGCGTCGGTGTACTGCTTCGCCGTCCAGCCGTTTACCTCAGCGGGCAGCGGCAGTTTGGCGTAGTCGATATCGATGACCGATGCGTATGGCTCGCAAAGCTCTTCCTTGTGCTCGTAGGCCTGGACGTAAACTTCCTTCGCGAGGGCAAGCCCCTCAGGTCCCGCTTCCGCCAGCCCGATTAACTCTTCGAGCCACGTTGTTCCCGCTGTCTTCAGATGCAGGCCCGCACCGGTCTTCCTCAACGCCTTACGGATGGCGGCGTAAATAGAAAACTTGTCGCTGCCCGAATGTACGCTCAGCTTCAGCGTCTCCGGCAGACCATATTTCTCAATCGCAAACGCGATCACCGCCAGATCGTCTGAGAACTCCGTCGCAAACTGAGCCGCATCCCCAACGTAATCGACGCCTTTATTAAACCGGCCCGTAAACTTCGGAGCGATCGTCTGGATCGGAATCTTCTCATCCGCAATCAGCACCAGAATGATCAGCAGTTCGGGCGGAGTTTGCGGGGCGTCCGTCTCATCCATCGAAACTTCCGTGATGAAGTTGTCGGCGCCCTTCTTTGCCTCGATGTGCTTATAGATTTTCCCCGCTTCCTTTACGGCGAACAGGTATTTCGAGGCAACGCCGGCAACCGATTCGCGAGACGTAGTCATAGCGGTTGCAACGCCCGGAATCGTAATCTCGCCAATCAGTTCAGGGTGCCTCGACACGAACGCTTCCACGTCTTCCGAAGGAGCCGCGCGCCCGATAAAATGCGCCACGTCAAGCGTATAGAAATCGCTCGGCTCAATGAAACGATCCACCGTATCGAGGTTGATGTGATCCGCATCCACGTGCCACGGCTTCTTCCAGCCGGATTCTTTCACGGCAGCCGCCGCGGCCGCATAAACGCTGGAAGGTTCGGAGCCGACAATCAAGTGCTCGCGGTTCGATTTATTCCACACCGGAACGATATCGATCCCCTTTTCAGCGGCCATCTCAAACGCTTTCAGTTGCGCCCTCGCCTGGTGAGCGAATCTGTCTCCAACACCGAACGTAAACTTCTCGATTTTCATCATATTTTTTTCGCGACCTTAAAGGGCAACCTGCAGTTTCACGAACGCGCCGGGGTCATCGCTCCATTGCTTCAGCGAAGCGCCAGCTTCGTCCAGTGACACCACGCGGGAGATAATGCTGTCCACCGGAAAGCGCCCGCCGCGCAGCGCCTCGATCACAGTCGCAAACTCATCCAGCGCATTGCGTGACCCAAGAATATCCAGCTCTTTCATTACGAACAGCCGCGTTTCATAGGCCACAGGCTCTTTCGCGTAGCCGATGTAAACCACACGCCCGGTGAATGCAACCGCCTCGACGGCCATGCGGAATGTGGCGGGCGTGCCCACGGCTTCGATAATCACGTCCGGCCCCGACCCGTCGGTCAGCCGCAACAATTCTTCGTGTACATTGGTCTGCGCGCTGTTCACGGTGACGCCCGCTCCTGCCTGCGCCGCGACTGCCAGCTTACGGTCATCCACATCGATCGCAATGACGCGCGCACCGCGAAACGCCGATGCCGAGATGGCGCCCAGCCCCACCACGCCGCAGCCAATCACAGCAACCGTGTCCTCGCGCACCACGCGTCCTCGCGCCGGCCGCATGGAAGCCGACCGAGAGCGGCTCCACCACGCTGAGTTCGCTCCGTGTCAGACCTTCTGCAATATAGAGTTTGGTCCACGGCGCGACGAAGTATTCTTTCATCGCGCCATCCCGCTGCACCCCCAGCGTCTGGTTGAACTGGCACGCGTTCACGCGTCCTCGCCGGCAGGAGGCGCACGCGCCGCAACTGGTATATGGCGAAAGCGTGACGTTCATCCCCGCGGCAAAACGGTTCGGCACATCGGCGCCGCAATCCACGATTTCAGCGGCGATCTCATGGCCCGGAATGCGCGGGTAGCTCACGAGCGGATTCTTTCCCCGAAAGGTACTGAGGTCGGTACCGCACATTCCAACGCGATGTGTTTTCAGCAGCACCTCGCCCGCGGCGGGCGAAGGCATCGGCAGATCGGTGACACGGGTTTCGCCAGGCTTATCGATAACGAAGGCGCGCATTTATTGGTTCACGCCCGAAGCGAGGAATCCGCCATCCACGGCGAGGCATTGTCCTGTGATGTAGCTCGCCGCGTCCGAAGCGAACAGAATCGCTGCTCCGACCAGTTCTTCGGTCTGTCCAAACCGCCCCATCGGTGTGCGCATCAGCAGTTCCTTCCCTCGCGGGGTACCGTCGAGCAGTGCCGCATTCAGCTCAGTCCGAAACACTCCCGGCGCGATCGCGTTCACGTTGATCCCGTGTCTTGACCATTCCACTGCCAGACTTCGCGTAAGCGAAAACACTGCGGATTTTGAAGCCGCATAGGCCGCCACTTCAAAGAACGCGACGTAGGAAGTCAGGGACGCGATGTTAATAATGCGGCCGCGCCCGCTCGCGCGCAGCGGCTCGTAAAAAGCCTGGCAGGCCCGCAGGGTACCGGTCAGATTTGTGTCGACAATTCCCGTCCACTCGTCTTCCGGGACATCTTTGGTCGGCGTCCGTTTAATTCTGCCTGCCACGTTGAGCAGAATATCCACTTTGCCGAACTTCGACATGACCGCGTCCCGAAACGCATCGACCGACTTGCGATCTGAAACGTCGCAGGCATGGGACAAACTGTGGCGCCCTTCTGCCTCGATCGCGGCGGTAATCTCCGCTACCAGCGCATCCCTTCGCCCGGTTGCAATCACGTCAGCGCCAGCCTGCGCCAGACCGAGCGCCATGCTCTTGCCAATCCCGGACGTGCCCCCGACCACCACCGCTGTGCGCCCGGTAAGATCAGTAAAATTTTTGACCATGTGTCTGCACTAAATTAACAGACTGCACGAAGAAAAGGCCCTCCCCAAAAATGGGGAAGGCCCGGAGAGACACCGTTTTAGTAAAAGGAATTTACGTGCCTTCGACGCGAAGATCGTTTTCGACCGAGAACGCTCCAAAGACACCGTTCGCCCGAATCCCGGCAATGTTTTTGTCGCCCGAATTGGCCACTACGCCTTCCAGCCGCACATGCCCGTTTTTCACAATGATGTGAATCGAGGGCAGTGCGCGGTAGCCGTAGCGGTCAGAGAGCGCCGGGTCACCGTAGATCGCCCGATACGTTGCCGCACGGATACGGTCATCGTCCGGCGAGAGCGGCAATACTTCAATGTTATTGACTACGTTGGTTACGCCTTCAACGCGCTTCACCACGTTTCCGGCATCGGACTTCAGAGTGGGCCTGGTTACCTGGCCCTGCAGAATGACTGTGCTGCCATTCACAGTGAAACCAAGATCGTCGAAGATACCGTAATAGGGCAACATCACGAGTTGGTGACGCACCTCATTGACAAGGCGGCCTTCATCCTGCGACCCGTTTACGTAAGGGTCCATATGCTGCGGTACTTTATTGTCTTTATCTTTGGCGGCGAAGCCGGCCGGACCTGTCAAAGCACCGGCCAGAAGTGCAATCGCAATACGTTTCATATCTATCACCATCCGGGATACGCTAAATGCACGCGGTCTGCCACGCCTAAGTCCTTTATTCACATGTCCAGGAATTAACCATACAATCGCAGCGGTGGTTCCATCGGTTTCCTTCGGCCAGTTTGCTTTATACTCTCAGAATGCCCGCAATCGACAGCCACCCGCCAGGAACATTTTGCTGGATCGAACTCGCAACAACCGACCAGCCCGCCGCCAAAGCTTTTTACACCGCCGTCTTCGGCTGGTCCGCTCAGGATGGCCCCATCGGAGAGGGCGAATTCTACACTATGTTCCAGCTAAACGGACAAAACGCCGGCGCGGCCTACACACAGCGCGCGGATGAGCGTGCGATGAATATTCCTCCCCACTGGAACCTTTACATTGCCGTCGAAAACGCGGATGAGACCGCCCGCAGGGCAGCGGAACTGGGAGCCAGGTTACTGGTACCTCCCTTCGATGTCGCCACATACGGACGCATGTCCGTTATTCAGGACCCCAATGGCGCCGTTTTCTCCATTTGGCAAGCCAAAGATCACAAAGGCATTGAGGTGCCGGACTGGATGGACGGAGCCTTCTGCTGGGCCGATCTGAACACGCCCGGAGCGCCCGCTGCCCAGAAGTTTTATAGTGAGCTCTTCGGCTGGACCTTCGTATCGGATCCAGCCAGCGGCTATACCCATATCGAAAACGGCGGCAAGCCGATTGGCGGCATCCCGTCAGATTCCCAGCGCGATTCGAACGCTCCGCCCCACTGGATGATTTACCTGAAGACCAGCGATTGCGATGCGACCACAGCAAAGGCCAAAGATTTGGGCGCGCAGATCTACTTCGGCCCGGTCACACTCGAGGGCACGGGCCGGTTTACCGTAATGGCTGATCCCCAGGGCGCTGTTTCGGCGCTGTTTCAGTCTTTCCGCAAGGCGTGACCCGCTCCGGAGTTGCCGTGACAGGCTGCACTACGTGTGTGCCCGGGATAACCGTCCTGAGTCGCCGAAGCGCAGCCTCCGCAACTTCCTGATGTCTTCAGGGCGGCTGCCGATCCCCAACTACTTACCGCTTTCAGGATCCAGACAGAAGCCGAATTCGGTCGCGATAACAACTGTCGTCGCGAAATGGCCCCAGGCTTCGTTTCGAACTGAAGAAGGCATGAACGACTACGCGGCAGCCATCCGGGTGCTCGCCTTTTGCCAGTAAACAGCGCGCCGGTCTATCGCCTGAATCTCTTCGACAATTCCGTTGTCGCGCCGGAATTCGTCCACAGCCCGCTGGCAATCGGGCAGATTTTTATAATCGTCGAAAATGGCGTAGCCGCCCACCGACAACCGGGGATAGAGGTTCCGAAGCACATCGAGCGTCAACGTGTACAAATCGGCGTCCACCCGAAGGATCGCCAGCGGACCGATTCCGGAAGACGGAAGGGTCTCACTGAAAAACGCCTTTCAAAAACCGGACCTGTCCGTCCAGCAGTCCATAACGTGTGAAGTTGTTTTTGACATCGTCCAGCGAAACGGCCATGTCACCTTTGTTCCACTCGAACTTTTCCTGCCCGCGATCGATGTCGGGAAGCCCCGCGAACGAATCCACCACCCAGACTTTTCGGTCAGTGCGGCCGTAAGCCGCCAGCGCCGCCCTCATGAAAATCGTCATGCCGCCGCGCCAGACGCCCGCTTCAAGAAGGTCGCCGGGAACATTTCGACTGAGGACATCGAGAATGCAGCGTTGCATGCTGTCCAGTTGGCGGGTTCCCAACATGGTCTCGGCGTCCTCAACGCGATTCGTCGCGGCATGGCCCGATTCCAGATAATCGTCTTGTGTTGACCTCACCAGCCGAACCATTTCAAGATGCAGGCCGGCCAAAAAGTTGTTGACCCTGTGGAGCGTTCGCGATTTGAAACTCAGAGGCCGGATGGTGTGGCGCTCAAGCCCTCTTGCAACCAACTCCCGCGTCAAAACCTTCTTCATCAGATCCAGGTAGAGCGAGGCTGTGTCAGGAGGAAGCGGTTGCGGCACTGTCACGTTGCCACCAGCATAGCCTAATTGTTTATTCTCTGCGTTCAGGCGTGGGACTGCGCCGCTTTGATCACTCGCGCTGGGTTTCCGACGGCCACAACGGCCTCAGGGATGTCCTTCACTACAACCGCTCCGGCTCCGATCGTGCTGCCCGCGCCTACGTCAGCCGCAACAATTGCGCCTGCCCCGATCCAGCAATCCGCGCCCACTGAGACTGTACGGAACGTGCTGTCTTCCGGGCTCTGCAGGTTCCCCTGTCCGTCGCGCGCGTGCTGTCTGCGCCCGCTCAGAATCTGGACGCCCGTAGCGATATGCGTTCGGTCTCCAATCCTGCTGCGGCCGATAACAGAATTGCTGCCGATAAAAACCTTGTTTCCCACCACGGCCTCCGGGTGGGAAAAGAAAGTCCCGAAGCTGATCCGGCTGTCAGCAGCGCAAGATGTCAGGGTGAGTCTGTAATAGCAGGTGCGGAGATAATCGCCCGGCAGCCCGGGAGCCAGAGCCAGCGCCTGGGCCCAGAAACAGAAGACCGTACCGGCTCGTCCGAAGCCGGACATAAGAGCGCACGGAAAGGCGAGGCACAGAAAGAAGCCGTTGGCCAGGGCCTTCGCAAGCGATCTCAATTTGTCATTCTACTGCCCGGACGGCGTGAGTTGCGCCCACCAATGGCGCAGCGCGTATAATCGAACAACGCCCGCTATGACCAGAGCTTCTCTCGACGATATCGCCTGTGATTTTCAAACCGATAAATCGACAAGGAGCAGACTTGTCTCCACTGGCGACAAATACGACTCCAGACCGTCTCAGGGGCACGGATACACCATCTACTATGAGCACTACCTCAGCAAGCTGCGGGACCAGCCCATCCGCCTGCTGGAGATTGGTGTTTTAGACGGCAAATCCCTGGCCACCTGGGCTGAATACTTCCCGCACGCCTCGCTTTATGGTCTCGACATTGACCCCGATTGCAAGCGTTTCGCGAATGAGCGGACGCAGATCCTGACAGGCAGTCAGTCAGACCAGGATTTTCTGGCGGAAATCTGCAGGCAGGTGCCCGAGGGTTTCGACATCATCATCGATGATGGCAGCCACTACGTCAAACACGTGATCGCTTCCTTTGCCGGCCTCTTCGGCAGTCTGAAACCGGGCGGGCTTTACATCATCGAAGACCTGCACATCGCGAACTGGCGCGATTGGGGACGGGTAGCGCTGAACAAGGGCATGGATCTCGAGCAGGACTCCCAGGGCAACGATCCCGCTGAGATGGTACGTTTTCTCACCGGCGTGCGTGAACGAGCCGATGTGGCTGAACTGATCGTCCATCTGAAGAAGATCTGCTTCATCCGAAAACTGGGCCCCGGCGCCGAAAAGCGCGCCGAGTGGGACAGAGGCGATCGCCTCGATGAACTTTTCCCTGCTCCGCCCCCGACTCCTTCGCTGCTTAGAAGGGTCCTTCGACGCGTCGCGCGCGCGGTCTGAGCGCCGGACCGGGAGAGGCATTGCAAGACACCGAAGCGCCATCTCCGGCGGTGAGCGTTTTGATCGCTGCCTACAATGTGGCGCCTTACATAGCGCAGACGCTTAACTCTGTTTTGTCGCAGGATTTCGCCGGTCCGCTGGAAATAGTGGTCGTGAACGATGGCTCGCCAGACACGCCTGCCCTCGAAGACGCTCTCGCACCGTTTCGGGACCGCATCGTTTATCACGTTCAGCCAAACGGCGGCCCGTCGGCCGCCCGCAACACGGCACTTCGGCTCAGCCGGGGAACGCTGATCGCGCTGCTCGACGGTGACGATCTGTACCTTCCAGGCTATTTACAAAAGCAGTCCGCGCTGCTCAACTCCGACCCCGGACTCTCCCTCGTCTACGGCGACATGGAGGTCTTTGGCGGAAGCCAGTTCGATGGCCGGCGGTTGAGCGAACTGAATGGAGAATCGGAGCCGCCGTCGCTCGAAACGCTGATCCGCGGAACGGCCACCGTTCTCAACACCGCGATGATGCGCCGCGAATCGTTGCTCGAAGCCGGAGGATGGGACGAGGCGAGCCGCCACTCGGAAGACTATGATTTATGGCTCCGCATTGCTGCGCGCGGAAAACTGAGGCGCAATTCCGCGGTCCTCGCGCAATACCGGCTCCACAAGGGCAGCCTGTCATCGAATGAAGTCCGCATGGCGGAGGGCCGCATCCGCGCCTTTACCAAACTGCTTGCAGACCCTGCGCTCCCAACGCAGTTGGCGCCCCTGGTGCGGCGGAAGATCGAGGAAGCAAATGGCGCAATTGCTCTGATTCGCGGCAAGCAGGCCTTCAACGAACGGAATAGCCGCGTCGCCGCTAAGTTTCTGGCGGAAGCTGCGCGCGCGAATCCAAACCGCAAGGTCTGGCTCGCCGCCAGGTTCGTGCTGTACTTCCCGCGCCTTGCCTACGCCGTGGTTGCCTTACGCGCGCGCCTTGTTCCCCGCTACCGCCATCACGAGCGCTAGCCCTTCAGCAGCGACCGATAGAACGCTCCCACCTGCTCCTCATATCTTGCATGGCTGAACTGCGAGCCCACTAACTCGCGGCCGCTGCGTCCCAGTCTGGCGGCAAACGCTTCGTCTCCCAATAATCGCGATAGATTAGCGGCCAACCGGGCGTGATCTTTCAGGCCATTCAGCAGCCCTGTTTTTTCCTGTATCACGACTTCGGGAACACCATCCACCGCAGTCGCCGCCACTGGCCTCCCGTCCGCCATCGCCTCCAGCAACACCAGCGGAAAGCCCTCGTAATGCGTGCTCAAAACGAAAATATCGAAAGCCGCCACCAGGCTCGGAACGTCGCTCCGGAATCCCGTGAAGACAAACCTGTCGGCAATTCCCAGGGATTCGAGCATGCTCCGTGTCTGGTCGTAGACCTCGCGGTGAATCGGCGCCTGGTAATCGCCCACCACAATAAAACACGCGTCGTGCTGCTTCACCACCTCAGCCGCCGCAAGCGCGAGAGTGGCGAAATCTTTCTGCGGAGCCAGACGCGCCACCGTACCTACCAGCTTCCGGTTCGCGGGAATGCCGAACTCCCGGCGCAGACCCGCCGCTATGTCCTGCCTGGCCTCCGGAGTCAGCTCCGGCTTTGGATCGACGCCATCGTAGAGCACCGTCGCGCGTGAATCCGGAATCTTCAGCCCGAACGTCTGCCGCGTGTGTTGCGAAACAAAAACGTAACGGCTGACGGGAAGCATAAAGCCGCGTTCGCGAGCCGTCACCGTATCGGCGCGATTACGAACGTGGCAGACCAGGCGGCGTCTCGCAAGCAACGCCGCCAGCGAAATGTTGTACGCCGCGAGCACATCCGCACCATGAATTACAGCCGGATTTTCCGCTGCGATCTTGCGCGCCAGTGCCCGGGAATTGCGCCAGTACTTCGAAGGATGTCTGTAACTCGGCTCTTCCACCCCGTACCTGACCGTCCGGAACCCCTGCTCACCGAACAACTGCTCGACGGTTTCGTTCAGACAGAACATCACGCTCGCGAAGCCATTTGTATCTGCGGCTTTTGCCAGCCGCAAAGTGGCGATTTCGGTTCCTCCGATTCCCGGGAAAGGGAGGATATGAGCAATGACAGGCTTCATGAAACGCGGGACAGTTCTGTTCCACCGCTTGTCCGGCTCGCCGAGAATACGGTCTCGTAACGATCCAGCACCTTGTCCGTCGAATAATTCTCAACCACGCGCTTTCTTGCTTCCGCGCCCATACGGCGCCGCCCTTCAGGATCGTTCCGCAGCTTCAGAAAAGCCTGTCCGATCGCGTTCTCATCGTTCCACTCCGCCGTTAGCCCGTGAACGCCGTCGTCCACAAGTTGAAGGTTCGCGGGGATGGCGCTCACAACGGACGGGAGCCCCGCGCCCATCGCTTCGAGCAGTGAACACGGAAACCCTTCGCTCGGTGACGTGAGGGCGAAAACATCGGCGGCGCGGAACCAGAAAGGGACCTCGTCGATTGGCGCGCGCCCGGTCAGCCGAATGCGTTCGAGCGATGGATCGAGGCTGCGCGCAAGAGCTTCCACTTCCGGCCTCATAGGGCCGTCCCCCACCAGAAGCAGAAGCATATCGGGCGCCTGCTTCATTGCCAGCGCGAACCCTTTCAGCAGCCCTGGCAGCCCTTTCTCCACCGAGAGGCGACCTACATACACGACGACGAACGCCTCCACTGGAATTCCATGTTTCTGACGCCAGTCTTCGGCTTCTCCGGGCCTCGCCGGCCGGAATTGTTCTATGTCCAGCGGATTCGGCATCCAAACCAACTGAGCCTGGGAAAGTCCGTCCGCAATCGCTTCGTCCATCATGCCCTGATTGAGCAGCATGAGCGGGACCTTCCATTCCCGTATCCTGTCCAGTTCAAAGCATCCGGCGCGCGACCGGCGCATCAGCGGGATCACGCCGCTCCCCGCGATTTTCACAACCATCGGCTTGCGGAGGGCACGCGCCACGAGGATGCCCGCGGCTACATGCAGCCCGGCCATCAGGAAATAGATGACGTCGAATTCCTTACGCCTCCGCCAGATTGTCCAGGCCACCTGAATCGCGAAGCTCATGTCACGCCATCGGCCTTTCGACCTGCGCGTGAGAATCGTTACGGGCACACCTTCGGGGTCCGTCCATTTGCGAACCGCCGGCATGGGACCGCCTCCATTGCAGAGAACGTGAACGTGATGCCCTCGCCGAATCATGGCCGCGCTCACCCGCTGCGCTTCGATTTCAGACCCGCCCCAGACCGGTGGATATCCGTCGATAATCAACAGAACGGAGAGCCGCTTCGCTCCGCCACCCTTCATGCCGCTACCGGTGCCCCGAGAGCGAGATCCTCGATTTCCGACCCGCTCCCGACGCGCTCCAGAACCGTCCAGCCGCTATCGGAGCGGCGGAAGATCGTCGCGTGATTGGTGAAATCGTCTTCCGTTGTGCGGCCGACAATCCAGATTCCGCCCGGCGCCAAACTGTCGAACACCGCCGCAGCCGCTTCGCTCAACTGAGCGCGGCTGAAGTATGAGAGGTTCAGGATATTCATTGTGCGCAACACGTCGCAGGCGCCCGGCGTCCGGTCGAACACCGAGCGGACCCGGAAGTAGAATCCCGGGTGAGTCTTCGAAAACCGGACGGCCTCGGGATGGATGCAGGAGATTGGACGCACGGGACAGTCGGGTGGCAACTTCGCAAAGCGCTGCCGCGCTCTTGACGCGACCCAGCGAAGAAACGGATTCCGCCACGATTCCGGAGCATCGAGCGAGACCACAAATGGCGGACCGATGTACTGCAGCGGCGGGCCGCCGGGTTCGCGGATGAAGGCTTCCCCGCCGGGCGATGTCAGTTCCTGCAATTCCAGCAGGCGGTCGGAGGCTTCGAAATCCGCCTCCGGATACACAGTGAACAAACCTTGCGCCCATTCGAATGACGTCAGGCCGCTCGAAACCGCCCGATCCTGAACACGAAGCCGGCCACCATTGGGAAACGCACTCCGGATACATGCCTCCGCTACGCGATTCACGTCGTCGAATCGATTGCGAAACGTAGTGCGAAAGGTACCGTTCGACGTGCGGAGCGTCACGCAAATATCTTCGAAAACGCGAACTTCCTCGGGACTCGGATCGTCGCCGGTCCGAAGCAGGTTATAGGCGACACGAGCGCCTGAAAACCGACGCTGGGCACCCAGCTTCAGATATTGCTCTTTGGTGTGAATTCCCAGAGTCAGCATCCCGTTCGATTCAGTTTAACGTCAGGGCCAACAGCTTTGCCGCATGTTCTATTCTGAGAGTTCAGATGCCCTCTGTCGCGCCGCGCGCCCAATCCGAACTGCCGCCCGTAGTGGTTGCGGGGGGCTTTCACACAGCGGTCGTTTTGATGCGCAGCCTGGCGCGTCATGGGATAGAAGTACATTGCATCGATTTCAACCCGAAGCAGCCAGTCTTTTCAACTGTATACGGCAAAGCGCATGTTTGCCCGAATGCGGACGATGAGCCCTCGGAGTGGGTGAAGTTTATGATCGGCCTGGCCCAAAAAATCGGCCGCCGGCCCGCGCTGATTGCGACCTCCGATCTCTATGTGACAGCGATGGCGGAACACGCGGACGCCCTCGCGCCCTGCTTCTTTTTCCACAGGGCGTCAATGGCGGTACAGGGGTTGCTTGCGACGAAAAAGCGACAGTATGAAATTGCGGGGAATCTGGGCCTGACTGTGCCCTCGACGCGCTTCGTGCGATCGGTTGACGAAACCATGGCGTTTGCCGCGCAAGCGCGTTTTCCGGTCATCTTGAAGCCGCTTCACTTTCGCGAATGGAAGTTTATTGCTCGTAGCCATCCCCTTTTTGAAAAAAAGCTCATCGTCATCGATACCCCGCGGGAACTCGAAGCGCAATACCGCCTCGCTGCCGATATCAACCCGGAAATGGTGATTCAGGAGATGATTGAAGGGCCCGACACCGCCAAGCTCGTCTACCTCTCCTGTTACACCGCGGACAGCCGCAGGCTCGCAAGCTGCATGTTTCGCCAGGTTCGGACCGACCCGATTTATTTCGGTTCCGCAAGCCTGGTGGAACCCGTTTCCGACCCGGAAGCGGATGTCCTCTGCGATCGATTTCTGCAGAAGCTGAACTACGCCGGAATTTGCGAAATCGAGTTGAAGCGGGATTCCCGCGACGGTCGCATCAAGATGATCGAAGCCAATCCCAGGTATAGCGTAACCGCCGACGCGGCTGTGTATGCCGGGGTCGATTTGGGCTGGATTCACTACCTGGACCTGATCGGCCAACAGCCCGAACCGGTTTTCCCGAATGGCGCGTATTTCAGGCACATTGTCCTGTTTCGCGACATTGCCGCGTTCCGAAGCTACATTCGGGAAGGCCTCCTGACCTGGGGCGCCTTCTTCCGTTCCTACACGGGGCCTGTTCATTTCTTCGACTTCGACCCCAAAGATCCGCGGGTTGCAAGACAGACTGTGCTGCTCGCCCTTAAGCTGCTGGTCAGTCCCTTTGCGCGACGCATTCTGCGCCGGCCAAGCCGCCCCTAAAACACCATTTTTCCTGTTTGTTATTCTGAACGTCTCCGGATATGGCGCTCGCGAGGACGGCTAAAACCACGGCAACCGCTATTTGCAGCGCGCTCGGGGTAAACCGCGTTCTGCGCGCGAAGCTGAAGCGCCACCTGCTGGTGCTTTGCTATCACGGCGTGGTGCAGGAAAAGCGTTCGGACCGGTTCGGCTACGGCAACACTGTCAGCGCGGAAGAATTCCGCGGACATTTGGCGCTGCTGACGACTAACTTTCAGCCGGTTTCACTGGCTGACGTGATCGCGCATAAGTCTGCTTCGAAACCGTTGCCGCCCGGGGCGGCACTGGTAACTTTCGACGACGGATACAGGAACAATCTCACGCTCGCCGCGCCGCTGCTGCGCGCCGCCGGCGTACCCGCGGTTTTTTTCCTCACGACGGCTTACATCGGTACCCAAAGGGTCCTGTGGACTGACGACCTGGTCGGTCGGATCATCGGCTGGCGCGGCGATAAGCTGCCATTGTGGGACGGTACGGTCCGTCATTTGCCGCCGGACATCGCCGGCCGGCGCACGGAGGCGCGTTCGCTCAAGGACCGCTGCAAAGGACTACCCCAGAAACAGGTGAGCGCCTGGGTCGAAACGCTCCGGGCAGATAGTCCCGGGCCGGCGGAAAACGCGGAGCTTTACGGCTTCATGGACTGGAACGAGGTGCGCGAACTTCAGCGCCAGGGTTTCGATCTCGGCTCTCACACAGTGAACCACCCGATCCTGACGCGCATCGGGCCAGAACGGCTCGACCGGGAACTGGTCGAAAGCAAGCAAACCATCGAACGGGAACTGCGGTCGCCCTGCGTCTCCGTCGCTTATCCGAACGGTGGCGCCGCCGATGTTTCCAAAGAAGTGTTCGATGCGGCGCGGCGTGCCGGTTATTCGGTTGGCTTTACGGTCTCAGAGCGACACAGCCCACCGGGTGAAGATGCGCTGTCAGTCAGCCGCTTATGTATTCAGGGGCATCTGGACATTGCCGATTTTACGTGGCGAGTTGACGGGCTGCAACGGCTCGCAACCTTCGGCGCCGGCGCTTAACCCGAGGGAGCCAGGCTGCACACCTGGCTCCCTCGGATTTTGCTAATTGGTGCTTTGCTTTCGAGTCGGCCTCGCCAGAAGAGCCGGTTCGGACTGTAAAACGGTTTGCCCGCCGGAAACATAGTTGACCCGGAACCAATGCGTTCCCTGCCGGTCGTCCACCTGGATGGCGCAAACGGGGTCGGACCCGCATTTATATGTAGCCAACGCGCCCGAAGGAGAGGCAACCATGATCTCAGAGGAATCGGCGGTTCCCCGATTCACGCTGACGTACACCTTCCGAAGACTCTGAGGTGCGGTCCCGCCAAGCCGTGCCGCCGGCCATTGATGCGCCATCCCCATGCCGAAGAAAAAGCCGGTCCACTTCGGCCCCGCGAGAGAAGCGTTCGAAGTCAGATCGTTAACGTAGTTTGAATCTGAGTAAACTCCGCCGGTTGTAAAGGCCGGATTGCCCCAGATGGAGCCGTACACGGTATCGCCCCACTGCTTCGCGTCCGGGGTCGGATTCGACTGGTAGAAGACTGTGATCGCGCTTGCCGCCTCTGGTGTAAGCGCGCGGGCGGCGCTGATGCTTCCCGGCGCCTGGCCCTGATCGCATCCCGGCGTCCGGCTTGGAAAAATAATTCCTGGCGGCGGAACGGTCTGCGGCTCACATTCCTGGTAAACCCGCGCATAATGAAGCCCTTGCGTCGGGGGGTCGTAGCCGACGTCGTGAACCCACGTAGCAGCCTGACCGGCCAGCGTTGCGAACCCGGACGAAAGCGTCGGGTCGGCCACGGCGGAAGCCAGTTTCAGCTCGGTCGTTTTGATCCCGACCATGTAGGGCTGCTGGCCGTAGCCGGCCACCACTCCCTGCCATGCCCAGGCATTCGATTCCGACGGCCCGTCCCAGGGGCGATTCAGCGTCACCTGTGTCGGACTGTTCCACGTACAAGCCCACTCTTTCGCCAGTTGCGGATCGTCGTTGCTGGTCGCGATTGTCGTCCTCGCATCGTTGTTCTCGATCACATACGAGTAAGTTCCGGTGTCGCCGGGCCAAAGTGCTCCGAGCGTAGCGGTTCCATCCGTGTTGATCTCGTAATAAAGCGAAGACAGGTACGGAGCGCCGTTCAGTGTGGCGCTGACCACAATCTTGTTTCCGGGAACAAAGCTGCCCAATCCCGGAATTGCCTGGGCAGATCCGTTGACCAGGAACACCTGACCGGAAGAGACGCCGAAGCACATTCCCTGAGGCAGATTTGTGCCAGTGACCGTTGCGCTTCCGTTCGTCATGTTGAGCGGGCCGAATTGCTGGCCCCACAGGAACCCGTGAGCCCAGGAATTATCCGAACGCTTGCAGTTCATCTCCCGGTTGTAGAGCGCATTGAGCGAAGTGCTCCACTTCGCCTGCTGAGTCGGGTCAGGATCGAACACCGCTGCGAGTGCAAGAAACGACGACAGGTACGAGGAGTCGCGCGTGTCCATAACGTTGCAGCCCAGCGCTCCAATTGAACCCGATCGGGCCAGACCGCGCAGGTCTGCCCACTGAGTTGCCCCGGGGTGGCCGCTGTCCAGAATTGCGGAAGCGAACCCTCCGATTACGCCACCGCCGTAAAGCAACGGTATGCCCCCAACGTCGCCGCCCGCGACCACTGGCGATCGCACGTAGTAATCACCCATTGCGCGGGCCGCCTGCAGTGCAACGTTCCAGCCGGAGCGGTAATAGAGAGCCCGGTGCGCCAGATCCTCGCCGTAAAAGTTGACTCCGAAGGCGCTGGCATATCCTAAACCGTTCATGTAGCTGTACTGTTTCCCCGTCTGCGGACCGGGGTTGACGCTGCCAAGGTCGTGAAAGCCGTAGAGGTACATATCGGTCGCCGACTCGCAGCCGGCCGTGTAGCCGAAGGTTTGCGCGTCACTGCTATCGGTGCCGTTCCTCGTGTAGTGCAGAGTGGCAAAGAGACTTTCGGCGCTGATGAGGGCGTATGGGAACGTGCCCGGATCGGCGTCTACCGGGAAAGCCCGCGACATAGTTAAATGGCTGCTGTCATTCAGCACGGTCATGTACGCGTAAAACACGAATGGCGCCCCGCCATGTTTCGCGTTTACGCGGACAATCACGTTATTCGCAGTGATTCCCGCAGCTGATGTCCAGTTTGTACCGCTGCCCGAAACACCTGCCGAACCCGGGCTGAGTGTAATCGATCCCGTGTTGTAGACCACCGGTCCAGCGGGTCCGGCACCGGCCGGACAGACGCGGAGCAGGAAGTTCGTTGCCGAACCTTTCACCCGCATCTGAAAAATGTTTGTCCCCGCGGCCCACGCCTGAGCACGTGTTTTGTACGAATCCCCCTGTGGATTCGCCTGCCCTCTGCCGTCATAGCAGACAGTCAGTACGGCGGGCCCGGTCTTGGCGGAAGTGCCGCAGATCCTCACGTCCTCGCGCTGCCCGTAATAAGGACCGATCAGGACACGGGTCGGCAAACTTGTCAGGTCGATGCCCGACGCGTCCGGAACTGAGAACGACATTGCCTGCCCGTCGGGAATGGCCGCCGCGAGGCTTGCCACCCGCGGCCCGTTAAACCCCGAGAACTGATAGCTGACCGTGCCCCCGAGCGCGGTTTCCCACGACGGCGGATTCAGGTTCTGAGCTTTATAAGCTGCATAGCGCAGGTTCGTGGCCGCGAGCGCGCGCTCGTCCGCAAATCCCCACGGATTGCGGCCAAACGCGATCATGGGCCCGAAAATCTTATCGACGTTAGGGTCTGAGTTGATCACGACACCGTTGTCATCCGTTGCAACTGCACCCACATCCAGCGTGGCCGTTGAGGTGTTCCCCGCCGCGTCGGTTACCTTAAGGCTGAACTCGTACGTGCCGAATACCAGGCCCGTAACGGTCGGAGTCGCAGATGTACGGTCGGCGAAGAGCAACTGACTCGGCCCGCTGACTTGCTGCCAGAAGTAGGTCACCGAAGGGCTGGCATCTGCCAGAGAGTAGCTGGCGGTGCCATCCAGTTGCGCCGGATAGCCCGCCCTCAGCGATACCCAGTTTGACCACGACGGAGCTCCCATGGTCTTAGGCAACGCAAAGGCAGTTCGGTTCGGTGTAGCCACATACGTGGCGCCGAACCCCCCAAGCTGATGGCCGTTGCCGCTGGAATCGCGCAGGTTACCGTCGAACTTAAGCTCGGTCCAGTCTCCCGTATCCGCAGTGACCGGGGGCCTGCTTCCGGGCGGCAACACAGTGGTAAAAGTTCGCAGAAATCCGACGCTTCCGTTAACGCCCAGGCCGACATTTCCGCCTCCGCGCGCCCGGATTGTAGTTCCGCGAGGTGCCAAAAGGAATGGTTTGGCTGTTGTACCCGGTACCATCGAAATTCCAAAGCTCGCAAACGGTTACACTGCGCGCAACATCGCGCTGAAAGCGCACCAGAACGTTATTTTTTCCCGTGGTCGTCACCACGCACGGCGCGCCTCCGTATCCAAGGTCCCAAAGGTCTGACAAATTGATCGATCCGTCTGGAAAGATTGAGGCTATTGCCCCGACGCCGCCATTCCAAAAGATCTTCTCGCCATAGTTATTCGCGGGCGCCGCCTTAAAGTCATGAAGTTGAAACTCAATCCGCCAGGACTGACTCTGTCTAAGGGATGGCTCGTTAAAGGTAAAGGTAGGACCGTTTGTTGTCAGGACCAGGGACTGGCTCGCGGACAAACTGAGCGCAAACGACATCACGACGACGGCAGACCAGCCAACCCTCGAAATCCGCCGAGTGGCCGGGGAACGGTAGTATTGCATCTTTCGTTTCTCCTATTAGAACAGTTAAATCAGAAAAGCGGAAACGGGCGCCAGAGCGTACCCTCCGCCCTGAGCCGTCAGCGGGCCAAGCGAAGCGGGTAGACTCAGGGAGTTTCCACTCCCGGTCGCGCCATTCCCGCCCGTGCCCGTTCGGACCGCCAATCCGTCATTCGTCAACTGTTGAAACAGCCAACTTCCCGTCCCCGCCGCCTGCATCAGCACGGCGCTGTTATCCACGGACCACGCAAGATAATAGGCACTCCCGCCTGAAAGCGTGGCGGGGGACGCGAACGTAACCCGGCCCACGCCGGTCGAAGTCACCAGAGCTGATTTCTGGCTGATTAGTAAGCCGGCCTGAGTATAAAGGCCCCAAACCACAGCGCAAGGCGCCGCAACAGTGCATCCGGATGCTGAGGCAACGCTGTAAGCCAGCGATGAGACTGTCATGCTCTGGCTCGGCGCGAACATGTGTACCTTCACAACTCCGCCCGAAAAAAAGCCGGTCGTTCCGCCGTCCGTCGGAAAACCAAACGGGAAATAGTAGCCGCCCGGCGGAATCGCGCTGTTCACGCTGCTTCCCGCTGGCCCGGCCGGCCCTGCCGGACCTGCGGGACCTGCCGGACCCACCGGTCCAGGAGTCCCCGAACCTCCCCCTGACCCACCGCTGATCAGGCGGAAAACAGCGCCGTCATACCAAAGCTGATACAAGCCGCCGCTCGCGATCCCCGCCGCTACCGGGTCCGTCACTCCATCCGCATTTTCAATTCGAATCGCACCCAGGCTGTCGACATTCAGCGTGGTCGGGCCGCCTGCGCTGGCGGCATCCGGTCTCCAGTTCAGGACCATTCCGGTCGTGTACGCCGCCAGCACCGGTGTCATGGAGCATGTGTACGTCGCTCCCGGACTCGCGCTACTCGTTGAATTACAAAACAAAGACATGCCGGATTGCGCCGAGGAACGCGTCTGAGCTACCGATGTATCCAGCATGGTCTGAACCGAAATTTCCTGCCCGGTGTCGCTGACCGACCAGATCACCCCGGCGCCGCTTTCAAAATCCAGCGTCGGGCGCGTGCCGACTACGGTCCCGGAATTCTCGACCGTGGTGGGAGACGTGGTGCTTCCTGACTGCAGAGTCCAGCTTCCCGGTGCGGTACATCCGTACGTGTTCTGACCGGCGGGCGCCGTGGTCACAAAAAACATCTGGCCGACTGTGCATGCTGTGCCGGGCAGCGCCGGACCGGTTTGGAAAGGCTTGGTCGCAGTGGCGCCGCTGAAATCCACGGACTTCGATTGCGTCCTGAGGTCAACCTGCGTCTGCGCGGTCAGGCCGGGCAGCAACATGGCAACGACTAGCCCAAGCCGCATTGATCGTTCATATCTCATGGCCGAATGCTAACTTGCGGCCGGGCCAAAATCGTTCGGATGCACGGCCTGCGGGACATGCCGGTGCTGACCTAAGATCTTTCAAATAAGACCGTTACGCAGAAGTCTGAAATATTTGCAATGCGTGTGACTGGCTTTTGACGCTCAGCGCGAAAATGCGTTAGAAACCGGTTCCGACACAACGTTCATCCCGCCGCTTTCAATTGCCTGTCCCTGAGCCTCGCCAGCCATCGGGATCGAAGAGCGAGGAAAGGGTACTCGATCGCGAGAAACGTGCCAGTTGCGAAAAGTAGACAGGCCGTCAGCGATAACAAATAGCAGAGCCAGTATCGCGGACCGCCCGGCGCTGTCAGCTTGCCTGGCATCACGCTGTACAGCAAAGGCAGCAGGCCGAAGTGGTTCAGGTACGTCCCGTATGACAGCCGGCTCATCACAAAGAAACCCCTCCAGCTTACAAACCGCGGCAACACGATGGAGCTGATGCCAAGGCAGGTAAGCGCGCCGAAGATCAGTCCAAGCGACGTGTAACTGAAAAGGATTCGGTTCGCGGCATAAAGACCGACAGCCACTGCGGTCATGACGCCCATCGACAGCATCAATCGGCGCGTCGACCGGAAAAACTCAGGGTACAAAGTCGTTACAAACGCCAGCAGCAATCCAATCGCGAGACCATCCGCATGTGTGTGAATGGGGAAGTAAAGGCTCTGCTGGAGCGCACGAAAATCCAGGTGCGACGAGCGAATCACCAGGAAACGGCAGCCGATGGTGAACGCGAGAGCGGCCGCCGGCGCAATCCAAAGGCGGCGCAGTTCGACCACGCGGCTCAGCAGAAACATGCATACGGGAGCCACGATATAAAACTGCTCCTCCGTCGATAATGACCAACCGCCGCCTACCTGACAATGCAGGTAGTTGGAAAGGAAAGTTGCGTCCGCGAGCAGACCGCCGGCAGGGCGGCCCGTGAACACCACTTCCGCAATCAGAAACAGCACCACGCTGTAATAGAGGGGCCAGATCCGCAGGCCGCGCCGAAGCAGGAACCGCCCAATGCGAATCTGCCCGGAAGTTTTAAGTTCCTTCCAGAGCTGCGAGCCTATCAAATACCCGCTCAGGACGAAGAACAGATCCACACCGGTCCACCCGTAGTAAACGAACGGAAGTGCGAGGATCGACGCCGAACCGTGGAACTCACCCGAAAAGTGAGTGCTGAACACCAGCAGAATAGCTGCGGTTCTCAGGACATCGAGCAGCGGCGCGTTGCCGGGAGGCCGCGTGGTCAGATCGTGGAGGCCGTCCGCTAAAAATGTACTCATCGAAAAAGCGGGTTTCAATGTTGCGGTGTCCGATTGTTTCACAGCGGCGCCGCCGAAGCAGAGACTGCCGGTTCCGCGGACTTCCGCCCCAGAACGCCCCGAACGAAGCGCACGTACCGCTGCAGTTTATCCGGGAAGAAGATCAGAATCACTGCGCTGTGCGTCAACGCGCCCACCGCGACCTGCACGAACAGCTTGGTCGCGAGCGGCCACGCTGTTGAAATGACGGCCGTCCGCGTAGCCTTCAGCGCAAGCAGCATCACAAAGGCGCTAAGAACCGTTGGCCAGAGCGTTACAATGCACTCGCGCAGCGTCAGATTGATGCGGCGCAGAAGCACAATCGCGGAAGGGAGAAAAGTAATCGGCGATGCGATCACCCAGGCTGCCGCAACTCCGCGGATGCCTCCCCAGTGAGCCCCCGCGACAAATGCAAGCGGCATGACGCACAGGTTCACCAGAGACATTCTCATTGTGAACTTCGTCATCCGCTGCGACATCAGCACCTGTCCGACCAGACTCGACATGGTCGCCACGATCATGTAGACCGCAAGCCATACCAGGGGCCCGGCCGCTTCACGCCATTCCTGCCCAAGCACCACCTGCACGGCTTCAGGCGCCACCATGACCAGACCGACCATGGCGGGAACAACCGCAAGGCTCAAGGTATCGGCGAGCAGGAGAAAATAACGCCGCACCAGCGGAGGGTCTGACTGCAGGTTGGCAAACAGCGGCCCTGCGGTTCGCATAATCAGCATGCTGATCTTTTCAGCGGGCGCGCTCGCCAGATACATCGCCATTCGGTAAGTGCCAAGAGCGGAATCGCCCAACATCCGGCCGGTCACGATTACATCCGAGTGAAGGTAAGCTGTGACCGCCATATTCCCGGTCGCGGCGTGCCGCCCGAACTCGAGCGGGGCGCGCAGTTCCTTCCATTTCGGCCACGCAAACGACAGAGGCTTCCAGTACATGACCATAGCCGCATTCGCCGCCTTACCCGTGAGCGTTCCCACGACGAGAGCCCAGTAACCCCATCCGAGCAACGCCCCGATGACCGTCGTCGCGGACTGTACCAGGTATAAGGTCGCCTCGGAGATCGACAGCTTCCTGTAATCCATGTCGCGTTGGAGCAGCCCCGTGGGAACTGCCTGGAAACCAGTAATAAAGAAGGTGAGATTCGAAACGAAAATCACCAGCACCAGTTCCGGCTTATGGAAAAACCACGCAATTAAGGGCGAGAGCGCTATAGATATGACATAAACTGCCGTGCAAAGCAGCAGCGAAAAGCCGTGCAACTGGTGAAGCTTGTCGTCGTCGAGTTCCGTCAGGTGTAAGGCCGACGTTCCAACGCCGAATTCCGCCATGGTGTTGGTGAGAGCGAAAAAGAATCCGGCCATTTCGCCGATACCGTAGTCGGCCCGGCTGAGCAGTCGGGCTGTGATCACCAGCGAGGCCCAGCTAAAAATTTGGGTAGCCCATTTGGCCCCGGCCGTCCAGGCAATCCCGCCGGCCAGGCTTCGGTCCAGCCGGCTCTTTTTGTCGAGGTCGCTCACAACGTCACCATCTCACGGAAGCCTCATGCGACAGTGGTGCGCACCATTTCGACGAAGTTGCGCGCGTATGCTTCTTCGGTCAGGGTTTCCAGCGCCATTTCCCGGCTGCGCGCCCCCATCCGGCTGCGCGCCGCCCCGTTGGCCAGCAGTTCCCTGAGCCGCTTCTCCAGGGCCTCTGCATCTCCATCCGGAACCACAAACCCGCTCCGCCCCTCTTCGATGAGAAATGGGATGCCGGCAACATCTGAACCGATCAGGGGAAGCCCTGCCATCATGCCTTCGATCAGGATGCGTGGCAAACCCTCGTTCCGGCTGGGCAGGATCAGAATGGCCGCGTGACTCAGCAGCTTCATTAACTGATCGTGGGGAGCCGGCGGAAGAATCTCAATTGATTCGCATGACTTCGCCTGAGCCTGCGGTTTTCCGTCCGGATAATGCCCGAGGATCTTAAGTCTTGCGTTCGGAAAGTCGCTGGCCAGCCGCCCGAAAGCTGTTATTGCCAGATCGATGCCCTTTCGATACCACGGATACCCCGCCATCACGACCAGCGGACGATCGTCGTTGAGACCGGAACTCGGCTGGATGGCCGTCACGGGAGTGTAATCGTGGAAGACCGATCTCTTCTTCTTGCTCAGCAGACTGTACGCATCGAGTTGCGTCGGATACAGCAGATGCACCCGATCGCAGAGACCCACCGACAGATACAGGCACATATCCGAATAGAAGTGCATGATTCGATCGGCGGCGCCGGGCTTAGCCCGATCGGTTAGATAAGCCCGTTCGGGCGCGATCATCACCTCAGGAATGAGTTTCGCCCCTGTCAGCAGCTTCAGGATCAGTCCGCAAACCGCGGTTGTCATGTGCGAGTACACCACAATGCAGGTAATCCCGTGTTCACGGCACAAACGAAGTCCCGTTCTGAGATAGAACAGAAACACAGCCAGGCGGTGCTTCGGACGCTCACCGTTGAAAGCGAGGAACCAGTGATAGCGGAATCGCCCCCTGGTGTAAGTAGGGTAAGAGCCGGGTCCGTAAAGCGCCTCGATCTCAGCCACCGACCGAAACCAGACCGGCTGCAGAATTTCACCCTCCAGATCTTCCGAGAGCCGAAGGAACCGATCCTTGTCCTGCTCGACCGGCGGCGGCACCATTGTCGCCTGAATGTAGAGAATTCGCATGTTTACAGGAGGAGCGATTGCGTCAGCGAACGAACGGCTGCGCCGGACGTTGCATCCGCACTCGGCCGGCTTGACCGATAATCGGGACCGAATGGCCGGCCGGATCGGCTGCCGCGACCGCGGCTTTGTTCAGCGCGGCATCGTCCATAACTTTCTTTGCGGTGGCCGCCATCGATATCGCAAGTCCCACCATAAACGGCAGGTAGAAGCGATAGGCGTTGGCGAGGAATGTGATCGCTGTCATGAATGCGGCCAGTGCGGTGAGATAGCAAAAGCAGGCATTGGCTATCTCATCGAATCCTTCGCGTTTGGCGCGCTTCCATGTTCTGCGTACCATGCGGAACGAAGACGCAACTCCCAGAACGAAGAAGATCAGAGCAGGAATGCCGCACTCGCTCGAGACCTGTGTGAAGGCACAGTGCGTCGCATGCCATTCGCCGCGAATACCCGCGACCTGGCTCATTTTGCCTTCATAATTTCCGAACTGATCCGGACCCACTCCAAAGATTGGATGCTGAAAGGTATAGAGAACGCTTTTCTGAAATAAATAAGCGCGAGAAGCCTGCGACTCGATTGCCTCTTCGTCATTCCCGTTGAACAGAGTCGCGAGCCGCTCCATCGATCTGGCCGGCAACAGCACCGGGGCCAGTAAACCCAGCACGAGCGCGAAAGCCAGCATCATCATGCGCACCCGCCCGGAGGCGTAGAACAGAATCGTCAGAAATGCCACGAAAATCGCGATCAGGCCGCCGCGGGACGCTGTTCCGAGCATCACCCAGACTCCGTAAGTCATGCACAAAACCGCCAGTATCCGAATCACAAACGACCGGTTCTTCTGCATCGCGACAAACATCAGGAAAGGAATCACGATCGTCATGTGCGCGGCAAGATCATTGGAATTGCCGATCGTACCGCTCGAATCGAGGCTGATTCTGTCATTCTCGGCGGACGCGAAAAGGCGGGTGGCCACCAGTGTTACCAGCCCGCCCACAGCCACTGTATTGAAGAGCAGACGGACTTTTTTCCAGGAGGTGATCAGGCCTCCGGTGACAAACATAAGCGGCAGGCTGTAGCGTATATAGTCAAGGTCGCGCGCAACCGAGCCACCCAGCCACGTACTCAGGGGTGTGACAAGCACCATCCAGCCGACAAACAGCATCCAGTATCGGGCGCCTGCCCCCTTGAGGGTTCGGGGAATCGCCCCGCAAACAACGCAGCCGAGCAGGGCGGGAGGAGCGAATACATACAAAAGATATGTATTCGTATGAAGTACATAGGACAATAACTCCGGAACCATTCCCATCATGAGGAATAGCCAGCCAAGACCGCAATAAGCGGGGATATTCTGAAGCGGCGTTGGGTTCGGTTCGGGAATCGGCGGTCCCTGCGCAGTCGTAAGGGCGCCGAAGGCGTGAGGCCCAAAACCCGTTCTCGCTGTATTCAGCCCGGGCCTCCCCAGGTCCTGCACTCTGCTCATGCCTGTGTTCATCATAACGGCTGAGCCCTGCGAACTGATGGGGGCGTCCGGCACAACCTGAAATCCGGGCAGTATGAGACCGCTATCGGCTTACTATGAAGAACAGCCGAGCAGGGAAGCACCTTACCGGTTAAACAGAAGCTCTGGTGTCTGATCCCTGAAAAAGGTCTAAACCAGAAGTCCTGCAGCGCCACACGTGTGGCTTCAGAGACCTCAAACGGTTGCAGACTGAAAGAATTAAGTGCGTAGAGTCTGGAAGGAATTGGTTGCGGGGGAAGGATTTGAACCTTCGACCTTTGGGTTATGAGCGTGCCGGGCATTGGCTATGTAGTTCATAACAAGGCACGAGTGGCACTCGAAAGAGCCTTTAGGAACCCTCGGAAACGGGTATTGGGAGTTGATCGGGAGTTGAAATTGACCTTGGGTTTTCTCCCTACGGGATGGGAGTTGGCTAGCCCGCCTGAACCATAAACGACAATGAGGAATCACCAGTAACGCATGCCAGAATCTTCGCGCGTCGATGGCCGTCAACCGTGAACTTGTCCTGCTCTACTGGCAGATCGGCCGCGACATCCTTGACCGGCAGGAACGGGAAAACTGGGGCGCGAAAGTGATCGACCGCTTGGCAGCGGACCTCAAGCGAGCGTTCCCGGACATGAAAGGATTCTCCCCGCGCAACCTCGAAATACATGCGAGCGTTCAGCTGAAGCTTGGCCGGATGAAGCAATTGTGCAACAGCTTGTTGCACAAATTCCGTGGGGCCACAACGTCCGCATCCTGGACTGCGTCAAGGCTCCGAAGACCGCATCTGGTACGCCAACGGGACCATTCAACACGGATGGAGTCGCGACGTTCTGGTTCAACAGATTGAGTCCGGGCCATTGCACCGGCAAGGGAAAGCCGTCGCCAACTTCGACCGCACCTTGCCCGCGCCGCAATCAGACCTCGCGCGG
Source organism: Terriglobia bacterium (assembly GCA_963840735.1). Classification (GTDB taxonomy): domain Bacteria; phylum Acidobacteriota; class Terriglobia; order Bryobacterales; family Bryobacteraceae; genus BOG-234. The sequence continues at coordinate 90,371 of CAWIZX010000015.1, forward strand.
GACATCACCAAAGATCCGTACAACTTCGATTTTCTCACCCTCGGCGACGAGGCCCACGAGCGCGATCTGGAGCGCGGCCTGCTGGACCACCTGCGCCAGTTTCTTCTCGAACTCGGCGTCGGGTTCGCGTTTGTGGGCAGCCAGTACCGGCTCGCCGTGGGCGACCAAGAATTTTACATCGATCTCCTTTTCTACCACCTGAAGCTCCGCGCTTATGTGGTGATCGAACTATTATGTGGTCGACCACATAACAGATCTTCTGTGGCGCAGCCGGTTATGTGGCGTCGCCGAGTCTTAACCCGGAACTGCGGTCATCTCGTTATCGCGACGCCACATAATCTGTGGTTCAGAGATTCCGCAAAAACTTCAGTAGGGCGATGTCATCCCGCCAGTGCTTCGGTGGGCTTTCGAGCGCCGACTTCACAGGTTGCGAGCGCTTTGGCCTTCATCTCCATGATCGACCTCGGCATAGACATTCGTCGTGTTGAGCGAAACATGCCCCAGCCAGGCGCGAATGGTGTTGATATCGACACCGGCCCGAAGAAGGTGCGTTGCGGTCGTATGACGAATCGTGTGAGGGCTTACGCGCTTCCTTTTCAGCAGCGGCATCTGATGAGATATCCGCTCAACGTACCGCTCAACCATCGTGTGAATGCCGAAGCGGGTGATTGGTCTGGCACTGCGGTTCAGGAACACGTGTTCGTCCTGTTTACGTCCCGCGATAAGCGGTACAAGTTCTGCCACGGTTTGCGGCCAGAGCGGGCAGCGGCGCAGCTTGTTACCCTTTCCGCGGACTTGAATGAGGGAGTGATCCCTGGGCGTATTGGCCAGCGCCAGATCACAGACCCTGGCCTGCGCCGCCTCGTCGGCGCGCGCGCCAGTGTTATAGAGGAACAGCAAGAGGGCGTGATCGCGTCGGCCCTGATCGGTGGATCTGTCGGGCGCGTCAAGAAGGCCGTCCATCTCCGACTTCTCCAGATATGTGATGGAAGACCTCGGCGCACGCTTCGAAGGAATGGCGCGGAGCTGCCCGCACCAGACGATATGTTCCGGACTGTGCAATCCGATGAAGTGAGCCAGCGAGTGAACCGCAGCCAGCCGCTGATTGCGAGTTGCAACGCCGCATTTGCGACTGTCCTCAAGATCCTGCAGGAAAAGCCGGACAACGTCCGCCGAGACATCGGTCACATCAAGCTGGTCAATCGCCTTGCGGGAATGGAGCGAGACGAAAGAAACAAGCAGGCAGAGCGTATCCCGGTAACTGTGTTGTGTGTTTCGGGCCAGATTGCGCTCAGTGACCAGATACTCCAGCAGGAAGCGGCGGACCCAGGGTCCAAGAACGGCTGGGTCAGTCATGGCCACCTTCGGGAGTGGCATACAGTTCGAAACGAAGACTGGCTTCGCGCAGCAACTCCGGGGTCATGGTGAGGTACACCTGAGTCGCGGCCAAATACGTGTGGCCCATGTAAACGGATAACTGGGGCAGCAGTTTCTGAACGTTCTTGCCCTCGCGGTACCACGACGTCAGCCGGTGGACTGCGGACGTGTGGCGCAGATCATGAAGGCGAGGCTGACAGCGCGAACCACCCTCGCGGCGCAGTCCGGCGTGCTCCCGCAGTTGCTGGAAGGCTCCCTCCAGGGTATGTATGTTTATGCGTTTGCCGTTCCTTCCGGTAAAGAAAGGCGATCCCTGTTCCTGCGGATGGCCGCAGGCTTTGCGCAGACCTGCGTAACCGGCGAGGGCTTGCGCCGTATCAGGTCCGACCGGCACGAGTCGGCTCTTGAAGAACTTCGAGTCGCGGACCGTCAGGACGGCGGACGCAAGATCGACGTCCGCGATTGTCAGGGAAAGAACCTCCGACGTGCGCAGCGCCGCACCGTACATGAGGAGGAGAAGCGTTCGCACCATGAGTGGATCGAGACGGCCGCGAATGCGTTGATAGGATGCCGTGGAATCGAGCAGACGGACAAGTTCGGCGTGCGAGTAGATATAGGGTTGGAAAGCAGGCGGCCGTTTCGGTATGACCTTCGGCAGGGGAGAAGCGGCGGTAAAACCGCGGCTAAGGGCGTATTTATAGAAACCGCGCAGGGCGTTATGTTTGACGTGCCAACTAGCGGTCAGCGGGCCTGTTCCGGCAAGGAAGACATTCACTTTTTCCGGAGAGACGTCCGCGAGAACGGCATCGTCTCCGATGGCCCGGCAAAACGCGTTGAGTATCTGAGCGTTGACCTTGAATCGTTCTCCGAGCGTCTTCCTGAAAGTTGCGTATTGTTCGACGGTGCTTCGAAGAGTCACAGCAATCCCCCAAGATCGAAGCTGGCCACTTCGCGTAGGTGAACGAGGTCCACCTTGGCATAGATCCGCGTCGTCTCCGGTCCGCGATGGCCCAGATGATCTCCGACCTCCTTTAATGACAGCCCTTCGTTGATCAGCCGGGTGGCACATGCGTGCCGCAGCGAGTGGGGGCCGTGGTGCTTTATCGTTGCTCCGATCTGTCTCAGCCGAAGGCCCACGACCGGCCAGAGCGTACCGCTCTTGATGGGGCGATACGGCGCGCGCATGGTCAGAAAGACCTCTCGACACGGCGAGGTCGGCCGCGCTTCCCTGAGGTATCGGACGATAGCCGCTCCGACGGGCTGGCAAAGTGGAAACGAATGGTTCCCGAGCAACTTGGACCGAGTGAAGCTGATCGTCTCTCTCTCCCAGTCGATGTGGTCGAGTTGCAAGCGGGCCACTTCTCCGGCACGGACTCCATACACGGCAAGCAGCATGAGGATCGCGTGATCGCGGATGGCTCGGGGCCGGTCTCCAGATGTGGAATCCAGCAGCTTTTGCACATCGCCCCAACTTGGAGCGGATGGAAGCGATTCCTGTTGGAAGACTCGCGGTGCCATGATGGCCGCCGCGATACCGGGAGCACACCAGCCGCGCGTTTCGGCATAGCGAAAAAACGAACGCAGTGACGAGGCGCAGGTTTGTACGGTGGCGCGAGCGTACTGCTGCTCGTTCACCTTGTTTGCGAGCACTGAGTCAACATCGGCCACTGTGATCGCGAGCAGCGGACGGTCGGCAACGCAAAGCTGATCGAGGAACTCCTCTACCGAAAAGCAACGCTGTTCAATGGTGGACAGAGCAAGGCCGCGCTCCTTTCGCATGAAGTCCGCAAACTCCACCATCATCTGGTCGTAGGCTTTCGCCGGCTTGGCCGGAACGGAAAGACGGTTGAGGAAAGTCAGCCACCCGACCGCAACATGTATGAACCGCTGACGCGACAGACGCGGCTGCAACATGGTCCTCCAGGGTAGTTCCCGGCTGGACCATCTTGTTCCTGCCTCTTCGATTTCCTGAAGTGTGATCGCTTCGTCGGGCCGTGCGGCTAATTTCAGGTACTCTGCGGCCGCCAACAGATGCTGGGCCATCGTACGCAAGGTGGCTTTGGCCATCTTTTGTCCCGCACAGTGCGCGAGGTACCGACGGCGTTCCTCTACAAGCGGCCCATTGCACATACGGATCAGCGCGTGCGGGCGCTCGAATAGTTGATCAAACATGAATGAATCGGACTCCTTCTGTGATGAGAAATGTAAAAACTGTCCGACTATACTTGTGCTCGGGCACCGATTTCCGAGCCGGCGAAGATTGCCTTATTACGCAACGATGTGTTCCCATAACCTTGGAGGAGGCCCCAGCGGGAGCGGGCTCACAGCCGAAAGGAACATCCGTCCCCATGATGGTGTCTAATCCACCGATGCCGAGGTTTCGAACAGCGGTTGCATTCAGTCTTTTCCTTTGCGCCGGAGGGCAAGCCCAACAGCAATTCGAGGTCGCCTCCATAAAACTGAGCAACAGCAATGACCCGCGCACGTTGCTGCAGGTGCTGCCCGGTGGAGGACTTCGGGCGTCTGGCGCCACGTTGAAATTTTTTATGACTTTGGCTTATCAGGTACGCTCTTTTCAGATCCTGGGTGGCCCCACCTGGATCAGCGTTGATCGTTTTGATGTCATGGCGAACACGGACCGATCTGCTGTCTCACAGAATGATCCGCCCGACCCAACAAAGCTGACAGCGGCCCAGCTAGGCGGCATGCAGAATGAGATGCGCCCCCGACTTGTCGCGCTTTTGGCCGAGCGCTACAAACTTCAGGTCCATCGTGAAACAAGAGAACAGCCGGTTTTCGAGTTGGTCGTTGCAAAAGGTGGATCGAGACTTCAGAGCGCAGGCGGCAACTTCGGCGGGTTTCACATTTCAAAGAATCAGTTTGTTGGGGACGCCGCGACGATCGAGATGTTGACCACTGCCCTGGCCAATCAAGTTGGTCGCCCTGTCCTCGATCACACCGGATTGGTCGGGACCTTCAATTTTAAGTTGAATTGGACTGCACCCGACACAGCACCGCCAGTTGAAGGAGATCTAGCGGCCACAGGCGACCAGAGCGGGCCTTCAATATTTACTGCTGTCCGAGAGCAAGTCGGTTTGGAGCTCAAATCAACAAAGGCTCCCGCGGAAGTGCTGATTATCGACCACGTGGAAAAGCCAAGCGAAAACTGACCTATTCGACCAGAAACACTGAGAGGCGGTTCGGATCACCGTCACGCGGGTATGGTTTCCGAAGCAGTGTTGTGCTCGACCTCCGGCCCGTATCTGGGTCGAATTTGCGCTTATTGTCGATGGAGTAGCTTTTTCACTTTTCCAGAGACAACGCATCTGCGGCTGCCTGATCGAAGCAGAACCGATTATGTGGCATCGAGTCGAACTCCCGACCTCCACCTTCAGGCTGCTGAATCACGAGCGCCACATAACCAACTCCGCCACAGAAGAGCTGAAAATTGGTGAGTTCCAGCCCGAACACATCGGCAAGATGCAGTTTTACCTGGCTGTCCTTGACGACACGGCACGCCTAAAAGCGGAAAACCCCTCCATCGGCATCCTCATCTGCAAGTCGAAGGATCGAACTATTGTCGAATATGCCTTGCGCGAATCTGCCAAGCCGATCGGAGTGGCAACGTACCGGATGGTCTCAGCTGTGCCGGAGGATATGACCAACGATTTGCCAAATCCCGACACATTGGCGCGATTGCTGGACGAGTCCTGACACGAAAAAGCGAGTGGCTCGGCGCTTCGCTATGAGCCGGAACAATTGATCCCGCGAGCGCATTTGCGCGCAGCCTACGTCGTAACCGACGCGCAGCAAAGAGACAGCTGCCGGGTGCGCTCTTTGGACTTCGCGGGCCAGCCGCGCGGAATGAGGGCGGATTCGTGGCGTCTCTAATCGGCTTCTGCTAAAACGTAAAAGGAGCGCCGCCGTTAACAACGCGGCTGAAAAATCAACAACTTACGCAGAATCAATGGGTTCAGGACGAGCGAATCCCCCTTCCTCCGCCATCTATAAGTAACAAATTATGAATGAGTTAGCGTACGTCTGCGCCAGCGCTGCGGCAGGATTGCGACATAACTGTGGCGCGGACGCTCCAACGGCTCGAAAGCGGCGTTGAAATATGCCCTCCCGGATGCCAGCCACTGATACGCAGAATCCGCGTTCGCATGGAAGGCTCTGTCAATCGGCAACGCTACGAAGCGTCTGGAGCAATTCGGCCGGTGACCTCGCCACCGTCGAACACGAACGTCTGGATCGCCGCTGGCATAACGGACATGCGCCGCGGCTTCACTGGCCTGAGCGCTGCGTGCTGCTGAAGAGCAACAGCCGGGCGAAAGTGCGCTTCCAGCAGAAGGACCTCGGAAACCCGAGTTCGGCTGTGCCCTGTAAAAATTCGTACCCATCAAGGAACGAAAGCAGCGCAGTCGGCTTCGGGGTGCCTCAAACTGGGGTTTGGTGTTTGACATGATTAGCACAGGGTGAACGCAGCCGAACCTCCCGGCGCGCCGGAGAATACATTTTCACCAGCGTCTCGGGAGACTTTGTGCCGACGTTTGGCCCAGATGAGAAAAACTGATTCTTCCCGCAGACCACCCTCGGTCGACCGCACGCCCGTCGCGCCCAGCAGGCAAAAGGCTTGTTGTCTTGGTTCCAACTTCAAGGAGAGCACTTGAAAGATCCTTTCGCATTTTATACCGCCGGCTCCTGAGGGCGCAAGAGCGTTCAGTCAGCGCTTTGCTCCCGGTGTGGGTGTCTTGATGGACTTCCCCGGACCAGAATCAACGTGGCCGCACGCCGAGGGCGAACTCTCGCGGCGCATCGCAGCATTCGACTGGGAAAACACTGCAATAGGTGCGATTTCAAATTGGCCCAAGGCGCTGCGCAATGCCGTCGATCTGCTGTTGCGATCGCCTGTTCCCATGGTGCTGCTCTGGGGCGCGCACGGCGTGATGATCTACAACGATGCCTACGCTGTCTTCGCCGGTGGGCGCCACCCCGGACTGCTGGGCTCGAAAGTTCTTGAGGGTTGGCCCGAGGTTGCGGATTTCAATCGCGACGTACTCGCCACCGGGCTGGACGGACGCACACTTACCTTTCACGATCAACACCTGATTCTGCACCGCGACGGGAAGCCGGACGATGTATGGCTGGATCTCTACTACAGTCCGGTGGTTGGAGAGGGGCAAACGCCTGCGGGCGTGCTCGCGATTGTCGTGGAGACTACGGAACGCGTTCGCGCGGAGCAGGATCGTGAGGCTGCTCACCGCGCGCGGCGACAAAGTGAGGAGCGCCTGGCATTCGCGCTCGAAGCGGGCGGCGGAGTCGGCACGTGGGATTGGGATATCGCTGCGGACAGGATTTTCGCCAATGCGCAGTTTGCGCATTTTTTCAGCGTTGAGCCGAGCCAGGCCGCGGCGGGTGCCCCGTTATCTGAATTCGCCAAAGGCATCCATCCGGAAGACCGTATCTGGGTTGGCCGCGAGATCGAGCGCGCGGTTCAAACCGCCGGAGACTTCGCCCACGAGTACCGTCTTTTGCAAACGGACGGAGCCGTGAAGTGGATTTTCGCGCGAGGGCGGGCGTATCACGACGATGCCGGCCGCCCGGTGCGCTTCCCTGGGGTGGTTTTCGATATCACTGAGCGCAAGCAGATAGAAGAGGTCCTGCGGGAAAGTGAAGCTCGTTTTCGCACGGTTTTCGCTCAGGCGCCGGTAGGCATGGCGCTCACGACGCACCGGGGCGAAATACTGGATGCGAATGCGGCATTCCTGAAGTTGATCGGACGGTCGCTGGAGGAGATCCGCTCTCAAACGACCGCGAGCGTTACGCATCCGCAGGACATTGCGCTGACGCGCGAGTTTCTCGAAGCCCTGTGGAGCGGCGTGGCTTCAAGACTCACGATAGAAAAACGTTACTTCCATCGCGATGGACACATCGTATGGGCCAGGGCCTCAGGCGCCGTCCGTTACGACAACGAAGGGCGCCCGGAGCAGGTGATTGTGATGGTTGAAGACATCACGGAGCAAAAGCGCGCCGAAGCTCGTCTCCTGGTTCAGTATTCGGTAAGTAAGAGCCTTGCTGAAGCGACGAGCGTAGACCAGGTGCCCGCCCGGGTGCTGCGCGACATCGCCTCGAACCTTGAATGGGCTCGCGGAGCTTGTTGGCTGCTCGATGCCGAGAAACCGGAGCTGGACACCCAACGTGTTTGGAAGACATCGGATGAAGATGTCGAGCCCACTCTGGCACTTGAAAGCATCCGGACCGGCGAGCCGCGCTGGGTTTCGCATCTTGACACCGCAGCCGTCGCATTCCCGATAACCGCGGATGCGCGGAACGCAATGGGCGCATTCCAGTTTGCACTTGACATGGCGCAGCCGGCGGACCCGGAGCTCCTCAGGACCCTTGCGGCCGTGGGCCAGCAGGTTGGTCAGTTTATTCAGCGACGGCGCGCCGAAGAACAATTGCGTCAGCAGGTTCAGTTATCCGTACTGGGGGCGGATGTCGGGAAGGCTCTCACCCAGGGGAATACGCTGCGCGAAACGCTTCAGTTTTGTTCGGAGGCGCTGGTGCGTCATCTCGACGCCGCGTTCGCGCGCATCTGGACATTGAATGAGCTCACGCAGGAACTGGAACTTCAGGCGAGTGCCGGGCTTTACACTCATATCGATGGCGGGCACGCGCGGGTTCCGGTAGGCAGGTTCAAGATTGGGCTGATTGCGGCGGAACGGCAACCCCATCTGTCAAACCACGTTGCCAGCGATCCAAGAGTGAGCGACCAGGCAGTGGGCGCAGCGGGAAGGTATGGTGGCCTTCGCCGGGTATCCATTGATTGTGGACGATCGCCTCGTTGGTGTGGCTGCTCTTTTCGCGCGTCACCCACTGGGAGAAGAAACGCTCCGGGCTATTGGATCGGTGGCCAGCAGTATGTCCGTAGGCATCCAGAGGAAACGTGCCGAACAGGAACTGGTAGCTGCTAAAGAAGCGGCTGAAGCCGCCAATCAGGCCAAGAGCCAGTTCCTTGCCGCGATGAGCCATGAATTGAGAACGCCCCTCAACGCAATCATCGGATACAGCGAAATGTTGCAGGAGGAGGTGCAGGATATTGGAGCGACCGGGCTGAATCCGGATCTGCAGAAAATTCACACTGCTGGAAGACACCTTCTGGGACTAATCAATGACGTTCTCGATCTTTCGAAAATCGAGGCCGGAAAAATGGATCTGGTGCTCGAAGATATCGACATCGCGCAGTTACTCAGCGACGTCACAAGCACAGTCCAGCCACTCGCAACACGGAATGAAAACCGGCTGGATCTGCGGATGCTCGGCGAGCCTGGGCGCATGCGAAGCGACGCGGTGAAACTCAGACAAGCGCTGCTGAACCTGCTCTCCAATGCGTGTAAATTCACTCACGGCGGCAGCGTGACCGTAGACGCCGAGGGGATTACGAAAGCCGGCGAAGAGTGGATTCGCTTTCGTGTCATCGATACCGGGATCGGCATTGCGCCGGATCGCATGATCAAACTCTTTGAGCCATTCTCACAGGGTGATGCCTCTACAGCCAGACGTTATGGAGGCACTGGCCTCGGACTAGCCCTGACGCGCCACCTTTGCCGGCTTATGGGCGGGGACATCTGGGGCGAAAGCGCGCCCGGAACGGGATCGACATTCACGATTGAGCTTCCGGCCGAAGTCCGCAGCGCCACGGCGCCGCTGATGCCCGCCGTTGCTGAGAACCTATTGCACGGCGCTGTGCTCATCGTGGACGACGATCCTTCAGCTCGCCAGCTGATTCAGCGTGCTCTGGCCCGCGAGGGGTTCCGGACGGCCATGGCGGGCAGCGGCCCGGACGCGCTGCAAATGGCCCGCAGGCTGCGGCCCTGCGCTATCACGCTGGACGTCATGATGCCGGGAATGGATGGATGGCAGGTGCTTTCGCAACTGAAGTCCGATCCTGAGCTGACGGACATACCGGTTGTGATGATCACAGTGGCGGAGGATCGAAATCTCGCTTTCTCCCTTGGCGCTGTCGAATACCTGATTAAGCCCGTCAACCGTGAACGGCTCGCTGCGATTCTCCGCGAGTATCCGTGCGCAACGCCCCCGTGCAACGTTTTGGTGGTTGACGATGACGCCGATCAGCGGCGCTTGATACGTCATATGCTTCAGTCAGAAGGTGCGGTCGTTCGAGAAGCGGTCGACGGCGCTGACGCGCTCGCCCGGTTGCGAGATTCCGGATCGGACCTGATTGTGCTGGACCTGCTTATGCCGCAGATGGACGGTTTCGAGTTTGTTGAGGAGCTTCGCCGTCTCCCGGAGCGCAGCAACATCCCCATTGTTGTACTGACGTCCAAGGATGTGACCGAATCGGATAGAGCTCGACTGAACGGTAGTGTCGCGAAGATACTTGCCAAGAGCACACTGAGTCGTCCCGACCTGATGGCCGAGATTCGCCGGGTATTGCGGGCGAAACAAAACCCTCGTTGATCACGAATAGCTGACATGTCCACAATCCTGCTGGTAGAAGACAACGAGATGAATCGCGATATGCTTTCGCGCCGTTTGGAACGAAGAGGCTACTCGGTCCTGATGGCTGCGGATGCCGAAGAAGCGCTTGCTACTGTGGCGACGGTTGCCCCCGACCTTATCTTGATGGATGTTGAGCTTCCCGGGATTGATGGCTGGGAGGCAACGCGACGCTTGAAAAGAAATCCGGCGACTATGCACATCCCGGTGATTGCACTTACAGCCCACGCTCTGGACTCACACCGCGTGCGGGCTAGCGAGGTCGGTTGCGACGCATATGAGAGCAAGCCTGTAGATTTTGGATCTCTGCTGGAGAAAGTCACGGCGCTGACGTCCCGGAAAAGCAGAGCGAAGCGCGATTAATGGTTCACCCGGCTACACGTATCTGGTTGCCGAAGACTATCGGCATCTGGACCGAGCCAAAGGGGACGGGTTATCTCCGGCTCGCGCGTAAAACTTGACTCATTCGGCGCGGTGCGGCGTTACTTCCCAAAAAGACCACGCACGATTCAGAAGCGCAACACTACGCCTCCGGTGGAGCTCAAGGCGGACTCCCATGCGAAGCCGAACCGAGAGGGCTAGCGCTGCATAGACAGAACAAGGCTGATTTTAGAGATGTGGGAGGCCACCTGCCAGCGCTGGCTCAGCAACCGTGCTCAGCGGTGTGAGAGTGCAGAGCGCCGAATGCACGTTCTTTCTCGCCGAACGTAAGGTCTAACTCACGATCAAGATTTTTGAACGTCGGAGAGTTGTGCTGACCGACTTTCAGTAGCTGAACCTGTTGATCAATGAGGGAACGCATACGAAACAGCGCGTTCTGCGCCTGCATGAATAACTCCTCCCGTTTGTGGCACATTCGTGATTCCTTTTCAGCGGGGGTTCCCGCACCGAACGCGACCGGCATCCATTCACGTGCGCCGACCCACAGCCAACGCGCGATTCTCCCAGCCACGCCTTGCGAGGCACGTTAACTCATACCCAAGGCTTCGGGTCGGTGAGCCTCTCGCTCTCTGGCTAGCAGCACCTCGCGAGCATTTAGTACGGCAAGCTTTGCCTGGACCTGTCTGGATCAGCTTAGTTGTGAACCCCGCCATATCACAACTCAAAGCATGCAAGCTCCTGTCTGCAGTCGCAACTATAACATCGGGTCAGGATATTCAGCTCTTCCGACAGCCGCCCGCGCTCTGAGCCAAACCCGAGCGGCGCGAAGCGGATTACCGAAGCTTCCGTTATTCCAGAATAGAATCGGCGGCGCACAGCGGCAACCGGCGAACGAAAGAACGCGCGATTCCCGCCGCTTGTCAACTGGTGTTGATCCTTTCCTCGGGTGGGCTGAGCTTGTATCGGATCACGAAGGCCAGTATTTTCGAACTGTGATCTGCGTTGCTCGTGCGGAGGCCCCGCGCGGGATGAGATCGGTTCTTCGAACCGAGAGTAGTTTGCGTGACTGCTCGCGCATCTGGTGTTCCCCCGGTTTAGTCTGCGGTGCCCAATCCAGGCTTTAGTCAAAAGCACGGGCGTCATTCCACCGCAAGTGCGACGACTGGGAGCAATCCCGTGGACTAGAGCACTTGAGCTTGAACTGATCCATTGCCGGCAAGCGTACTGCGATCCTGGATTCAACAAGCGCGGAGAACACCGCTGAAGCGCATCTGCCTACAAGAATACGGCTGGTACGGTCTCGTACGGAGTTGCTGCATCGAACTCTGCTGACGTCCGCTGCTATGAGAAGCTACAGCCATACAGCATGGCGAGCCAGCAAGACTACTGGACCACCGAGAAATCTGATTTGGCGGCATCATCCGTACCGGAAGAAGCCCAAGCGCTCAATCGCATAAGCCAATTGATAGCGGGTGAGCTCGACCTCCATAAGATTGTGCAGGCCGTGACCGATGCGGCAACGCAGCTGACACGGGCGGAATTCGGCGCTTTTTTCTATAACGTGATCGACGCTGAAGGCGGCTCGTACATGCTCTACACGTTGTCGGGCGTAGATCCCAGCCATTTTGCCGGCTACCCGATGCCTCGCGCCACGGAACTTTTTGGCCCGACATTCCGCGGCGAGGGCGTGATCCGGCTGGACGATGTAAAAAAGGATCCACGATACGGCAACAACTCGCCTCATAGAGGAATGCCCGCCGGTCACCTCCCGGTCACCAGCTACCTCGCAGTTCCAGTGATCGCGCGCTCTGGTGAGGTGCTGGGCGGCCTGTTCTTCGGTCATTCACATCCAGGGGTCTTCACACCGGGGCATGAACGAATCATAGTAAGCCTCGCGGCCCATGCAGCCGTTGCTATGGATAATGCGCGGCTGTTTGAAGCGGCGGAGCGAAGCCGCCGGGAACTTGAGGCAAACAACGATCAATATCGCAACATCCTTGAAAGCATCAGCGATGGGTTCGTCACTCTGGATCGAGAGTGGAGGTATACGTTTGTCAATGACCGCGCAGCTGAGTACCGCGGGAGCTCGCGGCCAGACATGCTGGGCAAGCAGATCTGGGAAGCTTTCCCTGAACTCAGGGCCACGAACCTATACGAAGCGCTGACTCGAGCGATGCAGGCGGGTGAGGCCGCTCACTTCGAGGAGTTTCTTGAGGCGCACGACATCTGGACTGAGACTCACGTCTACCCGACTCGCGACGGGCTCGCAATCCTAAGCAGAGATGTAACCGAGCGCAAGCGGCACGATGAGGAGGCATGGCGGCTCGCAGCAATCGTCGAATCCTCTGAAGACGCGATCATCAGCAAGGACCTGGACGGAATCATTCTCACCTGGAACAGCGGTGCCGAAAGGGTGTATGGGTACCCGGCGCCAGAGGTACTCGGTCGATCAATGATGCTCTTATTGCCGGACGATCGACCTGATGAGGAAACGCGAATCCTGCAACGCATCCGTCAGGGTGAGCGCGTTGAGCACTTCGAGACAGTTCGCCGTACGAAAGCGGGGCGACTCATCGACGTTTCCCTCACGATATCGCCGATCCGCGATAACAAAGGGTCCGTAGTCGGTGCATCGCATGTGGCGCGGGACATCACTGAACGCCGCGAGTTTGAGGCCAAGCTCAAAGAGAGCACAAAGCTGGAGAGCCTGGGTGTACTCGCGGGCGGTGTGGCGCATGACTTCAACAATCTGTTAACCGGCATTCTGGGAAATGCGAGTCTCGCCAGTGACCTTCTGCCGGCCTCCCATACGCAGTTACGGGAGGTTCTGCGCGAGGTCGTAAGCGCCAGTGAGCGTGCCGCACACCTTACTCGTCAGCTACTGGCCTACGCTGGAAAAGGCCGTTTCGTAATTGAGCTAATCGACCTTTCCCAAATGGTAAAGGAAATTAGCCAGCTGATCAGAAGCTCGATTCCTGAGAATGTTCAGCTCCGGCTGGATTTGGCGGAGAAATTACCGTGCATCGCAGCGGATTCAGCGCAGGTACAACAAGTGGTGATGAATCTCGTCATCAATGCGGCGGAGGCCATCCCGGAGCCTCAGCTCGGAAACGTCTTCATCACCACTAGTGCACAGCAGGTTGACGAAAACTATCTGCGGCAGATCTTCGGAGCGGATGAATTAGCCGGGGGCGAGTACGTCGCACTTCAGGTACATGACACAGGCGCAGGTATGGACGAAGGCACGTTGGCGCGCATCTTCGACCCCTTCTTCACGACCAAGTTCACGGGCCGAGGGCTCGGCTTATCGGCTGTACAGGGAATCGTTCGAGGGCACAAGGGCGCGATAAGGGTTTATAGCCAGCCGGGACAAGGGACAACGTTCAAGATCCTTTTTCCGGCCACGCGTGATCGAGGAGCCGCGCCCGAGGAGACCGAACGCCCGTTTACGAGCAGCGCGCGGCTCGGATTGACAGTACTGGTCGTCGATGACGAACAAACGGTACGCCGGACAGCAACCACAAGTTTAGAGGTTCACGGATACGATGTCATCGCCGCTTCCAGCGGGCCGGAAGCTCTCGAGATCTTCAGTAAGCTGGCAGAAAAGATTGCTGTAGTCCTTCTCGATCTCAGCATGCCCGGTATGAACGGCGAAGAGGTACTGCGGCAGTTGCAACGCGTCCGGCCGGAAGTCAAAGTCGTCCTGTCAAGTGGGTTCAATGAGGTTGAGGTTGTGCAGCGCTTCACCGGCAAAGGACTCGCGGGGTTTCTTCAGAAGCCCTACACATCTGCGGCGCTCGGAGGGGCGATCACACGGGCATTGAACGCCAGATGAGACTGGACCGCTCGGGGATTGGACTCGTCATGCTGCGGTCGCTTCAGCCGCGATTCATAACCCACTCGCGTCAAGCCGCTCCCACGAGAGTTGCTGGATATGTCTGAATGCATTGCGTCGTGCACAGAGCTTTCCGTGAGGTCGTGCCGCCTCGGAAGCCTGCGGAGCGCGCGTGCGAAACCGCCTGTACTCGATGTTCTATATGCGGGCAGTCGCTGTTTTCGCGACGGGCGGTGGCTCGCGCTGACCGTGGTGTGCGGCATCTGCTGGCGCGGCTCGGCCGGATTGATGTGATGGTGGTCGATGACTCCGCTGATGGACCCTGCGCGGCTTCCGACGTTCATCGTGACGCAATTGCTTCCGAAAATCTGCTGGCCGTAGAGCCGTTCACGCCGGTTTCGCTCAGGTGCCCGAACGGATCAACCTATTAACCTCGTCCAGCAAGCGCTTCATCGTGATCGGCTTATCGAGTTGCCGATTGCTCACGCGATCAAGGAAGTCGCGGGCTGCGGCAGTGAAAACTCCCCCGGTTAGGAACACTACGCGATCAGCCTGCGCCGGAACTACCTTTCGTAACTCGTCATAGAATTCGGGACCAGTGATTACGGGCATCATCATGTCACAAAGAATCACGTCAAACCGCTTCCCACTCTGAATCAATTGCAATGCTTCGCTCGCGTTGTTGAAAATCGTGACATCATGCTGAGTCGAAAGCATTCTGCCGAGTGTCGTGCAAATCGTTGGATCATCATCAATCAGCAGGATCAGACCACGATGTACAGGTACCTGGCGGACAGGCTCCGCAATGCCCGTGCCCTCAGGTACCCGCGATCGGTTCAGGAAAACTCTGAATGTAGTGCCGACGCCGATTTGACTCTCGACCTTTATTTCCCCTCCCAATTCCGTAACGATCTGCCTGCAAATCACCAGTCCGAGTCCAGTACCAACGTCCGCTGCCTTGGTGGTTACGAAGGGGGTAAAGAGATGCTGCAAGGCTTCGGGACGAATTCCGTGGCCGCTATCTGAAATCTCTACAACCACCCTTCCGGACCCGTCCAGGCTCGTCGCCGACGCGAATGTGATTCACGTCGGCTCGACCTTCCGGAATCGCCTGTGCTGCGTTCATGATTAGGTTCAGGAACACCTGACCAAGACGTGACTCGTTCGCATCCACTGTGGCATCCGTGCCGTACGATTCGATAAGTCTCGCTCTGTGCCGCGTCTCGTTTTCGGCCATCCGCAGTGTGGATTGCAGCAGCACCTTCAAATCAACCGGATTCCGGAAGCTTTCGTCCGACTTGTCAGCGCGGGAGAAAATCTTGAGATCCCGGACGATGCTCTTAATCCGATCCCCGGCTTCGTTCGCCATGCACAAGGCGGATCGTAGCGATTTCGCAGCCTGGGAATCACGGTGTCCGTTTGCGAGTTTTTCCACGTCTTCTGCCGCAAGCTCCAGATTTCCGAGCAGAACGGCGAGCGGATTATTCACTTCGTGCGCCAATCCCGCAGCGAGCATTCCCAACGAAACCAGTCGGTCCGACACCATGAGTTGCGCTTGTGCCCTTACCTGTTCGGTCACGTCCCGGCCGATTGAGAATACGACCGATTCTCCGTCAATACCGATCCGCGCATTGGAGAAGTCGATCAGCGCAACCCCTCCGTCCTTTTTCTGCACTTGATAACGACGTGCCGAGCCAGCCAGGTCACCGTTCTCAGAACTGAATTGAGGGAGGTTTTCAGCCGAATGCACTGGTGTCGCAAAATCGCGCATCCCTTTGCCGATGAAGTACTCAGCCGGATAGCCCGTAATCTCCGTAACGCGGTGATTCACTTCCCGGACAAGCCCCTCCGGGGTCAGGATGCAAATAGCGTCATTGGCATTTTCGGTCAACGTGCGGTAGCGGAGTTCGCTCGCCCCCAGCTTTTCGAATGCCTGCGTCAGCGTGAGTGCCTGACCCATCAATGAACCCAACACGCGACCGAAGTCCTGCGCACTCTGGTCGGAGACGTCGGCAGTGCGGGCGCCGAATAACATGAGCCCGCTTGTTCGCATCCCCGATGTTATGGGCACCAGCAGCAGCGACGTTACGCCCGCGTCGATCATCATCTCCTGTGCGCTGCCGAAGTTGATGCCATTGGACGGCAGCGCTATGACAGACCCCAACGTGATCGCCTGTGCGAACAGTTCCGAATGTCCTAACTGCGCGCGAAGACGGATGTTCTCAGCTTCAGAAAATCCGATCTGGTGCATCAGTTCAAGGGTTTTCTCTCCGCGCCGGACGTACAGCGCCCCTCTGGAAACGCCAGCCATGTCGAGACACGCACCAAGGACGTCCCCGAGCACTGCATCCGCCAGCACGTTCTTTGAAAGTGAGTCCGCAACACCGGCAAGCACGGCGAGTTGCGCCTGATGGAGCACAGTCCGTCTCAACAGCGATGTATTCTCCAGAACCTGGCGCTCCAGCTGAGCGGCCCTCCGGCGACTATGCTCTTCCTGAATTTTCCCCAGCGCATCTCCGACGATTGGGTGGGACGCTTCGTCGAGTGCCGCGGCCACCGCCCGCGTGACGTTCTCGAGGCCTCCTTCCTTCGGCAGCAAGGCGGCGGCGCCAACTCGGCGCGCAAGGTCGCGGTCTTCCGGTTCTGTGTAGTGTGACGAGGTCAGAATGACGGGAATGTGAGCAAGCTCGGGATCGTTTCGCAACTTCAGGCAGAGCGCGAATCCATCCATGCCCGGCATCAGCACGTCACTTACGATGGCTGCGGCGTGGCGTGTCTTCGCGGCGTTAAACGCCTCCGCGCCACCACCCACTGCAATCACCTCAAACCCAGCGCTTGAAAACCACATGTGAGCAAGCCTTCGCTGCAGGGAATCGTCGTCCACCACAATCAGGAGACGCCCGTTTCCGGCTGGTTCACCGAGGGAGGGAGGCGGCGTGAGGTGAGTCTTCAGGGCCGCGAGAAGCCGATAGGGGTCAAGAGGTTTTACGAGGGTTTCCGTGAACGCTGAGTTCGCGACGCTTTCCTCATCCATGGGCGACAGAAATCCCGAAACGCAGAGAATCGGAAGAGGGGCCGCGCCCAGCTTTTCACGCATCATGCGCGCAAGCTCCACCCCATTCATATCCGGCAGCACAAGATCCTGCAGGATCAGCGCGGGCGTGACCAGGTTGAGCGTTTCCAGCGCGGTGCGGCCATCCCGTGCTTCGAGCACCTCATAACCTGCAGTCTCAAGCGTCAGGCGGTACATCCGGCAAGTCGCCGGGTTATCCTCCACGACGAGGATGATTTGCTTAGACCCATCCGGCATCGGGCGAGCGTCGGACGGCGCTGAATGGCGCGGGAACGCCGTGTGATGGCTGACTGTCTTTGAGTGTTGAAAAAAAGCCTGCGCGGCCTCCTGGGCGGCGACGACATTTCCGGTCCGCCCCGTTTCCGCCATGTATTCGGCCAGTTGGGCAGGCAGGCTGATCGGATCGAGGGGCTTGGTGATATAGCCGTCGCACCCGGCGCTCAAAGCCCGCTCGCGGTCGCCCATCATCGCGTAGGCGGTAACGGCAACGATGACGATATCCTTCGTGGCCGGTCGCGATTTCAGCATCCGCGTCAACTCCAGCCCGTCCATTCCCGGTAGCTGGATATCCATCAGGATCAGAACCGGCTGGACCTCATAGAGCCGGTCGACTGCCTCCTCGGCATCGCTTGCTGTCCAGACCTGATACCCTTCACTCTCGAGGGCATACTTCGCCACCTTCACGTTGGCGGCATTGTCGTCAACAATCAGAATTCTAGGCCCAGTCACGTTGGCCCTCTTTGATCGCTGATGGCGTGACCATGCTCCGGGGCAGAACCGCGAAAAACGTACTGCCCTCGCCGGCAATGCTGTTAACACCGATGCTTCCGCCCTGCGCCTCCACAATACGGCGCGTTAACGCAAGTCCGAGGCCCGTACCTTGATACCGCTTACCCGAACTGGAGTCCAACTGACGAAATTCCGAGAACAGTTTGCGAATGTCATCCTGGCTGATGCCGATTCCATCGTCGGCCACTTCCAGCCGAAACATTGTTCCGTTTTCAGGGCGCGCGCGAATGATCACCCGGCCATACTCATTCGTAAACTTGAGTGCGTTCGACAAATAGTTGTAGAGCACTTGTTTCAATTTGCCAGGGTCCAGGTCCAGCAACTCGCAATCCGGATGAAGTTCGGCTTCGATCCTGATCTGTTTGCTGGAAGATACTGCCCTCAGAATATTGCGAACCTCTCCCACCACTTGCGAAAGAAAAATCCGCTCGGGTCGGAACTCCATCTTGCCCGCTTCCACCTTTGCAAGATCGAGAACGTCGTTAATGAGCTGAAGAAGATGATCTGAGCTCTTCAGGATGTCCACCAGGAACTCCTGTTGCTGCGCCGATACGGCTCCCACTTTGCCGTGTGCCAGGAGCTTCGCAAATCCCATAATGGCGTTTAGCGGGGTTCTGAGCTCGTGCGACATATTCGCCAGGAATTCGCTCTTCATGCGATTTGCTTCCTGTGCGGTTCGTTTTTCCGCCTCCAGATCGTCGAGGATGTTGATTACCGCCCGCTGAACATCTTCGAGCCGCTGCTTTTCAACAGCGCCGTCTTCCATGATGTTTAGGACTGCCTTCTGCGTGTCCTCGAGACGGCGCTTCTCCTCGCTGAAATCATCGAGGATGTTCAACACCGCCCTGGCGTAGGACGCTGGCCCATAGTCAGCTAGCTCCTGCGACAGCGGCTCGACTGAACTCACCGCGCCGCCTTTCGGAGTTCTTCAATCTCCTTTTTGAGCTCAATCATCTTCAGTTCTCGCCCGACTGTCAGCTTTTGGAATCGTTCCAGCTCCGCCAAACGCTCAAGCTCCTTGGTCCGCTGATCCGCTACTTCCGCTTCAGCTCGTTTCTGCGCGGTCACGTCACGGGCCGCGGCAAACACACCGAGCACGTTTCCAGCCACGTCTTTGTAGATGGAAGCGTTGTAGAGAACCGGTGTGTGCCTGCCGTCCCGGTGGCGAATCGTCAGCGGGTAGTCGGTGACGAATCCTTTCGAAAAGACCTGTTGATAGCCTTCGCGCGCCTGTTCCGGTTGAGTGAAGTAATCCGAGAAGTCAGTGCCGATCAATTTTTCGCGGGGAACACCGGTGACCTTGACCGAACCCGGCGTTCACGTCGGTGATCTTACCTTCGGGACTAATCGTGACCAGCGGATCGAGGGACGCCTCGATCAAGCTACGGGCGTACTGCCCGGCCTGCTTTTGAGCGGTAACGTCGCGCGCCGCGGCGAACACGCCCAGTACGTCTCCACGCGAATCTTTGTAAACGGATGCATTGTAGAGAACGTCGGTCAGCCTGCCATCTTTGTGACGAATCGTAAGCGGATAGTCGGTGACGAAGCCCTGTGCGAACACTTCCTGATAGCCCTCTCGTGCTTTCTCGGGTTCCGTGAAGTAATCGGAGAAGTCCGTTCCTACCAGCTTGTCGCGCGCGATGCCTGTGACTATCGTGGCCGCCTCGTTAACGTCGGTGATCTTCCCTTCAGCGCTGATGGTGACCAGCGGGTCAAGGCTGGCTTCCACCAGACTGCGGGCATATTGCGAAGCTTGTTTCTGCTCCGTAACGTCGCGGGCAGCGGCAAAGACGCCCAGCACGTGGCCGGTCGCATCCTTGTACACGGAAGCGTTGTACAGCACGTCGGTAAGGGTGCCATCGTTTCGCCTAACCGTCAGTGGATAGTCGGTCACAAAGCCCTCGGCGAAGACCTGTTGATATCCTTCCCGCGCTTTTTCGGGTTCTGTGAAATAGTCCGAGAAGTCCGTCCCGATCAACTGCTCCCGGGGTACCCCGGTAACCTTGATTGAACCCTCATTCACGTCCGTGATCTTTCCTTCGGGGCTAATGGTGACCAGTGGGTCGAGAGAAGCTTCAATCAGGCTTCGGGCATACTGTGAAGCTTTCTTTTGCTCTGTCACGTCGCGGGCGGCGGCGAACACACCCAGCACGTTTCCTCGGGAATCTTTATACACAGACGCGTTATAAAGAACGTCGACCAGTCTTCCGTCTTTGTGCCGAATGGTTAGCGGATAGTCCGTTACGAATCCGTTCGCAAAGACCTGCTGATATCCCTCGCGCGCCTTCTTCGGTTCAGTGAAATAGTCAGAAAAGTCGGTTCCGACCAGCTTGTCTCTGGGAACGCCCGTCACCTTGATTGATCCCTCGTTCACATCCGTGATGGTTCCGTCGGCGCTGATGGTCACCAGAGGGTCAAGGCTGGCCTCAATCAAGCTTCGCGCATACTGCGATGCCTGCTTTTGAGCCGTTACGTCGCGCGCAGCCGCGAAAATGCCGAGCGTGGTATCTTTCGAGTCCTTATATACGGTTGCGTTATAAAGCACGTCCGTCAACCGGCCATTCCTGTGACGAATCGTCAGAGGATAGTCGGTCACCGAACCCTTCAAAAACGCTTCACGGTACCCCGCGCCGGCGCGCTCGGGCTCGGTGAAATAATCGGAGAAGTCGGTGCCGATCAGCCCGTCTCGGTCTACGCCCGTTACCTTGATCGTCGCCTCATTGACGTCGGTGATCTTGCCTTCCGGGCTGATGGTCACAAGCGGATCGAGTGATGCTTCAATCAGGCTGCGGGCATATTGAGATGTTGCCCGCGCCTTTTCTTCTGCAAACCGTCGCTCCGTCACATCGCGGATAGCGTTTACGATGACCCGGCCCGTTGCGATCTGGAACGAGCTTTGACTAACTTCTATCGGGAATCTCGCGCCATCCTTTCGGATGCCGTACAACTCGGCGGACCCGAGTCTCTCCTCCGCTCCACCCAGAATGGTCAGGCGATGCTGTTCACCTGCCGTTGGCGGAACCAGAAGGTCAATGTTCTTACCAACGATTTCTCCGGTTTCATACCCGAAGAGTTCACGGCATCGTTGGTTCACCACCAGAACCAGGCCGGCCGCGCTGACCACCACGACGGCGTCGGGGGTAGCGTCACAAAATCTTGAGAACTCGGCGACCGCAGGATCCGAGTGGATCTGGGACGCAATCAGCCTGGAAGTATCCGCTTCGCGTTTCATTGATTCACCTCGGGCCGAAGGTATCTACCGTGCGCACCCGTCCATCACCGCTACGTGTTTGGCTGAATCCTGCCTGATCGCGCGAAATTCGACTTGGTGCTTTGTAGAAGCAGAAAAAGTGAGATCGGCGGGCAGCATCCGAGGCCAATTCGAGCGTATCAGACACTTGTGAATTCCGGCGAGGCCGAACCGCGATTCCGGACGGAAGCTAAACAGCGTTCCGGGGCGATTCCGCGCGTTTCCTGACCGGCAGGAAATCACCAGGCGTCTTGAGGACAAGCTGAAAGGCCGCACAGCCCGAACGTTTACAGTGAGTCCCACGCAAGCAACGCTCAGTCAGGGTTCCACCTTTTGCCGATGCTCGCCACCATCGTAGGTCGCCTCGAACGCTTTGGCAATGATGGATGTAGGCCCGTATAGGTTCGCAACTGTAGACGTGTGCACGCTGAGCGCTGTTCGTCGATAGGCGTTTCTCGACTCCGCGCGGCTGTGGGATCGTCAACGCGGCCTGCGATGGTCGCTTCCCAGGGGGCATTGTTCGCGAATCGCCGCAATGTTTCTACAGTGCGACATGACGCGACGTTGTTCGGTGGATTTGTCGTAGACGGTCTGGTGCGATCTCGTTCGGCGCTTCCCGTGAATCTGCTTACAAACAAAGATCCTTTCGGGATCGGTGTGAAGACAATGTCACGGCCCGATGCGATTCCGGGAGCACCGCTTTTACCTGGATGATGCAAACGCGCCCGGCGGCCGTCCATTCAATCCTGCCGCCTTCGATTCGGCCACACCAGTGAAGCAGTTACGCCAAGGCTCACTCGGCCGCAACGTGCTCTGCGGATTCAGCGCGGCCGAGATCGACCTGTCGGTGAGGCGCGACTTCCGCCTCGGCGAAGGCGTTCGATTGCAGCGCGGGCCGAGGTGTACAACATTTTGAACCACCCAAATTTCGATCAGCCCATCGGGACGCTGAC
The DNA here is from genome assembly GCA_963840735.1 of Terriglobia bacterium. Taxonomy (GTDB): domain Bacteria; phylum Acidobacteriota; class Terriglobia; order Bryobacterales; family Bryobacteraceae; genus BOG-234. Next base: position 112,549 of record CAWIZX010000015.1, read on the forward strand.
GGACGGGAACTTCGGGGGCTCCGTCCAAATGCTCCGCCAACGGTCTCGGCGGCCTGAGTTCCCTCTACCAGCTCGGCGGGCCTCGCTCTATGCAGATTACTGCCAAGCTCTTGTTTTAGACGCAAGCTCCCAGTCCCATCGCTAATGAAATGCGGGCCGCCCATTCCTAGAACCGGAGTGTGCGGACGTGTTTGGCAGGTTCCAGATCGCTTTCGGACCTACCGGCGACGTACTATGATCTTCCGTCGCGAAACCATTGTGTGAAACGAACTTTGTGAGAGGCACTATGGGCCAATACTATGGCTACCCCCTGCAGCTATTGATTGCTACCAACTGCTCGTCTGCTCTCGACCGCCTTCGATAAACCTTGTATAATCTGACGCTTAGAGCAACAAAGAGCAACGTATGGCAATCCCGCTAATCCTCTGATTCTTCGTTGTCACCTGGTTCGGGACCAGGAGGCCGGAGGTTCGTAGATACTGTCGCCGGATCATCCGACTCCCGTCTACGAAGTGCCAAGGTTTTCCGCATACAGGCGGTCGAGTAGACGCGACAATGGCGACTGGTGAGCTGCTGGCAGCTAACGTACTCTCCATCACGTAAATCATACGTGATGAACTTCAGCGTTCAGATGCTCGGCAAGTAAATTCCGCAAACGCATGGCTGTTCGTCCGTTGCGTCCTAAACGCGCACTAGGCGACGCTGCCTGTAAACGCTGTAACAACAGATTTGGCTCCGATTGGAACGCTCACATTTGAGTCTCACAAAGCGTCCTTTGTGCAGCGAGGACCGCATCAGAGCGGCCCGGCACGGAAAGCATCGATAGTACCCCACCAGCTCATGGCGAATGTCGATTGCTGCGGCTGCCTCGTCGTGAACCAGAAAAGATCAGGTCTTTCCGGTCTGCTCGGTAACGAATGCAGCGCCGTCATCATGACGGTTCCGACCGCGGTGACATCAAACGGGAACTACTCCGGATGGCGATGAGCGGCGGCGTGTCCAGCCAGACGTGCCAGCACTGCGGAGCGCTGAATGTGATTACAGGCTTCGACTCCGTCATGGCGTTCATTTGTCTACAGTGCGGCGACGGCAACAAAGTGGAACACCCATAAGCTCAATCGGCTTGGGGATACGTCAGATCTCAGAAGCCGAAGAACGAAAAAAAGCCGAAGAACTGACCAACGATAATGATTGGATCACCTGACATTACGACCTCCAGAAACGTGAGATAAAGTACATTTATAAGGTGCTATAAATTACAGAACTTCTCTCTCAAATTTTGAGACGTGCTTCCGAGACGCCCAATATATGCATCCTCGCTGCTGAAACGAAGGGGAACTCGGCGATTTCAACAGTTCTGCGGGCGGTTATGGCCGGTACTCGAAGTCCTCGTATGTGTTTGATTTTATTCGTCGGGCGGGATTCAACTCACGATCCAACACCCAGAGGAATCGGGGTGCCTTTCAACGGCTCTATGGTTTACCTCCGCGGTCCAATCTTGCAATAAGCAATAAGTTGGAGAACCCGGTTTTCGCTCGAACGCTAGCGAAGGTCTCTTTAAATCCTGCGGGCATCGCGTGGGACGCGCCTCTGATGGTCTTGAATCCACTCGCACGCCCTTAGAGTGGCCATTGAACGAAGCCTCAGCTTTGACACGGCGGGGGTTAGACATCTATGTCCCCCAACCCATTTTGACATTTTGACAATATAGTCAGCGCGGACTTAACGCGAACTTGTCAGGTGCATCTTGCCCTAAATGGCAACAAAGCCAACGTGCTGAAGGGCTGGATGACCCAGACACTTCTCTAATGATCGGAAGATTGTTATGGACCGTGAACGGCTTCGCGATCCCAGCACAGTCTCTAGGTCGTGGGGTTGTACGGGCAGTTAGTGTGACTGCAATTCTCTGCACATCGACACGCACACGGGCGAAGCCCTGCAGGCCGCATTGCTCTCACAGACGGTTCGTCCTCAGATCAGCCATTGGAATGTCGCCGAATGTGCTGGACGGTATCGAGCCCGCTGATCGCTTAGTACATCGTACGGATCAAGACCATCGTTAAAGCTCTCGGCGCATCGCTATGAGGATAATTCGAGACGAACAACGAGGACGTGGGTCAGGACTGAATAGCGACTGTGACCCCGCAACCATAATTGCCGGGTATCGAATTTGAGTTGCGCGTTGCGCGCAGCAATCTGCACTGTTTGTGGCGCAGGGTAATAACGCGGAAACCTCGCGGCATCTGAACATGCCGGGAACGAAGCAGGTGCCGCCTCAACGCTGGGTCATTTCGCAATTGATTCTTGTTTTTCCGTAAACTGCAAGACGACGAGGGCTGTCGAAACGACACCGCGCCGATCAATGCCGCCGAAATCTGTGCCTTCGAAATTGCGGATTTCAAGCAGATCAAAGTTACTCGTTTGGCGGCGCAAACGCTAGCTTGCCGGAGAGATCGACCCGTGACGGCAAGGCTACTTGGTTGTACTATGGACTCTCTAATCTGGCACGAAGACCTAATCCGGCGGCAACGCAATTTGCATGACAGTTGCCGCCACTTCTTTATCGCAGGATACTTGGGTGGATTCGGGAACACTGGTGCGTTTCGTGGCGGCCGCGAACGTCAGGACAAAAGCGCGCGATCCCCCGGTTTATTCTGCGATTTAATGCAGCGCAACGCAGTCATCGGATTTTGATGACTCCTAATAGGCTTCGGGCGCGGATTAGGCGGTGATGTCACTCACGGTCGTCGTCTCAGCCCACCCAGAAATCGTACTATAGTACTTTTATTCGTTAATCGCCTTGTGTTTGCACAGCAATAAAGCGGAAACTAGGTGCAGCACTATCCAGCGTCGGGGGCGCGAGAGATGAAGGCTGCGTTCGTAGCGGCGGCACTTTTTTACGCACAGATATGCGCATATGCTTCGCCAATCGCGACTCTAACCGGATTTGGTACGTCAGTTCTCAGCGGGCAAGTCGCTGCAGAATTCGATCCACCAGCATACGTTGGGCAGCCGCAAGCGACTCCAATTAGCGCCTCAATTGACATAACGGTCGAGGCCCAAGGTGCGCCGATGCTGCTGCCCTATGGGCCGGGCGTGGGCGATTCGTTCATATATCTGTCTGTAGGCGGCGGCGGTGTGGAGAACGCTGGCGCTTACTCCCTTCAAATTGCACAGTATTGGTGCCGCGGGAGCATGGAAGGTGGCGTGTCGTGCCCCAGCTTTGCGCGCCAAGGCGGTGTCTTGTACCAAAGTTCAAGCGGTACATGGGCACTCCCTTTTGCGCCGAACCAGCCCTTCGAGATTGCAGCTACGGCAACAGCCCTGAGGGCCGGCGGCGCTGCGAGTGTATTGTTTACGCTCAGCGGCGGCTATAACTTCGTGCAAGTCTTGCCCGACACCACAGCGGTTCCCGGAGTGCCTGAGCCTTCCACCATCGTACTGTTACCGTTCGGTGGTGTGGTCCTGTTACGAAAGCGAACGCGCCGCCAGCGGCGCGTTGCCTGAGCATGGGAAGCGCCGCAGGAACTTGGGTCGAGAGCGGGCTGCCGAGCAACTGACAAGAGCGATCATTGAGCAGCAAGCGAGGCCTGAAGGGCGAGATGACAGACCTCTCGGGTATAAGAAGCACGATGCGGCGGGGTATCACACCAGCAACTCACGCACGGCAAGAGCCGGAAGAAGCTGAAGGGCAATTTGGCCAAGAGTAGAGACACCGCCGCACCGCAACGGCAGGTTCTGAGCCGACGGAACGAAGGACGAGACGCGCTTTACCCGCTTTGACGACAAGATCCTGTCGATGTAAGCGCGGGGCTTTTTGATCGACAGACTGTGACCGCATTACCGCATTCGTCCGCCGACGCTTTGTAAAATACTGCCTCTGCGGGCCCGTTTTTATCTTCGTTTGTGTGACGAAGGTCAGTAACAGCAATAAGCCAGTCGTGGCACTGCGGAGCGTCAATCGTTGCCTCAACTCCAAAAAGCAGAAGAGGGCGAAGAATTGACCAGCGCAATGATCGGATCACCAGACATAAACCAACGGCTCCCAGCATGGAACGGCAAGCCAACCATTCGCCCAGCGGGCTTCCGAGGATTTCATTCTCGCAAATTCCGGTGCTAAAGCCTTATGCTTGAGAACGGAGACCAGCTTCAAAACTAAAGCTTTGAATTCAAGTTCCGTCAAACAGGAAGTTGCCTGAGTTGGCCGCGCACCACTGAAGGGGGCTCGCCAGCGGCTGGCTTCGCAACTTGGGCAAATGCTTCACGCATTAAGGCAACAAAGTCTGCGATTGCCTCGGCCGCAGCCACGCATTCCGGACACCCAATGAGGTGAGTCTCAACTTCTGCATCACGGCCATCACGGAGCCTGCCCATTACGAAGAGTTCGATTGTTTCATGGGACGGATGCATCACGGATTACGGTTGGTAAATGATGGTAACAGATATGGGCGTCAACTGTCTACCGCTGTTCAGCGGTGACGGACGGGCACTCAGTGAAGTCGGCTTGTGTCGCGCAGAAGGTCGGAAGCTGGCATTCCGCGCCTCGGAAAGCGCAGCGCGGGTTTGTGCGCCACTTGGTCCAGCGAACCGGCAGCACGAGATCATGCGGCTGGACGAGTATGCACTCCAGAGGCTTAGGCCCAAATCTTCTGGAGTTCGGTGTCCGTGGCGGATACGACGAACTCAAATTTCGAAGCTTTTGCGGCACCCATTGGCCTGCGCGGGACTTCCGCTGCTTCGTACATTTTTCGTAAGCGCGCCCTCGACCGGGATTTCGCGAGGCGAAACTGGTTGTACGTAAGGCCCATTTCTTCACAGATCTGCTCTCTGAGACTGATCTTCAAAATAGAACCGCCTAAGAATTTCTTTTTGGCGCGTTGGAAGTCTTCTCAACAAGCCGCTTGCGATTTGGAGTTGCTCGCGCCGATAAGCATTTCTTTCAGGATCTGGCTCACTTGCAGAGATCAGCGACGAGTTCACATCCAAATCAGCTTGTCGTTTGCGTTCTGACCGCCTGCCACATCCCCGCAAGGTCTCGCGCTTCACAATCGTCCACACGTATCCGAAAAAGCATTTGGGATCAAAATCGTTCCGAGTTACCGCGTAAAGCGCTGCAAGAAGACTGTTCTGAACGACGTCCTCCACGTCTGCTGCATCTAGACGTTTGCGGACGTATAGCCTCACCGGCTTGAAAAATATCAGTTGAAATTGATCCAGTGACACTGGATCACCCTGCTTGATGCCGCAGACGAGGGCATCGAGGGCTGAGTACGAAAGATCTGCCAAGCCGCTAGAGTACTATAGATCACAACTAATGCCAAGTTTTTTCGGCTTACCTCCGAACTGATTTCGCTGATTTCGATGCACAAGGAAAAACGCCGCGCGGTTCCGGTGGTGAGCACCGCCCGTGCTTCATGCGGCAGCCAGCTAGCGCAAGTGAATGCGCCACATTATTCAGGACTAGAGTTCTGTTTTGACTGGTGGTCTATCGAGTGTCACTTCGATGCGGCTCGCGTTGATCGCTTCAGACCGTGGACCCAATATTGGCGATGAGTGAGCTGGCACCTCGGATGTGAAGCGCTCAACTCAGTTTCGTGACGTTTTAGGCTGAGCGGCTCTCGCGAGGAAGCGGTAGCCAGAGATTTGCGAACGAACGCGAAGCTTGGCTACCGCCATTTTGACTTTTCTCCAGTCTACGATAGTAGACTGGACCCTGCAAGCTGCGTTGGGCCTGCGTTGGGCCTGCGTGTCGTTGGGCCTGCGTTGGCCTGCGTTGGCCTGAATCATAGGCTGGCCAGTGCTGTCAGCCCCCAAACGGCGAGCGACATTGTCGCCCAGATCAGAAAATGCAGGGTGACCTGTGCTCGAACGAAGTACAGTGGATAAGTGATTTAAAAGCTACAACGTTTCAGTGCTACGCAAATGACCCAACCTGAGACAAATCTCCGAACGGGCGTTGCGCCGCCGAAAATAGGTGTGGACGCAGCACCGGGTTCGCGACGTGGCTACCCTCTAAAGGAAGAACGGTATGTATGAACGAGTTGACATTGAGGGGAGAGTCTCGCCCGCACCGCGTAGAATTGGGAGAACCAGATCGTGGGTAATCAGTCTTCGCCGCCCGTCAGTCCGAGGATTACAACTAAGCGGACGATTCTGTGAGAGGTTTAGCGGCTTTATGCACTAGATTGTTACGCAAATTGCTGAACGTTTGTTCGTCAACAGGTAGAGGTGATCACAAAATGGTTCCCGAAAAACGGACGCCCTGTCGCGGAGCAGAAAATAGATGAAAATGAAAGTCGTATTGATTTTACTGGCCATTGCTTCGCAATCAAACGCGAGTACTCTTATTGGCTTCGGCTCGACGGCGCTCGTTGGCGAAGTGGCCGCTGTCGGGCCGCCGCTTGACGTTCCGGGTTCGTCGTATCCGGATTCAGTAGACTCAGTCGATCAAGTGGTTGCTGCGTCCGGGGATGTCCGTGACGGGTATCTTGACGTCAGCACATTCGGGAACGCAGATCTCGGGACTACGGTCTCCCTGCAGATTGGGCCCTATCTGTGTGTTCTTAACGGCTACACGACGGATTGCGACTTTTCCCCTACGGGCGAATTAGGAGACGGTGGAATTTGGCGACTGCCGTTCACGCTCGGAGCGCCGTTCGAGGTCACAGCCACAGCCTTCGTGCCCGGTGCCGAGCACGATTCGGGTGCAGAGATGGCGTTCGGTATTTCTACTGAGGACGGGTCCATTCTGGATGTTGCAGCCGTGGCTTCCAGCACGCCCGAACCGTCCTCGCTCACTCTCGTCGTATGCTGCCTGTTGATCGGTTCACTTAGGGCTTGGTCTAGATTTCGGGGCAAGAAGGTCGGCTGACAAATTAGTACGCGTTGGCAGCGCCTACGTTGAACCGCAGTCCGTTGCCATGACGGCTGCTGAACATCTGGACGAGAGTTTCCCCTAGCAGCCCGGGGCTGAACTGTATTGCGGACGGCGAGCGAAATAAAAGAAGGCAGAACCCGACTTATGTATCCAGTCGCTACCGAATCGCCCGAGGTTAAGACTCCCGCTGCTTTCCGCCATAAAGTCATACTGGTTCGGCCCAGAGCAGAAGAATTTCAATAAATCCAGAGTAATAAGCACGGCCTGAGCCCTTTCCCGCATTTGTTTCGGCGTAACGCCTCCTGCGATCCTCTCATCAGCAGCCCCAGATTGAAAGCTGCCGCATGAATCAGCAGCCGTTTCAGAATGTTCGGGTGTCGCCGCTAGATGCGTTCGTCTCATGGCTCCGGTTTCGTACATGTGAGCGAAGCTCCGTTCCACCTTTTCGCCCCGCTGTCGCAGGAGTCGTTTGCCGCGCTCGCCCCTGATCCGTCGCCGGTTCCCGTACACCGCAGCCTTTTCCGCCTCTTTGTCTGACCACCGTCGCCGGCCGCGGTCCGGTTCCGAGCAATAGCTCCGCACGTTCCAGTCTTTCAGCGTCCGTAACACTTCATTACTGTGGTAACCCTTGTCCAGAACCAGTTCGACAGGGCCTTCAACGCTGACTTCGGAAGCCGGCGTATCCGCAGCGCAGTGCAAATGTTTTCGCCTGCTTCGCATAAGGTATCGAGCACGGTCTGCGTATCGCCCGCCGTCGCCGGATGCAGAACCACAGCCACCACCGCGCCCGTCGTCCAGATCCACCGCATGTTCGGCTTTATGGGCCAGATTTCTTCAGGAACTCGTTGTATGCTTCGCCGGTCTCGCGGTGAACGATAGAGCGAAGGGCCGCGTTGGCTTCCAGAGTCGTCCCGTCTATAGAGATCGTGTTGCCCTTCAGCAGACCCTGTTCGGCCCGCATCTTCAGCACCCAGCCAAATACCGTCCGGTGCGTTTCCAGATCGATCAGCCGCCGGGTGCGCGAGATGGTCGTGTGGTCCGGGGTGCTCTCGTGCAGTTCCGACACGGAGAAGAATGGCAGACCGATTCGGTCGGCAACACGCCATGATGCCCAGCTCCGAATCGACGCGATGTACTCCCGGGATTCCGGGCGAAGGTGATCGCGAATCCGGGACCAAGGTGAACACCGATGCCGGGCCTAAGCCCGCCACTTTCAGTTGAGCCTTGGAAGGGTCCTCCCACGATTCCGGATGGGATTGACGGTGAACAAAATCAATGGGCATCCCGCGTTGATCCCGTTGCCTGCGGCGGCGTTTGCATCTAAGGCGTGGGTGAACATCGACTCTTAGCCAGCTTAGGCTGCAAACTTCTGGACCGTGCCGCACACGATTACGCGATTACGCAGCAGGTAGCGGAGATCTGTTCGCGGCGACCACTGTTGAGATCTTCACTTAGGCAATTGATCGCCACGCATTGCGAACCTGCAGGCAGGGTCAGGATCTCTAACGCCAAACATCGTTCGAAAAGTGATCGGAAGCATCTGGAGTGGGCACATTGGCGGCTCAAAATGGGACCGAACTCGGCACGATTGTGCAGGCGGACTCTCGAAGACAAGCCGTATCCAGAAATGGGCTAAACGAGGGCGCCGGGGGATCATCCCCCTTGCCACCAAGTACCCCGGCGGAACGCACGAAAGCAGCGGTGTAGCGAGCACTGCTGACCGGCCGTGCCGCTATAAGCGCATCGAGTCGATCCTGAAAACTCCATCATAGATGACCCCGAAATTAGCTTTGAATCGCCCAGAGTAGGTGATTAATTGCGTTCTGACAGAGACTCTTTCGCCGTTTTTGACTGCGGGCCTTGCAGGCCGCTTCCAAAGCGTCGAAAGCGAGCGCGAGCCGCCCTTCGACCGTCAACATCACCGTGATCCGCCGGTCACAAGAACTATCAATGTCATCCATGTATGTTGATCGTCGCTTCGAAACTTTTCCAGTAGACGAACAATCGGCGAAACTGCGCTCCGAAAGCACTACTTAATTGCAACGGCCTCCACCTCACCAGACGCAGCCATACTATGGCCGGCGTGAGACATAAACAAGTCGTTGCTGGCCTAACGGACGTTGAGCCGCTGACACGGCGGCTCACTTTAAACACTTGCCATTCACGCCCCGCACCGCAATCTGAAAACAATCAATCTGAAGAAGCCGCCAACAAACTTGCGTATTCCGGGGCAAGTGAATAACGATTCCGGATGGATGTGAATAAGGATTCCGGGTGATGTGGATAAGGATTCCGGGCGGAAATAAATGAAGTTCTGCTCCAACTCCGGAATGTTTATCCACATCCCCGGAATGAATTTCTGAACGGAAGTTAATTTTTGCAAAACGGCGCTGGACACCAGCGGGCGCTGCTTCGCTCCACTGAGAAATGGACAGTGAGCCATCTGCCCCAGAAAAGGTTGTCTGTGCGAAAAATCAAAGACGTTTTGCGTCTGGGGTTCCAAAGTTCCAAATGAATCTCGGACAGGATCAGATTGCCCAAAGTTGCTCGATCAGTCAGGCGACCGTGCACCGGTATCTGAAAAGAGCCCGGTTCGACCGGCCTCACCTGGCCGCTGCCCGAAGATCATGACGACCGGCGGTTGAATGAACTGCTGTTTCCAACCCGGCCGGATTATCCACCGTCCGTGCCACGTCCGGGTCTGGACTTCGCGGAAGTTCACCGCCAGATGCAAGCCAACCGCTTCGTTACCCTTCAACTGCTCTGGGACGAGTATCGCGAGAAGCAAAGCGGCGGCTACGGCTACAGCCGCTTCTGCCAACTGTACCTGTACCAGCGCTGGAACCGGAATCGAAACGTTACGCTTCGGGAGGACCACAGAGCGGGAGAGAAGCTGTTCGTCGACTGGGCCGGACCCATTGTCCCCATTCATGACAGCCTGGCCGGCGAGACAAAACCGGCATCGCTGTTCGTCACCGTGCTGGGCGCCAGCACTTATCCTTGACCGTCTGGTGCATAACGCTCTCGGCAGTGCTGAGTGGGGCAAGGGAACTCAAACGCCGTCCCCTTGCCCCACACCCCATCCCCGCTCAAAGCCCATTCAACAACCTCTGGTCATTGACTCATGTGAATAACTGAGGCATCATGCAAATGCCAGCGTCGCCGCGCCCTTATCTTTATTCACATCAGACCGGAATCCGGTATTCACATCGTCGGAATACGCAATCGGGTGGAGAACTTCAAGCTGTCCAAAGATCCGCAGTTTGTTGAGAAAGTACGAGACGTTGTGGGCCTTACATGAACCCCCCGGATCGCGCCATTGTGCTGTGCGTCGACGAGAAGAGCCAGGTCCAGGCATTGGGCCGCACACAACCCATTCTGCCGCCGGGGCCGGGAGTTCCGGCACGGCAATCGCACGATTACGAACAGCACGGAGTGACGTCGCTGTTTGCAGCGATGGACGTGGCCAGCAAGGTCACCATCAGCAATTGTTACCGCCGGCATCCGCATCAGGAATTTCTGCGTTTTCTGAACGATTTGGAAGCCAGTCTGCCGACCGGGTTTGACGTTCATCTGCTATTGGACGACTACGGCACTCACAAGGTCGCCAAGGTGAAAGCGTGGCTGGCGCGGCATCCCCGATATCATGTCCACTTCACCCCGACCGCTGCCAGTTGGCTGATCGGGTCGAAAGACTGTTTGCAGAACTGACGGAGCGCTTCGTCCGCCGCGAAGCCATACCGTCCACCAACCGGAGAAAGCCATGCTCGACTACCTCGACCACCGCAATCCGTAACCGAAGCCATTTGTCTGGACTGCCGACGCTGACCTGATCCTCGGAAGAGACGAGAGGCGTTGTAAGGGATTTCTAACTCAGGACAC
>CAWIZX010000016.1:0-47056 GCA_963840735.1 Terriglobia bacterium
AATTGCGGCGTAGAACTTTGCGCAGTTGCGCGGGGTCAGCCAGCATCAGGTAGATCAGCGCGAACGGTACCAGCGTACAAAGCGCGGCGGCAACGGGCCGGTTCGCGAACGGGATCTTCAGTTTGATCGCGAAGCCTGTCGCGCCGGCCAGGATAGCGACGATCCAGAGGCGCGCCAGATAAACCGATCCGACCGGTTCCGAACCGATTCTCTTCGCTAGTGCGCGGCGCAGTAAAAGAAACTCGATCCAGCCACTTATGCCCGCTGAGGCGGTAAGTCCCGCGATTCCCCATCTGGTCAATCCCCAACAGCGCAGGCAGTTGTTTGACCGACAGATAGCCCAGGACGGTTGTAAGGGCGATCCGGACGATCGCGAAACGCAGCGGCGTGCGCGTATCTTTAAGCGCGTAGAAGGTTGACGAATAGAGCCTCCCCTGCGTCGACGCGAGTAAGCCCACACCTGACCCCGCGAGTACGCCCCAGGCCCACAAGGTATCGGCCGCCGTGAACTTGCCGTGCTGGTAAATCGGGGCGACGATCATGTCTCCCAGGGCGACAAACGCCACCACCGACGGGATCACAAGGAACGTAATTCGCCGCAGGCCGTTGACGAGCCGCCGCCGCACGAAGGCCGCAATCTCCGCTTCCGCCCCGACGGCACTCGACATCTCCGGCAGTTCCGACGCGGACACAGACATGCCGAATAAGCTGACAGGCAGAGCCGAAATGTTCGCGACATAAGCGAGGATCGAAGGACCGCCGCCGATCGGGCTCGCAAGAATCGAATCGATGAAGGCGCTGATCTGGACCACACCGCGGCTCACGAAGACCGGGCCGAAGTTTCGAATGACCGTGCGCACGCTTGCAAGCTGCGTCGAGAACGCGATGCGCAGGTGCGGGACAAGCTTCAACACCACAGGCAACTGAACGGCAAAAACGACCGCGCTTGCAACTACCGATGATGCGGCGAAGATGGCTACCAGCCGCAGTTCCGGAGCCCGCGGGCCGAACCACAGGAGAGCCGCCAGCATCACGAAATTCCATACGACGCCCACGCTGTAGGAAAGAAAAAACCTGCGATGGCTGTTCAGGACTCCCAGGCACCAGGCGGACATAACGAGCAGGCCCGCGCCGGGGAACAAAATGCGCACAAGGTAAATGGTCAGATCACGCTTGGCACCCTTGAAGCCGTAGGCGATTACGTCAATCAGCATCGGCGCCGCCACAATTCCGAGCAGCACCAGCGCCGACGTAATGACGCCCAGGATGGCGAGCACGGCTCCGGCGACGCGGCCCGCTTCTTCTTCATCGCCTCGCGCAATCAGGTTGGCGTAAACAGGAATGAACGATGCCGAGAGAACGCCTTCCCCGAACAGGTTCTGAAGGAAATTCGGAATTTTAAACGCCTGCTTGAAAGCATCCGCCGCATCCGAACTCCCGAAATAATAGCCGAAGACGCTTTCACGGATGAAGCCGGCGATTCGGCTGAGGAAGATGCCGGCCGCGACCAGCGTTGCGGCGCCCCGAGGCCGTGCGCGTCCCGACCCGGACTCCGTCATTTTCGAGCAGGAAGTTGCCCGCGATCATCGCGTCGATGCCGGAGGAATAGAAACTTCGCACCGCATCGCGCGGTGTGCAGACCAGCGGCTCACCGAACAGATTGAACGATGTATTGAACAGGATCGGCAGGCCGGATTTCTCCGCGAACGAGTGCAGAAGCTGCCAGTACAACGGATTATCGTCCTTCGCAACCGTATGCACGCGAACCATGTCGCCGGCGATCACCGCCCCGCGCAACTGCTCCCGGTATTGCGGGCGCACCCGTCCAACCGTGGCCAGGTATCTCGCATTCGGCCCGGCCTCAAAGTATTCGGAAGCGATCTCGGCCGGTACGGAAGCGGCAAACTTGCGCGATGCTTCCCGATGCTTAATAAACGTGTTCAGGTTTTCCGTCGAGTACGGGTCGCGGGGCGAAGCGAGAATGCTTCTGTGGCCCAGCGCGCGCGGCCCGAATTCCATGCGGCCCTGCATCCACGCAACAATCCGGTTGTCCGTCAGGATGCGAACCGCCGCGCCGATCAGGTCAGGCACGGTGGCCAACATCTGAAAACGCAGTTTGCAATTCTCCAGCACCTGCTTGATCTCGGCCGCGCTGTAGGACGGGCCAAGCGCATACCCGCCGCCGGCGACCCTGGCCTGTCCGCCGGCCACTTCGTGCCAGACGTGCAATGCCGCACCCAGCGCCGTTCCCGCGTTCCCTGCCGCCGGCTGAGCGAAGACGCCCTTGTAGCGCCCGGAATTTTCGAGCGCGGACACCAGCAGCGAATTCCAGGCCACACCTCCCGCCAGGCAGACGTTCTCCGCCTCGCCAACTAAATTCAGGACGTAGTCTTCCAGATGCTTCTGAACACTCGCGGCAAGATCGGCCCGGCGCTCGCCTTCGAAACCCTCAGGCGCGGCCAGCACTTCGCGGAGGTTATCGCTCCATCGCGGCGTGCCCGTGGGCGCCAGCCATTGCACCCGGTGCTCATCCGAACGCGCTCTCATGCCGAGCGCTTCCGTGACCATCCCGTAAAGTTCGCCCACCGAGTCCGGATATAAAATCTCGCGCTCGAGCGTCAGACGATTGCCCTCGCCCAGCCACTTGGCTCCACACCGGAGGTCGCCTTCACGATCAAGCGTGACGACGGTCGCCCGTTCGAACGGAGAGACCAGATAAGCCGACGCCGCGTGCGCGGCATGATGATCGATCGACACCACGCGCGCGTTCGGAAACATGCGCAACGCAATGGGGAGCGCCGATCCGGTGGGCAACGGGCGGGCAAGCGCTACGTAATCCACATCCGCGGGAGCGATGCCTCCCATTGTCAGACAAGACTGAATCGAAGCCGCGGGGATGCGCCCCGATTCTTCGGCGCGAGTCAGCTTGATCTCTTCGACAGCACCGGCAATCCGGCCGTCCTGGATCAGGACCGCGGCAGCGCCCCCAAGGACGCCCCCGATTCCGAGAATATTCACTTCGCGCCGCCCCGCTTCTCGATCTTCGCCCACGTATCCCGCAATGCCACGGTCCGGTTGAACACAAGGGCTCCGGGCTTCGAATCGGGATCGACGCAAAAGTATCCGATGCGTTCGAACTGATAGTGCTCGAACGGCTTCACGTCACTAAGCGCCGCCTCCAGTTTGCAGCCGTTTACAACTTCGAGCGAATTCGGATTCACATCGGTGCCGTCCGGAGTTTCGCTGGTGAACAGCGGCTCATATAAACGAACTTCGGCGTCAATGGCGTGCCCGGCCGAAACCCAATGGATGGTGGACTTGACCTTGCGCCCATCGGGAGCATTGCCCCCGCGCGTCTCGGGATCGTAGGTGCAGCGAACCTCAACGACATCGCCGTTTTCGTCCTTAACCACTCCGGTGCAGGTTATAAAGTAGCCCCAGCGCAGCCGCACTTCACGGCCCGGTGACAGCCTGTAATACTGCTTCGGCGGATCTTCCCGAAAATCATCCTGCTCTATGTACAGCACACGCGAGAACAGCACTTTCCGCGTACCCGCCGAAGGATCTTCCGGATTATTTACCGCATCCATTTCTTCAGACTGCCCTTCCGGATAGTTCTCGATGACGACGCGCAAAGGCCGCAGCACGCCCATCATGCGCGGTGCGGACTTATTCAGATCCTCGCGAACGAAATGCTCCAGCAGCCCGATTTCGATGGTTCCGTTGGTTTTCGAAACCCCGATGGCGCCGCAGAAATTGCGAATCGCCCGGGGTGTGTAGCCGCGCCTGCGAATGCCGGCGAGCGTGGGCATGCGCGGATCGTCCCAGCCGCGCACCACGCCATCGGTGACAAACTGCAGCAGTTTGCGCTTGCTTAACAGCGTGTAAGTCAGGTTCAGCCGGTCGAACTCGATCTGCTGCGGATGATAGATTCCGAGGTGCTCGACGAACCAGTCGTAAAGCGGCCTGTGATCTTCAAATTCAAGCGTGCAGATGGAATGCGTGATGCGCTCGATCGAGTCGGACTGCCCGTGCGCAAAGTCGTACATCGGATAGATGCACCACTTATCGCCTGTCCTGTGGTGGGTCGCCCGCAAAATCCGGTACATCACGGGATCCCGCATATTCAGGTTCGGCGACGCCATATCGATCTTCGCGCGCACCGTGCGCGAGCCGTCCGGAAATTCGCCCGCGCGCATCCGTTCGATCAGGTCGAGATTCTCTTCGACCGAACGGTCGCGCCATGGACTCGGCCTGCCCGGTTCGGTCAGAGTCCCCCGGTACTTCCGCATTTCTTCGGCGCTTAAATCGCACACGAACGCCTTGCCGGAACCGATCAGTTGCACCGCCCACGCGTAAAGCTGATCGAAGTAGTCGGAGGCGAAGAAAACCCGGTCTTCCCAGTCGAAACCGAGCCAGCGCAGGTTTTCCATGATCGAATCGACATATTCCTGCTCTTCTTTTTCAGGATTGGTGTCGTCGAAACGCAGGTTCGTCTTGCCGCCGAATTCAGCCGCCAGGCCGAAGTTCAGACAGATCGATTTCGCGTGCCCGATGTGCAGATAGCCGTTCGGCTCCGGAGGAAAGCGCATTTGCACACGCCCGCCGAACTTGCCGGTTTCGAGATCTTTGACGATAATGTCGCGAATGAAATTAGAAGCGACGGGGGTCATAGTGATTTGCTCAATTTCGTGATGGCGCTGTCGATGCGCGTAAGACAAGCCTCGCGCCCCAGAACTTCGAGCGTGCCGAACAGCGGCGGTGCAGTCTTGCGGCCGCAAACCGCGACCCGAACAGGCTCGAACATCTGTCCTGCTTTAATGCCCAGTTTGTCCGCGGCTCCGCGCAGCGCAGCTTCTAGTCCGTCATGCGAAAACTCTGCTGTAGCCAGCGTTTCACGCGCCTGCGCCAACGCTCGCGAAGCCATCGCGGCATCGCCCTTTTTCGGAATCAGTTCCGCCGCATCGTAGTCCGGAAGTTCCGTCGCGAAGAAGAAGTCCGCCACAGTCAGAACTTCGCTCAGCACCTTGATGCGCTCCCGAATCAGCGGCGTGATCTTCGCCAACTTTTCGCGCGCGATCCCAAACCCGGCCGCGTGTACGACGGGCAGCAGCGCGGCCGTGAGTTCATCCTCCGGCATGGTCCGGATGTGCTCCGCATTCAGCCACAATGCCTTCGGATCGAACGGGCTTTCCTCAGTGAAGTTCACCACCGCATTGCTGCGGTTCACGCCCTCAAAGGTAAATGCCTGGGTGAGTTCCGCGATAGACATCTGTTCGCGATCGTCCTTCGGGTTCCACCCCAAAAGGCACAGGAAGTTGATGAAGGCCTGCGGAAGAAATCCCGCATCGCGATAGGTCGTCACTGAAACGACAGGCCCGTGGCGGCGCTTTGAAAGCTTGCTGCCGTCGGGAGCCACCAGCAGCGGCAAATGCGCGAATTGCGGGGGTTCCACGCCCGCGCCCCGGAAGATCAGAATGTGCTTAAACGTGTTCGAAAGATGATCCTGCCCCCGCACCACGTGGCTGATTCGAAGGTCCACATCGTCGGCGCATGAGGCCAGGTGATAAGTCGGAGCGCCGGTGCTGCGCAAGAGCGCGAAGTCTTCGATATCGTCAGCGGCTTTAGACTGCTCCCCGTAAACACTGTCGTGGAACGCCACGGTTTCGCCCGAACGCCTGGGAACGCGGAACCGCACTACAAATTTTTCGCCGGCAGCGGCCCGCCGGTCGCTTTCTTCCTTCGAAATCTCACGCTGACCGGCATTGAAAAGCCACGCTCCGCCCGCGTGCGAACCCTCGCCCTCTTCCGGGCCGGCGGCCGTAAAATCCCGATACGCAAGGCCCTTCGCAAGCAGAGATTCCGCCATTTGCGCGTGCAAAGCCAGCCGGTCCGACTGCCGATACTGCTCATCCCAACCGAGCCCGAGCCACTCCAGCCCTTCATGAATCGACCGCAGCGATTGCTCCGTATTCCGCTCCAGATCCGTATCGTCGATTCTCAGGATCATGGCGCCGCCATTGTGGCGCGCATACAGCCAGTTAAAGATGAAGGTGCGCGCCCCACCGATGTGGAGATAGCCCGTGGGAGAGGGCGCAAAACGAACTCGAAGCATGAAATTGAAGTATAGCGACGAGCCCTGGGGAGATCGCCCGTTCAGCGCCGAACACGCTGACGGCGGTTCGGTGTTGCAACGAAGCCGTGTTCCCCGCCCTGCGCGTCATCGTAGTACCCGACGACGTCGTTCAGGCCGTTGATGCCGAACGCAAGTGTCGCGCGCGACCCCGGCACGTCCAGAGCCTCAAAATTTCCGTCGTTGTCCCGGATGAAGCCGTGGGATGACTCCCCGCCCCGATAGCCGAGCGTGTAATAACCGGTCGTGACGTTCGCGTCGTTAATGCCGTTGGCCGTTGTCGCCGTAGTGCTGCCGGGGAACGAGAACGTGGTCACCGCCGCGCCGTTAGCAATATACGCAATGCGGGTGCCGTCGGCGGTGTAAGTGCCGCCCACCACGGCGCCGATGTTGTTCAGCGCCTCTACGTCAAGCGACGTAAACCCGGGAACTACGATCGGCCGATAGCTTCCGTCTGAGTCGCGAAACAGGGTTTTAATCGGTCCCGGCTGCTTCAGCGAATCCACCACCATCTGGCCGCTGTCGTTGATACCAGCCGCGACGTTCTCCGGAGCATCCGGCACATCGAAGCTGGTCATATTTCCCGCCGCGTCCCTCAGAAACATGTGCTGCACATTGGCCGTAAGGTCCGGCGACCAGTAGCCGACAATCTGGCCCGCGTTGTTGATCCCGAGCGCCGCCGTCATGGCGCTGCCGGGGTAATCGAACGTGGTGATTGCGCCGCTCGGGTCACGGACGAACGCGTGATAGGCGGAAGCAGGCTGAGCGGAGTAATGCCCGCAAATCTGTCCCGCGTTGTTGATGCCTGTCGCAACTGTTTGTCCGGCGCCCGGCACATCAAACTGGAGAAAGCTATACGGCGCATCGATGGTGGCCGCGCACATGGCCACCCGGAAAAACAAACCCATCCACAGCAAGCGCATTTAACTACATCTGTAGCACACTCTTAAGGAACACAAGCCGATCCGCCCATTCGTCAATCTTCTTCGACGTCGGCTTCCCCGCCCCATGACCCGCCCGCGTCTCGATGCGGATCAGAATGGGCGCCGGACCTTCCTGCGCGTCCTGCAGCGTGGCGGCGTACTTCAGGCTGTGCCCCGGCATCACGCGGTCGTCATGATCGGAGGTCGTGATCAGCGTGGCCGGGTACTTCGTGCCCTTGCGGATATTGTGCAGCGGAGAGTACGGCCGAATGAACCGGAAGTCTTCCGGTTTTTCAGGATTTCCATACTCCCCCACCCACTGCGTGCCGAATCCAAACTTCTGGAAGCGCAGCATGTCCATCACGCCGACGGCGGGCATGGCCGCGCCAAACAGGTCGGGCCTCTGATTCAATACAGCGCCGATCAGCAGGCCCCCGTTGCTGCCTCCAAACACTGCCAGCTTCGGAGTGGAAGTGTACTTGTTCGCGATGAGCCATTCCGCCGCGGCGATGAAATCGTCAAACACGTTCTGCTTCTTCTCGCGCATGCCCGCCTGATGCCATGCCTCGCCGTATTCGGAGCCACCGCGCAGGTTCGCCACCGCATAAACGCCGCCCATCCGCATCCATTCCGCGATAGCCGGATCGAACCCTGGCGTCAGCGCGATATCGAAGCCGCCATAGGCGTAGAGCAGCGTCGGATTGTTGCCGTCAAGCTTCAGACCTTTGCGATGGCTGAGGAACATGGGGACGCGAGTCCCGTCCTTGCTCTTGTAAAAGACCTGGTTCGTCTCGAAGTCCGCCGCATTGAAAGCGACTTTGCTCTGCCGGACAACTGAGCTTGCGCCGCTGGCCAGATCAAGCCGGTAAGTGGTAGCCGGCGTCGTATAGCCCGTGAACGTGTAGAACATTTCCGTGTCGTGCTCGCGCACGGGTGACCAATAAGCCGTGCCGACACCCGGCATCCGGATCTCCGAAAGCGGCTTGCCATCGAGCGTCACCAACCGCGCGACAGAACGGGCATCCTTCATGTAGGCCAGCAACAGTTTGCCATCGGCCATGCGGACGGCCTCCAGCGTTTCTTCCTGCTGCGGAACAATTTCCTTCCAGTTCGCCTTCGCGGGGCGATTCAGGTCGATCGCGATAACGCGGCCGCGCTGTGCCCCGGCCGTCGTTTGAACATACAGAACCGTTCCCGAGAGCCCGATGGCATCGTAGCCGTCGTCGGGCGACGAAATCACATCCACAACCTTTGCGTTGGGAGAATTCAGGTCAAGAAAGGAAAGCGTGTTCTTGCCCGGAATTTCGTTAAACATATAGAGCAGCAGGTAGCGGCCACCCTCCGTAACATCGGCCGATACCTGCCAGTTCCTGTGATCGGGGCGCTCATAAACGAGCCGGTCCGCCGACTGTGGGTCGCCCAATTTATGGAAGAACACCTTCTGGTCCATCGCCGCGACGGTCAGCACCTGATCCGGCGGGGGCTCAGGGAAACGTGAGTAATACACGCCCTTGTTATCCGCAGTCCACGCGACAGAACCGGACTTGCACCAGCGCAAAACATCGCTCAGGTCGTTGCCTGTCGCGATGTCGCGGAAATGCCAGTCCTCCCAATCCGAGCCGGCCTGCGCCACCGAGTACGCGAACAGCTTGCCATCCCAACTCACCGATTCGCCGTTCAAAGCAGCGGTGCCATCTTTGCGATAGGTATTCGGATCGATAAGCACGCGCGGAGTGCCGTTCAGGGAGTCCATGACGTAACGCACCGACTGATTCTGAAGGCCCGTGTTGTGGGAGTAAAAATAATGGCCACCCGCTTTGTAGAGGCCCGCGAACTTTTCATAATTCCAGAGCTCGGTCAATTGGTTCTTAATCGCCTCGCGTCCGGGAAGTTTCCCCAGCCACGACGCGGTCAGCTCATTTTCCTGCTCCACCCATTTCTGAGTCGCGGGCGAGTCCGCATTTTCGAGCGTTCGGTAAGGGTCCGCAATCGGCGTGCCGTGATAATCGTCCGTGTGTTCGATTTTCGGGGCGGGCGGATATTTGGGTTTCGGCAAGGTCTGGGCGGAAATAACAGTTCCTATGCCCATAAATACCAGAGCGAGGGCGCAATTCGCGTTGAACATCTTTTGCCTCGATTGTCTCACTCCGATCGGGCGATCAGGGCATACTGAAAGCTGAGTGCCGGACGTATTTATTGTCGGAGGCGGACCGGCCGGGCTCTCAGCGGCAATCGCGCTGCGCAGCCGCGGCCTCAGCGTCACCGTGGCCGATAGCCGTCAGCCATCCATCGACAAGACCTGTGGCGAAGGCATCATGCCGGATGGCGCCGATGCCGCAGGGCAACTGGGAATCGATTTCAGCTCCGTCGCTTCCGCTCGCGTACGCGGGATTCGGCTGCTCTCGGGCGATGTGGCGGTTGAGTCGCCGTTTCCAAAGACCTGCGGTTATGGGGTCCGCCGCACCGCACTCCATGCGCTACTGATAGATAAGGCCGTTCAATCCGGTGTAGAGATCCACTGGAACGCGCCCGTCTCAAGCCTCGATGGCATCGGGGCGCGCTGGATCGTCGGAGCGGACGGCGCCGGGTCACGCGTGCGCGAATGGTCCGGCCTGAACCGCCTTGCCAGCAATAGCTCGCGCTTCGGCTTCACCCGGCATTACAAGATGGCGCCCTGGACGGACTACATCGAAGGCCACTACGCCGACGGGATGCAGCTTTTTGTCACGCCGCTCGGTCCCGATCAGGTCGGGCTCGCGATGCTGTCACGCAATTCGAAATGGCGCATGACGGACGCACTCGAGCGCTTCCCCGCCGTAAAGGAAAGGCTCGGAGCTGCCGCGCCGGTCTCGCCGGAACGAGGCGCTGCCACGGCATCGCGGCGCCTGCGACGCGTAACGTCGGGCAATGTCGCGCTAATTGGTGATGCGTCCGGATCGGTAGACGCTATTACCGCCGCGGGGCTATCGCTGAATTTTCGCGAGGCGCTCGCGCTGGCGGATGCCATCGAGGCTGAAGACCTGCCGCGCTATGAAGTTGCACATCGCAGGCTGGAACGCCGCCCCCGCATGATGGCGCGCCTTATGCTTTCCATTGACCGGTCGCCTCTGCTGCGCAAATGCGCGTTCCAGTCGATGTCCGCCTGTCCGGGGATCTTCAGAAGCCTGGTCGCGGTACACGTCGGCGCTTGATTTAGGTCAGCTTCGACGTAAATTCGCCGTCGCCTTTAACATCGGTCAACCGCATATCCCGGCCCTGATAGAGATACGTGAGCTTCTTGTGATCGAGACCCATGAGGCGCAGAATCGTCGCGTTCACATCGTGAGAATCCACAGCCATCTCGGTCGCCTGAACACCGAACTCATCGGTCGCGCCCAGCACCCTGCCGCCCTTCACACCGCCGCCCGCCATCCACATCGAGAATCCGTACGGATGATGATCGCGGCCGTTATCGCCCTGAGCCAGCGGAGTGCGCCCGAATTCCCCGCCCCACACCACGAGCGTCGAATCGAGTAATCCGCGGGTCTTCAGATCGAGCAGCAATCCCGCGATGGCCTTGTCGGTTTTCCCGGCCATCCGGTTGTGCGAACCCACCAGATCGTTATGGGCATCGTCCCAGTCCGCGCCCACATTCGTACCCGAGAAAATCTGAACGAAGCGAACTCCGCGTTCTACAAGGCGCCGCGCAAGCAGGCATTTGCGCCCGAAGTCGTCCGTGTTCTCGTCGCCGATTCCGTACAGCTTCTTCGTTGCCTCGGATTCCTTATTCAGATCCACGGCTTCGGGCGCGGCGCTTTGCATTCGCCACGCCAGTTCATAGGAGGCGATGCGCGCGTCGAGCGTCGAATCCAGAGGACGTGTTCGCTCCTGCATCCGGTCCAGCCGATTGATGAAATCCAGCGTTTCACGCTGCACCTGCGGCGTCACGCCTTCCGGGTTTTTGAGATAGAGAATCGGGCTCTCGCCGCTTCTGAAAATCGTGCCCTGATAAACCGCGGGCAGGAACCCGGCCGCATAGGCGGGCGGCCCCGACTTGCGTGGATCCGTCCGACATCACCACGAACGCGGGCAGGTTCTGATTTTCAGAACCCAGCCCATACGTGACCCACGATCCAAGGCATGGGCGCCCCGGGAGTTGCGACCCCGTAGAACGCAGATAAATTGCGGGCGCATGGTCGAACTGATTGCCGTAGCAACCCCGAATCACCGCGATGTCGTCCATCCGTTCGCGAACGTTCGGATAAAGGTCGGATACAGGCGTGCCGCACGTGCCGCCCGGCTTGAACTGCCACGGCGAACCGCGGAGAATCGCTTTCGTGGGATCGTGAATAAAACTGGTCTTGATCGTCTTCGCAAGCTCCAGTGACAGCGGCTTCCCGGTGTTGCGCGTCAGTTCAGGCTTGGGATCGAAAGTGTCCACATGACTCACTCCGCCGTGCATGAACAGATAAATCACGTTCTTAGCTGTCGCGGGTAAAGGCGGAACTTTGGCTGCAAGCGGATTCGACTCGGCCGCTTCCAGCATCCCTGCCAGCGCCGCCAGCCCGAAACCGCCCCCGGCGCGCGCCAATAATTGTCTGCGGGTCACGTCTACGATTCTAATCGAGCGCGGACGGGACGAGTGTTAGCATCGGGATCATGGCGTTGGGCAACATCGGACGGGTGATCGCGGGGCAGGCCATCGAGACCACAAAGAAGAGCGTGATCGATGCGCTGCGAACTCCTGAGACGGCCAGGGCGGCCGAAA
This sequence comes from Terriglobia bacterium, assembly GCA_963840735.1. Lineage (GTDB taxonomy): Bacteria > Acidobacteriota > Terriglobia > Bryobacterales > Bryobacteraceae > BOG-234. The sequence continues at coordinate 11,804 of CAWIZX010000016.1, forward strand.
AACTTCAGACCGAACGACCCGCCGCGCCCGCCCCCTCTGAGAATATTGGCGCCATCATTCTTGGCCAGATGCAGGCCATGCAGCGGGCACTCAAAGAAGATCAGGAACTGATGGTTTTGTTCCACACCGGGAGCGAAACGCTGCGCGTGCTCGAAATCTTCGTCCCCTCGCCCCATGTATTTGTGCTCGCCGGAGTGGACGCGGATCAAAACGTCACGCGCGCCGTAATAGCCGCGGAATCGGCGAATCTTGTCTTCAAGATCCTCAAGCTTCAGCCCGATACCAAAGCGATCCGTGTCAACGTGTTGTCACCCAGACCCGCTGCGCCCGCGCCCACGCCCGCCTGACACGCCAAGAATCCTGTCCTCCCCGATCCGTTAAGGTGAAAGGGAATGAAGATTCTGTACGGTTACCTTCGCGATTACTGGAAGCTCGTCCTGATCGCCCTGATTCTGGCAGCCGTCAACCAGGTCTTTTCGCTGCTCGACCCGCTCATCTTCCGCCACATCATCGATTCCTACGCGACTCGCTTTCACGAATACTCGATCGGGCAGTTCATCCGGGGAGTCAGCGTATTGCTTGCCGCCGCAGTCGGCGTGGCGTTCGTTTCCCGCGTAGCCAAGAACTTCCAGGATTACTTCGTCAACCTCATCACCCAGCAAGTCGGCGCGCGCATTTATGCCGATGGCATCCGGCATTCGCTCGAACTGCCGTACGCGCAGTTCGAAGATCAGCGCAGCGGCGAGACGCTCGGCAAACTTCAAAAAGTCCGTACGGACGTCGAAAAGCTGATCAACATCTCAGTCAATCTGCTGTTCACAACGGTCGTCGGCGTGGTCTTTGTGATGATTTACGCCTCCAGGGTTCACTGGTCCATTGGACCCGCCTACCTGCTGACGATTCCATTGCTTGGAGGCCTCAGTTCCGTCCTGAGCCGCAAGATCAAAGAAGTCCAGAAGACCATCGTGAAGGAAACTACGGCGCTCGCGGGATCCACCACCGAATCGCTCCGCAATATAGAACTGGTGAAAAGCCTGGGCCTCGCGCAACAGGAAATCGCGCGCCTGAATGCCACCACCTCCAAGATCCTTAAGCTGGAGCTGAAGAAGGTCCGCTATCTCCGAAGTCTCAGCTTCATCCAGGGAACTTTCGTGAATTTTCTGCGAACTTCCATCCTGTTCCTGATGCTCTACCTGATCTTCACGCAGCGCATCACGGTGGGCCAGTTCTTCTCGCTCTTCATTTATTCGTTTTTCATCTTCGGTCCGTTGCAGGAACTTGGCAACGTTGTCAACACGTACCGCGAGACCGAAGTATCGCTGCAGAATTTCGAAGCCATCCTCGCCATGGAGCCGGAGCCGCGTCCCGCACACCCGATCCGCATCGGACACCTGGAACGGCTCGAATTCAGCGACGTCGGATTTCAGCACCAGTCGGCGAACCAGCCCGCACTCCAGGGCATCTCGTTCGCGGTTTCAAGAGGCGAGACTATCGCCTTCGTGGGACCTTCGGGCGCAGGTAAAACGACGCTCGTCAAACTGCTTGTAGGCTTATACAGACCGAAAACCGGCCGCATCTATTACAACGGCACGCGCGAAGACGAGATCGAGATCGACACCCTGCGGGAGCGCATCGGCTTCGTCACTCAGGATGCCCAGTTGTTTTCCGGTTCCATCCGGGAGAACCTGCTCTTCGTGCGTCCGAACGCCAACGACGCCGAGTGCATGGACGTTCTGCGCCAGGCGTCCGTTGACACGCTGCTGGCCCGCGCCGATCGCGGCCTCGATACCGTAATCGGCGAGGGCGGAGTCAAAGTGTCGGGCGGAGAGAAGCAGCGGCTTTCCATTGCCCGCGCGCTCCTGCGGAAGCCTGAACTGCTCGTGTTCGATGAAGCCACTTCATCCCTCGATTCGCTCACCGAAGAAGAGATCAGCCAAACCATTCGCGATGTTGCCGCCAGCCGTGATGCCATCACGATTCTGATCGCGCACCGACTTTCCACCGTGCTGCACGCGGACCGCATCTACGTGCTCGAGCGCGGCCGCATTGTCGAATCCGGCCGGCATGACGAACTGGTGGCGAGCAAGGGATTGTATTACGCGATGTGGCGCCAGCAGGTGGGTGAAGGGCGGGCCACTCGCCTGGCGGGCGCACGCGCCAGTTAGCTTTTCATCATGGGCGACACCCTCAAAAGCATCGTCCTGATTGTCAGCGCGCTTTTCCCGATCGTGAATCCGCTGGGCGCAAGCCCCATCTTCCTCTCACTCACAGGCGAATACACAACGTGCGAGAGAAGAGCGCTCGCGCGCCGCATCTCTGCCAACAGCTTCGTTCTGCTGGTGGTCTCGTGCCTGATCGGGAGCAATATCCTTGCCTTCTTCGGAGTCTCTATCCCGGTTGTGCAGGTGGGCGGCGGACTCGTTGTAATCTCAACGGGCTGGGCGATGTTGAAACGTGGCGATGAGGAAGAACGCAATGAAGTACACCGTAACGTACGCCGTCTGGACATCTACCTCAATGCCTTCTACCCGCTGACCCTGCCGCTCACCGTCGGTCCCGGCTCCATCTCTGTCGCGATTGCGCTCGGCGCCAATGCCCCGCGCAACACCAGAGGGCACCTGCTTGGAGTGCTGGCCGCGATTGTCGGATCGGCCGTCATCGCTCTCACCATTTACCTCTGTTACGGTTTTGCCGACCGACTCGCGAGAATCCTTGGCCCGACCGCGATGAGTGTCATGGTCAGGCTCTCTTCTTTCCTGCTGGTGTGTATCGGGGTACAGATCCTGTGGAACGGCGCCGCGGCGCTGCTGGCCACCGTGCCCGCCCTGACTATGCACCCCAGGTAGACTACTCCATTTGCCAGGCGGTCACCAGCGTGCCGAACACGATCAGAACGTAAGCCACCGCGCAGGCCAGTAGTTGTGTATCGTTCAGCAGATGGGCGGAACGAATCACGATTGCGGCGTCCGCCAGTGCGAACGTCAGCAGCAGTTCGAAAGCCGCGATCCAGCGGGTAAGCCTGTGTGGAACGTGCGTCATATCTTTTAGCTCCTGATGATAAGACGGTCGCCGAACGAATGCGCGGGTAAATCTATCGTAAAAAAATCTTCACAAACGTTCCAGTCCTGGTACATGTACCGGCCCCAGGTCACCGGCGGAACCATGGCGGGCGGAAAAACCAGCGCGCCGGGCCAGATGCTTGGCTCGTCTACCGAGGGCGGCGTAACGCATCGGCTGACGAAAGGCGACGTCATCGTGGTACCCGCCGGACTGCCGCACTGGTTTAAAGAAGTTCCCGCGCCGATCAGCTATTTTGTCGTGAAGGTGCTTAACCCCGGAACGGTTCATCCAAATCGCGGTTTGCTGCCATCCGTTTTCATGCGGACCGCCCTGCTGACGCTGCTTTTTCCGCGCCTTCTCCCTGCCTAACCCGCTGCCGCCAAGAGCCCTGAGGAAATGGCCCGCAAGCAGCTCGAATACACGAGGTCGCATTACACCGAATTCGATTACCGCATTCCCATGCGCGATGGCTCCTGGGTTTCCGCTCGACAGACCGCAATCCACAACAGTTCATGAGTATTCCGCACGATTGGTCGGCGGATTTCAAAGACGCGACGGAGCGCTTTTATCGCAGAGGCAATGAGGCTTCGCGGATTCGCGTCCAGGTCTTACACTAGAAAGCTGCCGGCCTCGCCCACGTCCGCATGAAAACACAACCGGCCTACCCGGCTGCCCGAGCCGCCGCTCTCAGAGTCCATCGGCATTATTCGCATCATGCCGGGGCGATCGGCAGCAGTGTGCTTCCGGACCTTCAGACTATCGAAACCATGGTCAGCGTCGCCTTCTGGGCAAGCCTCCGCAAAGAGGAAATTTACACGCCCAAAATCTCTCTGGCCTTTACCCCGCCCGAACTCATTGAGCGCCCGTTGATGCTTGAAAGAACGGTGCCGCTCGAATCGCAGCCGCTGACACGGCTGGGGCCCGCAGTCGAACGCCCCGGCATCCACCTGTGCGTTTGGCATAAGGACGGCGATCTCAGTGTCTGGGGCGCGGCCCGCAACCTGCCCCCGTTTTGCTTCGTTCTCGAAGTGGTCGCGCCCGGCCTTCTCGTCATCAAACGCAGCCGGGGCGACAACTCCGGCAAGTTCGTCAACGTAGCCGTCCTGCAGGGCGATGAGATCAAGGTCATCGATCAGGAACTTGCCACCGTCCCCGATTACCCGGAGTTGCTCGTCTCCTTACTCGGCCTGCAGCCGCATGTCGAAGAGTCGGAATCGGCCCTTATCCAACTCGCCGTTTCCATGCGCGAACACGGCCGTGGCGGCTCCCTGCTGGTAGTTCCCGCAGGCGGTTCGCTATGGCTCGAATCGGTGCTTCAGCCGATAGCCTATTCGATCGCGCCGCCGTTCCGCGCACTGCTCGATCTCATGCGCGAGGATCCGGCCGAGCGTATGCGCAAAGGCTGGCAGGAGAAATTACGCCGCGCCATCGACGGCATCGCGGGACTCACCGCGGTCGACGGAGCCACCATCATCACCGACGAATATGAAGTCCTCGCCTTCGGGGCAAAAATCGTGCGGCGAAAACGCTGCGAGCAGGTCGACCGCGTCATCGTCACCGAGCCTGTCGAGGGCAGCAGCCCGGAAGTCACCGAACCGGGACAGCTCGGCGGCACCAGGCATTTCTCGGCCGCGCAGTTCGCGCACGATCAGCGCGATGCCATTGCGCTCGTCGCTTCGCAGGACGGCCGCTTTACGGTTTTCGGCTGGTCCCCCGCCGAGCAGATGGTCCACGCGCATCGCATTGAAGCGCTGCTGCTGTGAGTCCCAAACACTGCGCCCAGCGGCAGCGACCGTATCCAACCACCCTCATTGCAGAACACATGAAAGTTCGCGGCGCGCTGCCTGAGTATCATTGAACTATGACCTCGCTGGTGGAACTCGCCCCTCCTGCGGCTCTCGATCCGGCTGAACTCCAGGCTCAGGAAAACAGGCTCATCGCGCTGCTGCGCGACATGGACCAAGTGATCGTAGCCTATTCGGGCGGCACCGATTCCGCATATCTCGCATGGGCCGCCGCGCAGGCCCTCGGTGACCGGGCACTCGCGATCACGGCCGATTCTGCTTCCATCCCGGCTTCCCACAAACACGATGCGGAGCAGTTTGTCCGTCAATTCAACATCCGCCACGAATACGTCGAAACCCACGAGTTCGAGAATCCGGATTATCTGAAAAACGACGCGAATCGCTGCTTCCACTGCAAAGACGAGCTGTTCACGGTGCTTGAACGTGTGGCGCTCGACCGCGGCATTCCAAACATTGTTTATGGCGTGAACCGCGACGATCTGGGCGACTACCGTCCCGGTCAGCGCGCGGCGAAACTCCACGAAGTCAAAGCCCCGCTCGTCGACGCGGGCCTGACCAAAGCCGCCATTCGTCAGCTTTCACGCCGCGCCGGTTTGCCGACCTGGGACCGCCCTGCCGCTGCTTGCCTCAGTTCCCGAATCCCGTATGGGACTCCGGTCACGAAAGAAAACATCAGGACCGTCGAGATCGGCGAAGAGGAGCTGAAAGCGCTCGGCTTCCGGCAGTTTCGCACCCGCTTTCATGGCGAACTGGTCAGAATCGAGATTGCCCGGGATGAGATGCCTCGGGCCTTCGACATGTCTGTAGCGGAGAAACTGACCTCTATTTTCAAAGCTCTCGGGTACAAATATGTGACCCTCGATTTGCAGGGATATCGTCAGGGTTCCCTCAACGAAGTGCTTCCGCTGACGGCGCTCGCATAACTCATTCGTCCGTCCGCGCACATACCGAAAGGACACTTTCGTGCCGCATCCCCGTGGGACTGCTATTTTGAATTAGCGTGCTCCGATAACGACAATGATGCGCCCCTTTGTTTGGGAACTCGGCCAACTTCAGAACAAGCTGCTCGAAATGGGCGGACTTGTCGAGACATCTATTCACGCCAGCATCCGTTCGCTTGTCGATCGTGACGAGAAACTGATGGCCGGCATCTGGGATTCCGAGAACCGCGTCAACCAGCTCGATATCGAAATTGACGAATGCGCCACCCGACTGCTCGCGCTCCATCAGCCCGTTGCGCGCGACCTGCGCTTCCTGACCGCCGCTATCAAGATCAACAGCGATCTCGAACGCATGGGCGACCTCGCCATCAACCTGGCTCAGCGGTCTTTGTCTCTCCTGAGCGGGCCGCCTGTGAAACCGCTCATCGACATTCCGCACATGTCGAGAACGGTCGAGTCCATGGTGCGAAAGAGTCTCGACGCTTTCGTTCACCGCGACGAGAACCTTGCCGCAAGCGTTCTCCTCGCCGACGATGAAGTCGACGACCTGAAAAGCTCCATCTATCGCGAAATGCTGGAGCTCATAGATTCCGGCCAGGCTCCCGCGGGACCCGGCTTCGATCTCATCTTCATCGCGCACAATCTCGAACGCGTCGCCGACCACGCGACGAACATTGCCGAAGACGTACTGTTTCTTATCAAAGGAATTGACGTTCGCCACCACCACGTTGCCTGATGTTCGCCGGGCGCTTTTTTGTAACACTTTCTTCATACATCTGTCATTCGCCTTCTGGCCTGCCGCGCGTAAACTCGGATTTTGCGTAGTGCTATCCGCGATTCGGGACATGCGCGAACGCTTCAACCCCGGAGCTTCTCTCCGGGACTTTACGCCAGGAGAATTGAATGAAATTGCGCAATACACTGCTGATTGCAGCGCTGACAGCCTCAAACCTGCTCAGCCCAGGCCTGCTCAGCGCCGCAGATGACGGAACTTCACAGAACGAACAGATCGCACGCCTTGAGGCCGCGCTCGCGGCGCAGCAGAAGCAACTCGAAGCGCTGCAGCAGACGCTTCAGCAACAACAAAAGCTTCTTGAAACCGCGCTCCACGGCACCGCTTCCGACACCTTGCGGCCCAATCTGGGCAGTGTCGCCAGCATCGCTCCGCTGATTCCGGCCCGTCCGGCCCCGGCGCTTGCGATTCCCGCGCTCGCCGCGCCTCAGAAGACCGCAACGGGCGGCAGCGGGACCGGCAATCCCTGCGAAGCGCCGCCCGACAGCAACGCCGTTCCGCCTTATCTGCGCCTCGGCAGCACCTGCATCATGCCCGTCGGCTTCATGGATCTCACCGCCGTCTGGCGCGATAAAAATGCCGGGTCCACCATCGGTTCAAACTTCGGCAGCGTTCCCTACAACAACGTCACCGCCGGCAACCTTTCCGAATTCCGCTTCAGCCCGCAGAACTCCCGCCTCGGCTTCCGCGTCGATGGCGACTGGAAGGGCACCCACTTCATCGGCTACAACGAATTCGACTTCCTCGGCACCAGCGCCTCCAACGGCATCGGCGTCACCAACGGCGCGTTCGTTCCCCGCCTCCGCCTCTTCTGGGTCGACGTCCGCAAAGGCCAGTGGGAATTCCTCGGCGGCCAGAGCTGGAGCATGCTGACGCCGAACCGCAAAGGCATGTCGGCGCTGCCCGGCGATCTCTTCTATTCGCAGGTCATCGACGTCAACTACATGGCCGGCCTCACCTGGACACGCCAGCCCGGCGTGCGCGTCCTCTACCACCCGAACAGCACGGTGACCTTGGGCGTCTCGCTCGAAAACCCGAACCAGTACATCGGCGGCTCAGGCGGGCGGCCCCGGAATCACTCGCGCCCGCCGCACTGACCGGCTTGCTCGGCACGCAGCTCGACAACGCCTCGACCGGCTATCTCGAGCACGCCGCAACCTGGCGCCCGGATGTCATCGCGAAGATCGCCTTCGATCCGAGCTCGCAGCTTCCACGTCGAAGTCGCCGGCATCGAGCGCAATTTCAAGACCTACAACCCCGCCACCGGCCAGCACTCCACAAAGTCGGGCGGCGGCGTTTCGCTGAACGCCAATGTCGAAGTCGTCAAAAACTTCCGCGTCGTCACCAACAATTACTGGAGCGACGGCGGCGGCCGCTACCTGTTCGGCCAGGCGCCCGACGTGATCGTTCGCGCCGATGGCAGCATCAGCCCGATCCACGCCGGCGGCACGGTCGACGGCGTCGAATGCGACCATCAAGAACACGCTGCTCTACGCCTACTACGGCGGCATCTACATCGGCCGCAACACGGCTGCTCGATGCCAACGGCAAGACGCCTGGTCGGCTACGGCTACACCGGCTCGCCCAACAGCCAGAACCGCGCGATCAACGAAGTCACCTTCGGCTTCAACCAGACCATGTGGAAGAACCCCCGCTACGGCGCCATCAACTTCATGGGCCAGTACGAATGGCTGCAGCGCAACCCGTGGTTCGTTGCCACCGGCGCGCCCGAAAGCGGCGCACGACAACACTATTTACTTCAACCTCCGCTACACGCTGCCCGGGTCCATGCCGAACTTCTAAACAAACTGTAACACGATTGAAACAATGGGGTGGCACACTCGAGGTGTCCACCCCTTCTTGCGAATGCAAAAGGGGACAAACGTATGAAAAAGACTCATGTTACAAGCGCTCTCGCGCTGTCCGCCATGTTCGCGGGTTCGGCTCGGCGCCAGATCGCATCAACGGCGCCGGCGCCACTTTCCCGGCACCCATTTATCAGAAGTGGTTCGGCGAATACAAGACGGCTCACCCGGGCGTCCAGATCAATTATCAGCCCATCGGCTCCGGCGGCGGCATCAAACAGCTGACCGAAGGCACCGTCGATTTCGGCGCTTCGGACATGCCGATGACGGACGAGCAGATCGCCGAAATGAAGGTAAAGCCGCTGCATTTCCCCACCGTTCTGGGCGCCGTTGTGCTGACCTACAACATTCCCGGAGTCACTAGCCAGCCTGAACTTCACGCGGTGAGGCGATCGCCGGCATCTACCTCGGCAGCATCACCAAGTGGAACGATCCGAAAATCGCGGCTGAGAACCCCGGCGTGAAACTGCCCGACGACGATATCGTCGTGGTCCACCGTTCCGATGGCAGCGGCACCACCTTCGTCTTCACCGATTATCTTGTCGAAGGTCAGCTCCGACTGGAAGATCGAAAGTGGGCGCGAACACTGCCGTCAGCTGGCCGGTCGGGCTCTGGCGGCAAGGGCAACGACGGCGTCGCCGGCATCGTGAAGCAGACCCCGAATTCCATCGGCTACGTCGAACTGATCTATCGCCGCTCAAGAACAAAATGCCGTTCGCCGATGTGAAGAATGCGCCGGGCAAGTTCGTCAAGGCCAGCTTCGACGGCGTAACCGCCGCAGCCGCCGCCTCGAAGGACTTGCCGGCGGACTTCCGCGGTTCCATCACCAACGCCCCCGGCGCGACGGCCTATCCGATCTCCACCTTCACCTGGCTGCTGATTCCGAGCCAGATTGCGGATGCCGGCGAAGAGGAAGGCCATCACCGGATTTCCTGACGTGGATGCTGACCGACGGTCAGAAAGATGCCGCAGGCGCTCAGCTACGCTCCGCTGCCGAAATCGGTTGTCGCAAAAGAAAAGAAGCAAATCGCGCTGATCAAATAACACCAGCTCATGGCCATGGCCACGCCGCCGCCATCGCATCCCCGAGCCGAAATACCAGTCGCCAGGGCGCTTGCTCGGCGGCGACGCGGTGGCCATGGCTGCTCACGTTCGCTGTTTGCGCTGCTGATCGCTCGCGGTGACCGTCGCTGCTGGTCTACGCAGCTCTGGATTCACAGCTCTCCCGCCAAAGAGAAGTTCGGTTTCGGGTTCCTTGCTTCGAAGCTCTGGAACCCGGTCACCGATCAGTTCGGCGCGCTGCCGTTTATCTACGGCACCGTGCTGACTTCCGTTCTGGCGCTGCTGATTTCCGTTCCGCTGGGCGTCGGCGCCGCCATTTATCTTTCGGAACTGGCGCGCGCCCAAGCTCTCCAACGCGCTTACGTTTCTGGTGGAACTGCTGGCCGCGGTTCCCAGCGTCATCTTCGGCCTGCTCGCGATCTTCACCCTGGTTCCCCTGATGCGCAGATTACATTGAGCCCGCGCTCAAGAAGCGATTTCGGGTTTCACCCCGCTCTTCACCGGCCCTGTCTTCGGTGTCGGCTATCTGACCGCGGGACTCATCCTGGCCGTCATGACTTTCCCCTTCATCATTTCGGTGTCGCGCGAAGCGCTGATGGCTGTGCCGCGCGAACAGCGGGAAGCCGCGCTGGCCCTGGGCGCCACCAAATGGGAGTCCACCTGGCAGATCGTCGTGCCGTTCGCCCGGCTCGGCATTATGGGTTCGATTTTTCTCGGGCTCGCCCGCGCTCTGGGCGAAACCATGGCCGTCACCATGGTGATCGGCAACGACCCCGCCATTCACGCCTCGCTGCTCTCGCCCGGCTACACCATCGCGGCTGTGATCGCGAACGAGTTCACCGAAGCCACCGGCAAGATGTATCCCTCGGCCCTGGTCGAACTGGGCCTGGTGCTGTTCGCTGCTCACGATGGTCATCAATGGCCTGGCGCAGTTACTGATTGTCGTCACGACCAAGAAAGGTTCGGCGCCAAATGCATGACCTCCGCGCAACCGCCGCCGCAACGCCGTCAACAACGTGATGCTGACGCTCACGGGCGTGTGCGCGTTCCATTACCGTTTCCACGCTCTTCATGATCCTCGCGTACCTGGTTTACAACGGCGGCAAATCGGTCAATCTGGATTTCTTCACCAAACTTCCCTCGGCCCGGGCGAACCGGGCGGCGGCATGGCGAACGCCATAGTCGGCAGCGCTGAAATCGTCGCTGCTCGCCTCCCTATCGGCCTTCCCATCGGTTTCTTCGCCGGCGTATATCTCTCGGAATTCGGCGGCAAAAGCTTCGCGTTCATGGTCCGCTACACCGCCGATCTGCTGAACGGCGTGCCTTCCATCGTGATCGGCATCTTCGCCTGGACCGTCATCGTCGTCCCCATGCACCACTTTTCCGCGCTGGCCGGCGGCTTCGCCCTCAGCCTGATGCTGATCCCCATCGCCGCCCGCGAGCACCGAACAATTTCTGCAGGAAGTCCCCCGCACGATGCGCGAAGGCGCGCTGGCGCTGGGCGCGAGCAAGTGGCGCACCATCGCCACCGTGATCGTCCCCGCCGCGCGCAAAGGCATCATGACCGGTATGATCCTGGGCGTCGCCCGCATCTCCGGCGAAACCGCGCCGCTTCTCTTCACCAGCCTCGGCAACAGTTCTGGAGCACCGGAGTCTGACTGAGCCAACGGCCTCGCTGCCCGTCATGATCTTTACTCACGCGACAGCGCCTTACGAAGACTGGCACCGGCAGGCATGGGCCGCCGGGCTGGTGCTTCTTGGCTCTGGTGCTTGTCGCCAACATTACCGCTCGCATGATCGTCTCGCGGGGAGTGTCGCTTCCCAAATAAGGCAGATCACGACATGAACGCATCAGCTCAATATATCGCAGAGCAAGCCCGAACCTTCAGATCGCCATCGAACTCCAATGCCCACTCCGCTCAGCGCCGCCGGCACAGCCCTGCCGTTCCGAAGATGCGCGCCGAGAACGTCAACTTCTTCTACGGCGCTTTCCAGGCTCTGCACGACATCTCTCTGGATTTCTGCGCCAACAAAGTCACCGCGCTGATCGGGCCTTCCGGCTGCGGCAAATCGACCTTCCTGCGCAATCTGAACCGCATCAACGAAACCCTGCGCGACACGCGTCTCGAAGGCGAGATCACCCTCGACGGCGAGAACATTCTCGAACAGGATGTCACCGAAATCCGCCGCCGCATCGGCATGGTGTTCCAGCGCCCGAATCCGTTTCCGAAATCCATCTTCGACAACATCGTCTACGGCCCGAAGATCAACGGCATGCTGAAAGCCGCGGCCACGCCGCAGAAATCGTGGAAAAGAGCCTGCGCCGCGCCGCCCTCTGGGAAGAGGTGAAGGACAAGCTGCACGAATCCGCCTACGCGCTTTCCGGCGGACAGCAGCAGCGCCTGTGCATCGCGCGCGCGCTCGCCGTGGATCCCGAAGTCCTTCTGCTCGACGAACCCTGTTCCGCGCTCGATCCCATCGCCACCGCCAAAATCGAAGATCTGCTCGTCGGCCTCAAGCAGCAGTGCACCATCGTCATCGTCACCCACAACATGCAGCAGGCCGCCCGCGTGGCCGATACCACCGGCTTCTTCCTGCTGGGCAAACTGATCGAGCACGACAAGACCGACGTGATCTTCAAGAACCCCTCCAAAAAGGAAACCGAAGATTACATCACGGGCCGGTTCGGTTAGAACCGCGCGCGCAACGGACCATCCAGATGCGGCCATTCGAAGAAGAACTGAAGGCGCTTAACAGCGCCCTGCAGGAGATGGGTGCGCTCGTCGCCCAGTCCATTCACCGCAGCGTCTTGTCGCTGGTGGAAAAGAACGAAGACTACGCCCATCAGGTGCTGCGCGACGAAGCCCGCATCGACCAGCTGGAAATCCAGATCGACGACCTGGTCGCCAGCCTGATCGTCCGCGAAGCGCCCGTCGCCCGCGACATGCGCTTCGTCGTCGTCGGCCATCAAAATCAACACCGATCTCGAGCGCATGGGCGATCATGGCCGTCGGCATCGTGGAGCGTTCGCTCGCCGCTCATGCGCCAGCCGGAACTCCCCATGAATGTCGGCTTCACCGAAATCGCCAACCTGGTCGAATCCATGGTGCTCACCAGCCTCGACGCGTTCGTGAAGCGCGACGCCCAGATGGCCCGCACTGTTCTTTCTTCCGATGACGCGGTCGACAAGCTGCGAAATACCATCAGCCGCCAGATGCTCGAAGCTCATGAAGCAGGACCCGTCGTACATCGAGCGCGCTCTCGATTACATCCTGATCGCCCGCCGCCTCGAACGCATCGCCGACCACGCCACCAACATCGCCGAAGACGTGATCTTCATGGTCAAGGGCGTCGATGTGCGCCACCGGGGCCCGGGCGAAACTGAATAATCCCCTGACTTTCCCCGACTTACAATTGAGATTCAATCCTTGATGCTTGTGACGCCCGATTCACCCTATTTGACCGACGCCTCCGGCTATACCGGGACCGCCGATCGTGTCCTCATTCCTGAAAACGAAACCGAAGTCGCCCAGATGCTCCGCGAATCGTTTGCCGGAGACATTCCGCTGACAGTTGCAGGCGCGGGCACCGGCCTCACCGGTGGACGCGTTCCGCACGGTGGCTGGGTCATTTCCCTCGAACGCATGAACAGTACCCAGATCGGCAAAGGCTTCGCAGTCTGCGGCGCCGGCGTTCTGCTGCGAGACCTGCAGGCCGCCGCAGCCCCTTCCAAACAGTTCTATGCACCGGACCCCACCGAATGGGGCGCCTCCCTCGGCGGCACCGTTGCCACCAACGCCAGCGGCTCCCGCAGCTTCCTCTATGGCGATACCCGCCGTCACGTCCGCGCTCTCAACGTGGTGCTCGCGTCCGGCGAACTTCTGAAGCTCAGACGCGGCGATAAGCCTCCGTTCGACCTCCCCGTCCTCCCCGCCCCGTCCAGCACCAAGAACACGGCCGGCTATTTTCTGCGCGCGGGCATGGATTACCTCGATCTGTTTATCGGCTCGGAAGGAACCCTCGGCATCGTTACCGAAGTCGAGGTCACTCTGCTTCCCATCCACGAACTCCTCTTCACCGGAGTCGTCTTCTTCAATTCCGATGCAGCCGCGCTCGAAGCTGTGGACCTCTGGCGCCCCGTACGGGCGCTCCGCATGCTCGAATATGTCGACGCCGGGGCGCTCAATCTGCTGCGTACACGCTTTCCTGAAATCCCGTCCGATGCCCGCGCCGCCCTTTTGATCGAGCAGGAAGTTGCTGAGGGCGAAGACGCGGAAGAAGCCTGGCTCGAGCGGCTCGAATCTTCGGGCGCGCTGCTCGAAGCCTCCTGGTTCGCCACCTCCGCTGCCGACCGCGACCGCTTCCGGCGTTTCCGGCACGCCGTGCCCGAAACCGTCAACGATCTTGTTCGCCGCAACAATCTCACCAAAATGGGCTCCGATTTCGCCGTGCCGCTTCATCGCAACGGAGAAATGCTGCGCCTGTATCGCGACACGCTTGACCGCGAATTCCCCGGCCAGTACGTCATCTTCGGCCACATCGGCGACGCCCACCTGCACGTGAATATACTTCCCGCTACCGAGGCGGAATGGCAGCGCGCCAAACAACTCATGTCCGTTTTCGCGCGCCACGCGTTCGATATGGGCGGCACCGTTTCGGCTGAACACGGTCTCGGCAAGCGCAAGCGCGAACTGCTTTCCATCCAGTTCACTCCAGATCAGATTGCCGCCATGAAACAGGTGAAAGCCCGCCTCGATCCCAAGAATCTGCTGGGCCGTGGCACCCTGTTTGCCGAAGGCATATAATTCGACAAGCCGACGGAGGCTCTTATGGCATACGACTGCACTCGACGACACTTCTTTATCGGTCCCCTGCTGGCGGGCGCGATTCCCGCTGCCGGCTTCGGCAGTGTTCCTTCGCTTAAGGCTCTGGGCTACAAGTCGCCGAACGAGAAGCTGAACATCGCTGCCATCGGGGCCGGCGGCAAAGCTTCAAGCGATATCGATGGCTGCGCGTCCGAAAACATCGTGGCCCTCTGCGACGTGGATGAAACACGCGCGGCCCAGAAGTTTAAAGAGTACGACAAGGTTCCCAAATACAAAGATTTCCGCAAGATGCTTGACGAGAAGGGCAACGGCATCGATGCCGTGATCGTCACCATCCCGGACTTCATGCACGCCACCGCCGCGATCTGGTGCATGGAGCGCGGCAAGCACGTCTATACTCAGAAGCCCCTCACCCGCACAGTCTGGGAAGCCCGCATGATGATGGACGCGGCCAATAAATACAAGGTCGCGACCCAGATGGGCAACCAGGGCTATTCGAACGAAGGCACCCGGCAGGCCGCCGAGATGATCTGGGCCGGCGAAATCGGCAACGTCACCGAAGTACACGCCTGGACCGATCGCCCCTGGTGGCCTCAGGGCGTCACGCAGATTCCCGCTCCTACCCCCGTCCCGAACACTCTGGATTGGGACCTCTGGCTGGGCGTCTCCGAACAACGCCCCTACACCAAAGGCGGCGATAATTACCCCGACCGCTGGGGCAACTTCTATCAGCCGTTTAACTGGCGCGGCTTCTTCGATTTCGGCTGCGGCTCGCTGGGCGACATGGCGTGCCACATCCTCGGCGCCCCGAATATGGCGCTCAAACTGGGTGCCCCCACCAGCGTCGAATGTGTCCACAAAGAGGGCACCAGCGACTTCATGTTCCCGAAGCAGTCCGTCATCCGGTTCGACTTCCCGGCCCGCGGCAACATGCCTGCCCTCAAAATTTTCTGGCATGACGCCATGACTGAGACCCCGAAGATTGAAGGCGTACCCGCGAATGAACTGCTGGGCGATCTGCCGAGCAGACCGCGCGCCCCACGGCCCGCGGGCCAGGCTGCGCCCGCTGCTCCCCAAGGCCCCGCTCCCTACACCGGAATGGTCGGCCGCGTCTTCAACTGGGAAACGTTCCAGAAAGACAGCATGGCTCCCGATGCGCGCTCCCAGGGCCCGAACGGCAGTGTCTTTATCGGCGATAAAGGCATGCTGACCACCGGCACCTACGGCGAACAGACCCGTCTCCTACCGGTCGCGAAAATGGAGGGCTACCAGTTCCCGCAGCCCACGCTGACCCGCTCTCCCGGCCACTACCGCGACTGGATCCGCGCCTGCAAAGGCGGCGACCCGGCGTGCTCCAACTTCAACGTCTCAGCGCCTTTCGTCGAATGGATGCTGCTTGGCGTGATCGCGCTGCGCGTCGAAGGCAAGCTCGAATGGGATGCGGTCAAAGGCCGCTTCACCAACAATCTCGAAGCCAACAAATACCTCAAACCCGCTGCCTTCCGCAAAGGCTGGACGCTCACTTAGCCCGCGCGCCTACGAAAAACAAAAGGGGCAGGCACCGCGCCTGCCCCTTTTTTGTTCTTTAAACCAGAAGCTTCTTCACCACCGTACCCTCAACATCCGTAAGCCGGAAATCCCGCCCCATGTAGTTGTAGGTCAGCCGCGTGTGCTCGAGCCCCAGACAATGCAGCAGCGTCGCCTGCAGATCATGGATATGCACCGGATCTTCATCTATGTGGAAGCAAAGATCGTCGGTCTTCCCCACCACCTGCCCCTTCTTAATCCCGCCGCCCGCCATCCACATACTGAACGCCACCGGATGATGATCGCGCCCCGCGTTATCCGCCTCTGAAGGATTGCGAATCTCGCACATCGGCGTGCGCCCGAATTCCCCGCCCCAAACCACCAGCGTGTCCTCCAGCATGCCCCGCTGCTTCAGATCTTTGATCAGCGCCGCCGCCGGCTGGTCCGTAATGTCGCAGTTCTTTTTCAGCTTTTTATCGATATTCGTATGGTCGTCCCAGCTCGCGTGCATCGGTCATCACGCAGCGAACACCACGTTCCACCAGCCGCCGCGCCAGCAGGCAATTCGTCGCAAACGGCCGCGTCAGTTCCTGATTCATCCCGTACATCTCAAGCGTCGCCGCAGACTCTTTCGAAAAGTCCAGCAGCTCCGGCGCCGCCATCTGCATCCGGAACGCCAGCTCATACGAATTGATGCGCGATGCAATCTCCATATCCCCGGTCTTCACCAGATGCTCCTGGTTCAGATCGCGCAGAGCGTCAAGCGACGCCCGCTGCGTCTCACGGCTCACCCCCGCCGGATTCGACAGATATAAAATCGGATCGCCGCTGCCCCGGAACATCGTCCCCGCATACGTGGACGGCAGAAAGCCGCTCGAAAAATTCGATTCCCCGCCGCTCGTGCCCGCCCCGGAACTCAGCACCACAAAACCCGGCAGATTCTGCGACTCGCTGCCCAGCCCGTATGTCACCCAGGCGCCCAGGCTTGGCCGTCCCACCTGCAGCGTTCCGGCGAACAGCATCAGCTGCCCTGGATGGTGGTTGAACGCCTCCGTATGCATCGACCGCACCATCGTGATGTCATCGGCGACCGTGCCCAGATGGGGCATGTAATCGCTGATCTCGATGCCCGAATTTCCGTACTGCCTGAACTGCCGCCGGCTCGCCAGCACCGCCGCTGTCGGCTTGATAAACGCCAGTTGCAGATTCTTCGTCAGCGAATCGGGCAGCGGCTTGCCATCCCATTTCGCAAGCTCCGGCTTGGGGTCGAACAGGTCAAGCTGACTCGGCCCGCCCTCCATGAACATGAAAATAATGTTCTTCGCCTTCGCAGCGAAATGCGGCATCTTCGGCGCCAGCGGGTTTACCGGTACCGCCGCCCCGCGTCCTTCCTGCGCCATCAGATTGGCCAGCGCAATGGTGCCAATCCCGCCGGCCGCGTCGCGGAAAAACTTTCGCCTCGATTGAATCTGCCGAAAAGAGCGTTCGTCGATGCATACGTTTACTCGCGCGTTATAAATTCATCGAGATTCAGAAGAATGCGGCTGATCGCCCACCCACGGCTCAATCGCATCGGGCTCCTTCTGCCGCAGACTCGCCTGCGTATCGAAGTACGAAGCCAGCCGCGTGACTTCCGTCCCGGTCGGCTTGCGGTTCAGGGCCAGTTGGTACGCGTACTGCAGCCTGCCACCGAAGTCGCCGTTCGATTCGGCCAGAATCCGCTTCGCCAGCGCATTCGCCGCTTCAAAAAACACCGGATCGTTCAACAGATTTAGCGACTGAAGCGCCGTATTCGAAACCGGCCGCCGCGTACACGACAAGCGACGAATTCGGCGCATCGAAGTTCGCCAGAAACGGATAAGGCGTCGTCCGCTGGTAGTGGATATAAAGGCCGCGGCGGTACTTCTCCGTCCCCGGGCTCTCCACCCATTTCTTCAGCGCGCCATATCCCAGCTCTGCCACCCCCGCTGGCTGAAACGGCTTAATACTGGGGCCGCCGATCTTCGTCGCGAGCAACCCGCTCACCTCCAGCGCCTGATCGCGAATCAACTCCGCCGGCATCCGGATGCGCGCCTGCCGTGCCACCAGCACATTCTCGGGATCCTTCTTTTCCAGATCCGGGCGCGCCGCCGATGACTGCCGGTACGTCTTCGAAAGCACTATCTCGCGGATCAGGGCCTTGTTGCTCCAGCCGTGGTTTCGGTATTCCGTTGCGAGGAAGTCCAGCAGTTCGGGATGCGAAGGCTTATCGCCCTGCGTCCCGAAATCGTCCGACGTACTCACGATCCCGCGACCGAAAAGCTCCTGCCAGATCCGATTCGCCGCCACCCGCGCCGTTAACGGATTCTCCGGAGCAAGAATCCATTGCGCCAGATCGAGCCGCGTCGGCGCGGGCTTTGCCGCACCCGGCAGAAACCCCGGCGTCCCCGGCTCTACAGCCTCGCCCGCATTCTTGTAATCCCCGCGAATCGCAATGTGCGCGGCGCCGTAGCCCGACCGGTCTTCCATTACATACGCAGTGCTCGGCGGCGGATAAAGCTTCTCTATCTCGTCGAACTTGTCTCGCGCCTCTTTCACCTTCGCCGTCAGATCTTTGTCGGCTCCGATACGCGGCCCCGGTGTATGCAGGAAGCGCGCGGTCAGCCGCTTGGCCTCCTGCGCTGTCCGCTGCTCCGCCGGCGTGTGCAGAATCCGGTCCGCATGGTCGAAGCCCGACCGCATCTCCGTCACCTGAAAATCCCAGTCAAGGATCTTGCCCGGATCGTCCATCGCCCGCAGCATGTCCTGCTCCCACTGCTTCTGAAGGTCCGCAGCACCGGGTTCTTCAAATGCACGGGCGGGGCCGCGAAACCAAAGCCACTTCAGCCGCCGTTGGCGCTTCGATATCGGCTTCGTCCGCATTGTTGAAATACGCCAGCATGCGATAAAAATCGCGCTGCTTCAGCGGATCGTACTTGTGGTCATGGCACTGGGAACAGCGCAGCGTGATGCCAAGGAACACAGTCCCCGTGGTGCCCACCCGGTCCACCAATTGGTCGAACCTCGCTTCCCGCCGGTCCACTCCGGATTCGCGGTTTGTCAGCGTGTTCCGGTAAAACCCCGTGGCAATGCGGTCTTCCGTGCTCGCGCCCTTCAGTTCATCCCCGGCAATCTGCAGCGTCACGAACCGGTCATACGGCATATCGTCGTTGAAGGCCTTGATCACCCAATCGCGATACCGCCACGACCACGGCCGAACCAGGTCTTTCTCGAACCCGTCGCTATCCGCATAATGCGCCAGGTCGAGCCAGTTGCGCGCCCATTTCTCACCGTAATGCGGGCTTGCCAGCAGCCGGTCCACCTGGCGGACATACGCGTCCGGACGCCGGTCCCCAACGAACTCAGCCGTTTCCTGAGGAGTCGGCGCCAGCCCCGTGATGTCGAGCGACACACGCCGCAAAAGCGTAGCCCGGTCGGCCTCAGCCGAAGGCGCAACACCCTCTTTTTTCAGCCGCGCCAGAATGAAGCTGTCAACCGTGCCCGCAGGATGCGTAATCGGCTGCCACGCCCAGTGCGTCACCGGCGTGCTGCCCGCTGGCCAGTTCGCACCCTGATCGATCCACCGCCCGATCGTCGCCACCTGATCGCTCGTCAGCTTGGCGCCGAACGGCGGCATCGCCTGGCCCGAAGCCGGCCCGATCATCTGCATCAGACGGCTGTCCGCCGAATGTCCCGCCTGAATTACCCGTTTTGCCGATTCCCGATCGTCCAGACGGAGGTTTGAAAGGTGCTGCCGCTCCCCGTGGCAGGCACCGCAGCGCTGCCGCAAAACGGGCTCAACGTCGCGCTGGAAATCGACCGGAGCACCTGAATCCGCGTATAGCGCAGAAGCGCTGACAATAAGCAAATAACAGCCGGTTCGGAGCCACATTCCGCTAACAATTCTACTCTCATCGGCGCAGGTGGCAGCACGATTGCTTATACTCCCGGCATGAACAAGCTCTTATTTGTATCTATTGTTTCTCTCACGGCCCTGTTTGCGCAGGTACCCGGGACCTCTGACTCGACCCAGACAACCACCACCACGGAATCGAAGGACCACGGCAAGAAGAAAACCTCGCAGACCGCAACGGCCTCTGTCAGCCAGGACGCCAATGGCAACGTGAGTACCGATACCTCGACTTCCACCACCAAATCGAAGAAGAAGCACGGAAAAGAAAAGTCGACCACCACGACCGAACACAACAGCAGCACTTCCCCCAGCCCGCAGCAGTAGCAGCGGACCGAGAGGGCAGCGGCGTTATTTCAAAGTGAGGTTGATGGTCGCTTCAGTGTGACTGTCGAAGGAACTCAGCGTCTTTGACGCGCTAACGTGCCCGTTCGACTCGCCCTTGAGTTCGTAGTCGACGTCCGTACTTAGGCCGTGGAAGTAGTATTCGCCTTTGTCTTTGGCGATAAACGAACGCACCTGAAGGGTCTTCATGTTCTTCAGTTGCACCACGGCGCCCGGCACAGCCGCGCCTGATGAATCGCTCACCACGCCCGCCACAGACCGCTCGGTGGGCGCCTTTTCTTTCTTCTGCCCAAAGGCGAAGCTCGCGAGCGCAAGGGCGAGTATCAATGCGCCCGTCAGGATAGCGATTCGTCTTTGCATACCTCTATACTCGCATCAAACCCACCAGGCGGCGCCTGGCTGCTCTTTGATGACCAGCGAATCGAGAAAGCGAATGGCTTTGCTCAGCCCCTCTTCGGGCGAGAGCAAACTGTCCTCGTGCTCGATTGAGACCACATAATCGTACCCGAACATGCGCAGCGTGGAAATGAACTCGCTCCACCATTCCGCGCCATGTCCATAACCGATGGTCCGGAAAATCCACGCCCGGTTCTTCTCGTCCGTGTACCGCTTCGTATCCAGAACGCCCGTCATCGGAAGATTGCGTTCATAGATCTGCGTATCCTTGCCGTGTACATGAAAGATCGCGTCGCCCAGGACACGCACCGCGGCAATCGGGTCGATCCCCTGCCAAAACATATGGCTTGGATCGTAATTGCAGCCAACCGACGGTCCCGCAATCGATCGCAGCCGCAGCATCGTCTCAGGGCTGTAAGCGACAAACCCCGGATGCATCTCGATTGCAACCTTCACGCCATGGTCCGCAGCGAACTTTCCGCGTTCCTTCCAGAACGGCGTCACTTTCTTGTCCCACTGCCACTCGAGCAGATCGAGAAAGTCCGGCGGCCAGGGGCACGTCACCCAGTTCGGATACTTCGCGCTGTCGCTGTCGCCCGGACACCCTGAAAAATCGATCACCACCGGCACGCCAAGCTTCTCTGCCAGCAGAATCGTTTTCCGGTTCACTTCCGCGTGCGCCTTTGCGATGTCCTGATTCGGATGCAGTGGGTTTCCGTGGCAGCTCAGCGCGCTGATCGAGACCCCGTGATCCGCCAGCTTCTGCCGGAAATCTTTGAGCTCGCCCTCGTTATCCAGCATCGAGAGCTTGCAGTGCGGGTCGCCGGGATAGTTCCCCGTCCCCAGCTCAACCGTCGTGACTCCAAGACCGGTCAGCTTCTTAAGAACGTCGTCTAAAGACAACTGCGCCAGAAGCGCCGTGAATACGCCAACTTTCATTAGATGAGAATATCGCGAACCACTTCGCCGTACACGTCGGTCAATCGGAAATCGCGGCCCGCATAACGATAGGTCAGTTTAGTATGGTCGATGCCCATCTGGTTCAGCATGGTGGCGTGCAGATCGTGAATGGAGACGCTCTTCTCCACGGCCTTGAACCCGAACTCATCGGTTTCCCCGTATGCCATGCCGCCTTTCACGCCGCCGCCCGCCATCCACATGGTGAACCCGTAGGGATTGTGATCGCGCCCGTCGCCGCTCTCCGAGACCGGCGTACGGCCGAACTCGCCGCCCCACACCACCAGCGTTTCGCCCAGCAGCCCGCGCTGCTTCAGATCCTTCACCAGCGCCGCGGAAGCTTTGTCCATATCGGGACAGCGCTCCGTCAGGTTCTTCGTTGATCTTCGAATGGTCGTCCCACGGCTGGCCCGGTCCGTAATAAACATGTACCGTGCGGACGCCGCGCTCCACCAGCCGCCGGGCCAGCAGGCAGCCATGGGCAAAGGGCGTGTCGCCGTATTCCTTGCGAACCGACTCCGGCTCGTTGCGGATATCGAACACATCCGTGGCTTCGAACTGCATGTTGTAAGCCGTCTCCATCGACTGGATGCGGCCTTCCAGATACTCGTCCTGCCCGAACTGCTGCTCGTGATCTTGGTTCAGCGACTGAATCAGATCCAGTTGCCGCCGCTGCGCTTCTTTATCCAGTTCTTTGTTCTGCAGGTACCGGATCATCTTGTCCGGCTCGGCCACCGAATCGTTGAAGAAAGTTCCCTGGTGTTTCGCAGGCAGGAATCCCGAGCGCGCCAGACCGTCGCATCCGCCCTGGCCCGGCGCCAGCACCACGAAGCCCGGCAGATTTTTGTTCTCGCTGCCCAGCCCGTAGGAGATCCACGCGCCCATGGAAGGCCGCGTCGCCGCGATGTTGCCCGTGTGGAACAGGCTGCGCGCCGGCGTATGCGTCGGGTTGAACGTATACATCGACTTGATCACGCAGATGTCGTCGATGGTCGACGCGATATTCGGCAGCAGGCTGCTGACGTGCACGCCGCCGCTGCCCATACTGTTTGAACTCGAACGGGCGAAGGCAGCAGTCCGCCGGTGGTGCGCTCCGTCCGCAGATCGACCGACGACGGCCGCTGTCCCTGATACTTCAGCAGCGCCGGCTTTGGATCGAACATGTCGAGCTGCGAAGGCCCGCCCACCATGAACAGCACGATGTTGTGCTTCGCCTTCGCCGGGAAGTTCGGGAAAGTCATCGGCGCCGAGCAGCAGGCGCGCTCACTGCGGTCCGGGCCGCCGCCTGCGCCTGCTCGTCCGAGAGCATGCCCGGCCAGGCCCAGCGCGCCCAGGCCGCCCGTCAGAGATGCGATCCAGTCGCGCCGTGAAAATCCGCCCGGTTTCTTCATTCTGAAATCATGGCCAGAAAATAACCTCGTTGGTTGCCAGCAGTGCCTGCGCGTATTGGGCGAGCGTCCCTTTATCGAGATAGCTCAGAGCAAGATCCAGTTCCTTCGGAGTCGGCTCGCGGTTCAGAGCCTTGCGGTACATGTCGCGGATTTTCGAAGCCGGATCGGGGTCGGCCTCAGTCCGCTTCACCAGGTCCGCCGCGCGCTCCTGCATGAACGGGCTGTTCATCACGAACAACTGCTGCAGCGGCGACGTCGTAAGTTCGCGCTGCGGCGCGGTCATCATCGGATCGGGAAAATCATACAGCGCCAGAACCGTATTCAGCCGGCCGCGGCTCACGCGCCCGTAGACCGTGCGGTGGTGATTATCGGCGGCATCCAGATCGAGCGAGAGCGGCGCCGGCTTCTCATCCAGATCGCCCGAAACCTCAAGCAGATTGTCGCGATAAGCTTCGACATCCAAGACGCCGCGGATTCATGCGCCACAGCAGATTGTTGGTGGGATCCGCCGCCAGTCCATCCGGCGCGCGGATGGCTGGCCTGCCGGTACGTGGCCGACAGCATGATTTCCCGATGCAGCCATTTCAGAGACCAGCCGTTCGCAATGAACCGCGCTGCCAGATCGTCCAGCAGTTCCGGATGCGAAGGCTTTTCGCCCTGCACTCCGAAGTCGCTCTCGGTGGCGACCAGCGGCTTGCCGAAATGCCAGCGCCCAGGCGCGGTTCACGATCACGCGCGCGGCCAGCGGCGCACGCTTCTGCGAAGATGTGGTTGGCGAATTCCAGCCGGCCCGAGCCGTTGTGAAAGGTCGTATCGCCCTTTGAAAGCACGGTCAGGAACTGCCGGGGCGCAACAGGCGCCCGGCGCCGCAACGTTCGCGTGCGGCAGGATATTCATGTCGCGCGCCACCCCGGGCTTGATCTCCAGATTCGTAAGATCCGGGTCCGAGCCATCGATCCAGACGCCGGCATCGAACACCGACTGCATGAACGGAAGATCCGAAGCGCCCGGACGCCGCTGCTGTCTCACAGCGCCGCTGCCGCCGGCACAGCAGCCGATGCCGAAGCACCCGCCGCCGGTTTTTCCGCCGCAGCCGAAGCCACCTCACCTTCGCGTCGCATCAACAGCAGCTTTGGCGTCCACCTTCGCATCGGGCTTAACTCCGCCCGCCGGCTTTACCTTTGGGACCCTGGCCACATTCTCCAGGTAAGCCCACATCTCCGGATGGCTCTCTTTCAGGAACGCCATCGAATCCCGAAGCTCCAGCATCTCCTTCGTGATACTTAGCCGACTTCTGCGCCGCTTCCTCCGGCTTGCTGCCCGGCTCATTGTTCATCAGATTCGCCGAGATAGCTCAGGTAAAACAGCCGCACCGCCGCGATACATGAACTTCTGTTCGGTTTCTTTGTCCACGTCCGCTGTCGGCCGCGGCGCCGCGTACGTGGACGCGAACACTCCCGCCAGCGCGTAATAATCCTTCGTCAGAATCGGATCGAATTTGTGATCGTGACACCGTGCGCACCCAACCGTCAGCCCCAGCAGCCCGCGCGATACCGCATCCACACGTTCATCCCAGTCGTCCGTGTAAAGCGTCTCGATCACGTCTTTTGAAAGCCGCAGATCCGTGTGATAAATCGGCGCCGCGCCCAGATACCCGAGCGCCCGCAGATCGTCATGCGGCGTGTTCGGACATCATGATCCGCCGCCAGTTGCAGCTTCACAAATTGGTCGTACGGAACATCTTTGTTGATCGACTCGATCACCCAGTCGCGATACCGCCACGCAAACGGATACGCCGGATTGGTCGCTTCAGACGTCGGATTATCCTCGCCGTAACGCGCCACATCCAGCCAGTAACGGCCCCAGCGCTCGCCATAATGCGGCGACGCCAGCAGGCGGTCAATCAGCTTTTCATAAGCGTCGGGCGCTTTGTCGGCCACAAACGCCTGCACTTCTTCATAAGTCGGACGCAGCCCGGTCAGATCGAGCGACGCGCGCTCAATCAGCGTTGCGCGGTCCGCTGCCGGCGAAGGCTTCAGTTTGTTCTGCTCCAGCTTCGCCAGAATAAACCAGTCGATCTTCTCTTTCGTCCACTGCTTCGCAAAGCGTTCTGTTCTTCACCTTCGGATCTGGCATCGGAGCCACCGGCTGAAACGCCCACCACTTGCGCCCGGTCTCGATATCCATGCCTTTCTTCGCCGAAGGAGCAGGCGCGCCGCCCGGCGCGTCTTCCCGCGGGTCCGACAGCGCCGTCCGCGATCCACTGCTCAAACGCCGCAATCTTTTCGTCCGGCAGTTTGCCCGTCGGGCGGCATGCGCAGTTCGGTGTCGTTATAGCTGAGAGCCTTCAGAAGGCGGCTGGATGCGGGGTCGCCCGCCACCACGATCGGCCCGCCGTTGCCGCCGCTCTTCAAACCGGCTTTGGTATCGAGCGACAGCCCGCCCATGGGCGACTTCATCTTCGACGAATGGCACCCGTAGCACTTTTCCGCGAGCACGGGGCGGATCTGCTTTTCGAAGAATTCGGCGCCGGGGTTCTGCCCCCACATCGGAGCTGCGGCAAGCCCGAACACCCACCAATACCTGCACGGTATCATCAACGCTATAATATCAATATTGCCTTCGGTAACGAAGGGTCTTCGCAGTACTGTAGAAGACTTTGTGGCCGCCGCCGCGCAGCCTGCTGTCCTTGATCCCGGCGAACCTCCACTCCACCTCCGTCCCGGCCAATGGAACCTCGAAGACTGGAATGGCAGGCTCGTGCTGCAAGCGTGGGATTCCGAACGCAACCTCGTCCGCAAAATCACCGCCCTCACCGCGCAGCGCCGTGACCGCCTCAGTTTCCTGACCGAGCGCTTCCCCAAATCCGAAGGCGAAATGCAGATTGCCGATCTCGCCGCCCCCGACGGTCTCGAACTGCAGCGCAAAAGTACCCGCCTCGCCTTCCGAGACCGCTTCCGCCTCATGCTCACCCGCGAATTTCCTGAATGGAAAGTCGAAGAGGTCAGCTCAGAACCCAATCTCGAACAGAGCCTCTCGCCCGCCTTCGTCCGCGCCTTTCTGCGCCGTGGCTCCACCGGCATGGTCGCCCTTGCCGCGCCTCCCGATTCACCCGACCCAGGCGCCATGGCCGCGTTCGGCCTCATCTGGCTCGATTACATCCGGCGCCGCGAAACCGCCTGTTCCGTCAAGCCCCTGCTGTTCTTCTGCCCGATCCATCGCCACCGCGAAATCGCGCATCGAGCCTCATGGATCTCCGCCGCCGTTGCCGATCGCCGCCTCTACATCTACGACGAACGGGATCGCGTCGGGCCGCCTCGATTTCAGCGATGCCGGCAACATCGATTCCACCCTGCCGCCCTGTCACAGGCCCGCCGCACCGAATACCCAGGTGCCCGAATTTGCCCATCTCGAAGCCGTCGATCGAATCCCCCAAAGCGACGGTTCCATTCGCTTCCAGCTCCGCGGCCTCGAATTCGGACGCTGGACCGAAGGCAAACTCACCTGCGGCTTTGGCAAGCGCCGCAAATGCACCCTCGAAACGCTCACGTCCATGGCCGCCGAACTGGCCCGCGTGCGCTGCCAGTCCGCCGAAGACCGCCAGCACCCGCTCTACACCCAATGCCCCGAAGGCTGGCTCGAATCGCAGGTCCGCGCCAACCCGCAAATCCTCGATGCCTCCCTCCTTCGCTCCCCGGTGTACGGTCAGGTCCCCATCTTCAGTGGCGCCGATCGCGGCGTCATTGACCTGCTCGCCATCGAGCACACCGGCCGTCTGGTCGTGATCGAACTGAAGGCCACCGCCGATCTGCAACTCCCGTTTCAGGCGCTCGATTACTGGCTGCGCGTCCGCAAACACCTCGCCGCAGGCGACTTTACCCGCCTTGGCTACTTCCCCGGAATATCCGTTCGCGATGAGCCCCCGCGCCTTCTCCTCGTCGCTCCCGCGCTCGAATTTCATTCCACCAGCGAAAGCATCATCGCCGCGCTTGCGCCCGAAATCGACATCACCCGCATCGGTCTCGCCGCCGACTGGCGTGCCGAATTACGCATCATGTTCCGTCTTCGCGGGTCCGAAAGCCCATAACCGCCCGGCCGCCCTGCTATCCTGGCAGTGCCAGGCCCATGGAACACATCAGCACTGGGTTTCTCCTCAGCCTGCTCTCGATCATCCTCATCGACATCCTGCTCGCGGGCGATAACGCCGTCGTGATTGCGATGGCTGCCAGGGTGCTCCCGCCCGATCAGCGGCAGAGGGCCATCCTGATTGGCGCGGGCGGTGCCGTCGTCCTCAGAATTGTCCTGACGTTCTTTGCGGCCCGAATTCTCGAACTGAGTTTCATCAAGCTCCTGGGCGGTCTGCTCATCCTCTGGATCGCCGTCAAACTACTCACCACCGCCCCCGAAGATCCTGACACCACGCCCCAACTCCACAGCCTGAGCCACGCCATCTGGACCATCCTCGTAGCCGACCTCACCATGTCCCTCGACAACATCCTCGCCGTCGCGGCTTCCTCCCAGGGCAACCTCCTGCTCCTCGGCATCGGCCTCGCCCTCAGCATCACCTTCGTGGTTTTCTCAAGCGGCCTGCTCGCCCGCATTATGGACCGCTTCCCCTCCATCGTCTGGATCGGGGGCGCAATCCTCGGGCGCGTCGGCGGCGACATGATCGTGACTGACCCCTGGGTCCGTCAACGCCTCAACCCCTCAGCCACCCTGTCCGTCGGATTTCAGCTCTCCGCCGCCGCCGCAGTTGTCATCGCAGGCTGGGCCATCAACCGCAGAAGGCCGTCTATGGGTTAGCATCGAGGAAACTGCGCAGATCGCGTTCATCGATCTCCGGATTCCCCGGCGCCACATTCCCCAGCTTCCCTGCCCGCATCCACCGCTCCAGTTCTCCCACCAGCTCGAACAGGTGCTCGAACGAATCCACCACAAACAGCAGCGGCTGGTAATGATCGATATCGAAAGCCTGGTTGATCACCCATTCGATCTGCACCGGATACCGCGCCACTTCTTCCGATTCAATTGCGTGCTGCAGCTCACCGTAAGAACTCAGCAACCCGCTGCCGTACGCGCAGGTTCCCGCCCCGGCCCGCATCAGTCCGAATTCCACCGTGTACCAGAAGAACCGCGCCATTGCCCGCATAATGCTCGTCAGGCGGTGCGCGCGCTCCGAGTCGTCGCGAATTCCGGCCGTCACTTCCACCGCCGTATGCGCGCAGTTCCCGAACCGAACCAGTGCCTCCGCAAACGCCTTCTCCGTATGCATCGGTACATGCCCGGCCACATCGTGAAACACGTCCGGCTCGGGCAGATAATCCAGATGATCCGCAGGCCGGATCGTGATCGTCGTCGGGAATTCACGCCTTCTCAGGCAATCGAAAAACACAAACGCGGGCACATATCCGCTCACAGCCCGCGCCTGAAACCCCGTCAGCGGCCGCAGGATCCGGTTCACATCCGCCAGCCGCGGAATCCGGTCGTCCGGCAGTTGCAGCGTCTCGATCCCGTGCAGAAAGTGGCTGTTGGCGTACCGCTGCCATCGCGGCCGCATGCGCTCGCACAGCCGGTGCCATGCGGCGTGGTTCGCAGGCGAATACAACTCATACGCCTGCTCGATATACAACTCGCCCCGCGAGCGCGCCTGCTCGATAAACTCTGCGTGCCCCGTCGTTAGCCCAGACGTCGTTAAGCCCGACATGGTCAGCCCGGACATCGCTTCATCCGCCGTCCTATAAATACCAAAGCGTGCCCCCGGCGACAACCCTCCCACCCGCCGCTTGTGTTAGACTTCCGCCAGAAAGGCCCGCTGCTCAGGACCGCTTTTATGCAGCAAACACTCGAACAACCCCTCGCCTCCGCAACTGATTTCCTCCCGCTCAACGGCACCGATTACGTCGAATTCTATGTCGGCAACGCCCGTCAGGCAGCCCATTTCTATCGTTCCGCCTTCGGCTTCCGGCTCGCCGCATACAGAGGACCCGAGACCGGCACGCGCGACCTCGCTTCCTATCTCCTGGTCCAGAACAAAATCCGCCTGCTCCTCACTACGCCCCTCCAGCCCGATCACCCCATCGCCGATCACATCCGCATCCACGGAGACGGCGTCCATGACATCGCTCTCTGGGTTGACGACGCCGCCCGCGCCTGGCGCGAGACAACAGCCCGCGGCGCAATCAGTGCACGCGAACCCGAAACCCTGCGCGATGAAAGCGGCGAGGTCCGTATCTCCTCCATCGCCGCTTATGGCGACACCATCCACACCTTCGTTGAGCGCGCCGGATATCGCGGCGCCTTCCTCCCCGGCTTCCGCGCCGTTACTGAAGAAGACCTTGTCGCCAGACCCGTCGGCCTCAAACACATCGACCACATGGTGGCCAACGTAGGCTGGGGCGAAATGAACCGCTGGGTCGATTTCTACCACGACGTCATGGGCTTCCGCCTCTTCAAACATTTCGACGATAAAGACATCAGCACCGAATATTCCGCGCTCATGTCCAAGGTCATGTCGAACGGCAACGAACGCGTCAAGTTCCCCATCAACGAGCCCGCCGTCGGCAAGCGCAAATCGCAGATCGAAGAGTATCTCGAGTTCTACAAAGGTCCCGGCGTTCAGCACATCGCCATGGCGACCGACAACATCGTGGACACCGTCTCGAAGCTGCGCTCGCAGGGCATCGAATTCCTCCGCGTCCCAGCGGCCTATTACGAAGGCCTTTCCGCCCGCATCGGCCCCATCGACGAGCCGCTCTCCGCCCTCCAGGATCTCGGCATTCTCGTAGACCGCGACGACGAAGGCTACATGCTGCAGATCTTCACCCGCCCCGTCGAAGACCGGCCCACGCTCTTTTTCGAAATCATTCAGCGCAAAGGCAGCCGCAGCTTTGGCAAAGGCAACTTCAAAGCCCTCTTTGAGGCCATCGAACGCGAGCAGGCCCTGCGCGGAAATATCTGACGCTTATCTATGTATCCTCTGACCAAAGGCAAGATCGCCCGCCAGGCCCACGTAGCCCTTCCCGAAGGCACTTTCGAAGAGGAACATGGCCGCCGCGGCTTCTACGGCAAGAGCGCCCATCTCTATCACGCGCATCCCCCCACCGGCTGGATTCGCTTCGAAGGCAAGCTTCGGCCGCACTGCTTCGACCTCAACCTCGTTGAGCCCACTGACCTCACCGACCCTGAAGGAATGCCCGTCCCCGTCCTCGGCAATCACGACGTCACGCTCTACATCTCACGCCGCGCGCAACCAATGCCCTTCTACTACCGCAATGCCGATGGCGACGAGCTCATCTTCGTGCATCGCGGCTCCGGCATCGTCGAAACAGACTTCGGCCCCCTGACCTTCTCGAAAGGCGATTACATCGTGATGCCCCGCGCCGTCACTTACAAGATCATCCCCGAGACCAGCGACAATTTCTTCCTCATCGTTCAGTCCCGCACCGAATTCGGTCCGCCCGAAAAAGGCTTGCTCGGTCAGCACGCCCTCTATGACCCCGCCGTCATCACCACCCCGGAACCCGATGCGCACCCCGACGACACGGGCAACGGCACCGGCGAATGGGAAATCCGCATTAAAGCCGGCGATGAGCTTTCAAAAGTGGTCTACCCCTTCAATCCGCTCGATGTCGTCGGCTGGAAAGGCGACCTCACCGTCTGGAAAATCAACCTGCGCGACATCCGCCCCGTCATGAGCCCGCGCGCTCATCTTCCACCCAGCGCCCACAGCACCTTCGTCACAGAAGGAGCCGTGATCTGCAGCTTCCTTCCCAGGCCCCTCGAACAGGATGTAGACGCCATGCGCGTCCCCTTCTTCCATCGCAATACCGACTACGACGAGTTCATCTTCTATCACGACGGCGATTTCTTCAGCCGCGACAACATCAAAGCCGGCATGGCCACCCTCCACCCCCGCGGCATCCACCACGGTCCCCATCCCAAAGCCCTCCGCAACCAGAAAAACAAGACCTTCACCGATGAATCCGCCGTCATGCTCGACGGCCTCAATCCCATCCAGGTTCTCCCCGCCGGCGAGCAGGTCGAATGGAAGGAATACTGGGCCAGCTGGATGGAGAAGAAGTAGTTTGGACGCCGCCTGGACACCGTCCCGCGTATGGATTGAAAACACCAACGTCTGGCGCTTCATGCAGCGTCTGGGCTTCACCGATCGCGAAGAATTCCTCCGCTTTTCCGTCAACGAGTCGGAGCGCTTCTGGGACGAACTGATGCGCGAAATGAACGTCCGCTGGTTCGAACCCTACACCGCCGTTCTCGATGCCCGCGAAGGACCGGAATGGGCCCGCTGGTTCACTCACGGCCGCCTCAACATTGCCGACAACTGCCTCGACCGCTGGGCTCACAACAAGCGCGTCGCGGCCATCTGCGAAGACGAATCCGGCCACACCCGTTCCGTCACCTTCGAACAACTTCTCGACGAATCGAATCGGCTCGCAAACGGCCTCGTCGCTCTCGGCCTCTCCCCCGGCGACCGCGTTGCCCTCTGCATGCCGATGCTCCCCGAAATCCTTTCCATCCTCTACGCCTGCCTCAAAGCCGGATTGATCGTCGTCCCCGTCTTTGCCGGTTTCGGAGCCGGCGCCATCGCCACGCGCCTCGAAAACAGTGGCGCAAAACTCGTCTTCACAACCGAATTCCTGACCCGCCGCGGCAAGCAATTCCCCCTCGCCGACAAGCTGCTCCATACCCTCCCAAAAATCGTTCTGGGCACCGATTCCTGGACCCGGCTTCTCGCCCATCCCGCCACCTTCACCACCGCCCCGCTCGATTCCGAACATCCTGCCCTCATCCTCTATACGTCCGGCACCACCGGCAAACCCAAAGGCGTCGTCCACACTCACGCCGGATGTCTCGCTCAAATGGGCAAAGAAATCTGGCTCGCCTTCGACCACCAGCCCTCAGATCTTTTCTTCTGGCTTTCCGACATCGGCTGGATGATGGGCCCCTGGACCATCTTCGGCAACCACCTCTTCGGCGGCGCCATCTTCCTCTACGACGGCGCGCCCGATTTCCCTGATCCTTCACGCCTCTGGGACACCATCGCCCGCCACCGCGTCACCACCTTCGGAGTCTCTCCCACCGCCATCCGGATGCTCGTCAAAGACAACACCGCCCTGCCGCCCATGCCCTCTCTTCGCATCCTCGGCTCCACCGGCGAACCCTGGGATGAAAAATCCTGGTGGACTTACTTCAACCGTGTCGGCGGCGCGCGCTGCCCAATCGTCAACATCTCCGGCGGCACCGAAATCGTGGGATCATTTCTGCTCCCCCTGCCCATTCAGGAACTCAAGCCATGCACTCTCGGTGCACCCGCGCCCGGCATGGCCACAGACGTCTTCGATGAACATGGCCACCCGGTTCGCGGTCGTATGGGCTACCTCGTCTGCACCAAACCATCGCCCTCCATGACCCGCGGTATCTGGAACGATCCGCAGCGTTATCTCGATACCTACTGGTCGCGTTTCCCCGGCGTCTGGTACCACGGCGACTGGGCCAGCGTTGACGAAGACGGCCACTGGTTCCTCCATGGCCGTGCCGACGAATCCATGAATGTCGCGGGCCGCAAAGTCGGCCCCGCCGAAGTCGAAGAAGCCATCATGCGGCACCCCGGCGTCTCCGAAGCTGCCGTCATCGGCGTCCCCGACGAATGGAAGGGCGAAGCCATCGTCGCCTACGTTGTCGCCCGCGCCGGTGTCATTCTCGACGCCGCCGCCGTCTGCGACACGGTCGTAGATGATCTCGGCCCCACTCTAAGGCCCCGTGAAGTCCTGTTCACTTCCGAACTGCCCAAAACGCAAAGCGGCAAAATCGTACGCCGCCTTCTTCGCAAGCAATACCTCGGCGAACCTTTGGGCGATCTCTCAACCGTCGCCAATCCAGGAGCTCTTGTTTCATGATTCCAGCCTCCCTCCGCGCTCTGCTTTCTGAAGTCATCGACTACGCCGGCCTCTATCCGCCCGCCGCCCTGCCCCTGCCCCAGGTCATCGAAAATTACCGGCGCTACCTGCAATCGCCCGAACGCTGGATGCTCAACCGCCTCGTGCTCCCCATGGAAAAACTCAGCCAGATCGCCCTCGCCGAAGACTGGCGCATCACACTGCTTGTCGACGCCGAGCCCGGCCCGCTCCCGCCTCAGATCGAAACGCTCGAGACCACCTCCGCCGGCCGGCTCTCATTACCTACCTATTGCGAAGCGCCACTCGAAGCCATCGAAGACGCCTACGCGAAAATCCGCACCGCCGATCTCTCCTCACAAGACCTCGCAACCTTTGTAGCCCCTGCGGCCGCTCGCCGCCTGCCCTTCAAAGCCACCGCGGGCCTGCACCACCCCATCCGCTCCGCTGCCATGCACGGCTTCATCAACGTCTTTGCAGCCGCGGTTTTCGCCATGTCTGCCATGGACCGCCCCACACTAATCCAACTCCTCGACGACACGGATCCCCGCTCCTTCCACTTCACCGAAGACGCCCTGCACTGGCGCGACTGGCACGTTTCAACTCCCGAAATCGCAGCTGCCCGGCGCAACTTCGCCCATAGCTTCGGCTCCTGCTCCTTCGAAGAGCCCATCGATAGCCTGCGCTCCCTGGGGCTGCTCCCATGATCGATTTCACTCACGATCCCGAACTGAAAAGCTGGGTTCAATCCGCCAACTCGCCCAAAACGGATTTCCCCATCCAAAACCTCCCCTACGGCACCTTCCGCCCCGACGCCCGCGACGCCAAAGCTCCCGCCCGCCTCGGCGTCGCCATAGGAGACCAGATTCTTGACATCAACTCAGCGTTCGGCATCGATTCCATGCTCTCCGTCATGTCGATGCCCGCGCCCGACCGAATCCGCTTACGCCACCGCATCAGCGCCTTCCTGTCCGATCCCACTCCAGGCTGCGGGAGCTATCTGACCCCGCTCTCCGCGAGCCGAAATGCTCCTCCCCTGCCCGATCGGCGACTACACAGACTTCTACGCCTCGATCCACCACGCCACCAATGTCGGCCGCCTCTTCCGGCCCGATAACCCGCTGCTCCCGAACTACAAATGGGTCCCCATCGCCTATCACGGCCGCGCTTCGTCCATCGTCGTCGGCGGCACCCCCGTCCGCCGCCCCAAAGGCCAGTTCGCCGTTGACGGCAAGCCTGTCTTCGGGCCCACCAGACGCCTCGACTATGAACTCGAACTAGGCGCCTTCCTCGGACCCGGCAACCCCATCGGCCAACCCATCCCGATCGAAGAAGCCGACGGCCACCTCTTCGGCGTTTGCCTCCTCAACGACTGGTCCGCGCGCGACATACAGGCCTGGGAATATCAGCCGCTCGGCCCCTTTCTCGCCAAGAATTTCGCGACCTCCATCTCGCCCTGGATCGTCACCCGCGAAGCCCTCGAACCCTTCCGAAGCGCTGTGCCCCGGCGTCCCGAAGGCGACCCCCAACCCCTGCCCTACCTCGCGACCATAACCGGAGCCTACTGCCATCACCATGCAGGTCTGGCTGCGCACGTCAAACATGCAGGAGCCCGTGCTTATCAGCGAGACAGACTTCTCGCGCCTCTACTGGACCCTCGGCCAGATGATCGCCCACCACACCTCGAACGGCTGCCCCATCCGCCCCGGCGACCTCATCGGCAGTGGCACCGTCTCCGGCCCCGAAAAGCGCAACCGGGGCTGTCTCCTCGAACTCACCTCAGGAGGCAAAGAACCCCTCACCCTCCCCGACGGCCAAACCCGCACCTTCCTCGAAGACGGCGACGAAGTCATCCTCCGCGCCCGCTGCCAAACACCCGGCTTCCGCCCCATCGGCTTAGGCGAATGCCGCGGCACCATCAGCCCTCAGACGTGCTGATCCAGCAGGATCATATTTCCGTCCGGGTCCCTCACAACAAAACTGGCCGGACCCGTCGTACCCTCGTCCGCTTCCTTCTCGATCTGCACTCCGTCAGCCTTCAGCCGGCGCTGTATTTCGCGCACATCCGTGAACTCCGCCAGTTTCTTCGCACTGCTGTCCCACCCGGGATTGAACGTCATCACATTCTTCTCGAACATCCCGTGAAACAGCCCTATTACGTTCTCGCCGTTCTTCATGATCAGCCAGTTCTGCGCCGCGTTTCCCGCAAACGGCTTGAACCCGAGCTTCTCATAAAATGCCTTCGAAACCTGCACATCTTTCACGGTCAGACTCACCGAAAACGCTCCCAGTTCCATACTCTTTCCCGGCGCGGCTCCACCGTGTTCACTGCAGGCTGCGAGCAATGCGCCACCCGCAATAACGTCTCTGCGCGTAACCATAACCCCTCCTCTGAAGTTTTTCAATATAGCATTGATTCCGGCCGCTGACGCACCTTCTAAACGCC
>CAWIZX010000017.1:0-141067 GCA_963840735.1 Terriglobia bacterium
CGATGACGGCAATGCCGCGCGTCGGCGGGTCGTAAAAATCGCGGTGCCACTCGCGGATGATGGCGCATTTGAAGGAAATAACGGCATGTATCACCGGGGCAAGCCGCTGGCCTTTGATGTCCACCCGCATGGAGGGATAAAACAGGGTCAAGAACTGCCCGTAGTGCTGGTCAAAGCTGTAATTGCGAAGCTGGTGGTAGGCCGCGCCCTGCGCGGGCAAATCGCGGTGAGCAGTATCAGGGTCTCCGGGCGGGTGCGGGTGTCATAGGGCACATACACGCGGTCGGCGGGAAATAACAGCGAGGGCGGCGTTTCAGCCGTGAGCGCCGATTCTGGCCTGAGTCCTCCGGCTGGTGAGGTTTCGGCGGCGTGGCCCATAACTGGTGTCTTGGCCCATCGCTCCAATTCTCCTTCCTTTTCCTGCATCTGTTGTCGTTCTCCCAATACGTGCTCGCGCCAGTATTTCCGCCATGCCGCGCCAGCGTCATAGGCGCTGCGCTGTCGGGAAGCGGCTCGCTGCCACAATCGGTATCCGTCATGCTCCAGCGGGTCGCGGGCCTTGTTTGCCGCCCGCCTGCCACGGCTCAGCGCGTCGGCCATGGCTGCGCCGCGCTCCAGCGCATCTTCGGGGGTTTTCGGCGGATTGGCAAGCTTCTCTTTCTCCTCCCCGATGGCGCGGTCTATCGCATGGATTTCCCGCTTCAAGCTATTGACTTCCTGCACCGCGCGATTGAGGTTTCCCCGGTCGCTTTTTTCCCCGCGCCGCTCCATCGCGTTTGCGGTCGGGCCTAAATGATGGGTGGCCTCCTGCGCCTTCTTTTCCGCCCATTCCATATCACCGCGCTCAAGCGCCTTCTCGCGGGGCTGCTCATTGGTCAAATGCCCGTAGCGCCAGCGCTCGGCCTCCAGTTTCAAGCCCTGCTTTTCAAGCTCGCGCGCTCCGCGCTCCGCCCATGCCTGACGCCACCGCGCAAGGTCTTTTTCCTTGTCCTCAAAAGTGAAAACCCGCTTACCTAAACCGTCCGCGCTCACCATGCGCACGCTGCTCAGCATATGGACGTGGTAGTTCCAGTCGTCGCCTTCCCGGTCGGGCCGGTGGATGTCCCCCTGGGCCGCAACACCTTTGCGCAAAAACTGCTCGCGCATGAAATCCTTGACCATGTTTTCCCGCTGCTCGTCGGTAAGCTGCCACGGCAGCGAACCGACGAAGGTCATTCCGGTGATGCGCGTTCTTGCGCGCCTCGTGCGCGTCGTAGAAGTTCCAGAGCTTGCCCGCGTCCCTCAGTTCCGGGTCAGGCGCGAACACGAACGACGCCAGAGGCTTGTCCTGATGGCGGCTGTAATCCTTCACCTCGCCGGTGCGTTCCTCGGTGATGGACTGGCGGCTGTTGTAGGCAGCTTTGGCTACCATGCTTTGACCTTTCCCACGCGAGACTGAATCGGCGGTAAAGTGATAGCCCATGCGCCGCCCCGTGTTTCAGTCGGCCGCGTTCCGGCGTGCCTTCGCCAACGCCCGCCGATAGCCTGCGACCTTGTGCAGTTTGTCCACGTTGCTTTTCAGTTCCGGGTGCGCGTTTTCAAAGGCGATGATGTCGCTTATGTGCCACACGTGGCGCGTCCCTCGGTCATACGAATCGACGGGCTTGGGGAAGTCCGGCCATGCCCGGACTTTGTAAAGCCCGCGCCGCGTGTAGTGGCTCCATCGGTCTTGCAGGTCAATCCACCCTAAGCCCATAGACCCCTCCGCGTTTTCCTCTTCTTCTTCTGCCTGCCGGATGGCAGGCTCTTGTTTTGCCGGTATCGGCAAAACCGCACAGGTTCACACTTTGTGAACCAGTAAGTGCGCCCTTCGGGATTCTTATACTCCGCTGATGTGGCAGCATGCAGCCAGGAAAAATGGAGATGATTTTGTCTCTATACCCGCTATAGTGGCGTTCGGTTTTTGTCAACGCTCGTCCCTCCACCACTACATGCTCCCGAGATGGAAGTTTTGGGACGGAGCGTTTAAGAAATTCTGTCTGAAGCGGCTAATTCACGGAGCATAAGGTTTCGAGGGCAGGGTCATGGAATTTGAAACCGACAAACTGAAAAAGCTCAAGGCGCAGCGGGCGGCGATAGACGCCCGTATGCGGCAGGAACAATACAAGCTCCGGGCCGCAGAGCGAAAGCTGGACACGCGGCGCAAAGTGCTCGCGGGGGCGTGGGCGCTCGAAAAGGTCGCGCGCGATAACGAGTTCGCGGCGGTGGCGATGGGAGACTTGAGAAACTTTCTCACCCGCGACGATGAGCGGGCGCTGTTCGGGTTGCCGCCTCTGCCGAAACCGCCAGAACATTCAAGCCATTAGAACAACGGCGGGGGGCGGTCACGAAAATGTCACTATTCTGCTCCATGAGGTCGTGCTAATGCTCTCTCCAAGCATTTTGTAATCGGAGCAGAACAGTGGGTGAGCCAGGGGATAAGCCTGAAGAGGAGAGCAAATACGGCGGCTTCAAGGAGTCGAGTTTGGTGTTACCGCCAGACTCGGAGAAGGATTGGCCGCTGAACTTCAAGGAATTGCTCACATGGCAACACGATAAGGTGCTGGCGGCGAGCAAAGAAGCGGAGCTGCGCATCAAGCAAGCGACACAGATTGTGGCCGACTGCGCCGACGGCAAGACGACTTTGCAGGAAGCGGGCGAGCAAACCTTTGAATATACCCGGAGGTGGGGTGAGTCACTGCATGGCGTTTTCGAGGCGCACCGCAAAACGGATGACCAGATTCTCGAAGAAATGGCCGCTCATCGGTCCGGTAAGTGGCTGGACTATGTGAAGGAAAAACAGAAGGGCGAACGTAAAGGTCAGGAAGGACCGTCAAGCTGAAGGCTTGCCTTGTTGATTGGCGCGGATGTCGCGCCGGATGACGCGCTTCGTATCGAGAATCCGACAATCGGACGGCAGCACAAAGCCGAATCATCGCGGGCCGATTTCACATATTGGTAAAACTCGGAATCTCCGTCGCTCCCTGCGGAAACCAAGTTGATTTCGTATACCGCTTCCTCATGGGTTCCCCATCCCGCAAGGCCGATTCGAACCTCATGCTCCCATTCAGGGGCGTCACGGCTGACGCGGCATTGCGGGTAGTAAAGTCCGACCGGAATCTTGATGACAAGCCAAGCGCGTAAATCGAGGGATAGCGCGTCCAACCGGCCGCGCACGGGGGTGCGGAAATGGACTTGGGTATCGTCTTCAGGCTCTAGAATCGCGTCCCCAGAATGAGCGCGCTCGGGCGTGGGCTGGAACGGGGGCGGCCGGGCTGTAGGAGGTGCGAAAACGATGTACTCCCTGTCCCGGATATACAGACGGATTTCTCCCGGTTCCGCATTGTGTGCGTAGTGCGCTTCCAAGCGCCGTCGAACCTCCGCTAACCCGTTTCGCACACGGGATTCTCCGGGGAACAATTCTTTTTGAAACACGTCCTTGGAGATCTCCGCAGCGCGGGGCACCTTGCCAGCGAGCGCCGCATCAACAAGATATGCCAGTAGCTGTTTCGGCATCTGCATGCCTTCAAACGCGGGGCTGCGGGTGAAGCGTTCCACCTGCGCGTGAATTTCCGCTTCCGGGATTCCGGCCATACCCAGGAGCACGAAGTCATCAAAATTCTCAGGCTGGGCTTTTCTGCTCATCCGAATCGCACCGGCTGTCGTACCGACACCTCCAGTGTCGCAACGTCACGCGGCGCATGCTCACGGGTTTTGCCGGAACCGGGTTAATTTAAACCGGGGGATGTTTGAGCATCCCCCGGAAAGTGAGAATTCATGAAGGTCAAGGACGATCAAATCATCGACCCTCAATCGCTCCACTGTGATTCTACTGCACAATGCGCAGAGTGTAACATCGCTGTTCAGCAGCTTTGCAGGGACGAACGCAGACTTGGAAAACTTAGAAATTACGCGCGGTTTCTGGTGCTCAGCGTTCCGGGCGTGGGTCAGTACGCCGAGGCCGACGATTTGCTTAATGAGGCCATCCTGCGAACGCTTGGTGGAAGGCGGAAATGGAAACCCGGAAAAGCGGATTTCGACACTTATTTGAAGGGCTGCATGCGGAGTCTCGCGAACCGGCACGCCATAGAGGCGGCCCGGAGCGCAGCGCAAAAAGTGGCAGTAGAGCCGTACTCCCCAGAACACCGCACGGACCTGTTGATATTCGACAAGGCGCGTTCCCGGCTCAAGGGCGATAAGACGGCTTCAGAAGTGTTGG
Organism: Terriglobia bacterium; assembly: GCA_963840735.1. GTDB lineage: Bacteria > Acidobacteriota > Terriglobia > Bryobacterales > Bryobacteraceae > BOG-234. Next base: position 4,238 of record CAWIZX010000017.1, read on the forward strand.
AACTTCTGCTCGCGTCCTATATCCCCGCCGAGATCCGGCGGATTCTCAACGTCAAAACGGGTGTTTATAGCGCGGCGAGAACAAGAGTGGCGCGCTGTCTGCGCCGCATCGCGGGGAGCGTTAGCAGAAAGGGCCAAGCAACCTTTCCAGACAATTTATTTTCCGCACATCTCGGTGCGCCGATTCCAATCTGTCCCAAGCGCATTAAGAGATGAAACCGGCCCTGACGGGCCGGGACGAAGGAAAACGGATGAACGAGAAATACAGTACAGACATGAGGGGCGCGCCAGCGGCGCGCCTCGGGGAGCGGTCACAGAACCGTACTCCCCGTTAAATGACGCTTCACATCACGCGGCGGCTCGGAGCTTGGTGCAGATGTTCTCTCTGTATCCGCTCATAGCCTTCTTCATCATTCTGGTGGACTCCATGGCAGGCGCCGTGGACGTAGCAACCTGGGAATCACCGTGCCGGTGCTCTGGCTCATTTCGAGCGTCTTCAGCGGCGTTGTGGTCTTCATGGGCCAGAAGAAATGGGGCGGGGACGACAGGAATCGGCGATTATCAAAGCGCTGATCGTGGGCTTTTTGGTCGCGCTACCGACCCCGTTTCCCTCTTTCCTGACGCTGCCCGGCGCGGCGCTGGGCGTTATTCAGACATTGCGGAGGAAGCTGACACGCTCACAAAGCTTGCTACGCAGAATGCTCACGTGCGGACTGATCACGGCGGCCCTGGCCGTTACGGCAATCCAGGCAAGCGCGCAGGAGGTTAAGTGCGGGGGTCGGGAACCTGTCAGGCCTATCTCGACGCAAAAAGCAGCCATTCCATCCCGGAGGCGGTGAAACATTTGACCTGGTTCCTGGGATACGTGTCGGGGCTGGCGGTCGCCAATCACGTCAACATTCTCGACAAGGGCGATGCCGAGTCGATGGTCAATTGGGTGGACGCCTACTGCGACCGTTACCCGGCTAGGTACATAAGCGACGCGGGCGATCCTGTACTACAGGTATCGCCTGGAACAGATGAAAACAGCTTCTTATCCGAAATGAAAGGGAGAATTGATGAGGAACAAGTTTTCTAGAAGAACTCTGGCAAGGGTTGGGCAACGCCGTCGATGATATACGAACGAAAGTAATAGAGGAGCCGCTCTACGGCCGCGCGGTGACGGACGGGCAGGAAAGTCCGCACTGGCCGGAAGCGCGGGAAGCGGAGCCGTCTTTCGGAAGCAGACCCATACCCGCGATGTAACACCTGACGCGAACAGGCTCAGGATATCGACCTCGACCGTTAACGGATTCGAGGTTTTCAGCCCCGGCTGTCGTCCCTCTAGGGCGCTGGCCGGGCTTTTTTGTTTTCTACGAAAGACGAAGTGACGGGCTGAAGTCGGCAATCCGACCGCACGCCCGAAGTGTGTTCGACGAACGAAAGGAGCTTTGAGGAAATGAGCAAATTAACGATGACGATCTGCGCGGCGCTGTTGCTGCCGTGGGGAACAGTGCGGGCGGAAAGCGGGAGCTGCGGCCTGCCGCTGCCGCAAGAACGCTTCAGGGTTTCCTCGCCCTTCGGCATGCGGGTGCATCCGCTCGCACACGTGCGCCGCATGCATTGGGGCATGGATCTGGCTTCCGCAAAGGGAACGCCGGTACATGCCGTCCGTGGCGGTGTGGTTGTCTTTGCCGGTCGCTTGGGCTGCTACGGCAAGGTGGTGATACTTCGCCATTCCGGCGATGTCATCACGCTTTACGCGCATCTGTCGCGGGTTGCTGGCCTGCGCCTCGGCGTTGTCGTGGGGCAAGGCGACGTAATCGGCTCAGTCGGCGCAAGCGGCTGCGTTACCGGCAGTCATTTGCATTTCGAGTGGTGGGAAGCGGGGCGGCGCGTGAATCCTGCTGTGAGGTGCGCGCTGCTTCGCAAAGTGAAACGAAAACCAAAAGGAAAAGGAGACGATGAAATGGTTGCATTTGCAAAAGACATGGACACGCCGTTATTGCGGCTGTCGCGGGGAGACGATTTCACGCTGGAGGATGCCACCAAAGGCGTGCATGCCTTCGGCGGGATTGGAAGCGGCAAAACATCCGGCTCCGGCAAGATGGTGGCCGGAGCATATTTGCGCGCCGGGTTCGGGGGCCTGGTCACGGCTGTGAAGCCGGAAGAAGTGGAGCTGTGGCAGCGGTATGCCAAGGAACACGGGCGCGCGGAATCGCTCATCTTGTTCGATGAGAGCGAGGGCTTCAATTTTCTTACCTATGAAATGGCGCGCCAGGGGCTCGCCGGTATCGGGACGTTGACGGAATGCCTGATGCGGGTACTTGAAGCCGCGAAGCGCGCGAGCCCCACTGCGAGCCAGCAGGGGGGTGATGCGGCCATATGGGAAGACGGCAAGCGCCAACTGCTCCGCTATACGCTTCCGGTCCTCTATTCGGCCACCGGCACGCTGACGATGTCGGATATTATCCGCTTCATCAACACCGCGCCGCCGAGCACTAAGGACGTGACAAACCCCGAGTGGCAGAAGGGCTCGTTCATGTACAAGGTGATGGACGCGGCCATGCGCCAGCCGAAAGTGCCGCTGCCCAAAGAGACGTTGACGGACATTCTCAATTTTTGGGCTGAGGCCTATCCGGCGATTCCCGATAAAACGCGCGGGGGGATCGTGATCACCGTCACTGCCGCGCTGGACCGCTTCAAGCATGGCAGGCTCAATAGCGTATTTTGCCGCAAAACCTCGATAGTGCCGGAGCTGACCTTTCACGGCGCCGTCATCGTGCTGGCGATGCCCACACTGACGTGGAACGAGGACGGCGTCATTGCCCAGATGCTTTTTAAGTACATGTGGCAGCGTGCGGTTTTAGGCCGCAATAGCCTCGCACAGGAACACCGGGAACGCCCGGTGTTTCTGTGGAGCGACGAAGCGCAGGAAACGGCGCATTCCTATGACGGGGAGTTCATCGGCATGGCGCGCGGCTCGAAATGCTGCCCCGTGTTTCTCACGCAATCGCTGCCCACCTATTACGCCAAGATGGGCGGCAGCAACGGCCGCGATGAAGCGCACGGCCTGGTCGGCAAATTCATGACCCACATTTACCATTCCAACGCCTGCCCGGAAACAAACGAGTACGCCTCGCGCATGATTGGCAAGGTGATGACGCGCCGGAGCAATTACAGCGCGGGCAATTCGCACAGCTTCAACGAGGGCATGTCGAAAGGCAATAACGAAAACACCGGCAACTCGTCCAGCCATGGCTCGTCCAGCGGCCAGGGCTACAGCTTCAACTCCAATTCCGGCAGTAGCAGCGGGAGGGGCAACAATTGGGGCGACAACCGCGGGCGCAGCTCGACCGATAACGTCAGCCGCGGCTATAGCGAAAGTATGGAATACGCGATAGAGCCGGGCGACTTCGCGCAGATTTTGCGCAATGGCGGCCGGGCCAACGGCAATATCGTAACCGGGGTCTGGTTCCAGACCGGCCGCGTCTTCCAGGCGTCAGGCGGCAACATGATGATTCGGAGGTTCCGCCAATGAATGCTCCTACTTCAGCAACCCGCTTTATCGGCACGCCGCGCACGGCGAACGTGCTGTATGTCGGCGCGGGCCTCGTGGTCTTCGGATGGTTCGGCGGGGCCGTGCCCTGGTGGCTGGGCATCATGGCGCTGTGCTTTGTCGGAACGGTGCGCAAGGCCGTGCAGGACGTGCGCCGCTATGATGCCTGGGCGTCGGACTGGCGGGCGATGGGACGGCCGGGCATGGCCTCAGCGCGTCCTGCAGCGAAGGTTTCCTTCCGCATGCGCCATAAGAATGCGCCGCCATGGGTCGGCGTCACGATTGCGGCGCTGTCCCTGCTAGTGATTCCGGTCGTCATGGCGGCGCCCGGACCGGATGCAGGGTTGCGGCAGCTCCTCACGCTGCTGTGGCTTGGTGCGGCGCTTTATCTACTCTGGAAGCTGGCCGCACGGGTCCGGCGCGCATTCGTCAAAGCTGCCGGCACGATCAGTGCCGGCGATCGCAAAAGCGGCGCGTCGGCGGATGTGGTGGAGTGGATGCTGCCGCGCGCTTCTTCCTCTCCTTCTCGCGCCGATGCTATGAGGCGTTTGCCGGAATACAGCGCACGGCTGCTGCAATAAGGCATTCAGGAAAACAGCTCAAATTCGCTAGGCGAAGCGGCGCTGACGATTCTATCTATCGTCCGCGCCGCTTTGTTGTTTCTGGCGCTGCTCGGCGCGGTATTCGTGGATCATGCGGTCCACATAGGCTTCCACCTCGTCGTCGGTCATGCGGTCGAGGTCAAGTGCCTCGGCGGGCGCGGGGGGCATCAAGCAACACCGGCAACGCTGGCGGCGGTTGCGAAAAGAGCGCGGCGGGTCATAGATTCAGTATCGCGCTTTGCGGCCTATCGGAACATTCACCAGCGCTGCAGGTACAGCTCCGCGATTTGGCCGACAAGTTCCTCCCAGCTCCGGCCCATTATCTCGCCATTCCCGCGCCGCCGAATTGCATTTGGCCCGCAGAAACTCAATCGACCGGAGAAGACCGTGCGGGCCGTAGCCAAGCTCAAAGCCCGTCTCGCTCGGTGTGTGAATCGCCAACAGGTTCATCGGTAACACCTCCCACAGGCGCGGGTCTTGGGTGTGAGTCGGACGATAGAGCAGTCTCTGCCAATCTCCCCGCCAGCCTGGGTGACGGGTGGGGGTCGGCACCGGGCGCTTTGACGGTTGTTCGTGGATGGAGTAAACGTCGGCCATTAACCGCTCCGATGATGTTGAATGCTCCAGAAAAACTATAGGGCAGCCTCGGAACATGCAAGCGCTTTGGCCGCTACCGGTCAGAACATCGAAGGGGGAATGTAAAGCTCCCTTCAAAGCCCGAGATGGTCACTGCCCTCGCCGTGTTTCAAAATCCCGCTGCGCGGAAGGGGATGCAACTTGGGCATGCAGGCTTTGTAGATACGTATGAGTTTGGCCTCGCAAGCGGTGGACGATTCCATCTCGGCCACGTGCGTGAATAGGTAAGAACGATTTTGATAGGCGGGAAACAGCAGAGCATTTTCCAGGACGGCCAGAAACGCGACGATATATAGCAGCTTGCGCTCTCTGTCCATGGTGTACGGTCATCTCCTTGCACGCGACTATAGCCGGTATTTGATTTAGGTCAAATGCCGGTGTACGCTCGCCTCCTGGCCGGTCCGGCGAGAGGGCACTGCAGGGAGCTGCAACCCGAGCGCCGCACCGGAGGCCGGGGCTGGCAGCGGCGTTGGCGCTCCAAAACGATGTCGCCGTTAGTTCGGGAATCGTCGTGGCAGCAGAGGACGAGACGCTGAACGGGTGGTAACGCGACAGAGCAATAAGACCTTTCAAGAAAACGTCAATTCGCTATTTAGGGAGACGGGCAGTAACGGAACAGCGCCAATGCGTTCATCTTCTTCGGCAAAGGCAGCGAGAGGGGTCAGTAACCGGCAGAAAGACCGGGAACTCAGTATGCTGGCGCTGCACCTCCTGTAGATATGTATGGTGTACGTCAACACTCTGATGATCCAGGGCGTCTTGGCCGACCCCTCATGGACAGCACGTCTGAAGAAGGAGGACATACGCGTCGTGACGCCGCTGATTCACGGCCATGTCAACCCGTATGGGATATTCCGCCTCGACATGAACGCATGCATACCTCTAAATAACTTAGAGAAAGCAGCCGCTTAGTATAGATGCCACAAATGTCATGAAATTGTCACTTTATGCGTGCGTAAAAGTGTAAGAAACTCAAAACACTAACCAATACATTATTGAAAAGCTTTTATGACCGATGAAAGTAGTGGGCTTGATGATAAACAGGTGGCTTTGAGGCTCCTTCAGATGGGCGTTCCCGTGGAGGCGGCGCAATACTACGCTAACTTGAAAAAACGCCGCGACGTCTCTCAAATCGCAGTCTTAAGAATCGAGACGACTGAGCCATATTCCACGATGCAAACTGCGCCCGAGACATTGCTGAGGCGCTATGAGTCGCCCAATCCTATCGTGCTTACCGAGGGTGGAGAGAGCATACGCCTGGACAGAATTAAACGGATGGGTGCTTTTGTTGATTTTTCTGGTGAGCGTGTAGATGCCAGCGGTGCACGTGGCCAGAATAGCGATCTTCTTAAGACTACATTTCTTGTGAATCAGGACAGGCTGGATAAAATAGCCGGTAAAAGATACGAGCTGGTGCAGCAGCAATTGCCGCCTGATCAACGCCCGGGTAGTGAACGAGCGCATTAGCACTTAAACGACTGGCCGGTCCGGCGAGAGGGCATTGCAGGGAGCTGCAGCCCGAACGCCGCACCGGAGGCCGGGGCTGGCGGCAGCGTTAGGCAGCGTTGGCCCCCTTTCGCTGCCGTCGGTCCGGGATTCAGGAAGACGGTCAAATCCGCAATTAGAAGCACGTAGAAGCGTTTTTGAACACTAGGGCTAGTGACCTACCGGGATTGTTCGATTCGCTTCTCTGGGGTGCCTGCGCGGGCGATTCCGAGGCGGCTGAAGTCTGCTCCTCGTTTCGCCCATAGCATTCGGTCATCCATGCGTGACGACGCTGTTCATAGGCCGCTTGCTTTGCTGCATTCTCCGCCATCCATTCCGGCGTGACCGGTACGCGCTGGACACGCGCGCGGATGCGTTGCGCTTCGGCCTTGCGTGCTTGGTCGCATCCGTTACCGCCGCATCCCCCGCCCGTTGTTCTTTTCCTTTTCATCGACAATCGCCTGATATTGCGGTTTCAGTTTGGGACGGTCACAAGGTTCCGGCCCCTGCCCTCTTTGCTGTTTCTTGTGATGCGTGGCGATTTCATAGGCGAGAAGCGCGACGGCTTCGGCAACCGCAACGCTGCGCAGTGTCATGAAACGCTTGTCCGGGTCTTTGGTGGCGAAGCCCACCGCGAAAGGCGCAAGCGCTGCGAGCGTGTAAATCGTCTCGCGCACCATGTGGTGGCTGGGACGGTGATAGCCCGCGCCAAAATGCGTTGCCGCCTTGCGGAAGGCCATGCGGTTGTACGGCGTGTTCAGAGAAGCATCGCTCTGCGGGTGCATGGAGCGGCAGCATAGGCGGCACGGGGCTAAGCGTCAAGGGATGGGGATGGACCGGCGAGGCCGTGTCACTGTGCATATACCCGACACAGCCGCTTTCGGACAAAATCTGTTGCGCTGTCCGTATTGCCCGCCTGGAGCGCATATGAGGTTGAAAGCGGTTGTGATCCGTTATGTCAGCCTCGCACCAGAAATCTACGCCTATCGATATCGCGCCGAACCGCCGCGCTTTGCTTGCGGCGCGGCGCAGCGTCCACTTCTCCAGCGCGACGTGCGAATGGGAAACCCCGCACGCGCTCTTTGATGAGCTTGAGCGCATCTTCGGTGGCTTCACGCTCGATCCATGCGCCACGGCTCAGAATGCGAAATGCGCGCGCTACTTCACACGGGAAGACGACGGCCTGAGCCAGCCATGGAGCGGCAAGGTCTTCATGAACCCGCCCTATGGCCGCGAGATCGGCCAATGGGTGAAGAAGGCCTGGGCTGAATCGCTGGACGGCGCTTTGGTCGTGTGCCTGCTGCCCGCTCGCGTGGATACGCGCTGGTGGCATGACTACGCGAGAAACGGGCATGTTTATTTCCTGCGCGGGCGGCTGAAATTCGGGGCGTCGCTTAACAGCGCGCCCTTTCCGTCCGCCATCGTGACTTTTGGAAAGTTTTTCAGCCGGTGACGCCGTGAATCAATTGGATGATTTCGGCTTATTGACATTGGCAAGGGCCACGTAGCGGGCGCAAGCAAAGAAGGCCCGTACATATAGGCGAGCATTGCAATGGAATCGACGCCATCAGGCAAGAGGAAAATATCTCGCGGCAAAGAAGTGCTCGAATTCTGGGAGCATCGCGTCGGCAAGAAGCTCACGAATCGCGAGGCGTCGGAAATGCAGTCGAACGTTGAAGGCGTAATCGCATTGCTGGCACAATGGGATCGAGCAGATTGCGTGGTTGCGAGGCCACGAAAACGCCATGACGCCCCAAACGATTGAGTCCCGCCCCGCCGTCCTATACGCCCGCGTTTCTTCGCAGGAGCAGGCAAAAGAAGGATTCTCGATTCCCGCGCAAGATAAATTGCTGCGGGGCTACGGCAAGGATAAGCAATTCCGCATCGCTGAAGCGTTCACCGATATCGAAACCGCGAAGCGCGCGGGCCGCACGGGTTTTGACGCGATGGTCGCTTACCTCCGCAAGAATGACCAATGCCGCATTCTGCTCGTGGAGAAGACGGACCGCCTTTATCGCAACTTCCGGGATTGGGTCACAATTGACGAAATCAAGGGCCTGGAGGTTCACTTCGTCAAGGAAGGCACCATCGTCAGCGACGAGTCGCGTTCCTCCGAAAAGTTCATTCACGGCATCAAGGTGCTGATGGCGAAAAACTTCATCGACAATCTCAGCGAGGAAACGCGCAAGGGCATGGTCGAGAAAGCATCGCAGGGCATCTGGCCGTCCTACGCACCCATTGGATACCTAAATGCGGACGGCCCGAACGGCAAGCGCACGATTGTGCCGGACCCTGCCCTTGCGCCCTTGGTGCGCCGCCTTTATGAGCTGTGCGCCACGGGCGAGCATTCGGTGGAAGAGCTTGCCGTCATTGCTCATGAGGAACACCTGACGCGCGGTGGACCTATCCACAAATCGACGGTGAATAAGATTCTCCGCAACCGCGTTTACTCCGGGGAATTTGAATGGAAGGGCGAGCGTTACGCCGCCGTATTCGACTCCATCGTCCCGCGCGACCTCTGGCCGTCCGCGCAGGCCGCGCTTGATCGTCGCTTAGGCAAGCGGGCGAAAAAGACCGGCCACTGCTTTGCCTTCTCCGGAATGTTGCAATGCGGCTCCTGTGGATTCGCCATGGTGGGCGAAATCAAAAAGGCGAAATATGTGTACTATCACTGCTCCGGCGCGCGCGGAAAGTGCCCCGAGCCGTATGTCCGCCAGGAGACGCTGGAAGAAGCCTATAGCGCGATGCTCCGTCGAATTTCGATTGATGAAAGCATCGTGAGTTGGATATCAACGGCGCTTCGGGAGAGCCACGGCGATCAGAAGCGATTCCGCGATGAAGCCATCGCAAAGCTCAAAGCAGACCATCTGCGTCTCCAGAAGCGGCTTGACGTTATGTATGAAGACCGGCTCGACGGCCGAATTGACGTTTCGCTATTCGAGCGAAAATCGGTTGAGTACCGGCAGGAGCAAGCCCGCATCCTCGCGGAGATCGAAGGTTTCGGCGCGGCCGACGGGCAATATATGGAAGCAGGGATTAAGCTGCTCGAACTCACGCGAAACATGCACAGGCTGTTTGAAAAGCAGGAAGCGACCGAAAAACGAAGGCTGCTTAATTTTGTCGTGTCGAACTCGCTCTGGAAGGGCGGCGAAATTGTTCCCGTATGGCGGCAACCGTTTGACATGATTGCGGTTGCGAATCAGGCGGGTGATGGTCCAAATGGCCGTGATGGGCCGAAAAACGGCCTAAATGAAAACTGGCTCCCCGGCATGGATTCGAACCACGATTCACGGCTCCAAAGGCCGCTGTCCTACCGTTAGACGACCGGGGAAGAAGGGATTGCGGATTGCTTCCCCAGTGTAGCTCACGGGCCGAAATGCTATGCCAGACGCTGGTTGAAGCGTTTAGCCGCCTCGCGCCCCAACGTAAGCAACAACTTCATCTGCGGGGATTTGAGATCGCCGAGGCTCCAGCCGGGCTTCTCCTTCTTATCGCCGCCTGGCCCGGGCAGTACCAGCTTGCCTACCGCGCCGAGAAGATCCTGCGTCAATCCGGGGAAAAGACCGTGAACTCTTGCAAGGATAGTGGCGGGCGTAGTCAGTATCTTCTGCGATTCGCCGCGGCGCATGGCCGAAACAATCTGGCTGGCAGCTTTGCGGGCGCCTATGGTCAGACCGGGCGCGCTGGCGCTGGCGCTGAACCACTTCTCCTCCGCAGCCTGCCTTCCTTTAAACAGGGCGGCGTTATAAGACCCCGTTCGCATTAGTCCAGGCGCGATTGTCGTCACCGCCACGCCTGAGCCCTTCAGTTCTGAGCGCAGTCCTTCGGAAAAGCCCTCGGCCGCATGCTTGGCCGCGCTGTACGGAAGCAGATGAGGGACAGACACCTTCGCGCCTATCGAGGTGATGTTGACGATGTTGCCCTTCTTGCGGCCGAGCATGGCAGGCAGCAGCGTCAGCGTGGGATGCACCATGCCCCAGAACATCACATTCATCGCCTCTTCGTAATCGGCGATCGAAGTGGCCTCAACGGGCCCGACCTGAATGATCCCCGCGTTGTTGACCAGGATATCGATGCGGCCAAAACGGCGGGTCACGTCGGTAATCATGCGCTCGACGTCCGGCCTCTTTGTTACGTCGCAAACCACTGTCATCAGTTCGGAACCACGGCGGCCGAAGGACTGCCGCGCCCGTTCGAGTTCGTCCCGGTCGCGCGCGCAAACCGCGACGCGGCAGCCCTCCCGGAAGAACTTCTGCGCGAGCGCCAGGCCGAGCCCGCGGGAGCCGCCGGTAATCAGGACGACATCGCCCGAGATGGAGCGCTCACGCGACCTGAGGTACACATTCCGAGCTACAACTCCCGCAGCGGCGCCCGCGGCCACGAAGGCAATCTTGGTCCTGGAAGTCATCTGCTGTCTACGGCCTCAACACGACTTTAATGCAGCCGTCCTGTCCGTCGAAAGTGGAATAACCTTTAGCGCCGTCTTCGAGTGACATGCGATGTGTGATAACGAACGACGGATCGATTTCGCCGCGTTCCACCCGGTCAAGCAGTGGCTTGAGATAGCGGTGGACATTCGTCTGCCCCATCCTGAAGGTGAGACCCTTCGAGAAGGCAACGCCGAGCGGAAACTTATCCACATAACCGCCGTACACGCCCGGAATGGAGATGGTGCCGCCTTTCCGGCATGCCTGGATCGCCTGCCGCAGCACGTGCGGGCGATCGGTCTCGAGCTTCATGGCCATTTTGGCGTAATCGTAGATGGCGTCCACTGTGGTGCCGTGGGCTTCAAGACCGACGGCATCGATGCACGAATCGGGTCCGCGGCCGGCGGTCATCTGCTTGAGCTTGTCGACGATATCGCCTTCTTCGTAATTGAGCGTTTCCGCGCCGCCTTTGCGGGCGAGTTCCAGGCGGGACGCTACGTTATCGATCGCGATCACGCGCGAGGCGCCGAGCAGGAACGCGCTCCGGATGGCAAACTGGCCAACGGGACCGCAACCCCACACGGCGATCACGTCGCCTTGCGCGATGTTGCAGTTCTCAGCAGCCATATAGCCTGTGGGGAAGATATCGGTCAGGAAAAGGGCCTGTTCGTCGGTGACGCTTTCAGGGACCTTCATCGGGCCGACATCGGCAAACGGCACGCGGACATACTGCGCCTGACCTCCGGCATAGCCGCCAAAAAGGTGGGAATAGCCGAACAATCCGGCGGCGCTCTGACCGTACAGCTTTTCAGCCATGGACGCGTTCGGGTTCGAGTTGTCGCAAAGCGATGTCATCTGGCTCTGACAGAAGAAGCAGTTGCCGCAGGCGATGCAGAACGGCACCACTACGCGGTCTCCCTTCTTCAGATTGGGCACATCGGTGCCGACTTCGACCACCTCGCCCATGAATTCATGGCCAAGAATGTCGCCGGGCTCCATCGTCGGAATCACCCCGTGATAGAGGTGCAAGTCAGAGCCGCAGATCGCGGTGAGCGAGATCTTGAGGATGGCGTCGCGTTTGGTCAGCAGCTTGGGTTCGGGAACTGTTTCGACCCGGACGTCTTTCTTTCCGTGCCAGCAAAGGGCTTTCATGTTTCGGCTTTCTCCGGTTTCTCAGTAACGAATCAATGTCAGTAGCGATCAATGGCTGTAAGCGGGTGCATCGCTGGCCGGGAAGGATTCCTCGGAAGCAGTGACGACCTTCTCTGCTGTCTTCGCTTTGGCCTGCTCATCCTGCACGACCTTCGCGCCCACAGACTGGCCTTCCGTGGTGGTGAGGACACCGGCTTCGAGGCGGGTACGCAACCTTTTCAGGTCGTTGCGGATTTGACCGGAAGGCTCTTCCCCGAACAGTTTGGCGACGAGCGCCGCGACGGCGCCGCCGGGAGGATTGTACTGCAGAGCCACGCGCACTTCGGTGCCGCGCCCGCCTGCCGCATCGACGAAATGAACCGAGCCGGCATTGGCCACATCGGAACCTTCGAGCGAACGCCACCCGATCAGCTCGCCGGGAATCTCATTGATGATCTCGCCGTCCCATTCCATGCGGCGGTCGCCGGGACCTTTGGCGACCCAGTGCGAGGTTCCGTCGGGCCTGACGCGCACAGATTCCACGTGTTCCATAAACTCAGCAAGATTTTCGAGATTACGCCAGAACGCGTATACCTCATGGCGGGGGCGGTTAATGGTGATCGCCTCATCCACGCGGATGCCGAGTTCATAGGGGATAGTCGCATTTTTTCCCTGATCCGGGCCGGTGGTGTTAACGCCGATTGCCTGGTAGGAATAGCAAAATCCCGTTACGCCGCGTCTGATGAAGGCGACGCCGAGCAGCGCCAGCGCGGCTCCTGACCAGCTCTTCTCGCGAAGGCCGTAAAAGGCGAGCAGACTTCCTGCCATGACCGACGCTCCCCGCTCGACTTTCCCGACATTCTGCGTACTGTACTTGTGGCGGATGATTTCCATGACGATCCTCTTAGATTCCCCTTCTATCAGCTTTCATTCGAAAGTTTCTGTTCGATTTCGTTGGCGAGAACCTCAATTGGAGTGTCCTCGCTAAGTTCAGCCAGTTCCGTATCCAGCTTTTTGTTCCGGACGCCTACCTGCGCTCCAATCAGCCGAAGCATTTGCAGCACCATTGTCATTTCCTTTTCGGCGAGCAGATTGATCTGGAGGTCGAGGTGAGCGCGGGCGTCGGCACGCTTACTCATCCGGTTCTGCTTCATGAGGACAAATGTAGAGAGAAAAATGGCTTCCAGCGAGACGACCATGCTCAAAAGCATAAACGGGTACGGATCGAATGGCCTGATGAGAGGGACGATGCCGGCGTTGACGAGAATCCAAACGGCATATATGAAGACGTGAAGAACTACGAACGTGACGCTGCCCGTGAAGGACCCGATCAAATCGGCCGCACGGTCCGACAGCTTTCGGTTTGTGAGATACTTTTCCTCCATGCGCGAGATCAGGTCGATGTTATTCCTGATCGCGCTGCACGTTGTCGATTCCGGCGGGACGAACAGCTTATCCGAATAAGAGGGGTTTTTCATGGCGTTGGAGCCCGTTCAGTACCGGGCGAAAGGCCGACATTGGACACTGCGTTTTCGACTGCGGGCGAGCCCCGGTGCAGAGCGTAGACGTGCGTGAACTCGGCCCCGTAGAGGAAAATCTGGGATGAATAATACACCCAGACGAGGAGCACCACCAAAGACCCCGCCGCGCCGTACGCGGAACCAACGCCGGCCTTGCCGAGATAAAGGCCGATCAGAAATTTTCCTATCGCGAACAGAGCGGCGGTGACGACAGACCCCATGCCAACATCGGCCCAGTCAATCGGGACTTCCGGGATGAAACGGTAGATCAGAGCGAATAGAAATGAAGTGGCAAGAAAGGTCACGATGAAGTTGACCGTTTCGAGCATGGCCGCGGGCATGGTGATGTAATGCGCGGCGTATTTTCCGACCGCCTGGATGGCCGCGCTGAAGGCGAGGCTTACGATCAGGAGGAAGCCGATGCCGAGGATCATGGCAAATGAGAAAAATCTCAGACGCACGACGGACCAAACTCCGGACGATTTTGGGACGGGCGCGTCCCAGATGTAGTTGAGGGTGTCGCGAAGCTCGATAAAGACGCCGGAAGCGCCGAGAAGGAGCACGATGAACCCTGCCACACTGGCGAGGATTCCGGCACTCGGCTGGTGCGCCTGTTTGAGAAGGGTCTGAACGACGGCCGCGCTTTGGCTGCCCACGAGGTCCTTAATCTGCCAGTAAACCTGACCCTGCACGGCCTGCTCACCGAAGGCGAAGCCGCAGATGGCGACCACGACCACAACGAGCGGCGCGAGCGACAACACAGAGTAGTAGGCCAGGGCGGCACCCAACCGGGACGCGTTGTGCTTCGACCATTGTGAAGCCGCTTCCATGAACAGTGCCCAGCGGAACGGCATGATTCAGGCGGACTGGGTTTTGTTGCCGGCGAATACCGCAAAGGTATTGATCATCTCGCGGTTAAATGCCGGGATGTCATCGGGTTTTCGGCTGGAAACCCAGTTGAAGTCGAGAACCACTTCACGGTCGGCCCAGTGCCCGCCGGCGTTTCGAACGTCGTCTTCAATGGTGTGGAAACTGGTGAGAGTTCTGCCTCTAACAACGTTCGCGGAAATCAGAAGCCAGGGCGCATGGCAGATGAAGGCAATAGGTTTTTTGGCTTTATCGAAAGACTGGACAAAACGCTGAGCGTGGTGATCGACACGAAGCTGGTCGGCATTCAGGGCACCGCCGGGAAGCATGAGGGCTTCGTATTCGTCCGGTCTGGCATCTTCGAGCGACCTCGTGGCTTTTACCTTGCCAGCCTTGTCATGATGACTGAAACACTGGATATCTCTGCCTTTCGGGGATAGGATATCGACCTTGGCGCCCGCATCGCGCAGAGCCTGAACGGGTTTTATCAGTTCAGCCTCTTCAGTGCCATCGGACGCAATTACAGCGACACGTATATCTTTCACGCTGGCCATGTCAGCTTAAAAGCAGTTTAACTGCCATCGTAGCCCGGCCAGCATGGAATTGCCTATTTGATCGCGATCGTCACATTCCCCAGCCCCGTGGCGGTATCGAAATTGGGGATACTGCCTTCGAAGATTTTGATGGGAATGGAACTACCGACATTCGCATCGGCCGGAATGGTGAGGTTGATTTGCCAGACGCCGACGAGTGTCGGAGCGAGCCCGGAATAGAGAATATTGGACGGGTTGAGAAACGCGGTCGCCCCTCCGATCAGAATCTGCGGCTTGTCGGGAGCAGGGACTGAACCTGTGGGTGGCTGGCCATCCGGTGGCGCATTGGTGACGGGCCCGATGCCGGTTCCGAACAGTTCCAGGATTTGACCTCTGGCAACCGGATTGAGCGGGCTGTTGATGCTTCCGTCAACGAAGTTAATGGCTGCAGCCTGCCCGGCGCCCGAACTGTTGGCGGTGAACAGAGCCGGATCGGAGGGGGCAAGCCCGATTTCGGAATCGCCGTAGATCTGGCCTGTAGATTGGCGCACGACCTGTACGTCCGCGGTGCCTCCGGTAGGTAAAGATTGCGGCAGTACAAAATTTATCTGCCCCGGAGATGCATAGAACAGAGGCGCCGGAGTGCCGTTGACGAGTACCTGGGTATCGGCCAGGGACGCGGGCAGCGGGATGACCGAGTTGAAGTTTGCGGTATCGGCGGCTATGATGTTGCCCGATACGGTCGGATAAATGGATGCGATGGAACCGGCCGTGAGAGCGCGCGGAGAGCCGCTGGCCGCACTTACAACGTTGACCTGCGGGGCAAAGTAGAGCACACGGTTGGCGCTGTCGGCCACCAGCAGACTGGCGTAGTTATCGAGGAAAGCGGAAAGAGGCAGATTGGCCGGCTGTGTCGCGTCAGAGGCGTTGTTGCGGATCAATAACTGATCGGGGTTCGGGTAATGCAGCAACTGGTTGGCGCCGCCATCGGCGACCCAGAAGCCGGCGGCGTTCGCCGCAATGTAGACGGGCTGGCTCAGGTTCGCGGTGATACTGTTGACAGCCGAATCGAAATTGTTGACGGTGGAGGCGCGGTTGAATATCTGGACGCGGTGATTGCCGGTATCGGCGACGATGAGGCGATCCTGAGCATCGACCGCAATGCCGCGGGGCGTTCCGAAGTGCTGCGAATCGGAACCGCCGACCGCAGACGTAAAGTTCGGCTGGCCAAGCTCTTTGGCAGCCGTCATACCATTGCCGAAGGGTTTGGCAAAGAACAGGACCCGATTGTGGCCGCTGTCGGAAACGATGAGATAACCGCTGTTCGAAACGGCTGTGTTCGCGCCGTCCGCGGTGAGCGCGATTCCGAGCGGAACGCTCAGGTTTTGCTGAGACGCATCCGTAACGGCTGACCTGAAATCGTTTTGACCAATCACAAGATCGGCGGTCTGAAGAGCTGAGCGCCCGGATGCGAACGGCGCGCGGAAGCGAAGAATCCGGGAGTTGCCGGAATCGGCGACATAGAGATTGCCGGACGAATCTACGGCGAGCGCGGAGGGTGAATGAAGCCCCTCGGAATTCGGCTGAGTTGCATCGTTAGTGGGGTAGTTGATCTGGGTGCGCAGGAAGTCGGGCTGACCGATCACGAGGTCGGCTTTCTGGCCGTTTTGCAGGTGAGTGAAGTCGTTGAAGCCGAGAATTCGGTTGTTCTGCGTGTCTGCGACGTAGAGGTGCGGCGGCGTTACGCTCTGATCGAGAATCGCGGATCCCGTCACTGAGGACGTATTGGAAGCAGCGAGAGAAAATTCTCTGCCTTCTACGAGATTAGGCGCAAAGTAAGGGAAGTCGAGCTGACCGATGACGCGGGTCGCGGCGGGCGCTAACCCGCCGGGGACCAACGGAAAGACAAGCACGCGGTGATTCTGCGCGTCCACAACATAGCACTCGGTCGAGGAGAGCGCGATATCGACCGGGGCGTTAAAGGAAGAGGCGGAGGCATCAGCACTGCCCTGATTCTGCTTTCCAATCGCGTAACTGGACTGGCCGGCAAGGGAGTTTGCGGCCGGCGAGAATTGGGTGGTGCTTTCGGGCGCGAAGTTGTCAGCCGTTGTGTAACCGAGCAGGCGATTGTTAGCGGTGTCGGCGACGATGATTCCGCTGGAGTTCGCCGCGACGCCGAGCGGGTTCAGAAGCGCGGTCTGGGTCGTGTTGGTTGAGTTCTGCGTGACATCGATCCCAAGCAGGCGGGTGGCGAGCCCATTGGAATTCACCCCGGCCGGGTAAACGAGAATGCGCGAACCACCATCGGCGACAAGCAGGCGGCCAGCGGAGTCAAAGGCGAGGCCTTGAGGCGTGATAAGAGTTGACTTACTGTTCCTGACGGTAAGGGCGGTACGCGAAACGAAGTCGGGCTGGCCGAGAACAAGGTCGGCGTTCGGATTATTGGTCCCGTTCTTCAAAGCTGAAGCGGGGAAGCGAAGGATACGGTTGTTGCCCGTATCGGCCACCCAGAGGTTGCCCGCCGAATCGATCGCGAGGCCGGAACGGAAGGTAGAACCGTTGGTCAGCGAAAGAGAGCTTGCTCCAAGTCCACCGGCATTGGCCGAGTGACCCGCGAAGGAACTCTGCCCGATGACCATATTCGGGGTCGGCGTGCCGCCTTGCGCTAACGGGTTGGCGTATCGAAGAACACGGTTATTGGCCGTGTCGGCCACGTAGAGGTTGCCGGAACTGTCAACTGCCATTCCACTCGGCGAGTTCAGACCGGTGGAACGTCCGTTCGAGGTAGACGATTGGTTGCCGAAGCGGTCGATCTGGCCGATGATGACATCGGCAACGGAACCGGGGTTCAGCTGTGTGGTGTAGCGATAGCCCAAAACCCGATTGTTGCCGCTGTCTGCAATGTAGACGTTGGGCGGCGAAACCGAATTGTCCAGGGCGACGCCGGCGGGCAGATTGAGCTCGCGGCCTTCGACCAGGTTGGGGCCGATGCCATCGACAGCGTAGGGATTTGAAGCGCTGGCAATGACGTTGGGGTCACCGAGTACTTTGACGGGTTTGCGATAAAGGGCCTGTGCGGGAAGAAGGGATGAAACAGTGAGGGACAGGCTTATCAGGACTAGAAAACGTTGATAATACAAGCACCCTAACGATAGCACGGAAACCGACAGAGGATTGCCCGCGAAAAAGGAGCGAGCGGGCAATCCTGTCAGCTCTCGGTCAGGCGCGTTTGGAGCTGCCGGCCGACTTGGTTTTGGATTTTGAGGCGGTCTTGCGGGCGGGCTTTTCTTCCGTTTCCGCAGTCACGGCCGCCGCATCCTGGTTGACCGTGTTCTCTGCAAGCTCGGTGAGTCTCTCGTCGGTTTCCTTCTCCTCGTCGAGGGTTTCCTCGAGCAGTTGCGCAGCTTCTTCGTTTCCGATCATCTGGGCGTGTGTGCGGGCTGAGCCGTAGCCGGCAATTTCGTAGTGCTCCACCTTCTGAGCCGCCGCGATCAGGCCAGCGTCACGAACGGCAGTCCCTTCCACCTCGGACGCGATTTCATCGCCTTCCTTCACAAGACCGGCCATGGCTGCGCATTTCTTGCCCGTGGCCTTTTCGCCCAGAGACTCGAATATCTGTTCCAGGCGTTCCACCTGCCCTTCGGTCTGTTGCAGGTGCTCTTCGAAGGCGGCCCGCAACTCTTCGGAACTCGCCGCCCTGGCCATCTTCGGCAAAGCTTTGGTCAATTGTTTCTCCGCGTCATAAAGATCGCGGAGTTCTTCAAGAAAGAGTTCCTCTAATGTGGAGACTTTTGCCATTGTGTTTCCCTCTCTGATTAATTACCCCCGGCTCGGTAGCTGGTGGTTTGTTCAAATTCAATGCTGCGGTTCGGCTGATTGTTATCCCCCACGTAGTCGCCCGTATCGGTTGTGTCGTGCTGCCAGTAAGGGGTGCTTCCGTAGTGCTGATGGATGGAATCGCCAAAATCGGGAGCGGCCATGTCCGGCCAGTTATCTTTATCGAAACCCGGTGCTTTGTCGAGCTTTTCGCGGCTCACGTTGAGGATGAACTCGTGTTCCCCCTCATCGACTTTGAGCGCGCTCCACGGAACGGCAAAGAGCTTATTGCCGATGCCGAGGAAACCGCCGAAGGACAGGACAGCGTACGCGACTTTGCCGGACTGAAGATCAAGCATGATGGACTCGATTTTCCCGAGATCCTCGCCGTCCGTATTGCGGACGCGGTCTCCGGTGATCGTGCTGGCCGCGAGGACGCGGCGGCGGCGCCGATCGACAGAGAGTTTCCGCGGGTTCTCACCGTTATCGGCGGAACCGGTTCCCTCCGCAAAGCCGTCGCGTACATCATCCCGTGATATTGCAACAGACTCGCGGTCCGGCGCGACCTTTGGGTTGCTGGCGCCTAACTCGCGCGTACCTTCAGAATTACGGCTGTCTTCGAATGGATTGTTTGGCATCGTCGATGTTCCTTAGCGAATGGGATTCAGGGTGATAGGTGTATCGAGGCGGAACGTGAGCACGCTTTCAGCCGGGACGTTCACCTGGCCGCCGCGGGTCAGAACTTCCGCTCCAGCACCTGCAGCTCCGCCGGCAAGGGCTCCAATTGCAGCGCCTTTGCCGCCCCCGGCAATGGCGCCGAGCAAAGTACCTAACACGGCCGTCCCGCCGACGTATTCAGCAGTACGTTTGTTTTCGCCAACGCCTTGGCGTGCATTGCCGGCCTGGACGACGTCCTGGCTGTTCACGCTATAGCGCTGGCCATTCACCGAGATCGACTGCAGATCGAGGGCAAGGCTGTTGTCGTTCATGCGGCGGACAATCAACTGCGCATCGGAACCGCGCGGCACCATCAGATTGCCGTTCGGGTCAACGACGTCCTGGTCCACCTGAGCCGAGTAGCTCCGCGATTGGCCGGAATCGCGCGAATTCACGTTCTCATTCGTGCGCACGGCAATTTGTGTGCCGGCAGGCAGCGTCATGTACCCGGTGCCGCGAGACTGATTGTAGTTCGGGTCGCCCCCGTTGTAGTTGGGATTGCCGTTATTGTAGCCGGGGGCCCGGTCATACCGAGCGTCGCCGCCCGGCGGAGGGGGTGGTGGGGGAGGCGGATAGTTGCCGGTATCGCGCCGAACATAGCCTCCGCCAGTGTCCTGGCCGTCGGGCCGATTATCGGGCCGATACGAATTATCTCCGTAGTTGGCTCCGGCGCTGTTGAAGCGGATCGAATCGATTTCGCGCGCGTCGAAGCGGTGGTTGCCGCCATTGGCATCGCGAAAGACAATTGTGTCGCCGGCGACACTGGTCATTCTTCCTGAAAACTGAGTCCCATCGCGAAGCACGACGGTTTCCTGTGCCCAGGCCGCAAGTGGCATCAGCGACGTTAGAGCAAGCATGGCAAATTTAGGCATTGTGTTGCCTCCTGGGAGGAAACAAAGCAATTGCCTGGCCAGGCGCTATAACGGCTTGCCGCGGCGGGTGCGGATTTCCTCGATTCTTTCTTTAATCCGCTTTTCGATTCCCCGGTCGGACGGGTAATACCAGCGGCGGCCGGCGAGCGATTCGGGCAGGCACTCCATTTCGTTCACGGCGTCGTCAAAATCGTGCGCGTGCTGGTAGCCCGCGCCGTAGCCCCAGTTTTTCATGGAACGGGTGACGGCGTTGCGCAGGTGCATGGGGACGGGTTCGGCGCGTCCGGCACGCACGTCGTTCATAACTTCGCCGAGCGCTTTGTACGCGGCATCGGACTTGGGGGCGGCCGAGAGGTACAGGACAGCTTGCGCTATGGCGAGGTCGCCTTCCGGAATTCCAAGAAAGTGTACGGTTTGCTGCATGGCGATGCACTGCTCGAGGGCGCGCGGGTCTGCGAGGCCGATGTCTTCGATGGCCATGCGGACCACCCGGCGCGCGATGTACATACGGTCCTCGCCCGATTCGAGCATGCGGGCGAGCCAGTAGAGGGCGGCGTCGGGATCGCTCGACCTTACGGATTTGTGCAGTGCGGAGATGAGGTTGTAGTGCTCTTCGCCTGCCTTGTCATAAAGCAGGACCTTGCGGCCGATCGCGTCGGTGAGCGCCTGATCGGTGATTTCGCCGTTCGGAGCGGAGGCAGCGGCAACTTCAAGGGTGTTGTACGCGGCGCGGGCGTCTCCGTTCGAAGCGGCGGCGATCTGATCGAGCATCTGCGGCGAGGCTGTGGCGGAAACCAGCGGGAGCGCGCGGCGGAGCAGTGCCACGATTTCTTCGTCCGTGAGCGCCCGCAGCATGTATACCTTCGAGCGGGAGAGGAGCGCCGCGTTCAGTTCGAACGAAGGATTTTCGGTGGTGGCGCCGATCAGTACGATATCGCCGCGCTCCACGTAGGGAAGAAAGGCGTCCTGCTGGGCCTTGTTGAAGCGGTGGATTTCATCGACGAAAAGGATGGTTCGGCGGCCGAGTCGGCGCATCCGCTCGGCGTCCGCCATGACAGCCTTGATTTCCTTGATTCCTCCCATAACGGCGCTGAAGGGCAGAAACTCGGCTTTCGTCATGCGGGCGATGATGCGGGCGAGGGTGGTTTTGCCAACGCCGGGCGGGCCCCAAAGAATGATGGAGGTGAGCTGGTCGCGTTCGATTTGGGAGCGGAGAGGCTTGCCGGGGCCGAGAATGTGCTCCTGCCCGGCGTAATCGTCGAGCGTTTCGGGGCGCATGCGGTCGGCGAGAGGGCGCCGGGCGTCGAGCGGCGCGTCGCCCATGGGGGATGCGTCGAACAGGCTCATGTTCGCTGCCGCCGCATTTCATATAACAGGATCGACGCGGCGACGGCGGCGTTGAGCGATTCGACGCCGGTGGTCGCAATTGCCAGGTCTGTCGCGATCCGGCGGAATTCCGGGCTGGCGCCAGCGCCTTCGTTTCCGATTACGATCGCCGAGGGTCGGGTAAGGTCGGCTGCCGAGGCCAGCTGTTCGGATCCGCTCCAGGGCATGGCGGTAAAGATCTGGAGTTGCTGACCGCTTAGAAGTTCGGCGGTCTGGGCAGCATCCGGTCCGGAAATGTGAGGAACCCGAAAAATCGAACCCATTGAGGCACGAAGGGCCTTTGGATTGTGCGGTTTAACGCTGCCCCTGGTCAGGATGACACCCGTTGCGCCGAATGCTTCCGCCGCCCGGAAGATGGCTCCGGCGTTGCCGGGGTCCTGAATAGCGTCGAGAACGACCACCAGACTCTGAGGGGTGAAGAGATCGCGGGTTTGCCAATCCGGCAGCCGTACCAGTGCTATGACGCCTTGACTCGTCTCGGTGGTTGCAAGCGTCCGAAAAAGCTTGTCATCGACGACCAGCAGCCGCGACGACCTATCGATCCGGGCTGAAATGGGTTTGTTTTTTCGACGCGCGTCTTCCGACACGAGGATGACCGGGGTTTCGCAACGGCTCCGGAGGGCTTCTTCGAGGAGGTGAAGTCCTTCGGCCACGCAGAGGCCGTCAGAGGTGAGCGCCCCGTGCCCGGCGGCGCGCCGCACGTCTTTAATGAGCGGGTTAGCGGCGCTGGTAAGTGTGTCGAATCCCTGCATGCCGCGCTCCGACTATCGAATTCAACCGATCCCGTACAATGTTGACATCAGAATAACGCACCTCAAGCGCGGGGCCTTCTTAGCGGCCATGATCCTGGTGACATTTGTTCTGGGATATCTGGCCGCGCTTTCGGTCCGGATCGGACGGCAGAGCACGCGCGATGAGGCGCGGCAGGCCGACGTAATTGTGGTGATGGGCGCGGCGGAATACCGCGGGCATCCGTCGCCGGTTCTGAAACTTCGGCTGGATCACGCCATTCACCTGTATCAAAATCATCTCGCCCGGTACATCATGACGACAGGCGGGCCGGGCGGCGATCCTTCATTCACGGAGGGCGGGGTGGGCCGGTCGTACCTGATCGACCGGGGAGTTCCTGCCGAGTCGGTGATCGTCGAGAACGAAGGAGAAACGACCGCCTGGTCGTTGACCGCGGCAGCGGAGATCTTCCAGCGGATGAATATCCGGTCGTGCATTATCGTGAGCGATGGGTACCACATTTTCCGGGTGAAGAAGATTCTGCAACAGAAAGGGTTAACCGTCTACGGATCGCCGCGGGAAGCGGGCGAGACGAGTCTTCCGAGACAGTGGTGGCTGTATTGGAAGCAGGCGGTCGCCTACAGTTTGTGGAAAGTGGGCGTTCGGTTTTGAGGCCGTCGTCAGAAAAGGCCAGAGTCAGGATTTCTTCGAAAGAGCGTTTTTGATGGCGTCAAGCAGCTTTTCCACCTCATAGGGCTTTTGAATGAAGCCGTTCACCTGCACGGCGAACTGATTCAGCGCGCGGGTTTCGTCGTAACCGCTCGAAAGTACGATCGGCAGATCGGGGCGCAGTTCCCGGATAGCGATCGCCGCCTCGTCGCCACCGAGAACGGGCATTGTCAGGTCGAGAACAACGAGAGCGAGTTCGGCGCCTCTGGTGCGAACCACGTTGACGGCATCTTCACCATTTGAAGCCGTCAGAACTGTGTACCCGTGATCTTTGAGCGCAGGCTCCGCAATCCTCAGAACGATCTCTTCGTCATCGACCACCAGAATGAGGCCGGAACCGGTTAGTTCGCGCCTGGGCGGAGTTGGTTCTTCGATGGCGTCAACCGTGTGAGAAGCGGCAAAGAGCACTGTGACGGTGGTGCCCTGGCCGGGAGCGCTGCGAACGCGTATGGCGCCCGCATGTCCGCTGACGATACCCTGTACCGCGGCGAGGCCGAGCCCCCGACCCGTGAATTTGGTGCTGAAGAACGGATCGAACATTTTGCTTCGGGTGTCTTCATCCATGCCGCTGCCGGTATCCGACACTTCGAGGACGAGGTACGGGCCGGGTGCGATTTCAGCATGCGGAAAATGGTGTTTGACGTAATCCGCGTCAATGTCACGCAGAGCGGTGGTAACCTGCACTTTGCCTCCGGAGCCCTCCGGGATGGACTCTGCCCCGTTGATAACCAGATTCATGATGACCTGCTGAATCTGGCTCGCGTCGGCTTCGAACGAAGGCAAACCGGGAGCGAGATCCATCTGGAGATCGACACGCTTGGGAATGGAACTTCGGACAAGCGCGCCGATGTCGCGGACCAGTTCGGAAAGGTTGACCGGACGGATAACGAACCGGCCTTTGCCGGCGTAAGCGAGCATCTGTCTGGTCAGACTCGCAGCCCTGTGGCTGGCCTCAACCACGTCTGCAAGTTGAGCCTGATACCGGGAGCCCCGGGGGGCGTGGGCCAAGGCAAGGCTGGCGTTGCCCATTATGCCGGTGAGCAGGTTATTGAAGTCGTGGGCAATGCCGCCGGCGAGCAGCCCGAGGCTCTCAAGCTTCGCAGTCTGCTGCAGTTTCCGGTCGAACTGTTTCCGTTCCGTGATGTCGCGGATGTTGAACTGAATGACCCGGTGGTCACCCTCGCTGTACATGTTGCCGACGATCTCGCACTCGATGGGCGGCCCTTCAGCGGTGCTCAAAGACAGTTCGGGGAGCCTGACGATTTCGCACGCCTGGAGCCGGCGCAGCAACTCGGGACCGTTTTCCAGCGCCTTGAGGGCGGGCGCTTTCCAGAAAGGCTTTCCAACGAACTGCGCGCGGCTGTAGCCGAAGAGTTCGAGAAAATATGGGTTTACATCCGTTATCTCGCCGGTCTCGGCGTCCAGAATGCAGATGCCGTCCTTGGCGGACTCAAAGAGTCTGCGGTAACGCGCCTCGGCGGCCCGTTTACGCTCGGTGATATCTTCGAGCGCGAGCAGAATCAGGCGTGTCTTGCCATGGCGCGCGACACGCCTGGCATTCAGCTCGAAGGTGCGTAAACCGATGCCATCGAAATTCTGTTCGAGTTCGATGCTGCGGGCGATTTCGCCGTCATCCGTGACAATGCCGTCAAGCATCTCGCGAAGTCTGGGGAAATCCCACTGACCGTTCCCGATCTCGAAAAGAGGACGATTGAGAGTCTGCTGCGTGGAGACCAGAAAAGTTTCGAAGAACGAACGATTGGCGGTCTGGATGCGAAGCTCGTGATCGAGCACGAGGAGCGGTTCGCGCACGGTGGAGAGAATGGCATCGGAGTAATCGCGGGCCTCCTCGACGGTGGCGAGGGTCTGTTTAATCTGGTTGACATCGACCAACTGGAGCACGGCTCCATCGATCCGGTTGTCAACGGTGCGGTAGGGACGGATGCGAAGCGAATACCATGTCCCGGCTTCGTCCCGCACCTCCTGTTCGAACGGCTGGAGAGAAGCGATTACGCCTCTGAGCAGTTCTTCGAGGTTCGGAACGTCGATCCGCGGCTTCAGATCCGAGATGGGCCGGCCAACATCGGAAGGGATGATGTTGAGCACCTTCTCAGCGCTGGGCGTGTAGCGTCGAATGCAGAGATCGCCGTTCAGCATGATAATCGGTACCTGCATACTGCTGAGCAGGTTGATCAGATCGTTGTTCAGCTGGCTCAACTCTGTGTTGCGCCCGCGCATCTCGTCGTTGACGGTAGTTAGTTCTTCGTTTGAAGACTGCAGTTCCTCCTTGGCGGTTTGCAGTTCTTCGTTGGTACTCTGCAGTTCTTCGTTGCTCGACTGCGCTTCCTCGTTCGCGCTGCGAAGCTCTTCGACCAGGCCCTGCATGTACTCACGCGCGGCGGCCAGTTCACGTGCCGAATCCTCGGCGACCCTGCTTTGTTCCGGGCCATCCGCCTGGGAAACCTGCGCTCGGCGCGAAGCCTCGGCGAGATAGCCCTTTTCGAAGAGAACCAGAAAGTGCCGTTCGCTTCCGGTCTCGCCGACCGGACGCACGACGAGGTTGAGAGCTTCAGGTCCGTTGTCGGTTTCGATGCGTATCCCTTCGCGACGGATCGGCGACTTGGTTGCGACAGATTCTTCGAACGCGATCCCGAGCGGAGTGGCCAGATCCGGGCGGACAAGTCTCATGAAATCGAGCGTGGCATCTCCGGCCGTTGGAGCAAGATAAGGACCGACGGCTCCGCGGAATTTCAGAACCTGGCCGGCGGAGTTAACGAGAAAGCCGCTCGGGGCATAGTCGTGCGAGAGTAACTGGTCGACCTCGCGGTCGAGCGCGGCCGCAATCTCTTCGGAGGTATCGTTGGGGTCGGAGCGGCGGGGAGCCGGGGCAGATCGGATGGGGAGATCGAACTGGAGCGGCGCCACCTGCAGGTGTTTTTTGTAGATCTTATGCTCCCGGTCGATGGTGAAGTAGTGTTCAGAGAGTTCCCCCAGCGCCTCGGAAGTGCCCAGCACCAGAAAACCTTCGGCGTTCAGCGCGTAATTGAAGATTGCCATCACGCGTTTCTGCATCACCGGGCCGAGATAGATCAGGAGGTTGCGGCAACTGATCAGGTCCATCCGCGAAAGAGGCGGATCTTTGGTTACGTCCTGACGTGAAAAGACGCACTGGTCGCGGATGGTACGGCCAACCTGGTAACCGCCTTCGAGTTTCGTGAAGAAGCGCGACAGACGTTCGGGAGATACGCATTCACTTATGGATTCCGGATAGCGGGCAATGCGCGCGGTCTGGATGCAGCGCTCGCTGATGTCGGTTCCGAAGATCTGAAAAGTGAGAGGGCTGCCGACCGACTCAAGATATTCGGAGAGGCACATCGCGATCGAATAGACTTCTTCGCCGGTGGAGCAACCGGGCACCCACACACGAATGCGGGAAGCCGTGCTCCGGTCGACAACCACCTGCGGGAAAACGTTGCGCGCAAGAAGCTCGAAAGTCTCGGGATCGCGAAAGAACTCTGTAACGTTGATCAGCAGATCGTCGAAGAGCTTATGCAGTTCCTCAGGCTGCTCTTCAAGCAACGTGATGTAAGTTTCGAGATTGTCAATATTGTGCAGGGCAAGCCTGCGCGAGAGACGCCGCTGAATTGTCGGGGTCTTGTACTGCATCAGGTCGACGTTAGTTGTGCGCCTGAGGAGCCCGAGGATCTTACGCATGGGCGGGCCATTCGTAATATCGGAACTGCCGGCCGAATTGTCGAAATGGGAATGCCGGGAAACAGAGGAGAGCTCGCGCGCGATCAGGGCGGGGGACAACACGAGATCGACAACACCGGCCGCGACGGCGTTTCGGGGCATGCTGTCGAAGCCGGCACTGCTGTCCTGGGCGAAAGTAATCCCTCCGGCGCTCTTGATCTCGCGAAGGCCGACACTGCCGTCATAAGCGGTTCCCGAAAGAATCACGCCGATAGCGCGGCTCCCGCGGGATTTTGCGAGAGAGCAGAGGAAATGATCGATGGGCAATGGCGGAGAAAGCTTCTGGTCGCGCGGAGTCAACCGGAGGACACCGCCGTCGATCGTCATCTGGGTGTTCGGCGGGATGACGTAAACGTGATTCGGTTCGACGATGGTACCCTGCGTGGCCTGAGTCACACGCATGCCGGTATGACGGGCGAGAAGTTCCGCCAGGATGCTGTCGTGGTGAGGATCGAGATGCTGGACGAGAACGAACGCCATTCCGGTGTTGTCGGGAAGGTGCTTCATCAGTTCCGTGGCGGCGGCGAGGCCTCCTGCGGAAGCGCCAATACCGACAACGGGGAAAAGCTCTACTACATCTTCGAGAGGCAAACGGTCGAACGAAGGGATAGATTCCTGAGGCAAAATAGTAAGTCCTACAATACCCTAAAAAAATGAGCCTCTTTTGAACATACAGATGGAAAGATACGTAACACTTGTCCGCGGGATCAATGTGGGAGGCAATAACAAAGTGGCGATGCACGATCTGCGGGACTGCTTTGCAAAGGCAGGTTGCCGCAAAATTCAAACGTATATTCAGAGCGGAAATGTTGTGTTTGAGGCGAATGAACCGACGGCGGCCCGAGCCGCCGAGGATGTGCTCAAACAGTTCGGTGTTCCAGCAGTGTTACGGAGTGCGGAAGAACTGAAGGTTGCGCTGGAGCGCAACCCGTTTCGCGGCGCAGAAGCAACTCCTGAAAGGCTGCATGTCCTTTTCCTGAAAGACCTTCCGGATGCTGAGCACGCGGCATCGCTCGACCCGAACCGCTCGCCTGGAGATTCATTCGCGGTGGTGGGCAGAGAGGTGTATCTGCACACGCCGGATGGTCTGGGCCGATCGAAGCTGACCCATGCGTGGTTCGATTCACGGCTTCGGACCACGGGCACAGCGCGTAACTGGCGAACGTGTTTAAAGCTGCTCGACATGGCCGTTAATTCAGATCTTTCTGAATGACTTTTCTGAGACCCTTTACTTTCTCTTTGAGTTCCTGGCTGGCATCGGAAATCTGGTTTGTGTCATAGATGACTCTTGGGGTCAAAAAGATGATCAATTCCGTTCTGGTCTTCGAGGACGACTTTTGTCCGAAGGCTGCTCCTATGTAAGGCAGCCGATCGAGGAACGGGATGCCGGCCGAGGTGTCGGTGGTGGATTCATTGATAATGCCGCCGATGGCGATGGTGTCGCCATCCTGCACGGTTACCTGCGTACTTACATTGCGCTGCGAGAACGAAGGGGAGTTGATGGACGAACTGACGCCGACCGGGTTCGGTTCGGGCGCGGTCACATTTTGATTGATGATCATGGTTACAACACCGCTGGAGTTGACGCGCGCAAGAATATTGAGTCCGATGCCGGTGCTTGTGTTGGAAATGGTTTGAGTAAAAAGGGAGTTGCCGCCGCTTGTAACACCGGGGTTGACCGCCTGGGAGTTGAGAGTCGGGACAGAATCTCCGACCGTAATCGAAGCCGGGATGCTGTCTGTCGCAATGATGCTTGGCGCGGAAAGAACCTTGGCTCTGGATTTTGTTTCCTCGAGGGTCAGCATCGCGAGTAGCTGGCGGCTCTGTCCCACCAGGGTGCCCGCGGAGAGGACGGTTCCGGCGGCGCCATTTGAACCGAGCAGTTGGCGGGATGGAATTCCTGTGGGATTGGCGGCAGATTTTTGCTGCAGAAAGCTTTCAACACCCGCTGCAAAACTGCCTTTGAGATCGACTTCGTAGATCTTCGCGTCAATCAGGACTTGCCTTGGCGATACGTCGAGTTGATCGAGAAGTTGTTTTACCTGGGCCCACTGTTCGGGGGTGCTTTGCACGATGATGGTGTTGTCGAACTGGTTCGGGATGATGCGAACCTGGCCCGCGCCTGCCTGGCTGCCAGCGGTGGGATCGAGATAGGAACCAGTCTGATCGGCAGCCGGCGCGTTGGCGGTGCCGGTACCTGGTGCGGACGTGCCGGGAGCGCGTCCGTTGGCTGAAGATGCACCTCCGAAAGCCACTGAGAGCGGGTTCACCGGCGCTGCTCCGTAGCCTCCCGCGCCTGAGTACGGACCGCAGTTGCCGCTGCCACCGTAGGAACCGCCTCCATAAGGCGAGGTCCCACCACCATAAGCGGAACCGTAGGCTCCGCCGCCGCCCTGGGCACCGTAGGCCGATCCATAGGCTCCTCCCCCACCGCCTGCGCCACCGCCGACGCCGAACTGCCCGCCCGTGCTGCCCGCATAGCCGGACGCCGGGTAACTGGAGTTGCCTGGCATGCCGTAAGCGCCGCCGGCCGAGCCGAATCCGCCGCCGGGAGCGCAGCCCCCATAAAGCTGGTTGAGGACACCGCCCAGGATTTCGGCGCGTCCGTATTTCAGACGATAGACGTTGTTTTCGACAGAGCCCGCCGTGACCTTGGCACGGATGTCGAGCTTGGCCAGCCACTTCTCCACGTCAGCGAAAATGCCGGGGTTTGGGGCAACGGCGAGGATCGTATTTACGCGGTCGATGGGGACGAACTGGACAGATCCGTGGCCGTTAGCGCCCGAGAGCGCATAGGCTTTGAAGACTTCATCGAGCTCTTTGGCAATGTCGCCCGGACGGCCGTTCTTCACTTCGAAGGGCCGTACGCGCTGGCCCGCGAAGGTATCGCTGTCGAACATCGCAATCAGATCGAGCGTGCGGCGCATGTTCCGGCTGTTGTCCATGATGATGAGCAGGTTGGCTGGATCGTAGCTCTGCACCTGTCCTCCGTCGCCTATGAACGGGGCGAGGATTTTCGTCATCTCCGAAGAGGTCGCGTATTTCAGGAAGATGAGGTTGAGCATGAGCCGCTCATCGTCGGGAACTTTGGATGAGTCAGCCTGTGAGACGGGGGAAATCGGCTGCCTGGCAATGGTGGTGATCGGGACGATTCTGAAGATACCGCCCGCCTGCACCATCGCGAGGTTGTTCATCCGCAGAATGGTTTCGAGGAGCGGGCGAAGGTCAACATCGCGGATGGTGCCGAAGGTATTGATGGTGACGCTGCCGCCTTTGACGCCGGGATCGAGAATGTAGTTGATGTGGAGTTCGGCCGCGAGTTCGTGGATGACTTCGATGCAGCGAGACGTTATTCAGGTTGATAGGGGCTACTGTGGTGCCGGCCACCGGCTGCGCCGGTTGTGTCTGGGCCGGTTGGCTCTCGACCGGCTGAGCCTGGGCGGGCACTGCCGGAGCAGCGGGGGCCTGGGCGGAGCTAAAGATCGGGAAAAAGAGGAAGGCAGCGATCAGAACGCTGACGGACCCTTGCTTCACTGGGATTTCCCGGCCTTTTGGGCAACGATGCTCTTCTCTTCATCCGTGAGTTCGGTCTTTTTCTTTTCCCATTTGATGGCGCCGAAGGGGGTAGCGCGTTCGAACTTCACGCTGTCACCCGCGTCTGTGACCTTGGTGAACTGAACAGTGCTGGCCGAGGCCGCGTCGGGGGTGGCCGATGCCGAAGGCGCGCCTTCAGCGGCGGAGCGCATGACTCCGAAGGGAGTCTTCGCGTAGAGCCATTTCTTGCCCGTCTTGTCCGTCCAGGAATAGGTGCCATCGGGATTCTGAGCCGCGTCCTTCGGGATGCTGAGCGCCTGAGGCGCGGGAGCGGCGGCCTTCTTCTTATCGGCGGCGGGCAGGCTGAGAGCGCAGGTGAAAAGTGCCAGAACTGCAATCGAGGTTTTCATAAATTTTCCTTTTCTATTTCATCCATCTGCAGAGCGGGCCGAAGGCAAAAGGCACGCTGGTTTTTTTGTAGCCGTCAACGACGGAACCGTACGGACTGGTGTCGCCAGCCTTGCAGTTCCGCATGGTGGGCGACATTTCGTCTCCCAGGTCGGCGGACGTTGGGTGGTTGTTTACGGACAGAGGCGCTGGCGGTGGGGGAGGCGCGGCCGGTCCGGACTGCTGCTGCTGGGAAGCCATGGCAGGCT
Source organism: Terriglobia bacterium (assembly GCA_963840735.1). Taxonomy (GTDB): domain Bacteria; phylum Acidobacteriota; class Terriglobia; order Bryobacterales; family Bryobacteraceae; genus BOG-234. The sequence goes on from CAWIZX010000017.1 coordinate 35,168, forward strand.
GATTGCCGCCAGATGCGGACTGTCCACCGGAGCGGTCGATCAGGTCGTCGATTTTGCGGGTGATCTGCTTGCCGGTCCAATCGAAGGTGACGCTGGTGGTATCGAGAGCGACGATTTTGAATTCGCCCAGGGTTTCGCCCGCTTTGACGGTGGTGCTGGGCGCCCCGGGCTTCTCCGCCATGATGGCCTTGACGCCGCTCGGAAGACCCATAACGCCGAAGACAATGGGCAGCGGAGGCATGGGCTTGGGAATTTCGACCTTCGGGGGATCGACAATGATCTCGGCATTCCGATCTTTGGAGAATAGATTTTTGTTCGCGACATCCGCGTATCTGGTGGCTACCAGGGATTCGGGCCGCGGGGCGGGAGCGATGGCCGGAGGCGCGACAGGCCTGATTGGCACATTGAGGTTCGATTGCCGCGCGGCCGTGGCGGCCATCCACTGGACGCGCGTTTGCCACGCGATGGCACCCAGGCCAGCCAGGAGCAGCAGATTGAGAGCGATCAGTTTCACTTTCAAAACGCGCTCAGACCTTTCTTTTCGGGAACGAGCTTCTTCGCAACCACTCCGGCGAGCAGTATGCGGACGCCCATTAGCTTGTCTTTGGGATTGCCCGACGTGACTCGCTCTTCAGACGGGACCACCAGTTCGGGCTGGCGGGTTAGGTCTGAGAGGAAATTGACCAGTTGCTCGACATGGCAGTCGAAATTCACCCATGCGTAGACGAGGCCGTAGTCACCGAAAGCTTTGGGCGCGGCAAACTCCCCGCCGCGTACTTCGATTTGCTGCCCTTTGCCGACACGGCGGGCGATTTCGAGAAGCGCGGCCTGGGCCTGAGCGGCTGTGTCGGCGGCGATGAGGCCCTTCTCACGATCGGTCAGATCGGAGGAGACCTGTTTAGCAATTGCGACGCGGGCGGGGACGAGGGCGACGAGCTGGCGCAGGCGGGCGGCCCGTTGCTCAGCGAGCGCGATGTTGTCCGAATCGTTGCGAACAGACGTACCGGCGGCGGAGGGAGCGGGGTCGCGGAAGACGCCATATTGAAGAATGAGTCCGGCGACGATGGATGCGCCCAGGATGCTCAGAGCGCGACGCTCACGCGTGGAGATGTTCATGGCGTGGTCCTCCCGGCGCGGCCGCGGCGCATGGTCTTGATACGGAACTGTTCGGCTTGAGCGGCGTTGTTGCGCGTGACTGAGAGGACGAAATCGGAGTTCTGGAAAAGCGGTGAGGAATCGAGAAGCTTGAGCAGGGGCGCGGCCTGATCGGCTTCTCCCGAGAGAATCACGTTGTCGGTGTAGATCTCAAGGTTGTTGGTCCAGACCTGAGGCGGGAGGATGCGGGTCAATTCGTTCAGGATTTCGAGGTCGGCCTGAGGACGGCGTTTGAAATCGTCAAGGACAGTGATTTTGGCGCGGTCGGAGGCGATGCGCCGTTCCAGAGACTGCGCGCGCTGCGCCTGCGGTTCAAGCCGATGAATTTCCGCGTTGAGGCCGGCCAGATAGGTGCGGCGATTGATGGCGGGCAGAACCACGAGCGCCACAACCAGGCCGAGCAGCAACAAAACTCCGAGGATCACGGGCAGCAGGTATTGCTTACGGACATTCGAGGCGCGCCGGTCGGCGGCGAGCAGGTTTGCGATCCTGGTTACCAGTGTTGCGGAGCCGGCAAGAGCGGCGACATACGCCATGGGAGAGCCGGTGCCGCGCGAGCGCGTGGACCGGGGAGGGCGTCGATGAGCGCACGGGCCGCGTAATCGCCTTCGAGGCGAAGTTCGGCGCGCGCAATCGAAACAGCGCGTTCAGGCTGAACGCTGAATTCGGCGGAGTAAAGCGGACGCGCCGGGCTTTCACCGTAGAACTCGGTGCGTCCGCGCTCATCGGGCATGAAAAGCAGCACCGGCGATTCGGCAGTACTCCAGATGCGCAGTGCGGCGTGAATTGCAGAGGCGGAGAACGTGATGGCTGAGATTGCAATCCCCGCCTCGGAAAACAGCGTTTCGTAAGAGGAGAGCACCTGATTGCGGACCACGCCGATCAGGATATGCGCCGGGTTGACCCGGAGAAAGGACCAGGCGACTTCTTCATCGCCAAACGGGTGCAGGTTTTCGATCTGAAGCTCGACGGCAGACGGAATGTCCTTGTCGGAAACCCCCGGGAGGTTCAGGGTGCGGACGATGACCTGATCGCGCGGAAGAAGCAGCGTTGCAGTGAGATGTTTTTCGTGGGCGCCACCGAGGAACCGGTTAAGCTCGGCGCCCCATTCGGCCGCGGGACGGCTGCGGAAATCCTGAATGCTTGTGGCCCCGAGGATCTGCGGGCCTCTGGCACGGGAGCGAACGATTACGGCGTCCAGATGATCACGGCCGATTGCAATGCCGAGCCCCGTTCCGAAGATCAGCATTCGCTGCAACAGGGAATACGTGGCGGGCTGCGGTGCTATGGGCGGGGGAGCCGCGGCTGTATCAGGCTGCGGTCATACCACCGAATCACCTCAAAACCAGGTGCCTTTCGAAGGCGATTGCCGGGCCAGTTGAAACGGCCGAGAGCCGCGACGGTGCGGCGCAGATCTGAAAGCCGGCCATCGGGCGCGCGGAGGCGCGCGGTGGCACGGAGGGTGTACATGGCGCGTCCTCCCAGCATCAGACGTCCTCCGGCCGGGCCGAGAGACTGCGCAATTGCGGCGAGTTCGAGATAGTTGGTGACCGGATGAAGGTTACGGCTTTTGACGATGGTTGCCGCGTCGTCGGGAGCGATGCCTGCGGCCTCGAGTGTTTCGAGCCGGGCAGTGTTGACATCGAGCGGACCCGAACTCCCATAGACGGACAGACAATCGCGCAGACCCGCGCGGGAGTTGTCAAGCGATGCGCCGTAATAGAGATCGGGAGTGACACCCTTCACCAGCAATAATTCCTCGTTCTCAATAAAGGACGTATGGCGGGGCAGAAAAGACGGAGACTGCGACTGATAAAACGCGTCGAAGGGGCTGGGGACGAGCGGATCGACGGGCGTTCGCCAGTCGATGATGGCGGCGGCGAGTTCAAATGCCTTGCCTTCGGGGACTCCGAGAGCCACGAGAAGCGGCACGAGTTCCTTATCGGGGATGGAATTGAGCGCGAGCTTCGAGGTCTCGGGGATGATTTCGACGCGGACTTCGGCTTCCGGGAACGAGAGGTCCATCACTGGGTTGCCGACGACGTAATAGTCTTTGCCCCAGGCAATGTGGAGCAGGGCGCGTTCGATGGCGCCACGTGCGATGAACCAGGCTTTCGTGTCGTCCACATTGGTGGATGCGCGTTCGGTTTCGCCGCGCACGTTATTGGCGACTGCGAGGCCGATGGCGGACAGCGCGGCGGTGAGCCAGAGGACTGTCAGGAGCGCGGAGCCTCGCTTCGAATGGGGGCTATTGGGCATCGCTGTACCAGGAGGTCAGATCGCGGTTGATATTGATAGGTACGGTGACGCTGGAGACGCGCAGTTCGGAGGGCGCGGTCTCGAGAGGCGCCATGTCGATGCGGATTCCGAGCGGCAGTACGGGCACTTTCCAGTCAGGGCGCCAGAGGCGGTAGGGTGGTTCGAACGTCGTTTCCTCGAAACTGAAACGGCACCAGGCGAGGCGGTCGGCGAGGACGAAAGAGCCGGCGCCTGGAAGAATGGGGGCGAAGTGAACGCCTTCAGAAGTAATTTCGAGGATCGATTGTCCGGACTGCGCCGGGCCGGTATAAGGGGTCTCGTTGACGATGAGCCGAACGCCCTGGCCGCGATCGCCGGGGACGACCTGCAGAGCGGCAATCTGGGGGCGTCCGCGCCATGCGTCCTGAAGGGAGAAGGCCGTTACAAAGCGCATGCTGGAGCCCTCCCACTGGACAAACGGGACGGGGACAACGTTTTCGGGCGTAGGGCGAAATTCGGCGGTGGTGACGATGAGGCCCGCGATTTCATTCTCGATGAGTTTGCGCGCGTTTGAGACGCGCCGGTTGCGCACGAGATGTGCGTCGGTCTTCTCCATGGTGTTGAAACCGATGCGCATGGCCATCATCATGCCGACCGAGAGCAGGCTCAGGAGCGAAACGGCAATCAGGATTTCGATGAGCGTGATGCCGGCGCGTTTACTCATGGGGTGCCCGAGGGCGTGAGCGGTACCGGGATCGGTATCCGGCGATAGCTGACGATCTGCATTGTGCGGCGCGTGCCGGAAGCGGGCTGCCACCACACCTGAAGGGCAACCTGCTGGAGGATGGGTGTGCCCGGCCCCGCGTTTGGCGGCTGTTCAAACGGCTTCAGGGCGGCCCGCCATCCGCTGCTGGAATCGAACGAGCCTTCGACGCGGCCGTCGAAAGGGAGCGAGACGTCGAGGAGCAGGTCGTTCATTTTGGTGCGCGCGAGCATGACGGCGCGATCGTAATCGGCAAGGCGCGAGGCGTTTTTTACGGCTTGCGAGAGGCCGACGATGAGGCCCGTCACCGAAATGCCCATGATGACGGTGGCGACCAGGACTTCGAGGAGAGTGAAGCCGGCGGTGCGCTTCATTTTGTGTCACTCCTGGTCTCGCCATCGATGCGGGAGATGCTGGGAACGGCGGTTACGGGGTCGATGCGGATGGAGCGCCGGCCGCCTTTTTCGCTGCGCAGGATGACGGAGATGCGGGGGAAGGCGCCGCCGGGGAAAAGCTCGAAGCGCCTGGGCTTCGTCGCCTTCGATGAGAATTCCGGCGGGCATTTCGAGGCGGGTGAGCGGCTTGTCGCCGGACGCGGCGGTGAAGACCGAGATCAGATTGTCTTTGGGAGAAATGAGGATAGCGGCGGGCTGTTCGCGGCGCTCGACATTGTTCATAGAAGAGGTCAGATAGCTGGCTACAGAACCAGCGGCGGAGGCGAGGCGAATACCGGCCAGCCCGGCCGTCAGGGCAGGGAAAGAGATGCTCGCGATGGCGGCGATGATTGAGACGACGATCAGCATCTCAAGCAGCGTGACGCCGCTGCGCCTGTTTCGGATCAGGCTATTTCCAACTGACAACATCGGCGTTCAGGTCGGTACCGCCGGGCTGACCGTCGGCTCCGTAGCTTACGATGTCGGGTTCATCGCCGTGTTCGCCGGGATACTTATAGATGTAAGGATGGCCCCAGGGATCGTTGCCAAGGTCTTTCACCAGATACGGTCCATGCCACTGGTCCATGCCGCTCGGCTGCTGGCGAAGGGCGCCGAGGCCCTGTTCCTGAGTGGGGAACGCGCCGGTATCGAGCTTGTACTGACCGAGCGCGAGCTGAATATCGGAGATCTGCTGTTTAGCCGCGACCACGCGCGCCTGGTCCCCGCGATGCAGCAGACGGGGTCCGACGATTGCGGCGAAAAGCGCAATGATGGTGACCACGACCAGCATCTCGATCAGGGTGACACCGGCGCGTCCGTCTTTTTGTCGATTCATAGTTTGCCTGAAATGTTTCATGGTCAGATTGCAACGTCGTTGATGCTGGTGATCGCGATCAGCATGCTCAAAACCAGGGCGCCCACGATGATCCCCATGATGAGAATCACGAGCGGTTCGAAGATGGACGTGAAGCGCTTGATCGCGGCCCGCGTCTCTTCATCGTAGATGTCCGCCATACGGGCGAACATGAGGTCGAGTTTGCCGGTCTCTTCGCCCACGGTAAGCAGATGCGACGCGAGTGGCGGGAACATTTCTGTGCGCGCGAGGGGCTGCGCAATACCTTCGCCGCGCTTGACGCCCTGCGCGACATCTTTGAGGGAATTCGCCATCCGTTTGTTGAAGAGAATGCCGGCCGAGATGTTGCAGCGACTGCACCAGCGGCACCGTGTTGCCGACCAGTGTGGACATGGCGCGCGCGAATCGTGACGTTTCGGCTTTGCGCATGGCGTCGCCGAGAACCGGGATTTCGAGGCGCGCACCGTCCCACCAGAGGCGTCCGGCGGGTGTGCGGGTGTACAGGCGAAAGGACACGACTGTTCCAATGATTGCGAGCGCCACCACCCAGCCCCAGTCCTGCACGATTTTGCTGGCTTCGAGCATGATCTGAGTGGGGACGGGGATTTTCATGCGGCTGTCATCGAAGACGCTGGCGAAGCGCGGAACGACGAAGTCGAGCAGGACGAAGATGGACGCCGCGCCTACGAAGGCCAGCAGCGCGGGATAGATCATCGACGAAATGATGTAGCTGCGGAGTTCGTCGCGCGATCGTTCGAATTCGTGAGAGGCGATCGAAGATCTGACCGAGGCTGCCCGAGGCTTCGCCGGCCCTGACCATGTTGATGAAGAGGTCGGAGAAGTAGGTGGGGTGAATGGCGAGCGCATCGGCCAGCGATTTTCCGCCTTTGATGGAACGGAGGATATCGCTGACGACGGTTTTGAAGTGCGGTTTGGTGGTGAGTTCGGTGGTGATGGAGAGGGCGCGGTCGAGCGGTACGCCCGAGTTGAGCAGAGTAGACAGTTCCTGGGTGAAGAAGAGAACGTCGCGGCGGCGGCCGCCTCCGAAAGAAGGCAGGCTGATCTGCATGCTCTTCTTCTGCTCGGACCCAACGTAGACAGGCGTGAGGCCCTGGCGAAGAAGTTCGCGCGCGACTGAGTTTGTGCTTTCGGCGGTAATGATGCCGGTGCGGAGCTTCCCGTCGGCGCCGACGGCTCGGTAGTGGAATGTCGCCGAGGCCATCAGAATTCCTGAGTGACGCGGGTAATTTCGGCGGCAGTGGTGAGGCCCTGCGGCACTTTCATCCAGCCATCTTCGCGCAGGTTCCGCATGCCGTGGCGGCGCGCGGTTTCGGTCAGGCGTGCCCGCGTCAGCAGTTCGCCATGATGAGCTGGCGAAGCTCATCGTTCAGTTCCATCAGTTCGAAGATACCGGCGCGTCCATGATAGCCGGAACCAATGACATTCGTCGCAGCCGTGCCCGCGGAAGGACTCGATTTGTTCGCCGAATGGGGTCAGTGACCAACCCGGCGCAATCCTTGCAGTTTTTGCAGATGACGCGAACGAGGCGCTGGGCGAGCACAGCCACGACAGAGGACGTGATCAGGTAATTCTCGACCCCCATGTCGGTGAGCCGCGTAACGGCGCTGGGTGCATCGTTGGTGTGGAGGGTTGAAAAAACGAAGTGGCCGGTCAGCGCCGAACGGATGGCGATGTCGGCGGTCTCGCGGTCGCGGATTTCGCCGATCATAATGACGTCGGGATCCTGACGGACGATGTGGCGGATACCCGCAGCGAAGGTCAGGCCGATGGCCGGGTTAACGTGGATCTGGTTGATGCCGTCCATCTGGTATTCGACGGGATCTTCGATCGTGATGATCTTTTTATCGGGCAGATTGATGCGTTTGAGCGCGGAGTAAAGGGTGGTGGATTTCCCGCTGCCGGTGGGGCCGGTGACGAGGAAAATGCCGTGCGGGAGCGAAGTGAAATACTCCATGCGGCTCAGCATGTGGTCGTCGAATCCGAGGCGGCGCAGATCGTAGAAATCTCCGGCGGAGCGGTCAAGCAGCCGCATGACGACGCTTTCGCCGAAGAGGGTGGGGAGGGTGGAGACGCGAAGATCGACTTCACGGCCGAGGATGCGGAGTTTGATGCGGCCGTCCTGGGGGAGGCGGCGTTCGGCGATGTTGAGCTTGGCCATCAGTTTGAGGCGCGAGATGATGGCGGCTTTGAGTTCCCTGGGCGGCTGCTCCTGATTGAAGAGAACGCCATCGACGCGGAAGCGGATGCGGAATTCTTTTTCGAAGGGTTCAATGATGGATGTCGCTGGCGCGCTTTTCAACGGCCTGGGCGATCATGGCGTTCACGAGACGAATGACCGGCGCTTCGCTCGCCATGTCGCGAAGATGTTCCAGATCGTCTTCGTCGCCGCCCGCGAAATCGGCCGCGGCAGACTGACGGTCGGTGTCGGTGAAATAACGGTCTATGGCCTCGAGGATTTCCTGTTCAGTGGCAAGCTGGGGGGTAACTTCGAGCTTCGAGAACCCGTGAACCGCGTTGATGGTTTCGAAGTCGAGCGGGTCGGCCATGGCCAGGACGAGCGAACCCTCGTCGATGGCGAGCGGGAACACGAGCGACTGGCGAAGAAAACGCGGCGACATCCCTTCGATTTCGGGAGCGTTGGGTGGCGCCGCGAGTTGGGCTATGGCGAGCCCGAGCTGTTCGGATAAAGCGGAGAGCAGGTCGCGCTGGGCGAGGTAGCCCATATCGACGAGAATTTTGCCGAGCTTATCGCCACGTTCGCGCTGTAGTTCGAGCGCGCGATCGAGATCTTCGGGCGCAATGAGGGCTCGGTCGATCAGCAATCTGCCAAGAGGTGTTGCTACTCCGGTCAGAGCGTTTGCTCCTCAAAAAGCGCGGCCATTTCAGGTGACGTGGCGTGCCTGTTGACGGCGTCGATCAGCTTTTGCTTCTTTACCGTCATCTTGATTCGGCTGGGGATGTTTCTGCTGTCTTCCCAGCTGTAGTTGAAAAGGAAGGCCTCCATTACGATTTTGTCGTCGGGGCCGAGGCTGTTGAGCGACTGCGACGCGGAGACCATGAGTTCGCGCATGAGGTCTTTGAGAGCCGATATTTTGTGGACTTTGCGTTCGTGGAATTTGGCGACATCGGCGGCCGTGAGTTTGACGCCGAACGGCGGGCCGATGCTGAGCGATGGAATTACGAGGACGTTCATGGCGACGGTGAAGACCGCGCCATAGCCGTCGAGGTAGGTGCCGCGCGCCGGACCGAGCAGATCGTACGGTTCGTTGATGTTCGAAGTCAGACGCTGATTGATCGCGTTCTCGATTCTGCCCATCGCACTCGTGGTGCCGTTGGGATCGGCTCCGGCGAAGCAGAGGGATGCGATGCCGAGCAGGAGGACAGACTTCACTGGCCGACTCCGGTCTGCGGAACTTCGGTGGAGGCCAGAATCGTTCTGGAGTTTGCCCGATCCTGCATGACCGTGATCATTTCAACGAGGGCCCTGTGTTCTTTTTCCTGTTTGAGGTCGGCGGCGTCGAGGGCGGCGCGGGTCATCTTCGCGTCTTCGGCGCGAACACGGGCGACGGCAGTCTCGATTGCCTGTGCGATTTGATTCGAATTGTCGGCCCGGGGCGCGACTGTCTGGACAACTGTTCTGATTTCCGCCGGTTTGTGATAAGCCGTGACTATCAGGGCAGTTGCAATGGCGCAGGCCGAAAGGAAGCCCAGCCGAGCGGCGGAATTCCATAGTCCGGCGAAGAAGGACGGTGCAAAGACGCGGTCCGATACGAAGGCGATGCGCTGCGGAATGTCGCGGTCGGGGAGCATCCGGAGCGCGGTTGTGGTGACACGAAGCCGGTCGAGTTCGGCCGCGCAGGCCGGGCAGGCGGCAATATGTTGTTCGACGGAGGGGCGATCGCCCGCTGCGATTTCGTCGAAGGCGTAGTCCCGAACCGCTTCCGCCTGTGTGCAAATCGTCATATGACCACTCATCTGATACCTCTGCCGCTGCCCGGTGCCAGTTCCGTCTTCATGAGATCGAGCGCTGTGTAGAGCCGCGATTTGACGGTGGATACGGGACAATCGAGAATTTCGGCCATTTCGTCGAATTTAAAACCCTGGTAAACCTTGAGGACAACGGCTTCCCGCTGCTCCTGTGTAAGCCGGTCGAGCGCGGCGTTCACGGCAAGCGAAAGCTCGGGGGATACGCCTGCCGCGGGCTCGCGCTCAAAAAACGTTTCGTCTTCCATTCCAACTTCCGGGCGGCGCCGGCGGAAATGGGAATAGGCCTCGTTGTGCGCGATGCGGAACAGCCAGGGTCCGAACCGGGCTGTGTCGTCGAGCTTCCGAATGTTCTGCCACGCTTTGAGAAAGACGTCCTGACAGAGGTCGAGAGAGTCTTCCTGATTGGCGCTGATCCGCAGTAAGTAGTTGAAAACGCGCTTCTCCCAGCGGGATACGAGCAGGTTGAACGACTCCACATCGCCGCGACGGACGCGCGCGATGAGGTCCGCGTCTTCCACGGCGCGAAAGATCAAACTGTCTCTCCTGTTGTGAAGACGCGGGACGTGGATAAAAAGTCGATGAGGATGTTTTTAGTTTAGTCCTTCAACGCGACGTGAATCTTTAACCCTTACGCGGCTTGCGTCGGCTGTAACGATCCTGGTGTCTTTGAATTTCCAGTTTTCGGCATTTTGGATGGAGCCGGCCGATTTCGCTGCGATGTTCATGTTACTGAATTCGAAGTCAACGAGCGGGGCGTTAGGGTAAGCGCTGACGGTGAAAGCCTGCTGAGCGTCAACCGCATTGAGGTCAGAAATGCGGATGTTGCGGAAATGGGGGAGCCCGGCTTCGGCGGACACCGGCGCGAGCAGAGTCTTCCAATAGGACGGCACATCTTTTACGCCAGGCGGCAGAGTGGCGTAACTGTAACTCGGGTTCCAATTCATGGTGATGCTGAGGGGACGGGGAACTCCTTCCATTCGGACGCCGTGAATGCGGATGTTTTCGATCAGACCTCCGCGTGTGTTGGCCGATTTGAAAAGGATGCCGGCGGGCACCCCTTTGAGAACCGTCAGACCGTCCACTTCGACGTCGCGGATTCCGCCCGAAGTCTCGCTCCCTATGGTGATGCCCGCGGCGCCGCCCCGGACGGTGTTGTTGCGAAGGACGATCTTTTCGGAGGGGCGGTTTACGCGCAGGCCATCGGCATCGCGTCCCGCTTTGAGACAAAGCGCATCGTCATTGCAGTCGATATCACAGTGCTGGACGAAGACGTCCGATGAAGAATCGATGTCAATTCCGTCGGTGCTGGGGCCACGGCGCTTCGCCGTTGTTCCGGATGGTGATGCCGTCGATGTTTACATGCGTTGAGTAACAGATGTGGACGGTCCAGAAGCCTGAGCGCCGCAGCGTCAGACCGCTGAGATCGACGTTGCGCGATTTGAAAACCTGAATCAGCCGCGGTCGCCGGCAATCGTAATCGACGGCCCAGCGCAGGCCTTTCGGCTCGTACTCTTCACGCCGCATCTTCCAGTATTTGTCCCACCAGAGCTTGCCATCGCCATCGACACTGCCTTTGCCGGTGATTTTTACGTTCGACTGCTCATAGACGTTGATCAGCGCCGCAGGCCAGCTCATTTCGATGCCTGCGATTCGGGATGGGCAACATCGGATAGGCTGAATCGTCCTGAACTCCCCGCAGTTCTACGCCTTCATCGAGACGGAGGTGGGTTCCGGTTTTGAGGAATACCGAACCGGTGAGATACACGCCCGGCTTTAATACGATGACGCTGCCGGCTGCTTTGGCGGATGCGTCGATGGCTCTCTGAATCGCGGCTGTGTCTACTGTCCTCCCGTCTCCTCTCGCGCCATAATCTGCGACGTTGAACTCCGCGGCAATGGCTGGCAGCGTCAAGAACAAGGCGCCGAAGACCGCCCCGGCGGACCAGCGTCGTGGCATTACGCGCAGCAGGGCGGGAGTTTCACCGGGCGAGGATGGCATTGTTCTCATTCTCGTTCAGCACGGCGCCGGTGAAGAAGGGGCGGATGTCAGGCGCCGGAACTGGTTCGGAGAAGAAGAAGCCCTGAATGAGGTCGCATCGGCATTCGCGGGCCACGGTGAGCTGAGCCGTGTTTTCGACTCCTTCGGCGACAACGGTCAACCGCAGGCTTTTTCCGAGCGCGACGATGGTCTCGAACAATGGGGAGCGCTCGGTGCCTCCCGTTATCTTCGACATGAACGAGCGGTCTATTTTCAATGTGTCGAGCGGCAGCGTCTGCAACTGCGCAAGGGATGAATAGCCGGTGCCGAAATCATCCAGGGCGAGGCGCACACCCATAGAGCGCAATTTTTGCATCTGCACTGCCGACTCGGCGAGGTTGCGGATAATGGCGCTTTCGGTCAGTTCGAGCTCAAGCAGGGCCGGGGGAATCCTGCAGGCGGCTATTATCTGGGACACGCCGGCGGCAAATGAACCGTGGGCAATCTGAAGGGCGGACACGTTCACGGACATACGGACGGGCCCCAGACCGGCTTCGATCCACTCGCGGAGCTGCCTCGCGGCCTGGCGAAGCACAAACGCTCCGAGAGGCAGAATCAGGCCAGTATCTTCCGCGACCGCGATGAATTCGCCAGGAGAAATGTAACCGCCCGAAGGCCTGCGCAGGCGGGCGAGCGCTTCGACGCCGACGAGGATGCCGTCGGGAGTAAACTGCGGCTGGTAAAAAACTTCGACGCCGTTTTCATCGATGGCCCGGCGAAGTACCTGCTCGACGTTCAGTGCAGAGGTAGTTTCCGATCCCATTTCGGCAGAGAAAAATTCGAGGCAGTTCTTCCCCTTTGCCTTGGCGCGATACATGGCTATGTCAGCGTTTCTTTGGAGGATGGACGGCGTGCTTCCGTCGTCAGGGAAGAGGCTGATTCCGATACTGGCGCTGGCGAACAGGTCTTCTCCTTCAATCCGAACCGGAGCCTCGAGAGACTTAAGCATGCGGCTGGCAAGGCGCCTTGCGGAGGACTTGTCCGCGCCGTATTCCAGAAGCACGGTGAATTCGTCTCCACCGATTCGCGCCAGAGTGGCGCCGCTGTGAAGCGAACCGGAAAGCCTGCGGGCCACCTCGCGAAGGAACAGATCGCCAACACGGTGTCCCAAACTGTCGTTGATTTGTTTAAATCGATCGAGGTCGAGATAAAAAATCGCGAGTGGCTGCCCTGTGGCTTTGGCGAGGGTTACGCAGGAGTTGAGTTTGTCGTCGAAGCAAAGTCTGTTCGGGAGTTCGGTAAGAACGTCATGCCGGGCCTGATGAGCGAGTTTCTCATAAAGCCGCGCGTTTTCAATTGCCGCGGCGGCGAGGCCGCTGAACGTCTCGGCCAGCCATGCCGCCGCCGGGGGAAGGAATTCTCCCGAGTTGTAGAGGAGCGCTATTGCGCCAAGTACATCGCGGTCTCCGGAGCGAATGGGAAGCACTGGGCTGTTCGGAGACATTTCTGGTGAAAGGGTTGGAAGGGATTTCCACCAGTCCGTTCCGTCGCGCCTGGCGTAAGCGTCGCGAATGGAGGCACGCATAGGCTCGGTCATGGCGGGCCGCGACAGTATCTGAAGTGCCGGACTTTCCCAGATCACAACGGCGCGCGCCTGCGGGCAATGCTCCGCAAGGCAATCGGCAACCTGCATCAGGATTGTACTTAGGCGTTCCCGATTCGCGACCATTTCAAGAATGGTGTGGCGGTCACGCTCGAGTTTGTTCTTTTGATTGAGGCTGCGGATGAGGGTGCCGCGATGCGAATACGTTGCGAAGGCAAGTGCAAGTAAAATGACGATAATGCCGGCCGCTATGGAGGCGAGGATAAGAAATGCGGGTGTCCGGAACCAGGGCAGCAGAACTGCGACAGTGTGAACGGCGGGGGACCGGCTGATATTCCCGTTTCGGTCCATGGCACGGACTTCGAAGCGATGGCTGCCGCCGGCCAGGCCTTCGAAAGAGGCGGACCGCGCTGTCTCGAACGGACTCCAGGGACCGCCGTCCATTCGGTACGAGTACAGAAGCCTGGCACTCTGAGTAAACTTCCATTTGTCCATTCCGGAGAATGCAATACGGACCTGTCCACCGGGTGCCGCCTCGGCCGGATTCTTATCCTCAGCCATGGTGACCAGCGGGGGATCCGTATCGGCTTCCGGATGAAACAGACTCAGTCCCCGGGTTGTTCCGGCCCAAATTCGGCCGCGCGTGTCTTCGAAGATCCGGTACACAACGCCTGAAGGCAAACCCTCCTCAGCGCCATTTGGGATGCAGACACCGTTTCGGTATCTGTAGACGCCAGAACCGGAAGACACCCACAAAGTTCCGTCACGCTCCCGGAATATGGTTCGAACACGATCAAGGCCGCTTCGCATCCGCACCCACTTTGTGCCGTCGAGGCGAAAAAGGCTGTCTCGGCCACCGGCAAACATTTGTCCCGATGGGTCCCGAAAGATAAAGTAGGCGCCAGGATCGGTAAACCCGTCGGCGATCCCAATGTGCCGCAAGCGCCCGCGTTCAAGTACCGCAAACCCGGCGGTAGCGCCCAACCATATCCTGCCGTCCGGGGCGACCACAAGGCTCCGCAAATCGGTGATGCCGTTCAGTTGACGGGCGTCGATAAAAGGGTGGAAAGTTTGTCCGTCGAACGACTGGATTTCAATGTTCTTCGACCCAGGAGGATAGAGCTCGACGAGAAGAGTTCCATCGCGCTGCCCGGCAAACATCCTCGTTGCCAGACCGGCCGGGTGCTCATAAACGGAGAAGCGGCCGCTGCGAGGATCGAAAATCAGCAGATGCCTGGATGTAGTCGCAACGGCGATTCTGCCATCCGAAAGGACAGCCAGCCCCTGAGTAAAAACAGCCCAGGGGGTCTCGCCTTTGGGCAGCGGAAAAGTGGACCACGTTTGGTTGCTGAACCGAATCAGTTGTCCGGCGGCGAGGAACCAGATGTTGCCCGCGGCATCCTCCGTAATGGCGTTTACCACGTCATCGATCGGCGGAGCGCCTGAAGGAGTGCGCCAGAGCGGCGGCATGTAATGGGCGAGGCCCTGAGTACTCGTAATCCAGAACCGGCCAGGCCCTTCGACGCGGGCAGAAAGCTGAATTCCTGACAGTGCCTGGTCACGTTCGACGGGCTTTTTGCGGCCACCGCTTAGTTCGACAATGTGGTTTCCATCCTGAACCCAATAGCCGGAGTCATCATCGGAGGGCCACGCCTGGACGAGCTTCGATTCACCCCGATAAATGGTTTCCCACCGGGCGCCGTCGAACCGAAGGGCATCGCTGGTCAGATCGGTCCTTGTGGCCGACACGAACAACTCGTTCTGCCGTACAGAAACAGGCGCGTCGAAATCCAGATACTCGGTCGGAGGCCGCGCGACGGCTTCCCACCGCCACGGTGAGCCGGCTTTTCCGATCAAAAGGCCGAGACCCCCGCGCCCGGTGACGTATATACTGCCCGTTTTCGCCATGGCCATTGCGAACAACCGGTTCAAACCCGTGGCCGGTAACCGAAGCACGGTGCGCGACGACGAGCGATCGGCATCGAACTCAAGAATGCGGTCGGGCATCAGGATAAGAGCGTGGGCACGGTCGAGCGCAACCACTGAAACGGTCACTTCGAGGTGCGGCGAACTGAAGGAGGTGAAGTCCCAGGAATCACGGAAATTTCTGCGTGTGCTCCCCGCGTGCGTCAGTTCCGGAACCGGAAATGCGGCCCATTTATTGTCCCTAAAGCGAAATATCCTGGCCCCGGACCACATCCAGACCGTTCCGTCGGGCGCACATTCGAGTAATCCCGAGTCCCCGGAGTCGGGATAATGAGGGGTCGCGTAGCCGTTCAGCAGTTCAACATTGCCAAGAATTCCATGTTTCGCCCAGACATTGCCGTTCGGAGACAGGGCTACGCTGCTGGTGTAGGACTCGACGAAACCGTCAGAACTGTCCCAAAAACGCCATGGCGAGGCGGATTCTGCCGTACCGGTTGCTGCTACCCCACAGAATACGGTGGCAAGCCACCACAATCGAAGCCAGTTCACTTATGAAGATATCGGCACGCTGCCGCGGTATCTGTAGAGCGCGCTAGTGAGAATGGCGCGGGACCGTGTTTTTGAGATCCCGATATCCCACCGCGAAATCCAGACAGGCACCGGTATCCAATTGACCCGTCTTGTCGCGATAGAGTTGCTGCCAGGGCGAATCGTTCTTCAGCGTCGATGCCGGCAAGTCGCGGTGCCGCTTGGCGATTTCTTCATCCGGGATGAGCAGGTTGACACGGCGATGGGCAAGGTCAACCTTTACGCGGTCGCCATTCTGCAGGATTGCGAGATTCCCGCCTGCGGCCGATTCGGGCGCAGCGTGCAGAATGGACGGGCTGTCTGAAGTTCCGCTCTGCCGGCCGTCCCCCAGGCAGGGCAGCATCCGGAAGCCTTTTCGCACCAGAGCGCCAGGGGGTGTCATGTTGACCACTTCAGCGGAGCCTGGATATCCAATGGGACCGGTACCACGGACGACTAACATACAGGATTCGTCGATATTCAGGGACGGGTCTTCGATCCTGCGGCGATAATCCTCCGGTCCTTCGAAAACGATGACGCGCGCGGTGAAGCAGTCTTCCTCGCCGGGGGTGGAGAGGAAGCGCTTGGTGAAGTCGGCGCTGATTACTGAGGTCTTGATGAGCGCGGAGTCGAACAGATTCCCGGTGAGCACCATAAACCCGGCGTGTGCTTTTAGCGGGTCTTCGTAGGTTCGGATCACGTTTGAATCGAGAATGCGGGAATTCCTGTAATTGTCGGAGATCGTCTTGCCGGTTACGGTCAACGCATCGCCATGCGCTTTCCCGACGCGCAGGAGTTCGCTCATTACAGCGGGCACGCCGCCGGCGCGATGAAAGCCCTCGCCCAGATATTCTCCGGCGGGCTGGATATTTGCGAGCAGCGGGATTTCATGGCCCACGGTTTCCCAGTCGCCGATGTCAAGCGGGACACCCATGTGACGCGCGATGGCGGTGATGTGCGGCGCGCAATTGGTGGAACCGCCGATAGCGGACGTCATGACAATGGCGTTCTCGAACGCCGCCCGGGTGAGAATGCGGGAGGGCGTAAGATCCTCGTTCACCATTTCGACGATGCGCCGTCCCGTTTCGTAGGCCATACGGGCGCGTTCGCCGTACGGCGCGGGGATGGACGCGCATCCAGGCAGGGACATGCCCAAAGCTTCGGCGAGCGAGTTCATGGAGAGAGCGGTACCCATGGTGTTGCAGTGACCCGGGCTGGGTGCAGAGGCCATCGTGATTTCGATCAGCTCATCGTCCGTAATTTTGCCGGCCGCGAGCTGGCGGCGCGCTTCCCAGAGGACCATACCGGAGCCCGCCAGTTTGCCGTTGTGGTAACTGTCGAGCATGGGACCGCCGGAGAGGACGATGGCGGGCATATTGACGGTCGCTGCCGCCATCAGACACGCGGGCGTGGTCTTGTCGCAGGCGGTGGTCATCACCACGCCGTCGAACGGATACCCGACCATAACCTCGACCAGTCCGAGGTAGGCGAGGTTGCGGTCGAGAGCCGCGGTCGGACGGCGGCAGCTTTCCTGCATGGGGTGGATCGGGAACTCGAAAGGGATTCCGCCGGCATCGCGAATCCCTTCTTTAACACGCTGAGCAAGGGCCAGGTGGATGCGGTTGCAGGGGGTCAGTTCACTGCCGGACTGGGCAATTCCGATGACCGGACGGCCAGACTGCATTTCGCTTCTGGTGAGGCCGAAAGTTGGATAACGCTCCAGATAAACGGCTGTTTCGCCCGGTTCGTCTTTGTCATTGAACCAGATCTCGCTACGCCGCCGGGTACGGGTCTCTTCGCTCATGGGAATGGAACTACCACTCTAACGTCAGAGCCTCGGTGCAAGCGGGCCGCAAGTTCATATGATAGGAGTATCGTCATCGGACTCTATGCGTAAGATCGGACTTCCCCTGTTGCTGCTGCCTGCGTTGGCGAGCGCCGCCGGTACCCCAGAGGCCGCCGTTGCGATTCTGCAGCAGCGTTGCGGGCAATGTCACGGCGATTCATCGGGGATGTCGGGGTTGAAAGTTACGTCGCGCGAGAACGTGTTGAAAGGCGGGAGCCGCGGGGCTTCAATCGTGCCGGGCAAAGCTGCCGAGAGCCTTTTGTATAAAGCCGTTGCCCATACGGGCGATCTTGCGATGCCGCCGGGCGGGGCGCTGTCCGCCGAAGACACCAGCACCATCAAAGAATGGATCGACAGCGGCGCCGCGTGGCCAAGCGGCGGGGCGCCTGTGGCCGTGAGTACGTGGTGGTCTTTCCGGAAACCTCAGCGGCCACAGGTCCCTGCGGGAGCGGCTAATGCTATCGATGCTTTTATCGACCGGAAGTTGCGTGCGGCGAGCGTGACGCCGTCTCCTGAAGCGGATAAGCTGAGCCTGCTTCGCAGGGCTACGTACGACCTGCTGGGTCTTCCGCCAACCCAGGAGCAAATCGATGAGTTTCTAAAGGACTCCTCGCCCAACGCATGGGAGCACCTGCTAGACCGTCTGTTGGCATCTCCGCGTTACGGCGAAAAATGGGGAAGGCACTGGCTGGATCTGGCTCGCTACGGCGATACGGCTGGGTTTGAGCAGGACCCGTATCTGTTGCTGGCGTGGCGCTTTCGCGATTACGTGATCAAATCATTTAACGATGACAAGCCGTACGACAGGTTTGTGAAAGAGCAGATCGCTGGAGATGAGTTGTTTCCGACAGAGCCGGAGGCCCGGACGGGCACCGGGTTTTATCGGGTCGGGACAAACCGCGACATGCTTTTCAAAGTGGAGGAGATCAATCAGGTAGAGAAGCGTAACGATATGGTAGATACGACTTCGGCTGTGTTTCTCGGCCTGACCGTAGGGTGCGCGCGGTGCCACGACCATAAGTTCGATCCGATTCCGCAAAAGGATTACTACAGGATGGAGGCGATTTTTGCGCCTGCGGTGAATGACCGGGTGTTCCTCGATTACAACCCGGCGCGTAATTACGACATCAGCGAAAATTCGCGAACGTTCCGGCTTTGGCAGATCGGGGAGCAGATCGCAAAGATTGAAAAGCCATACAAGGATCAGCTGCGTAGGCAAAAGATAGCCGCATTGCCGGATGACGTTCAGGCGGCGATTCTTGCAAAGGAAGACCAGCGCACGCCAGAGCAGACGACGCTCGTTGCGAAGAATGCAAATGCGATCAAGGTCAGTTCTGACGAGGTGATGGCGGCGCTGAAACCCGAAGATGCTGAACGCCTGCAGTCGATTTCGAAACGGCTACTTGCGACTTTCGACGGTTATGGACCTCCGCCAATGTCGCCGGGGCTGGTCAACGGGGGCAGGGAGGCGCCCCGCACATTTATCGCAGAGCGAGGGAACCCGGATGCCCCCGGTGACGAGGTTCATCCCGGATTTCTGAGTGTGCTGGGGGGCGGTGACATTCCCGATCCGCCGTTACATGCCACTTCAACCGGTCGGCGCAAAGCACTGGCGGAATGGATTGCCAGCCCTGAGAACCCGTTGTTCGCGCGCGTGATGGCGAACCGGATCTGGCAGGGTCACTTCGGCGCAGGTTTGGTGAGGACTCCCAGCGACTTCGGGGTGCGGAGCGGGAGTCCGGCGTACCCTGAACTGCTTGACTGGCTCGCGACAGAATTCGTGAACCGAAAGTGGTCGGTGAAGTCGATGCATAAGCTGGTCATGATGTCGGATGCGTACCGGCGAAGCGCGAATGCTACGGACTCGGCGCGGGAAAAAGATCCTGCGAACGATTTGATTTCGCACATGAACCGGCGCCGGCTGGAATCGGAAGAGATTCGTGACGCTTCGCTTGCGGTCAGCGGCGATCTGAATCTCAAAATGGAAGGGACTCCGGTGGTGCCGCCGCTTTCGCGGGAGGAAATGTTCGGGATGATAGGGAATCCGGCGAGTGCATGGATGGTGACGCCTGAAGCTGCGGAGCACAATCGCCGCAGCATTTATATGATTGTGAGGCGCACATTCCAACAGCCGATGGATCAGGCGTTCGATTCGCCGGACGGCGTGTTGACGTGTCCGCGGAGGAACGAAAGCACGACTTCGCCGCAGTCTTTGGCGCTGCTGAACGGGGGCTTTATGATGGAGCGCGCCAGATCTCTTGCGACGAAAGTGAAGTCTGCTCAGGACGCGTGGCAGCGGATTTTTGGACGGCTGCCGTCGGACGAAGAACGGACTGAAGCGGATCGTTTTCTGGCGAAGCAGGCAACATTGCTGGGTTCCCGCGAGGCGGCGAATACGGAACTGATCAGAAGTCTTCTCAATACGAACGAGTTTCTATATGTGGACTAGCAGCACTAACGCAAGCCGGTTTTAACCGTCCAAATCGATATGGAAGAAGCGCCTAATCCGCAGCCGGCTCAAGCCGTTCCACCGCAGGGCTTGAGACCGCTGGCGCTGCTGCGCGATATTGCGATTTCCGTGATTCTGGCCGTGGTGCTGATCGTATTCATCTATCAACCGGTGAAAGTGGAAGGCACCAGTATGATGCCGGGGCTGACCGACCAGGAGCGGATTTTTATCAACAAGTACGAATACAAGCTGAGGGACGACGCAATTCACCGCGGCGACGCAGTGGTGTTCCATTTCCCGCTCGACCGGACGCAATCTTATATCAAGCGCGTGATAGGCGTTCCTGGAGACGTGGTGGAGATCGAGGACGGCCAGGTGTATGTAAATGGCCGCAAACTGGATGAGCCGTATCTGCTCGACGAATACCGCGATCATATTTCCCGGCCGCGGGAAATTGTCCCGGCGAACAGTTTTTTCGTTTTGGGCGATCACAGGAATTCCTCGAACGACAGCAGGATGTGGGGCTTCGTTGACCGCAGCGATATTTACGGGAAAGCCGTATTTGTTTACTGGCCGATCGATCGCATGGGCCGCGTCCGTTAGGCTCTTTCTTTCCGCGCTCTCCAGTACCTCGCCCCCGGCATGGCCGAACGTGAGCGCGTGGTTCAATCGAGACTTAGATGCCTTTAAAGCTCGTCGTGATTGCCGGGGCGCGGCCGAACTTCATGAAAGTGGCTCCGCTATTGGCCGCTATTTCGCGCGATGAAGACTTTTCGGCGGTGTTGGTGCATACCGGTCAGCATTACGACTATGCGATGTCGGGCCAGTTCTTTCAGGATCTCGGCCTGCCTGCGCCGGACTATCACCTCGAAGCCGGTTCCGGGTCGCACGCTCAGCAGACCGCCGAGATCCTGAAGCGCGTTGAGCCGGTATTAATTGCCGAGCAACCGCAGTCCGTCATCGTGGTCGGGGATGTGAATTCGACGCTGGCGGCGGCGCTGGTGGCAAGTAAACTCGGCATTTCAGTGATTCATGTTGAAGCAGGGTTGCGCAGCGGCGATCGCACTATGCCTGAGGAGATCAACCGGCTGGCAACGGATGCCATCAGCGACCTCTTTCTGGTAACTGAGGAAAGCGGGCGGCGTAATTTGCTGCGGGAGGGCGCGAATCCGGACCGCATTCACATGGTCGGCAACCTGATGATCGATTCTCTGCGGCGGCACCTTGCGCAAGCCATGCAGTCGGATGCCAGACAGAGGCTGATTCCGGACGCGCGGTACGGGTTGATCACGCTGCATCGTCCGGCCAACGTAGACGATGAGGAGCAGCTTTCAGGCATCCTCTCGGCGCTGGAGATCATTTCGGAGGAAGTGCCGCTCTACTGGCCGGTGCATCCGCGAACACGGTCGAAGCTCGAAAGCGCCGTCCGCGGCAAAATACATCTGCTCGACCCGCTGGGGTACCTGGAATTCCTGAACGTGCAGGCCCAGAGTTCGGTGGTCCTGACGGATTCCGGCGGTATTCAGGAAGAAACCACCGTCCTTGGGGTCCCTTGCCTGACTCTGCGGGAGAACACGGAACGCCCGGTGACAATTGAACGCGGAACCAATCGCCTTGCGGGAACGACACGAGCTTCTATTTTGGCGGCATGGACCAGCGCGAAAGACGAGCCTAAAACGGGGCAAATTCCACCGTACTGGGACGGTAAAGCGGGCGAGCGCTCATGCGCGGTACTGCGGCAGTATTTCGCACTGCCAGAGCGTCATTGAGAGAATTCAAGCGTGACCACCGAACTGTTTGCCACCCTCGACGAGGTTCTGCAGCCTAACGATCCCACGTCGGGGCTCAGCTTTTTGGCGGACCGGTTCCTCGCGTCGAAAGAGTATGGGCTGGTCTTCGAAGCCCGTCTGATGTTGAAGCGGTATGAGATGGGTCTGTCGCTGATTCAGACGGATGGGATTACGGACGAACGGTATCAACTGGCCGTGATGGATGCTGCGAGGGAGACAGGAAGGCTGTTTCTTGCCGATGGCAAAATTGACCGGGCGTGGCCCTACTTTCGGGCGGTTTCGGAGCTGCAACCTGTTCAGGACGCACTCGATAAGGTTGAGCCGGGCGACAATGTCGAAGCCCTGATTGCGATTGCCTTTCAGGAGGGCGTGCATCCATTGAAAGGGTTGGAGCTGATTCTGGCAAAACATGGCATGTGTCGGGCGATCACCGCGTTCGGAATGACGGCGGTTACGAAGGACCGGGAACGCTGTATCGCGCTGCTGGCCACGAGTCTTCACGGCGAGATCATGTCGCGCATGACTGGCGCGGTTGAGGCGCAGGAGGGTTCGCGGCCTGCGGCCACCAGCCTTCCCGAACTCATGCGAGGACGGGACTGGCTTTTCGGTGAATGGGACTACTACGTGGACACCTCGCACCTGCTTTCGGTAATCCCATATTGCGTGGAGGTAACGGACGGCGCAGTGCTGCGGGTATTCAGCGAGCTTTGCGAATATGGCCAGCACCTTTCGCCGCAGTTTCAGTCTCCAGGTGTGCCTCCCTTCGCAAATCAGTGTCTTGCGTACTGGCATTACACGGAGGCGCTCCGCGGGGACAGCGTTGACGAACACGTCGGGTATTTTCGGGATCAGTTGGTCGAATCGGATCCGGAAGTGGCCGGAGATGCGCCCGGCCGGGCTCTCGTGAGACTGCTTGTATCGCTGAAGCGGGCGGCAGAAGCGCTCGACGTGCTGCTTGAGAGCGTGGTTGAAGACGATCCATACGGGGCACCTGTGCCCTCAGCTCTCAGCCTTTGCTATCAGGCCGGGGATTTTGCGCGAATGAAACTGCTGGCGCGGGAACGAGGCGACCTGCTCAGCTATGCAGCCGCGGCGAGTCTTGCCGAGCAGGGGGAAAGCTCATTCCAGGCTGCGGCAACGAAATCAGAAGCGTTTTAGCTGTGAACGTATAATAGGTTACATCGCTTCCAAGAACACAGAATATCTGCCAGCGCTTACCGGCCTCCGATTCGTGCTGGCGGCGTGGGTTGTCGTTCATCATATTTCGGGCAAGGGCATGATGCTCGAGGGATTTACCAACTCCCTTCCGGCCGCGGCCCAGAGTCTGGTGCATGGCGGATACCTGGCGGTCCAGACCTTTTTTATCCTCTCAGGCTTCGTGCTTGCGAGGAGTTACGCCCGCGCGAGTTGGAAGCGGCACGATCTGCTGCGGTATGCAGCCGCGCGGGTGGCAAGAATCTACCCGGTTTATCTGCTGAGTCTTGTCGTCGTGGCGCCGTTTATCATCCAGACGATATTGAAGCCGGGACGTAGTGGAGTTGAGAAGGCCGGCCTGCTTACGAACTATGGACTGTTGCTGCAGGGTTGGACAGGAGGGCTTGGGGTCGGCTGGAATACCCCGGCCTGGACACTTTCGTGCGAGTTTTTCTTCTATCTTTTCTTTCCCCTGCTGTTCGTGTGGATGCGGGATGCGGGGCGCCGCACGATTGTCGCGATCCTGGCGGGTTGCCTCGTAACGCCAGTGCTGCTGGCGCATGCAAATGTGCCGTGGAACTGGAAGCCGATCCACCATCTGTCCGATTTCGCGGCGGGTATTGCCGCGGCAAGGCTGTTTGGCTGGGCGAAGCCGCGAATGTGGGGAAAAGGGTTTATTTTGTATGTCCCGGCGATGATTGCAGGCGCCCTGGTTATCGTATATCCGCAGATTATGGAAGGAACCTACGGCGATCTCAACACAGCTTTGCGGCCCCTGAATGTGTTGGCTCTAATCGGCTTGGCGCTCAGCGGCGGACCGATGGCCGCGGCGCTGTCTTCGAGGTCGGCTGAATATCTGGGGAAAGCCAGCTATTCGATGTATATTTTGCATGTTCCGGTGCTCTGGTGGTACTCGGACTGGGCGATGACGGGGTCCTGGCACATGCCGGGTCCGCTGGCGGCTGCGCTCTATTTCGTCATCGTGATCTCGTTTTCCGCGATTGTATTTGAGTTCGTGGAAGTTCCCGCCAACCTATGGATCCGGAATCTGGTGAAAGCAGGTCTGCGTCGGTCTGAGCCTGTTGCGCTGCCGCTCGCAGCTTAGAAGCGGTATTTGTGCTCCGCACTTAATTTTCTTTCTTTCGCTTAAAGGTTCAGCCTCAATAAGCCGATATACCAGCAGGAAGAACTGAAACTTGACGCCGTGTCGCCTTTTGCCAATTGTTTTCCTCGCTGCCAGCGCCTGTCTTCTTGCCGAGGGAATCGGCGGGACAATTGTGGTAACGAAACGCCTCACGAAGCCTCACGTGACGCAGTCCGTGCCAATGTACCAGCGGGGCGTAAGCGTGGATCTGGCGCCCCCTACACAACCGGATCCGCTGTCGTACGAACGCTCGCGTGTGGTCGTCTTCCTTGAAGGCAGGGGGATACCCGGTCAGCCTGTCACGGCTGAGATGCAGCAGGTTCACAGGGGATTTTCGCCCGATCTGCTGGTCGTTCCAGTCGGATCGACGGTGTCTTTCCCGAACGGAGATCCGGTATTTCACAATGTGTTTTCCCTGTCCGGCGTGAGGGAGTTCGATCTCGGCAACTATCCGAAGGGTGCGACCCGGAAGGTGACGTTCACCAAGGCGGGCCTGGTATATGTGAACTGTCACCTGCACTCGAACATGGGGGCGGCAATTATGGTGACGCCGAACCGCTGGTATACACGGGCAGACAACGACGGGGGATTCAGCCTGCCGGAGGTGCCGCCCGGACGGTATACGATCGTCGCCTGGCACAAAACGGCCGGCTATTTTCGCCGGGAAATTGAGGTTGTCGCGGGCCGAACCACGACGGCCGATTTTCTGCTGCCTCTCGCGGGAGAAAAATAGATTGCACTTGCGGCACAGGGCGTTCCTGCTTAGTTTCATCCCGTTCGCCGTTCTGCTGACCCTTAGTTTTCTCATGGTTCAGCGGCTGGTACGGTCCGCCGTCCGGGAAGCTTTGCGATCCGCTGTGCGCGAGAACCATCAGGCGCTCGGCGACATCGATGCGAAAAGTGAGCTGCAGAACAGCAGATTCCTGAAAATTGCCGGTGAAAATGCGTCGCTCAAAGCCGGCATCCGCCTCGCCTTGTCGATGCCAAGCAGCGCCGAAGCGAGGAGTACGGTTGAAGACCAGTTACGCGATTTATGCGAACGAATGGGCTTCGACCTTTTGTCCGTGTCCGCGTCCGATGGCACTCCGCTCGCCGGCGTTCTGCGTACCGGCACCGAGGTGCTGCCCATGAATCCTCAAAGCTTTCAGAAGAAGCCCGCGGGACTTTTGAGCATCGAAGGCAATATTTACCAGATGGCCTCGGTTCCCATAGATCAGGGTGATGAGAGCATCGGGCTTCTCGCAGTGGGTCAACGCTACCGGCTTTCTGAGGTGCCTGGACCCGCGGTTCTGATGGAGCGGGGGCGGGTAGTGCAGTTGACCGTACCGGGCGTTCCCGTTTCCGATCTCGACAATGCTCTGAGATCCTGCGGCACGAAAACCGAATGCGACGTAAAGCTGGGGAACACGACGTACATCGCGCTCGCGCTTCAGAGACTTGCGGCAAACGACGGGTATCGGATACTCAGTCTTCAAAACGTTGACCGTCGCGCCGAACCGGTTCAGGCGGCTCTGAGCAACGTTTTTGGAAGTGTGGTGCTCGGCGCATTGGTGGTGGCGATACTGTTCAGCTTTGTCTCGTCAAATTCCATCGCCGGTCCGATAGCGTCTGTGGTTTCGCATCTCAAAAGCGCCGACCGGACCGGATTACTGCCTGAATTTACTACTGCGCCCTCATCCATTCGGGAGATCCGGGAACTAACGGAGAGCTTCAATCGCGCAGCGTCGTCTATCAAACAAGCACGTGAAGACCTTCAGCATGCGTACGTGGAATTTATTGGTTCGCTCGCCAATGCGCTCGATGCGCGCGACCCATATAGCTCGGGCCACAGCCAGCGTGTAAGTGAGCTGGCCGGCGCGACGGCGGCGGCGCTGGGACTGGATGATCGCGAAAGAAAACGAATTGAGATCGGAGCGCTGCTGCACGACATCGGAAAGATCGGCGTTTCAGACATCGTGTTGCGCAAGCCCGGCAAGCTGACTGCAAGCGACTTCGCTGCAATCAGGGAGCACCCGCTGATCGGGCGCCGCATTCTCGACGGAGTAAGCGGCTTCAAACCGTATCTCAACGCGGTTGAACTGCACCACGAAAACTGGGATGGCAGCGGCTACCCGCACGGACAGAAAGGGGAGGAGACGCCTCTCGATGCGCGCATCATCCATGTCTCGGATGCTTATGATGCCATGACCACGGATCGTCCATACCGCCGGGGTATGAGCCACCGGCAGGCCATACACATTTTGAGATCGGTTGCGGGCTCCCAATTCGACCCGAAAATCGTGGAAGTATTCGCGGGGTTACCCAGCCACGGGGCGGCTGTCGAAGAACGAGAATTCGCAGGAGTATCGTAATGAAGGTTACCGTAATTTTGTGTTTTCTGGTCGGCGGAGCGGCCACAGCACGCGCGCAGGAGGCGAACTCCGGTTTCGACCTCCATGCCACTCTCACCGCAATGGCTGTCGGATCGGACGCCCTGACGCGAGGTCCGCGTTACGGCTCGCCCGTGGACGTCGGGTTCAATTCCATTCTGTATCCGACGTGGAAGCTGAATCCGCACTGGACGGTTTCGGCTGTTTTCGATACTTACTCGCGCCCTTATATCGCGGAGACGTTTTCGACCCAGGGACACGGAATCAACGGTAAACTCCTACGGGCCGATGTCTCCTGGTCTCACACCTGGGACGATGGCTTTGTTGTAGTCCGGGCTGGGCAACTGACCACTGTTTTCGGCTCTTTTCCGCTGCGCTACGACGAGGCGGAAAACCCTCTGGTCGGAAAGCCAATGCAGTATGGTTACTACTACAAGCCGGTATCTCTTGAATCCGTAGCGGGAGTTCAAATTGACGTCACGCTCAGAAAGTGGGATGCCAGAGCGCAGTTTGCGAACTCGTCGCCATCGCATCCGAGAAGCGTATTCAACACCGATCAGTATGGAAATTACGCCGCTGGAATCGGTTATACAGTCCGGCAGGGATTTCGAATTGGAGCTTCCGGGTATCGCGGACCATACCTTGACCGCAATGAACCGTTCTTTTTCCCGGGCGAAGCCAAACCGAGCGCACTGCCTGCCCGCGCGCTGGGAATGGACGTCCAGTGGGCCGCCGGACATTGGTATTTTCAGGGAGAACTGCAGCACTTCCGCTTCAGCTATCAGGCCATTCCGACGTATCGGGTACATGCGGGCTATGCCGAACTTAAGCGGACGATCGGTCCCCGGTGGTTCCTCGCGCTGCGAACCGGTTACATAAACCCTGGCGCAACCACCGTTGGCGTACAGACCGCGGCCGGATTCCGGCCCAACAGGATGCAAATAGTGAAACTCGGGTATGAAGTTGAACATTCTGAAACAGGTCTGTATCGCTACAATAAAACCGTCGCAGTACAGCTAGTAACCAGCCTGCGAGCAGCTTCTTTCGGCGGGCGATAATCGCGCCGGTTCGTCCGTTGTTGTCGGATTACTGATAACTTAAACATAGATTCAGCGTCCAATAAGAGACTGAAACTCTTCAACGAACAACGCTCCGTGTCCAACCGAATTTCTGTTGTTTTAACGGCACTCCTCGCCTCGCTTGCACTTTCCTGTTCCGGGGGAGGAGAAGCCGCGCCCGTCGCAGCCTCGCCTCCTACGGCTGTCCGGGTGGTTGCTGCCACAACGGCGGACGTACCGCTCGAGATCGATGCAATCGGGAATGCTGAAGCCGCTTCGAGCGTCGATGTGAAGTCTCGTTTGACCGCCCCGATTCTCGGAGTCCATTTTTCCGAAGGCCAGGACGTTAAAAAAGGCGAGATCCTGTTCGATCTGGATGCGGAAAGCATCAACCGGCAGGCGGCCGAACTTGAAGCGAATATCGCCCGCGATCTGGCGAATGAGAAGCAGGCTGAGGCGAATATTGCGCGCGATCAGGCGACCTACCGAAATGCTCAATCCATGGCCGACCGGGGAACTAAACTGGCAAAAGAAGGGATTCTTGCGCGGGAACAGGCCGACCAGAACGTTGCGAGCGCCGAAGCGGCTGCGGCTTCCGCCGAAGCAGACCGCGCGGCACTCGACAGCGCCCGCGCAGCCGAAAAGGCCGACCGCGCGCGGCTGACGCAGATGCGGCTGCAACTGGATTACACGAAGATTGTCGCGCCGATTTCCGGACGAGCGGGGACAATCGCCGTGAAGCAAGGTAATCTCGCGAAGGAGAATGACACCACGCTGGTCACCATTCTCGAAAACGACCCGATTTACATCTCATTTGCCGTGCCGGAATCGATCCTCCCGGAAATCAGACGATACAACACTTCGAAGCCGCTGGAAGTTACTGCGTTCACGTCCGATAACAAGGCAAGCACCGGGGTGCTGCGATTTATAGATAGTTCGGTGGACGCGACAAGCGGAACCATAAAACTCAAGGCAGTCTTCCGGAACGCCACGCGCTCTCTGTGGCCCGGACAGTTCGTAACAGTCCGGGCGAGATTGAATGTTGAGCACGATCGGGTTCTGGTGCCGTCGCAAGTGGTTCAGACGGGTCCGCAGGGCCGGTATATTTGGGTGCTGAACCCAGCGGACTCCACAGTCGCAATGAGACCTGTCAACGTGCTGCGAACTTACACGCCTGCAGGGCAGCCGGAGCAGGCGGTAGTCGGGTCGGGGCTCGCGGGTGGAGAACGGGTAGTGTCCGAGGGGCAACTTCGCCTCATACCCGGCGCGCACGTGCGTATCCTGGCGGCGAACCAGGGCCAGGGCTGAAATGAGCATCACCGATCTTTTTATCCGCCGCGCGGTCACTACGACCCTTGTGATGGCAGGAATCCTCGGCTTCGGCGTGCTGAGCTACTTCACGCTTCCAGTCAGCGATCTGCCGGCAGTGGAGTATCCAACGATTCAGGTTTCGGCAAGCCTGCCGGGAGCGAATCCAGACATCATGGCTTCGTCCGTTGCGACGCCGCTCGAAAAGTCGTTCTCAAACATTGCGGGCATAGCCAGCATGTCGTCATCAAGTTCTCTTGGGTCGACAAGCATCACGCTTCAATTCGATCTGAGCCGGTCTATAGACGCGGCCGCTCAGGACGTGCAGGCCGCGATCGCGCGCGCCGGCGGTGACCTGCCCGCCAACATGCCGTCTCCGCCTTCCTACCAGAAGGTAAACCCGGCAGCGCGCCCGGTGCTTTACATGGGCATATCGTCCGCGACGATGACGATGTCGGCTCTCGATGAATACGCGGAAACACTCATCGGACGACGCATCTCGATGGTCAGCGGCGTTGCGCAGGTGCAGATCTACGGGGCAAAAAAATATGCGGTTCGGGTACAGGCGGACCCGAACCGTCTGGCCGCCCGTCAGGTGGGGCTCGAAGACATCCGCACAACGCTGGGCCAGCAGAACGTCAATCTTCCCGCAGGCGCGCTGTATGGTTTCACAAAGGCGTATACCGTCCAGTCCAACAGCCAGTTGAACACCGCTCGAGCAGTTTCGGCCGATGATTATCTCTTACCGAAACGGCAATCCGGTGCGACTCGAAGATGTGGCCGACGTTCAGGACAGCGTGAACGCGGATAAGAGCGTCTTCTGGGTGGACGGCAAACTGGCGATGATTCTCGCCGTGCAGAAGCAGCCCGGTACAAACACGGTTGAAGTGGTGGAAGGCGTGAAGAAGCTGCTGCCCAGCCTGCAGCCAAGAATATGCCCGCGGGCATCGCGCTGAATGTTGAGTTCGATGCTTCGCAGAATATCCGGCAGTCCATTCAGGACGTCAAGTTCACGCTGCTGCTCACAATCGCGCTGGTGATTCTGGTCATCTTCGTGTTCCTGCGGAACGTCTCGGCCACCGTGATCCCCGAGCTTGCGGTGCCGCTCTCGCTGCTCGGCACTTTCGCGGCGATGAAGCTGCTGGGCTTCACCATCGACACGCTCTCGATGATGGCCATGACGCTTTCAGTGGGTTTCGTGGTGGATGACGCGATCGTGATGCTTGAAAACATCGTGCGCCATATGGAGATGGGCAAATCGCGCATGACGGCTGCGTATCGACGGCGCGAGGGAAGTGGGCTTCACGATCATCTCGATGACGATATCGCTCGTGGCGGTTTTTATCCCGGTACTATTCCTTGAGGGAATTATCGGGCGGCTGCTGCGCGAATTTTCCGTCACCATAGCGGTCGCGGTTTTGATCTCAGGGCTGATCTCGCTTTCTCTGACGCCGATGCTGTGCAGCCGATTTCTGCGGCATGACCACAATCACGGCAAGCTCTTCCGGGTCTCGGAAGCTTTCTTTACCGGCCTCAACAATGTTTACAGGAATACGCTTGCCTGGACACTGCGCTTTCGGATGGCAACGCTCCTCGGCAGTATCGTGCTGACCGGCGTCACTGTGTGGATGTTTTTCGTAATGCCGAAAAGTTTCCTGCCGAGCGTGGACACGGGGATGGTCTTCGGCGGGACGGAAGCAGCGCAGGATACATCGTACGAGCAGATGGTAAAGCTGCAGGAGCAGGCGATGGCCATTGTTCGCAGGAACCCGTGGGTGGGCGAATTCGGCACCGGAACGGGGGGATTTTCGGGTCAGAACCAGGGCTTCATGTTCATGCACCTGAAGAACGATGCGAAGCGTCCGAAGGCGAACCAGATAATTGCGGACCTGCAGCAACAGTTTGCGCAGATTCCCGGTTTCGAGGTCTTCCTGCAGCTTCCGCCACTGCTCACGCTTGGGCAAAATGAGTCGCATTATCAGTATTCGGTCGCACTGCAGGACGCCGATACCGGCGCCCTGTACCAGTGGGCGCCAAAGCTGGAAGCGAAGCTGCGCACCATGCCCGCAATTGGAGAGGTATACAGCGATCTTCAGCTAAGTAGTCCGCGCGTGAACGTGGATATCGACCGTGATCGCGCACTGGCGCTGGGCATCACACCCGAGCAGATTGCAAACACGCTCTATGATGCATACGGAAACCGGCGTGTCTCGACAATTACTGCGGCCTCGAACGATTACGACGTCATTCTGGAGGTCCGCCCGGAAGATCAGCGCGATCCCGAAGGGCTGTCGAGGCTCTACATCCGGTCCTCCGGGAACAAGCTGGTGCCGCTTTCGGCAGTAACGCGACAGGCGCAGGGCGTAGCGCCGCTGAGCGTCAATCACATTGGGCAATTACCAGCCGTCAGTCTGGAGTTCAACACGAAGAAGGGGTTTTCGCTGAGCGAAGCGACTGCCCAGGTGAGCGAGGCCGCGCGCGATATCGGACTGCCCGACACGATGAGTTTCAGTTACCAGGGGACGGCGCAGGTGTTTCAACAGTCGTTGGGCGGGCTGGCGATCCTTCTTGTGATTGCGGTTTTGGTTATCTATCTGGTGCTTGGGATCCTGTACGAAAGCTTCATCCACCCAATCACCATCCTGTCAGGACTCCCGGCGGCAGGCATGGGCGCGCTGCTGACTTTGCTGATGTTCCACGACGATCTGAATCTGTATTCATTTGTCGGGATCATCCTTCTGATTGGGATCGTCAAGAAAAACGCAATCATGATTGTGGATTTCGCCATTATGGCGCGGCGGGAAGGCAAAACGGCGGAAGAAGCGATTGTCGAAGGCTGCCTGCAGCGCTTCCGCCCGATCATGATGACGACCATGTGCGCGCTGCTCGGGACCATGCCGATTGCATTCGGGTACGGCGCCGGCGGTGAGGCCCGGCAACCGCTCGGACTGGCGGTGGTGGGCGGACTGGTGGTATCGCAGTTATTGACGCTGTACATCACGCCTGTGGTCTATCTGTATCTGGAGAAACTGACGTCGCGTTCGGGCCGCAAGCAGAAAAGGCCGGCGGAAACGCGGGAACCCGTCACGGCGTAAACAGACGCTCAGGTTACTGTCGGCGAACCAGTGCCTGCGAGTGCAGTCGCGGACTCTGCGTACACCCTCTTCTCCCATTTACGGCGCATGATTCGCGCAGAAACGCAATCAGCATGACGAAACTCATGCCGCAAAGGCGAAACTGCATGAGCCGCGACTGGGGTCCTGCGCGGAGATGGCCCTTTCTGCGCGCCGCATCAGGCTGCACGGTCAGGCAATCGCAATCGCCATCTGGTTGCCGAAGCAGAGCAGCGATAGCGAGCGGCTCGTTGCTGTGGCGACCCCACATCGAAGAGGCGGTGCTGCAGAACCCAGAAGATGGACGCAATCAGGAAAGTATCGGCGAAGCTGATCGATCTGTGAAAATCCTTTGCGAGTGCCCCGGCGAGTTCACTTGGGGCCGTCGCCGTCGGTACTTTGATGTCGAGAACAAGCAGAGTCATCGCGATCGCGAATACCCCATCGCTCAGCGCTTCAACCCTGTGTTTAGCAATGTTTTGCTCAAGGTGTCCGTGATCACACGCCGCCGGACGCTACATTGACAATAATGCCGGAGGCGCGATCTGCTGATTCACCTGATTGACGGCACGTACGAATTGTTCCGGCATTTCTACGCGCTGCCTTCGGCCCGTGATGAAGAAGGCCGTGAGGTGGCCGCCGTGCGCGGGGTCCTGCGATCCGTGCTCGGAATGCTGTCGGCAGGGGCTACCCACGTGGCAGTGGCTACCGATCAGGTCATAGAATCCTTCCGGAACGATTTGTGGCCGGGGTACAAGACCGGCCAGGGTATTGCGCCCGATTTGATGGCGCAATTTCCGCTGCTTGAGGAAGTTCTCTCTGCGGCAGGAATTGTCGTCTGGCCAATGGTGGAATTCGAGGCGGACGACGCGCTAGCCGCAGGCGCTGCCCTGGCCGAACGCGATCAGCGTGTGGAACAAGTAATCATCTGCACCCCGGACAAGGATCTGGCGCAGTGCGTACGGGGCAAGCGCGTCGTGCAGTTGAACCGGCGCGCACGGGTGACGCGCGATGAAGCGGGCATCATCGCAAAGTTCGGGGTGTCGCCCGCCTCGATCCCGGATTACCTGGCGCTGGTCGGGGATGCCGCCGATGGATATCCGGGGCTGCCAGGGTGGGGAGCGAAGTCGGCGGCCGCGGTGCTCAGAAAATTCGGGCATTTCGAAGAAATTCCGGATGACTGGCATCGATGGCATGTAGATGCGGCGCAGGCTGGAGCGCTTTCGCAAACCCTTCGGCAGAATTATCAGCAGGCTTTACTGTTTCGAACCCTCGCTACTTTGCGCACTGACATTCCGCTGTTTCGGGACGTGGACGAACTTGAATGGAACGGTCCCACTGCGGCGTTTGCGCGGGCTCGCAAACCGGCTCGATTCAGCAGTCTCCGCACCTCGTGTGCCCGTAAGGAAAAAGTGAGCAGCGGCGGCGAGTTCGGTGCTGTTACCGTGAAAATGTCTACCCCGACTGAAGGAGATCTATCGATTGGAACTGGTACTCGCCGGCCTCGCCACCACGGCCGGTGGAGCATGGGTCGCGCTGGTCCTTGTGGGCGCGCTGTTACTGGGCGGCTCAATCGCGCTGTTATTTTTCGGGATCTTCTATGCCACGAGCCGCCTTGGGCACCGGGCGGAACGGGCCTTCACCGACGATGCTTTTTTAAAGCCCGTCCGCAGCCGAGAAACTGCCGTCCGGCCCCAGCACCATTAATGCTCCCGTACGAATTTTGAACCACGCTCCGTGCAGGCGAAGTTTGCCCGATCGAACGCGCTCGGCAATCCAGGGGAATGTCATCAGGTTATCGAGCGACACCTTGATCACCTCTAACTCACAGAAGTGGCGGCGTTCCTCGGGCGGCTCTATGTTCATCGCCCGAAGGCGAGCCGGCTCGGCGATCGACATCCAGGGCCCGATAAATTCGTGACCTCGCTCCGCCGGGTTATTTTCCAGCAGCGCCTGCACGCCGCCACACAACCCGTGCCCCAGGACAATCAAATGCTCGACTCCGAGCACTTTGACTCCGAATTCAAGCGCGGCACTGGTTCCATGATAGGCAGCATCCGGAGCATAAGGTGGCACAAGGTTTGCGACATTTCGGACGATCATGAGCTGACCGGGCGCCGTATCGAAGATCATGGCCGGGTCGACGCGGCTGTCTATGCAGGCGACGACCAGGGTTTTTGGCGCCTGTCCGTTATCCGCAAGGGATTCGAAAATGCGTCGTTGTTCGGGCCAGCCGTTGGCGCGAAAGCGCCGGTAGCCGGAAAGAAGTTTCTCCATTGTCAGTAACTCACTTTACGATGCCTGTGGTCAGAAGAGACACTCGCATCTGTTACTGTGGGCCTGATGCCGCGAGAAACCTCCCTGCAGGACCCTCTTCGTTTCCATCGTAAAACGCCGCCGTGCGCAGTTGTTATCTACGGGGCGAACGGCGACCTCACAAAGCGTAAACTCATGCCGGCGCTTTACCGGCTGGCTTATGAAGGGCGGCTTGCTCCCGGCTTTGCTGTCATCGGAATTTCGCGTACGGCTATGTCGGACGATGAGTTTCGCGATCGCATGAAGGATTCGGTCAGGAAGTTTCTCGAAGACTCCCCGTTCGATGAAGATCTCTGGAAATCCTTTGCGCAGGGATTGTTTTACCTGGCGGGCGATGTAGGCGACCCCGAATCTTACAAGGTGCTGAGCAAGCGTCTCGAAGAAGTCCAGGAGGCGCGCAAGACATCGGGCAACGTGCTGTTTTATCTCTCAACCCAGCCGAGCCAGTATGCGGATATCGCGGAAGGGCTGGGCGCTGCCGGCGTGAACAAGGGCGAAGGCTGGAGACGGATCGTGGTGGAGAAGCCATTCGGGCACGATCTTAAGAGCGCGGGGGAGTTAAACGCGCGGCTGCAGAAAGTGTTCAATGAGAGTGAAATTTACCGGATCGATCACTATCTCGGCAAAGAAACCGTTCAGAATATTATGGCGTTCCGGTTCGGCAATGGCATTTTCGAGCCGCTTTGGAACCGAACGTATATCGATCACGTGCAGATCACAGCGGCGGAATCGATCGGGGTTGAGGGGCGTGGCGCATATTACCAGGAAGCGGGCGCGTTGCGCGACATGATTCAGAATCACCTGCTGCAGGTAATGGCTACGGTGACCATGGAACCGGCCTCATCATTCACTTCGGATGCGGTCCGCGATGAGCGCGCCAAACTTCTGCGGGCCGTTCGGATTATGCGGCCCGATCAGGTGCCGGACAACGCGGTTGCCGGTCAGTATGGCCCGGGACGCGAAGGCAGCGAGCCGGTGCCCGGATTCCGGCAGGAGAAGGGTGTTAGTCCGGATTCACAAACGAATACTTATGCCGCCGTCACGTTCCTGATCGACAACTGGCGCTGGGCGGGCGTGCCGTTCTACATCCGGACCGGCAAAGCCCTGCCGAAGCGCGTGAGTGAGATCGCAATTCAGTTCCGCACCGCGCCTCTTGCTATGTTCCGCAAGGCTACCGCGGGGGCCGAAACGGTCCCGAATATGTTGATCCTGAGAATCCAGCCGGAGGAAGGCATCTCGCTCAAGTTTGTTTCGAAGCGGCCGGGCTCGGGTATGCAACTCAGGCCGGTTTCGATGGATTTCAACTACGGGTCGAGCTTCGGTGAGCGGTCGCCCTCCGCATACGAAACGCTGCTGCTCGATGCGATCACGGGTGACGCAACGCTTTACACGCGTCAGGACATGGTTGAGGCAAGCTGGTCCGCGGTCCAGCCGATCCTGGACTACTGGAACAGCCAGAAGTTCGATTTCCCGAACTACGACGCGGGAACCTGGGGCCCTAAGGCCGCCGACGAAATGCTGGCGCGCTGGGGGCATACCTGGAGGAGGCCGTAGCGCATGCCTGCCGCGATAAAGCCTGACAGGATACTGCAGGAACTGAGCCGGCTCTGGACGGATATGGCGAAGAGCGACGCTTCCGGATCGCCGGCCGATTCCAGCGATAACGACAACGGCGTATTGCGGGCGTGCGCCATGACTTTGATCAGCTTCGTCGACGACGAAGAAGACTCGATGGCACTGGGCAATATTATCGGCGGACTCATGAAAGAGCATCCGAGCCGTGCGATTGTAGTCCGCCTGAAAGAAGGCGAAGACTTTCTTGACGCGCGCGTGTTCGCGCAATGTTGGATGCCGTTCGGACATCGCCGCCAGATCTGCTGCGAACAGGTGGAAGTCACGGCTTCGATGGACCGCCTGGCTGACGTCGCGTCACTGATCGCTCCGCTGGCCGTACCTGACCTGCCGCGGGTCATTCTTCTGCGCTCTGCGAGGATCGTGCGCGCGGGTGCGCTCAGGAAAGTTCTGTCTCTCGGGGACAAGATTATTGTCGATTCTTCGAGGCCGGGCGCGCCGGGTTTTGGTGAATTAGGCGGCTTACTCGATGCCGGTCACATCACGGGCGATCTGGCATGGACGCGGCTCACGGAGCTTCGCGCGCTGCTTGCGCAGTTGCTGGACGGTCGCGAAGCGCAGCGCATCACGATTGAATATGCAGGGAAAGAAGCAGGGCCTGAGGCTCGCTATCTGGAAGCCTGGCTGGCATCCTCATTGCCGGAGACACGAGTTGGGTTGAAGGGTAGTGGCACGGCCGGCGATGGAAAACCCTGCGGTTATCCGTGTCGATGACGATTTAACAGTGAACCTCACGCAATGCGCTGCCGAATACGAGATCGGCGACCTGCATCAGCGCGCGAGCATGTCGCCATGCACTGACGAGCAATTGCTGAATTCAGAGCTGAGCATCGTCATCCACGATTTAGTATTCGAGAGGGCCCTGAACCGGATTACGGCATGACTGAAGTCAAGACATTCCCCAGTTCCGTGGCAGCCGCGGAAGCATGTGGCGCCGCCATTTTCCAAGCCATTGATAAGGCGCGACAAGAGCGGGGCAGCGCCGTGATCGCGGTATCGGGCGGAAATACTCCACGCCTGATGTTCGAGTGGATGGCGCGGCAGCCGTTCAACTGGTCTGCTGTCGAGCTGTTCTGGGTGGACGAGCGTTGTGTCCCGGTGGATGACTCACAAAGTAATTTCCGGATGACACGCGAGTCATTGCTTGACAGCATCGGTCTGGCGCCGGGACAGATCCATCGTATTCACGGCGAACTTCTCCCTGACGAGGCGGCAGTCCTGTATGTGGAAGACATCCGGCGCTCGCTGCGGCTGCGCGAAGGGGAACTGCCGGTCTTCGACGTGATTCAGCGGGGTATGGGTCCCGACGGTCATACCGCGAGCCTTTTCCCCGGCGAGCCACTCATCGAGAACCGAACCGGTATCGCGGCAGCCGTTTGGGTCGAGAAGATGCGTCAACACAGGGTAACGCTCTTGCCGGGCGTCCTGGAGCGAGCAAGAGAAACATTTTGTCTGGTAACCGGGGCGGACAAAAAAGAAGCGCTGCGGAAGGTGCTCAGCGGACCGGCGGATTCCATGAAATTGCCATCGGCAATCTCCTCCGAACGAATGATCTGGTTTACTGACAACGCCGCCGCAGAGTGAGCAGGACTCAGGCCGTCTGAAAGGCGCGCCAGGAAAGCTGCCCGCCGATATAGATGAGCCAGACACACAACACCAACCGCATCTTTCGGGGAGAAACTATAGCAGCTAGTTGCGTTCCGATCAGAACCGCGGGGACGCCGCCGATCAGCAACTGAATCAGCACATGCCAGGGAACGCCATTCATGCCGGCGTGAATTCCGCCTGCAAAAATCGATAGCAGCAGGCCAAATGCGAGATCCGTACCCACTACTTCAGCCGGCAAGAGTCGAGTAAAACGCATGAGCGCGACTGTTCCCAGCGCCCCGGCGCCGGCCGACGAAAATCCGACTTCGAACCCGATCGGTGCGACAATCCACGGCAGCCATTTCTCGGATACCGGTTTGGGAGTGACCCCGGCCGCGCGGAAACTACGCCAAAGCGTCGCGCCGGCGGAGATCACGACCGTGATGCCGACGATCATCAGAATGGGTCTTGTAAGCGCGCGTTTATCGAAAAACCCGAGTAGGACGCTTCCGATAACCACGGCCGGCAAGCCGCCTAAAGCCACCAGTTTCAGCACCCGGAGATTCACCTGTCCTCGAGCAATGTAGATTGGCGTGGCGAAAAGCTTGACGACCGTTCCGAACACGAGCGCGGTCGTGACGGCGTCCGAAGCGGACTGATGGAAGAAGAGGATTAGAATGGGTGCGGTAATGCTTCCCGCCCCCACGCCCGTAATTCCTATAGCCAGCGCAATCAGAAACCCAGCAAGAATCTCCACACGTGCAGTGTACAACCCTTTCTCTATCAAGATTGGGATATTGTGTCTTGGGCTGCTGACAACGGCGCTTCTGAACGCCCAAACGCTGAATCCGACCTACCGGTTTCATACCAACGTCGGCGACATCGACGTGCAGCTTACGCCCGACGTGGCTCCACTGACCGTAGCTAACTTTCTGAGCTATCTCAACGCGGGCGCCTACACCGACACCGTGTTCCACCGATCTGTTCCGGGTTTTGTGATCCAGGCGGGAGGGTATCAGCTTCAGAACCACGCGTTGGTCGCGACCGCTCAGAATCCGGCTGTTAAGAACGAATTCAATGTGTCGAATACGCGCGGCACCATTGCGATGGCTCAGTTTGGAACGGACCCCAACAGCGCGACCAATCAATGGTTCTTCAATCTCGCCAATAACGGGTCAAATCTGGATAGTCAGAACGGCGGGTTTACTGTTTTTGGGCACATCGTAAACAATGCCGGACTTAAGGTGATGGACACCATTGCGGGGTTTCCGATCAACCCGGCCGGGTTCCCCTCGCCGTTCGATCAAATTCCGCTCAATAACTACCGCGGCACCCTGCAGGATGGCAACTTCGTGCAGGTCACCTCGATCGTGCCCGTGCCCGCTATCACCCCGGCCGGGGTCGAGAGCGCCGCGAGTGCCGCCTCAACCAGTTCTACCGGGATCGCGCCGGGCGAGTTCCTCGCGATCTACGGACAGAACCTGGGGCCGACTCCATATGTAACGCTCGCACTCGATTCGAACGGGAATGCGACAAACACACTTGCCGGGACGCAGGTGCTGTTCGATGGCACGCCCGGAACTATGGTCCTGTCTTCGACCGGCCAACTGAACGTGGTGGCGCCATTCAATGTCGAGGGCAAGACGAGTGTCAACGTGAGCGTCGGGTATCAGGGGATCGTCTCGAATGCTCTCCGGTTTCCCGTGGTCGCCGCCAACCCCGCTGTCTTTACGTTGAACAGTTCCGGCACGGGTGACGGCGCCATTGTTCGGCTCGACGCTTCCATCGTGAGCGCTACCAGTCCGGCCTCGCCCGGTGACATTCTCATTCTGTTCGGAGAAGGCGCGGGTCCGATGAATCCCGCGCTCCCCGACGGGGCCATTGTGGGGAGCACGCTTCCGATTGCCAACGCGGTCCTGCTGATCGACGGGAAGTCTGTCCCGACTCTCTACACGGGCGGGGCGCCGTCACTGGTCAACGGGGTTCTGCAGGTAAACTTTGTGGTGCCTTCGTTGAACGCCGGGGCGCATTCGATCCAGATCCAGGTTGGCGACCGGACGAGTCCGACCGGCGTGAATCTGCAAACGAAATAGCGTAATCCCAGCGGATCAGGGTTCCTCTGAATGGCAACCGGGGGCCGAAGAAATCCAGCATGGATTCGAAGGAGCGGCCCGGAGCCGACTCAGTGGAATGTTCCGGGCGAAAGCCATCTTTCCATGCAAGGAAGTTGGATTCATCTGGATCCAGCAGCATTCCATCGAGGAGCAGTTGACCATCTTCGATTCTGACGTCCTGCACGGCGATACACGGCCAGCGGCCGAGCAGCCGCATGGTCTTTTGCCGCGTGTCGACGTAACAATGACAGATCTCCCCCACTCGGGGAGGGCGTTTGCGTTTTGCACGGATGGTGCACGTCTTCGAACCCTCTTCGACGTACGCTGCGAATCGCCGTTGAAATCCGATGAGCATTACGCAGCTTCAGATGCCACAGGGAACTGCCGAACGCGCAGGGCTTCGGGCCATTCGGACCAATCCCCTCCCTTGCGGTCCTTCAGCTTCAGTCCGATGGGTTTGGCCCCGAGTTGTTTAACGAAACAGGCTCGTCCGGCGTGTTGGCACTGCGCAATCACGCTTCGCGCCCACTCCGGATCGAAAGCGCGGGCGCATGGGCCGGATTCACCGCCAACGATAATCCAGTCAATGTCACTCGAGCCGAAATCGACGGGGCCGAGCGCCGGTTCATACGATATGAAGCGGATGGCGGCGGGTGTGCGCATCAGCCAGGGCACCCGACTGTCTGCCGTGATCTGATCCTCGACAGAGGTGCCGAGCCAAAGGTTCGGCAGCACGCGTCCGCTATGCCTTACATAATCGGCCATCCGTTCCGGCCGCTTCGTCAAAGCCTGAAAAGTATGCTGCTGGCATTCAGCCATCACACCGAAGATCCTGTCGATCGCCTCGTCAGGCAGCGATTCGTGAAACAAATCGCTCATCGAGTTGACGAAGATTCGCTGAGGTTTGCGCCAGGTGAAAGGAGTTGTCAACGTCTTCGGAATGAGTTCCACTTCGCCAGTCCAGCGAGGACCCGATTCCAGGATGCGCGCGAACGCCTGACCTGTGGTGGGGGATTTCATCTCGGGTAAATTGCGGGCGGCCATGCGTGCCGCGTAGCAGTTCAGGCACCCGCCGGTCTCGGAACCTTTGGCCATGGAACAGCCGCGAACCGGGTTCCACGTACGGTCGGTCCACTCGATGCTTGTATTAGCAGCCACCTGCTCTTATTTTGCGGTGACGGCAGTGGTGCGCACCCGGTTCCGCCAGTCCCGAAACTGCAGGCGGCAAAAGGTACAGTGGTATATGGGACAGCCGAGCAACACCAGAATCCGGCGCAGAGGATTGGGGCTCATCTGGTCGATGCGATCCCTCGCGGCAAGCTTAGAAACGTCCTGAGTACCGCAGCGCGGGCATTCGCAAAAGCGGTGGAAGATGGTGAAAAAAGAGCGTCTGGCGGCCATATCGCTGCCGCACTTGTCGCAGTGGTAAACGGCGCGGCTTACGACTTTCTGAAGCACATTGCGGCGCTTACGAAGTGTTGGCTCTCCGCAGTGTGTGCAACGTGGCATTAATGAAATCATTATGCAATCTAACCGAAACCATATCGTACTTTACGGCCTGTAATGCTTAAGCAAATCTCCGTTTCGGGCGCGCGGCAGCACAATCTGCGCAACATCAGTGTCCAGATACCCCGCAACAGTCTCACCGTGATCACCGGACTCAGCGGGTCCGGCAAGTCTTCGCTCGCCTTCGACACGATCTACGCCGAGGGTCAGCGGCGGTATGTCGAAACTCTTTCGACATACGCGCGGCAATTTCTCGATCAGATGGAGCGGCCGGACGTGGATTCGGTTGACGGGTTGAGCCCTTCCATCTCGATCGACCAGAAAACAACGGGCCGAAGTCCCCGCAGCACTGTCGGAACGATTACTGAAATCTACGACTATCTGCGCCTGCTGTATTCATCCATCGGCGTGCCGCATTGCCCGGTCTGCGGAAGTGAGATATCGCGGCAGACTACGGAACAGATTCTGAAGCATGTGCTCTCGATGCGTCCTGAAGAGCGTGTTCTCGTAATGGCGCCGATCGTCCGCGGACGCAAGGGCGAGTTTAAGAAAGATCTTGAAAAGCTCGCGCGGCAGGGGTTTGTCAAGGCGAGGATTGACGGGACGATCCGGTCTCTTGAGGACGATATCCCTCTCGATAAGCGGCGCAATCACACGATTGAAGTCATCGTTGACCGCCTGCTGGTGAAGCCTGGGATTGAAAAGCGGCTCGAGGCTTCGATCGACACAGCGGTAAAGCTTGCGGACGGGCTGGTGCTTATCTCAGTGGTGGATGGCGAAGAACGGCTCTATTCGCGCAAGCTGGCATGCGTCGAGTGCGGCACGAGCGTGCCGGAACTGGAGCCGAGGTCGTTTTCATTCAACAGTCCGTACGGCGCCTGTGAGGAATGCTCTGGCCTTGGGAGCACGTGGGCATTTGACGCCGACAAGGTAATCGCCGATCCGGGGAAGCCCGTTCTCGAAGGGGCGCTGGGGCCCGGCGCTGGTTCGAGTCTGGTGACCCATAAGGTGCAGGAGGCGGCGAAGACGCTGCGCATCAAGCTCAAGACTCCGTGGGAGAAATTACCCGTAGAGATTCGGGAAAAGCTGCTGAGCGGCTTTGCCGGGTTTCCTGGACTGCTGAACATTCTGCAGGATATTTACAAAGATGCATCGGCTGACTATCGTGAGTGGCTGACCGACTACATGTCGCCGGTGTTGTGTCTTGCGTGCGGCGGAAAACGGCTGCGTCCTTCAAGCCTGGCGGTTCGTGTCCGTAATATTTCCATCGCGGAATTTACGGCGATGCCCCTCTCGCGCGCGCTGCTCACTGCGCGTTCATGGGAATTTCACGGCCGGGAAGAGCAAATCGCCGGGCGTGTAGCCGATGAGATCCGGCGCCGGCTGGAATTCCTCGAATCTGTCGGGCTGCATTATCTGAGTCTGGAGCGGTCGGCAGCAACGCTTTCGGGAGGGGAAGCGCAACGGATCCGGCTGGCTACCCAGATTGGCTCCAAATTGCGCGGAGTTCTGTATGTGCTCGATGAACCCTCGATCGGATTGCATCCGCGTGACAACGAGAGATTGCTCGATACGTTGACAGCGCTGCGGGATATGGGAAATACGGTGCTGGTAGTGGAGCATGATGCCGAGACCATTGAACGGGCAGACTACGTGCTCGATCTGGGGCCCGGAGCGGGGCGGCTCGGCGGAGAACTCGTGGCGCACGGAACACCCGAAGAGATCCGACGAAATCCAAACTCTCTAACCGGTCAGTATCTCTCGGGCACCCGGCAGATTCCGATGCCCGCAACCAGCGAGGCTCGGGACAGGTAAATCCATTCGCATCTCGGGTGCGAGCGAACACAACCTGAAGGACGTGGACGTGGAGTTCCCGCTCGGGCGGCTGATTGTGGTCACGGGAGTTTCGGGCAGTGGGAAATCGACGCTGGTGAACGATATTCTGTATCGCTCGCTGGCGAAGGAAATCTACGGCTCGCACGATCAGCCTGGGGCTCACGGCGGTATCACGGGCATGGACAAGATCGACAAGATTATCAGGATCGATCAATCGGCAATCGGAAGAACGCCCCGATCGAATCCCGCGACTTATACGGGACTGTTCGCTCCCATTCGGGAATTCTACGCGCTACTGCCGGAATCCCGGGAGCGCGGTTATAAGCCGGGTCGGTTCAGTTTCAACGTTAAGGGCGGCAGGTGCGAGGCGTGTCAGGGAGACGGGCTGAAGCGAATCGAAATGAACTTTCTGCCCGATGTGTATGTCACGTGCGATGTCTGCCGCGGCAAGCGCTATAACTTTGAAACCCTGCAGGTGAAGTACAAGGGCGCTTCCATTTCGGATCTGCTGGCGATGACGGTTGAGGAGGCTCTGCCGCTGCTCGAGACGAATCCGCAGATCCGGCCGAAGCTGCAGACTCTGCTCGACGTGGGACTCGGCTACATACATCTGGGGCAATCGTCCACTACGCTTTCGGGCGGGGAGGCGCAGCGAATCAAGCTCTCGAAGGAACTGAGCAAGCGCCAGACCGGGCGAACGTTTTATGTGCTGGATGAGCCGACGACGGGGCTGCACTTCGAAGACGTGCGTAAGCTGCTCGACGTGCTGCAGCAGTTGGTGGACATAGGCAATACTGTATTAGTGATCGAGCACAACCTCGACGTAATTAAGAGTGCCGACTGGATTATCGATCTGGGGCCGGATGGTGGGGAAGATGGCGGACGCATCGTGGCAGCGGGAACGCCCGAGCAGGTGATGCGGTCGAAGAAGAGCTTTACGGCGGAAGCGCTGCGGAAGCTGCTGAGACCGGACCAGGCTGCATGAGCAGCATTTACCCGATTGAACCGATCGATCTTGCGGGTCTGTCAACGATCTCGCTCAAAGAGCGCGGCGGGAAGGTGAAGCAGGCGGACTTCGCGAGGGCTTATAAGGCCGGAGAAGGCATCGCCGGGCTGCTTGGGAGTTTGCCGCGGATTCTCGCGGGCGAGGCCTTTCGGGACGTGGTTGACGCGATTATCCGGGCGCGCGGGGCAGGGAAGCCGATTCTGTGGGGCATGGGCGGGCATGTGATTAAGTGCGGGTTGGCTCCCGTGCTGATTGACCTGATGCGGCGCGATTTCGCGACCGGGTTTGCGATGAACGGATCGGCATCGATCCACGATTTCGAGATCGCGCTCGCCGGTCAGACCAGCGAAGATGTTGAGGCCGTGCTGCCGGACGGGCGCTTCGGCTCAGCCGAAGAAACAG
Source organism: Terriglobia bacterium (assembly GCA_963840735.1). Taxonomy (GTDB): domain Bacteria; phylum Acidobacteriota; class Terriglobia; order Bryobacterales; family Bryobacteraceae; genus BOG-234. The sequence continues at coordinate 79,363 of CAWIZX010000017.1, forward strand.
GGCGCGAATGGAATGCGGCACTGGCGGCAAATACAGGAGCTGGCGAGGCGCTGGGAGCGGCGCTGGATGAGACCGCGTCAACAGCGCACGCGGAGTACAGTCTCTTGCTGCAGGCTTGGCGCGCACGCGTGCCGGTTACTGTTCACGTGGCAGTGGGAACAGATACTCCGCATACACATCCGGCCGTCAACGGGGCGCAGCTTGGGGCAGCCACTCACTACGATTTCAGGTTGTTTTGCTCGATGGTCAGCGGGTTGAACGATGGCGGCGTTTATATCAATGCCGGGTCGGCCGTCGTGATGCCTGAGGTGTTTCTGAAGGCGCTATCGTGCGTGCGGAATCTGGGACACGAAGTTCGCAATTTCACTACGGTGAATATGGATTTTCTGCAGCACTACAGACCCAGGATGAACGTCGTCGAGAGGCCCCATGCGCAGTCGGGCGGAAAAGGTTACGCGCTTACCGGGCACCATGAACTGATGATTCCGCTGTTGGCGGCCGCTCTGATCGAGAAGACTTCTTGAGCCCTGTTGACAAGCCTCTTGTGCTGGCCGAGCGCGATGCTCCGTTTTGGGGCTTCGGCGAAGTATTCCTCACAGTGGCTGTTTTCCTCGTAGGATTGGGCCTCGCGGCGAACATCGCAAGTCACTTTCTTCATCAGGATGCAAAGCTCGGGTATTGGGCAGTCGTGGAGGAGTTCTCCGCGTATGCCATTCTGTTCGGGGCTTTGAAATTACTGTTTCACTTTCATGGCCGGCCGCTGCTTAAGTCGCTCGGCTGGGTGCCACAGCCTTTCAAAGTCGGGACACTGCTGGGCATCGGGTTTGGCCTGTTCGTAATCGGGGCGGTATTTCAGGTGTTGTTGCGGACTCCGGAAATGCAGACACCGTTCGACCGGCTGATCAACGGAGATCCGTTGAGCCGGGTGGCGATCGCACTATTTGGCGTGACGCTGGGACCCGTAATCGAAGAGCTCATATTTCGCGGTTTGCTTCAGCCCGTCATGATGAATGTCGCGGGCGTATTACCCGGAATCCTGATTACTTCGGCTCTGTTCGGAGTGGTGCACCTGAATCAGAATGCGAACCTCTGGCAGAGCGGCGTTCTGATTACGCTGGCGGGGTTCGGCTTCGGCGTTGTGAGGCACGTGACGGGATCGACACGCGCTTCCGCCCTCACACATATTGCCTATAACGCGGTGCCCTGCCTGGTTACGCTGCTGCAGGGTGCACCTTCAAATCACAAATGATAGAAACCATTCAATGGACTGAAGAAGGCGTAGTCATGATCGACCAGACACGCCTGCCGGCTGAAGAAACTTACGTGACGTGCCGCGATTACAGGGAAGTGGCGGACGCGATCCGGACCATGGTTATCCGCGGAGCTCCGGCGATCGGAGTCGCCGCTGCCATGGGTGTTGCAATCGGCGTGGCGAAGGCGGATCCGGCCAATCTGGATGCGGAACTGAAAACCATTTCAGCGGAACTGGCTTCGACGCGTCCGACAGCCGTGAATCTGTTCTGGGCCATCGACCGGATGAACCGGGTCTACCAGGAAAACCGTCATTTGGGATACGAGGGGATTCGCGACCGATTGATTTCGGAAGCGAAGCTGGTACGGGTGGAGGATATCGAGATCAATACAGCGATCGGGCGGAACGGGGCCGAACTGGTTCCGGATGGCAAGACCGTACTGACGCACTGCAACGCCGGCGCGCTTGCGACCGCTGGTTACGGCACCGCTTTGGGTGTGGTTCGGGCAGCCGTGGAAGCGGGCAAGATCATCGACGTCTTTGCCGATGAGACACGGCCGTTTCTGCAGGGTGCCCGATTGACCGTTTGGGAACTGCAGCATGACGGCATTAAGGCTACTTTGATCACGGACAACATGGCCGGGCACTTTCTTCATGCCGGGAAGATTGGTTGCGTGGTCGTGGGGGCGGACCGAATTGCCGCAAACGGGGATGTGGCGAACAAGATCGGCACATATTCGGTGGCGGTGCTGGCGCGGGAGAATAACGTTCCTTTCTATGTGGCTGCGCCGGTCTCAACACTCGATCTGACGCTGCCCACGGGCGAGACAATCCCAATTGAAGAACGCGGGGCCGCCGAGGTGACGCATGTGTTCGGGGTTCGCGTCGCGCCCCACGGTACGGAGGTTCGGAATCCGGCATTTGACGTGACACCGAACCGCTATGTGACCGCTATTATTACGGAGCGGGGGGTCGCGCGGGCTCCCTATGAAACATCGCTGCGCGAACTTTCGGGGAGGTCGAAATGAGATTATTGTCTGGGCTGCTCGCGATTGCGTCCATGCTGACCGCCGCGGGCGATTACTCGAACCGGCGCGCGCCGGGGTTTTCGCTGGCCGATTCGCATTATCAGCAGCACGATCCGCAGGATTACCGTGGCAAGGTTCTGCTGGTGGATGTGATGGTTACGAACTGTCCCACCTGCATAAAACTGGCCGATGTACTGGTGCAGCTGAAGGCGAAGTTCGGGGACAAAATCGGCATTATTTCGATCCTGACCACGCCTGACAACTACGATACAGGCGACCGGTTTGCGATGGAACACAAAATCAGCTGGCCTATAGTATTCGACAGCGGGCAGGTGATGGCGTCTTACATGAAAGCCACGCCGGCGACGCCAACCATCCACTTTCCCCATCTGTTTCTGGTAGATAAGGACGGCTGGATCCAGAATGACTTCGAGGCGACGGACGAGAAGTTTCTTACCCTCGAAGTTCTTTCCAGCGAAATTACGCGTTTGCTTGCAGCCGGAAATCCCGCTCGTCCGTAATAAGGTTTGTGGCGCTTGATTTTCCTAAAATCGTCGAAGCCAATCAATCGATGGTGTTCAGCATCGCGTTGCGGTTTTTGCGGGATCGGGAATCGGCTGAAGAACTGGCGCAGGATGTGTTCCTGCAGCTTTACCAGCAACTCCGGCGAATCGAAACACCCGCCCATGCCGAATTCTGGCTGCGGCGCGCAATCTGCCATCGCGCGATAGACGAAGTCAGGAAGCGGAAGCTCCGGCCGCGGATTTGTCTGGAGAACGTGCCGGAACCAGAGGCGCGCGCCTCCACGGGCGACCCGTTTCTGCGGGAAGCTTTACGGAAACTGGTCGAAACTCTTCCCGAACGCGCTCGCATGGTGGTGGTGCTGCGTTACCAGGAAGACCTGGACCCGAATGAGATCTCGGAATTGCTCGATATGCCGGTCAGCACGGTTAAGAGCCACCTGCATCGTTCTCTTGCCATTCTGCGCGGAAGGCTTGAGGCCAAAGAGGTTTGTTCATGAACATCGAAGATGAGTTGAGGGTTGTACTGCGGCGTGAGGCGGCGCCTCAGGATTTCTCGCGGAAGGTTCTGGCGAAGACTACGGGACGCCGCTGGCCGCTCTACGCGATCGCCGCGGGCGTGGCGTTTACCGCGCTCGTTGGGTATCAGGGGATCGAAGCGAAGCGGCAATTGATGACGGCTCTGAGGATTACCAGAAGCACCTTGCAGCATACGCAGGCAAAGGTGGAAGAGGCAGAGAGGCATACATTATGAAAAGCGCATTTCTTATTTTGGCGTTAGCGGCTCCGCTCGCTGCGCAGCCGGGGTTCGACTTCAGGTCACTCGACAAGCTAGGAGCGAATTCGAAGAATTCTGTAAACGTGGCGCTAAACCAGAGCATGCTGCGGCTGGCGGCAAACTTTATCGGCAACGATAAGGATGCGGCGTCGGTGAAGAACATGATCCGCAACCTGAAAGGTGTTTACGTTCGGACCTACGAGTTCGACAAAGCCGGGCAATACAACCAGGCGGACCTCTTGCCGTTGAGAAACTTTCTCAGGCAGCCTCAGTGGAGCAGGATTGTGGAGGCGAAGGGAGTGGATGACAATTCCGAGGTCTTCGTGCAGTCATTGCCGAACGATCAGTTGGGTGGAGTGGCGATTATCGCCATGGCGGCTAAGGAAGTAACGGTCGTGTATATAGAAGGGGTTATGAACATGGACGATGTGGGAAAACTGGGAGGGAATCTGGGCATTCCCAAACTGAACCTGCCGCGGGAACTCAAATGACCCTGCTGTTGCTGCTGCTCTCGCTCGTTCAAACGCCCGCCGCCGTGGCGACCTTCGACGGCACGTATAAGACCGCCGATAAGAAGTATGTTTACGTTCAGACTGAGAGCGGCGACATGATGCGAATGTACCTGACCCGCGGGACGAAGTTCGTGAGGGACGGAAAGGCGGCAAAACCCAGTGATTTTCACGAAGGTGAGAAAGTCACAGTGGACACGGAGCGGGACGCGCGCATGAATCTGCTGGCCGTGAAGATCGAGAAACCAAAGTGATATGTGCGCTGCCTTTCCTGATGCTTGTGCCGCCTTTGCCGGGCGTGCCGTTATCGGTTGAGGACATAGTCTGCCGGGTGGCGGAAAATCAGCAGCGTTCTCTAACCGCGCGCAATTCGTACGTGTACGACATGAACGTCTTCGTGCGCATGAAGCGGGCGAACGGCAAGGTGGCGCGTGAGGAGACCCGCGACTATGTTGTCGTCCCGGGCCCGAGGGGTGCAAAACGGAGTCTGGTCAGCCTGGAAGGCAGGATTTTCGAGGGCAAGACGGAGATCCCGTACACTAACGCTCGTTATAAGCACAAGGGCACGGATGTCGATGCGGACATCACTGACAGTTTCGCGCGGGAGATCATGTGGCGCCGGCGGAGTATGGGGATCTATCTGGACTGGTTCCCGCTCCAGAAGGAGAATGCCCCGAAGTACACCTTCAGGCTGGAAGGTGAAGAGCGGTATAGGGGATATGACGTTTATAAGCTCACCTACACCAAGCTTCGTGACGATGAGAATGACGATTGCTGGTCAGGGGAAGCGCTGATAGAAAAGCACGAGTTTCAGCCTGTCCTGATCACCTCTTCATGGTCCTGCAAAATTCCCCGGGCAGTTACGTTGTTGCTCGGCATCAGTGTGTCGCAGATGGGATCCAAGATCACGTACGAGCGCTTCGAAAAAGATCTGTGGTTTCCATCTGTCAGCGGCGGGGAACTGAAGGTTCGTGTCCTGTTTCTCTATGCAAGGACGATTGCTTTCAGCGCAAAGAATTCGAACTTCAGGAAAACCGCGGTTGAAACCAACATCGCTTATGAGACCGAGGAGAACGGCGAAGCTTCGGTACCATTAGAGGTTGCTCCACCACCTGACTGACGCCCTGATTGCGTGGGGTCCCGCCGGTATTCTGCTTCTCGCCATTCTGGATTCCTCTGGCGTTCCCGTGGCCGGCGTCTTCGATGCGTTGCTAATTCTTCTCGCTGTACAACGGCCTTCTGTAGCGTGGTTGTGCGCAGGTCTGGCGGTGGCCGGCTCGACTGTCGGGAGCATGATTTTGTTTTGGATGGCGCAGAAGGGCGGGCGCCGGTTCATGGATAAGGCTGCGCCCGAGGGCAGGGCCGCCCGGTTCCGCGATTGGTTTCATCGCTATGGGCTAATTACCGTGTTTGTGCCCGCTTTGGTTCCGATTCCTATGCCTCTAAAACTGTTTGTGATCAGCGCGGGAGTGCTGGGTACATCGACTCTTCAGTTCGCAAGCGTGCTGTTCGCCGCGCGCATTCTGAGGTACTTCGGAGAGGCATGGCTCGGCATCCGGGTAGGCAGGGATTCGCCGAAATTCCTGGCATCCCACGCCTGGCATTTCATTGGCGGAGCGGTGGCGCTCTTTGCCGTTCTGTACTGCTTCATTCTGGTGAAGGAACGCCGCGCGCCATTGATATGATAAACGCGTCATCCAATGAAAACAGCGTTCTATATAGTTTTGCTTCTCGGGGCAGGTGTGCCGTTGTGCGCCCAGGAGCCAGGAGTTGTCGGCAGCGCTTCGGCAATTCAGGGTTCTAAAGAGAAGCCAGACGCCGTTGAGCGCGGCGGTAAGTTGTTCGCATCGAAATGTGGCGGCTGTCATGGTCCGGCGGGCAAAGGCACGAAGACCGCACCCGACCTGATCCGATCCGTGCTGGTGCTGGATGACGAAAAGGGAATTCTGATTGCCCCGGTCATTCACAAAGGCAGGCCGGATAAAGGCATGCCCGCGTTCAATCTTCCCGACGATCAGGTAGCCGACATCGTGGCATGGCTGCACGTACAGACTTATGCGGCCGATCATCGCAATACCTATGTATATCTGAACGTGGTTACAGGCGACCCGAAGAAGGGCGAGGCCTACTTCAATGGCGCGGGCGGTTGCAGCGGTTGCCATTCCGTTACAGGCGATCTGAAAGGCATTGCGAGCAAGTTCGATCCCCATGCTCTGCAGAACCGGTGGCTTCAGCCAAGATCGGTGGGCCGCGGCGCTGCTAAGACTGCAACGACCGTTACTGTGACGCTCGCGTCCGGTCAAAAACTTACGGGAACTGTGGATCGCATCGATGACTTCAACGTGTCGTTTCATGATGCTTCAGGCGATTATCATTCCATAGACCGGAACGGCAACAAGCCGCTGGTCGAAGTTCACGATCCCCTGAAAGTTCATATCGATTTGCTGCGCAAACTGACCGACCCCGATATTCATAACGTGACCGCATATCTGGTGACACTGAAATGAAGCTTTCCATTGGATTCTTGCTGCCGCTGCTTGCTGCGGGGCAGATGCTCGATCCGGCTAAGTTACTCCAGAAGCCAACAGATACCTGGCCGACTTATAACGGCGATTATTCCGGGCGCCGTTTCAGTGAACTGAAGCAGATCAATGCCGCTAACGTACACGGCCTTTCGCTGGCGTGGGTGACGCGGTTTGGGGCGGGCGGGAATTTTACGATTAAGTCGACTCCGCTGCTCGTGAACGGCGTTCTATATTTCACTGCGCCCTACAACGTGTGGGCTGCGGATGCTCATACGGGCCGGGAACTGTGGCATTACGTGTATCCCACCAGCACCGGGAGCACACTCGGCAATCGGGGCGTCGGCATGTACGGCAACTGGTTGTTCTTTGAAACACCTGACAGTCACCTTGTAAGTCTGGACGCAAGGACCGGGAAAGAGCGCTGGAAAGTTGAGATTGCCGATCCCAAGCTCGATTACACAACTACCGTCGCGCCCGTCATAATCGGCAACCACGTCATTCTTGGCATGGGCGGCGACCATCTCGACAACCCGGGTTTTATATCGTCGCGCGATCCCGAGACAGGGGATTTGCAGTGGAAATACTTCACGACTCCGCGCAACGGCGAGCCTGGAATTGAGACCTGGCCCGATGAGTACGCTTCGGCGCACGGCACCGGCCAGGCGTGGATTCCCGGGACTTACGATCCGCAACTGAACCTGTATTACGTCGGAACTGGAAATCCGAATCCGGTGTTTGCCGAACAGAGCCGCAAGGGGGATAACCTCTATACCTGCTCGATACTGGCGTTGAATCCGGATACAGGAAAAATGGTCTGGTACTACCAGGTGTCTCCGCATGACACGCATGACTGGGATGCGGCCGAAGCCCCGGTTCTGATCGACGGAACCTGGGGCGGTAAGCCGCGCAAGATGTTAGCGCAGGCCAGCCGCAACGGTTATTACTTCCTGCTGGACAGGACAACGGGCGAACACCTGGTCACGACTCCTTTTATCGATACCATTAACTGGACCGTTGGGCTGAACGCGAAGGGACAGCCGATTCCCAATCCGAAGAAAGTACCGACGCCCGACGGAGTGTTGGTTTCACCTTCTTCGAACGGCGCGACCAACTGGCCGGCGCCGAGCTTCGATCCTGAAACTGGCCTGCTCTATGTCGGCACCAGCCGGGCGTACAGCATGTTTTATCTCACCGATACGGATGAACATCCCGAAGGATGGGCGGGTCTGGATAATACGGTGGGCAGCGAAGGCGCCGCTCTGGTCGCGATCGACTACAAGACCGGCAAAATCGCGTGGAAGCATGAGTGGCCGAACGGCGGTGGGCCGGCGCACATGCTGACTACCGCAGGCAAACTGCTGTTCACAGCCAATGCCAACAACTTTATTGCGTTCGATCCGGCTACCGGGAAGATCCTTTGGCATGCGGGACTGACCGGACCCGTGACTGCCGGGCCCATCACATATGAACTGGATGGCAAGCAGTACCTGACGCTGGCCTCGGCGGATACCCTTTACTGTTTTACGATGAACTCGCCCAATTAGTGGACGGACTGGCGAAGCCGCTTTTCAGCGTCATCGCTCCAGTATGAGGCAGCGAGCTGGATGAACACTGACGTGTACGGCAGTGTCATGTTGGTCTTGATGATCAGAACATTGAAGGTTCGCGCCGCTTCATCGAGTTTGCGAATGATGTCCTCGTGATCGAGCCGGTTCACTTTTTGACCGATAATTCCGGAAAGCTCCTGACGATAGGCCGTGATGCCGGGCGCATCTTCTTCGGGAACCGAATTGAGTTCGCGATCGGTGTAAACAACCGGTCTAACGTGCCTCGACCTGTTGAGTATATTCATCAGATGGCGAACGGTTTCAATCTGGCCGTCTGTGGAGACGATGGTCTCGATCCCGGGGCCGGACTGCAGCGGGTACGCGGAATCGGCTACCACGATCCAGTTGCGGTGACCGAAAAGAGGAAGCCGTTCTTCGACCACCGCTCTCCACGGCGGTGCCGCAAGCAAAGGCATAACGGTCAACGCGAACAGGGCGGCTCGTCTCATTTGGCGTGGATTTCCTGCAGGCTCCAGACGCGGATGGGGTCGCGCAGCCTGGAGGCAACCGCTTCGACCGCTGCGCGCGCTCCGCTCAGCGTCGTGATGCAGGGCACGCGATACGTGACTGCGCTGCGGCGAATCGATTTCTCGTCTTCGAATGAGAGCGCGCCCGTGGTGGTGTAAACGATCAGCTGGATGGCGCCGGCCTTCAGCAGATCGACCGCGTTGGGGCGGCCTTCGTTGACTTTGAAGACGATACGGCAGTTGAGTCCGGCGTTTTGGAGCACCTGGGCTGTGCCGCGCGTGGCGACCAGTTCGAAACCCAGTCTCGGCGAAGCGTCGCGCGATCGGCACGACGTCCGCTTTGTACTTGTCGTTGACGCTGATGAAGACAGTGCCTTTCTCAGGCAGCGGCGTGCCGGCGCCAAGCTGAGCCTTAGCGAAAGCCTCGCCGAAGTTATCGCCCACGCCCATGACTTCGCCGGTGGAGCGCATTTCCGGCCCGAGCGCCGGGTCGACGCCGGGGAATTTGTTGAACGGGAAAACCGGCGATTTCACGAACATCAGCGGAACCGGGAGCCGTCCGCGATGATGCGTCACGTCGTGCAGCTTCTTGCCGAGCATCAGCTGCACGGCGAGTTTGGGCAGCGGCACGCCCGTCGCTTTGCTGACGTAAGGCACGGTGCGGGAAGCGCGCGGATTCACTTCCAGCACGTAAACCGTGCCGTCTTTGATGGCGTACTGCACGTTCATCAGGCCGATCACTTTCAGCGCGCGGGCGAGCTTGAATCGTGTAGTCTTCGATGGTTTTGATTTCGGCTCTCGCTCAGGGATACCGGAGGCAGCACGCAGGAACTGTCGCCCGAATGGATGCCGGCTTCTTCGATGTGTTCCATGATGCCGGCGATCAGAACATCTTCGCCGTCGCAGAGGGCATCCACATCGACTTCGACGGCGTCTTCGAGGAAGCGGTCGACCAGCACGGGGCGGTCCTGCGAGAAGGTGACGGCCTCGCGCATGTAGCGGCGCACGCTGTCTTCGTCGTACACGATCACCATGGCGCGGCCGCCGAGCACGTAGCTGGGGCGCAGCAGCACCGGGTAGCCGATGCGCTTCGGCGATCGCGACAGCCTCGTCCGACGCTGGTGGCCGTGCCGTTTTCGGGCGAGGGAATCTTCAGCTCATCGAGCAGTTTGCCGAAGAGTTTGCGGTCTTCCGCGAGATCGATGTTTTCGGGGTCGGTGCCGATGATCGGCACGCCCAGGCGCTTCAGGGGCAGCGCGAGGGTGAGCGGCGTCTGCCCGCCGAACTGCACGATCACGCCGTCCGGCTTCTCGACATCCACGATGTTGAGAACGTTTTCGAGCGTGAGCGGTTCGAAGTAGAGGCGGTCGCTGGTGTCGTAATCGGTCGAGACGGTCTCGGGGTTGCAGTTGACCATGATCGACTCGACATCTTCAGCCTGCAGCGCGAAAGACGCGTGGCAGCAGCAGTAATCGAACTCGATGCCCTGCCCGATGCGATTGGGGCCGCTGCCGAGGATCATGACCTTCTTGCGCGTGGTGGGCTCGGCTTCGCAGGCGGTTTCGTAGGTGGAGTAGAGGTATGGCGTGAAGCTTTCGAATTCGGCCGAGCAGGTATCGACGCGGTTGAAGACGGCTTTGACGCCGAGTTCTTTGCGGCGGGTCGCGGACCTCGATTTCGGTCGATGTTCCACGACGCCGGCGAGTTGCGCGTCGGAGATGCCGAGGCGCTTGGCCTGCGGTAAAGCCCGCTTTATCCGCGCTTTCCAGCGATCCGGTCGGCGAGATTCCGTTCGAAGTCCCCGATTTGCCGCAGCTGTTCGAGGAACCACGGATCGATCGAGGTCATCTCGTGGATGCGCTCGACGGTGTAGCCGGAGGCGAAGGCGAAGCGCAGATAGCTCAGGCGGTCGGGCGTGGGCGTGATGAGCTTCTTCGGAATCAGATTGACGTCGAAAGTGTTCCGAGCCGAACTTCTTGCCGGTTTCGAGGCTGCGAATGCCTTTGCCGAGCGCTTCCTTGAAGGTGCGGCCGATGGCCATGACTTCGCCGACGGACTTCATCTGCGTGCCGAGCGTCTGGTCGGCGCCGGGGAACTTTTCGAACGCCCACTTTGGGATCTTGGCGACTACGTAATCGATGGTCGGCTCGAACGAAGCGGGCGTAACTTTGGTGATGTCGTTGCGGATTTCGTCGAGCCGGTAGCCGACGGCGAGCTTGGCGGCGATCTTGGCGATCGGGAAGCCGGTAGCTTTCGAGGCGAGCGCGGAACTGCGCGAGACGCGCGGGTTCATCTCGATGATGACCATGCGGCCGTCTTTCGGATTGATGGCGAACTGCACGTTCGAGCCGCCGGTATCGACGCCGATTTCGCGCAGGCAGCGAATCGCGCCGTCGCGCATCATCTGGTATTCGCGATCGGTCAGGGTCTGGGCGGGGGCGACGGTGATGGAGTCGCCGGTGTGCACGCCCATGGGGTCGAAGTTCTCGATGGAGCAGACGATGATGACGTTGTCGGCAAGGTCGCGCATGACCTCGAGCTCGAACTCTTTCCAGCCGAGCGCGCTCTCTTCGATGAGGACTTCGTGGACCGGCGAGAGGTCGAGGCCGCGTTCGCAGAATGGCGACCAGATCTTCGCGGTTGTAAGCGATGCCGCCGCCCGAGCCGCCCATGGTGAAACTGGGGCGCAGGATGGCGGGATAGCCGTGTTTCGCGGCGAATGCGAGGCCGCCTTCGACATCGGTGACGAGCTGCGAGTGCGGCGTTTCGAGGCCGATCTTGCGCATCGCGTCTTTGAAGAGGAGGCGATCTTCGGCCTTCTTGATGGCGTCGATTTTGGCGCCGATCAGTTCAACGCCGTAGCGATCGAGGACGCCGGCTTCGGCCAGTTCGACCGAGAGGTTGAGCGCGGTCTGGCCGCCGACCGTGGAGAGCAGGGCATCCGGGCGTTCTTTGGCGATGATCTCTTCGAGGTACTTGCGGCTGAGCGGCTCGACGTAGGTGCGGTCGGCCAGTTCAGGGTCCGTCATGATGGTGGCCGGATTGGAGTTGACCAGGATGACTTCGTAGCCATCGGCGCGCAGGGCCTTGGTGGCCTGGGTGCCGGAGTAGTCGAACTCGCAGGCCTGGCCGATGATGATGGGGCCGGAGCCGATGATGAGGATGCGGTGGAGGTCGTTGCGGCGCGGCATCCTATTTGTTGTCCGCCATGAGTTTTACGAAGTCGTCGAACAGGTAATGGGAATCGTGCGGGCCGGGCGCGGCTTCGGGATGGTACTGGACGCAGAAGACGGGCTCGCGGCGATGGCGGAAGCCTTCGAGCGTCTGGTCGTTCAGATTGATGTGGGTGATGTCGATGTCGTTGGCGTTGAGCGAATCGGGATCGACCGCGAAGCCATGGTTGTGCGAGGTGATTTCGACGCGTCTGGTGAGCTGGTTCATCACCGGGTGGTTGGCGCCGCGGTGGCCGAATTTCAGTCTTGTAGGTCTTGCCGCCGAGCGCGAGGCCGAGAATCTGGTGGCCGAGGCAGATGCCGAAGACGGGCGTTTTGCCGATCAGGCTGCCGAACGTTCTCGATCTGCGGTGTGAGCGGTTCGGGGTCGCCGGGGCCGTTCGAGAGGAAGACGCCGTCGGGCTTGAGGGCGAGCACATCTTCGGCGGAAGTGAGCGCGGGCACCACCGTCACGTGGCAGCCGGAGTGGACGAGGCGGCGAAGGATGTTGTGCTTGATGCCGAAGTCGTAGGCGACGACGTGAAATTGCGGGTCGGCGGTCTGCGCTCAGTCGTTCGGATGGCGAGCAGGGTTCGACCGTATGCGTCCATTCGTAACGGCTCGGCGTGGTAACGCGGCTGGCGAGATCGAGGCCGGCCATGGAAGGGATGGCGCGGGCTTTCTCGACGAGCTTTTGCGGATCTTTTTCGATGGCGGAAAGCACGCCGCGCATCACGCCGCGGCTGCGGAGGTGGCGGACGAGCGAGCGGGTGTCGAGATCGGAAACAACGGGGATGCCGGATTTGGCAAGAAAGTCGCGGGCCTCTTCGTCGGAACGCCAGTTGCTGGTGACTGCGGAGAACTCGCGGACCACGAGGCCTTCGATGTAGGGCTTGGCGGCTTCGTTATCCGAAGCGACTGGTGCCGTAGTTGCCGATTTGCGGGTTGGTGAGAATGACGATCTGGCCGGTATAGGAGGGATCTGTGAAGATTTCCTGATAGCCGGTGATCGCGGTATTGAAGACTACTTCGCCCGAACGTTCGGCGGGCGCACCAAAACTCCTGCCCTCGAAGACGGTGCCGTCTTCCAGAGCGAGGATTGCAGAATCCAACAAATTCCTCCTGGGGTGGTGGGGTGAAGTTTCATTGTATCGGATGGGTGGGAGTTGGCGCGCTCGGTGAGGATTTCCGCGCGTTAAGTCGTTCGAAATACAGCGATCTGCGTGCCTGCCTTTCCATGCTTGCCTGTTGGAGGCGCTGTTCCATGAGTGCGGCACGCGCAACGCGGGTGACCATGACCCTGGCGCGCCGGCAAAGGCGCATGAATCTGACGGCGAGGCGGTCATCCCGGCGTCGAAGTACGTCCAGTTCACGAACCATGCGCGGGCAAGGATTCGCCGGGATCAGCTGAAGGAACAACGCGTCCATGGCGGCACGCGTACGGTTCCGGCGCCACTCGGCACCGGCAATGCCTTCAACAATCCTCATCTCGGATTGAGATTCCGGCCTGTACCTCGCAATGTGAGTTCCAAGATGCCGGAGAAATTCGTCCTGCGACTCCCCTTCGCGCAGAATGAGTTTCGCGACCACGACATGATGCCGCTCAAGCGCCGTTGTTTTCCGTTTGTGGCTGTTTTTGGGGACAGCGAATTCCGGTAGTTCGATGATCATACTCGATTGGAGTTTAGACCCGAGTCTTCGAATTTCCCCGGACGTCCCGATCATTCCGCAGCCGGAGGGCTTTGCGGCTCTTAAGGTTAGATTGTGGAAAAAAGATTTTCAAACCGTGTGACTTCAAAACCGAAACTGGTAACTGATCTTCGCAAACAACTGTCGGCCAGTGGTCGTGGATGGAAACCCGGTGCGGGCTACGAACGGCGGGGCGCCGTCAGTAGCACCTGAATAAAGCGCGAGGTTTTCCAGATGGTCCGTGTAGCCGATGTAAAAAGCTGTACCCGGATGGATGAGGTACGTGAGCAGGACATCGCCTGAGACGCGCTTTTGCCTTTCGAGGTTAATCAACGCCGGGTTCTGCAGCACGCCGTTGTAATCGACAATGAAACGCAGCGAGAGTTCACGGTTGAACTGGTAGTTCAGACGCGAACGCGCGAGGTGGTTGATGAAAACGGCTTCAGGGTGCGGGCCCTCTGTGTACAGCCTGGTGAGAAAGTAGATTTCGTCCAGCTTTAGCCGCGAAAGCGGCCGAATGGTGATGTTCGCCTGCAGTTCGCTTCCATGTCCTCGGAAAGCGGGCAGGCTGCTGACCACATCGTAATTTATGCGGGTTCCTTTTGCGTAGCTCCCGTCCAGAGTAAGGCGCTTGAAGTACTCTGAATGGCCACCTATACTATTGTCGCTGCGGCGAAAGTTAATGTTGTTGAACCGCTCAAACGTTTCGGTGTGAGCCGTTCCAACGTATGAGCTGCGCGCAAACTCGAAGTTGACGCCGGGGCTGACGCTCCAGTCCTGCTGAACGTTGCTGTGATCGAAATCGCCGCTCATGGAAAGCCCTGGGCCCCACGACAGAAGGATTTTGCTCTTGGGGTGATAACGGCGATTGATCGATTGCTGAAGCTGACGGATATTGACGCGGGGAACGAAGCCGAGATCCGTGTGGAAACCTTCGGACCGATCGATGTACTGAAGGTCATACTGCCATTCGCGGTTTTGCCCGTGCAGGTCCGCATTAAATGCGTCACCGCCCGAGTGCGTCTTGTCGAGCGTCTGCGTTTCGCTCGACATGGCCTGAGCCCGAAGTGTCCAGTTGTCATTGAGTCTCAGCCGTGTGTCGAGTGCGGCGACCCTGTTGAAGCTGCCCGCGAACTCGCGGTCTGTAACCATGATGCCGACATTTGAATCTTTACCGAACTCCCGCTGAAGCCGGGCCACGCCGATACGCGCCCGGTCGCCCACCTGGAATTCAGGCGGCTCAGCGGTGTCCGGCTCTGCGCCGGGAGCGCGATCGTCAATCCCGAGGACGCCCAGATTCCAACGCCCGATTTTGCCGGTGAGCCTGACGCCGTACTCAGGATCGACAATTCTGCGCGAGAAGAACAGATTTTCAGGTGTCACGAAGTAGCCGTTGTTTTCGAGGAAGAACGGACGTTTCTCGGGAAACTGAACTTCAAATCGCTGATTGACGGTCACCTGCGGGTCGTCAGACTCGACCTGACTGAAGTCGGGATTGAGGGCTACGTCAAGCGTGAGTGAATCATGGATTACGGCTTTGGCGTCAAGGCCTCCGCGAAAGGTGGTCTGGCTTTCGAAACCAGGGATGCCAACTGCGGGGTTGTTCAGGAAATGGGACTGGCCGAAAGCACCGTATGGCGTGAGTTGAATGTTGCGCCCCGGCGAGATGCCCTCAAGGCCGGTCAGACTGGCCAGTTGCGGAGCGAATCCGTCTCTCTTTTGGGTAATAAAAGGAAAAAACGACGATTCGTTGTTATCGGGAATGAAGCGGCCGAGTCCGAAACCCCAGGTCTGTACTCCGTCGGGCGAGAAGCGAAGGCTTTTGAAAGGGATCGCGAACAGGGCGGCGAAGCCCGTAGGGGTGAGATGGCCCTCGGAATACCACAGCGTGTCGAAGCTGAAGTCGTCGTTTTGCCCTTCGTTGATGATGCCATCGGCTTGAATGCCGAACGGGTTGAGAAAGAACTCATACGCGCGCTGCCGGTCGTGGTACGTATCGAGAAAAAGACCAACGACATCGTCGCTGAAGACATCTTCGCGTTTCGACAACCGGGCGCGCGTCTGGCCGGGCGGAGAGTCGCACACGAAGACCGCGTAGAAGTTCTTATCGTCATAGCCAATCCAGGCCTGAGTCTTGCGGCTGACCGGAGTGCCGTCGCCGGGGGCCCGCTGGCGAAAATCGTCGATGCGTTTCATGTCGACCCGGGAGTTGCCGTTCAGGAATTCCTCGAGCTTAGGCCGGCTTGAGATGCGTGGAATATTTGCTTCCTTAACTTGCGCACTCAGCGTGAGGGTAAACAAGCACACCGTTATGGCTGCGCGGCCAGGCATCTTCAGGTTATTACGTGCGGAAAGCGTTTCGGTTGCGGCGGGCGGTCTGGTTGTGGGAATTTTCAGGGGAGCGGGAGCCGTTCCCCTGAAAGTTCGCGGTTCAGAATGGGCGGACAGCGACGGGAGCGGGCATCTTTTCTTTCGTGAAACGGGGCAGCATCTCATCCCTGTTCGCAAGATGCAGCACCTGAGCGGCAACAATCACGGCGTCCTTCTTTACATCGTCTGGAATGATGCGCTCGTAAGTGTCGAGGTTCGTGTGGTGCGTCATGCTGTTGTACTCGATCGGATCCTGCGACATCCCGATCCCCGGCAGGCCGGCATTATTGAACGATGTGCTGTCTGTGCCTCCGACTGCGCGGCTCGATGACGAACTTGCGCCGCCCACGCCCCATTCTTCAAATTGCGACAGGACGGGCCGGAGAACAGCGGCCGCTTCGGCGGGCCCAAAAACTCCCGCTCCGCGAATCCTGCCGGTACCGGTATCCACATTGAAGTAAGCGTCCAGCCGGGACCACTCGGGCTTGGGGTCTTCGGCCGTTCCGAAATGCTGTTTCACGTATGCGAGTGATCCCAGAAGACCTTCTTCTTCGCCCGACCAGAGGGCAACGCGAATCGTGCGGCGGGGCTTGATTCCAGCCGACTGAATCAGCCGCGCGGCCTCCATCATGATGGAGCAGCCGATGGCGTTATCGGTCGCGCCCGTCGCACTGTGCCACGAATCCAGATGGCCGCCGAGCATCACAATTTCATCGGCTTTATCGCGTACCGGGAATCTCGGCAATGACGTTGTAGCTGGTTTTGCCTTCGGGATAAATATGGTTCTGATGTCGAACTGCAGCTTCACATCGTCGCCGTCGTCAAGCAGGCGCTCGACGCGACCGAAATCATCGTTGCGGAGGATCACAGTGGGCACGGCGGTCGCCGGGTCATAGCCGCGGTGTTGCTGAGCCACGATGATCCCTTCCGCGCGGCGGCATCGTTCACGCGCATCACCGCGCCGTTTGCCACAAGCATGTTGTCGATCTGTTCGGTCACCTGAACGGCTGTGTAGCGGGTTGGGTCGTCGGCGGGGGGAGTGAAGCCACCGCGTCCACCCGCGCCCGCCGTTGGGATTAGCCGGGTCAAACTGGCGTTTAACCACGTCATCCGGCTGGCGTTTCACAGGCGCATCGAAGTTGACCGGGACGACAGCGGCCTTGCCGATCAGAACAATCTTTCCCCGCACTCTGCCTTTGTTCGCCTCGATCCACTTCTGCATGTCTTCTTTGAGCGGGCCGAGCCGCTGCGGCCCGCCGCGTCCGCCGCCACGTCCCCCGGCGTTTGCCGCGTCTGGCGCTGCGGCCGGCATGCGGTCCCACCGGAGGTTCGAGCTGGATGACGGACGCCGTGACGCTGCCCTTAGTCGAAGGTGTCCAGGCGAGGACTTCGAACTTCAGATTTTGTTTCACAGGGCTGACAATGTGTCCGTCCGCAGTCTCATTCAGCCATCCCGGATGACCGAATTCCCAGGATTCCAGGTGCGCGTTTTTGAGCCCCCACTGAGTCATTTGGTGTAACAGCCCATTTCGCGGCCTGCTCATGATTGGGTGTGCCCGTGACGCGCGGTCCGTAGCGGTCCGTCAGCATGTGAAGCGTGTGCAGGATTTGCGTGTGTTCCAGTTCCTCGCTCCGCATCTTCGCATCGTTGATCTGGTCTACCTTTTCCTGCGCGAACAGGTAAAGAGACCCGGTCAGGGCCAGCAGCAGCTTTTTCATAATTGATACAGAATAGCCCATTGGGGCGCTATGATGGTCCGATTCCACAAAATGAAGCGCCTCACCGGAATCATCACAGCCTTTCTACTTGTATGTGGCACCGGATCGGCGCAGGGCCGCGGCGGGGGTGCAGCCGGTGCAAACCCGCTGGCGGCAGCCGGGGCACCGGCCGCTATCGGGCGTGACTTCGTCCGCGAAAACTATACGAAATTTGAGTACCGCATTCCGATGCGCGACGGCGTAAAGTTGTTCACGTCCGTCTACATCCCTAAGGACGTCTTTTCCGATGAGAAGACCTATCCAATGATGATGCAGCGCACCGGGTATAGCGTTGCGCCTTACGGAATTGAGTGTACCGGGCGAATCTTGGCCCCTCCGATCTGTTCGCCCGCGAGAAATTCATTTTCGTCTATCAGGACATTCGCGGGCGATATATGAGCGAGGGCGACTACGTTGTAATCCGCCCCCATAAGCCGGATCTCAAGGGGCCTAAAGACACCGATGAGACCACAGATACGTGGGACACCATCGATTGGATGGTAAAACATGTTCCGGGAAATACCGCAAAGGTCGGCATGTATGGCATTTCGCAGCCAGGCTTTTACGCAACCGCCGGCATGATCGATGCGCATCCTGCGCTGGTGGCTGTCGCGCCGCAGGCCCCGGTGACGGACTACTACATGGGCGACGACTCGTATCACAACGGCGCCTTCATGCTCGCCCATCGCTTCAACTTCTACATGGGTTTCCGGGGCCGCGACGGGGAAGAGCCGGAACTGCCTCAGCCTGCGCTCCCCTTCCAGTTCGGCACGCCCGACGGTTACGATTTCTATCTGCAGCTCGGCTCGCTCGCCAACGCCGACGAGAAGTACTTCAAGCACACTCAACCGCTGTGGAACCTGAACGTGGACCACACGACCTATGACGAAGTGTGGCAATCGAGAGCGATCTGGAAATACCTGAAGAACATCAAGCCTGCTGTGATGCTGGTGGGCGGCTGGTATGACACCGAAGACCCGCAGGGCCTGCTCAGGCAGCACGCGTTCATGGAGCAAAATCATCCGCCATCGGTAGACATGCTGGTGATGGGCCCGTGGAATCACGGCGGATTCTCGCGAGGTGACGGCGATCGTCTCGGCAACGTGAACTTCGGCTCTAAAACGGCCGCCTACTACCGCGAGCGGATCGAATTGCCGTTCTTTCTATATCACCTCAAGGGCCGCGGGGAAGGTAAATTTCCGAAGGCTTACGTCTTTCAGACGGGTCTGAACCAGTGGCGCAAGTTCGATAGCTGGCCCCCGGCGGAAGCGAAGATCTCTTCGTTGTTTCTGGACGGGCAGGGAAGACTGTCGCTTCAGGCGGGCGCACAGCCCGGCTTCGATGAATACATTTCCGATCCCGCCAAACCGGTGCCTTATGTGGGATCGCTGAACACGCGCGTGCTGAATACCTATATGACTGAAGACCAGCGCTTCGCTTCCACCCGCACCGATGTTCTGGTGTACAAGTCCGAAGTTCTGGACCATGACGTAACCGTCTACGGGCCAATCCATGTGGATCTCAAGGTCTCAACAACGGGCACGGATTCGGATTTCGACGTGAAGGTAATCGACGTATACCCGAACGATGCTCCCGACTACAACGCGGTTCCTTCCGCGGCGCCCGCCGGTCCGGCAGCAGCGGCAGCGGTGTCGCAGATGGGCGGGTATCAGCAGCTCGTTCGCGGCGAGCCGTTCCGGGGCAAGTTCCGGAAGAGCTTTGAGAAGCCCGTGGCATTTGAGCCGGGCAAGCCGGACAGGATCACGTTCGCATTGCCCGATGTTGCGCACACGTTCCGGGCGGGACATCGGATCATGGTGCAGGTGCAGAGTTCCTGGTTTCCATTGACGGACAGAAACCCGCAGAAATTCATGGACATTCCGAAGGCTTTGAAAACAGACTTCGTGAAGGCGACGCAACGCTTGTATTTTGGCGGCGTTGACGGCTCGAAGATCAGCTTTCAGATGCAGGAATAAACGAGTCGTTTCCGCTCAGAGGTTCATCAGGAATGTGTGAGCAAAGATCTTGCCGTGCAGACGGCGATTCATTCGTGGAAACAGGTAATCGGTCGGGCACAGAAGAAGTTCCAGGGTCTCAGCGAGGCAGATCTCACAACCCCGATTGCGCCCGGGAAAAACCGGCTCATTTACCTGATGGGACACCTGATTGCCGTTCATGACGGAATGTTTCCTCTGCTTGGGCTTGGCGAACGTTTGCATCCGGAACTGGATGCTTTGTTCTTGTCGAATCCCGACAGCCCGGCCGTGCCGTTCCCTTCAGGGGCTGAGTTGAAAACTTACTGGGCTGAGGTGCATGACCGTCTGCTCGCCGCGTTTGAACGCCTGTCATCGGAAGAGTGGCTGCAGCGGCATAATGCGATGTCTGATGAGGATTATCGGAAAGACCCGCTGCGAAACCGCCTCGCCGTACTTATGAGCCGGACCAATCATGCTTCGTTCCACCTTGGACAGGCGATTCTCGTTTAGGTACCTCGTCTTATTCGAATAAGGCGCCGTACACCTGAAGGAAATAGCGGTCCGTCATGCCTGCGATGTAGTCGCAGATCCGGCGGTGCAGCGGGTTGTCTTCCGGATCTCCAGGCACGTTATCGGGATGCGCAAGCAGGAACTCGAACATGCGTGAGAGCCGCGCCATCGATTCGCGGCGGTCGGACTCCAGATCGGGCGATGCATACACGTTCAGATACAGAAACTTCTTAAGGCAGGCGCTCGTGACTCGGGTTTTATCGCTAAACTGCGCGATGCGGGAGGGATGGTTACGGACGCCTTCCACGTCCGCAATTCCTGCCTTGCGCGCCGTCGCAACCGTGCCTTCAATCAGGCCCGAGACAAGTTCGTCAACCAGTTGCCGGACCGATTCGAGAAAGCGTTCGCGATCCGAAGCGCCAGGAAACTGAGTCTCCACGGTCTCGAGTATTTCGGCGTAGGCGGGCACATCGTCGGCAATACGTTCCGGCCCCAACAGCCCTGCTTCGAAGGCATCGTCCAGATCGGCTGTGTTGTACGCGATCTCGTCGGCGAGATCGATCAACTGGGCTTCAAGTGGCGGCCGTAAACCCGGCAGGAATTTATCGAGGGCCGGGAATTCGCCGGGCGCGAAATCGCGAGAGTGTTTCACGATGCCTTCGCGCACCTCGAAGCTGAGGTTCAAACCGGGAAAACGAGGGTAACTGCGCTCCAGCGAATCGACCGTGCGCAGAGACTGGATGTTGTGATCGAACGTCTCGCCGAATCCGCGCATCATGATGTTCAGAGCTTCTTCGCCCGCATGGGCAAAGGGCGGATGCCCGACATCGTGAACCAGCGCGAGCGCCTCGGTCAGATCTTCATCTATGCGGAGGACGCCGGCAACCGTTCGGGCAATCTGGGCGACTTCGATCGTATGAGTCAGGCGATTGCGGAAGTGATCTGACAGGACGGGCGCGAAGACCTGCGTCTTATGCTCAAGTCGGCGGAACGCGCGCGAATGGATAATCCTGTCGCGATCGCGCTGGAACGGGCTGCGATACCCATGGCCGGGTTCCGGATAGCGCCGGCCTCGGGACGATCCGGCGGGAAACCGCAGGAATTCCAGCACAGGACGTGAACTATTTAGCTGGCAGATCGTTCATCGCGCTCACCGCAACAGAACTGATCTCTGACTGAGAGCCTGCGAGTTGCATCAGCAGCTTGCGGGATTCCGCCGGATTCGTCGGCATCAGCCCTCGCGCAAGAACGTACGTCGCCTGATTTTTGGACACCAGATCGGTCGGATGGTCCTGCAGGTCTTTGAGGAGAGACTGCGCGTCCGCGGTGCGATTGCCCGCGAAATCGAGTTGCGCGAGCGCCAGCTTCGCAAGCGAAGAATAGTTCGCATTCGCGTGGTCCACCACGTCCTGATATTGCTTGCGAGCATCGTCCAGTTTGCCGGCCTGGATGTTCATCGCCGCCAGCGAGTACTCAGCGACATAGGCCTCGGGTGAACCGCTGTGTTCGGACAAAAGCTTTTCGTATGCCTTCGTGACCGCGCTCTGTTTCGCGGCTTCGGACGGGAAACTGGGAGCACCGTTCGGCTGGGCGGCGCCTACAGGTGCGCTCTGCAGAGTGATCGCATCGCCGAGCATCTGCTCGCGAACGTCCTGTTGCGAACTCCGATAGTAGATGACTGCCGCAACGATCAGGACCAGAGCCAGGACCGCGCCCGCTATCCGTACAGCGCCTTTCTTGTGCAGATTGACGAAATCGAACGTTTTCTCGACGTTAAGCGCAACATTATCCTGCTTCAACTCTTTGCGTGTAAGATTACCGGGCACGAAAACCTCTGGATGGGATTGAACACTTATGTTAACACGGTCAATGAGTTAGGGAATTTAAGGACGTTGAAATCTGGTAGAATTCAGAGTGCTCGGCGAGCAACACAGAGGCACTGCGAAATGTTCAAAACAAAAAAGGAACAACCCGTCGTCACTCCGGAACAGGATCGCTACACCAGCGGCGATGTAGCGCGCATTGCAGGCGTGAGCCTGAGGCAACTCCAGTGGTGGGATGAGCGCAGCGTGGTATCGCCCCGGCAGGAGGGCCACCGGCGGGTTTACCTCCCGCAGGAAGTGGTGGAAGTTTC
This sequence comes from Terriglobia bacterium, assembly GCA_963840735.1. Taxonomy (GTDB): domain Bacteria; phylum Acidobacteriota; class Terriglobia; order Bryobacterales; family Bryobacteraceae; genus BOG-234. The sequence goes on from CAWIZX010000017.1 coordinate 101,699, forward strand.
GGTCATCGCGGAACTGCGGCGGAAAGGCTTTTCGCTGCAGAAGATTCGCCGCGTACTTCGGTTCCTGCAGAAAGAAATGGGCAAGCGCCTCGGCGACGCGCTCGCGGGCGACAGCGACATTCACCTGATTACCGATGGCAAGAACATCTATCTCGAAGACGAGCCGGGGCGCATCATCGACGTTCTGAAGAACGCGAAGCAGCCAATGTTCCTGGTTTGCGTGACGGACCAGCTTCGCCGCTTCCAGGCAGGGTCCGATCGGAAGCCGGTAAAATCTGAAGCCGCTCCCGCAACTGCCGGCGGCCGCACAAAAGCGGGTTGACGCCGAATCTTTTTCGCGCGCGGGAGCGTATCATAAGTATAGTGATGCGGAATTTTAAAGCCATGCCTGTAATCGGACGTTTTCGTTTTGCACTGGCTCTGCCCCTTGTCGCGGCTGCATTGATGGCCGCCACCTTCCCCGATGCTCCCAATGTGGCCACCACCGCTCCGCCGCCGAAGAAGGCGACCATTGTGCTCGCGGGCGGCTGTTTCTGGGGAACTCAGGGTGTCTTCGAACACGTGAAGGGCGTCATCGATACCGAAGTCGGTTATGCGGGTGGCGTTCAGAAGACGGCCCACTACGAAATGGTCAGCGAAGGCAACACGGGTCACGCCGAATCGGTCAAGGTTACCTACGATCCGGCCAAAGTGAGCTACGGGCAATTGCTGAAGGTCTTCTTTTCCGCCGCGCACGACCCGACCACGCTGAACCGTCAGCACAATGACGTGGGCCCGCAATATCGCTCCGCCATTTTTTTCGCGGACGAAGATCAGAAGAAGGTTGCCGAAGCGTATATCTCCGAACTGAATCAGGCGCATGTATTCAGCCGCCCGGTGGTTACGGAGGTGACTCCGCTGAAGGGTTTCTTCCCAGCCGAAGCCTATCACCAGCACTACCTGGACAACAACCCGAACCAGCCGTATATCGCGGGCGTAGACATTCCGCTGCTGAACAATTTCAAACGGACGTATCCGGATCTCTACAAGCCTTAGGAGCAATGCGATGAAATCCAACATGAACCCTGATCGACGGAAGTTTTTGTACCTCACGTTTGCGGGGAGCTGTCTGTCCATGGCCGCTGCGGAGAATGGCCGAACGGCGAAAACGGTTCGCATCGCTCAGTTCGACGCGGCCGGTAACAAGACTGGAGTGTCTGACGTGGAGAAGGTTGTTAAATCCGATGACGAATGGCGTAAGCAACTAACCCAGGAGCAGTTCCAGGTGTCCCGCAAGGCCGGCACAGAGCGCGCATTCACCGGGAAGTACTGGAATCTGCATGACGACGGCCTCTACTACTGCGTCTGCTGCGATACTCCGTTGTTCGATTCGAAGACGAAGTTCGAATCGGGCACCGGCTGGCCGAGTTTCTACCAGCCGCTCGCCAAAGAGAACGTCAGGAACACGACAGATTCCACTTTCGGCATGTCCCGCACCGAAGTGACCTGCTCCCGCTGCGACGGACATCTTGGGCATGTATTCGACGACGGGCCGAAGCCCACCGGTCTGCGGTACTGCATGAACTCCGCGTCGCTGAATTTCAAGTCGCGAAAAGCCTAGTCTTACCGCAGTTCGCGGATACGCACAGGCGCTTCGAGACGGAAGCTCAGCACAGTCTCAGACGGTACGTGAACGGCTTTGCCGCGGGTGAGCGTTTGCGTCGCAGTTCCGGCGGCCGCTCCCGAGAGTGCCCCGATGGCCGCCCCTTTACCGCCGCCGGCGATGGCCCCGATAATTCCTCCGAGAGCCGTGCCGCCTCCGATGAATTCTCCCGTCCGCTTATTCTTGCCAACTCCCTCGGTTCCGCGCTCAACAATGTCGTTGGTTTCGAGGCGGTAGTTCCGGCCGCCAATCGCAACCGAAGCGACGTCGAGCACCAGTTCGGAACGCCCTTCTACTCTTCCCTGATCGGACACCGCGCGGACGACGAGCGTAGCATTCGAACCGTGTGGGATCGCCACCCGGCCTTCTGAGTCGACAACGTCCCGCGCCACTACCGCGGAGTAGGTCCGGCCCGTCGCCGCGGAATCGGATTGAATGGCTTCGTTATTTCGCACGGCGAGGGTCGTTCCCGCCGGAATTGTCCGGAACTCCGCGACAGGCCGGGGCGCAGGCATGGGCGCGCGGTTCACGGCGCCGGACGGAGCCGCCTCATACGGCCCGGGCTGTTCAAACGGTTGCGGCTGCGCCGGCGCTGGTTGCTGCGACTGCTGTTGTGACGCGAGGGGCGCTGACTGAGAACCGTATTGGACGGAGGCAACCTGAGTCATCGGGTACGTTCGCGATTCGCCGCTCGCCGACTGCACGGTAATAGCGGACGTGTCGCTCTTCGTCACGTTCCCCGCAAAGGTGGAACCGTCTTTCAGCACCACGGTCGCCGCCGGCCCGGTGGCGGGTGCCGTGGCTGTCTTGCTGCATCCTGCCAGCGAAAGAATCGTTAAAGCAAAAATGCCCAATGGCTTCAATTGTGTCCGTCCCTCATCGCAAGCTTACTACCGATTCAGCGATCCTGCTTCACCGGTTGATCCATTACGACCTCAGGTGCGTTCCCGGTGCGTACACGGGAGCGGTCGAAAACTCTCGGATCGGGTGCAATCGTTTCATATGCAGCCAGATCCGGAGTTTCGCTGAACATATCGTCGAGGCTGGCGGCCGTTGCGTCCATCAGGTTCAGGGGCGGCATGCGCAGCAACTGGAATATGGTCTTGAGAAGCCCCGGAAAGCTGGAATTCGTATGGCTTACATATGCTTTGCGAACGTAGGGTCCCGCCGCGAGCAACAGCGTACGGTGCGAGTCGATGTGATCGAGTCCGCCCTGCGCATCGTCTTCCGTAATGAATACAGACATCTCAGGCCACCATCGGCTGTGCGACAGATACTCCATAATTCGCCCAAGCGCCAGATCGTTGTCGGCCACGAATGAGGCCTGATAAGGATACCCATCGGCCGGCCGCTCGGCGGTCATATGGTCATTCGGCAGGTGGATGTAGATGAACTGCGGCAGCGGCTCGTTCCCTTTGACGTACCGCTCATCCATCTCAGCAATGAACCGGTCGGCGCGGAACTGGTCCGGGATGTTCATGTTAAACCCCGGATAATTACGTGAAGTATTCCGGAACAGCGGGTCGGGCATAGGGACATTCGTCAGGTAACGTGACCCGGTCGGTTCCTCGTCTTTGTCTTCCACAATCCCCGCCAGTTCAAACCCCTCTCCGAAGTTCCGGAATGTGATGCCATTACGTTCCAAATGGTGCCAGAGCGTTCCCGCCTCCGGCTGTTCTTCCGGATGGGCAGAGGCGCTGGTGCCCGCAAACAGGAGACGGCCCGGCGAACCATCCTCCAGCGCAAACTGCCGCTGACCGCCGTAGGCCGCGAGAAGTCCGCTTTCGGTCATCGGATCGGGGTATGCGCCCACGAGCCAGTGATGTCCGTCAACACTGACGTCTCCATCCGCGTAAAAATTGTCGCTGAACGACCACTGCTCGGCGAGCGCATGGTGATTCGGCGTAATTGCGATGTTCTTCAGGCTGAATTGCTGACGTTTGCCGTCCGCCGAGCCGTGCATCCCGAATCGCGCCATCGCCGGAACGCCGAGCACGCGGGTATTGCCGGCCTGGCCCTGCGGAGCTTGCGTGATGTCACCGAACACTTCATCGAACGTCCGGTTTTCTTTAACGATGAGCACGACGTGTTTGATGCCCGCTGGCACGACCTCTGTCCCCGCCGTGCGCGGTACCAGGCCGTTAGCCGCGTACACAGTCGCGGTCAGTTTCGTGAAATCGGCGCGGTCCGGAACGATGAACGTGGAAACCGACCCGTGGTGCAGAAACGACGGCTCGCCCAATTCGAGTAGCGGCCGCCGCAGGTTCGGGCCCGTTCCCCGGCCGTGCGCATTCGCTACAAACACGCGGTCACCGGAAATGGCCACGCGGGTGGGCAGCCACCCCGCTGGAATGTGCCCCACCAGAGAATTGCCCCTTACGTCGATCGCACCTACCGCGTTGATGCCTGCCTCGGCCACCAGCAGCCACCCGGTCAATGGATCGAACGCCAGTCCGGAGGGCATGATTCCCCGAAACTGCTCGAGTCCGGGAATGCGCAACTGGAGTTCGCTTTTGACCTTGTGTGTGGCCGCGTCGATCACGGTGATCGAATCGTCATGGGCATTGGACACGAATACCGTGTCGGCTGTCGCAACGACGCCTGAGGGTGCGCTCCCGCCGGCGGTCTTTACGTCGAAGGGTCTGCCAGTCCTGATCCAGTCAGTCACAACCGGTTTCGCAGCATCCCGGAGGTCGATTACGCAGACCGAATTCGATTCGCGGACATTAGGATCGCCCAGAGCCGGAACGTCGATCATGCCCGCCTCAGTAGACGCCTTTGTACCCGCCAGGCTTTCGGCCGAGGGAAATCCGAATGCGGGGAAGGGCAACCCTGTGCGTTTTGCATCCGCCCTGTTCGCCCCCGGCAACACTCTGTACCGAAAGACTCCGGCATTTGTTACATAGGCTGTATGCCCGTCGGGCGAAAGCGCCAGCGCGAACGGCATGCGGCCAACCGGCGCCGATGAGATGACCTGACCCTTTTTCGTGTCGATAACAGCGAGACGGAAGTTCGCCTGGTCAAGCACGAACAGCAAATGCCGCCCCGCATCGAATGCCAAATCGCCCGTGAAGCTGTTGTGCCACGCGCCCTGGTCGAGATTGACCAGCTTCAGGCGATTGCCGGAACCGGTGTCAATCAGCCGAACCCGCCCGGAATTTCCTTCCGCGACCCAGACGGATCTCTCAGTTTCAAAGGCGATACCGAAGAAAACGCTCTTCCAGTCCGGTTCTGCCTGCTCAGCCACCTTACTGAACGGCGTTCGCGCCCACCAGTGTTGTTCCCGCCACGTGTCCTTGACGCGCTCAATCACTGTGACACCGAAACGTTCGTACCCGATGTCGGCTGTTGCAACCATCCCTTTCGGACTCACCGCAAGACCGAAAGTTCCCGGCCCGGTCTGCAACTGCGTCCCGTACGGCTGCGTTACCCTGCCACCCGGCAGGATAGAGGCTGAAGCACCGATCACTGCATAACGCTGACCGGCAGGAGGTAAATAATCGGTCGCATAGCTGATCATGCCGCTCAGGAAGGTCGCCAAAATTACGCGATTCACGTTTTACGATTATCCGGCATCCGTGCCCCACGGACACGCGCGATCACAAACGATTGAAAACTTGAGGTTTTGAACTCGTAAGCAAGCCGAAATTCGGTATGGAATGGCACGTGCAATAAAGAAAATCGAGTAGAGTCCGAAACAATACGCACGGCGGTTTTCCGGGTACGAATGTCCCCGCCGGTGCTATGATTGTGTTAATTATTACCGTTCCACTTGGAGGAAAAAATTCATGGGTCCCAGCCCAATGTTAGCGCCGCAACCGAAGGTTCTTGAAGATCCCCTTGCACACTTGCCGTGCTCCACAATTCTGGAGTATAGAAAAGGCCAGACGATTTACAGCCAGGATCAGCCGTCCACCAGCATCTATCTGGTGATCGACGGCAAAGTAAAAGTTTGCCGCATGGCGGACGACGGCCGACAGGTTGTCGTAGACATCTATCAGCCGGACGAATTCTTCGGCGAATCGGCATTTCTTGGCTTGCCGCAGCGTACCGAAATCTCCGTCGCGCTTGAGAACACCAAGGTGATGACCTGGACCACGAACGAGATTGAAGACATTGCGACCCGCCGCCCGAAACTGGCGATCGCGCTTCTGCAGTTGCTCGTGCAGCGCTCGATGGACTTCGGAAGCCGCATCGAAAGCTTTTCCGTTGACAACATCGCCCGCCGCCTGGCGCGCGCTCTCATCCGTTTCTCAGAGCGCCTCGGCCACCAGACGGACGACGGGTCCGTGCAGATGATTCCCTTTACCCATGAACTGCTTTCGCAGTACGTCGGGACCTCGCGCGAAATCGTGACGCACTATATGAATCAGTTCCGCCGCCAGGGATATTTGCGGTATTCGAGGAAAGGCATTCTGCTGCATCGCGATGCACTGCGCGACTGGCTCCGCCAGGAACATTCGGCCGCAGCCTGAGTTGCGATATGAGAGGGGCAGGCCAGGCCGTCTGCTCCTCCCGCCTCAATCTCCGCTGCGGATCAACACGACCGTAACGTTGTCCGGGCTTCCGGCAGAGTGTGCGGCTTCAATCAGCAGTGAGCACGTCTGTTCGAGCGAAGAGCCACCGTTCAGAATCTGTTCGATCTCCTCGTTCTCGACAACGCCGTGCAGCCCATCGCTCGACAGCATTACGATGTCGCCGTGTCCGAGCTGAATCGCGTAATAGCGTATTCTGACGGCCGCAGCCACGCCCACCGCCATGGTAAGTACGTGCCGCATCGGATGTGAGCGGAGGCTGTCTTCATCGAGGCCGAGCGGGCGGCCGACCTCCTGCACCCACGTTTGATCCTCTGTGATCGCCCGGAGCTTGCCCTGGTTGAGCACGTAAGCCCTGCTGTCCCCGACGCTCGCAATCGCAATGTCGTTCTCGGTGGTCTCCAGCGCCGCAACCAGCGTGGTGCCCATCCCTTCGAGCTTTATATCCCGAGAGGCCTCTGCCAGCACGCGCCTGTTTGCTTCTTCCACGGCTCCGATCAGAGCTGCGGCATCGCGGTGCGCCGAAGCGCCCATGATGTCGATCACAGAGTCAACGGCGATCGACGACGCCCGTTCTCCTCCGCGCGCGCCGCCCATTCCATCCGCAAGCAGATAGAGACCCAGATGCGGAATGATCCGGAAAGAATCCTGATTGGTCGACCGGACCTTACCTGGGTCCGTAAGCGCATAGGCCTGGAGCATTTACGAGTAATGTCTACTATAGACCAGCATTATCGGCGAGTGAGAGACGCGTTACACTGAGCGTTTGAATATCGTACGCGCCGAAGATGCACGAAGTCATCGCTCCGTGCTTGAGCAAGGCAACATTCTCTTCTTTCCGGACGGCGGTTTCGAGGTATCCGCCGCGGTTCGCACCGCGTTGATGGGCGTAACTCAGGATGCCCGCAGCTTCCATAAGAACATCGCCTACAAGACAAACCTCGACACGGTTTCAGGCCTTGAAAATAAGGAAGAATCCGAAAAGGTTAGAACGGCAATGCGCGAGTACTCTCAAAGCGCATTGGCTTTCATGAGCCGCATTCTGCCCGAATACGCGGCTGCCTGGAAAGTCGATTATGCGAGCTTCAGGTCCATCGAAGAACGGGGCCGGTCGTTGCCGTTGACGAAACGCAACGATTTGCTGCACGTCGATTCCTTCCCGACCCGGCCCGTCTTCGGCAATCTCATCCTGCGCTGCTTCACAAACGTGAGTCCGGATCAGTCCCGCGAATGGCTCACCTCCGACCCATTCAAGATTCTTGCCGCTGAGTACGCCGGCGCTGCGGGCCTGGCGAAATTCGCAACAAAAGCCGATTCGTCTCTCCATCACGCTGCCCGTGCCGCCCGAAGGCGTTTGCAGGCACTGGGCATACCGGTGGTTGACCGCTCGCCGTATGACGATTTCATGCTGCATTTTCATGACTGGCTCAAGGCGAATGCCGCATATCAGGCAGCCACTAAAAAGTATCGGTTCGATCTGCCGCCGGGCTCCACCTGGCTCGTGTTCACAGACGTGGTGCCGCACGCGGTTCTCGGAGGGCGCCTCGCGTTCGAGCAAACCGTAATCGTTTCGCGGGACAGTCTGGAAGACCGCGCGAAAGCTCCGGCGTCCATTCTCGAAAACATGACCGGCAAGGTTCTGACTGTTTAGCCTGGTTCCGCACCACTGGCGCAGAATCTCCGCCCAACTATAAACTGTCTGTGATGCTGCGAAGAGGCGACAAGCCGGGCATCGCCATGCCCGTTTCACTCGCGCAACTGTACTATCTCGGCAGCCAGAACGTCGCATTGTCGGATGCCCGAACTTTGGCAAGGGTTGCCGGGCTCCTGAGCGCCAGGGCGAAAGACTTTCAGGTCCTCGGGGAAAGCACCACCAGCTTTTCCGATCTCCGGGACCGCCCGGTAATTCTGATCGGCGCCCTCAACAACGACTGGACACGAAGGCTGATGGGTTCCCTTGCGGTTCGGGTTCGAAAGAAACCTGGCGACGTTTTGGATCAGCGACCGGCAGAATCCTTCCCGGAAAGATCGCTGGCTGAGCTATGACGCCTTGTCGCTCGACATCACAGAAGACTACGGCCTGATCTCACGCGTGCTCGATCCAACCACCGAGAGAATGGTGGTGGTCGCTGCGGGGCTGACCGGCTATGCCACCATTGCCGCGGGTGAATTCCTGACAAATCCGGCTTACCTCGAGACGGCTGTCAAGAACGCTCCGCCGGGATGGGAGCGGAAGAATATGCAGTTCGTCTTCACCACGAACGTCATCAAGGGCGTCTCCGGACCTCCCAGAGTTCTGGACAGGTACTTCTGGTAGCAACTCTGAGAGCGCGCTAACAAACCCGTTCGTGCGCCCTCACCCGTGAGTTAGGTGTGTGCAGCCTTGCGCGCCTCGGCAGAGTCGTAACTTTCGCCATAGATTGCCGGTACTTTGGCTCCCATAGGCCGTAAATACATCGACAACTGTCCGCGGTGATGAACGGTGTGGTGGAGAATGAAGTTCACGTACATCACGGCCGGCAATTGGAACAGACCACGGAAATCCACAACTTTCACGAGCTGATCGTCCGAAACTTTGGTCAGCTTTTCCATTCGCTCGTTGAAATTCGGAACGTACCACTCGAGCACATCCGCTGAAGTTTTCACCGTTTCAGGGCGGGGCATCGGCGTGTAATCGAAGCCTCCGGCCGGCGGTACATCGAGAAACCGCATTTCAGCGCTCACGATGTGCCAGGCCATATCGACAGCAGACTTCGATATTGCATCCGGGCGGTAATCCCCTTTATCCAGCGGAATCGCGCCGATAACGGTCTTCGTAATGTTGTGTTCGTTCTTAAGAGATCCCAGGTAGACGGTCTCAAGGAGAAACCGGGCCTGTTCGGGCTGCATTTGTGACATGGGTTCAGAATACCCGATTTTCAGTTCAGCCCGGAAACGGTGGTGAAGTGGCTCAGAGACTGCGAATACTGCGACAGTCCTTTAAATAAAGCCTCGGCTATCCTCTGTCGATATTCCGGCTTGTTCAGATTAGCCTCATCGCGCGGATTGCTTACGAACCCGATCTCCGCAAGAATGGAAGGCATCGAGGCTCCGATCAGCACCACAAAAGGAGCCCGCTTCACTCCGCGATTCTTAGCCGCGGCGTTTGATTTTACAGCCTGCGAATAGATGGCACTCTGCACGTTCTGAGCAAAGGTCTCTGACTCGGCAATCTTATCGTTTAGCGTGATCGACTGAATCAGGTCTTTCAACTCCCCCACACTCTTATCGGCGCCCGCGTTTTCTCGCGCCGCCACATCCATGGCGCTCGCCGAATTCGTGAAGTTGAGATAGAACGTCTCTGTACCCGACACCGCGGGCGAAGGCGAAGAGTTGGCGTGTATTGAAAGAAACAGGTCTGCCTTGCGGTCATTCGCAATCACCGTACGCTCGTGCAGAGGGATAAACGTATCGTCCGACCTCGTCAACACGACTTCCGCGTTCATACGGGTCTGCACCAGTTTTGAAAGGCGCAGCGCCACATCGAGAACCACGTCCTTTTCGAGAACCCCGTTGGGCCCGATCGTCCCGTCATCGTGTCCGCCGTGCCCCGCATCTATCACGATCCGGTTCACCTTTAGTCCAAGCGCGCGCGTCATCGACCGAGCGGCATTCTCCGATGGCCGAGGGACTCCTTCGAACGCAGGCGTCCGGGGCGAGGGAAGCACAGCCGCAGGAGGCGTTGCCGCCGGCATCACCGTCATACTTACCCCCACTTCCAGCTTCTGCCGGGGAGGCCGCGACAAAGCGATCTTGAGGACGGGCTCTTCGAAATAGATCTGCTGCGGCGGCACAGGGTCGATCTGAGGAGGCACCGATGCCAACAACACAGTCCGATGCGCGGTTCGTGTGAATGGCGGATATGTGAACGGCCGAACTTCTTTGGAGATCCGCAAGCTCGTCTCAACGAACTCCGGGGATTGCGGCTTGCCGGGCCGAACCTCAATCACCATCCGGTCGGGCGTGTCGAGCTTCAGAACTTTGTATGTGGCCGGACCGGTCAGATCGAAAACGATTCTGGTTCTGCCCGGCGCGGTTTCCGCGATGCGGACCCGCCGCACCAAAGAATCGTTGATTTGATGAGTTGCATAGCGACGTCCGCCAATTAGCGGCCGCGCGCGTTCCACATCGAAGAAAAGGCGGTCGGGATTGAACGCCCGCTCGGAGTGAAATTCAAAAGGACCGGTGGTTGACAGAATGACTCGCGTCGATTCCGCGTGTGACCACGAATGGATATCCGTTACCTGAATTAGGCCGGATTTTGCGGCGGCGATTGCGGGCAGGAGAGAGAAGATTGCCGCCGCATATCGCCATCGCATGAGCATAATTTTACGGCGTATTCTGAGGCGGGCGGTAATAGATTCTTCCGTCCGCTCCTACAGACGCGAGCGGCATCTGGTTTGTTTCGCCCGAAGGCCCGCTGGCCGCCACGGTCACAGGTTCGGCAGGTTGCGCCGCGCGCTTCTTCCGCGCCGTCTTCAGATTTCTGGCTACCTGTACGACATAATTCTGCGTCTCGGCATAGGGCGGGACGCCGTTGTACTTGTCAACCGCCTTCTCGCCCGCATTGTACGCGGCGACGGTCTTCGCATAGTCGCCCTGATAATAATCGAGCAAAAACTTAAGATACTTCACTCCGCCGCGAATGTTTTCCTGCGGGTCGAAGCTGTTCGTCACGCCGAATCGCTTCGCGGTGGATGGGATCAACTGCATCAAACCCTGCGCGCCTTTCGGAGACATCGCATAGGGATTGTAGTTGCTCTCCGCGCGGATCACAGAATGCACCAGCGATTCTTCAACGCCTTGTTCGCCGGCAATCTTCGACACAAGGGAGTCGTAGCTGACTATTTGTGGGGCCGCCTCTTCCCGCGGTTCGCCAGCCTGCGCCAAAACGGGCCGGGGCGTCACGACGACACTCCTCACCAGATGACCGGATTTCTCGTCCGCGCGAACAATTGTGCTGACCCGTGTTTGGGCCATCATAAAAACCGGTACGCACAAAACGAGAATGGAGGAGGTTCTCAAATAGGACCCACGCAAAAACAGCTGCAAATACGACCGGTGTAAAACCAATGGTAACATCCTGAGGGAACGAATGCCTGAACGAAGAGCAGGCTGGATTCTGGCCGGCGGAAGGAGCAGCCGCATGGGTACTGACAAGGCACTGATCCCCGATTCCGCGGGCCAGCCGCTGGCGTTGTGCGTCGCTTCAGAGATCAAAAAACTCTGCCATAGCGTCTCCCTCGTAGGCGACCCCGCAAAGTACGCCAGCCTCGGGCTGCCGGTCATTCCCGACCGGTTTCCCGATTGCGGGCCACTTGCCGGGATTGAAGCCGCGCTCGGTTCGACAGACGCCCCGCTCAATCTGATCGTCGCCTGCGACATGCCGCTCCTCGATACCGCACTTCTCGACACGTTGTTCAATGCGGGCGGCGATTGCGCTATGCCAAGACACCACGATGGCGAGTTGGAACCCCTCTGTGCCGTGTACCACCACCGCTGCCACCCCGCAATCCTCGCCGCGCTTGAAGCGGGCACCCGCAAGGTCACTGACGCGCTCCGGACCCTTGAGCTACGATACGTTCATGTGGCGAACCGGGCGCCATTTGCCAACCTGAACACGCCCGACGACCTGCGCAAATACAGGAATGGCTGAACAGTTCCCGCACTACATCGAATTCCGGCACGTTTATAAGACGTTCGACAAGCCTGTTTTAGTCGATTCGAATTTTTTCGTCGATTCGGGACAGACTGTCGCGATCATAGGACGGTCCGGGGTAGGGAAGTCGGTCACCCTCGGCCACATTATGGGTTTTCTCAAGCCCGACAAGGGCGAAATCATTGTGGCTCACGAAGACATCACCAACTTCACCGAAGCCGAACTCAACCGGGTCCGCCGCAAAGTCACCATGGTGTTCCAGTCCGGAGCGCTGTTCGACTCCCTCACCGTCGCCGAAAACATCCTCTTTTCGCTCGAACAGCGCCAGGATTACGACGCGCAGAACAAAGACGACGTTGTGGACGGCTTACTCAAAATGGTCGGGATCTCTGAGGCGCGCGACGCCTATCCAACCGATCTTTCTACCGGCTACCGCCGTGCGATCGCAATCGCCCGCGCGCTCGCCGCTCAGCCGCAGTGCATCCTCTATGACGAGCCGACCACCATGGTCGATCCCATCATGAGCGACCACCTGACCGAACTCATGTTGCGCCTCAAGAAGGAACTAAAGCTGACGTCGGTCGTGGTCACCCACGATCTCGATCTGCTTCACCGCGTAGCTGACACGGTCGTCTTCCTCGACAAAGGACGAGTCGCATTCTTCGGTCCGCCCGGGGACATGTACAAGTCACAGGAACCGGGGATTCACGAATTCCTCGAGCTCGACAAGGTCATTCGCGGAAAGCTCGACGAAAATAATCCGTTCCGTATGGGCCTCGGCGGCGTCGCGAGCGAAGCCTGACCGAAGCAGGCGTAAGTCTTAGTTCAGTTCCCGAATCCAGATATTTCTGAAGCTGACGGGCTCGCTGCGGTCTCCATGGGCCTGCAGCTTAATCGGCGCGCTGTCGTATTTCTTATACACCGGCTTTCCGATATAAAGCGTTTCGCCCTTTAGCTCAAAATGGTTGTCAACCAGCACTCCATTGAACAAGACCGTAACGTAAGCCGGAGTCTTCACCGATCCGTCGCCGTTAAACGTCGGTGCGGTCCAGATCACGTCATATGTTTGCCACTCGCCGGGCTTTCGGTTCGCGTTCGCGAGTGGAATGCTCTGTTTATATATGCTGCCCGCCTGCCCGTTCACGTACGTCTTGTTGTTATACGAGTCCAGAATCTGCAGCTCGTAACCAGCGTCGCCCGGGCCTGTGGACGCGAGAAAGACGCCGCTGTTTCCTCTCGCCTGATCGGTCCCCGTGATGTTCTCCGGGATCTTCCACTCGATATGTAACTGGTAGTTCCTGAAGCTGCGTTTCGTCTCGATGTTCCCGACGCCCTTCGTCTTGTTCACCGTCATCACGCCATCGGCAACCATCCATTTGGCCGGCGACTTATCCTGGCTCGATACCCACTCGTCGAGATTGCGCCCGTCGAACAGCACAATTGCGTCCGATGGCGGCGCGGCGTTGGTCGCGCCCGGAGTCACCACTTTCGGCGCCGGCTCCCAAACTTCCGTATCCTGCGGTTTGGGCCCGGCCTGCTGTGCCCCAGGTTGTGCGCCCTGTTGAGCCAGCAGTCCGGCAGACATTGCCACACAGATCGCGATTCCTGTTAGCGGTAAGAGTAAACGCGGCATGATTTCTCCACGAGCATACACCAGTTCGCGCGCATCGGCGTCGCGGCCAACTGATATAAGATCAGGTTGGATGCAGACGCCATAGATGGACACGTCTTCGGGCGGCGGAATCGGCAAATACACAACGCTCGCGCTGCTGTTGCCAATATCCACCTTTGTTGGCTATGGCATGGGCTACGGCCTCGACCTGCTGTTCCACACCGGCTGGCTTCGTTACGTCTTCATGGCTCTCGGAACCGTCTCGGGCTTCATCTCGCTGCTGCGCGAACTCGACAAGGATAAATAGCTGTGGACGCCGCGTCCTTTGAGAGCGCCATTGCAAGGCTGCCCCGCTGGATACTTGCGCTCGCTGCCGCTGGTACCCTTGTCGCCGGTCAGTGGCGTGGACTGAATTCCGCCACCGGCTTCCTCGTCGGGGCGCTTTGTGCATACGCCAACTTCCGCATCGTAGAACGCGCCGTGAACCGTCTGGCACGTGTTGCGCCCACCCAGGAACACCCCGGCGCCGGCACCGGAACGTGGATCTTCATCCAGTTCACAGGATTGATCTTAGGGGCCTTTGTTATACTCAGATATTCCGGGTTTGACTTGGCTGCTGCGTTCCTCGGGTTCCTCGTGTGTCCGGCCGCCGTCATGCTCGAAATCGTGTACGAACTGGTGACCCTGAACTTTCCAAAATGATCACTCATGAAGCGTGGCTGACGCAGATTTTCAACAAATACCTGGCAGGTTTCGGCAACTGGTTGCTGGCTCTTTTCCACCTCACCGCGACCGATCCCAAAGAACCGTGGGCCGATTTCATCGTCATGCAACTGGTAGTTGCCGCGATCATGATTGTCCTGTTTCTTGTGCTGCGTGCGCGCCTTTCCGTCGATAAGCCCGGCAAACTGCAGCACCTCTTTGAACTGATTCACGGCTTTGTGCTGGAACAGTCGGAAGATCAGATCGGGCATCATGAAGGCCGCCATCATGTGGTCCTGTTCGAGACGCTTTTCATCTTTCTTCTGCTGGCGAACCTGATCGGAATCGTTCCGCAGTTTATGAGCCCGACTCAGGCCGTGTACGTGCCGGCCGGCTGCGCCCTCATCGCATTCCTGTACTACAACATTGTGGGTCTCAGGAAGAACGGACCCCTGAAGTACGGCAAGCATTTCCTTGGCCCCATTCCCGTGATGGCGCCCCTGATGATCCCGATCGAAGTGATCAGCCACCTCGCCCGCCCTCTTTCGCTCACCATCCGTTTATTCGCCAACATGTATGCGGGTGAGCAGGTGACGCTGGTGTTCCTGAGCCTCACTTATCTTGTCGGGCCGGCCATCTTCATGGGGCTGCACGTATTCGTCTCCGTCCTGCAGGCTTACATTTTCGTGCTGCTGACCATGATGTATGTGGCGGGCGCGGTTGCCGAAGAGCACTAGATTTTTTAACTGGCATAATGCCGTTGTCCGCGTGAGGCCTCCCGCCCCCAGGCGAGGAACGCAACCACCTCCGGACGGCGATTCTTAACGAAGGAGTAACAACTATGAAAACGAAGCTGTTCTTTCTCACTCTCGCGATGATGTTCATCGCGATTCCCATGTTCGCCCAGGGCACAACCACCGGCACGTCCGGCGGCGGTAACCCGTGGGTTCCCGTAACCGCAGGTTTCTCGATGGCGATCGCCTCCGGCCTTTGCGCGCTCGGCCAGGGTAAAGCTGTCGCAGGTGCCGCCGAAGGCATGGCGCGCAATCCCGGCGCAGCCGCTGCCATCCGTTTCGCACTCATTCTGGGTCTGGTTCTGATCGAATCTCTGGCGCTCTACACGTTCGCCATCATCTTCGTCAAAGTAGTGTAGTTTCACTGTCGCGGGACGCGTCTTAATGGCGTGTCCCGCCTTTGGCCTCAATCATGCATCGACACGGCTGTGAAAAGCTGCGTCGCTGCTCTCCTGTTCCCCGTTCTCATTCAGGCTCAATCGGTTACAAATCCCAGGGCCATCCCGCACACCGGCAATCCGCCCGTCATTTTCCTGAACGGTTTCGAAACCGACTGCAGCACTGCGTCTTTTCAGAAGGCTTTCGGCATCGCAGATCAGATTCTCGCTGCAAACAACCGCGCCAGTCTGTTCTTCAATAACTGCAATTTCCCAAACAGCCCATCCATCGAAAAGTTAGGCGCGGCATTCGGCGCCTTTCTTCAGGGTCTGACCTATGACGACGGGCAGCCCGTTACTTCCGTGGACGTTGTTGGATACAGCATGGGCGGCCTGATTGTGCGCAGCTACATCAGCGGCAAACAGGAGGCGCAGGGCGTCTTCAATCCGCCGGCGACCGTTCCCATCGGCAAGGTGGTTTTCATCGCGACCCCAAACTTCGGCAGCCCGGTAGGCGCTTTGGCGTTGGGCACCAGCGTCCAGGCCGATGAACTTTCGAGCGGCAGCCACTTCCTGATCGATCTCAACACGTGGAATCAGAACCGCGACGATCTGCGCGGCCTCGAATCCATCGCCCTTGCGGGCACCGGAGGTACGGGCATCGCCACCACCCCGGGCTTCGATGACGGCCTCGTGCCCCTTAGCAGTGCATCGCTGCGGTTTTACGCGCCCGGGCGCACACGCGTTTTGCCGCTCTGTCACGTCAACACGCCGGGCCTGATCACTCAGGTCGGCCTTTGTCCTTCGAACTCGAAAGGCATTGCGAGAGTCAACGCGGCCACTGACGACAACATCCGGATCGTCGTTTCGTTCCTGACCGGAACTCCCGAATGGCAGACCATCGGGCAGGCGGCAGAGGAGAATTCGTTTCTGAAGAACGGCGGCGGCATAATGGTGCGCGCGCGGACCGCATCGAACGGAACCATTCTGCCTTCCTCCGTCAACGCCGGCAAGACCCTGAACATGTCCAACAGCGAAATCGCTTATACGGACCTGCTCGCCGCTGGCCCGGTGAACATCACCGTGAACGCCGGAAGCCAAAGTTTCAACCAAACTGTCAACGTCACGCCCGGCGGAGCGCAGGCTCTGATCGTCAAGCCCGGACCCGTCGTGAACGCGGTCATTCCCGCCGCGAGCCAGATTTCGCCTTTGGTTGTTGCACCCCGCATGCTCGTCGCCATCTACGGCAGCGGCCTCGACCAGTCCGCCGTTACCTTCAACGGTAGTCCGCTAACAGTTTTGTACAGCTCCTCAGGACAGATCAATGCGGTGATGCCGGCCGATGCCGCTACCGGTTTAGGCAAACTCACGGTCCAGAATGTCGGTGGTTCCCAGACCCTGAACGTATTGATTGAACCTGCGTTTCCAGCCGTCTTCACTCTCGACCAGACAGGTACCGGTGCTGCGGCCGCCGTGAACGCCACGAATGGGCGCGTCGTGTCGGCTTCAAACCCGGTCCATGCGGGCGAGTTCCTGGAACTGTACCTGACGGGCCTCGGAATGACGCAGCCTTCAGCCCGCCTCGACTACGCTGCACTGCAGCCCACCGTATCGGTGGGTGGCATGAGCTGTCCGGTCACCTTTGCCGGAGCCGCGCCCACCTTTGTCGGCCTGGACCAGATCAACTGCCGCGTGCCCGACGGACTCGGCGCGCAATCCACAGCTACAGTCACGGTCCGAACCGGCAACCGCGTTTCTCCGCCCGTCACAATCGCCGTTCAATAACGCACGCTTTTACCGAACCGTGGGATATTTAATCCCAAGCTGTTCCAGATACGTATCGTACTTCGAAGGATCGTAATATAGCGCCTTCATACGCGGCCTGTACTCATCCATAATCTTCTTATTCAGCCATACAGCCGGCTTATCGTCAGGCCGGATGAAGCTCTGGTACTTCACAGTCTTCGTCTGAACGTTCCTGAAGTAATCCCAGGCCTGGTCCACCAGTTCCGGATGCAGCAGGATATCGAGCATGGTCATAGCCTGCACCTTCGCCCCGGCTATAACTCCCTTGTGCGCGATCGGAGTGGCCATCGAAATACCGTTCGCCCAGTTGTGGCCCGGCCCTCCGGGTATATTTGACGGATACCGAAGCGTAACGGTCGGCACATTCCATGAAACGTCGCCAATGTCGTCCGAACCGCCGCCCGTCGGCTGCGCGGGACCCATGCCTTCGCCATCGTCTTCCGCCCGCGCCGCTGCCGGCACCCGCATCGGCGGAATTTTCGTCGCCAGCCCGTTCACCGGAACCTTGAGCTCCTTTTGCAGCGCTTTCGCAAGCATCTGATCTTCCGCCGACCACTCAGGCAGCCCAACCTTACGAATATTCGCGTCCATCGCCTCCGCAATCGGTTTGCTGAAGTACCCCGGCCACGCCGTGCCGAGCATGCGCGACGTCCACGTCGTGTCCGTCATCATGGCTGCCGCCTTAGCCATATTGTCGCCAATGCGCCACAAGTTCATGATGTGTTCATAGTCCATTTCGCGGTAGTAATACCAGACCGACGCGTTCGGAGGAACCACATTCGGCTGATCTCCGCCATTCGTGATCACATAGTGAACCCGCGTTGCCAGCCTGAGATGTTCGCGCCGGAAATTCCATCCGACATCCATCAGTTCCACCGCGTCCAAAGCGCTTCGCCCGCGCCACGGAGCACCGGCGGCATGCGCGCTCTCCCCGTCGAACATATATTCGAGCGACACGAGACCACTTTGCGCGCTCGGTCCATATGAGACGCCAAGATTGTTCGCGACATGGGCAAATAGACAGATATCGACGTCTTTGAACACCCCGGCCTTCACGAAATACGCCTTGCTGCCCAGTTCTTCCTCGGCCACGCCCGGCCAGATCTTAATCGTGCCTTTCAGATGCTCGCGCTCCATCACCTTCTTAACCGCAAGCGCGGCGATGATGTTGAGCGGCATGCCTGAATTGTGTCCCTCTCCATGCCCGGGCGCTCCGTCGATCATCGGAGCGTGATAGGCCACGCCCGGTTTCTGCGAGGCCTGCGGGATGTCGTCGATGTCCGAACCGAGAGCGATCACCGGCTTGCCCTCACCCCATGTGGCCACGAACGCCGTTGGAATCCCGGCAACCCCGCGCTCCACCCGGAACCCCTCTTTTTCGAGCATGGTGGTTAGGTACTTCGACGTCTCGAACTCCTGAAATCCCAGTTCTCCGAAGCTGAAGACCGTGTCCACCATCACCTGCGCCTGCTTCTTCATGCCCTCGATCTGACCGGCCAGATCCGCCTTGATCGCCGCATCGCGCTGAGCGGTTGCCGAGGTCACCGCCAGCAGGAGACTAAAGCACAATTTGCGCATAATGATTTTTAGCACAAGCCGGTCACACTGTTCTATTCTGAAATGCGAATGACCATATCGGAAATCCTGTTGCTTGATTACGACGTCGAGATCGAAAACACAAGACGAACGCTCGAACGCATCCCCGAGAACGATCCGCAGTGGAAGCCCGATGAAAAGTCCATGGCGATCGGGCGCCTCGCGCTGCACGTGGCCCGTCTGCCCCAGTTCTGTACTTCGATCCTGACCAAAACTGAACTCAACATGGCCACGGAGAAATGGCCGGACTTCGTCTTCGAGTCCACAGCGCATCTGCTCTCCGAACTTGCACGCACCGCGGCTGAAGCGCGCGGTCAGCTTGCCTCAGCTTCCGATGAGGATCTCAGGAAACACTGGCGTCTACTGTTCGGAGATCGCGTGATTGTCGATGCCCCGAAAATGCTGCTCTACAGAACCATGTTTCTGAACCACCTCGTTCATCACCGCGCTCAACTTGGAGTCTATCTGCGGCTGCTGAAGCTTCCGGTTCCGGGGCTATACGGACCTTCCGCCGACGAACCGTTCAAGTAAACAGGTTCAACCCTCGTTCACTTCGGCGGCGAGTCCTCGAAAATGACCTTCGTTTCCGATCCGAATCGCTTGTACTCTGTGTAGCGAATCGTGAGCTTCTCGCGGATCGCGGCGCTCCGGAAATAAAGCGTATCGTCCGCTGAAGTGACGGAGGGGAACCAGAATCCGTTCACCAGCTTTCTCACGGTTGCAAAGCGCGGAAACAGGTTCTCCTGCTTCGAAGTAATAATCTGTGGGACTGCCTGACCTTCGCTCCGCATGACAGAAAAATCGTCCTGGCGCACCCACAGCATTCCATCGAACAGCCGCTGCCCGGATAAAACATGCTTCGGCCGGATTCGCAGCACCCAGCAATCCACCTTGTCCACCTGCTCTTCGCCTTTGTAATCGGCATCGTAATTCCACAACTGATCGGACGTGAGAACGAATGGCTGAATACTGCGGATATCGGCGAAATCCTCAGGCGTCATCAACAGGTTCTTAAGGCTGTTCACCGCCTGCCCCACCATCTGCTCGGTTCGTTCTCCGGAAGGGGAAAAGATGACTTCGCGGGTCTCCCTGTACTCGCCCGCCGGCGCGCCGCGCGCATCCAGTTCCTGGAAACGGACGGACTGCGTATAAGCGTAATGACTGCGCTCTTCCGACGTTGCCGTTTCTCGGGCCGCGACCCGCTTCGCCAGGTTCGCCGGAGGCTCGGCTGCGGAACCGCCGGTCAGAGCGCCGAATGCTATCATGACCGCGATGCCAAACTCGCCCGTCCGCTTCCGGGCGGCTGTGAGCGCGGGATGGCTGTTGCTGGCTCTGGCTGCGCTTCTGTACGCGCGCACGAAAGGCATACCCGCCTGGGCCGCCCTTCCGATTGCCGCCGCGTTCCTCATTGAGTTCCCATTTTATCTGCTTCCGGCATTCGACCCTAAGCGGCTGCGAACCCCGTGGATACTCGCCTGCACCTGCGTGGTCCCATATCTGATCTACAGCATCCCCACCGGCCAGTTCCGTTTCGCAGGCTTTCTGGCGCTGCTCGCCATCGTTTGCGCCGTAGCGTTCTGGTATGCCCTGCTCCCGAAAAACGCTGTCATCGACATCCTCTTCCTCGCCCTGCTTGCGGCGATTGAGATCTCGAAGGTTTTCAATCGAATTTATCTTTCCCCCATTCCGAAACTTGAAGTCTCCCCGCTCGCTCACGTCATGCTCGTGCGCGCGGCCGCCATTGCCATCCTTGCGATTCGCGGCGGAGTCAACATCGAGTATCGATTTCTTCCTTCGCGCACCGAATGGATCGCCGGCCTGCGCTGGTTTGCGCTGCTCCTGCCCGTTGTCTCGGTCGCTCTCTGGGCACTTGGCCTCTGGAACTTAAGGTCAAATCCCAACGCGCCGGCGGGCCTCGCCGAATTTTTCGGCATCCTCTTCGTGGTTGCGCTCTCAGAGGAATTCTTCTTTCGCGGTCTGCTGCAGCAATGGCTCGAAGGCTGGCTGCGCAGCGGATTCGCCGCCCTCCTCACGGCTGCGCTGCTGTTTGGCGCATCTCACCTGACCGTTCACTTCTTCCCCAACTGGCGCTACAGCATCGCCGCCGGAATCCTTGGTCTTTTTTGCGGACTGGCATGGCGGGAGACAAAAACCATTCAGTCGTCCATGGTGACCCACGCCCTTGCGGCTACGCTTTACAAGGTATTCTTCGTATAACTGAAACGCGGCGGAACGCGGGAGCGATCTAAGAACGTATGCGGCGTCTTGCGGCCCTCTGGCTATTTGTGTGTGCAGTCTGCGTTGCGCAGGATCTCTCGCGCTACGTCGTAATTCTCAACGACCCACCGGCTGCTGAAGCGCACGGCCGCATCGCGATGGAAGCCGCGCGGGCGCGCAATGTGAGTGCCCACGCCGCCGTTCGTGCGCAGTTGCACGCGCGAAACGTGCAAATCACGGCCGAGACCCACGTACTGCTGAACGCCATCTTTGTCGCGGTGGAACCTTCAAAAGCCGATTCCCTGAACACCCTGCCAGGAGTCCGATACATCGCCCGCCAGCGGCGCTTTCACAAAAGCCTCGACCATGCCGAGCAGTTGATCAATGTTCCGGCCGCCTGGAACCTTATCGGTGGAATGAGCAATGCGGGCGCGGGCATGAAGATCGGCATCATCGACACCGGCATTCAAGCGTCACACCCCGCCTTTCAGGACCCCACTCTTACACCGCCCTCCGGCTTTCCCGTATGCGCCATGGCACAGCCCACGCAGGGCCCCGTCCCCCAGGCGGCGCTCGACTGTACTCAGTTCACGAACAATAAGATCATCGTCGCGCGCAGCTATGTGTCGCTGATCTCCCAGGGCGCGGCGGCATCGTCACGTCCCGATGACTATTCGCCCCGCGACCGGACCGGCCACGGTACGGCCGTCGCCATGGCTGCCGCTGGTGTAACGAACAGTGGCCCGGCGGACACCATCACGGGAGTGGCGCCCAAAGCCTTCCTCGGCAGCTATAAGGTTTTCGGATCGCCGGGTGTGAACGATTTCGCACCCACCGAGGCCGTGATCCCCGCTCTCGAAGATGCCTTTCTCGACGGTATGGACGTCGCCGTCATGTCCCTTGGGGCACCCGCCTTCGGGCCTCCACTCGATACCGGTCAGACCTGCGGAATAACAGCCGGGCAGGCCTGCGACCCTGAAGCGACCGCAGTTCAGAATGCAGTGAACTCCGGCATGGTCGTCGTCGTTGCGGCTGGCAACGAAGGCCAGACAGGACAAGTGCAGCCCACCCTGTCTACCATCGACACGCCAGGCGATGCGCCCAATGCCATTGCTGTGGCCGCCTCCACCAACTCTCATCAGTGGTCGAACCCGCTAACCGTCACCGGCCTCGGCGTCATTCGTTCTTTACTCGGCGGAGGCCCTTCGCCCGACCCGTCCCTATCGGTTCGTTTGTCCGACGCTGCCTCAGCCGGAGATCCGCTCGCGTGCAATCCCCTGACTGCGGGCTCTCTGACCGGAACCTATGCCCTCGTGCAGCGCGGTACATGCACCTTTGTCACGAAAGTTCAAAATCTTCAGGCTGCCGGCGCGCTCGGAGCCATCATCACCAACACGGCCGGCGATAATTCCATCTTTGGACCCGGTGCCTTAGGCGGCGGAGCAACAACTATCCCGACCGCCGACATTGGTTATGACGACGGTCAGGCAATCCGTACGCTCCTCACTTCAAACCGCAATGCGGCCGCAAGCATGAGCCCCGCGCTCCAGGCGTTCGATGTCTCCTCCGCGAATCAGGTCGCACCGTTCAGCTCACGCGGACCAGTCAGCGGCGGCGGTTCCATCAAGCCCGATGTGACCGCCGTCGGAACCGACCTTTATCTCGCTGGCCAAACCTACGATCCCAATGGCGAACTCTACACTGCCAGCGGCTATCTCGTCTCGCAGGGGACCAGCTTTTCAACCCCGCAGGTAGCCGGAATCGCCGCCCTCGTGAAACAGGCCAACCCCGGCTTCACTGCGCTGCAGATCAAATCCGCCATCGTGAACACTGCCACCCAGGATGTGACCGACAACGGCGCCGTGGCTTCCGTCCTGGCCGTGGGTTCCGGCAAAGCGAATGCCGCCGCTGCCGTGACCACGAACGTGACGGCGCTTCCAAGCAGCGCCGCCCTTGGCATTCTCAACTCCCGCTCGCTTCCCGTAACCCAGCAAATTCAGTTGACCAACACCTCCGGCTCTGCCCTGAACCTCAGCATTTCCATCAACCGCCGAACGCCTGAAACTAACGCGCACCTGTCCATCGATCAGCCGAACGTGACCGTCGCCGCGGGCCAGAGCGCCGCATTCAACCTCCTGCTCTCCGGCGCCCTGCCCGCACCCGGCATCTACGAAGGTTTTGTCGCCGTTCAGGGCGGAGCTTCCACCCTGCAGATTCCGTATCTATACGTCGTCGGCGACGGCGTCCCGAACAACATCGTCGCGCTCGCTGGCGATGGCGACGACGGGACCGTCGGCAAGGCGACCGCCGAAGGAGCCATCATTCTGCAGCTCACAGATCGCTACGGCGTGCCCGTCCCCAATGTCCCCGTGCGGTTCAGCGTAGTCTCCGGTGGCGGAAGTCTGCGCAATCAGGACCCAACAACAGATTCCTACGGGCTTGCCAGCGCGGAGCCTGTACTCGGACCCAACAAGGGCGCCAACGAATTCGCCGCCACCGCTGGCGGACTTACCGTGACTTTCAACGCCACCGGCATCCCTCAGCCAACCATCCTCTCGAAAGGCGTAGTGGATGCCGCCGCGTTCCAGTCCGGTGTCGCTGTCGCCCCTGGGTCTTACATTGCGGTCTTTGGGAACAATCTTGCCCCTGGCACGCAGACCTTCGCAACACCTTACCTGCCTGTCTCACTCGACAACGTGACCGCCAGTTTCGATACTGCGGCCACCAGCGCGCCTGGCCACCTCTACTTCGTGGTTCCGGGCCAGGTGAACCTGCAGGTCCCCTGGGAGCTTCAGGGACAGACTTCCGCTCAGATGAAAATATCGGTGCAGGATAGTTCCGGCACTCTCTATACTCTGCCGCTTGCCACCTATTCGCCGGGCATTTTCCCGGTGCCGATCGCCGGTCAAACGTACGCCGCCGCGCGCGATGAAAACTTCAACCTGATCGGGCCCGCGAACCCCGCTCTGCAGGGCCACAATATTCAGATCTATTGCAACGGTCTTGGGCCGGTTACGAACCAGCCGCTCTCTGGAGATCCATCGCCTTCGGGTCCGCTGGCCCAAACCACGGTCGTGCCCACGGTATCGATCGGTGGCTTACCCGCGACTGTTCTTTTCAGCGGGCTCACACCCACCGCCATCGGACTGTACCAGCTAAACGTCACTGTGCCGAATACCGGGCCCGGAACCAAACGCGTCACTGTCAGCATTGGCAACGTCGTCAGCAACACGCTTAATATCGTGGTCCAGTAGAGCATGCCCAAAACACACTGACCAGGGTCACTGCGAATGCGATGAACCCGAATCCTATAATTTTGCAAGTGCCACTTCGTCCGTTTATCGTTCTTTTTCTCAGTGCCGGCCTCGCGGTCCATGCCGACATACGCGGTTGCGTCTGCAACCTTGAGGAGCCCGAAACCGCTCAAATGCGAGCCTGCAGCCTTTGCATTGCGGCAGAAAAGTATCCCGCAACTGACTCGCTCATCCTCGTCAGGGACAATGCCCCCACCAAGCCGAACCGGTGGCTCATACTTCCCCGAGCGAAATACGACGGCGCCAATCCGCTGTCGCAGATGTCAGCCGCTGAGCGTCTGGCCATGTGGACCATGGCAATCGGCAAAGCGCGGGAGCTTTGGGGCGATTCCTGGGGCATTGCGATGAACGGCGACATAGCGCGCAACCAGTGTCACGCCCATGCGCACATTGGCAAACTCCTCGACGGCAAGGAGACTGAGACCGGAATCTACATCGACACCCCGGACCAACTGCCCGCCATTTCCGACGGCACCGGCCTGTGGTTCCACCCTGTGGGCAAACAGGCTGCACGTTCACCTTGGAGAGCAAATTACCGAGACAGTTCTGATGCGATAGGCTTGTCACATATACATGGAGTTACTCGAAATTCAAAAACTGCCGACGGCAGAAAACTCCGCCATTCACCTGCATCCCAGCGATAACGTGGCCATCGCGCGCGTGCCGCTTGCGGCCGGGCAGACGCTGCGTGTTGAAGGCGTTGAGTTTAAGGCAAAGGACAACGTTCCCGCAGGACACAAGATCGCCCTCATGCACATCGAACGCGGGGAGCATATCTTCCGGTACGGACAGCGGATCGGCCTTGCCAGCCAGCCGATCGAAACCGGCGAACATCTCCACACCCACAACGTTTCGTTCGAAGAAATCGAATTCGCTTATGAGTTCCCCGTCGGTGAAGTGCCTTTTCCGCCGGCGCCGAAAGACATGCCCACGTTCATGGGTTATGTCCGCGAAGACGGCCGCGTCGGAACGCGCAACTACATCGCAGTCGTCGCGGCCAGCAACTGCGCGGCCCACACCGCCGAACTGATCGCCAATACGCTTCCTCGGCGAGAAACTCCCGCCCAACATCGACGGCGTCATGGCGTTCCCCCACGGCGAGGGCTGCGGTATGTCCGCCGGCGCCGATGCGCGGCAATTGCAGCGCACGCTGGCCGGTGTTCTCTCGCATCCGAACGTCGCGGCGGCCGTGATCCTTGGCCTCGGCTGCGAGGTCAATCAGATCGATCATTATCTCGGACCCAACGCCCCCCGCTCAAGCCGCCTCGTTGGCATGACGCTGCAGGGCAGCGGCGGTACGCGCGGCGCAACCGAAGCGGCGCGCCGCGAGATCAGGGGCCTGCTCGAACAGTGCGCCGCGGAAAAGCGCACCGAAGTGCCTGCTTCGAAGATCGTGATGGGCCTGAACTGCGGAGGCTCGGATTCATTCTCAGGCATCACCGCGAATCCAGCGCTTGGCGTGGCTTCGGATATGCTGGCGGCCCTCGGCGGTTCGCCTGTACTCGCCGAAACCACCGAAATCTTCGGCGCAGAACATCTGCTGGTCCGGCGCGCCCGCAATCGCGAAGTAGCCGAAAAACTGCTCGGGTTTGTGCGCGGCTATAAGAAATACATTGACCAGTTCGGCGGCAGTTTCGACGACAATCCGTCGCCCGGCAACAAAGAAGGCGGGCTGACCAACATCCTGGAGAAATCGCTCGGCGCCGTTGCCAAGGCCGGCAGTTCCACCCTCACAGACGCCGTGGATTACGCCGAACGAATCACGGTGCCCGGCTTCAATTTCATGAACACGCCGGGGTACGATCCGCCTTCGCTCGCCGGTCTTGCTGCCGGTGGCTCGAACATGATCGTCTTCACGACGGGGCGGGGAAGCGCCATTGGATTCCCCACCGTTCCGGTCATCAAAGTTTCGAGCAACAGCTACACCTTCAAGCGCATGCCCGACAACATGGATATCAACGCGGGCACCATCGCCGATGGCGACAAAACCATTCAGGAAGTCGGCCGCGACATCTTCGACACCGTCCTGCGGGTCGCTTCCGGCGAGAAGACGAAAGCCGAAATTCTGGGGCACCACGAGTTTGTGCCCTGGCGCATAGGACCGGTGATGTGATGTTACACAAACTTTTTGTACTGCTTGGAGCCGCGGCCATACTGTTTGCCCAGCCTCCGCTCAAACCCCCTTCGGCACTCGACAAAGCGCAGCTTGCCACCTATCTGCGCCATCTTTTTGTCTGGCCCGATGCCATAAAGATGGACATCAACGACCCCAAACCGGGGCCCATGGCGGGCTTTTACGAAGTGAAGGTTCGCGGCTCCAATGGCCCGCAGAGCCAGGAGGAGATGTTCTACGTCTCGAAAGACGGACAAAAGATCGTCCGCGGCGTGGTCTACGACATCGCGCAAAATCCGTTCAAGTCAGAGATCGACAAGATCAAGACCGCGGGTCAGCCCAGCCTTTGGAACCACTGGCGCGCCCGTAGTGATCGCCGAGTTCAGCGACTACGAATGCCCGTACTGCCGTGAAGCCGCCAAAACACTGCGCGAAAACGTGCTCAGGGACTATCCCACCCAGGTCCACGTTTACTTCTTCGATTTCCCGCTCGTGGTAATGCATCCCTGGGCCAAACCCGCCGCCATCGCTGGCCGGTGCGTTTTCCGGCAGAGCGCGTCGGCCTACTGGGACTTTCACGACTGGATTTTCGAAAACCAGAAGGACATCACGCCCGAGAATCTGAAAGAGAAGGTACTCGGGTTCGCCGGCACAAAGAGTAAAGACATCGACGCCGCGCAGTTGACGTCATGTATGGACACCAAAGCCACCGAGCCGGAGGTGGACAAGACTCTTGCGATGGGCCAGTCGCTCAACGTCAATCAGACGCCCACAACGTTCATCAACGGCCGCCGGCTGGCCGGGCGCCACATCGTGGAAGGACATGAAGTTCATCATCGACTACGAGATCGGCTATCAGAAGACAGCGAAGAACGCCGGGGAAGATTGTGGTTGCGACCTGAGGCTCCCTACGTTCGGCGCTCCAAAATAGTCAACTTCGGTCACTTTGCGGCCCGGTGGTTACCCACTTGCTTTCCTTTCTGAAAGGGATACTGTCCCGTCTTGGCGAGAAACTTCGCCGACAAACGTAAAAGACTACAGTTTTGCCTTATCTTCGCCGATTTATCTAGTAGAACATGGCTGATCTTTGTCACTTGCCCCCGCTGATTCTTCATCCGTTTGGAGGGGGAGGCAGCACCGACGAGTTGCTCGAGGGCTCGAACGCCTCGCTTGCGCTCCAGGGCCTCGATCCTGCAACGGGGGCCGGCACGTCCGACCCGGAGTCCGATCTCGAGCGCAAGCTGATTGCCGGGCGCTATCAGGAGATCCGAATGCTGCTTTTCCTGGGCAAAGACCTCTCTCGGTGGCTTCATCAGTGCGTCGATTGCGCCGAACGGTCCACCGGTTTCGATCCAAGGATCAACGAGCAAAGTTTCGCAGGCTTATTGGTGGAATCGCCTCCGGCTTCGGTCCGCGACAAGCTGGAACGCTGGGGTGTTTCTGACCGCCGGGCTGTCTTCTCACGCGCAATCGGCATCAACAGCATGTTCAGCGATCCGCCTCCCCTTGAATGCCTCGTCGCGCACGCTGCTGAGAAACTATCACCGGTTCGCCGATCACGCCTATATTTGTTTTCAGCATCTTCGCCCGTTTTTCGCCCTCGATCCGGCTGCCTATCACTTCGAGATCTACGCGTCCGAAGAGTACTCCACGCATCTTGTCCGAGCAATGGGAGCAGGATTCCGGCGGTTGATATAATTCCGCTTATGTCGTTTCCCCGCATGCTTCTTGTGAAGCAGAATTTCCCTGATCGGCGCCTTCACGATATCCCCGCGACAGTGGAAAAAGAGCTTGGCGGCGCCGGGTTCGGCCGGAATCTCAAACCGGGGGCATCCGTGGCGATCGGCGTCGGCAGCCGCGGCATCAGCAACATCGCGACCATCGTTAAGTCAGTCGTTCGTTTCTGGAAAGACAAGGGCATGAACCCTTTTATCTTTCCGGCCATGGGCAGCCACGGAGCGGCCACGGCCGAAGGTCAGGCCGATGTCCTGGCCCATTACGGCATCATTGAGGAGACGGTCGGCTGTCCTGTCCGCAGTTCGCTTGAAGTGATCTCACTCGGCAAAACGCCCGAGGGCATCGAAGCCTTTCTCGACAAACACGCTTCCGAATCGGACGGCATCATGCTCGTCGGCCGGATCAAGCAGCACACCGATTTCGCGGGCAAAATAGAAAGCGGACTTTACAAAATGATGGGCATCGGTCTCGGCAAATGGGCCGGCGCGAAGAATTATCACACGCATGCCTACCGGCTCGGCATGGAACCCGTCATCCGGAGCGTTGGAACGAAGGTGCTGAACTCCGGTAAAATCCTGGGCGGTCTCGCAATTCTCGAAGACGCGTATCACAACACCGCGAAGCTCGCGGCCCTGCCGGTTGACCGCATGCTCGCCATGGAAGAGGAACTCCAGGCGCTCGTAAAGACCTGGGCTCCTGCGCTCCCCTTCGATCTCGATGTCCTCATGATCAACCAGATCGGCAAACAGTTCAGCGGCGCTGGCATGGACACCAAAGTGGTCAACCGCGGCACTCAGGGCGAATACAATCCCTGGCCCAATACACCGAAAATCGAACGCATCTTCCTGCGCGACCTCAGTTCGTCGAGCTACGGCAACGGCGTGGGTCTCGGCCTTTCCGATGTAGTGCACGATCGTCTCGCCGCCCGGCTCGACCCGCACCCCACCTGGATCAATGCCCTCACCGCTTCCACGCCCTCAGCCGCGAAACTGCCCATTCATTTTTCAACCGATCGCGAGTGCCTCGAACGCATCTGTCTCACTGTCGGCAAGCATCACCTGCCTGACGTCCGGATCGGCTGGATCGAGAACACCATGGAACTCACGCCCATCGGTCTAAGCGAAAATATGCGGCCCGAGATAGAAAAGCACCCTCTGCTCGAGATCGTCGAAGAGTCGCATGACCTGCCGTTCGACGCTCACGGGAACCTGCCCGACGACGTATTCTCACGACAGCCCGCGCACGCCGTATGAAGCTCTCTTGCATCATCTTCTGCGTAGCCACGGCCGCGCTACCGGCCGCCGCGGCGCCCCCGACAGTAGCGGAAGCCAAGTCCTTCATTGATCGCGCCGAGTCCGAACTCCTAAAACTCAGCCTCACCGCTAATCGCGCCGAATGGGTGCAGGAAACCTATATCACCGGCGATACCGAAGCCCTCGCCGCCACGGAAAATGAGAAGCTGATCGCCCGCACTACCGAACTTGTCGGCGAAGCAAAACGCTTCGACGGTCTCAAACTCCCGCCCGATGTCGCGCGAAAGATTCTGTTGATGAAGCTTTCGCTCGAACTGCCCGCCCCCTCAAATCCCGCCCTGCGCGAAGAACTCACCCAAACCGCTGCCTCGCTCGGCGCCGCATATGGCAAGGGCAAGTACTGTCCCGATAAAGGCGCGAAGTGTCTCGGAATCGATGACCTCGATGAGCGTATGGCGACCCTCCGCGATCCCGCACAGCTTCTCAACATGTGGACCGGCTGGCACAAAGTCGGCGCTCCCATGAAAGACCGCTACGCGCGTTTTGTGGAGCTGTCGAATCAGGGTGCCCGTGAGCTTGGTTTCGCAGACACCGGAGTCCTCTGGCGCTCCGGCTATGACATGACCCCGGAGCAGTTCTCAGCGGAACTCGAACGTCTTTGGGCGCAACTCGATCCGCTCTACCGTGAATTGCACGCCTACGTTCGCCGCAAACTGGTCGCGAAATACGGCGCCGCCGCCGACCGTAAAGACGGCATGATCCCGGCCGATCTGCTCGGCAACATGTGGGCGCAGGAATGGGGCAACGTTTACGATCTGGTGGCGCCGCCCGCTGCCCCGCAGACCTACGATATCGGAAAGATTCTCCAGCAGCGTGGCACCACCCCGAAGCAGGTCGTTGAATATGGCGAGGGCTTCTTCCGCTCGCTCGGCTTCGAAAAGCTCCCGGACACGTTCTGGGAGCGTTCCCAACTGGTCAAGCCCGCCGACCGCGACGTCGTCTGCCACGCGAGCGCATGGGATATCGATAGCGATAAAGACGTGCGCTTAAAGGTCTGCCTCCACGGCACCACCGATGACTTCATAACGGTGCACCATGAACTCGGCCACATCTTCTACGACCTGTCCTACCGCAATCAGCCGTTCCTGTTCCGCAACGGCGCAAACGACGGTTTCCACGAAGCGATCGGCGATGCCATCGCGCTCTCCATCACCCCCGAATACCTGAAAAAGCTCAATCTCATTCAGCAGGTCCCGCCCGCTTCCGCCGACCTGCCGCTCCTGCTGCGCACCGCCCTGGATAAAATCGCATTCCTGCCCTTCGGACTGTTGATCGACAAATGGCGCTGGGAAGTCTTCTCCGGCCAGGTCAAGCCCGCCGATTACAACAAAGCCTGGTGGGCGCTCCGCGAACAATACCAGGGCGTCGCTCCTCCCGTTGACCGCACGGAAGCCGATTTCGATCCCGGCGCGAAATATCACATCCCGGCCAATACGCCCTATGCCAGGTACTTCCTCGCGCGCATCTACCAGTTCCAGTTCTACCGCGCCATGTGCCGGGCCTCGGGCTACTCGGGTCCGCTCAATCGCTGCTCCGTTTACGGCTCGAAGGAAGCCGGCGACAAACTAAAGGCCATGCTCGAACTCGGAGCCTCGGCGCCCTGGCAGGATGCCCTCAAGCAGATGACCGGCGAAACCCGCATCGACGCCTCGGCCATGGTCGAATATTTCCAGCCCCTGCTCGACTGGCTCAAGGAACAAAACAAAGGCGCGAAAATCGGCTGGACCGTGTCCGCCAATCCCTTGCTCGCCCGTTAGCAGGGAAGCCCCGGTCCGCTTCGTGCGGAACGTCCCGCAATCCCGCGCACCGAACCCCCAACTCCGGGCATCATTAAGGCTGAGCCGATGCCGGATGACAAACCGCTTGTAAATCCCTGGCTGATCGCCGTATCGGTGATGCTCGCGACCTTCATGGAGGTCATCGATACCTCCATCGCCAGCGTAGCCCTGCCGCACATCGCCGGAAGCCTCTCGGCCACCACCGACGAGGCCACCTGGGTTCTCACAAGCTATCTGGTTGCCAACGCCATAGTCCTGCCCGCCAGCAGTTGGTTCTCGCTTCGCTTCGGACGCAAACGCTTTCTCCTGACCTGCATCGTCATCTTCACCGTTTCATCGTTCATGTGCGGGGCCGCCACCAACCTCGGCATGATCCTTGTCGCCCGCGCCGTGCAGGGCGCCGGCGGAGGCGCACTCCAGCCGCTCGCACAATCCATCCTGCTTGAAAGCTTCCCTCCCCAGAAACGCGGCGCCGCCATGGCGATGTACGCTCTCGGCGTCGTGGTTGCCCCCGTCCTCGGTCCCACGCTCGGCGGCTGGCTCACCGATCAGTACTCCTGGCGCTGGGCGTTCTACATCAACATCCCGATCGGTATCCTCGCCATCTTCATGATTTCGCGCTTCGTCACAGATCCGCCATACATCAAAAACGCCAAACCCGGCCGCATCGACGCCATAGGCCTCGGCCTGCTCGCCCTCTGGCTTGGAGCCCTCCAGATCATCCTCGACAAAGGTCAGGAAGTCGACTGGTTCAGCGCCGGCTGGATTCGCTGGACCGCTGTGCTCCTCATCGCCGCGCTGGCCGCGTTCCTCATCCGTGAACTGACAATAGGCAAACCGCTGGTGAATCTCAGCGTCTTCACAGACCGCAACTTCGCTCTTGGCTGCCTGCTAATAGGCCTCTTCGGAGGCGTCATCTACGGAGTCGTTACCCTGCTGCCGCTCTTCTATCAGACGCTGCTCGGCTACTCAGCCGCCGCCGCGGGCTGGGCCGTAAGTCCGCGCGGCATCGGTGCCATCTGCATCATGCCGATCATCGGCGTTCTCACCGGACGCATCGACAACCGCTGGCTGATCGTCGCTGGCTTCTTCATTTTCGGCGCCACCAGCATGTGGATGAGCCATCTCACGCTCGAGATTTCACCTTCCTCGCTCATCTGGCCCATCATCCTCAGCGGCGTAGGTTCAGGCATGGTTTTCGTGCCTCTTTCGACTATCTCGATGGGAACCCTGAAGAATGAACAGATCGGAAACGCCAGCGGTCTCTTTAACCTGATGCGCAACGTGGGCGGTGGCATCGGAATCTCCGTCGTCAACACGCTCGTCGCAAGGCACGCCCAGGTACATCGCGCCGAACTGGTACAAAACATGGCGCCTCAAAACCCCGCCTTCCAGCAAATGTTTCAGGCAACTCAGGGCGCCATGGCGCGCCAGGCACCGCCCGACATAGCCACTCAGCGAGCTTATAGACTAATCCAGGGTACGCTCGATGCCCAGTCGGCCGTCTTCTCGTATGTGGATGTGTTTCGCTACCTGGCTCTGGCCTGTTTCGCCTGCGGACTGATCGTCTTCCTGATGAAGAAAGTGCGGGCAAAGAAAGGCGCGGCCGCCATGGCCCACTAATCTCCCGAAACGCGTCTCGCCGAGGGCTCAATAGCGCCGGTAAACCAGGCCTTAACGGCCATGCGGTTGGTTCGCAGCACCGAGAGCATGAGCATCAACCCCACCAAACCTGTCGCGGCAACAACGGTTTCGCCCACCGTCAGCCGCTCTTTGAAATACCCAAACCAGCGCCCGTAAACCAGTTCGATATGGACCCAGTAAACCAGCAGACTGGTCATCCCGAATTGCCGAACCCAACTCCACTTTTCCGGACCCATCTGCAGATTCCACACATACGCAAACGCAATCAGAATCAGCACCACGCCGAGCTTGATAAACACCAGCGCGGGGCTGTTCAGCCAGAAATCGGAGTTCGGATAAATCGAAGTCCCCATGCCCGAAATCGTGTACGCCGAGAACGCAAGCGCCAGACCACCCCATCCGAACCACTGAATGGTTGTCATCACATCCTCAGGCTTCAACCGCCGCAGAATACTGCCCGCGCTCATTCCGAAAGCCACGTAAGCCGCCCATGGGAAGAAGCTAAAGAAGTTGTGATCGGGAATCAGGTAATTGCGCAGCATCATCGGGGTGCCGGACCACTCCAGCCCCGAAATCACCGGCGACGCTACCGCCACCGCGGCTCCCAGAATCGCGCACAGCCGGATGCGCTCCACAGTCTTGAACACGGCCATCGCCGAAAATACCAGCAGGGCCAGCCCCATGCTGTTCAGAATGTCTACTTTGAAGATATCGGTCCAGGGGGATTGATCGAACGAGAAAGCCCACAACTGCAGCCGGAACGCGAACGCAGCGGCGAAAAGGTACCCCGAGCGCGTCAGCGCCGAAAGCATCCTGCCGCCCGGCGAAACCCCTTTCCGTTCCTGACTATCCATCAGAAACGCGAAAGTCACACCCAGCAGAAACAGGAAAATCGCAGGTGGCATTCCGCCCGCGAACTGCGACATCTGATAAGGACCGCCGCTCCGAAGATCGTTGCGCAAAAACGAATGGAACACATGCCCTTGCAGCATCGTGATCGCGGCAATACCGCGGAGCCAGTCAAGATACAGAAGTCTTTGCGACGGAGGCTTCATCCAGTGTGACTACTGCACGGACAGGTCCAAAAGCAGCCGTTAACTCCCCATCTTCTGAATTTGTGCGCCTTTAGGCAGCTTAAGCTGCAGGTCCTGGGCGGACGGCACCGGATTCGTCTTCATATTTGAGTATGTGACAAGTTTGTAATCGCCGGTCGAACTCGTTACAAACTTTTGCTGAAGCGGCATTCCGCTCGCATCCGAGATCCATAACTCGGCTTGCCTGAGTTGCTTCAGGACGTCAGCCGATTTCGGCACCAGCTTGATATGGCTGGCCGGCTGCCCGCCAACCGGTTCCGCGCCGACAAAACTAACGTCGTAAGACTCTTTGATCTCGCTGCTCGACGCGCCGAATCCCAGCAGCAAAAATTGATCGATCAGGCCCCTTTTGTTCGATACGTCCCAAACCTGCACCTGCTTCGTTTTCGGATAAAACACGCGAACCTGGCCGCCGTCGAGCGAAATCGTTCGCGCTTCGGTTCCGGTGAAATCGATCAGCATATTCGTGTCTTTTTTGCCACGCTTGAGCCTAATCGAGCCCTGCTGCAGATCGTGATCTTTCACCATCGCCACGTAAGTGTCGTTCTTAACGTCGGCTGTTAGCCCCTTGAATTCCGCCGCGGCCTTATCCATTCGCGCAAACACATCGCTCAGCGGCTCGGCGCTCAGGCACGAGATGGCTGTAATCAACAACAGGGCGGCTTTCATGGACGTGAAAAGGCCATATAGCCCTTTATTTCCTTTTCGGAATCGAAGATCGGTTCAATCCGGGTCAGAACCTGTTTTTTTCCGGTACGCATACTCAGCAGCTTACTGAGAGACGCGAGCCGCTGATCCTCCGGTACAGGCGCCACCAATTCCGGCTCCACCCAGAACACGCCCTCCCCATGGCTCGGCAGCGACGTAACCTGGCTCGCATGTGGAATTCTTGGCTGGTCCCGGAACCACTCCCGCGGCGCGAAAGCGATAAAGATGAGAATCGCCCCGCACATCACGTCATACTGCCAGACGCCGCGCGGATAATCCCATAGAATGAGTCGCTTAAGGCCCACCAGCACAGTGTATCAGCGTTCCGCTACGAGCCGAATCCGAATGCGGCACGCTCGCCCGCCCGTACCTCCGCGCTAAGTGTCCCCACGCCTTCGATTCGCGCCCGCACCGAATCCCCCGGCTTAATCCGCGCTCCCTTCGGGCAACCCGTCGAAATAATGTCCCCCGGATGCAGTGTGAAGAAGTTGCTGTGGAAAGCCACCAGATTGAGCGGCCGATGTTTCATGTTGCGTGCGAAATCGCGCGAACAGATCTCGCCGTTGTGTTCCGTAATAATCTCGAGCGCATCTATGTCCGGCACCTCATCGGCCGTCACAATCACCGGCCCGAAGCTGAAGAACGTATCGATGCTTTTCGCGCGCGTCAGATACCGCGGGTTTTTCCTCAGCACATCGAGCGCGGTCAGATCGAGCGTGGTCGTGAACCCATAAATCACGTCCCGCGCATTCTCCACCGGCACAAACCGGCAACTCCGCCCGATAACGACAGCCAGTTCCCCTTCCGCATCCACGTCATCCGACACATCGGGCGGCGGCAGCACAATCATCCCTCCCGGCTGAAACATGCACGAGGCCGGCTTCATGAAACTTCCAGGCTCCTCCGGCTGCACCGCGTCGATATCTTCCGCGTGCGATTTATAATTCAGTCCAATGCACCAGATTTTAGGCGGCACCTCATATGGCAGCCGCGGTTCAATCTCACTCAGCGAGATCGGTTGAACTTTGTTCGTCGGGATCTTCCGAATATCTTCCCGGATGATGTCCAGCAGACTATTCGGAATCCGCAGATCGTACTTGGTATTGATTTCGAGTACCGGCACCACTCCCTCGGGTGTCACCACCCCCGCGTGGTCCTGTCCGGCATATCGAAATGTCATCAGGCGCATAACAATGCAGCATATCGAACCTGCATCTTCAAACCGGCTTCTCAGGCCAGGCATGCCTCGGATAACGCCGCCCAAGTTCCCGGCGGAGCTGCGGATACAGCCGCTGCCAGAAGCCCGACAAATCCGTCGTTGTCTGAACCGCCCGCTGATTTGGGGCGAGCAGATGGATCACCAGCGGAACCGCTCCCCGCGCAACCCGCGGCGTCTCAGTCATCCCGAAGAAATCCTGCAGCCGCGAAGCCGCCCAGGGCGCCTTGCCTCGCTCATAATTCACCTTCGTGCTGCGGCCTCCCGCCAGACGCAGCCGCACCGGCGCGATCTCATCGAGCAGCGTACCGTTAACGCGCCGCTCCAGCGCCGGTATCAACCGCCCGGCGCTTTTCTCAAGCTCACTAAAGCTCCGCAATCCGTAACAAAGTTCCGTCAGCGCGGAAATCACATCCTCCTCTGACACCTTGCCCACCGCGCCATGTTCCGAAGCGAAATACACCCGGCCGAGAAACCCATCCAGTTCCTTCCGATCCACAAACCGTTCGATCCCCGCCTCCATCGCTTTCGCCGCCAGCAACGTGGCTGCGGCGGCGTCATCCACAGTCCCGCCACGGCTCTCTTCAATCGTCACGTCGTCATAGACGAGCGCGCTCACGGCTTCAACCCGGTTCGACAGCCGGTTCCATTCCACCCCGTTCCGTTCGTGTACCCGCTCCGGGAAATAATCGAGCAGCCACTCGGGTTCAATTCGGCTCACCAGCCGTTCGCCATCGATCGCCACCACGAAATCCGCACGCGCCCCGCCGCATCACGCGATCCGGAAACCCGCACAGCAGTGCCCTGGCAATGGCACCTTCATCGTGCGCCCGGCCGGTCTTCACAGCTCGACGTAACTGCCTGTATACCTGCAGGCTCCCGGCATCCGGATCGTCATCCAGTGTCCGGACACGCTGCCCGCTGCTCAGCAGCGCCGCCACACGGCACCCATGGTCTCCCGCTCCCAAACGTTCCGCCTCGAGCAACAGCCGCGCGATTCGCGGATGCACCGGCAGCCGCGCCATCTTGTCCGCCGCCTCGGATCGGGCCTTCAACCGATCGAGCAACTCCTCCGCCGCGTTCAGTGCCACGGCCGGAGGCGCATCCAGCCATTCGATCTTCAGCGGATCGTGAAACCCCGCCGCTTCCAGTTGCAAACACATTTGCGACAGCTCCCGCCGCAGAATCTCCGGCTCGTCATGCGCCCGCCGCCGTTGAAAATCCTCCGCCGTATAGAGCCGAATCACAGACCCTGGACCCGTCCGTCCCGCCCGCCCGGCCCTCTGCGCAGCCGATGCCTGGCTGATCCGCTTCACCTCGAGCAGCGGCAGCCCGGTCCGCGGAGAGTCGCTCGCAATCCGCGCCAGACCCGAATCGATCACGGTGCGCACCCCGTCAATCGTGATCGAGCTCTCCGCAATATTCGTCGAAAGAATCAGCTTCGGCCGGTCAGCGGGCGCGACCGCACGATCCTGCTCGGCAGCACTCAAATCGCCATAAAGCGGAGTGATCAGCAAACCATGCCGGGTCGCAAGCGATTCACAAGCCCGCGCCGCTTTCCGAATCTCGCCCGCCCCCGGCAAAAAGACGAGGATGTCGCCATGATCCCCGCGGCTCAGCGCGCCCTCAACAGCCCCGGCAACCTGTTCCTCGAGCGGCGCCGGAGAATACGGCGAATAGCTCACCGAAACGTCGAACATCCGCCCCTCAGATCTCAGCGCCGGGCAATCCCCCAAAAACCGCGCCACCGGCCCCGCCTCGAGCGTTGCCGACATCACCACAATCCGCAAATCCGGACGCCCGGTCTTCTGGATATTCCTCAGCAACGCGAGCGCAAGATCGCTTTCAAGATGCCGCTCGTGAAACTCGTCCAGCACGGCCACCGCGACCCCGCGCAGTTCACGCTCCGAAATCAACCTGCGGGTCAGCACGCCTTCAGTCAGGAACCTCAGCCGCGTCAGTGGCCCCGCAACCTCTTCGAATCGGACCTGAAACCCAACCGTCTCCCCGACTCGCTGCCCCATCTCCGCAGCCACGCGCCGAGCCGCCATGCGCGCCGCGATCCGCCTCGGCTCCAGCACCACCACCGGCCCGAACTCAAGCAGCGCGGCCGGAACCCGCGTCGTCTTACCAGCCCCGGGAGCCGCTTCGATCACAAGATTCGGGCAGGTCCTGAGTGACGCCAGAATCTCCGGGATCAGGCCATCAATCGGAAGCACTGGCCGCGCCCGGTTGATATTTCTTCAAGCCAATCCGCTGGCTCCCGTAAATCCCTGAATGCCCTGAGAACAAATAGCTCACCACGCACGCGATCCCCGCGTAAATCCCCGCTTCGCTCCCAAACAGTTCCATCGCCATCAGCGTCGAAGCCACCGGAGTATTAGCCGCCCCTGCGAACACCGCGCAAAACCCCATGCCCGCAAGCAGCGGGAAGGGAAGCGGCACAACATGGCTCAGCGCGTTCCCCAGAGTCGCGCCGATAAAGAACAGCGGCGTCACCTCACCACCCTTAAACCCGGAACCCAGCGTCACCACCGTGAAAAGGATCTTCACCGCAAAGTCCCATGGCCTCACCGGCTGCGCGAACGACTCAACAATCGTCGGAATTCCCAGACCGATATAGCGTGTCGTACCGATCGCGAATACCCCCGCGGCCACCGCAATCCCGCCCAGAAGCGGCCGCAGCGGAGCATACCCCACCCGCCGCTTCATAGCGCCCGCGAGCCAATGAGTTGCGCCCGCAAACGCCCTTGCCGCAAGCCCGAAAACTATACCCGCAGCAATCGCCCACCCGAACGCAACCAGTCCCGGCGCGGGCGCCATCGGCACTCGATACGCCGTATGGTGAATTCCCCACATCGCTGTCACGCGGTCCGCGACCGCCGAAGCAAGCAGACACGGAACCAGCGCGTCATACCGAAGCTTCCCGATCGCCAGCACCTCCAGTCCGAAAACCGCGCCCGCCAGCGGTGTGCCGAACACCGATCCAAACCCTGCGCTCATCCCCGCCATCAGCAGAATTCGCCTCTCGTGCGGCTCAAGTCCGAGCGGACGCGAAAGCTGGTCCGCCAGCGACGCCCCGGTCTGCAGCGCCGTCCCTTCCCGCCCGGCCGACCCCCCGAACAAATGCGTAATCGCGGTGCCTGCCAGCACCAGCGGAGTCATACGCGCCGGGATCACCGCCTTTGGATCGTGAATCTCATCGAGCAGCAGATTGTTGCCCGCTTCCACCGTCCGTCCCAGGTGGTGATACATCAAGCCCACGCCCAAACCAGCCAAAGGCAGCAGCGCAATCATCCAGACATGCGACTCACGAACCTCGGTCGCCCATTCGAGACTCACCAGCAGCACCGCCGATGCCGTGCCCGCCAGCGTCCCCACCGCGATTGCAATAAGCGTCCACCGAAACAGGTACGAAAGCGGCGCCGCGGAATTCCTGATCCGGTCCAGACCCAAACGTAACCATACCGCAA
>CAWIZX010000018.1:0-65119 GCA_963840735.1 Terriglobia bacterium
ACCCGATGCTGGGTCATTGTTCTGCGCGTTGAAGCCGGGGTGTATCATAAGCGCTGCAACGTTGATCGCGGTGCCCTCCCGCTCTCCCATCGCGTAACCTTTTGCAAGCCGCGCAGTATAACTGGCAGTGCTTCCAGTCTCCGCCCTCCTCACCTCGTTCCTGTTAGCCGCCGCTGCGGACCCATTCGACCCCGTCCGTACAATCATCCGGTCTCAGATGGTGGAACGCAGCGTCCCTTCAATCTCTGTCGCGGTCGCAAGGGGGGACCAGATTCTTTGGGAAGAATCATTCGGCTGGGCGGACCGCGAAAGGAAAATTCCCGCGGACCCAAACACGCCCTACTCCATAGCGTCCATTACCAAGCCAATGACCGCCACCGCCCTGATGACCCTTGTCAGAGCTGGCAAGATCGATCTCGACAGGCCTATCAACGACTATCTTGGCGCCACAAAACTCCGCGCTCGTCTCGGCGACGCTCGCGAAGCCACTGTTCGAAGGGTCGCCAACCACTCTGCGGGACTTCCCGAGCACTATCAGTTCTTTTACAAAGACGAGCCGTGGCGGCCGCCATCAATCGATGAGACTATCTTGCGGTTTGGAAATCTGTTCACCCCGCCGGACGAGGCATTCCGTTATTCCAACCTCGGCTACGGTCTCTTGAGCACCATCATTGCTCGAGCATCGGGCCGTTCTTACGCCCGCTACATGAGAGACGAAGTGTTCCTTAAACTCGGTATGACCCACACAACCGTTTCGGGAACCGCTGTACGCAGAAAGGCACCCAGGCTACCCGCTATGGAGATGACGGTCTGCCCATTGCTCCTAACGAGTTCGATCATGACGGAGCGTCAGCCGTATTCTCAAGTGCCCGCGACCTGGTCCGCTTCGGCATGTTCCATAACCTCGCACACGCCGCTGGTCAAGTCGAAATACTTCGGACTCGATGGTCAAGGAAATGCAAAGCCCCACCATGCCTGAAGGTCCAAATACCGGGTATGGCATTGGTTGGGAAATCATTCCACCGCGGGTACTCCGGTACAAATAGCGGAGGCATGCCCGGCGTCAACACTTGGCTTCGCCTGGTGCCTTCCGAGGGCTTGACAATCGTAGTCCTGGCGAATGCAGACAACCGCCTGTCGCATACAGTTGCTGATGAGATACTCCACTTGCTCGTGCCAAGCTGGAAAATCCCGCAGTCTGCAGAGAGCCTGCATTCGGGTGGAGAGACTTCGGAGCTGCCCAGCGAAATCGTGGGCACCTGGAAGGTGCGGTATCCACGTACCAATCGCAAATCCCGCTGGTTTTGCGCATTCAGGAATCTGGTGACATCCACATCGAATTGGGCAGTCAATTAAAAACACTCCTCAACCACACCAGTTTTCAGGGGGTCATTTGCGCGGTGCATTTCGGGAAATCTCGGGATCATCGACACCAACCGGCGGCCTCATGCATTGAGTCTGGATTTGATCCTAAGAGGCAGAGTGCTCAACGGCGCCATTTCCGCCCGAGCGGACCAGTCAGGAACCATGGCGGAATCTGACATGTTCCCAAGATCGAAATCGAACGGCGAATACAGCGAAAGGCTTTCGTACTAACGCAATGGACCGAACTCGTCAGACAGTAGCAACAGACGCAGAGCGATGATGAACCGATACTCCTCTGTGGGAGGACAGGCGGCGCGAACCGCGCATTACCAGGCAGCGTTTACCAATGTCCCGCCGCTCGCGGCCCCTGGCCGGGATTGATCGCGGATCTTCATTCTTCCAGACCCGCCAACTGAGCGAATCCGGCTCTCTGGCAGTGTGTCGCCACCTTCAAGACAGGCGAAGAGCGTTTGGACGGGAGCGCCATGCAGTATCCGGGTCTCTGGTGACCCCTTGAGTTAGGCCTCCTTGTTGCCCAGGTGCGGCGGGAGTGGTCGCGCCACATGGCCGTGAACGCCCGTTCCTCTCTCCTGCAAGACGTCTGGGGCTGTAAACGGCGGCTTATTTGCAGAACACTTATCTCCCACTCGTGTGGTTTCCAG
This sequence comes from Terriglobia bacterium, assembly GCA_963840735.1. Taxonomy (GTDB): domain Bacteria; phylum Acidobacteriota; class Terriglobia; order Bryobacterales; family Bryobacteraceae; genus BOG-234. The sequence goes on from CAWIZX010000018.1 coordinate 2,028, forward strand.
ACCCTGGCGCGTTTATCGGGACGGATAAAGGGGAAGTACTCTGGCGCGTGGCGGTCCCGACCAATCCAGGCTTACGATTGCACCTTGCGCAAGTTCCGATGCGCAATCCTGGAGAGCCTGCAGGAGAGCCTGGCACCGCGATTCCGGAGTTAGTGGCTCGCCGCGAAGAAGCACAACGCTCGGTCCGGATTGCCCGGTGTGAGCCAGAATCTGTGGAAAGTCAAAATCGTTCGTGAAAACGATATATCCGTGTTCCCGGGCGAAGGCGCAAATTTCCGTGTCCGACGCCGTAGGATCTCCCGTTGCGGACCAATGGATTGCTTCGTGCCCGGCGTCCTTCAGTGCTTGCGCCCAGCGCGGAGCCAGGTTCATGTCGATCAGCAGGCGCATTGAAGAACAGAAGCGGTTTAGCTTGCGAGCGGAAATTCCCGCCCTTGCGCCAGTTGCGCGGCATACGCAAGCGCGTCCCGAATGTCCTGATCCTCCAGATACGGAAAATCGCTGAGTAGGTCGCTAGCGGACCTTCCCGCGGATAGGGCTTCGACAATCATGCCCACCGTCACTCGCATGCCCCAATACATGGCTTTCCACCCATGACGTCGGGGTTGGTGGAGATGCGGCTAAACTGTTGCACGGGGCCAGAATAGCACCGATTGTCGGGTGGGACGTTTGGTGGAGCCTGTCATGGCAATGCGGCGATGAGTTGAGAGACGCAGGCAATTCATCCGCTAAGCGCGTTTAGCGGTCCTGATCCCGACTCGGACCGGCAGGTTCTCAATTTCCGGTAACGGGACTCTTCGGGAGCTTAGAAGTGCATTAGGCGAGGGCGGAGAGCCTTATAAATGGGGAGCTCAGATCGTCACGATACTCCGAATCCTGTCAACGACATCATATTCTTTATATGTCCAAGAAAATTGAGATGCGTGAGCGACCTGCACGGCTAGCGTGTCTTCACCAGTGCTTCGCAGGCGAAGTTTCTGAGCAGCAAAGACTATCTGATTAATTCTGGCATCTTTCAGTGCATCAACGACCGAGACGCTCTCGACGCCGAAGCGGGACGAGAAGTCGGAAAGGTTTGGGCCCGTAAGCAGATAAGTCTGGGCATTACTACGCCGATTATCTCTTCGAGATAAGGTGCGCAGATTTTCTGGAAGCTTTTTTGGTCTTTCGAGATGCTTGGCGATCGCTGGAAGGCAACATTAGTTTTTACTACTTCGTTACGGATCTTTCCTGCATTGCCCGAGAAGAGAGGTTCAAGGAGCTTTCTCAGCCCTTCATTTTCTGGCCAGTCGCAGTCCATTAGGTCGTTTTCGTCACCCTCGTAGAAGCTTGCAGACGCCGCCGCCTTCGTACCCTTGATTAGATTTTGGCACCCATCGGAACTTGTCCCGCTTGGAAAACCGCCCGGATTTTTGCCAAGGGCCAGAACTAACCCGGGCCGAATTTGGCCGTAAAAGATCTTGTATTCAGACCGGTCACGCAACGAGGTTTGCTTCTTGAATCGGGCCTCAAGGTCCTTCATGAAAATGGTCATAATTTGTTAGCCTAGCGAATCGATCCCTCAAGTGTTTCTCAATGATAAAAGACAGATAAAAGCCGTTACGATTGCGCTGCAGATAAGAGTAGTTGCGCCCCGTCGTTCCGGCGTTACTTGCCAAGAACGGCGTTACTGTCTGGTGCCCCGACACACGCCGCTCGAATTCCGGTATCGGGACTCTTCGAGCACAACCAGGAAGTGCCTGAGCAGCAGCGTCCGTCGTTTCCACTGCCTCCGAAGACCCTAATTAGCGCGCGAAGCCTTTGGAAATAGGCTCGACCCGGCCGGTACCTTCTTCTGGCCTGGAAATGCAAAAGGACGAAGAGGATGGCGCTTCTTCATCAGGTTCAAAATCCATACTGAGTTTCCGTGATGAAAGCAAAAACGGCTTGCTTCCATCGCAATGCGCCGGTTCACTTCAACCACCCCAACTCTGGGAATTGGTTGTAGGCTGAGTTTCGTTTCACCCGGCGTGAACGATCCATGCAGGGCACGAGCTGGCCGGAGCGGCAAGACAAACTCTTGAATCTCTCCAAGGAAAACCGCCGGATTATCGCTAGTAATGAACGTGGCTCCTTTTGGCGCTTCCAGAACTCGCCATGTCATTTCGGCGAAATGGTTTATCACCTCTTCGTCCACGAATGGAGTTCTAATTACCTGATCAACTGCTGGATCGTATTCCTGTTCTTGGTTGTCGATCAACGCAAGCGCTGCAGCAATCTGCCGTTCCATCTCTTCCGGCGAAACGTTGTGCTCTTTCTGGAACTTGGCCGCTCTTTCCGGCAAACCCTCTCGGAATTTTCTCAAGGTGTGTCGCGCCGCAAGATTAGCCCTTTCACGTCCTTTTGGAACCCGTTTGATCATGGTCGCAACAAACCGCGCAATATCGATGCGTTCTTCCCTCGTTATCCCCTGATCCCCCAGTAGGCTCTCTATCGCCCTTGCACCGGGTATTTCGACATCGGTGTTCAGCTTGGCCTCCTCATCATCGTCGTAGAACCCTGATTCCTGGGCAACCTGCTTGATCGCTGCCTTGCAACTCTTGCCGGTCTGCTCATCGAACATCCAGACGAACTTCTCTTCGCCAGGAACAGAAAAGCTACGAAGATAGCGCTGGGGAACATAATGATGACCCATGTAATTTCAGTTTAAATTGCTGCACGCCGTTCTGCCATGCGCATTACGAGTTAAGCCCCGCGAAACGGCGTTCACGTCGGCTGGAAAGAATTTGCGTCAATCTGACGAGCGGGGTAAGGAGACCCCCTCTCATGAGCCGCAAGAAGACTAAGCAAGCCCCGAAGCGGGTGCTGCATCTGCCGGATCTCGACTTCGCCAAAAGCGCCGTTCTCAACACCCTTCGATCTTCGGAGTCGAAGCGGTCGTACCGATTCGCAATCAACGATTTCGTTTCCTGGTACTGCTCGGAACCGCGCCTCGCCTTCAACAAAACTGTGGTGCTGCGTTATCGGCTCGAGTTGGAATCGCGCAAGCTCTCGCCATCGACGATCAACCTTCGTCTGGCTGCGGTGCGCCGACTGGCGTACGAGGCTGCCGACACTGGTCTGCTGAGTCCGGAGCTGGCGGCCGGAATTCGTCGCGTGAAAGGGGCAAAGAGAGTGGGCGTGCGTCTTGGGAACTGGCTTAGTGCCGAACAGGTCAGGATTCTTCTGCGCTTGCCGAATCTGGGAACGATGCGAGGCAAGCGCGACCGAGCCATCATCGCCGTACTCGCGGGATGCGGTTTGCGCCGTTCCGAAGTCGCCCAGCTGAAGATCGAAGATGTGCAAAAACGGGATGACAGATGGGTCATCGCCGACCTGTACGGCAAGTGCGGGCACATCCGGACCGTGCCGGTCCCCGATTGGGTGAAGGCTGCGATGGATTGCTGGACGGGGGCCGCGAAGGTCACCGTGGGCCGGATCTTCCGGTGCGTGAACAAGACCGGCGCGGTTTGGGGCGAAGGCATCACGGAAAAAGTGATTTGGTGTGTCGTAAAGGAGTTCGCTGCCAAGGCACACATCGGGAATCTTGCGCCTCATGACTTGCGCCGCACTTGTGCCCGACTGTGCCACGTCGCAGGCGGCGAGCTGGAGCAGATCCAATTCCTTCTGGGCCACGTGAGCGTGCAGACAACCGAGAAGTACCTCGGGTGCAAACAGAAACTGCGCGTCGCGGTGAACGACCACATTGGCATCGAACCGGAGGACTGACCCGCGCACGTCACCGGGGGCGACTTCTGCAGCTTGATGCCTTCCGGGAACGGGACTCTTCAAGCACAAATGAGAACGGTCAATTTCCCCACGCACCGGGCATAGAGTGGTATTTCACCAAGCGCATGAAGATAACCATTGTTGGAGCCGGTATAGGCGGCCTGACCGCTGCATTAGCCCTGCATCGGGCCGGGCACCACGTGTCCATTCTGGAGAGCGCCAACCGTCTGGAGCCCGTGGGTGCGGGTATTGTGCTCGCGCCAAATGCGGTGCGTATCCTGCATGAGCTGGGCGTGAGCGCTGGACCTTTTGGGCATCAGCTGCGAAAGGCCACGATCCTGACTGCCTCAGGGATCGAAATTAGCGCGATGGAATTCCATCGGTCTTTAGCGAGCGTCGGGCAGGTACTCGCCTTCCACCGGGCAGAACTCCATGCGGCACTCTTGGAGGCGTTGCCCAGAAACGTAACGCTGCGATTGGGCTGTCCATTTGTGAAGGTTGCGACCGGCGGCGAAGACGTGCTGATCGGAGCCGACGGTATCAACTCAGCCGTTCGCCAATGCATGTCGGGTTCACAGTCGGTACGCTATAGCGGTTACACATGCTGGCGTGCCGTCCTTCCCGATCCAGGCATAGGAGAGACTTTCGAAGCGTGGGGTGGCAAAGCGCGTGTAGGTGCGGTCCCGCTCACCCGCGGAAGGGTTTACGTATTCCTCGTGTTGACGGCTCCGGCGGGAATGCCGCGGCAGACATCAATGGCAGGCATAAGAAGACATTTTCGGGCGTTTAATGGTCCGGTACCTGCGATTCTGGATGTCGCGCATGACGTTGTTCTGCTCCATCACGATATCCAGGAAATTGAGTCTCCAGTATGGGGGCATGGACGAATCGTGCTGATCGGGGACGCTGCCCACGCGATGACACCGAATCTAGGGCAAGGAGCTGCGATGGCGGTTGAGGATGCGGCAGTGCTGCCCGAGGTGATTGGTTCCGATGCACCAGCAGAAGCTTTGCGAGAGGTTAGGCATAACCGGGTCGAGAAGGTATTGAAGGATTCGCGCCGCTTGGGGCAGGTAGCCCACCTGGAGAATCTGGCAGGGTGTTGGTTGCGAAATGCGGTGATGCGTTGCGTGCCAGGTAGCATTTCCGAGAATCAGTATCTCCGATTGATTGAACCAGGACTTGAGATCGCAAACCGCATCGCGCCAGACAGAATAAGTGCATTTAGGAATCGATAACTTTAAAACCGTCCACTTCACTTCCCCCACCTCTACAGGCTTTCCGGCGAAAACATTTGCCGTAGTTTCCCGGGGAAGTCTCACCCTCCGCTGGTTAATCGTCGGCAACTCGGAAGTTGCGCATGCAAGACGCCGTTGCCGGAAACTGGCAGGCTCTCCGCAAAAAACAACAAACCCGCGAGTAACGCTATGACTCTATCTGGAGTGACCCGGCGCGTGCAGTCAACGCTCATATTCCCAAGCTGGACGTCAACTGTTGTAAGGAAAGGCACAATCGGGAACGATAGACGCGCTTTAGTCCGCTTATCCAGCTTGACGGTTGTCGGCTTCTCGCTGAAGTGCCGGTCAGAGTCCTGCGAAACGGCGTTACCGGACGTGCGACGCCGTGCCGGGATGTTCACGCAACGCAACACGTTCCGCTCCACACCACTCGAAGAGCCACCACCAACTCACACCTTTGTACATTTGCAGTGACCGGGTCGAACGCATTTTCGGTCACGGCCAATCCACCTTTATTTTCCGAACGAAATCAACAACATACCCCGACTCCCAACGTCCAGCTCCGATTCCGGATGTTATTTCTGAGTCGTAAGCAGGAAAAAAGGAATAAAGGACGGCACAAGAAATGAACGAAGACACCATGCTCCCCGAAAAGCACACCTCGCAAAAACAAATCGACGCCAATCGCCGCAACGCCGAAAAGTCAACCGGCCCCAAATCCGAAGAAGGCAAAGCCCGCGTCGCCCTAAACGCTCTCCGCCACGGTCTCACCGGCCAGGTCACCCTCATGACCCCCGAAGACCGCGAAGAGCACGAACTCCACCTCAACGAATACCTCGCCATGTACAAGCCCGCCAACTTCGTCGAACGCGACCTCGTCTTCGCAATCGCAGGCGACGCCTGGCGTCTCAAACTCTCCCGCACCCACGAACAGAACATCTACGCCATCGGCCACATGCGCAACTCCGAAATCGCCGAACGGATGGCCCCCGGCTCAGACCCGCAAAACCCCCAGGTCGTAGCCGCCGTCTCCGCCTCCAAAACCTACTTCGACGAATCGCTCGAATTCCAGCGCCTGACCCTCTATGAGCAGCGCATCAAACGCTCCATGCGCAACAACATCGTTGACCTCAAAGCCATGCAGGCCGAACGCATCAAAGCCCACCGCGAGGCCCTCAAAGCCGCCGCGCTCTTCGCCCAGCTCTGCCACGCCGAAGGCAAACCCTACAACCCGGCCGAAGATCCAGCCCGCCTAACCCATGACGTAGTCTTCACCCCGGCCGAAATCAACCTCCACCTAAAAATGGAGCGCCTCAACGACAAAATGCGCCACCACAACGCAACCGGCTGGAACCTCGAAGACGGCTACAAACTCAAGCACCCGCCGATCGTCGAAGACGTCTTCACGCCCATCGTTCAGTAACGTGCCCAATAGCGCCAAAAGCGCAGCCATCCAAAATGGCTTTGTTTTTTCACCCGCAGCCTTCGAACCCGCATCACCGAAAATGTCACCGAAAAGCTCGAAAGTTTCTATGAACGCCAACGCCGCCAGTAGCCTGGCGCGAACACTCGCGGGAGCCCTGCGCGAAGCCGCGCAAAAATGGCTTTGTTTTTTCTCGCTCGCCATTCTCAGTGCCATCGCCGTGCCCATAGTGCGCCGATCCCAGGCCGGCATCGAACAGAAATGGCTTTGTTTTTTCGCCGCCGGTTTTCTCGGCCCAAAGCGCTCGCCTGCACTCCCCGGCGCCAGTGTTAAACTACGGTTTCAGGCCAGATTTTTGACGCGACTCCCGTTCTTTGCCGCCGTTTGCCTGCTCATTGCGTCCTGCACCGCTTTCGGCGCGGAATCCCTGCAGCTCGACGCTCACGAAAATCTCTTTTACGTCCTCGCCGCCGCCAACGCCGCCGGTTACGATGAAGGGCTTAATCTCCCGGACAACAGCCCTCTTCGCAATCAGATCCGCGATTATCTCGCCCACCAGAACATCCCCATCCTGCCGCAGTTGAAAGATTACTACCGCAAACACATGGCGAAGGCCGGTCCTCAGGCGGGCACCCAGGATCTCTCGCAGTACATCTCCTATGCGCTCTCAGTGACCGGACCGCCCGACTTCGCCTGGAAGACCCGCGACGTCAACGTTCCGCCCGATGCCATGGCTCTCGCGGGCTTCACCTCGCTCCTCTCCGAATTTACCGGCCAGGCCAGGCTCGAAGATCTCTGGCGCAAAGTGCGGCCTGCGCTCTATGAACAGGAGATGCAGCGCTATCACACGCCGCTGCTCACAATGACCACCGCGGTCGACGGCTACCTTCGCGTCTCCGCCTCCGCCTATCTCGGCCGCCGTTTCCAGGTCTTCGTCGAACTTCTCGCCGCCCCTGAGCAGGTCCAGACCCGCAACTACGGTGACGACGCCATCGTTGTGGTCACGCCTTCTGAAAATCCGCGCATGTTCGATATCCGCCATGCCTACCTGCATTTTCAGATCGATCCCATCGTTATTAAGTACGGCATGGACCTGAAGCAAAAAAGCTCCCTGCTCGATCTCGTGCAGCTCGCCCCGCTCGACGATAACTATAAGACCGACTTCGTGCTCCTCGCCAACGAAAGCCTCATCAAAGCTGTCGAGGCGAGGCTCGATAAGAACAAGGCCGAAATCGATCGGGCAATGCGTCAGGGCTACGTCCTCACCGCCTTCTTTTCTGAGCACCTGCCCGACTTTGAAAAACAGCAGCAGGGCATGCGCTTCTACACCGAAGACATGGTGAACGCGATCGATCTTAAGCAGGAGATTGCCCGCATCTCATCCATCAAATTCGATGCCGCCCCGCTCCGCCGTCAGGGCAAACAAGTCGCCGTTGCCGGTCCCGAACTTTCCCCCGCCGGAAAGACGCTCGAACAGGCCGAAGAACTCTACTCGGGCAGAAAGCTGGATGCCGCCAAAGACGCTTTTCTCAAATCGCTGGAACAGACCGGCAACCCTTCTGAACACGCCAGCGGCTGGTACGGTCTTGCGCGAATCGCGCTCCTCCAGAAGCAGCCGGATGCCGCCGTGAAGCTCTTCGACAAAGCCCTCGGCGCTTCGCCCGACCCGTTTACCAAAGGTTGGTGTCTCGTCTACCTCGCGCGCCTTTCCGTGGCATCGCAGGACTCCGCGCGGGCTTTGAAGTTGTACCAGGAAGCGCTCGCAGTGCCGGGCGCATCCGATCGGGTGATTGAAGCCGCCCGAAAAGAATCGCAGAACATTTCTAAAACTCAGGAGAATCCCAAATGAGGCGTTTTGCCGCTCTCGCAATTACCCTGGCCGCCGGTTCCGTGCTGGCCTTCGGACAAGGTAGAAAAGTAAAGTCCAAAGACGAAGCAACCGCGATCGTGGCGCTGCAAACCGCTCAGCAGTCCGGCAATGCCGACGCCGTCATCAAGGCAGCCGACGATCTGGTCACCAAATTCGCCGACACCGAGTTCAAGGCCTATGCTCTTGGAGCCGAAGCCGAGGCTTACGAACAGAAGGGCGACCACACCAAGGCCATCGTGTATGGCGAACAGGCTCTGACCGTCGACCCCAATGCCTACACCACCGACACGCTGCTCGCCAACATCTACGCCAATACCACGCGCGACACCGATCTCGATAAAGAAGAGAAGCTCAAAAAGGCTGAGAAGTACGCTCATGACGCAATTGCCTCTGTCACGGCGGCCAGCAAGCCCAACCCGCAGGTCAGCGACGCCGAGTGGGAAAATGTGAAGAAAAGCGAACAGTCCCAGGCGTATCAGGCGCTTGGCACAGCCGCTCTTGTCCGCAAAAAATACGATGACGCCATGGCCAATTTCCAGAAAGGCGTTGATCTCAATCCTGACCCTATCATTATGATTCGCGCAGGCCGCGCCCTGCTCAGCGCGAAGAAGTATGACGAAGCCATCGTCTGGTTCGACAAGGCTGCCGCCGCTCCCGGTGGCACCGAACAGATCAAGAGCATTGCCGCTTCCGATAAACAACGCGCTCTGGCAATGAAGAAGTAATGCCCGCCGGTCTCGATGAACTCGAGCAGGCTCTCGATTACACGTTCCAACGCCGCGAGTTGCTCACGCGGGCTGTCACCCACAGCTCGCGTGCGCATGAAGCGGCTCCCGGCCAGATTCCACTCGATAACGAGCGTCTCGAATTCCTGGGCGACAGCGTCCTCGGCTGGATTGTCAGTGAGTGGCTGTTCCGGCATTATCCCGATTACAACGAAGGCCAGCTCTCCCTTCTGAAGAATCACCTGGTCAGCGCCAACTATCTGCTGGCGGCGGCTCACAAGCTCGACCTTGGCCGCTATCTGCACCTCGGCCGCGGCGAGGAGTCAGCCGGTGGCCGCGGTAAGCAGCGGCTGCTCGTGAACGCGTTCGAAGCCGTAGTGGCCGCTGTCTATCTCGATGGCGGACCCGAAGCGGCCCGCGGCGTTCTCCTGAAGAATACGATCCCTGGGGATGACGAACTCGCCCGTCTCGCGGGTTCCGGACCCCCGCAGGATTTCCGTGCCGAACTGGAGCGGATTACGCTCGAACGCAAGTTGCCCCGTCCGCACTATGCCGTGCTCAACGAAGCGGGCCCCGGCCACTCCCGCGTCTTCACCGTCGAAGTGCGCGTGGGCAATGACATTGCCGCGAAGGGCGAAGGTTCGTCGAAAAAAATCGCATCGCACAACGCGGCGCGCGAGGTTTGCAGGAGACTGAAATGAAAATCGCCACCTGGAATGTGAACTCCGTTCGCCGCCGTCTCGACCTCGTCCTCAACTGGCTCGGGCAGCACAACCCGGACGTCCTGTGCCTTCAGGAAACCAAAGTTCAGGACTCCGATTTCCCCGTCCAGGAGTTCAAAGACGCGGGTTATCACGCCGCCTTTCGTGGCATGAAGGGCTATAACGGAATCGCAACCCTAAGCCGCACCGTCCCCGAAAAGATCATCCACGGCATGCGCCCCGGAGCCGATGAAGACGATGTCCGCATCCTGCAGACGGTCATTGAAGGCATCCCGATCGTCAACACCTACGTGCCGCAGGGCAATGTCATCACGTCGGAAAAGTATCAGGCCAAGCTGCTCTGGTTCGTTCACCTTCGCGAGTACTTCGAAAAGCATCTGGACCCCGCCCGGCCCGCCATCTGGCTCGGTGACCTGAACGTCGCTCCTGAGCCGATCGATGTCTATCATCCCGACCGCCGCGTCAACGACGTCAACTTCCACATCGACGCGCGCAACGCTTATAAGCAAACCGTCGCCTGGGGTTTCATCGACACCTTCCGCAAACTGCATCCCGAACGCGTCCAGTACACCTATTGGGACTATTTCCGCCAGGCCTTCGAACGCAACTTTGGCTGGCGTATAGACCACATCCTGGCGACCGAACCTCTCGCCGCCAGGTGTCACGTAAGCGAGGTCGATATGGCGGCGCGGAAAGGCACAGGTGCTTCCGATCACACAGTGGTCTGGGCGGAGTTTTAGGGAGTCTGATCTTGCCAGGCGCAGAGGACTCTGCGCCTGGAGTCTTTAGCGGGGAATGTCTGTTTAAGCGCGGGGTTTGCGTCCGCGCCGCTTGCCGGTTGCTTTCTTGGTTGCTGCTTCCGATGGTTCACCGGCGCGCTTGGCAGCCCATCTTGCTCTAAGGGATTCCGAGAGCCGCCTGCGGCCTTCGGCTGTAATACCGCCCTTACGGCGTCCCCTCTTAGCTGTTGCGGGACCGCCGCCAGAGCCCGGCTCAGCCGCCGCAGATCCGCCGCCGCCCGCGGTATTTCCGTCTACTTCTCTAAGCGCGTTCAGAGCCTTGTCGATTGCCGAGCGTTGTTGTTCCAGCCGTTTGATAATGTCTTTCAGTGCATCAGCCATTTAATGATTCTCCAGTCGAAAAACTCAACTTACTAAATCATATATGACTCTTATCCACTCTTAGCCATTCAATCCGAAAGGACTTCGCTTCAGAGCGTACTCAACGGCCTCCTGAGGAACGCTGAACTGTGACACGACAGTGTTGCCCATATACCCGATATCCTTCACGCCGACAGGACTTGTATAGTAAGCATCCACCACCATATTGCGCACCCACACCCAGAACTTCTGGCCTGGAAGCGTCTCGTCCGTCGCATTAGCCTTATAAGCAATGCGGTCGAGAAAGCCTGTTTGCTGCTCCGGTTTGGCACTCAGAAAGTCTGAGCCGTACTGCTTCCGCATGTACTCATCCGTCCATGCAAAGCCGCCGTTAAAGATCGCAGCCAGCTCCGCGTTTCTGCTGCTTAGGAAGTCGATGTACTCAGCCGCACCGGCATCTGAGGCTCCGGCCGAATGTTGATCCGCCGGAATAATCAGATCCGCCAGTTTCTTCAGCGTCTGATAGTTATGAGCGGTGAAGCATTTGGGCTGATAGTTCGGGCCTTCACTGAGTGACTTCGCCTCTGCCACTGCCGCATGAACATGCTGCGCCAGCACCGGCGACAACACGCCCGACCCCGATGTTGTCAGCACCACGGAACTCCCGATAACCCTCAGTAAATCGCGCCGCGATACGTCTTCCATGTCAGATATTCCCCTTCTTCATCTCATCCGCCAGATGTTCCGCCGCCCGCCACGCATTCGCCACAATCGTAAGCGTGACATTCTTATCCGGGTTGCCATTGAACGGAGCCGCGTCCGCCACAAACAGGTTATTCACTTCATGTGCCTGCGACCACTTATTCAGCACGCTGGTCTTCGGGTCCGCGCCCATCCGCACCGTACCCGCCTCATGGATGATCTCGCCCCCTACCGACACTGCCTTTGCGCCGCGCTCCGGCAGATCGGGCCCGGTCGGCTTACCGCCCATGGTTTCGATCAGTCGAAGTGAACGTCCGGTGCATATGCTTCACCATGTTGATCTCGTTTTCGACCACCGGAAAGTGGAACCGCAGCACAGGAATGCCCCACTGGTCCACCTGTGCGGGGTCGATCTCGCAATAAGAGTGTTCGTTCGGAATCATCTCGCCGCGTCCCGCAAAGCTGACCGTACTGCCGTAGGACTGCCGGATGCTGTCCTTCAGCTTCGACCCATACCCTTCGGCTCTGGCCGCCACACCGCGGAACGCGCCAATCTGCGGCATCCCGAAACCGCCGCCGATCTCGACATGATAGCCGCGCGGGAAGTCCTTGTTCTTCTTGTCGAGTTCCCACCACGGGATGTAAACGTGCATTCCGCCGATGCCGTCGCAGTTGTGCCGCGGCATCCCTTCGAGCGCCGGAACCGTGCCCTGCAGCGAATACCCGACCGTATCCGTTAAGTTGCGCCCCACCATCCCGGAACCGTTCGCAATCCCGTTCGGGTACTTCGAAGACTTCGAATTCAGCAGCAGCCGCGCCGATTCGCACGCACTCGCCGCCACCACCACAGCCCGGCAGCGAATCTGTTTCTCGGTCCGCGTGGCTTTGTCCACATAAGACACAGCCTTGACCTTGCCGCTGTCATCCACGAGTAACTCACGCGCCATCGCGTTGCTCACGATCGTCAGGTGCCCGGTCTTCATAGCCGGAAAGATCATCGCCTGGCTCGACGTAAATGCGGAAGCAGTCCTGCACCCGCGCCCGCACTGGCCGCAGTAATGGCACGCCGCGCGTCCGTGAATCGACTTCGTCAGCATCGCCATGCGCGATGGAATGACCGGGATATTCAGCTTCTTGCCGGCGCGCTGCACCAGCATCTCGTGGACACGCGGAGGAACCGGCGGCAGGAACTTGCCATCGGGAGCTGAGCGAATTCCTTCGCGCGTCCCTGTTACACCGATGAAGTCCTCGGCCTTGTCGTAATAGGGGGCCATCTCCTCATAAGTAAGAGGCCAGTCATAACCCAAACCGTCGAACGAGTAAGGCTTGAAATCGTAATCCGCAAACCGCAGCGTAATGCGGCCGTAATGGTTTGTGCGCCCGCCCAGAATGCGCGACCGGAACCACTTGAACTCACTGCCTTCAGCCACCGTAAACGGCTCACCGGGGATGTTCCAGTAACCGTTCGGCGCGAGGAAATAGCCGAACGGATAGATATCTTTCCCGAAGTAGTTCTCGGCATTCGGCCCCACTCCGCGGTGGTCCACTTCCCACGGCCAGACGTGCTCCTTGAAGTCTTTGGCCGGGTTGAGCATCGGGCCTGCTTCAATCAGCGTCACGTTCATACCCAGATCGGTCAGGACCTTAACCGTAGTGCCGCCGCCCGCGCCTGACCCGATCACCACCACGTCATGAACTTCCGGAGACCTTTGAGCCTGAAACATACGCTAAGAGCCTATCACCTGAACCGACGTTATAGAATACGGCGCATGCGCATCGCAGCTATCCTGACCGGCGTCGTTTGTCTTACCTGCTTCGCCGCTGAAGCACCTTCTCACGTTGCCACGAAAGCCGACGTCGAGCGCTGGATGACGGAACTTTCCAACTGGGGCCGCTGGGGCAAAACCGACGAGCTGGGCACTTATAACCTGATCACTCCCGCTAAGCGCCGTGAAGCCGCCGCGCTGGTGAAAGACGGTGTGTCCGTCTCGATGTCCCATGACGCCCTGACCGTCAAAGCCGCCGACAACCCCGATCCGTTCATCCATAAAATGAACTTCACCGGCGCGCACCCGAACGGCGACTGGTTCATGGACGAATACACCGTCAACTTCCACGGCCTTGCCCACACTCACATGGACGCCCTCGCCCACACGGCGTTCCAGGGCAAGATGTACAACGGCTTCTCGCAGATGGACGTGACCGAGCAGGGCGCCAAAGAACTCGGAATCACCGGCTTCCGTAACGGCATCTTCACGCGTGCCGTTCTGGTGGATATCCCGCGTCTCAAAGGCGTTCCTTATCTCGAGCCTGGAACCCCGATCTATCCCGAAGACCTCGAAGCCTGGGAGAAGAAGGCGGGCGTGAAAATCGGGAGCGGCGATGTGGTTCTGATCCGGACCGGCCGCTGGGCCCGCCGCGCAGCTAAAGGCCCGTGGGACACATCGCACGTCGCCGGTCTCCACGCTTCCTGCATGCCCTGGCTTCATAAGCGCGATGTGGCTCTCGCGGGCAGCGACGCCTGTCTCGATGTCTTGCCCTCCGGGGTCCAGGGAGTTGTCCAGCCCGTCCATGCGCTCTTTCTGATCGCCATGGGAACCGAGATTCTGGATAACCTCGATCTCGAATCGGTCGGCGACGAAGCGGCCAAACGGAATCGCTGGGCCTTTCTGCTGACTGCCGCGCCGCTCACCGTGAAGGGCGGAACGGGTTCGCCGATCAATCCGATCGCAGTTTTCTAAAAGCGGAATTACTCAGCCCGAAGAAGCGCCGGATACGAGCCCTCAACTGCGTCTGATCTTCGGCCTCGCGCCGGCGCGCCGTGTCCGCATCGTACTTGTCGCGCAAAGCAGTAAGTTCGCCTCTGCGATGTGCCATGACGACAGCCATATCTTCCGCCAGTTCCGGCCGGCGGTCCATAATGCTGTGCATCGCCTGCTTATCGAGGCGGTAACATTCAACCCGCGATTGAGCGACCGCGCTCGCGCCGCGGGCTTCGCCGGTGAGCAGGGATGCCTCTCCGAAAAAGTCGCCGTGCTGAATGGTGGAGATTGTCCGATCGGTCCCATCAGCGGATCGCAGCACGATGCTCACACACCCGGAAACCACGAAGTACATCGACTCTCCGGCATCCCCCTGTCGAATGAGCAACTCACCCGGTCCGTACGAAAGGTAATGGAGCTGGCTGCCGAGTTCCTGCAAATCCGCATCGTCAAGCAAACGCAGAATCGGCGTTCTCCGCAGAAGGTTAACGGCGTTCAGAAGCTTGTCTGGCACAGGTGCCGGACGCCTGCTTTCAAGCAGGAGAGCGACCTCCCCGGCCGGAATGCCGGCACGCTTGAGAGCGAAATAAATCCGGACCAGCACGGACGAGACTGCGCTCGTATCGTAGCCGGGCCGCGTGAACCAGACCAGCGCCGCGTATTCGATGTGGCCGGGAGTCATTGCCATAACGACACAGCACGGCGCGGGATCTGTTGCGGATTCGGCCAGCGGTGACTCGCGCAGGGACGATTGGACCGCTTCGATCACCTCTTCAGGGTCCACTGAATAAGGCATCTGAAACCGAATCTGGGTGCGATGCGGAGTTCCAAAGATACCCACAGGTGAGCGCGTTAACTGACTGTTCGGAACCACCAGCGTATCGCCGTCTCTGGTGAAGATGGCGGTGTGCCGAAGTCTTACATGCTGTACCCAACCCGACAGTTCGCCAAAGCTGACGAAGTCGCCCGGCCGGATACCGCCTTCAAGCTCGAGAGCTATGCCACCGGCGATATTGCTCAGCATGTCCTGCAGGGCAAATCCGATCACGGCAGCCGCGACCGCCGACGTGGCGAAGATTCCGGTCACGTTCACCCCAATGACATAGAGCAGGTTGACCAGAATCGCGACATAGCTGCCGACGATGATGACTTCCACTGCGAACTTCGGGATGCCGGCACGCCGCAGCAGCAGATCGAAGAGTGTTATGGCAATCACCTGCACGGCTGCAAAGGCCAGCAAGGAAGTTGAAAGCGCGTTGACTACGGTCGCCGCCGGAAGCCAGCGCGCCGCGAAGGCTTCGGCAATCTGAAGCGCTGCCCAAAGCACCAGGAAGCCCCATGCCGCTCTTACGCGCGACTTGTCCACCGCGGGTTTCCAGAGGGCTACCGTCGAAATCAGCAGGAAAGTAACCAGCCACAAGGAGGGATAATTCACGAGGGAACACTTATTCTAACCTCAATAATCGGTTGATATACTTTTCGCCATCCCATGCGTCAGGAACGATTCCGCCGCCGCGACCTGCTGCCATTTGTCGGCGCGTTCGGTTCCGCCATGCTCCTGCGCGGACAGCAGGCAACCGCCGCCCGAACCTTCGATGTACGGGACTACGGCGCGGTGGGCAATGGCACCACGCCCGATACGGCCGCAATTCAGCGCGCTATCGACGCGGCGTTTGCCACAGGACAACCCGCGCGGGTGCTGGTCCGAGGCGGGCATAAGTACCTGACAGGAACGCTGACGCTCAGGTCCGATATCGACTTCCATCTGGCGGATGATGCCGAACTGACGGTCAGCACAAATCCAAAGGACTACCTGAGCGCGGAAGGCGGCGTGATCACCGCGAATGCGGCGAAGAATGTGAAGATCTCAGGCACCGGCAATATCAACGGCCAGGCACTGAGGTTCATGACACGCTATTCGAAGGAAGGTGAAATCTGGGAGTTCGGCCCGTTCCGCCCTAAGATTTTCGTGCTCTCCGGTTGTCAGGGGCTGGAAGTAACCGGCATCTCATTCAGCGACGCGCCTAACTGGGGCCTGCACATGATGGGTTGCGAACACGTGCTGGTGGACCGGCTGAAGATCCGCAACCAACTGGATGTTCCGAACTGCGACGGCATCGATCCGGACCATTGCCGCGATGTCGAAATCCGGAATTGCGACATCATCTGCGGAGACGACGCCATCGTGGTCAAGAGCACGCGAGCCGGCGCGCGCTTCGGCCCTACTTCGAACATCACGGTGAAAGACTGCGTCATCGAAACCAAAGATTCCGGGCTGAAGATCGGGACTGAAACAGCGGGGGATATCAGCGGCATCCGCTTCGAGCGTTGTGAAATGCGATCGTGCTGCAGGGCTATGACGATCCAGCTTCGGGATGAGGGCGATGTCTCAGATATTAATTTCTCCGACATCCGTTTCAAAGCCCGCTACCAGGCGGACCCATGGTGGGGCCGCGGCGAAGCCATCTCGCTCACAGCCATTCCGCGCAGTAAAGATAAAAAGGTGGGCCGTATCCACGACGTTCACTTTAAGAACATCACCGGCACGGCTGAAAACAGCGTTCGCATACGACGGGACTCAGGAAAGCCGCATCTCAAACGTGACCTTCGATAACGTGGACTTAACGATGACGCGCACAACCGCTTATCCTGGCGCGGTGTACGACAACCGCCCCACGTCGGCATACTCCGAGCTTGAACAGCACCAAACTCCCGCGTTCCATGTGCGACATGCCGACCATGTGACTTTCCGCGACACGCGTGTCGCCTGGGGCGGTAAGCGGCCTGACTACTTTACCCACGCGCTTGAAGCGGAAGCCGTCTCCGAACTTGAAATCACTCGATTCACTGGCGAAGCGGCGCACCCTGAACGCGACCAGGCGATTCTGATCCGCTAGCCAGATGAGAACCGCACTGCTGCTCCTGCTTGTTTGCCTGCTCTCTCTCGGCGGCCGATCGTCCGGGCGTGACATTTAAAATTTTTCAGTTCCCGGCGGACAGGATTCCGCGCGTTGACGGCAACGCCGACGACTGGAAGATGGTGCCGGACGACTATGCCATCGGCATGGACCAACTGGTTGACGACACGCATAAGGATCGTAAGCCGGACCCGAAAGACCTTGATGTAAAGGTGAAAGTCGGCTGGGTGAAAGGCCTGAACCGCCTGTACTTTCTCTATGAAGCCTATGACAACTACTGGGATTTCTCGCGCCCAGGTCTGCACAACGACATCTTCGAACTGGTGGTCGATGGCGATATGTCGGGCGGTCCGCTGATCGAAAGATTTTCGCCGACGAAAGAACTGAGCGAACGCGACGCGCACTTTTCCATGCATGGCGTGCAGGCCCAGAATTATCACATCATGACGCCCGCGGTCGGTAAAGACTGGGCTCTCGCGTGGGGCTGCAATTCCTACGTCAAGAACCTGCCATACGCGAATGCCGCTTACAACTACAATTTCAAACCGGGCGAATCGGGCAGGCTGACACTTGAATTCTGGATTACGCCGTTCGATTACGCGGGATGCGAAGGTCCGGCGCGCGCTGTCGAATCGGTGCTTTCGGAGAATAAACTCATCGGGCTCGCGTGGGCGATTCTCGACTACGACAACGAGAACAGCGAATCGCATGCATTCTGGAACCTGTCCCGGCAGCATACGATGTACGGCAAAGCCGATGAACTGGTGGCGTTCCGGCTGATGCCGCTCGAACCTCAGTTCCGGAAATTCGAGGCGAACTGGTCATTTCAGGTTATCGATATGAAGCGCCGCATGGTGGCGTTTCAGGATGAGACGACCGGCGCGGCGACTGCCTGGAACTGGAGTTTCGGCGATGGAACCACGTCCGGCCGAACAGAATCCGATACATGCTTATAACAAAGGTGGAGATTTCATCGTGACGCTCGAAGTCGATGGACCTCAAGGCAAATCGAAACGCGAGAAGATATGGGACGTGTCGCTCAGATGAGAAGAACGCCGGCACTCTTTCTGATTTCAGCGTCGTTGGCTACGGCGCAGCACTTCAACCTGACAAACACAAACTCGGTCTACACGAAAGAATCGCGCGCGGGATTCGATCTCGGAACCAGGCCCGGCACAAAGCCATTCTTCTACTCCGTCGCAGTGCCGGAGGGCAATTACCGCGTCACGGCGACCCTGGGAAGCGCGGCCGAAGCCTGCGTCACCACGGTGACGGCGGAATCGCGGCGGCTGATGGTGGAAAAGATCCAAACCGCGCCGGGACAACTCGTACCCGTAACTTTCATCGTGAACGTGCGCAATTTTATGCTTCCGGCGCCGCCTCTGAACGCGCCGGGGGGCGACCGCGTCCGGCTGAACGACCGGGAGCAGGGAGTGCTGCACTGGGATGAAAAGCTGACCCTCGGGTTTACGAACACGCACCCCTGCGTGACGGCGCTCGATATCTCGAAAATCGATAACGTGCCGACCGTCTATCTGGCCGGGGATTCAACCGTCACAGACCAGCCGCGCGAACCGACGACGAGTTGGGGGCAGATGTTTCCGGCGTTCTTCAAGCCTGAAGTCGCGATCGCGAATCACGCCGAATCGGGGGAAACGCTGAAGTCGTTCGTCACAGGCCTGCGGCTGGATAAGATCCTGAGCCAGATCAGGAAGGGCGATTACCTGTTTATCCAGTTCGGTCACAACGACATGAAGGAAAACTGGCCCCAAACGTATGTGGAGCCGTTCACTACGCACCGGCAGTATTTGAAGGTATTCATCGCCGAAGCCCGGCGGCATGGGGCGACGCCTGTACTTGTGACGCCGATGCAGCGCCGGCAGTTCAACGGGGTGAAAATCCGAAATTCGCTCGGCGATTTCCCGGAATCTGTCCGGCAGACCGCGCGCGAAGAAAACGTGCCGCTAATCGATCTGGAAAAGATGAGCATTGCGTTTTATGAGGCGCTCGGCCCGGAGAAGTCGCCCCTTGCGTTTTCTGGCGGACGCGATGCGACGCACCACAGCGCGTACGGCGCTTACGAACTGGCCAGGTGCGTGGTCGAAGGGGTGCGCGCGGCCAAACTGGATCTGGCGCTCTACATAAAGGATGATTTCAAGCCATTCGACCCGGCGCATCCCGACCCACCGGACGCTTTCGCGTCCAACACGGCAGGCAATTACAAGGTGGATTTCAGGAGTCTGACGCAGCCCGACGCCCTTTACAATGCGGCGACCGGCTACGGATTCGAACCGGGATCGGAGGTCAAAGTGACGCCGAGCGGCGTGACGGGCGATAAGCCGTTCTACTTTTCGTTCGCGGTGCCGGAGGGCAACTATAAGGTTACGGTCACGTTCGGCGACCGGAACGCCGCCACCGTAACCACGGTCAAGGCGGAACTGCGCCGCCTGATGATCGAGCGGGTCGAGACGGCGCCGGGCAGGTTTGAAACGAGAAGCTTCATCGTCAATGTGCGGACTCCGGCGATTCCCGGAGGCGACGAAGTTCGGCTGAAACCACGGGAGAAGGCCGGAGAAGCGCGGGCGTGGGACGACAAGCTGACGCTCGAATTCACCAACTCTCATCCGGCGATTTCCATGATCGAAGTCGCACCGGTAAAGGTGCCGACGGTGTTCATCGCGGGGGATTCCACCTCGACGGACCAGCCAGCGGAGCCGTTCAATAGCTGGGGCCAGATGCTGACGCGGTTCCTGAAGCCCGGGATCGCGGTCGCGAACAACGGGGAATCCGGCGAGTCGCTGAGGAGCTTTTTCGGGGAAAAGCGGTTCGACAAGGTCATGAGCCAGATCGAACCGGGCGATTACCTGCTGATCCAGATGGGGCACAACGATCAAAAAGACACCTCGCCCGGAGCGGGAGCCTTTACGAGTTACAAGGAGTTCCTGAAGAGGATGGTGGCGGGCGCGAGGGAAAAGGGCGCTACGCCGGTTCTGATCACGCCGATGAACCGGCTTACGTTCGATTCGGCGGGCAAGATTACGAACAGTCTGGGCGATTTTCCCGCAGCCGTTCGCCAGGAAGCAGCCGAGGACAAGGTGGCGCTGATCGACCTGAATGCGATGAGCAAACCGTTTTACGAAGCGCTCGGTCCGGAAAAAGCGCACGTCGCGTTTGCCGGAAACGACACCACACACCACAGCAACTACGGGAGTTACGAACTGGCAAAGTGCATCGTGGAGGGTATCCGGGCGGCGAAACTACCGCTCGCCCGGTTCATTGCCGACGACTTCAAAGGGTTCGATCCCGCTCATCCTGACGCGCCTGACACGTTCAGTGTGCCGGCGGAGCCAGTTACCGCGCCGGCCCAACGTCCGCTCGGAAACTAAGCTTAGTCGGCTGCGATCTGCCGCATCATGCTGGTCACCATGTCCCGGTACTCGAGGCGGTGATTGTAGGCGAGGAGTTTGCCATCCAGCGTCTTGCCTCTGTACGACTTACCGAGATCGAGCGCGGAGGCGACGAGATGGATTGCCTCGCTGATGCTGCCGAATGCCCTGGTTCCGTTTGCCCAGCCGAACAGATTGTAGCCGGGGGCGTGTTTGCCGCCGCCGGATTCGAGCATAGAGAGGCTTGGCAGTAATCGCCAATCGAGTCTATGCGCATCGGCTTCGGCCAGAAAAACGGGAGCGTACTCTTCAGCCGGGGCATGATTCCGACTGAAAAACTTGCGCAGAACACCCTCGCGCAAATCGAACTTCCTGCGGTTTTTGGTTAGATCGTGCTGGTCAACCTGGGCCGCCGCGGATGCCATACCGAGCACCCCCGCGCAAACCACGATGCCGGATTGCAAAAATCGCTTCATATGATAAATGGTAGCACTGCGACAGCGCGCTCCAGAGTTCGGGATGGAACGTGACTTGCCTTTTGGAAGTCGTGCTGCGTCGGGTTACCCTACTCATTTTCTTGCCGCTGATTGCGGCCGCACAGGAGCAGGCGACCAGGGCTGCGCAGATTGAAGCAGACCGGCAGGCAAAGGCGGCAACGATTCAACCCGAAAAAACAAACCCAATTGTGGGTGTTGCGGGGAACGTCGCGGGCAAGGTCTTCAGGATTTGGAATTTCGAGCAGACAGGGATTAACGGGTATTCGCTGCGGTTGGGCGGTCTGCCCGCAGGTTCGGGCCTGGCGTTGGGCCCGGCTTACACCTTCAAGCTGGGTGAGAGAGATGCCCCGGATCTGATCTGGGATAGCTTTGCGGTCGGGTCGTTGCAGGGGTATTACAGACTGCAGACGGGCGTCGAGTTGCCGCGTTTGCTGGACGGGCGTGCCTTCGTTTCGGCCACCGGTGAGCGGTTCGATTACCCTCGGCTGGCTTACTACGGCGAGGGGCAGGAATCGCGGCAGAGCGGACATTCCGATTACCGGATGCAGGACAACAGCCTGAGCCTTCGGGGTGGCTTCCGGCCTTGGCAGCATTTCAGTGTAGGAGCACTCGGATCGTTCCAGCACATCGACATTCGTAGAGGCACGGACCCGGGGATTGCCCAGGCATTCTCGACGTACGGCTTATCGCCGGCCGCGGGCGCGGAGTACCTGTCAGCCGGGTTTTTCGCCGCTTATGACGACCGCGATTTGCGGGGGGATCCGCACGGCGGGAGCTTGCTGTCTGCTGAATTTCAGTCGATTAATCCGGTGGACGGGTCCATCGGCGGATTCAACCGGTACAGCCTCGATGCGCAGCACTATTTCCATTACTGGAATAAGCGGCGGGTGATCGCGACGCGCGTAAAATCCGTTATGACCACGCCACACGGCGGCGCTCCGGTTCCGTTCTATCTTGAACCGACTCTGGGTGGGCAGGATGACCTGAGAGGGTTTCGGCCTTATCGTTTTTACGACCGGAACTCGATTCTGGCCACGGCCGAGTATCGCTGGACCGCGATGGAAAACCTGGATGTCGCGCTGTTTGCGGACGCCGGCAAGGTTTACCACAACGCGGACACCTTTTCTCTCAGCCGCGTCCAAACAGATATTGGATTCGGATTGCGCGGAAAGGTAGGGGGCGCGGTGCCGATCCGGGTCGACGTGGCATTCAGCAGGGAAGGAGCGCAGGTTTGGTTCACGTTCTACAACGTTTTCTAAGCGCCGGCGTCGCGATGGCGTTGGTTGTGACTGCGGCGCCGGTCGTGGGCCGGAAGTTCTACCCGGACGATCCGATTGCCAAAGAGCCGCAGCCGATCGCGGTCGGGAAGCTGAAATCGGAAAAGCTGAGCGATTCGAGCGACTTCGTTCACAACACGCTGCTGCCAGGGTCGCGGCAATCGAAGAAATCGCCGCTGGTTTCGCTCGACGTTAATACGATGGACGAACTGCCGGACAGCGCCTGGTATACGAACCGCAAAAACCTGACGATCGAGCAACTTACGCGAGGAACGGACGGCACGAAGCCGCCTTCGATGACATCGCCATGGGTGATTTACCAGGCGAAGCTGGAGGGGGTGACGCCCGGATTTCGGATTAAGGATTCCACGGGCGAGCGCTATGTGATCAAGTTCGATCCGAAGGAAAACATCGAAATGGCTACAGCGGCGGATGTGATCGGGTCGAAGTTCTTTTATGCGCTGGGCTACAACGTACCGGACAATTACCCGGTGCGGTTCCGGCGGGATCAACTGCGGCTGGGAGAAAAGGTGAAGTTCGTCCGCGAGGGGAAAGAGGCGACGATGGACGACGCCGATCTCGATCGCCTGCTGGCGAGAGTTCCGCAGTATCCGGACGGGAGCTATCGCGGGGTGGCGAGCCGGTTTATCTCCGGCGATATCCTGGGGCCTTTTGAGTATTCAGGCACTCGCCGGGACGATCCGAACGACACGATTCCGCACGAGCGCCGCCGAGTTTTGCGCGGGCTTTTCGTTTTCTGCGCGTGGCTTGACCATACGGATTCACGGGCCATCAATACGCTCGATACGATTCAGGAAGTCGAAGGCGTTCGGGCAGTGCGTCATTACCTGATCGATTTCGGGGCGATTCTGGGCAGCGACAGCCTGATTCCGAAAGAGCCCTGGCATGGCCATACCTACACGATGGACTTCAAATGGGGTCTGCTGGAAATGGCGACGCTGGGGCTTTACGCTCCGGAATGGGCGCGGATGCACTACGATTATCTGCCGTCGGTCGGGAAGTACGAGGCGGTGACTTTTCAGCCGGACGACTGGAAACCGAGCTATGCGAACCGTGCCTTCGACGCGCGGACGGCGGCCGATTGTTTTTGGGCGGCGAAAAAGGTGATGGCGTTTACGGATGAACAGATCCGTGCGATGGTCGCGACCGGACAATTCAGCAACCCGGCCGCGGTGGAAGACATCTCGCGGGTTATCATCGAACGGCGCGACAAGATCGGCCGGTTTTACTTCGGGCAGGTTTTGCCGCTGGACGGGTTCGAGGTCGCAGGCGGTACCCTTACGTATCGGAACCTGTACGGTTCGGAAACGCCGGAACACTATACGATTGCATGGTCGCGATTCGAGAACGAGACGGGCGGGAAGACTCCGATTGCGGGCGAGACGACGTTCCGGGTGCCTCAGATTTCCGGCTACCTTGCCGCCGATATCAGCAACGGCTCGCACCGGGCGACGGTCTACACAAACAACGGGCGCGTTATCGGGGTGGATCGATAGGGGTGCTCTGGGGAGGGGTGCGCTGGGCGCTGCTGGCTCTTTGCGTTGCCAGTCCGGTTTGCGCTCAGACGTTCTATAACTACGTCGGGCAGGTGGACGCGCACTCGGCGCTGCTGGCGTGGGGCACGACGGGCGGGGCGGGGAACACCATCGGGCGGGATTCCACGCCTGCGGGCAAGGCTACAGTGCGAATTGCGGACCGGACCATCGCGGCGGAACGCAACTGGGTTTCGGTCGAGGGGCTGGCCGCCGATACTTCTTATCCTTATGAGATCGATATCGACGGGCAGCGGCGCGGCGGTGGGCAGGTGCGGACGTGGCCCGAACAATCGACTCACCTGTGTTTCTTTGTGATTGGGGATTTCGGCAATGCGAGCGCGGGGCAGTTTAATGTCGCGGCGCTGATGAACCGGGAACTGGCGCGCCGGGGCCAGACGAACTGCCCGGTGCGATTCGTTCTGACGGTTGGCGACAATATTTACGCCGATGCGAGCATTGGGATTTCGGTTCACTCAGGCGATCAGGATGCGCACTGGGAGACCAAGTTTTTCAAGCCGTACGCGGAGTTGTTGCACCAGGTTCCGTTTCTGGCATCGCTCGGAAATCACGACGGGAACGGAAATGAAAATCGCGGCGATCTCTTCGCCTATCTCGACAATTTTTTCTTTCCGGGAAACAAGCCGGCCCGCTGGTACACATTTACGTACGGAGGGTTCGCGCAGTTCTTTGCGCTCGATTCGACGATCAATACGGAAGCCGGGCCCACGGCTCCGGCGTATCTGGCGGACGGGGCGCAATCGAAATGGCTGGCGGAAACCATGAATGCGTCGCAGGCGCCCTGGAAAATCCCGTACTTCCACCATCCGATTTACAATGCCGGACCGAGGCACCCGGCATCGTATGACGACCTGAAGCATTGGGTCGAGTTGTTCCGGAAGGACGGGGTGAAAGTGGTTTTCACCGGGCATGAACATAATTTTCAGTTCACGAATGCGGCGGATACGGGCGGGATTTTGTATGTGATCACGGGCTCGGGCGGGGAACTGCGGCAGGGCGATGTACGGCGGAAGATGACGCAGCAGCATATCGCGGGATGGGCGGCCATGCGGCAATTTTTGTCAGTGGAAATTGAAGGGCAGGAGATGCGGATTACGCCGATCTCGCCGGAGCAGACGCAGGTGGTGGACCGGGACAAGCGCCCGGTGGCGATGCCTGTGATTCAGAGGCGTTGAATGGCTGGTGACACCGTACTTGTGGTTCAGGAAGGGCTTGGGCGGGTGGTGGTGTTTTCGGCGGACGATCCGGGGCACCGGAGTGCGGTTGAGGTCGGTGAGAAACCGCATGAGATTGAGCTTACGGGCGACGGGCGAACCGCTTATGTCTCAAATTTCGGGCTGCTCGAAGCGAATCACAAGGCGGGGACGCCGGGGACTACGATTTCGGTGATCGATGTTTCGGCGCGAAGGGAGCGTGGGCGGATTCATCTTCCCGAGGGCTTCACGGCGCCGCACGGACTCAAGTTGCGTCCGCCACTTGGCGCGGAGTTGTTTACGAATGCGGAGGAAGGCACGGAGGGCATGGTGGTGTTCGATGCGGACACCGGCAGCGTTCTGCGGACGTTTCCACTGCCGCCTGCTGTACACAATTTCGTGTTCCGGGCGGACGGCGCCGAGCTGTTTGCATTCACGCTGAAGGGAGAGGTTTGCCGGGTGGATGCGGAATCGGGTGAGGTATTGGCCAGAGTTCAGGCGGGTTCGCCTCGGGGACTTGCGTGGACTGCGGATTCAGGTTTCCTGATTGCTTCAGGCCGCGGTGAACTTTTGTTGCTGGACCCTGAAACGCTTGAGGTGCGGAAGCGGATCGGCGGCCTTGGCTGCGGACAGATCTTTTACCCTGCCTGCACCGCGGATGGGCGGTGGATACTGGCGCCGGCGGTGCTGGACGGGGTGCTGCTTGCAATCGATGCCGGGAGCGGCCGGGTGATGCATCGTGTCGAGACGGGAAGCCCTCTGCTGTTGGTGATTACGCCCGATTCAGCGCGGGCGTGGGTCTCGAATGTTTGTATCCCGGAAGGCATGTTCGGACCGCAGACCGTGGCCTGTTCCGGGGGAGTGGTCTGCGTCGATCTGCGGACGTTCGAAGCCACGCCTGTTGCCGATCTGCCGGACGCAAACGCGCTGGCTATCGTGCGGAACTAATCAGGCTCTCAGACCGAGCGCACCGGTGCTGTCGCCGAAGCTCTCGACGTGGATGCCTGCGCCATCGAGCATGGTGAGGAACAGGTTCGAGACGGGTGTGGGTTCGGCAAGCTGAATGTGATGCCCGGGCACGCGTTCACTGAGCGGCTGACCCGCGAGGAGCAACGGCAGATTGGAGTTCGAATGCGCGTTGCCGTCGCTCAAAGCTCCGCCGTAGAGGATGGCGGAATGGTCGAGCAGCGTGCCATCGCCATCCTGAGTGGCTTTGAGCTTGCGCAACGAAATACGAGAACAGCTCCACGTGGAGGCAGTTGATCTTCGTGACCTTCTCGATGAAGTCGGGGTGGCCGCGATGGTGAGTCAGCGGATGGTGCGGATCGGGAACGCCGATTTCGGGATAGGTGCGCACGCTGCCTTCGCGCCCGAGCATGATGGTGCTGACGCGGGACAGGTCGGACTGGAAGGCGATGGTCTGGAGGTCGAACATCAGCTTCACGTAGTCGGCATACTGAAACGGAATGCCGGCGGGTTTATCGACCGGGGGAATGCGCGGATCTTTCTCGACAGCCGCCATGCGCTGTTCGACTTCGCGGACGGAGGTCAGATATTCGTCCATCTTGCGGCGATCGGCGGGGCCGAGATCGAGTTCGAGCTTCTTCGTGCTGTCGCGAGTCAGGTCGAGCATGCTGCGGCGATAGAGCGCGCGGCGCGCACGTGTGGCAGGATCGATGCTGGGGTCCACCGAGCCGAAGAGCCTTTCGAAGACTGAGCGCGGGTTCACGTCTACGGCCAGCGGCGTATCGGGATCTTTCCAGGAGAGGGTGTTGGTATATGCGCAGCTCGAGCCTGTATCGCAGTTGCCGATCATGCGGGAATCCTCGCAGCCAAGCTGCAGGGAAGGCACGCGCGTTTCACCCGACCATTGTTTCGCGGCCACCTGATCGAAAGTGGTTCCGGCGTGGACGTCGGCGCCGGCGGTGAATTTGGGAGGCGCGCCGGAGAGAAAGCTTCCGGATGCTTTGGCATGTCCGCCGCCCTGCGCTTTGGTGGCAGCATTGTTTTGCAGCCCGGAGATGAGCGTGATGTCGCCGCGGAAGGGCTCGAGCGGTTTCAGGATGCGGGTGAATTCGAAATCGCTGCCTGCAGTCGGCAGGCGTCCACTGATTCATGATGATGCCGTTCGGGACGTATACGACGCCAAGACGGCGCACCGGCTTGATCGGCGCGGCGAAGGCGGGCATCATGGCGTCGAGGACGGGGAGCGCGATGGCAACGCCTGTGCCGCGCAGCAGCGCTCGGCGTGAGATATGTCGGCCGGTTATAAAGCTCATCTGGACGGGACTCCTGAGGTGACGGTGGGGGCTGCCGGATTGGCGGGTGTTTCGTGCGCCCGCTTCATTTCGAACGGCAGGCTGTTGACGATTCCAAGAACAAGCTGCGAAAAACGATAGTCATGCGCGGCCACATTCGCTTCGATGGTCTTCAATGCCGGACGGTCATAACGCTCGACGCCGCGTCCGAGCGCATAGGTCAGCATCTTTTCGGAAAGGCCGGCCACAAAGGCGTCGCGTCTGGTCATCATGAGGGCTTTGAGTTCTTTTGGACCCTGAAAGGACTGGCCGCCGGGCAGGGCTCCGGTAGCGTCCACCGGGAAGTTGCCGTCTTTGTCGCGCCACTGCCCGATGGCGTTCAGGTTTTCAAGTCCGAAACCGAGCGGGTCCATTTTCGAATGGCATGAGGCGCAGACGGGATTGGCTCGGTGAGCTTCCATCTGCTGCCGCAGCGATGCGGACTGGCCGACTTTGGTGTCGTCGAGCGCGGGAACGGAGGGCGGGGGCGGCGGCGGAGGATCGTTCAGAAGGTTTTCGAGAATCCACTTGCCGCGCAGCACCGGCGACGTGCGGGTCGCATAGGACGAAATCGTTAGGATGCTGGCCTGCGCCATAACGCCGCCGCCGCGCTGTGTGCTGCTCATGTCAACGCGCCGGAACTCAGGGCCGGAGACGCCGGGAATGCCGTAGAAGCGGGCCAGGCGCTCGTCAACGAAGGAATAATCGGCATTCAGGAAATCGAGAATGCTGCCGTCGTGTCTCACGATGTTTTCGACGAACAGTTCGGTTTCGCGCCGCATGGAATGGCGCAGGTTCTCATCGAAATCGGGAAAACGCTGCGCATCGGGATGCATGACGTCGATATTGCGGAACTGCAGCCATTGACCCGCGAAGTTCTCGACCAGCGCCCGGGCTTTCTCATCGCTCAGCATGCGCCTGACCTGCGCTTCGAGGACGGCGGGCTGGTGGAGTTTGTGTTCGGCAGCGGCGCGCATCAGGTCTCGATCCGGCATGCTGCTCCAGATGAAATAGGAGAGGCGCGAGGCGAGTTCGTAATCGCCAACGGGAACGGCGGCAGCCGCGGAGATCGGCTGGGCGGGTTGCTCACGCTCGATGCGATAGAGGAAATTCGGCGAGACCATTACGCCCTCGAGAGCGGCTGCGATTCCTTCCTGGAAGCCGTCGCCCTGTTTCCTGGCAAGGGTGTAGAGGGTCAGATAGGTATCGGCTTCTTTGGGCTCAAGGGGTCTGCGGAAGGCGCGCGCGGCGAAGTTCGCGACGATGTCGCGGGCGCAAGCCGTGGTCTGCTGGCTGCAGACGAAGATCCTGCTCAGACTCGCCGGCGATGGACCGGAGGTTTGCTCGAAAGGTCCGCCGATGTCGAGCGACTCGAACCGGTGGTCGATGCGGGCTTCAATGCCATCGGTCTTGATGGTTGTGCCGAGCTTGCGCAGAGTCTCGATATCCTGTTGCGTCAGCTTGCCGTGTGCATTGATCAGCGGCGCCGGCGGGCGTGTGGAGGGTTCCGGTCCGTTATAGCTGGGCGGCAGACCGTTGTATTCCTTGAGATAGGAACACGAGAGCAGATGCTCGCCCGCGGTGACTTTGGCACGGAATTCGCGGACCTGACCTTCCAGATCGGTCGCATCGACTTCGATCTGCTTTACCAGTTTGCCGTCGATCCAGAAACCGACCTGCGCGGGCATCGACTGGTTCGGTCTGTGGCCGTTCGTCACGATGCGGAAGCTATAGATGCCCTCGACGGGAAAACGATGGCTGACGTGAGCCGAATGGCGCGTGCTCAGTCCTGTCAGGTCGTAGTTCGAGAGGTCAGGAATTGTGGCCTTGCCCCGCGGCTCGTTCAGGCGCACGGGGAAGGAATAATGCGTCACCGCGGGCTTGAGCTTTTCAGGTCCGAACAAAGCAGTTCGGACGGAACGCTCGGCGGCATCCGCATATTTTTCGAGCAGCACTGAGGACAGGTTGAGCGCGTCGCTGATGTTGTCGAAACCGAAGGCGGCCTGATCCTGCGGAAAGTCATCGGCGGGCTGAATGGCGACGCCAAGCAGATCGCGCACAGTGTTGTTGTATTCGGCGCGATTGAGCCGGCGGGCGGCTACACGTCCGGCATCGGGCTGCACGGTGCTATCCTGGCGGGCGAATTCGGCTTCGAGCCACGCGGTAGCGGCGCTGGTATCGGAGGCGGGAGGTTTGGGCAGCGGGGGCGGAGGCATTTCACCCGCTTTGACTTTGCTGAGGACTCGTTCCCAGACTTCACGATTGACTGAGAACGTATTCGGGTCGGTATAAGAGCTGAAATCGATTCCGCCGGAGGAGTTCGCGGAATTGTGACATCCCTTGCAGTTAGTCTGGAGGAAGGCGGGAACTGGCCCGGTCGGCGCTCCGTGTAACACGGGAAGAAAAGCGACACCGACAAGGGGTAGCGCGCGCCAGCTCACTTCTTTATTATAAGTGACCATTGCAGGCAAAGAAGCCGGTTGTAAAATGTCGTTCAAATGGTTGAAATCCGTCCGCTGACCGGGGCTGAAGACAGCCGGTATATCCCCGATCTTGCAGACGTGCTGCTCGATTGCGTCGAGGGCGGAGCGTCGGTCAGTTTCATGGCGGGGTTTACGCGCGCGCAGGCGGAAGATTTCTTTCGCAACGCGCTGGAAGGGGCAACTGCCGGCGAGCGAATCCTGCTGGCTGCTTTTGAAAACGGGCGCGTGGTGGGAACGGTTCAGGTGCTGCTGAAGATGCCGCCGAACCAGCCGCATCGCGGGGAAATCGCGAAGATGCTGGTACACCGGTCGGCGCGGGGTAAGGGCGTTGCCGCGCAGTTGATGAATCGGGCGGAAATCTGCGCGGCGGAAGCGGGTAAAACGCTGCTGGTGCTGGATACGGTGACCGGTGGTGACGCGGAGCGGCTTTACACACGGCTCGGATGGCAGAAGACGGGTGTGATTCCGAACTATGCGCTTTTTCCCGACGGCAGGATGGCTGCCACCACTGTGTTCTGGAAAAACATCGGGTCTGGTAGTGTGGCCACGGGATGACATCCAGCGTGGAGCTTGACCGCGAGTGGCTGGAGACCAACGGATTGGGCGGGTTTGCGTCCTCTACCGTATCGGGCGCGAATACGCGGCGTTATCACGGGCTGCTGACCGCCGCGCTCGAGCCGCCAGTGAAGCGGTATGTGCTGCTGTCGAAGCTGGAAGAAACGCTGTTCGTGAATGGCGCGAAATTCGAGCTTTCCACGAATCTCTACGGTGGAGGCACCGAGAATCCGCAGGGGTATCGGTATCTGAAGAGCTTCCGTTCGGAGCCGTTTCCGGTTGTTAGTTTTGAGGCCGGGGGAATCACGGTCGAGAAGCGTGTGTTCATGGTGCATGGTGAGAACACGACCGTCATTGAGTATGAGGTCCGAACCGATGCGCCCTGCACGATTGAGCTTTCCGCGTTAATCGCTTTCCGGGATTTTCATGCGACCACTCATGCGAATGCGGCGATCGATTCCACCGTTGAAATGCTCGAGGGAGTTGTCTCGATAGAGCCTTATGCGGGACTGCCGCGCTTATATGTGGCGCACAATGCAACCTGCGTAGTTCGGGAAGGCGACTGGTTCTATAACTTTTATTACAAGCGTGAAAAGGAGCGGGGGCTCGATTCGGCGGAAGACCTGTTTCATCCGTTCACGTTGCAGTATGAGCTTGAGGCGGGGAACCATACTTTGGTGGCGATTGCTTCGACGAAGACTCACAAATGGGCTGAAGCCTCGGCGCTGCGTGAAAGCGAAATCCGCCGCCGGCAGCGGCTGGCCGCGGGTCCGCTCATGGCCGCCGCGGATCAGTTCATCGTGAGGCGCGGCGAAAATCTGCATACGATAATCGCGGGCTATCACTGGTTTGCCGACTGGGGCCGTGACGCTATGATCTCTCTGCCCGGACTCACGCTGACGACGGGCAGGTTCGATATCGCGCGGGACATTCTGCTTGCCTTCAGCAAGGTGAGCGATAGGGGGATGTTGCCGAATCGCTTTCCCGATGCCGGAGAGGCTCCTGAATACAACACAGCGGATGCGTCGCTATGGTATTTCGAAGCTATCCGGCAGTACATCGCATACACGGGGGATGTGACCTTCGTGCGCGAAAAGCTTCTGCCCGCGATGACCAGCATGATCGAGTGGCACCGGCGCGGAACGCGCTTCGGGATTCATTGCGATGCGGACGGTCTGTTGAACGCTGGCGATTCCGGCACCCAACTGACCTGGATGGACGCGAGAGTCGCGGGTACGCCGGTCACGGCGCGCGGCGGCAAGCCGGTGGAAATTCAGGCGCTCTGGTACAACGCGCTGATGACGATGGAGTCGCTCGTGGGCGACGGAAGCTTCGGAGAACTCGCGGGGCAGGCACGCGACAGTTTCAATCGGCTGTTCTGGAATGAAGCCGCCGGTTGCCTGTACGACGTTGTCAGCGGCGAGGATCGGGATGCGTCCGTTCGGCCTAACCAAGTCATCGCGCTGTCGCTCGGATACACCATGGTGCCGGCGGAACGCGCTCTTTCGGTGCTCAAGGTGGTGGAGCGCGAACTCCTGACCGGCTTCGGTCTGCGGACGCTGGCTCCTTCAGACCCGCGATACTGCCCTGTTTATAAGGGCGACGCCTCGTATCACCAGGGGACTGTCTGGCCTTGGCTCCTTGGGCCTTATGTCGATGCGTGCCGGCGGTTCGGGCATCCGGCGGGCTCATGGTCTGCGAAGCTGCTTGAGTACGCCAGCACCGCGGGTCTCGGCACCATTCCGGAAATCTTCGACGGCGATGCGCCCCATACGCCCCGCGGTTGTATTTCTCAGGCCTGGAGCGTGGCGGAGGTTCTACGGTCGATCGAGCACGTTGGCGATGATGCCGGCCGCGGCTTCAGCACCCCTGGTGTTTGAAATGGATTGCTTCACGTGCCCCGCCCGCGCACGGTATGACGGCGCGGTCAGGACATCTTCGATCATGGGCCGCAGACCGGCGGACGTACACTTCGAAGCAGGCATCGCTCTTCCGGTTCCGCTATAGACAACGCGAGCCGCCACTCCGAACTGATCGCCGATGACCGGCAGAGTCACCGTGGGAACGCCGGTTGCGAGCGCCTCCATGGCGCTGTTCATCCCTCCGTGCAGGATGGCGAGAGAAGCGCGGGACAGCAGATCGTATTGCGGGGCATAGTTCACGACGATTGCGTTGGCGGGCCAGGGCGTGTCCAAAGGCAGCATGCATTTTCCCAACGATGCCACGAGCTGCGCGTCGAGGCCGTGACAGGATTTGGCAATCTCATGCCAGACCCCCGCGCGGCTGCCCTGGACGGTCCCGAGCGAAGCATAAATCAACGGCCGTCCATCGAGGCGATCGTAAGGGAAGTCGCCGGCTGAAGCTTTGGGCCGCCGGTACGGACCCACGTAGTGAAAGCAGTCGGGAAGATGGTGGCGCGGGTAGTCGAATTCCGGCACCAGTTGGGTGATCTGGGCGTAGGGAGAAAAGGAATCGTCAGGCGTTTTGCATGGCTTCAATCCCCAGCTCTTCCGGTACTCATTTAATGTGTGGTGAAGCGAGCGAATCGCGACATCGCGCACCCGGTAGGCGATCCAGTTCCGTGCTCTTGCCCAGGCGGCATCGTGATAGAGCCAGGGCACGAAATCGGGAGGCACGCTGGACTCCTGGTTCAACGGAAGCGCGTTGTTGATGGTGACAAACGGGAGGCCGAGCTTTTCCGCAACCGTAGCTGCGCCGGGATCGATACCGTCCACCAGCGCGCAATCGATCTTTGCCTCGCTCAGAATGCGGGGTCCGTGCTCGCATACCAGGCGCGCGCGTTGAATGGTGAAGCGCAGGAAGTCGGCAGCTTTCAGTTGCCCGGCCTGCGAGATCCAGCGTTTGCGTTCTCTAACGAAATCGGACTCCATCTCAACGGGCCACACGGGGAAGTCGCCCGCGGCCGAGGGGTCCTCAAATTCAGGAAAAGGAAATAACGTGACCCGGTGTCCGAGCTTCCGCAATTCGGCGCTAATCGCGGTCATCGCCATCACGTGACTGGGCCCGGGGTCACAGATGGCGCCGAAGTGTGCCATGAGTTGAAGTTCCCACTTTATACAATCGAGCGAATAGGTTATGAGCCACATCGGTTTGCTCTGCCCGCCAACGCCGGGGCACCTCAATCCCATGTCAACGCTGGGACGCGCGCTGCAAAGGCGCGGACACCGCGTGACCATGTTTCAGCTTGCGGATCTTCGGGAACGCAGCGAGCGCGAGGGGCTGGAGTTTGCGCCGCTGGGCGAGGGGCTCGTGAAGCCCGGTGAACTGGGGGACGCGCTCGAACAGCTGGGGCGTCTTGCCGGATTCCGTGCGCTCCGCTTTACGATTCGATGGGCGGGGCACCTGGCCCGGGTAGTGCTGGACACGGCTCCGGCGGCGCTGAGTGCCGCGAAGGTGGACCTGGCCATCATCGATCAGAATGAGCCGGCCGGGGCAAGCGTGGCATCGCATCTGAAACTGCCGTTCGTCAACGTGGCTCATATTCCGCTGAACCGGGAAGCGAACATGCCGCCGCCCTTCGTCCCCTGGCCCTTTTCAGAGAGCGCCCTTGCCCGCTTGCGCAACCGGATGGGATACAGGATTGCGGACGCGCTGTTGACACCGCTGACGTCTGCCGTGAACCGGCGGCGTCGTGAGTGGGGCCTGCCCTGGCTGAAAGGTCCGGACGATTCCTTTTCACCGCTGGCGCAACTATGTACGCTGCCGGAAGAACTTGATTTTCCACGGTCAGAACTTCCTTCGTGCCTCCACTACCTGGGTCCGTTCATCGATGCGAGCAGAACCTGCGTGCCGTTTCCGTGGGACAAACTCGACGGGCGCCCACTGGTGTACGCCTCATTCGGAACGCTGCAGAACAGGCGGCAGGAACAGTTCAGTGCTGTCGCGGATGCCTGCGCGGAACTGGATGTCCAGCTGGTGCTAAGCGCGGGCGGCGGTGAAATTGTTACTGAAGGCCTGAAAGGGTCGCCCATTGTGGTTCCGTATGCGCCGCAACTCGAACTGCTTCCACGCGCGAGCGTCGTGGTGACGCATGCGGGGCTGAACACGGTGCTCGAAGCGCTGTATTTCGGCGTCCCGATGATCGCTATACCGGTGACAAACGATCAGCCGGCAGTTGCCGCCAGGCTTGCGCGGTACGGTGCAGGGAAGGTCGTGAATCTGAACCAACTCGCGGGTGGCCACCTGCGTCAGGCGATCGCGCAGGTGTTGAGCGATGGCGAGTACAGGCGCAGGGCGCAGGAGATGAAGGGCGCGATCGCCAGAGCAGGCGGCGTGGAACGCGCGGCGGATATCGTTGAGCAGCAATTGCCGCAGCAACGCCCGGCCGATCTCAGGGTCGCCGGAAGCGCTTAGGCGAATAGCTGGCCTGCAGCGCGCGGCGCGTTCGTTTGCTGTTGTTGCGCATTCCGGAGTGCCATAGATGGGCGCTGAAGACCAGGATGGAGCCCGCCGGGCCGCTGAGAATTTGCTGCTCTGGATGAACGCTGGCGGGGTCGGCAGTGCGCTTGTCCGGGCGGTTCGGTAAACGATGAGTTCCAGGGACAACGCGGGTTCCCCCGTTTTCCGCGCCGAAATCGTCCAGGTATACGAGGCTGGTGGCTGCCTGGACCTCGCCGGTGTAGCCGGTGTGCCAGTCACCGTGAAGGCCTTGTTGCCCAAAGCCCGGCAGCGGGTCGCGGCCGTTTACGCGGGTCAGGACAAACTCTCCGCCGAGCAGATGGGCGATGGCTTCTACGGGGCCGGGCTGATTGACATGCTTCGATTGCAAGGGGCTGGCCGGTCAACTCTACGTGGCGTGTTCCGGTTTCGCCTGCCGTGCCCGCCGCTTCGCGCTCGAACAGGGCACGCAGGCCGGAGAGCATTGCGGGCGACAGAACGCTTTTGAAAAGCACGTAACCCGTTCGGTCGAGAGAGTCTCGTTCGGGACCGGTAAGCGCCATACCGATCCAGTAAAACATATCGGTTCAGGACTTGGGTTTGGCTGTTTTTGCCTTCGTCTTCGCCGCTCCTGGCGCGCTCAGATGCTGGGCAACTGCCCTGCGAATGCGCGGGTTTTCCGGGCACAGGTTCGTAACCCGGCCAGCAGCGGTGCGGCTACACGAGTCCGGCGAACCACTGTTTTCCGATGGCGAAATCCTGTGGGGTCAGATCGTGCCCGGCATTCTGCATGGCAAGGTCGACCGCGGCTCCCGCGTCGGTGAGCAGCCGCGCGAGGCGCGTTGCGTCTTCGGGCGAGGTTGTGTCATCGCGTTGTCCCGCAACAATCAACACAGGTGCGCCGTTCAGTTCCGGAAGAGGCTCGGGCCGGATGACGGGCATGGGCCGAAGCAGCACTCCGCCGGCAATCGAGCCGGGGTGAAGCAGTATCGTCGCGGCGGCCATATTGGCGCCGTTCGAATAGCCGAGCGCGTAGAGACGCGCGGGGTCGAGATCGTACTGGCGGACGGCATCGCCGATCCAGGCTGCAAGTTCGGCGGCGCGGGTGCGAATCTCGTCCTGATCGAATACGCCGGCGGAGACGCGCGAAAAGAAGCGATTTGCGCCCGCTTCCACAACCCTGCCACGCGGACTGAGCAGGCCCGCGCCGGGCACGAGCGCGCGGCCGACCGGCAGCAGATCGTGCTCATCTCCTCCGGTTCCGTGCAGCACCAGAATCGTGGTTGACGGCTTTCCTGGAACGGCGCGGCCGGGTACATATTGGTGAACAAACTCAGTTGACATGATGCGGCTTCCATTGTGCCAGCTTGTTAGACTTAGTAGGTTAAATGGCCATCAGCGCGGATCTTCTCGAAATCCTGATCTGTCCGGCATGCCGGGCGAAAGTAGAGCTTAAACCGGATGGTTCCGGGCTGCGCTGCGTGTCGTGCCACCGTCTCTATCCGATTCGCGACGAAATCCCCGTAATGCTGGTGGACGAAGCGACGATCGATGAGTGATGCGTGGGAGTTCCCGCGCAAACCCGCATCATTGACGGTCTGGAGCAAGGCGCCAGGGTTGTCCTGATCCGGTTGCGCGCGATGGGCGATTGTATTCTCAGCACTCCCGCGATTCACTTGCTCAAGCAATATCGTCCGGATCTCGAAATTGCCGTTGTGGCCGATTCCGCCCTGGCGGAAATCTATGGCGGCAATCCCGATGTATCGAAGGTGTTGCCGCCGCGTGTGGGCGAGGTGCGGGGTTTCGGCGCGCGGCTCTGTCTCAACCTGCATGGAGGAACACGCAGCGCGCGGCTGACGCTGCTTTCTGGCGCCGCAAAGCGCGCCGGCTACGACATGCTGAGAAACCAATGGATTTACAACGTCCCGATTCCCACGGCTCAGCAGATCTTCGGTGACGCCAGACCTGTACACACGGCCGAGCACATGGCGAGCGCGATGTTTTACCTGGGCGTGCCGCTGAGTGATGTTCCGGGCTCGATGCTTTTCGCTCCCGCCGGGCGTGCTGAAACTGCGCCTGCGGGCGGCTATGCGGTGATCCACCCGATGGCATCGCATCCTGAAAAGACCTGGCCGGCTGCGCGGTTTCTCGAACTGGCCGAAGCTCTGAAAAAACAGCACGATCTTGAAACCGTGTTTATCGGCTCGGCGAGCGATGACCTTGCGGCCTTCGATGGCTGGCCTGTAGTGCGGGGCGCGCCGCTGACAGAACTGATGCGGCTCATTCGCGATGCGGATTTATTCGTCGGCAACGATTCGGGTCCGGCGCATATCGCGGCGGCTTTCGGCACGCCGGAGGTGGTTCTGTTCGGGCCCTCGAATGCGCACACGTGGGCGCCGTGGAAGGCCGCGGGCGAGGTGATTCAGGCGCGGGATTCGATCGAGTCGATCGGTGTCGGGCGGGTCCTCGAAGCGGTGGCCGGCGTGAGGCGCGCCGCTCAATGAACGACGCCGTTCGCCTGGCCCGATACGCGCGGCGATACCTGTTTTTGCTGCTGGTATCCGTCGTCCTGATGGCGATTATGGGCGCGATGACGGCGCTGCGTCCGCTGCTGATCAAGCCGGTGCTGGGCGAAGTGCTGAGGCCGCATCAGGACGCGCCGCCGGTGCCGCTCTACATTGTTCCGCATTTCAATAAAGCGATTTACCTGCAACAGTTTTTCCCGGCGGGCGCTCATAAATTTTCACCATCGTCGCGATCTCGATTCTGGTCGTCTTTCTGGTGCGCGGAATCTGCGATTATCTGGGCGATTACCTCACCAGCTTCGTTGGTTTCTCCGCCGTGACAGACCTGCGAAACGAGGTGTTCGCAAAGGTGCTGCGGCATGGCGCGGCGTTTTTCGAAAGCACGTCGACGGGCCGGCTGATGTCGTCAATGATGAGCGATATCGACCGGATTCAGATCGCATGCTCAGACATGTTTGCCGATTTGCTGCGGCAGAGCTTCTCGATGCTCGGGCTTGCTCGTGGTCCTGTTCGGCACGGACTGGAAGCTGGCCATCTTCGCTCTGACGCTGTTTCCGTTCGTTCTGATTCCAACGGCGCGGCTGGGCAAGCGCATCCGGCGCACCAGCCGGCGCACTCAGGATGCTACAGGCGAGCTCAATCAGGTTCTGCAGGAGGCCATTGCGGGGCATCAGGTGGTCACTGCTTTCGGAGCCGAGAAGTACGAGGAGAAGCGGTTCCGCATTGCCGCCGACCGGCTGCTGCGCACCAACATGCGCTATGTGCTGATCCAGGGGATCCCGTCGCCTTTCATTGAATTCATGGGCGCGCTCACGTTCGTGGGCCTGCTTTGGTTCGGGCGGGAAGAAATCAAACAAAACGCGCTGAAGCCGGAAGACTTTGTCAGCTTCCTGCTGGCGCTGCTGTTTTTGTACGAACCGGTCAAGCGGCTGACGAACCTGTACAACATTTTTCAGCAGGCGCTGGGAGCGTCTGAAAAAGTCTTCGGCTATCTGGATCAGCGCGAAGAGATCGTTTCGCTTGCGGGGGCTAAGAACTCTGGACCGCTTCCGCGAAAGCATTGTTTTCGATCGCGTGAGCTTCAGTTATCCGGGTGCGTCGGGCATGCAGCTCAGTGACGTCTCGCTGACCATACAGGCGGGAGAAATTGTGGCGCTGGTGGGCCCCAGCGGGGCAGGGAAGACGACGCTTGCCGGATTGCTGCCGAGGTTTCGCGATCCGGTCTTGGGCGCGGTCCTGATCGACGGGATAGACGTTCGCAAGCTTACGCTGAAGTCGTTGCGCGACAAAATCAGTCTGGTCGCGCAGGAGACTTTTCTTTTTAACGACACGGTTGCGAAGAACATCGCGTACGGAGTTTCGGTGCCGGACAAGGGCCGCATGATCGAGGCAGCTAAGGCGGCGCTTGCGCACGAGTTTATCGAGAAGCTGCCGGAAGGCTATGAAACCGTGATTGGCGACCGCGGTGTGAAGCTCTCGGGGGGTCAGCGGCAGAGGCTCGCGATTGCGCGGGCAATCCTCAGGAATTCGCCGATTTTGATTCTCGATGAGGCTACTTCCCACCTCGACACCGAATCGGAAATGCTGGTTCAGAAGGCCCTCGCGAACCTGATGTCAGGCCGCACGGTGATCGTGATCGCGCACCGCATTTCGACGATTCGAAGCGCCGATAAGATCGTGGTTCTCGATCGCGGACGAATCGTTGAGACGGGGAGTCATCAGGAACTAATTGAGCACGCCGGTATCTATCACAGGCTGCATGAACTGCAGTACCTCGACACGACCGCGGCTGTCGATCTCTAAAACAGGCATCTCCGGAATTCGAACGGTTAGATCCGGAAGACGCCGGGCATTGTTCCGCGTAAGATCGAAGCATGCCGGATAGGACTACGCCATGGAACGAGGACGCGCTTTACCGGCAGTTCCTGCTGCGCGATCCGGCGGATAACGGTAAGTTCCTGACCGGCGTCCTGACGACCGGGATTTACTGTCTGCCGTCGTGTCCGGCGCGGCGCCCGCTGCGGCAAAATGTCCGTTTTTTTCGCACGCCTGGGGAAGCGAGGGACGTAGGTCTGCGCCCCTGTTACAGATGCCGTCCGGATGCTTTCTATCGCGGCGAAGAGTGGCATGAGGATCTGTTTGCGCAAACCGCCGCGAGGGTACGGCGCGATCCCGCAGCCTTCAAAGATATAGCGGATATCAGCAAGGCGGCGGGGTTGAGCCGTACCGCGCTGAACAGTCTCTTCAGAGATCATGCGCATGAATCGCCCGCAGCTTTTCTGCGGCGCACACGAGTTGAACACGTGCAACTGCTTCTGCGGCAGGGATCGAAGCCGGCCGATGCCGCGGCTGCAGCCGGGTACGGAAGTTCTTCGTCGTTTCACGAGCAATTCGGGGCGCGAACCGGCCTTACACCCGGAGCGTATGCCGATCTGAACAGCCATTTCGCCCTGCGCCTGCCCTCGCATTACCGAACGAATGAAGTGCTCGATTTTTATGGGCGCGATCTTCAGAGCGTGAGCGAAAGTGTTTCCTCCACAGGCTTTCGTAAGTGTCTTGCAATCGACGGGCGCGCGGCCGTGGTCGAAGTCGAATTCAGTTCCGGCTGGGCCCTTTGCCATACGGACGCTACGGATGTTTTCGCCGCCCATAGCGCCGTGGTGCGAATGCTTGGACTCGATTCGGACGCCGCCGGGTTCGAGCGCCAGTTCAGCGAAGACCCGCTGCTCGGTTCGCTCATTTCGAAACAGCGCGGGTTGCGGATTCCTCTCACACCTGACCCGTGGGAAGCGCTGGCATGGGCGATCATGGGCCAGCAGATCAGCGTCAAGGCGGCGGTGCTGCTGCGCCGAGCGCTAATTGGCGCCGCCGGTGCGGAACACGCCTGTGGTTTGCGCGCACATCCTTCACAGACAACGGTTGCGAACATGGATGTCGATACGCTGCGGAAGCTGAAGTTCACGACCTCGAAAGCTGAATATCTGCTGGCCGCCGCGCGCAGCGAAACGCCGCTTGAGACGCTCAGGCTGAAGTCCGCGAGACATGCCGCGCGCCTGCTTTCGGCAACCAGAGGCATCGGTCCGTGGACGGTCCAGTATACGTTCCTCAGAGGTCTCGGATTCGCGGACTGCCTGCCCGCGGGCGATGCGGGAATCGCGCAGGGACTTGAGCGTATCTCGGGAGAGCGACCCGCCGAACCTGCTGTTCGCGAGATGCTGGCCAAATACGCGCCGTACCGGAGTCTGGCGACTTATCACATCTGGGCAGGATTGAAAGGCAACTGACGAGAGGCGATAGACACTATGCGAATCGATACACCCTTCGGCCCTGCGTGGGCCAACGTGAATCCCGCCGGAGCGCTGACCGCGTTCGGTTTCGGCGAACCCCGCGCCGCCGGACCCGAATGCGCGCGAGTGCGTACACAGATCTCGGAATACTTCTCCGGTCAGCGGCAGGTCTTCGAGCTTGCGCTCGATCCGGCGGGCAGCGATTTCCAGAAACGCGTCTGGGCCGAACTCATGCGCGTTCCTTTCGGCACCACGATCAGCTATGCGGAATTGGCGAAGCGTGTCGAAAGACCGGGCGCGGCGCGGGCCGTCGGAAAGGCGAATGCCACGAACCCCATCGCGCTCGTCGTGCCGTGCCACAGAGTGATCGGCTCGAACGGAACGCTGACCGGATATGCCTACGGGATTCCCTTGAAACAGGAACTGCTCAACTGGGAGAAGTCACTCAAACTTGCGTAGCTTATCGAGGAACAGAAACAACGTGACCCCGATGATCGCGTTGATCGCGCCAAGAATCATCTCGCCGCTGGATATCGAACACCACGGGCTGGTCGAGCAGCGCGCGCTGCAGCACCCAGTAGAGAAACTGATGGAAGACGTAGAAGATGAAACACAGGATCAGGCGGACGAAAGAATGTTCGACGTCGAACTGCATCCCGATCGATGCCGACAGATAGCCGACCAGAGTTTTGCAAATGCCGAACATGCCGATCTTCTGCGACAGCAGCGCATCCTGAATCAGGCCCAGCGCCATCCCGATGGTGAGTCCGCGAATCTGCGAGCGGCGCATCAGGGCAAAATAAATCGTGACTAAAAGCGGGAGTTCGATCTTCGAGACAAACTTCAGCGTCTGGAAAAGCGGTAAATAAATCTGGATGAGCAGCGCCAGCATGGGCGCTGCGAGAAATACCCAAACCGGATACTTTGTGCGGCGGACCTGCCGCGCATCGTCCACCAGAAGCCGCTCGGAAGAGTAATCCATCAGGGTACGGGGTTGTGGTTCGGCGCCGCAACGGGCGGAGCAACGGGTCTGGGCGCAGGCGGCCGCACCACAGCGGGTGAAGCTGCGGGTGCAGCCTTAGGCAGTGTTCCCGGTACCGCAGGGGCGGTAGTCGCGGGCCGAGGTCCCGAAGGCGCCGGTGTTCCCGTGGCGGGCACAGGCGGTTTCGTTCCCGCAGCGGCAGCGGGCGCGTTCACACCCGGAACCTTGATGTTGAAGTTCGGCGCGGGCGTACCCGGCCCGCCTTCTCCGAATTTATGATTTTGCGCCTCGCCGAGTTTCCGGTAATCCTCGAGCATCTTGTCCGCGGGCGTGCCTTTCTGGGTTGGCGGCGGCGCGGCGGCGTCGTTCTCAGGCTTCACGTCGGGAGCTAAAAACACAGGCGTTTCCGGCGGGGGCGTGGGCGGAATTTCCTGATGAACCGGGTCCACAATCACCAGCACTTCTTCGGGCGCAGTCTCGATCCCTGAGGGCTGCAGAAAGATGTCCTGAAAATTCGAACCCTCCTTCACGCCGGTGACTTTGCCGACCGGCAGACCCTTGGGGAAAACGCGATCCTCGCCGGACGTGAAGAACAATTCTCCGACATCCACCTTTTGTCCGGTGGGAACGTAATCGACCCGCGTGGTGCCGTTCCCCAGCCCTTTCAGCACGCCATGGACATGATTTTTCTGCGATTCCACTCCGGCGGCAAAACCGGGGTCGGACACCGAAAGCACCTGACTCGCGAACGGATAAACAGCCATGACGCGCCCCACAATGCCGTCAGGCGTCACCACCGCCATTCCTTTTTGCACGCCCGAACTGCTCCCGCGATCAATCAGGACGGACTTGCCGCCGACCCCAATGGTGGTCCCGATCACGCGCGCACCGATCATCTTCGATGGCGTATGCGCCTGGAAACCCGCGAGACTCTCCGCCCGCTGCGCCGAGACCAGTTCATTCTTCAGAAACTGGTTTTCGAGACGCAGCCGATCCACTTCGCTGCGATACCTGCGGCTTTGCTCACGCGCATTCCGAAGCGCAAAATAGGTGGTGAAGAATCCGGTGGTCCCGTTGCGCACGCTCTCAATCGAGCTTGCCACAGGCGTCACCGCGCTGATGGCCCACACGCGGACCAGCGGCACATCGTTATCGCTCTTTACCTGCCACGCGAGCAGGATCAGTTGCGCGAAAATGACCACCAGCAGCACGGTGATGTTCCGGTACCGGTAGAGGAGAGATTCCATTTGCGGGTGTCGAGGCGCTCCGCAATCCGGAGCCCTGTAACTAATCTATCGAGATTTTGCGCAGAAGTTTGAAGTCGCTCAGCATTTTTCCTGTGCCGAGCACGACTGAGGCCAGCGGATCGTCCGCGATCGACACCGGAAGTCCGGTCTCTTCCCGGATCCGCTTGTCCAGATTCTTGATGAGAGCGCCGCCGCCGGTCAGCACGATGCCGCGGTCGCTGATATCGGCGCTCAGTTCGGGCGGAGTGCGTTCGAGCGCGACCCTGATGGCGTTAATGATGGTGGCAATGCACTCTGAGAGCGCCTCGCGAATCTCGGTATCCCAGATTGTGATGGTCTTCGGGACGCCTTCAATCAGGTTCCGGCCCTTGATCTCCATCGAAAGCGGCTTATCCAGTTCGTAAGCCGAGCCAATCTCGATCTTGATCGCCTCCGCAGTCCGTTCTCCGATCAGCAGGTTGTACTTCCGCTTCATATACTGCATGACGGCATCGTCCATCTCATTGCCCGCAACCCGCACGGATCTTGAGTAAACAATGCCGGAGAGCGAGATGACCGCGACATCGGTGGTGCCACCGCCGATATCGACGACCATGTTGCCCGAGGGTTCGGTGATGGGCAACCCGGCTCCGATGGCCGCCACCATTGCCTGCTCGACAAGATGAACCTCGCTCGCCTTGGCGCGATACGCGGAATCCATCACCGCGCGCTTCTCCACCTGAGTAATTTCGCTCGGTACGCCGATAACGATTCTCGGATGCACCAGCATCTTCCGGTTATGAGCCTTCTGAATGAAATAATTCAGCATCTTTTCGGTGACTTTGAAGTCAGCGATGACACCGTCTTTCATTGGCTTAATGGCGACTATGTTCCCGGGAGTGCGGCCAAGCATCTCTTTGGCCTCTTTCCCCACCGCTTCCACCTCGCCCGTGTTCTTGTTCAGAGCAACAATAGAAGGCTCATTTACTACGATTCCCTTTCCTTTGGCAAACACAAGTGTGTTGGCGGTACCGAGATCTATAGCAAGGTCAGAAGAAAAGAGACTAAAGAGGGAACGAAGATTCATCTAAGTGTTTCGGGATACAGGCGGTAGCCTGACTGAAATTAATCTTGATGCTAACACACGCGCGGCTCCCGCCCGCGACTTTCCAATACCCCTCCGGTCTATAATAAGTGGAGCCGACATCGCCCGTCTCGATGTGCGTCAGCTTACGCCTGACTGCGGTGCTACGAGTCTTCGCACACAGATACTGCGGCCCGTTCCGCCCTGCTTCGTTGCGCCAACAGGAACCGAATCGCGAAGATGGGGAAAGCGTAGCGCTTGCCCCCGATCTCCTCACCGACAAATGACCTATTCCATTCTTTTTAGCTCTCATCGACTGCTGAAAGTGTTG
This sequence comes from Terriglobia bacterium, assembly GCA_963840735.1. Lineage (GTDB taxonomy): Bacteria > Acidobacteriota > Terriglobia > Bryobacterales > Bryobacteraceae > BOG-234. Next base: position 46,330 of record CAWIZX010000018.1, read on the forward strand.
GAGATTGCGGGCGTATTTTTATTGCTTCTGGCGTTCCTGTATCCAAAACTCGGCGCACCGCTGTTCAGCAAAATCGAAGCCGCTTTTCGCGATATATCGCGTTCTAAATGGAAGTCGATCTTTGTCGCGGCCGCCTTCCCGCTGCTGGTAAGGTTTCTCATGCTGCCGTGGTACCCCGCGCCGCCGCCGCAGATTCATGACGAGTTCAGTTATCTGCTCCAGGCGGACACGTTCGCGCACGGCCGCGTCACTAATCCGACACCGCCATTCTGGGAACACTTCGAGACAGAGTACACGCTGTTGCTTCCGACCTACGCCTCGCAGTACCAGCCGGCGCAAGGTCTGGTGCTCGCCGCCGGTCAGTTGTTATTAAGCCATCCCTGGTGGGGCGTTTTCCTCAGTATGGGTGTCATGTTCGGAAGTCTTTGCTGGGCTCTGGGTTTCATCGTGCCGCCGGTGTGGGCTCTCGCGGCGGCGCTTGGCGCGGGGCTTCAGTTTGGGATTTTCGGACTGTGGATGAACAGCTACTTCGGTGGCGCCGTTTCCGCGTTCGCCGGAGCGTTGGTTTTCGGCGCGCTGGCCAGGATGCGGTCCAGGGAAAACGCATTTTCCTCAGGCGTTCTCGCCGCCGGCGGAGTGATTCTGCTGTTTTCGAGCAGGCCCTTCGAAGCGCTGCTCTGGATGGGCGTTGTCGCCTGGTATCTGCTCTGGAAGAGGAAGCCGCTCGGGTTCGTGATCGTCCGCCGGTTTATTCCCGCTTTCGCTTTAGTGTTCATCGTCGGCGCGTGCGCGCTCGCCTGGTACAACTGGCGCATCACCGGCAATGCGCTGACTCCGCCCTATCTTGAGTACCGCCGGGTTTACGGCACCCCTCAGCCTTACTGGTGGCAGGGCCCGATTCACATCGACAGTTTCCGCTTTCCTGCTATCCGCGATAACTACCTCAACCAGGAGCACCTCTACAACCAGCGCGATTCATGGCTCGAAATTTACCGCGCCGAGACCACGCGCCTCGCGAACTTCTGGCGTTTCTTCATTGGGCCGTTTCTGTCTCCCGCCATCGCGTTCGTGCTGTTCCTGAGGCGGGACAAAAGAATTCGCTTCTGGCTGCTGGCCTGTATTCCGTTTATTGTGGACAAGGCGACCTACCACGCGTGGTACCCCGCGCATAGCGGCCCTGCGACCATCCTCATCGTGCTCGTGATGCTGCAGGCGTGGCGCCATATGCGTGTGTGGCAGCGCCGCCGCGGCTTCGGCGTGGCCATGTCGAGACTGATGGTTGCCGGAATCTGCGGCACCGTTGTGCTCGGAAATCTTGGCAGGATTGCCGAGCCTGTCATCCCCGCCGCGCGCCTGGCGCACCTTGCTCCCATCTGGGAATCCCTCTATCCCGCGAAGCGGCTGCGCGACGACATCATTGCGAAGCTGAACCGCGTACCGGGCCGGCACCTGGTTTTCGTCCGTTACGATTCCGGCCATTGCTTTTGCGACGAATGGGTCTTCAACGGGGCCGACATCCGCAATCAGCGTATCGTCTTCGCCCGAACCTATACGCCTGAAAGCGACGAGGCGCTGGCCCGCTATCTTGGCGATCACGATGTCTGGGTTGTGGAGCCCGACCTGAACCCGTACCTGCTTGCCCGTGTGGATAATTCAGCCATCGCGCATCTGGACGATCCGATTGCGGACGGACCGTTGCGCCGCTTCGAGCGCGCCCGCCGGCCTTCCCGGCCGTTGATACAGTCGGCCGATTTCCAGCAGCACCGCTAATCGCCGGTCCGCCGATCCGCCCGGATCAAAAAATCAGCCGCGCGGCGAGTTGAATCTGCCGCCGGTCCCACGTGGAACCGCTGCATCCGAAGCAGGCATCCACCGTGTTCCCGCGCCCGACATCGGCCGTCGCCCCAATCAGGTAGAGGTTGGCGTGGTTCACCAGATTGAAGGCTTCGCCACGCAACTGCACCGTGAACCGGTCCGTGATCTTCGTGTCTTTGTAGACCCCGAGATTCAGATTCCAGAAGCCGGGCGCGCGAAACGCATCGCGCCGCGACATGTTCGCCGGAAACACGGATCCCGGCGTGAGCAGGTTCGATACATGCCCGATCTGCGCCGGCAGGAAGGTCAGAAAGTGGAACGTATCCGGCGTGGTCGAGGGGACAAAGCTGTTGCCCTTCGTCGAAACTGACTGGACGAACAACGCGCGCGGCGTATTCAGATCGAGTGTCTGAGCGCTGCTGTCGAACACGCTGAAAGGCTGCCCGGAGCGTCCGATGAACACCGGATTCAGGCTCCAGCCATTCAGAACCGTCCCCATCCAACCAGTTCGGTTGTACGCGGGGACCGGCAGGGTTCCGGCCACAGTCACACGATGCCGAACGTCGAACTCGGCATCGCCCCGGTCCAGATTCGGATGGTACGGGTCGAGCAGGCCCTGTACGAAGTAGCCGTTGTTGGTGGTGATGTTCTGGTTGCCATTGAGGCCCTGAACGCCCGTGCCGCCCGCTTCGAAAAACGTTGAGCTAAGATTGTCCACCGCGTGAGACCAGGTGTAGGTTGCCGTCAGCAGAATGCCGCGATGCAGGAAATCCCTCATGGTCACCTGATTGGTAATCCCATAGTAAGTGGAAAAGCCCTGGTTGCCGCGGTATCCGACATCTTCGCTGTAATTCGGGTTCGGTTGCGAAGTGCAGTCGCCGTTTCCGGTGCACTGGTCGCCCAGGACGGCGTTGCCGAAGCCCGCCTGATTCGGATACGAGATGCTGTACAGATTCACGCCTTTCGAGCCGCTGTATCCGAGACTGTAAGTCACGCCGCGCAGAACCTCGCGGTCTACCGTCGCGCTCCAGAAATGCGCGTAAGCGGTCTTGAGATCCGGATCGATGATCCTCGCGCCTGAACGCTGCGGGATGAGTGAACTCCCGCCACTGAGCAGCCCGTAGTTACTCGTGCCTATCGGACCCGGCACATCGATCGTGGCGTAGTTCGGTCCGTTTTGAATGACATTGAATGTCACGTTGCCGAAGTTTCGGTCGTAACCGATGCCGTAGCCTGCCCGCAGCGCCGTGCGGCCGTCGCCGAAGACGTCCCAGGCAAAGCCCACGCGGGGCGCGAAGTCCTTCCAGTCGGGTTTCCACAACTGGCCGACGGAACTCTTTGGCGCGGTCTGGAGTCCGCCCTGCCGAAGGTAAGCAGCCAGGTTTGTATCGGCGAAACCGACGCCCGATGCGTACCAGTTCGAATCCAGATTCGGGTTGCCGTTATGCTGCACGCCGAAATGCTCCCAGCGCACTCCGGCGTTGACGGTCAACCGGCGGAAGGGCTTCCAGTAATCCTGAACGTAGAGCGCCCCATCGTGAAACCGGTTGCTCCGGCTGAAGTCCGGCGGCGATACGGACCCCGGCAGCACCTGCGGGTTTACCGCAACCTGCACATGAGCGAAGCGGCCTGAGAGCAGGCCATTCAGCGCCGGGCCAATGCCCGCGCTGCTCGAAAGGGAGCCCAGGGCGGTCTGAAAAGCGGCATCGGTACGGTTATCGCGAATGTACCGGTAGTTCCCACCGAAGCGAAGCGTGTGGCTGCCGATTACCCAGCTTGTATCGTGATTGAGTTCACCTGTGTTCTGCGGGCCGCCGAACGTTCCCTCTGTGCCTGCGCTGAACGGGTTATAACCAGGGAACACCACGCTGTCGTTTCCGATGACGACCGGCGAAAACGGGTTTGCGTACATGCCTGGAACCACGCCCCTGCTGGTCAGACCCTGTTGCACAATGTTGAGGCGTTCAAACGATATCGAAGTATTCGAAACGCGGCGCGGGTTCCAGATACGCGTCAGCGACGCAAGAAATGAATTATCGAACTGCGTCTGGCCCAGGTCGTAATTGCTGTAAGGACTGCTGGAGAGTGTGCCGGCCGGGTCGTCCTCCGAATAGAGAGCGTAGCGGGCGTAAATGCGCGTCTTCTCCGAAACGTTATAATCCACGCGGCTGACGGTGTTCCAGGTGGTTTGCGGCGTGCCTCCGCCCGAATCCGCCGGAGCGCTATAGGCGATATGGCTGAAGAGTGGCAGGTCCGCGGGAAGCGTCGCGCAGGCAAAGCCCGTGCAGGGGTTCCTGCCCGATGCCTTTGCAAGATCGTTCAGGGTGGCAGTGCCGATCTGGCGCGCGCCGGGGCGGAGCTGGCCCAGCGCCTGAAAGTAGGCCTGTGTGTTCGCGGCCGTGTTCGACAGCAATTGCGGCGTCGGCACCCACGCGAAGTTCGTGGCGTTGCTGCGTACTAAAAGCCCTTCGGTGGCGTTGAAGAAAAACAGCTTGTTCGGACGGATCGCGCCGCCCGCGGAATACCCGAACTGGTTGCGCGCAAAGTCCGCCTGCCGCACTCCGTTCGCATTGTCTTTGAAGCTGCCGCTCGAAAGTGCCGAGACGCGATTGAACTCGTACGCCGTTCCGTGCAGGCTGTTGCCGCCCATCTTCGAAACAGCGTTCACAATGCCCCCGGATGCGCGGCCATATTCCGCTGTGAAAGTGCTGGTGACGATCGAAAATTCCTGCATCGCATCGAGCGGGACGGGCTGCCCGGCGGAACCGTTAAATTCATTCATGTTGCCGGCGCCATCCAGCAGTACGAAGGTGGACGACTCTCTCTGACCGTCGATCGCCAGCCCCACGCCCCGGGTACCCAGGCCTGCGTCGGACACGTTCGCTGAGAGAGCCGCGAATTCAAACGGATTCCGCGTCAGGCTCGGCAGTTGCCGGATCTCGCGTTCGTTGAAGATGCGCTCCTGGGCCTGAGTCTCAGGCTGTCCGGCGTTGCGCGATTGTGTTGCACCCTGCTGCGCCTGGAGCGCGAAATCTTCGCGCAGCGCCGAGCCCACCGGCACCGCAATCCGCCGTGTCTCTGTGCCGAAGCCCGGCGCCGAAGCTTCGATCGCGTAATCCCCCGGTTCGAGCGCGGGTACGCTGTAGATTCCTGCTGACGATGTTCGCGCTGAGTGTACGGTTCCCGTCAACGTTCGGGTGAGCGTCACCTGCGCCTCAGGAATGGCCGAGCCCCCGGTTCCGCGGACCGTACCGGTGATGCGGCCCGTCTGCAGTTGAGCCGTGAGGTGCGCGGCGAACACAAGTACAAAGAGGGGGGAGTAGGTTCTCTGCAACCCTCATCCTAACCCGGTTGCGTAACTTTTGCGTGTTTGAAGGAACACAATTTCGAGCCCGGTCTCAATGATTGCTGAGATATATTGGACTAACGTAAGCCATGCTCCGCTCCCGCGTTTCCGCGCTCGCTCTGGCTCCGTTTTTTCTCCTGTTCGCCAGTGTCGCCGGCGCCCAACAGCCCGTCACCTGGACAACGCAATCCGTCGTCCTCGAGTCGGGCTTTTCAAGCTGGGCCCGCATGGTGCAGTTGAAAGACGGCAGTTGGCTCGCCGCGTACATGATCACCACCACTCCGAATCGCATTCGCATTAAGCGGAGCTTCGACAGTATGCGAACGTGGCAGTTCATGACCGAAATCGGTGAGAATGGCAGGGACCTGGATAACCCGACCCTTTGTCTTCGGCCTGACGGCACTGTCATGCTGGCCCTGCGGTCGATCATCGCCGGCAGTTCTTATTACATCGAAACCTATCTGAGCGGGGACAGCGGAAATTCTTTCCAGTATCAGAGCCAGGTGGAATGGGATCATCATCTGGGCGGCGTCTACGAACCTTATCTCTATACGCTTCCGAACGGCAACATCGCCTGCTTTTATACGAGCGAAGTACACAGGTTCGAAACCCCTGCTTACAGCCAGATCCTGGGCGAAAAGGTGTCGTCCGACGGCGGCCAGACCTGGGGGCCTGAAATCTTCGCCATCTCCCAGCCCGGCGAAGCTCGTCCCGGTGAGGCGAACATTGTTGCGCTTCCCGGTGCTGTCCTGGCTTTGTTTTATGAAATGTGCGGCTCGGAAAACTGCATCGGCCACGTCTCTTACTCAACCGATGGAGTCACATGGCCCGGTATCGGCCCGGCCATTCCCAACACCTTTCAGGATGTACAGGCTGTAGGCATGAATAACGGCCTCATTTTCGCGACTTCGAATTCCAAAGACATCATATTCAGCCAGGATTATTCGAATTCGTGGATCGACACCCGCCAGCATCCCTTCGCATTCGGCGTTTGGCCCGCGATTTATCAAACCGGACCGAATGAGATCGCGCTCGTGCTCACCGGCGCCGGCGACAATGGCGAGGCCGGTGAATATATCCGCTTCGGCACGCTGAATCAAGCGGCTTTCAACGCGCCCGCGCCTGTGAGTACCTGCGGGCGCCCCAATCGTGGCCGGCCCCAGAACTGTTTTTAAGAAAGCTGTTTTAATTTGCACGCTGCGCGCTGGTCCTTCGTCAGACCGATGAGTGCGGCTCGAAATCACGTTACTCCTGGCATCTGCGTTTCAGGCTTACGCCCTGCAGACTGCGGACAATGCCGGCCAGCCGAAAATCGCCGGGGTTGTTGTAGACGACGAAACCGGCCACGCGCTCGCCTGGACGCAACTCACCCTCACGCCTCTGCCCGGCTCGCGCGTTCATTCGATAACAGCCGTAGCCAGCGAGCGCGGCGGGTTCACGTTCAACCCTGAACCGGGCCTGTACATACTGCGAGCGTCACGGCCGGGCTACGCGGATGCGGAAGTCGGCCAAATGCGCGCCGGACGCCCTGGTACACCGCTCGAAGTCGCGGCGCAAGGCAAACCGGCATTTTTCCAGCTACGGCTGCGCCATCTTGCCGCCATCACCGGTCTGGTGCTCGATTCGAACAATGTTGGCATCGGCGAGTGGCCGGTTCACGTGTATACCTCGCGTCCACCGGTCCGCCATGTTGCCGAAGCGCTGACGGATGAGCGGGGCGCTTTCCGAATTGCGCTGCTGCCCGCGGGCGCGTACCTGGTCAGATCGGGCGCCGGAACTCTTGACGACAATACTGCTCTGCTGCCAACGTACTACCGAGATGGCAACGCGGTCCGGTCCGCCGATGTTGTGCGTGTCCGCATCGCTGAGACCCGGCCGGACGTCACCATTCGGCCCGTCAAAGGGAGACTAAGCGAAATCTCCGGCATTTTCGCTTCTCCCGTGCCGGCTAATCTCACTCTTATTACTGACACCGGGCGCCGCGTCATTGCCAATCTCACGTCGCAGGCTCGCCGCGTGGCGTTCACAGCCAAAGATATTCCGCCCGGCGAAATAGAGCTCGAATCGGAAGGGCAGGGGTGCGGCAGTTACGAGCGAATCATCCTCGACCGCGACATGTCGGGCATGCGCGTCTCCTGTGGGTCGCCGGTGCGCGTCTACCTCAACGTAGCTTCCGTGACCGCGCGCCGGGTCAGCCTCGATACTCCCGGTCCAGCCAGGCAATTGCGCCCGGGCGACTCCATAACCCCGGGCAATTGGGAGATCCTGCCGCAATCCGATGCCAATCATTACGTCACTTCGGTGGCGGGCGCAAGCTCCTTGCCCGATGGCTGGTTCTCTCTGCCGCTTCGTCAGGACGCCGCGAACATTCAGGTCGAATTCTCGCCGCGCGCCGCCTCTGTATCGGGGACGGTAAAGTCGGCGGGAAAACCTGAGCCGGGCGCGGAAGTTTATCTCGAAATGTTCAATCCCGACACTCCGCGCGCCCGGATGCGGCTATGGACCACGCGCAGCGACGCGCAGGGGGCATACACATTCGCCGGACTGGCGCCCGGCACGTACAGAATCCTCAGCAGTTTTGATTTCGACCCCGAGACCGACAGCGCTCCCGACGCCGCGACTGCCTTTACTCTGGGCGAAGCGGAACATGCGACAAAGCACCTTGAGACCGTTCTGCCGTAAGCTGGAAACGGATGCGTGTCCGTTTCCCTTTAGTAATCTCCTTTGCTGTCGCCGTGCTCACATCGGGCTGCGGCTCCAGCGCCCCTTCTTCTCAAACGCCGAAAGTCACTTCCAGGCCGCCTGTAAAGATCACCCAGTTCTATGCGGCCGATAAACTGGTGCCGCGCGGGATGAAAGGCAGCCTCTGTTACGGTGTGGAGAACGCCGCGAAGCTTGAACTCAATCCGGCTGTGGAGGAATTATGGCCGGCCGCCGCGCGCTGTTTCGAAGTCAGCCCGAAGGTAAAAACCACGTACACCCTGACTGCCGTTGGCGACGATGGCAGCAGGGAATCGAAGACCGTCGACATCACGGTCGGAGCGCCTCCGCCCCGGCTGTATGATCTTTGGGTGAACTCTGTAGACGTGCGGAAAGGCGAGGGCGTAAGAGTCTGCTTCAAAGTCGAGAACGTCAGCAGTGTGAAGGTCAGTCCGGGCAAGCTGGACGCTACCGGCAAATGCCTGAATGACACACCCTCGAAAACGACAACCTACAAAATCACCGCGCTCGGCGGCGATCATGAGATGGATAGCGGCACGGTAACGGTCAAGGTCCATTGAACTCCGCTCTCGTTTCCACCCTCAAACAGTCGCTTGGCGCAGGCGCGGTGCTCACGGGCGAAGAAGTCACCAGCCGGGGTACAGGCTGGATCTCCCGCGGCTCGATGCAGGCGTCGGCAATTGTGCGCCCCCGGTCCACGGCTGAAGTTTCTGAAGTGCTGCGGATGTGTCACGCAGCCGGGCAACCGGTTGTCGCGCATGGCGGCCTTACCGGCCTTGTGGACGGCGCTCACGCCGACGCGCATGAGATCGCGCTCTCGCTCGAACTCATGAACCGTATCGAAGAACTCGACGAGGCCGGATTCACCATGACCGTCGAATCCGGCGTGTTCCTGCAGGCCATTCAGCAGCGTGCAGAAGCGGCCGGGCTCATGTTCCCGCTCGATCTCGGCGCGCGCGGGTCGGCCACCATCGGCGGGCTGATCTCGACCAATGCGGGCGGCAATCGTGTCATCCGCTACGGCATGACCAGAAGTCTGGTGCTCGGCCTCGAAGCGGTTCTTGCGGACGGCACCGTTATTTCCTCTATGTACCCGATTGTCAAGAACAACTCCGGGTACGATCTGAAGCAGTTGTTCATCGGTTCGGAAGGAACGCTGGGCATTGTGACCCGCGCGATCCTGAAACTGCTGCCGCAGCCCCGCAGTCAGAACACCGCGCTGATTGCGGTAAACGACTTCGCCAGTCTGCCCAAAATTCTGAGGCGCGTCAGCGCCGGTCTCGGCGGCACGCTCAGCGCCTTTGAGGTGATGTGGAACGGGTTTTACAGGCTGGTGACAACGCCGCCCGCCAAACAACATCCGCTGCTTCCGCAAACCTTTCCTTACTACCTGATAGTGGACGCCCAGGGATCCGATCCCAGCGCCGACCAGGAGCGTTTCGAAGCACTGCTTATTGGCATTGCGGATGACGGTCTGGCGGCCGATTGCGTGGTCGCCATGTCCGCCGCCGAACGGCAGGCCATCTGGGCCATGCGCGACGACGTGGATCAGTTCCACCAATACCGGCCCTGGTTCGGGTTCGACGTGAGCATGCCGATCCGCCACATGGAATCCTATGCGGCCGATGTTCAGGCGAAACTCGACAGCGAGTTTCCGGGCAATGTGTGCTTCATTTTCGGCCACATGGGTGACGGCAATCTGCACGTGAATGTACACGTGGGCAGCGGCGACCTGGAAGCGCGCCGCCGCGTGGAAGCAATCGTCTACGGCGGTCTGCGGGAACGGCAGGGTTCTGTCTCGGCCGAGCACGGGATCGGGCTGGAAAAACGCGAATACCTAAAGCTGTGCCGGACGCCTCAGGAAATCGCGCTGATGCGAACACTCAAACATGCGCTCGACCCGAAAGGCCTTCTTAATCCCGGAAAAGTGCTCTCTCCGGATGCGTGAAATACGCGCTTAAAAAGAAGCCTAAGAGCCGCCGTGGCACTTCTTATATTTCTTGCCGCTGCCGCAAGGGCATGGGTCGTTGCGGCCCACCTTCGGGGCGCCGTTCGACACGGTCTTTGAAGCGGTGCGTGCTGCCGTTCGTCCCGACGAACTGCAGATCCTTCAGCTCCTTCTCATGCTGCCGCTGGATGTTGCGCGTCATATCCTGCACGGCGCTCTGGGCGGCGCGCCGCTGCACTTCTTCGAGCGGCTCTCGCTTCCGCAAGCCGCTGCTCTTCGGCGCTCACATCCTCCGCGTCGTCGTCCTCTTCCTCATCGTCATCGCTGTTCACGAACGGCAGCGCCGGGCGCGCTCTGCTCGAAACGCAGGAAGTAGAGATAACGGACCGTCTCATCTTCAATCCGGTCCATCATGTCCTGGAAGAGCTGTGAACGATTCCTTCTTGTACTCGACCAGCGGATCCTTCTGGCCGTACCCGCGCAGCCCGATGCCCTTCTTTCAGGTGATCCATCGAGAGCAGGTGGTCTTTCCACTGGTCGTCGATGACGTGGAGCATGATGTTGCGCTCCGCTTCGCGCATCAGGCTCGAGCCGACCAGGTCTTCCTTCGCCTCATACGTCTGCTTGGCGCGCTCGAACAGTTCATCTTCGATCTGATCCACGTTCATCCGGCGAGATCCGCCGGGTTGATGCGCGCGCCGAACTGCGTCAGCATATCGGTCTGCACCGCGGCCAGATCCCAGTTATCCGGGTGCGTGCCTTCGGGACAACGCTGGTCCACAATGCCGCCGATCGCGCCGCGCGTCATCTCCATCACGCGCTCTTTCTGATCCACGCCTTCGAGCAACTGCCGGCGCATGCCGTAAACGGCCTTGCGCTGCTTGTTCATCACGTCGTCGTATTCGAGCAGGTGTTTGCGGGCTTCGAAGTTCTGCGTTTCGACGGCTTTCTGCGCGGCCGCGATGCGCCTGCGTGATCAGCTTCGATTCGATCGGCACATCCTCTTCCATGCCCAGACGCAGCATGAGGTTCTGCATGCGTTCGCCGCCGAAAATGCGCAGCAGATCGTCCTGCAGATGAAAGGAAGAAGCGCGAACTGCCGGGGTCGCCCTGACGTCCGGCGCGGCCGCGAAGCTGGTTGTCGATGCGGCGCGAATCGTGGCGTTCGGTGCCGACGATATGCAGTCCGCCCAGCGCGACCACTTCGTCGTGCTCGCGCGCGCACCTCGGCTTTGACTTCCGCCAGCGTGCGCTCCCAATCGGCCTTGAATTCCTCGCGATCCGGGTCTTTGCCCTGCTTGCTGAAGAATGTCGCGCGCCATCGCTTCCGCGTTGCCGCCCAGCAGAATATCGGTACCGCGGCCGGCCATGTTGGTCGAAACGGTGACCCCGCCTTTGCGGCCCGCCTGCGCCACAATGTGGGCTTCGCGCTCGTGATTCTTGGCGTTCAGAACCTCGTGCTTGACGCCCATCTTTTTGAGCATGGTCGACAGGTGCTCGGATTTCTCGACCGAGATGGTGCCCACCAGCACCGGCTGTCCGCGTTCGTTGAATTCCTTGATCTCTTTCGCGGCGTTGCGGAACTTCTCTTCTTCGGTCCGGTAGACGACGTCCTGATTCTCCTTGCGGATCATCGGCCGGTTCGTCGGAATCACAGTGACATCGAGCTTGTAGATCTTCTGGAATTCCGCCGCTTCCGTTTCCGCGGTACCGGTCATGCCGGCGAGCTTGTTGTACAAGCCGGAAGTAGTTCTGGAAGCTGATCGTCGCGAGCGTCTGCGTTTCGCGCTCGATCTTGACGCCTTCCTTCGCTTCCACGGCCTGGTGCAGACCGTCGCTCCAGCGGCGGCCCGGCATCAGACGGCCGGTGAATTCATCGACGATGATCACCTCGCCGTCCTTCACGACATAATCCTTATCGCGCTGGAAAATGACGTGAGCCTTGAGCGCCTGCTGAATGTGGTGGTTCCACTCCACGTTCTGCGGCTCATACATGTTGCCGATGCCGAGCAGCTTCTCCACCTTCAGCACGCCTTCTTCGGTGAGGGCGGCGGAGCGGTGTTTTTCATCGACGGTGAAATCGCCGGTGGTGTACTTCTCGCCCGGCTCTTTGCCTTCGATCACTTCGCCGCGAATCAGGTGCGGGATGATCTTGTTGGCCTTGTAATACTTGTCGGTCGATTCCTCGCTCGGGCCGGAGATGATCAGCGGCGTCCGCGCTTCGTCGATCAGGATCGAATCGACTTCATCGACAATGGCGAAGTTATGCCCGCGCTGCACGCAGTTCGGCGAGGTTGAACTTCATGTTGTCGCGCAGGTAATCGAAGCCGAACTCGTTGTTCGTGCCGTAGGTGATGTCGGAGCCGTACGACGTCCTGCCGCTCGCTGGTCGTCCAGATCGTGCACGATGATGCCGACGGTGAGGCCGAGGAACTTGTAAAGCCGGCCCATCCACTCGGCGTCGCGTTTGGCCAGGTAGTCGTTCACCGTGACGACGTGAACGCCCTTGCCTTCAAGCGCGTTCAGGTAAACGGGCGCGGTGGCGACCAGCGTCTTGCCTTCGCCCGTCTTCATTTCGGCGACGGTGCCTTTGTGCAGCACCATGCCGCCGATCAACTGCACATCGAAATGCCGCATGTTCAGAACGCGGCGGCCGGCTTCGCGGACCACGGCGAAGGCTTCGATCAGCAGATCGTCGAGCGACGCTCCGCGGGCTAGTTTTTCTTTAAATTCAATGGTTTTCGCGGCGAGATCGATATCGGAAAGCTGCTGGATAGAGGGTTCGAGATCGTTGATCGCGGCGATGGTGGGACGCATCGCTTTGATCTCGCGCTCGTTCTTGGTGCCAAAGATTTTGGCTAGTAGTGCGTCGACCATATAAGGGGTTGTTCCTATTTTAGCTTGGAACGCAGGATCGCCGCTGAAAGCGGGATGGATGACGGCTGCGTGAATTCCGCGCGCGTGCCCCCGCTCAGGGGCGTCCCTCGTCGATCGCCAGCCAGGACTTCGCGCACTCCTCAACCACCGTCAAATATTTGCCGACTTCTTCCTTACCGACCACCCACGGGTTCGGATCGCCAGGTTTCATCGCTTTAGCTCGCTCAAGCCTCGCCAGCGCGTCGTTGTATTCCGTGTGGTTGCCGATGATTACGTCGGCGCGGGAGCCCTCTGCAATGTCTTTCATCCGGGCCGCGTTCGAAATATAAGATCGCAGCATCTCTACGGACGTGTTCGGCCCCAGCGCCGTACCGCCCCATTCCATGGCGACGTGCGCCACGCCGTGGTCTTTCACCGGAACCAGAAAAGAAAGCGTGCCGCCGGTGTGCCCCGGGGTGATGTAGATCGTGATCGTCGTATCCCCCAGAGTCAGCTTCTGTCCGTCGGTGGCGTCCATATCGTGAACGTACGGCGTGGCCTGCCGGGCGGCCAGTTCCCAGTCTTTGGGCGCCAGAATGACGTGGGGATGATACGTGTCCTGCAGAAATCTTGACTGCCCCGTCGTGATCGCCATGCGCATGACTGATTACGATGTACTTAATGTCTTTGGGGTCAAGCCCCAACTTCTTCATGCCGTCTACGATTTCGTCCTGTGCCGCGTAGCCGAACAAAGTATCGATCAGGATGATGCCTTCGGACGTCTTCACCGCCCACGCGCTGTTCATCTTCGTAGTCAGCATGTACAGGTTGTCGAAGACCTGCCCACCTTCCGCGTACCAGTTTTCCCGGGGAGGCGTGCCGGTTCCGCGGCCACCCCGGCCCGGCCCCTCTGCCCGGACCGCCGGGCGGGTTCGCCGTGGGCTGCAAAGAGATCGTCGCGGGGCACGCAAGGTGCGCGGCGCCCGTGTTATTGGAATTCAGCAGAGCGGTAGCGGCAGCTTTATGGGCAGTGCCGGTGTCTTGCGTTTGCGCGAACACTGCGGCGCCGGCGAAAAACAGGCTGGTCCAGCGGAGAATCGGCATGTTGCGCGATAGTCTATCGCAAACCCGCCCGTTTCAGAATTCAACGAGGGCGGCGCAGAAATTCGGAGATGATAAATATCATAAAGATGCGAATCGCGACCCTCGCCATTTTCACTGTCTGCCTGGCCGTGCCCGCGTTGGGCCAGCGCGGCGCCGTCCCGCAAAGGCCGCCGATACCGCAGCAACTGACCTTCACGCCCGATCATCCCGGAGGCATTTACGATGTTGGCCAAACTGTCGGCTGGACCGTGACGCCGGGCCCGGTCACGCCCACCTATTCGTACAAGTGGACAATTCGCCGGAACAACGCCGTCGTTCTCAAAGAAGGCAAACTCGATTTATCTTCCGGGAAGGACCGGATTGAAATTGCGGGGGATCGTCCCGAGATGCTCTACGTGGCTGTCGAACCATACGCGAACCTGGGGACCGAAGCTCCTCCCCCAGGCCCCGATCCGGCAACCGGCTATGTTGGCGGCAATACGGGCAGGAACAACGGGCTCTACGCAGTCGGCGCCGCAGTCGCTCCGAACAAACTGACGCTCTCCACCCCGCGCCCCGCTGACTTCGACACCTTTTGGGGTCAGAAGCTCGCCGAGCAGGCGAAGCTCCCCATTAATCCCGTTCTCACTCCGGTCGAGACCGACGTACCCGGCGTTGAAATGAACATGTTCGTGCTCGATGCTCTCGGCTCCAAAGCGCACGGCTACATTGCCAAACCAGCCAGGGAAGGCAAATTCCCCGCCGTCATTCAGCTGCAATATGCCGGCGTGTATGCGCTGAATGCCCGTGGCGATGCGCAACGGGCCGCCGAGGGCTGGCTCGTCGTCAACGTCGATTCGCACGACAAGCTTCCGTCTGACCCCTCGGGAAACATCCCGCGCGCTTATCAGGCCGTCGGCAATACGGATCGCGAGAAATCCTATTTCCTGAACATGTACCTCCGCGATTCGAGGGCTTTGGACTACCTGCTCACGCGGTCTGACTGGGACGGGAAAACACTGGTACTGATGGGTGGCAGCATGGGCGGCCAGCAGAGTCTCGCGCTCGCGGGATTACGTCCCGAGAAGATCACTTCAGTGCTGGTCTGCGTGCCCGCGGGCGCCGATTCCAACGGCGACCTTCACGGCCGCAAAGCAGGCTATCCGAACTGGCCCTCTGACAATCCGGACGTCATGAAAACCGCGCTCTATTTCGACACCGTGAACTTTGCTTCGCGCATCAAGGCGCCGGTCATGGCGGGCATGGGCTTCATCGACACCGTCTCACCGCCCGCCGGAGTCTGGACAGCGCTGAATCAGATTTCGGCCCCGGTTGAGCCCTTGCCGATGATCGAATCGGAGCACGATAATCTGACGCCGCAGAAAGGCCGGGCCTGTCCCGCCAGAGAAAAGGAAATCCTGGATGTACTTGTGAAGGGCGGCGAATATAGGCCTCGCAACGCGGACGCCCCTCGCGGCCCCCAGGACCGTTAAACAACGACAGAAAGACCGGGGATACGCTGCAACACTGCATTCGGCCCTACTTTTCGCCGTCGCGGCCTCGCGTTTCATCGCCTCCTGCAGCAACTTGACCGCTTTCGCCTCACTGGCCCCTTTGCCACTGAGCATCACGTGAACCGCGTGCGCACCCTGCAGTGACCCCGCGTGCCAGCCGCCCATCGACTCTGACACGAATGCCTGCTGCCCGACCGCGGGCAAGCTCTTGAAGCCGACACCGTGCCGGGGTACTTCGTGATACCGGGCCGGCACCACCCGCAACAGCAACGAGCTGTTGCCTCCTGCCGCCAGCCACTGGCAACCCGTGCCCGCCGCATTGTCGAAGCTGAGCACCTTCTCGCCTATATAACTGCTCGCCTCGGGCATGCTGAACGTCTTGCAAAGCTTGTTTTGGGCAGCGCATGCCCGGTCGCCGCCCTTCACAAACGGAAACAACCCGGACATACACAGGCTACTCGGCACCGACCGCTTTTCCGATTCCGTCCCGCTCGATTGGCACGATCAGATCGTGCTCCGGTCCGCCGTAAGCCGAAAATGGGGAAGCGGCCGCAAAGAGCGGACTCAGGTCCGGCGAGTTCGATAACAGCCGCGTAACCGTTATGAGCCAGGCAATCGTCCTGACAACAACATTCAGACTGCGCTAACTTGAAAGCGGGGGGCCGGACAAGGAGCAAATGGTGGGCGCGCAGGGACTCGAACCCCGGACCTCCTGCGTGTGAAGAACGTGAGGGGCTTCCACGATTTACGCGTGGTTGGTTGTTTTCTATCGGTTAGTTAGGCTCGGGGCATCTGCTTCCGCTCAGAACAGATGGCCGAAAGGCCAATTTCCGGCACAGTTTATTGCACAGGATTCGGGCGTTACGCTGAGGTCTCCGCGATGCGAATCTCGACCACGCATTTTCTGTCTAAGCCAAGTTTCCAAAGGGCCTTACGCGCTTTCTGGTCAACGTAATCCACTTCGACTCGATGGCCGACCAGGTAAAGAGGGTCCAATGCCGCGTCGTTGAGTTCTCTCGTCCACTTGAATTCCTCACCCTGATCTGTCGTCATGGCGAATTCAGGCCAGTCATTCATGCTCGCCATATACACCTTTGTGATGTGACCCGAGAGGGTATGAACTGGCAAGGTGCCTCTGGCGATGTGCTCCCACCATTCATCGGAGCCAAACAATCCATGGCTCGGCTCTATCCCGAAGTCTTCGGTGGTTAAGCTCGCCTTCTGAACTGCATTGACGTATTGCGTATTCTTGCGCAACTGATAAACGACGGTCATAGCGTGCCGGTTTCCTATTATCAGGCACGGTTGCTGAGGCCGAAAGATGTGAGCTTACGGGACACGGAACACATTCGGGCTAATGTCTGTCCAATGGCGGGCCGAGATGAATTGCGACAGGTGCTTTTGATTTGTCGTGGCAATGATCGGCGTGCCCCCCGTTTGTAGAGCCTGCGCGGCCAGCAGCACGTCGATATCGAGAGCCGTAGCGTCGGCTGTAGGTCGCCCGCCTCGTCGGGCCTCAGCCCACAACTCCGCGGCAAAGCGCAGGGCACCATCGGTCAATGGGACGTACCTACCAGGAGTGGCATTCACGAACGTGTCCAAACGGCCTATCCCGACGACCTTGTTTGCCCTCAGCAGTTCGCGTTTTATCTCGTAATAAACAATTGCGGGCACCAGAACACGGGCGCCCGCGAGAAGACAGTCTTTGAGCCAGTCTGTTATTTCGATGACTTCGTGGCTACGTTGTGGCTGCGTTATCAGGCCGAGCGGACCGGAATCGAGAAACAGAACCTCGCTCACGGGTAGACGAGCGGTTCACCTGACGCGATGCGAGCGTCATTGACGGCTTTCATGAATACGACGAGTTCCTCTTCCGCCGCCTTCAATTGCGCTGGGTCCGATGTCGCGTCCTCGCGCTGCCAAACTGACAGCAGGTCGAGCGTTGCCGTGTCAACCGATCGAGGAACAGAATCGGCGCTGCTGCCGGGCAAGGGCGATGCAGGTACGATTTGCGGGGATTCTGATTGGAGAGGCTGCCTCATTAGTTTTTCGTGCCCTGTTTGAATTTTACCAGCCGCGGCGCTCATGCGGGAAAACGGGGTTAGCGCACTTCGCGCGACCCGCGATGGAAGCGGGCTCTACCGATCATGTTTGGGAACTCCCGAATTGCTAACATAAGAGGCTGTTGAGCGCTACAGATATCCAGCCGATTTTGGCGGTAATGCGGTCTGCTGATGCGGGGCAGTTGGATGGGTTGTCCTGCCCGCAGTGCGCGAAGGACGCCATCTATGTGTCATTCACCCACGCGGCCAAGAACCATTACCGCGTTTATTTCACTTGCGCCAATTGTTCATATCGGATGAGCGGTCAACACATTGGAAAACCGCCATATTTTTCACGGGATCGCGTCGATCCTGATTTACAGGCGTTTGACGTGGAGACGCTAAGAAAAATGAAATTCCCTGACCCTGATCTCTAAACGCACGTTTGGGGCACCACCGAACGGCGGCCTGTAACGGTCTGAAAGTTCTCACTGAACCGATTCCCCGGGCTTTTCCCGCGATGCGGGCGGTTTTGCTCGTCGGAACCGTTGCGGCGCTCAGTGCTTGTCAACGCCGCCTAACAGTTCAACCATTGCGGCCTTCGAATCGCCGGCCATCGCGGCGCCTACGCTCTTCAGAAACCGATCATAGCGGAACTTTCCTTGCGCAACAGCCTGATCGCGAGCGTCCATGGGAGGTTCGGCAATGCAAGTCAGAAGAGTCTTAACCAGAGAGTCCACGAAGGCGAAGAGGGCCTGCTGCGCCAGCTTGACGCTCCTCATCTCACGAGCCAGGCGATCGAGACTCGCGGCAATTCGCTCCTCCGCGGCTTCCACCTCGCTTTCGCGTCCGGCCAGTTCTCGTTGAATGGCCGCACGAATGAATGCACTCGGGTTTGAGAAGCCTCCCGCCTTCGCGGCACGCTCAACGCGTCCGATGAGCGGTTCGTCCAGTCGGATTCCCCGGCATCTTGTCTTGGCTTTTATAGGTTTCACACTTTGTAGGGCGTCACCATCCGCAGGCGTGACAGGGGCGTGCACAAATGTGCACGAACAGCCTCGAATCGTGCACGAGCCAAACTCAACGAAAGCAAATGGTTGACCGGAAAACAAGCCACAGCCGCGCAACAACCCTTTATGTTCCACTACCCGCTCTTGTGGCCGGTATTGATGTGTCTGGTGAGGCACGCGCGAGAAGATTTGGCAAACAACTGAAAATTCCTGAAACGTCCGGAGGTTCGATGGCGATGCTGAAACATCTCGAAATTTCGCTGCAAATTTCTGAAACCGGCGAATCACGTCTGCAAAGCGCTGGGCGCGTGCCGACCTATTCGCCGTCACGGGGTGCTCATCTCGTGGCGTACAGGTTGAGGCGCTGACAAGCGCCGACCTGTTGAAGGCAGAAAAATGGCGAGCCACGCAATTGCAGTTCAGCAAGACAGCCCGCAAACATTCGAGCAACCCAT
>CAWIZX010000019.1:0-28453 GCA_963840735.1 Terriglobia bacterium
AGCTAGTCCGCCGGCCTATCGCGCCAGACGGGCCAGTGTCTCGGCGAGCACCGCCGAGCCGTTCTCAATATCCGCAGGCGATGCGTATTCATCCGGCCTGTGGCTCAGCCCGCGCGGCACGGAAAAAACAGCATCGCCGTGGGGCAGATCCGGGCCATGAACAACGAATCGTGATAACACGGCTCACCATCCGGTCGAATGAAAGCCCGCAATGTCGCAGGCGGCCGAGATCGTATCAACAACGCGCGCATCGCACATCGCCGGATCGTCCCGGTTAATGATCTCGCGCTCAATCGTCACCCCGCGCCGTGCCGCTATATCCGCACACGCCCGTCGAGGTGGTGGACCCATCCCGCTTCGCGCCGTCGATGTCGCGGATATCCGCTTCGAGATCCACCTACTCGGGATGCCGTTGATGGCCCGAGGGAAAATATCGCAAACCCGGTCAATCCACGCGTCGATCGAACTTATCCCCCGTCCTGCCGACTCAATTCCGAGCGCGATCTCGGCCGCCGCAAAAAATGCATCGTGCCGTTCCGGCATCATAACGGCCCCCGTATGCCGCCCTGACCTGTGTCTCGATCCTCAAACTCGCGGGTCCGGCGAACGCGGTGATCACGCCCAGCGGCAACTTGCGCCGTTCAAGCAGCGGGCCCTGCTCGATATGCAGTTCAACGAACGAATCGTAGTCACCGGCGGGTAGCCGAACCGATTCGAGATCCCGCCGAACCCGGCCGCCGTTCGGACTTCATTCAGCGTTCGCCCGTCCGCATCGCGCAGGCTCTCACCCGCCGACGCCTCGAGGGAGCCACAGAGCAAACGGCCTCCAAGACATCCGATGCCGAAGCCGTCGGCTCTTCCGACGTAAACAGCAGCAACTCAATCGATCGCCGAGGCGTGTATCCCGCGCGCTGCAGCAAACGAATCGCCTCAAGGCCGCCCAGTACGCCGACCGTACCGTCGTACCTGCCGGAATGCGGAATAGCATCGATATGTGAGCCCGTCCCCACCGCACCTTCACCTGCTTCTGATCCGACCCAGCGCGCGAACGTATTCCCCACCGCATCGACGCGGACCTGAAGCCCCGCAGCCTCGCACAACCCCGTAAACCATGCGCGCGCCCGAATATCCTGTGCGGAAAAGACGACCCGGGTAACCGCGGGTGCAGGAGCATCCGAGAAGCGCGACAGTACTTCAATCTCTTCGGTCAGACTCATCGTTCCGCCAAAGGGTGCCGGTTCCAGTCTTTGTAGATCAGATACTTCGCCGGGGTTTTACCGATGGCCCCGAACCATTGCGGACAGTAAGGAGCCATCCAGATAAAGTCCCCTGCCGTCACCGGATACCATGCGTCGTTCAAACGGTAAATGCCGCCGCCTTCGAGCATCAGCAGCCCGTGTTCCATCACATGGGCCTCCACCATCGGCAAGCTCGCGCCCGGCTCGAAGGTCATCGTGTTTACCGCGAAGTCAAACGCAAAATCATCCGGGATCAAGACCCTTACCTCTACCGCTTCATCTCCCATCAGCGGTTTCGGAAGCAGCGTGTTCGCGTCCCCGGTAAACAGCGACAACGCATCTCCCATGGGCAAAAATGGCTTTTCGATCACCACCATCCGGCTCCGCCCTTCCGACGTAAACCTGGCTCCGCTGTCCGGCGGCAGGTACGCGTATTGCGACGGCCCGAGCGTCCGGCCCCCGAACGCCACATTGCCCTCGATCACGAAAACGAACGCCTGCTGCCAGCCCGTCTGCATGCTTCCGCCTGGCTCGAACTCGACCGTGTATTCCGTAAACCTTGCCCCGTGCGCCGGTGCCGCATGAACAATCGCAGTCGCATCCCGCATCCCGGGCAGCGGCGCGCGCACAAACGTGTCGGGCGTCAGCAGAAAGTGATCCGCCGGTAGCTGGTGCGCGTGTGTCCAAGTCTCTGCATGAGTCGGTGCTGCCCCTATACTCTGACTGCGGCGCCCCCGTCGCTGCCCGCTTTACTCGGTCGCGGCGGCCTGCCGCTTGTGCCAGTCGTCCGCGAACAGGTTGAAGTGAACGTTCGCGCGCGGATGCGCCAGAACGAAGTCTTCGTTCAGCGTGAGCCCAAGACCCGGCTTGTCAGGCAGGCTGAAGTAACCGTCCACAACCTCAGGGTAGTTATCCACCGCGCCCTTAACCCACGCGTCCGCGAAGTCGTTGAAGTGCTCCTGGATTTTGAAGTTCGGCATACAGGCCGCAAGGTGAACGTTGGCGGCGGTTGCCACCGGTCCGCAGACGTTGTGCGGAGCCATCAGCATGTAATACGATTCCGCCCACGCTGCCAGCTTCCGCAGTTCGCCGAGGCCGCCGAAATGCGAAAGATCGGCCTGCACAATATCGCAGCACTGCAGCTCGAACAACTCCCGGCATTCCCAGCGTGAGTGGATGCGCTCGCCCGTCGCGATCGGAGCGTTCACGGCATCTGAAACCTTCTTGAGCGCCTTCAGGTTTTCCGGAGGCGTGGGCTCTTCCAGCCACCCCGGATTGAACGGCTCCAGTTCTTTCGCGATTTGAATCGCCGTTATCGGATTGAACCGGCCGTGCATCTCGACGAAAATGTCGAAATCGGGACCGACTGCGTCACGCACCGCTTCCACCAGCGCAATCGACTTCAGCTTCTCATCGCGTTCCAGCTCATAAAATCCGGATCCGAAAGGATCGAGCTTGGCCGCCTTATATCCGCGCGCAACCACTTTCTTTGCGGCCTTCGCGAACTCCTGCGGCGTGCGCTCCACCGTATACCAGCCGTTCGCATAGGCCTTCACCTTGTCGCGAACGGCCCCGCCCATCAGCCGGTACACGGGCTGATTCAGCGCTTTGCCCACAATATCCCAGCAAGCCATCTCAATCAGGGCAATGCCGCTCATCGCGACCTCGCCCGCGCGGCTGTAATCGTGCCGCCGCATGCTGTCCACAATCATTTCGCGATCGAAAGGATCTTTGCCGATCACGTACCTCGGCACCGCCTCCGCCAGATAGCCAAGCAGCGCGTCGGTATTGTTAATCATCCTGACCTCACCGAGACCGGTGAGTCCTTCATCCGTTTCTACAACGACAAAGGTCAGGTTCCGCCACGGAGTGCCCATGACGAGGGGGCGAACTCTTGTAACTTTCATGTTCTAAGCAGTTGCCGGATCGAGTTTCTCAGGATTCACGCCAAGGTCCACAATTGCCTTCGCCGCCTTCTTCGCGTCGAACTTGCCGTCACGCGCGAGTTTCGAGAGCGTCGCCACCACAATTGCGGCGGCATCCACTTCGAAATGCTGACGCAGAAACGTTCTGTTGTCGCTTCGTCCGAAACCATCGGTCCCAAGCGCCACGAAACGTCCCGGCAGCCACTGCGCAATCTGGTCCTGCACCGTTTTCATGTAATCCGACGCCGCGATGATCGGCCCTTCCGTGGCTTCGAGCGTCTGCTGCACAAAAGGTTTCTGCGCCGTCTCGGCCGGATGCAGCCGGTTCCATCGCTCCACCTTCAGCGCCTCACGCCGAAGTTCGTTGTAACTGGTTACGCTCCACACATCGGCGCCCACCGAATACTTTTCCGCCAGAATCTGCTGCGCTTTCAGAGCTTCGTTCAGCATCGGACCGCTGCCCAGCAACTGCGCCCGCGCCTTGGGCTTGGCCGCTTCGGACTTCCTGAACAGGTAAATCCCTTTCAGGATTCCCTCTTCCGCGCCCTTCGGCATCGCCGCGTGAACGTAGTTCTCGTTGTAAAGCGTGATGTAGTAGAAAATATCCTCGCGGTTCTCATACATACGCCGCACACCGTCGCGCACGATCACTGCGATCTCATACGCGTACGCCGGGTCATAAGCAACCAGCGTCGGCACCGTGCTGGCCAGCAGCAGCGAATGCCCGTCCTGATGCTGCAGCCCTTCGCCGGCGAGCGTCGTACGTCCTGCGGTTCCGCCCATCAGAAAGCCCTTGCCGCGCGAATCCGCAAATGCCCAGATCAGATCGCCTATGCGCTGAAAACCGAACATCGAATAATAAATGTAGAAGGGAATCATGTCGATCCCGTAATTGGCATACGCGGTACCCGCGGCCGTGAATTCAGCCATCGAACCGCCCTCGGTAATGCCCTCTTCCAGAATCTGCCCGTCTTTTGATTCTTTGTACGTGAAGAGCACGTCCGCGTCATGCGGCTTATAAAGTTGCCCGCCCGCCGCGTAGATCCCGTACGTCCGGAACATGTCTTCCATGCCGAACGTCCGCGCCTCGTCAGGAATAATCGGCACGATGTGCTTGCCGAACTCCGGCATCTTCATCATGCGTTTCAGCAGGTTCACGAACGCCATCGTGGTCGACAGTTGCGTCTCTTTCGATCCGCCGCGGAACGCATCCACCACCTCTTCAGAGGGTGCTTTCGTATGCGGCGCCACCGGTTTCCGTACCGGAAGGTAGCCGCCCAGAGCGCGTCGGCGCTCGTGCATATAAACCATCTCAGGACTTGAATCGGCCGGACGATAAACCGCCCCGTCGCGAGCCGATTCATCGGGAATCGGGATCTCGAAACGAGTCCGGAAGTACTCGATTTCCTTGTCCTTCATCTTCTTGTTCTGGTGCGTGGGATTCCGCGCTTCAAACGCATCCCCCAGCCCGTAACCCTTAACAGTCTTCGCCAGAACGACGGTCGGCTGCCCGGTGTGCTCAACAGCTTTCTTGTAAGCGTTATAAACCTTCAGCGGATCGTGACCGCCGCGCCGAAGATTCGTCAACTGCTCGTCCGTCATATCCTCGACCAGCCGCGCGGTCTCCGGATAGCGCCCGAAGAATTCCTGGCGCACATACGCGCCGCCCTTCGCCTTGAATGACTGATACTCGCCATCCACGCACTCGTTCATCAGCTGAATCAGCCGCCCGGATTTATCCTTCTCGAGCAGCGCATCCCAGTCCGTGCCCCAGATGCACTTGATCACATTCCAGCCGGAACCGCGGAACAGCGATTCCATTTCCGAGATGATCTTGCCGTTGCCGCGCACCGGACCGTCCAGACGCTGCAGATTGCAGTTGATCACAAAAATCAGGTTGTCGAGCTTCTCCCGCACCGCCACACCGATGGCGCCCGTCGACTCCGGTTCATCCATCTCACCATCGCCCAAAAACGCCCAGACCTTCCTCGGCGTTGCCTGAATCAGCCCGCGGTTTTCGAGGTAACGCATGAACCGCGCCTGATAAATCGAATTGATCGGCCCAAGCCCCATCGAGACTGTTGGGAACTGCCAGAAATCCTTCATCAGCCACGGATGCGGATACGACGACAAACCCGGCGAATCGCGCAGCTCGTGCCGGAAGTTGTTGAGTTGCTCCGTCGTTAAGCGGCCTTCAAGAAACGCGCGCGCATAAACGCCCGGCGACGCGTGCCCCTGAAAATACACCAGATCGCCCGGCTGATCGCCATAGCTTCCATGGAAGAAATGATTGAACCCGACCTCGAGCAGTGTCGCCAGCGAGGAATAAGTGGCGATATGCCCGCCAATTCCCTCATCGTGCTTGTTCTGGTGCGACACCATGGCCATCGCATTCCAACGCGTCAGGCTCTTGATCCGCCGCTCGATCGCACGATCGCCCGGATAAGGAACCTGGTCCTCCACACGTACCGTGTTGACGTAATCTGTTGTGGTGCGGATCGGAACATTCACGCCGTTTTTGCGTGCGCGTTCCGTTAGTTGAGCGAGAAGGAAATTGGCCCGGTCCGGCCCCATTCCTTCAACGATCTGATCGAGTGCCTCGAGCCACTCCGCTGTTTCGCGAGGGTCCAGGTCAACCGCGCGTTCGGTGAGTATTTGGTGCATGGATAAGCTGCTATTATCCCAGATACCCGCGAGCGTCGCGCGCCGTCCGGTGTTTTTGCTTCTAACCTCGTATCCCTTGCCTGACAACGATGCCGCGCCCCCCCGGGACCCGATTGGACTCGCCTCTATAATCGTTACCAGTGCTGCACGAGTTAGTGGTCGAGAACTACGCAGTCGTCGACCGTCTGCGCGTCCATTTCCATTCCGGCCTGAATCTCCTGACCGGCGAAACCGGCAGCGGAAAATCGATTGTCGTCGATGCCCTCGGCCTGCTGCTCGGCGGCCGCGCTTCAGCCGACATGATCCGCTCCGGTGAGCAGCGCGCGCGTGTTTCCGGCCTGTTCGAAATATCCCTGCCCGTTTCCGAAATACTCGCCCAGGCCGGATTCGAGCCGCCCGACGGCGACCTTCTTCTCGAACGCGAAATTCTGCTCAGTGGCAAGAGCCGCGTCTTCGTCAACAACCGCCCCGCCACCGTCGCGCTCCTCAAAGACCTCGCTCCGCTCCTCGGCGACATTCACGGCCAGCACGACCAGCAGCTTCTCTTCCAGCCAGCCTCGCAGCTTTCCATGCTCGACAGCTTCGGCGATACACGCCCTCAACGCGCCAAAGTCCGCCAGCTCTTTTCCGCATGGCGGCGGGTTTCCGATGAAATCGCCGAACTCGAAGGTGCCGATCAGCAAAAACTCCGCCTCCTCGATCTCTGGCAGTTTCAGCGCAAGGAAATCGAATCCGCGGAATTGAGCCCCTCCGAAGATAAGGATCTCGAAGCCGAGCGCCGCGTCCAGCAAAACGCCGGCAAACTGCTCGAAACCGCCGGAGCCGCCTACGATTCCCTCTACGAAACCCCGGAATCCTGCTGGGCCGCGCTACGGAACGTCGCAAAAAAACTCGACGAACTTGCCCGCATAGACACCGCCATGCTGCCCGTCCGCCAGTCGCTCGAGCCCGCGCTCATCGCGGTTCAGGATGTCTCCTACGCGCTCCGTGATTACCTTGGCAAGATCGAAGGCAACCCCGCCCGCCTCGATGAAATTGAATCCCGTCTCGCGGCCATCGACAAGCTCAAACGGAAATACGGCGCCTCGGCCGAAGAGATCCTCGCCTTCCTTGACGATGTCGTGCAGAAAATCGGCGATGTCGAAACGGCAGGTGAGCGCCTCGAAGCTCTCAAAGCCGACCGCGAAAAGATCGCCGCTGAGTACACCGCGGGATCCCGCGAACTCACCAGCCGCCGTGCCGCCGCCGCCACCGCGCTTGCAAAGCGTGTCGAAGACGAACTCAAGCCGCTCGCCATGGAACGCACGCGCTTCTCGATTGTTCTCGAACCCGCCGAGTGGTCTGAATCCGGCGCCGACCGCATCCACTTCATGGTCTCCCCGAATGCGGGCGAGGAACCCAAGCCAATGGAGAAAATTGCATCCGGTGGAGAACTATCCCGCATAGCGCTCGCGCTCAAAACCTGCCTCGTCGGATCCAGACCCGTCGCCCCGCAAACCATGCGTACGCTGGTTTTCGACGAAATCGACACCGGCATTGGCGGACGCGCAGCGGAAGGCGTAGCCCGCCGCCTCAAAGCTCTGGCCGCGGAAAATCAGCTCCTCTGCGTCACGCACCTGGCACAAATCGCCTGCTTTGCCGACCATCACTACCGCGTCGGAAAGTCCGAGCGGGGCGGCAGAACCGTCGCCGAACTTGAAGAGCTCAACCCCGAAAGCAGCACCGAAGAGATTGGCCGCATGTTGAGCGGTCAGCACCTCACCCCGGAAGCCCTCAGAAACGCCGCTGAACTAATCCGCGCCGCCCACGCTTAGGCCACCAAACTTACAGCGTGCCGAATTCCCGGTAAATCCGAATCGGAGCAATCCAGGAGCTTTCCACCTCAACCGCAATCGACCGCTGCAGCAGCGAAACCGAAAGCACGAGTTTGGTCTCCTTTTCCTCCACCAGAATTCCTTCCACACCTGCCAGCGGCCCTTCGTTGATTTTGACTTTGGCACCCGCAACCAGATACGGATAAGGAATCGCGTGTACGCCGGCTTTGCACACCGTCTGCAGCGCCTCTATTTCGTCGTCCGCAACAGGCTCGGGGTTTGCGCCCAGTCCCAGCACGGACATCACGCTCGGCATCTTCAGAATCGGCAGCCGCGTCAGCGGATTGAACCGGCAAAACACATAGCCCGGAAACAACGGCAGTTCAACAACCTTCATCCGGTCAGACCAGCGCCGCTTCACCGAATACAGCGGCAGAAAATCCGTATACCCCTTCATCCGGAGCGCCTGAGCGGTAGCTTTCTCTTTCCGCGGCACAACCGACAAAGCGAACCAGGCAAGCCCCGGCTCCTTTCCGTTCACATCCGACAATTCACCCGGCTCCTCAGCCTTATCGTAAGTCAGCTCAGCCGCCGGTGAAACAGTTCCAGAACGAAGTTCAGACACATCGCGGCAAGTGTCGGATCGTATCGCGGACCCTCGTCGCGCAGGAACGCATGCTGCCCGTTCACTTCAATCCACTGGAAGTTCACGCCGGCCTCTTCCAGCCGCGCGTGGATGCGCAACCTCCCCGCAAGCGGAACATGCGGATCCTGCCGGCCCCAGATATGCAGCAGTTCCCCTTGGATATCGCCCGCCCGCGCCAGCGAATCGTCATTCATGCCCTTCCCAAGGCTTCCCTTGTGAATATCGGTCGCGTAGAAGCAAGCGGCTGCCCGCACCTCCGGATTCATCGCCGCCCGAAACGCCAGATGACCTCCGATGCAGATCCCCATCACGCCCAGGCTGCCGCTGCAATCGGGCCGCGATTTCAGGTGATCCAGCGCGGCCCGCGCATCCGAGTCATACGCCGAAATCTCTTTCGCGATCTTATCCGCATTGCCTTTTTCAGCGCCCGCCTGGTCATACGGAATCACCGTCCCGGCAGGCTCCAGTTCGTGATAAATCTCGGGCGTGATCACAACATAACCGTGGCTTGCAAGAAACGCCGCCGTACGCCGGATCGGCCCCGTAATCTGGAAAATTTCCGAAAAGAGCAGTACGCCCGGATATTTCCCCGCTTCCGCAGGCCGGGAAATCAGGCATCGCATCGGCCCTGTACCCGTGCCGACCTCCTGCGTCTCCTCAATGATTGTCATGGGTAATCAGGAGTGTAACGTATGCTGTCCGAATGGAACTGCACCGCCCTGCTGAGCCTTCTGGCGCCGCCATGCTTCTAACCCACGGCGCGGGCGGGAACTGCCGCGCTCCTCTGCTGGTTGCCGTCGCGGACGCATTCGCCGCGGCCGGCATACTGGTCGGACGCTACGATTTACCCTTCCGCCAGCGGCGTGCCTCCGGGCCTCCAATGCCCGCCGGCGCCGCCGCCGATCGCGCGGGACTTCGGGAAGCACTGAAAACGCTCCAACAAATGGTTTCCGGACCCGTCTACCTCGCTGGACACTCCTATGGAGGCCGCCAGGCTTCGATCCTCGCGTCCGAAGAACCCGGGCTCGCGGCGGCCTTGCTGCTGCTCTCTTACCCGCTGCATCCGCCCGGCAAACCGGATCGGCTCCGCACAGACCACTTCCCGAAATTGCGAACGCCTGCCCTGTTCGTGTACGGCTCGAAAGACGACTTCGGATCGGAGACCGAAATGGCAGCCGCCATTTCCCTGATTCCCGCGCCCACCGCCAGGTTAACGCTCGCGGGGCTCGGTCACGACCTGAAACAGGGCAAGTTCGACCTCGCCGCCATGGTTACGGAATTCAAGCGGCTGGCGCAGGCATAGGGGGCAAACTCCGGTCCGCCAAAGCGAACTTCAGTGCCTCGATCCCCTGTCCCGTGGCGCTCGAGATCTCAAAAAACGGCAGCTTCCGCGCTTCCGCCAGCCGCCGCAACGCCTGCGATCTTCTCCGGATCCTGCGCCACATCGATCTTGCTCGCCACCACCAGCATCGGCTTCGTCGCCATCTCCTGGTTGAAGCTTCCAGCTCCTTCATCAGAGTCTCGAAATCGTGTACGGGTCGCGGCCGGTCTCGGACATGTCGACCAGATGCGCCAGAACTTTCGTGCGTTCCACATGCTTCAGGAACTGGATTCCCAGACCCCTTCCTTCGTGCGCGCCTTCGATGAGCCCGGGAATATCGGCCACAACGAAGGTGCCGCAGGTCCGGCATCTGAACCACGCCCAGATTCGGCTCGAGCGTCGTAAACGGATAGTCCGCAATCTTCGGCCGCGCCGCCGAGATGCGGGAAATCAGGGTGGACTTGCCCGCGTTCGGATAGCCCACCAGCCCCACATCGGCCAGCAGTCGCAGTTCGAGGCGAAGCTTCTTGAAATCGCCCGGCTTGCCGGCCTCATGTTCGGTCGGCGCCTGATGGGTGGCGGTCGCAAAGTGCTGATTGCCGCGGCCGCCGCGCCCGCCTTTGGCTGCCAGCCAGGTCTGCCCGTCTTCGGTGAAATCGAAGAGCGTCTCGCCGGTTTCTTCGTCGTAAACGGTGGTGCCCGACGGGCACCTGGATGGTAATGCCTTCGCCTTCATGCCCGTGCAGTTGCTGCCTTCGCCGTGCCGGCCGCGCTGCGCCGTGTATTCGGGGTTGAAGCGGAAATGCAGCAGCGTATTGCGGTGGATGGTGGCGACCATGATGATGTCGCCGCCGCGGCCGCCGTCGCCGCCGCTGGGGCCGCCGCGCGGGACATACTTCTCGCGCCGGAACGCCATGCAGCCGTTGCCGCCGTCGCCCGCTTTGACTGTGATTTTTACTTCATCGACTAAGCATGAAAAAAGCCGCTGTTCCTGCCAGCGCCGTAAGCGCTGAAAAGAACAGCGGCCGCACTCCTTGAAGAAGCGGAACTACTGCGGCTAGAACTGGCGCGCTTTGACGCTGACGTACTTGCCCATGCGGCCGCGGTCGCGGAACTCCACGACGCCGGTGACTCGTCGCAAAGAGCGTATCGTCCTTGCCCCAGCCGACGTTCTCGCCCGGTTTGATCCTGGTGCCGCGCTGCCGCACGATGATGGAACCGCCCGGAACGAGCTGACCGCCGAAAACTTTGATTCCGAGCCGCTGCGCGTTGGAATCGCGCCCGTTTTTGGAACTGCCTAAACCTTTTTTATGTGCCATGACAATTTCTCCCGTATCGCGCATCGTTATGCAACGATGTCGCGGATGCGGACCTCCGTATAATCCTGCCGGTGGCCCTGAGTGCGCTTGTACTGCTTCTTGCGCTTGAACTTGAAGACCAGAATTTTGTCGCCGCGATCATGCCCGGCGATGGTGGCATTCACGCGCGCGCCGCCGATTTTGTCGCCCGTCGCGAGTTCGCCGCCGTCCTGAAACAATGCCAGAACTTTGCCGAGCGCGATCTCCGCGCCCTCTTCGCCAGTCAGTTTGGGAACGCGAACCACATCGCCCGGAGCGACGCGGAACTGCTTCCCGCCAGTTTCGATAATTGCATGCATGGGGAGTCTATACCTTCATTCAGGCGCGGACGCACACGTACAGCGTCCACGTCAGGTGCCAAAACTCTGATTCTAATACAAACCGGCGAAGAAACACAAATCGCGCGGCAAAACGGATATATCATAGGAGACTTCCCATGCGCCTCCGGGGTTCTCTTCAGGCCTTATTTTGCTTTGCGTCCGCACTCTCGGCGGCCACGTTCGGTGCCGCCGTTCCTTACTTTTTTGTGAATTGAGCCTGTGCCGTTTTCGAACTGCTGTTCTGTAGGACAATAGTGTAGTTAAAAAGCGTAGCGAAAAAGCCTTCTTATGCGATATCTGGCACTTGCCCTTGCGGCCATCACTCTCGTCTCGTGTAACCGCGATCCGAATTACCTGAAACAGAAATACCTTGAAAGCGGCAACAAGTACTTCACTGCCGGGCGGTACAACGAGGCCAGCATTTACTACCGCAAAGCCATCAACGCGGATCGTAAGTTCGGTGAAGGCTATTACAAGCTGGCGCTCACCAGTCTCAAACAGAACGCTGTTCAGGGTGCCGTCCAGGCGCTTCGGCGCGCCGTGGAGTTGCTGAAACCCGGAACTCCCGAATCCGACGACTCCATGCTCAAGCTGGGCGAGATCATGATTGTCGCCTCCCAGGCCGACCCGGTAAAAAGCACCCAGATCATCAAGGAAGCTCAGTCAATGGCCGACGGGCTTGTGCAACGTAATCCAAACTCGTGGGAAGGGCATAAGCTCTACGGCGATCTGGCTCTCTTCGATACGGGTTTGAAGTACCGCAACGGGGAAATGGTTCCGGCTAAGAAGGCGCTCAGCGACGCGGTCGCCGAATACCGGAAGGCACTGGCCTCGAAGCCAGGCGATTACGTCATATCGATGGCGCTTGGCCGGACCCTCATGATGAGCGGCGAAGTCCCGGAAGCTGAAAACATTTTCAAGACTCTGACCGAGAAAGAAAAATCCAACCTCAACGCCTACTTTGAACTCTATCGGATCTATCTGCAGCAGAAGCGCATCCCTGAAGCCGAAAACCTGCTCAAAACGGCGGTCCGCAACAACCCCAAAGACAGCGCTGTGCGGCTTGAACTGGCCCGTTTCTACTACGGCACCAACCGCCGCGAAGAACTGATCGCGCTGCTCAACCAGATGAAAGGCGATCTGAAGCAGTTTCCCGATGCCTATTTGCAGTCCGGCGATTTCTTCGTCCGTGTCAACCAGATTGACGACGCCATCAAGCAATACGAAGAGGGCGTCCAGAAGGATTCCGCCCGCAGGAACACTTACCTGAAGCACGAGATCGAAGCTTACGTTCGCCAGAACAAACTCGATCTTGCTATCGCCAAAAACAACGAGATTCTGAAGAACGATCCCAAAGATCCCGATGCCCGGGGCCTCCGCGCCACCTTTGCGCTCGACAAAGGCGACGTCAATCAGGCTTTCGGGGAACTGCAGGCTGTAGTAACAGCCCGCCCCAATAATCCGGTGGCGCGCTTCAACCTCGGCCGTGCGCACTTCGCCCGCCAGGAATTCGACGAAGCGCGGCAGGAATTCGAGAAAGCCATAGAACTGAGCCCCAACTATTCGCCCGCGCGCCTCGCCCTCACGCAGGTCGCGCTTCAGCGCGGCGACAACAACGCCGCCGTTCACAATGCCGATGAGATCCTGAAAGCCAATCCTCAAAGCGTTCAGGGCCTCGTGCTCAAGGCTTCCGCGCTCGAACGTGAGCAGAAGTTCGATGAAGCGCGGGCGCTGCTGACTCCCGTCCTTGAGAAGAACCCGAAGCAGGTCGACATTCTCATCGAATTGGGCGTGCTCGATTTAAACCAGAAGAAGAACAAAGAAGCGATTGCGCTCTTCCAGCGCGCGTGGGAGGCTGCTCCGAACAACATCCGCGGCCTTCTGGGCGAATCGAGAGCCTACCTGCTCGATGGACAGGCAGCCAAGTCTGTTGAGTTGATCAAAACCGAGTCCGAAAAATATCCGGACCGGCCGGATCTGGTACGCGAACTCGGCAATGCTCAACTCTCGGCGGGCGACTTCGATACCGCTATCGCCAGCTACCAGCGCCTGATGCCGCTCCTCAAAGATCCGCGCGTCCAGTCCGACGCCTGGATCCGGATCGCTCAGGCCTATCGCTACAAGGGCGACACGATTCACAGCATCGATGCGCTCGAGAGGTCTCGGAAGGGCGTGCCCGACAATGCCGTCAATCTCACAAACCTCGCCATTCTGTATGAGGGAATCGGCAAGAAGGACATCGCCAAAAAGTATTATGAGTCGGCGCTCAAAATCGATCCTAACAGCGCTTTTGCTCTGAATAACCTCGCCTTTCTTATCGCCGAAACCAACGGCGATCTCGATGTCGCACTGACATATGCGCAGCGCGCCAAACAGCGGCTGCCCAACTATTCCGAGATCACGGACACGCTCGGGCTCATCTACATCAAGAAGAATCTGACGGACAGCGCGATCGATACCTTTAAGGGGCTAGTAGTCCAGGCGCCGCAGAACCCGGTCTTCCACTACCACTACGCCATGGCGCTCAACCAGAAAGGCGACCGCGAATCCGCAAAGAAAGAGTGCGTGGCCGCACTGGCCGACAGGCCGAACAAGGCTCAGGAAACCGATATCCGGCAGTTGATGTCGAAACTTTCGAGTTAAGGCTCGGGCTTCACAACCTCGACATAATCCAGTCCGGCCGGATCGTCCCGGCCGGGCTCGGCCTCTATCGCTACCCGGTCCCCCGGCCGCAATGCGACGCCCTGAACGATTCGCAGCACCGACGAAGACGCATCCATCTTCCGTGCGGGGTTGCGGTCGTTCGCCGTCCAGCCGTCGATCGCCTGATCGTTGACTCTGACCCCGAATCGCGCCACTCCGCCAGGTTGATCGAAATACCGGACACGCAGCGAATACCACCCCGCACTTCCCTTGAACGGGAACGCGGCCGTGCATCTTTCGACCGCACAGCTGACTGCGTGTCCTCCCGAAGCCGCCTCCCAAGGCACTATAGGAATAGCTTTGTACCCCTCGAGTTCCATCGCTTCAGCTTCGATGCGGCCTGGGTGATGGCCCACGCGGCCTTTTGCGTCCGGTATGCCCGAGGCGCGGAGAAACCAGTCCGAGACAGCATCGCGCCACAGTTCAGCCTGCCCGCTCTGGTACTCCAGTTGGGCCAGCACTGCGCCGTATCGGTCCTCGTCCATCAAACCCTTCAGTGACTTCCATTGCTTCACAAAACCCGTCAGCGTCATCGGCGCCTTCGTAATGCGAGTCGTAGATTGACTGAATCACCGTCTTGCCCGAATGCAGACGATGGGTGTACGGCACATGATGCATGAACAGCAGCAGGTCATCCGGGCAACTCTGCACCGACTCATACAAACTCTTCAGTGGTTCTTTGTATTGGCCCGTATACGCTGTGCCGGTCGCCACCGTGCGATCCATGCCGACCCCCATCCTGTCGGCGCGGTGCCACTGTCCCCAGCCGTTGGCCTCCGACGCTTCCACCGCCACGCCGTAATGATTGCCAACGATGTCAGTCAGCGTCTGGAGCCCGAGCGGTCCCGTGTAGTTCTCATACGTGCGCCAGCTTTTGAGCTGCATTCCCCGAATGGTTGACCCGACTTTCAGATCGTTGCCGAACGTGAGCCGCGTCCACTCGTCAATAATGGCCTCTGACGTAAGATCCGGCTGCCATGCCAGCCTGCCGAATCCGTACAGGTTCGCGAGCGAGAGATGGTTGCCCATCCAGTTCTCATCCAGCCCCAAGTTGGCCACCCCGACGAAGGCGCGGAGCGGCGTCTTAATATCAGCGATTGCCTGCTTCCATTGCGGAACAAGGTAAACCATGTGACGGGCCTGTCCCATGTACTCCTGCGTGATCTGAAGCTCAATGGCCTCATGCGTTTTCGTAAGCGCGTCGAATAGCGGTGAAGCAGGCTCGCGTACCTGAAAGTCGATGGGCCCGTTCTTAATCTGGATGATCACGTTTTGATCGAACATCCCGTCGAGTGGCTGAAAGTTATCGTACGCAGCGCGGGCCCGGTCGTTCTTCGGGTTGTTCCAGTCCATGTGATGGTCGTAGACGAAGCCCCGATATAGCAGCAGCCCGCCATGCGGCATCAGTGCCCGAGCCACCACGTTCGCTGCGTCGGCATGTGTTCGCCTGTACGCCGACGGGCCGACTCTGCCCTCCGAATCGGCCTTCAGAACGAAGCCCGCGAGGTCAGGGACTGCGCGGTACAAGTCGTCGGCGCGGGCCTTCCACCAATTCGCTACACCGGCGTCCAGCGGGTCGAATGTATCGAGCCCGCCGAGCGACTGTGGGCTCCCGAAATCCACCGACACCGCGACCCGGACACCCCATGGCCGCAGCGCCCCCGCGATACGCGCGATCTGCGGACTGAACTCGGCTGAGAGCAGCCGCTTGTCCGCGTTCACGTTGTCTATAGTCGTCGCGTTGATGCCGATGGATGCGAGTAGCCGGCCATAATCGCTCACCCGGGTCATGTCATCGCGGACGTGCCCGTTCTCCCAGAAGATCGACCGCCCTCCGTAGCCGCGCTCGATCGAGCCATCGAGGTTATCCCATTGATTAATCCACCGTACAGACGCCTCCGGAGTGTGACGCTCATCGAGCTTCGCCACGTCCTGCGCCATCGCAATCTTCCGCAGCAGGGCGAAGGCGCCGTAAAGAACCCCGCGTTCATCGCCACCGGCAACCACCGTAAAACGCAGACCGCCTGACGCGACCGTTCGCAGCAGATAGCTGTCAGGCTTCATGTCTGTCGGCAAGGTCAACGAGGGCGCGAGTTGCCGAATCTCATCGGCGGTGCCAAGCAGCACCGCATTCTCCTGAGGCAGGCGCGTATCGATACGCAGTGTCTTGCCCAGCATGCCGCGGACGCCGCGAATCAGTTCGGCACGCGCGGTTGAGTCGTGCGCACTTACGACCACGGCCGGTAAAGACATGGGGGTGGTAACGGGCGCGTACCGCAGCCAGGCGTTGTAGCCGCTTTCCGCATGGGTCGATGCGGCTACCAAGAATGCAAGAACAAACGCGGATTTCACGTCCTTACGATATGGCATTCGGTGCAGTGCCGGTGCTGACAAAATGAAGGGTCATGCGAATCGTCGACATCCGGGCCACCACCGTTACCGTGCCCCTTGAGGCCCCGCTCCGCCACGCGAACGGCTGCCATTGGGGCCGCTTTGTGCGGACCATTGTTGAAGTCGAGACGGACAACGGCATCGTCGGACTTGGCGAGATGGGGGGCGGCGGCGAGTCTTCTGAAGCCGTGTTCCGTGCCATGAAGTCGTACCTGGTCGGGCACGATCCGGCACGCCTCGAAGAGATGCGGTTCATCATCGCGAACCCCACTGCGTCTCTCTACAACAACCGGACTCAGGTGCTGGCTGCTCTGGAGTTCGCGTGTCTCGACATTCTTGGGCAGGCGTGGGGCGTGCCGGTCTTTGACATCCTTGGCGGGCGGTTGCGGGATCGCGTCCCGTTCGCCGCGTACCTGTTTTTCCGCTACCCGAATGCAAAGAGCGGGTCAGGCGAAGTGCGAACCGTGGACCAGCTCGTAGCGAACGCTCGCGAGTCGAAGCGGCGCTACGGGTTCACCACTCACAAGCTGAAAGCCGGCGTCTTTCATCCCGACTATGAACTCGAAGCCTATCGCGCTTTGGCCGCCTCGCTGCCCGGCGATTCGTTCCGGTTCGATCCCAACGGCGTCTGGTCAACCGAACAGGCGATCCGGTTCGG
The DNA here is from genome assembly GCA_963840735.1 of Terriglobia bacterium. Lineage (GTDB taxonomy): Bacteria > Acidobacteriota > Terriglobia > Bryobacterales > Bryobacteraceae > BOG-234. Next base: position 17,039 of record CAWIZX010000019.1, read on the forward strand.
CCATGCCATTGAAGATATCCGCAACGACTACCTGGAAGATCCTGTCTACGGGCTCAACGGAATGCGCCGGACGCGCGAGATGATTCGGATTCCGCTTGCAACCAACACCGTGGTGGTCAACTTCGAGCAGTTATCGGCCAACGTGCTGAACACTGCTGTTGACGTGATTCTGCTGGACACAACCTTCTGGGGCGGCATCCGGCCGTGCATCAAAGCGGCGGGCGTCTGCGAGACGTTCCAGCTTGGAGTCGCCGTGCATTCGTCCGGCGAACTGGGCATTCAGCTGGCGACCATGCTGCATCTTGGAGCCGTCTTGCCGAACCTTTCCTTCGCAGCCGACGCCCACTATCACCATCTGACCGACGACATCATTGAAGGAGGGCTACTGCCCTACCAGAACGGCGCTATCGCCGTGCCGACCGGCCCCGGACTGGGTGTGCGGCTCAACCGCGACAAGATGCGGCAGTACAGCGAACTCTACAAAGAACTCGGCAACTACCCCTACGATCAGGACCCGGGGCGGCCGGGCTGGTCGCCCATCCTGCCGAACGACCGCTGGGCCGATCACTCGATCGGATGATGATAACTGACAAACACGAGCGACTTGCTGTCGGGTGACCAAGGCGCGGGTCCCACCGAGCCCGGTCCTCCCGGCAAAGTGGCAATGACCTTTGCCGCGGTCTGTATCCTGATCTCTGTTTCGCCCGAGACGGTAATGGTCTGGGTGCCATCGGGTGACACGCTTTTCGAGACCTCGCCGACTTCGGGTTTGCCGCCCGCGGCGGGGATCCGGTTCAGATGACCGTTGCTCTCGAACACGATTGACTTGCCATCTTCCGACCACGATGGCGAGGCCATCACGCCGGGTGCAACGTAGACCGCCCTGCGATCGGTAGATTGTGTCGGAACCACCTCCAGGGTGCTGTACGAGGCGGGTTTTCCGGTCGCTTTGCCTTCCACCATATCGACGTTCGAAAACATCGCGCGCTCGACCGCTTCGGGGTCGTGCGCGCAAACGCCGATGCCGACGTAGAACGATTCGCCCGGGCCGATCTTCATCGACCCGCCTGAGAATGCGCCGTCCGTCCACATGTACACGTAGTCGCCCTGTTTGGCGATGCGCACCCGTTTCGGCAGTGACGACCCGACCTGAACTTCGTGGGTCGCGCCGCCTTTCTGGTTTCGGAACTGAAGCGATGTCAGACCGTTTCCATGCACCGCCGCGTCAACATAGTCGGAATCCTGATCGAGGGTCCGACGGATCATCAAAGCGGCCTTGCGGTGCGCGTTCCCCGCCGTTCCGGCGAACTCGACATCGGCGGCCAGCGAGACGTCACCGGACACCTTTTTCCAGACGAACTGGAAGTCGTCTTCAGCGGCCCAGATGTTGGCGCCGCTGCCTGTGACGGTGTAGGTCTTCTTCGCGGAATCGTACTCCGCGGAGCCGGGGTGCTTCACGGTTCCGATGTCCGCGTGGCCTTCGAAAATGCCCTGCGCCATCGAGCCGCCGCACAGGAGAAACGTCAGAACAATGGAGCGCCCGGTCATGGAAGAGCCTTAGCGGTGGAAGCGGCCGACCATGGCGCCCTTGCCGAGAATGTGGCCATCCATCGCTTTGAGCACGTCGGCGCGGGTGGCGTCGGGTCCGAGGTCGAGCTTCGTGTCGAGCGCGAACAGCTCGAAGGTGTAGTGGTGATAGGGTCCGGCGGCGCCTGCGCCAGGTCCCATGTAACCCACGGCTCCTCGAAAGCTCTTGGCCTGCACGGTGCCGTTCGAGAGCTGCGCCGAAGCGGTCTGGCCTTCGTCGAGACCGCGCGCGGTGCCGGGAATGTTGAACGCCATCCAGTGCAGAATGTCTTCGGACTTCTTCATGGGCGCGGTATCCGGGTCGTGCATGATCAGCGCGAAGGTGACCGTACCGTCGGGAACGTTGGTCCAGTCCAGCTTCGGCGAGACGGGAGCCGGAACGGCTTGCGAGTACTTCATCGGGATGATGGCAGTATCTTCAAACGCAGTCGAGGTAATCGTCAGGCCGGGCTTCGGCGCCTGCTGGGCGGCGGCGATGCCGCATACAGCGATAAAAAGGGCGAATTTCATGGCTTTGAATATATCAGTCCGTCAGGGCGATGATGGTGCCGGGCGAGTTGCCTTCGAGCCGGTTGTTCACGAAGATGATGGCCGGCTGGCCATTCACGATCGCGATGTCGATCAGTTCCCGCAGCGCTCCGCGGACCGGCTCGTTCACTTCCTGAACCCGGTCGTACGGGGAGAACTTCCGGACGGCGTCTTCGTACGGGCGGCCGCGGCGCAGCAACGCGCGGGCGACGATCAGCTCGGCGGTCCTCGACTCGGGGATGGCGATCTGGTCGGCAAGTTCCGGCATTCGGGTCCAGGCGTTGTACACGTGCGAGACGTTGTGAGCGCGTAGACAATCGAAGTAGCGCGGCTCCAGAAACTCGGGGTTGCGGACCTCGACAGCGAATCGCCAGCCGGGCGGGAGCCGCTCTAAAAACGGGTCGAGCACCGCGGGGAAGTCGATGGTCTGGCGGATGGTCCCGAACTCAAAGATGAGCACTCCAATCTGCTGGCGGTAGGGCTCGAGAGGCCGCAGGAAGGAGTCTTCGAAGAGGCTCGCGTCGAGGAAGGTCGGGTTGCCGAACACGGTGATCATCTCTGGCACTTTGAAGCCGAAGCGGAAGTGCCCGGGCGTCTGGCGGAACAGCTTCGCCCACATCGCATCCGTGGGGAACTGGTAGAAGGCGAAGTCTCCGCAAACGGTTGGGAAGACCGTCGCGTATTCGCTCAGGCACGTGTCGTCGAACAGCTTCTTCGAGAAGCGCCCCCGGGTCTGGTAGCGGGACCGCGAGTAGATTTGCCCGAGCCAGCCCGGGTACTTCCACGAACTGCCGCCCAGGTAAACGCCGCGCTCCGCGAGCCGGAGTAAGCGGCCGCGCAGGAGGTCGCGATCGAAGGCGTCCTCTTCGAAGAGGCTATCCACTTACCAGGCGCGCATGGACCGGTAGCCCCACGGGTCGGCGCCCGCTTCGATGACTCCGGCCGGGGTGACGCGAATGAGGACGGGCGCGGCACCGCTGTTCCATTTAGACCGCGTCTCCACTTTGTGACCACGCCTGATGAGCTCGGCCATGGTCGCCGGCGCGATGCGCTCGTCGAGCAGAAGATCGCCCAGGTTCATCGCGTGATTGTCGAAGCTCGAGACCAAGTGGCGGGTCTGGAAGCGCGGGGCCTCGATGGCGGATTCGGCGTTCATCCGGAACAGGACGGTGTTGAGCAGAATCTGAATGAGCGACTGTTCCTGGTTGTCGCCGCCAGGTGTGGAGAGCGCCGCATACGGCGACCCATCGGAGCGCAGAATCATGGTGGGGCTGAGCGTGACCCGAGGCCGCTTGCCACCGGCGAGTTCGTTGGGACTTCCGGGAACCAGCAGGAAACTCTGAGCGCGTTCGGTGAGAGGGATGCCGGTATCGCCCGCGATGACCGAGGGCAGCCAGGCGCCGGAGGGCGTGGCCGAGAACATCACGCCATCTTTATCGATCGCGTCAACGCAGGTGGTGTCGTGAGCCATCAGGAAGTCGTTGATCTTGATGCTCGCGATCTCGGATTTCGAAGGGTGAGACGGCGGATGGTCGCCGATCTGTCCCGGCTGGAATTCAAGCGAGGCCGTCTTGCCGATCAGCGCTCGGCGCTCGGCGGCGTACTTCATCGACAGCAGGGTGTCTTCAGGGATGGTGACGAATTTAGGGTCGCCGTAATACGTATCGCGGTCGGCGTAAGCGAGCTTGAGGGCTTCGGTTACGGTGTGGATGTAGTCGGGCGAATTGAACTTCAGGCCGCTGAAATCGATGCCGCTGAGGATGTTCAGGGTCTCGATCATGGCGGGGCCCTGGCTCCAGAAGCCGGGCTTGTAGACGCGGAGGCCGTGGAAGTCGGTCGAGACCGGCTCCTCGGGGGCGAGCCTGAAAGCGGCCATGTCTTCATAGCGCAGAAGACCGCCATTGGCCTTGCTGAAAGCGTCGATCTTTTTGGCGATCTCGCCGCGGTAGAAGTGGTCGCGAACGGCGTCGATAGCGGCTTCGCGGGTGGCTCCGGAGGCGAGCGCCTTTTTCTCCGCTTCGGCCATGCCGCGCAGCGTTCGTGCAAGATCCGGCTGACGGAAGATCTCGCCGGGCCGGGGCACGTGACCGCCGGGGACGAAGTGCTCCATCGAGGTTGGCCAAAGCGTGAAGAACTCGCGGCTGCTGTCAATGCCGCCCGAGCGAATCTCGTCTATGGCCTGGCCATCGGCGTATTCAGTAGCGGGGGCGATCACCTGGCTGAACGATTTGGTGCCGTACTCGCGAAGCGCCACGAGTGCCGCATCGGGCATGCCCGGAACCAGGGCGCACATGAGACCGGCGACCGGGATCATGCCTTTGAGACCGTTCTTCTCCGGCGGTTCGAGAATTTCGCCCAACTGCAGCGGACGTTTGCGGAAGAGTTCGGCGCTGGCGAGTTTCGGCATGGTGCCTACGCCCGCGATTGAGTGGACCTTACCGTCTTTAGTGCGAATGAGCAGCGGCGCTTCTCCGCCCCAGCCGACGCGCTCATATTCGGTGGTGGCGGCAGCGAAGATGCTGGCTACGCCCGCATCCACCGCGTTGCCGCCGGTGTAGTACATGCGCATACCCGCCTCGGTGGCGTAGGGACTGCCCGCCGCAACGGCGCCGCGGGTGCCGCGAATCGGGAACTGGACGAGGGGTTCGGGAGGCTGCTGCTTTTGCCCGAATGCGATCGCCGACAGAAGGATGAGAAGCGCGCTTTTCGTTTTCATTCGTTCCTGCTTTTGCCCGACGTTTTTATGATAGGGCCGTTTGTTTTGCCCAAAGGCTTTATTCGAACTGAATCTGCGCGATGATCAGCGTGGGCATCGCCTGGTTCCAGCTATCGGGGACGGTATCGAAGGGCAGCCGGAACGGCTTAGTCTGGCCGGGCGCCAGCGCGCCGACCACGGTGACTCGTTCCCTAAGAATTTCCTTTCCCGAGTAATCCTGAAATACACAATAGACTTCGACAAGTTTGACGGCCCGGTTTCCCTTGTTGCCGATGTCGCCAAGAATTTCGACCAGCCTTGAATTGACGTAACTCTCAGCGGCCTGCATATGAACGTTCGAGAGCGCGAGATTGCTCCGATACGCCTTGGCTTCGTCAGTCAGTTTCGGCGGCGGGGGAGCCGCGGGTTTGGGCCCGAACGTGAGCCAGCCGAAGACGCCGAGAATGAGAACTCCTGCGAGCCCGATGACGATGCCGGCGGGGGAAATCTTAACGTCCGGCAACGGTCATCTCTCCGATCATGATGGTCGGGGCGGTCACGGAGCCGCGGAATTCGAGGTCGCTGCCGATCTCGGCGATGCCGTTCAGCATTTCCTGCAGTGTGCTCGCGATGGTGACTTCCGATACCGGAAAAGCCAGTTCTCCACCTCTGATCCAGATGCCGACGGCGCCGCGCGAATAATCGCCGGTAACGGTATTGACGCCGGTACCGATGAGTTCGGTCACAAAAAAACCGTTCCTCACGCCGCTGAGAATTTCAGCGGGCGATTTGTCGCCTTTTTCGAGGTAGAAGTTGCCGTGGCCGATGCCCGCGTTGCCGGTGATGCCGCGCGAGGCGTTGCCGGTGGTCTTCATGCCGAGCTTGCGGGCGGTGTAGGTGTTGAGCAGGTAGTTCTTCAGCACGCCGCGCTCGATGACGGGGGTGCGGCGCGTGGGCACGCCTTCGTCGTCGAACGGCTGGGAGCCGAAGAGGTGCGGGATGGTGCCGTCGTCGATGAACGTGATCCGCTCGTCGGCGATCTTTTCGCCGAGTTTGCCCGCGAGAAAGGAGGCCTGGCGATAGATGGAGCGGCCTTCGACGGCTTCGAAGATGTGGCTCAGGAGAGAGCGGGCGATGCGCGGTTCGAAGATGACGGGAACCTTCTGGGTCTCGACTTTGACGGCGCCGAGGCGGCGGAGGGTGCGCTCGGCGGCGGTGCGTCCGACGTATTCAGGATCTTCGAGTCCGGCGAAATCGCGGGCCGAGAGTGAACCAGTAATCGCGCTCCATGGCTCCGTCGAGCGTGGCGACGGGGACGGCGGAAACGGAGCAGTAGCTGGCGCGGTAGGCGCCGAGAAGCCGCGGGAATTGGCGAAGACGCGGCCACCGATGCTGGAATCGAAGGAACCGCCTTCGGAGTTGGTGATGCGCGGATCGAAGGCGAGAGCGGCGGCTTCGGCGCGGCGGGCGGTGTCGATCTTCGTTCGGTGGGAAGAGAGGCAACGTCGTCTGAGAAGAGATGGAGATCGGCGTCGAGGGAGCCGAGTTCGTCAGGGTCGGGCAGAGCCGCGTGCGGGTCTTCGGTGGTGAGAGCGGCGAGATCGATGGCCGACTGCACCATGTGGCGAATGCCTTCGGGCGTGAGGTCAGAGGTGTAGGACGCGCCCATGCGGCGGCCGATGAGAACGCGCAATCCGGCGCCGCGCGAGCCGGCTTCTTTCAGGGTTTCGAGTTCGCCCATGCGGACGGTGGCGGAAAATTCCGAGCCTTCGGAGATGGTGCATTCGGCGTCGGTGGCTCCGGCGTCGAGCGACTGCTTTACGACTGCCTGCGCGAGCGTCTGGAGGGAAGCAAAGTCCGATGCGGCGCTCAAGCGGTTCCCCCGACGGTCATGCGGTCGATGCGGACGGTGGGGATGCCGACGCCCACGGGAACGCTCTGGCCTTCCTTGCCGCAGACGCCGATGCCTTCGTCGAGCTTGAGATCGTTGCCCACCATGCTGACGTATTTCATGGCTTCGGGGCCGTTGCCGATCAGCGTTGCGTTGCGCACCGGCCGGGTGAGTTTGCCGTCTTCGATGAGGTAGCTTTCGGAGGCGGAGAAGACGAAATTGCCGCTGGTGATATCGACCTGGCCGCCGCCGAAGTTGGCGCAGTAGAGGCCGCGGCTGCACGGAGCGGATGATGTCTTCGGGATCGCTCTCGCCGGCGCAGCATGAAGGTGTTGGTCATGCGCGGCATGGGGATGTGTTCGTAGCTTTCGCGGCGGCCGCTGCCGGTGGGAGTTGCTTCGAGGATGCGGCTCGAAAGGTTGTCCTGCAGGTAGCCGCGCAGGATGCCGTTTTCGATCAGGACGTTGCGCTGGGTCTCGTTGCCTTCGTCATCGACGTTGAGGGAACCGCGGCGGCCGCCGATGGTGCCGTCATCGACAACGGTGCAGAGGCGGGCTCGCGACCTGTTGGCCGATGCGTCCGGTGAAGGCGGAGACGCCCTTGCGGTTGAAATCGGCTTCGAGGCCATGGCCGACGGCTTCGTGCAGCAGCACGCCGGGCCAGCCGGGGCCAAGCACGACGATCTGTTCGCCGGCCGGGGCTTCCACGGCGCCGAGCTGCACGATGGCCTGACGGCAGGCTTCTTTGGCGAAGTATTCGGGGGTGCGTTCGGTCTGAAACCAGTCGAGCTCGTAGCGGCCGCCGCCGCCGGAGTGGCCCTGCTGCGGGACGCCGTCGCCCTCGCGGGCGAGCACGAAGACGCTCATGCGGGCGAGCGGCTGGCGGTCGAAATTGAGAACGCCGTCGCTGGTGGCGACCAGGACTTGGCGCAGGTTGTCGGCGTAGGTGACCTGGACCTGAAAGATGCGGGGATCGTAGGCGCGAGCGGCGCGGTCGGCGCGCTGGGCAAGTTCGACGCGCTCCCTGAAGGCGGTTTCGCTGGGCGCGGTGAGCACGGGATAGAGATTGCGCTTCGGGCCTTCGTTGAGCGGGGTCTTCTCGATCTTCGCGGGACCGGCGGCGATGAGCGCGGCCACCTGCGCGGCGTGCTTGATCTTCTCGGGGCTGAGGTCGTCCGAGTAGGCGTAGCCGGTGCGTTCGCCGGAGATGACGCGGACGCCGACGCCGAGCGAGACGCCCTGGGTGGCGCTCTTGACGATGGATTCGTCGATGCTGATGGAGCTGGTGGCGAGGTATTCGAAATAGAGGTCGGCGTAGTCGCCGCCGCGCGACAGGGCTTCGGCGAGGTAGTTTTCCAGATCCCGCCGCGAGATGCCGAATTTAGCGGCGAAAAATGAATCGGAAAAGCTCATAACTGTTTTCACTTTAGCAAGTTGGGGTGAGACACTAGCGACGTGAACCCCTTTTCTCTGGAAGGCAAGACGGCGCTGATTGCGGGTGCGAGCCGCGGTATCGGACTGGCGATTGCGCGGGCTATGAAGGATGCGGGCGCCAGGGTGATCCTCGCAGCGCGATCGAAAACGAAACTGGATGAACTTGCCGCTGAAATGGGCGCCGTGGCCGTGGAACTGGACGTGACGAGCGCGGATTCGATTCGTCAGGCGGCGGATGCGGCGGGCGATGTGGACATTCTGGTGAATGTGGCCGGGACGAACATCCGGAAGCGGTTCGAGGAGTACACGCGGACTGAGTACGAGTATCTTCTGCAGACCAACCTGCACGGCCTGATCGAACTGACGCAACTGGTGGGGGCGCGGATGGTGAAGCGCGGCAAGGGCGGGAAGATTATCAGCATCGGGAGCCTGATGAGCGTTTCGGGACTGCCCTACCTTACTATTTACTCGATTACCAAGGGGGCGATCTCGCAGTTCACGAAGTCGCTGGCGGCTGAGTGGGCAAAGTACGAAATTCAGGTGAACTGCATTGCGCCGGGGTTCATTGTGACCGATCTGAACCGCGCGATGTGGCAATCGGACGTGATGAAGGACTGGCTCAAGAGCGTGCAGGCGAATGACCGGCTGGGAACTCCCGAAGACGTTGCGCCGCTCGCCGTTTTTCTGGCAAGCCCGGGCGCGGATTACATTACGGGCCAGGTGATTGCCGTGGATGGCGGGTATACGACGACGGCTAAGTGGCCGGTGCAGATCCTCCGGCGTTGGAGGCGGCTGGACGGGCGCAGTTCGGGTTTGAGTAGCTGGTCATCGTTTGAATTTGACCTGTTTTACGCTGCCAGCGGGAGCGAAATCGGCTCCATGCGCGGGTGCGGGTACTTCATTTTGGGGTCCCAGTGGTGCCGTTCGTAGAATTTTGCGACTCTGAGACGCTCGGCATGGAGGTTGGCGGCGTTGATTTCGGCGTATGAAAAAACGAAGCCACGGATCGCCGGAGCGTTCCCTTCGGGGTCGCATCGCTGCCCTTCCATCTCCGCAAGTCGTGCCAATAGCTGGGCTTCTTCGAAGGCCTGAATGCGTTCGGCGATGCGTTTGGCCTGGAGTTCCTCAAGCCGCGCGACATTTCTTTCCATGGTGCGGTGGATGCGATTGCCATAGAGCGTGAGGAGCTGGAGCTGTTTGGCGTCCTTGATGAAGGCGCGGGCCTGGTAGGCGGCGGTGATGACGTCGGCGGGGAAGGAGGGCTCGGGCTCGCCGGTCATGCCGGGATGAGCGATGGCATAGATGTTTTCATCGAGCGCGCGGGCGCGTTTTAGGCGCCAGAGGTCTTCGGCGATGGAGACAGCGAGTTCCTTTTCCATGGGAGTTTCGGCGTTCCACTGGGACTCCTGTTCGGTGAGGAAGGCTTCGTAGGCTACGCGGTCTTCCCACGGCATGATGGTGAGGCAGCCGGTGAGACCGTGGCGGAGCGCGTTCATTTTGGATATGCGCTTGCCTTCTTCGGTTTTGGGGCCGGTGGACTTTTCAGCGTTGAGCCGGTTGGCGAGTAGCTGGGCGGCGGAGATGATTTCTTCTGTTGACAATTTGGGTATCCCTCGGTAGAGAAAGTAGCATCGGAGCGGGGTGGATGGGGGTGGTGAAGGTGGGGGAAACGGCGCGGGAGGGCTGATTTTATTGGGTGGAAATATTTTTGGCCTTCGTGTGACCGGGGAAATCGGATTCAACGATCCGCGGTTGGGAGTCGTCTTTAGACAAGAGGGAGGAGATGGCACACCATGCTGCTACGGGTGGAATTGTGATTGTTGTGGGGGGGGGACGAGGCGGTCAGGTAAAACTGGCGACGTCAGGTTCGCGACTGAACGCCGAAGCCAAGACATTGGCCGGGCTCATAGCGTACGCATACGACGTTCGAAGCTATCAGGTGCCCTATACTCCCGCACTGGAGCCATTCGGCGACCTCTTTTATGACATTGCGGCCAAAGCTGCGGGGGATGCGCCACGATCGGCTGCCGAGTTCAGACAAATGACGCAGTCGCTGCTTGCCGACCGCTTCAAGCTCCAGGTTCATCGGGATAAGAGAGAAATTCCTGTTTATGCGCTGGTCCAATCGCGAAAGGGAGCGCGGCTGCGAGAAAGTGCCTCCGATGTCAAGGCGGGATCTCGCTTCACGGCGAGCGGGCGCAACTATGAAGTGACCATGACCAGGGCGACGATGGAGGACTTAGTGCGGGTGATCGAAAACAGTCTGGTAGATCGTCCTGTTCTGGATCTCACGGGTCTCGCGGGTGAGTACGACTTCGGTTTTACGTACACCCCAAATACCCCAGCGAACAGAACCGAGGACGCGATCGGGGATATCGACATCTTTTCGGCTGTTCAGGCATTGGGGCTTCAGCTTAAACCTCAAAAAGCGGCCATGGATGTATTGATCGTCGATCACGCCGAGAAGCCATCCGCCAATTAAGAACGCGGGGTTTACGCGGAGTGTTTTATGTTCGGTGCGACGTTTGAATCTCCGTTAGTTTTCCGAGGGGCGTTCGATCTTTTCGATGACGAGGAAATTGACGGGGCCCTTCGTGGCCTGCAGTTTCAGGCCTAATTGCTCCTGAACAGCAGTGAAAAGCGTGGGCCCAGCCGCATCGCCGCCTTTCGGGCAATGCGCCGCCGAAGACACTCTCATCGGTCGAAAACTCCAGGTCGAAATCGTAATGTCCCGAAAGCCCTGTTCTGTCCATAACGGGGCGATCAGCGCAGCCCTCTGCAAAACGGAGGCGAGTTCAGCCATCGACGCATAGCGGGCTGGTAATCTTGCCGCGCCGGGAGAAATTACGAAGACAAGAGGCGGTGGCCCCTCAGGTGACGCATCGGGCGACAACGTGCTCTCTTTCAACTTCGGCCCGTTCTTGGCGACGGTAAGCTCATAAATCGCGAGTTCCTTTGTTTCGCGATGGAAGGTCAAATTGAATCGGTCAGCCAGCAGCTTTCTGAGCATCTTCATCTGTTCGTCAATTGGGCCGGACAGTTCCTGGCGATTTGGCCAGGATTTCGTATCGGTCGGTGTCGATCATGCCGGACCGGCCGAGATGGCTCTCGGGCTGAGGTTATAGGCTGCCGATATGAGAATCCGTAACGGGAAGTTTCTGGCGACAAACCGATTGGCCGTCTGCAGCCGTATAAACCGGCCCGCCGTTACGTCTGAAAGGCACCGTCGCGACTTCAAAGGCGTCGAAGGCGGGCCGGCCCAGATGGCAGAAATAGAGCGA
>CAWIZX010000020.1:0-181085 GCA_963840735.1 Terriglobia bacterium
CGGCGGTGGAGCGCAAATTGCTGATTGTCAGTGAAGCAGCGATTCGCCTGGGAAAAGACGCGGAGGTGCGTTGCCCGGGCTTGCCGTGGGGAAGATCGGGGAATCGGCAATTGGTTGCGCCACCAATATGATGCCGTTGAGCTGTCGGTCGTGTGGAAAACCTTGCGCGACGATTTGCCGCCACTTAGGGCGGCGGTAGAACGCACGCTTGCGCTGCCAGTGGCAGAACCGGCGGAGCCAACATCCGACTGATCCTGAAAGTGCGCGCCGCCTCCATCAGGTTCGCCGACAAACCGTCCATGTGGACGGTGGACGAAGCAGCGGTGAATTAAGCCCATCAGCTAAGGCGCTTTAAGACGTCCGGACAAGTCCCTGGCTTTTCCCAATACTCTCCAAAGCACTGGTAAACTGCTTGCTTATTCGATGGCGCCTCGAGCTAATTCATCCGCCGAATTCACCCTGCGTAACTTGTGGCGGAGCATAATGCCGCGACTGGAGACTCAGCCCTCGCCCCCCGTTCCTCTCTGGCCACCGGACGTGTTCGCATTGTGTGCGTATTCCTTGCGGCAGGCTGCGGCCTATGTCCACGTGCTTTCAAACTGGCCACCTCGCGGCAGTGCGATGCAGGAGTGGGGTCTCCACTGTGAGAAAGTGGCCAACGCGTGGCAACATGCGATCGGGAGCGGAGAACCGACTTTACCGGATGCCGTATTGCAATGCTGGTTGACAATCGCTACAGGATTCGACCGTCCGCTCTCGGAACTCCGTGGGCAGATGTCGCCCGTCGCTCAAGCGATCGTGGAATTGATGGCTTACGCTGACCAGGCGTGCAGGCCATTCACCGCGCCATCCGGAGAGGAACCGGTTGCTTCTGTCCTCTTCGAGTCCGGGGACTGATCCAACTCCGGAAGAACGGTTGGAGCAGCGTTTGCGAGGAGATCGATCCTTCTCGTTTGCGCGTCCTGCCCAAGTCCCGTGTTCCCCAGCGCGGGCTGACGATCCGTTCCCTTTCTCTATACGCGAGTCTCGTCGAAGGTGCAGAAATCGACACCACTTTTTACGATAACCGCCAATGGGGAGCGGATCTAAAGATAAACGTGCTCGTACTGCCGTGGCCATTCGAAGTGCGGCCGTCGCAGTTCCGCCCTAATGATCGGCTGCAGGCAGAGATGGGCACTATGTCCAACGATTTTGACTTTTTCACGTACGAAGGCCGCGGTTCCGGTAAAACATTCATCCCGGGACTTCGAAGACTTCTTGAAGAGGCCAGGAGCGAGTGCGGGCGAATCAGCATGCTCATTCTTCCGGAATTGGCACTGACCGCCCGGGAGGCGGCAAGTGTTCGCGAACTGCTGGCCGAGCACGAGTGCGTGCTGATCACCGGTGTCGGCGCGCCGGGCGTATCCGGCGACCGGCGTGGCAGCAACAGAGTCCAGTTGTATTCTCCCGGCATGAAGCCAGTGGAACAAGAAAAGCACCATCGATGGAAGCTGGATAACAGCCAGATAATGCAGTACTCGTTGGGCAGTTCCCTCTATCACGCCAAGGCGTGGTGGGAACACATCGACATATCCACACGGCGTCTTTCTTTCGTTCGCCTTGCCCCTTGGTTGAATATCTGCGCATTGATCTGCGAGGACTTGGCTAGGCCCGATCCGGCCGGCGACATTGTTCGCGCGGTTGCCCCTAATTTGGTCGTGTCCTTGTTGATGGATGGACCGCAACTGATGTCAAGGTGGGCCTCCCGTCACGCGGCCACCCTCGCCGAAGATCCCGGAGCTCGTCCTCACGATCACAAGTCTTGGTATGGCCCGGCTGAGCCGGCCGTCAAATTGCACGAGCAGGGAACGAGTGGTCGCCCTCTGGAAAGAGGAGGGCGCCAGTGCGGTGGAGATCGAATTGCCCGTCGACCGCCGCGCTGTCGTTCTGTCGGTATCCATGAAGGCCTGCAAGGATTGGAGCGCAGATGGTCGCCTGCGCCACTCGCCAATTCCATCTCTGACAGGGATACGGTTTCTCAAAGGCGATCGCCTGCACGCGGACCAGTAAGCGGCGTTATACTTGATTTAGACTATGGCAACCAGCACAAGCACACCGAAGGGTCGCGGGCATTTGATCGATCTGACGCCGGATGAAGCTGGCGTGCTGTCGTTTGTTGCAGCCTACGCCAAAATACCTTCCGCAAAACCCGAGTTGGACAGCGTTTTATCCACGTCCACAAGACGGGCTCAGGCCATAGGTGCAGCGATTCTGGATCAATCTAAGACGACTTCGCCCGGTAACACTTTTATGGCCAGGCGATTTTCGAGTGCGAGTGCGAGTAACATCAAGAACTCCGACATCCTGAATAAAGCATCCCGGTTGAAGTAGTCGAAGCAAGTAACGCTCAACCCATCGGCCGATTGAGGCCGATAGTACCTCTTGGCAGCGTTATTTATTCGGATCAGAACGGCAGGCGGCTTGCGGCCTCAGGTCCGGCACTTGGTCGTAAAACGCGCAAACCGTCGATTTGCAGACTGGCGGTACTGCCAACCGGAAGACGTACAACAGTCCTGTGCAATAGAACCGAGGAAACCGTGCCGAGTGAAACGACGTACAGCAGCCTTCGCCAGAACCTGGCCACAGTGCTCGATTCGAGTGATCGATCAGCAGGACACTGTAATCGTTCGACGACGAGGAGACCGCGACGCGCCATGATTCCGGCATCCGAACTCGCCGGGCTCATGGAAACCGCGCACTTACTCGGTTCGCCTCAAAACGCGGGCCGGCTCATAACAGCGCTTCATCGCGCAAAGGCGGGGAAACTTAAATCCGGAACAACGAGCGCTTTGCGAAAGCAGATGCTCAGCGATGCGACGGCTTAAGCGGGTCGCCATATTTCAACCTGAGTTCCTTCAGGACCTCCGGTATTGGGTGAAAACCGAGCGCAGTGTCGCGGTCCGAGTGCTCGATCGGTCGAGGCGGTCATGCGAGATCCATGCCAGGGTTCCGGAAAACCGGAACCGCTGAAATATGTGCGAGAGCAGCGATTTCCTTGCAGGCTCGATATCACTATTAACCCGGGTTGGTGCGCGGTGCGAAGGCACAAAGGTGTGAGTTGGTGGTGGCCCTTCGAGTGGTGTGGAGCGGAACTTGTTGCGTCGCGAGGCGGGATTCAGTTGGCCTGGTATGTAAATTTTGCTGATATACTTCGTGCGTACGACTAAGGCTCCCCCTGTCCCCCACTTTGGCCAGGACCTGCTTGTGCGGTTCTAAAAGGCTCCTCCTATGAAAATCCTGCTGTTTAACCCGGATAACGGCATTACAGGCAATTTTATGCCGCATTTGTGGATGTTTCTGCTGCAATCGCTGACTCCGCCGGAGCATGAAGTGGTGCTGCTGGACGGCAATGCGAAGCCGATGAGCGACGAGCAACTGGTTGCGTTCGCGAAAGAACAACGGATCGACCTGGTGGGTATTGGCGCCATGACGCGGATGATTGCGCGCGCTTACAGGGCGGGCGATGCGCTGCGGGCGGCGGGGATTCCGGTGGTGATGGGCGGTCCTCATGTGACGGAACTGCCGGCGGAAGCGTTGGGCACGAACGGCGGAGTTCGCCATTGCGACGCGGTGGCGCTGGGCGAGGCGGATGAGACGTGGCCGCGAATCCTGAAAGATGTCGAGAACGGCACGCTCAAAGATGTATATGCGCCGGTGGATGCGTTCGGGCAGGATAAGAAGCCGGATCTGGGCACGTATCCGAAGATTCCTTGGGAATCGATCGACCTCGATCAGTTCAATCAGATTCCGCGTTTCCTGAGACCGGTGCTGAAGAAAGTCAATTTCGAGGGGTTCCACCTGATTCCTATCGAATCGGGACGGGGCTGTCCTTACGGGTGCGAGTTCTGCACGGTGACCGGGTTTTTCGGCGATTCGATCCGGTTCCGGACGAATGAGAGCGTCGTGGACGAGATGCTGCGGCTGAAGGCGCGGGCGAAAGAAAACAACGGGAAGATCGCGGTGTTTTTCGTGGATGACAACTTCGCGATCAACATCAAGCGGACTAAGTCTCTGCTGAAAGCGATTATCGCGGCTAAGGCGCAACTGGCGTGGGTGGGACAGATCAGCGCGAACCTGCTGCGGGATGAAGAGCTGGTGGATCTGATTGCGGAGTCGGGCGGCAAATGGGTGTTCATCGGGATGGAGTCTTTAGACGCCGCCAACCTGAAGGACGTGAATAAGAGCTTCAATAAGCCCGCGGAGTTCAGTTCGGTGCTGGCGCGGCTGGCGAAGCGGAATGTGTACGCGATTACGTCATTCATCTTCGGGCTGGATAACGATACGCCGGGAGTGGCGGAACGGACGCTGTCGCAGATCAGGGACTGGCCTCCGGGACTGCCGGTGTTCGGGCAGATTACTCCGTTCCCTTCGACTCCGCTGTATACAAGGCTGCAGAAAGAAGGCCGGCTCACGCGGCCTACGCACTGGCTGGATTTTGCGCCGTTCAAGATGGCGCATACGCCGCTGAAGATGACCGTTCCGGAGGTGCATACGGAGGTTCAGTATGCGTGGACCAACACGTACAGTCCGGAGAACACGAAGCGGGCAATGAGCAAGATTGCGGATGCTCCGGTGCCGTATAAGATCAGTCACCTGGTGGCGCGGCTGTGTTTCCGCGGGATTTATTTCCCGCAGAAGGGATCGCTGGCGTGGCTGAAGGTGATGGTGGAGAACCGCGGGGTGATCTTCCGGATCATTGTGGAATCGTTCACGAAGTGGAAGGGCGCGGCCGGGAATGTTCGGCTGGACTTCGATGGCGGTGTGCGGCCGGTGACTGAATCGGATATCGCGGCTTAGTCGTTCGCGAGAGCGAGGCGCAGTCCGGCTATGTTCTGTCTGAGTTGTTCGAGCCGGTAGACGGTTTCATCGGAAGAACGCTGGGCGGCGGGGCATTCAAAATTTCCAGGGTAAGAACTCACCTTTCGGCCTGCGAGTACGCAGGCTGCTATGGCATAGATGCGCCAGCCCCAGCCTAAATCGCGGGGGGCTTTGAGGGCGTGCGCGACGGCGTGCGGGCGAAGGGCAAGGGGTCCGTACACAAGGTCGGGCAGCGGGGCGTTCCGGAGTGAATCCCGCAGCAAATCGTTCGCGAGCTGGTTTAAGGCGCGTTCGGCAGCCTGCTGGCCTTCGGGGAAGGTGGCGAATGCCGCTTCGTTGCGGGCGGCGATCAGAACTTCGAGGGACGCGTCGGATTGCGCGGTGTGGATGAACGCCGGCATGTGGGAGATGAAGAAGTCTTGCTTATCGGGTTCGGTGTAGATGAGCAGGGCGTGGCCTTTGGCCGAGGCATGACGCAGGGCGGTTTGAATTTGCGTCACGAGACCGGGTTCGGACGGGATGACATGGACGTTTTCGATTTGCGCGGCTTGCGTGAGGAAGGGTGCAATCGAAGCGGAATCGGCAGCGTAGACGGGCAGGCCGAGTTGGCCGAGTTGGCGGAGCGAATCGAGCAGGGTGGACGATTCTTCCGGGCCCCTTGCGCGGGTCAGGGTTACGATCGCGGTGTTCATGACCCGGGTCAGTGACTGATGTACGCGGCCATTTGTTCGGTGAGCAGGTCGAGGGGCAGGCGGCCTTCGCGAATGATGGCGTCATTGAAGTCGCGGACGTCGAACTTGGGGCCGAGTTTTTGTTCGGCTTCGGCGCGGAGAGCTTTGATTCTGAGTTCACCCATCTTGTAAGACAGGGCCTGAGCGGGCCATGAGATGTAGCGGTCGATCTCGGCTACGGCTTCTTCGGGGGCGTGGGTGTGGAAGTAATCGAGGGCCTGGGCGCGGGTCCAGCCGAGCTGGTGGATGCCGGTATCGACGACGAGGCGGACGGCGCGGAAGCGTTCGCTGGTAAGGCGTCCGAAGCGGCTGTACGGGTCCTTATACATGCCGAGTTGGGGGCCGAGGGATTCGGCGTAGAGGGCCCAGCCTTCACCGAAGGCGCTGTTGGAATAAAACTTTCGGAAGTCGGGCAGATTGGTTTGGGTGATGGATACGGAGCCCTGAAAGACGTGGCCGGGAACGGCTTCGTGGAGGACGAGGGCTTCCTTGTCGTACTTAAACTGCTTTTCGGGATGGTAGGTGTTGAGGTTCATCCAGCCGGGGACGGAGTAATCGGGCGAGGGCGCCTGGGCGTTGGTGGCGCTGGCGGCTTCGCGGTCGGCGGGTATGGGGCGGATGCCGTAGAGGAGTTTGGGGATGTTGCGGAACTGATTGGGGAGATTGGGCTCGATTTGTTTGGCGATGTTGCGGCAGTAGGCGAGCATTTCCTCTTTGGAAGTGAAGTGCCATTCGGGGGAGGCGTCGAGTTTCTGCTGGAACTCAGTGAGCGTTCCGCTGAAGTTTACTTCTTTGAGAACGGCCTGCATTTCGCCTTCGATGCGGAGCACCTCACGCTCGCCGAGGCTATGAATTTCGTCGGCGGACATGTTGGTGGTGGTGAGGCGGCGGATGAGGATGGCGTAGTCCTGTTTGCCGTTCGGGAGTGAGCCGATGCTGTCAGCGGGGCGCAGGTGCTGCGCATAAGTCGTGGTCATGTACTGGTGAAGTTTGCGCCATGCGGGCTGGAACTGAGTGCTGTAGGCGGCGGTGGCGGCGGTTTGTAATCTTTCGCGGTCGGCAGGCGAGATGTTGGCCGGGAAATTCCGGAAGGCGGCGAGGAGCGCGGATTGTTCCGGGGTCTGGTTCATCTGGGTGGAGACCTGCCCGACGACAAGGTCGGCCACGATCTTCGGCTGGGTCAGCTTCATGGCGATGGCTTCGTCGAGGATGGCGAGGTGCTGGTCCACATAGGCGGGAATGGCGCGGAGGCGCGCGAGGATGTTTTCGTAATCGTGGACGGTGCGGGCGGGCATGCGGTCGATGAGGACGAAGACGGAGTTGTGGAAGCCGGTCATCTGGCCGACGGGCAGGAGATGGGTTTCGAGGTCCCAGGCTTCGAGTCTGGAGCGGAAATCGTATTGGAGGAGGCGCTGGGTGAGGCGGTTCTCGGGCGACAGGGCGGCTGAGGGGAAGTTGTTGGACGCGGCAAGTTTCTGTTCGAGGAACTGATGGCGTTGGGCAAGACCCTGCTTCGACCAATCGGTCCAGCGGTCGTCGAATTCGTGCCGGCCGGCGGCGGTGGCGAATTCGGGATTGTCGCGGAGCATTTGTTCGAAGGTGTCTTTGAAGAAAGCGTCGATGGACTGCGCGGGAGCGAGGCCGGGGATGGCGGCGAGGATGAGGAGAGCGAGACAGCGCACGCTTCAGGATAGCTGGAGACCGGGTAATTCCCGCGCGGGCGTAACCGGAATCCGGTCCTGTATAGTATGCGGTGAACGAGCGTATATGAGAAACGGCCTGGCTGGATTTATCGCGACGATTCTGTTGGCGGGAGCGCCTTTGTTCGGTGCTACGGAGCGCGAGCTTAAGGATGCCGACGGGAAGACGATCATCCGATATGTGGTGGAGGCGCCGGAACATATTGCGGCGGCGGGGACGCGCGATCCGGCGAAGCAGGTGGGGCTGATTTTGTGTTCGGCGGAGCATGACAGGCCGACCGGGGACGAGATTTATCCGGTTCGCGAGGCGCTGAAACGGCTGGGGCTGAGCGATGGGTATGTGCTGCTGGCGGGGCATTCGCAGGCGCAGAAATTCGGTCCGGCGGACGATGAGCCGATCGAGAAACTGATCCGCGTGGGCGATGAAGACTTATCCGGTAAATGCACGGCGCATTTACATGTACGGGAAGGGCGAGGGCGGGAAGATTTCGGATGAATTCGCGATGCTGCATCCGGGGCTGGTGACGGCGGGGATCAGTTACAGCTGGGGATTGTGGCGGATGCCTTCGGAGGTGAAAGAGCCGATCGATTTCGCGGGGAGCGCGCCGGAATTTTACATGGTGCTGGGGATGCGGGATCTTTCGTATCACATCACGACGGTGCGGGATGCGTATCAGCGGCGTGCTCAATAAGGGCTATCACGTGATCTATCGCGAGTTCGACGATCTGGGGGCGCGCACGTATCATCCGGCGAGTAACGATGACGCGATTTTGTGGGCGACACGGCTGAGGAATAAGAATGTCGCGCCATCGGCTGAGGAGCAGGCCGCGATGACGCAGGACGCAGATCAATGCGGATGGGTATATAGGGAATCTGGCGCTGGTGGGCGGGGCGCAGGCGGGTGTGGCGGTGCAGAAGCTGCTCGGGTCGGCCGATGCGAGTGTGCGGGCGGCTGCGGCGGAGACTTGCGTACACGGAATTTTCAGTGAAGCGACGATGGAAGCGGTGGGGCGCGCGGCGACGGACAGCTCGGTCGCCGGTGCGGCGGGCGGCGCTGCGGGCGCTAAGCGTGAATGCGAACTGGAGGTCAGAGGCGGCGCAACATGCGCTGGTGGAACTGGCGCTGAATCCGGATAAGGCCGTGGATCAGGACGATCGGGTGAGCGCGGTGGACGGGATCAATGCGGCGGTGCGGTTTCAGGTGAAGGGGGCGCGTCAGGATCCGGAGCTTTTTAAGGCACTGGTGACGCTGCTGACGGATCAGAACGAGGAACTGCGAACGATGGCGGCGAACACGCTGGCTCCGATTCGGGACGGCGGCTTCCGGGGCGATCTGGGTCGGCCGGAGCTGAAGGAACCGGCGGGCGGGTGGCCTCAGTGGCTGGAGGGGATGACGGCGCGGGCGAACGACTATCGCAACGATTACCGCAAGCTGCGCGAAGCCGGCCGGCGGATGCGTTTTGCCGGGGCGGTGAGCTGAGGATGAAAGATCCGGCGCAGGCGTTTCGGCTGACGCTCGAAGCGGCGGAACAGGGGAACGTTTCGGCGGAGGCGATGGTGGGGATGATGTATGCGATCGGCAAAGGGACGGAGCTGAATTTCGCGGAAGCGACGAAGTGGTGGAACAAGGCGGCGGAGGCGGGGAATTTGCTGGCCGCGCAGAGTCTGTCGATGGTTTATCGGGGCGGCGCGGGAGTAAAGAGCGACGCGGCGCTATCGGAGAAGTGGGGTAAGTATGTTGTGGAGCACAGCGCGGCGAATTAGGACGCGAGGACTCCGGGGAGCGGGCCGGTGCTGTCGGCGAAGCGTTCGACGGGCGTGCCGAAGGCGTCGAGCATAGAGACGTAGAGGTTGGCCGCGGGCGTATCTTCGGTGTTGACGAGATGCTGACCGGTGGCGATACGGCCGCCTCCACGACCGCCGAGGACGAGCGGGAGCTTGTGCGGATTGTGCGAATTGCCGTCGCTGAGCGCGGAGGCAAAGAGGACCATCGAGTTATCGAGGATGGATTGCTCGCCTTCTTTCATGTCGCGCAGTTTGCGCATGAAGATACGCGTATTGCTCAATGTGCCACTTGTTGATGAGGTGATATTGTTGAGCTTTTCGGGATCTTTCGAATGGTGCGAGGTTTCGTGATGCGAATTGGTGACGCCTTCGAGGAAGCGGAAGTTCTGGCCGCTGACTGAATTGCCGAACATGAAGGTGGCGATGCGCGTGGTGTCGGTCTGAAAGGCGAGGGCGGTCATGTCGAGCATGAGGCGCACGTGTTCGGTGTGGTTCGCGGGAGCGTCAGTGGGCGGCGCGACGGAGGCCATGGAGGCGCGGGGCTTCCAGGCGGAACGGCCGGGATCGCTGGCGCGGTCTATGCGGGCTTCGAGGGAGCGCACGATATCGAGGTATTCGTCAATGCGGCGGCGATCGGCTGTGCCGACCTGGGCGCGCAGCTTCTTCGACTGGTCGAGGACGCGGTCGAGCAGCAGCGTGTCCTGGCGTGGCGGATGAACCCTGCGGGCTGCCTGCGCGGAAGAGGCGTTCGTAGACGGAACGCGGATTGATTTCGCGGGCCAGCGGAGTGGTGGGGCTGCTCCAGGCGATGTGACAGCCGTAGACGCGCGTGTAACCGACATTGGTATCGACGCCGGTGGCTTCGGGCTCAATGCCCAATTCGAGCGAGGGCAGCGGCGTGCGGTCGCCAGCTCGCTGGGCTGCAATCTGATCCATGGAAATGCCGTGGATGTTGAGGTCGACGCCGAGGGTCTTGCTGATGGTGGTGCAGGTGAGGATGCTCGACTCTTTGACGTAGTGGCCGTCACCGGTGTTGGCGGCGGCGTTCCAGAGATTGCTGACCACGAGGATGTCGTCTTTGAGATCGGCAAGAGGGGCGAGGGTGGGGGAAAGTTCGAAATTGCGGCCGGTACCCTCGGGCGTCCACATGTCTGTGTTGACGCCGTTCGGCATGTAGAGGACGGCCATGCGGACGGGGTTCGCGGCCTTTGGCGTTGCGGCCATGGCTTCGAGCCAGGGGAGCCCGAGACCTACACCGACGCCGCGCAGCAGAGTTCTTCTGGAGAGTTTCACGGTCCTAGTTCCTATACCTGAACGGGACACTCATGACCACGGCATCGATGAGCGAGAGCGCGCTGTAATCATGCTTCTCCACGTCAGCCACAATTGTATCGACAACGCAGGAGTCTTTGAGGGTGAGGCCGCGGCCGAGAGCGTAGCCCAGCATCTTGTTCGAGAGGTTGCGGATGAAGAGGGCCTTTCTCTCAAGCAGCGCGGCTTTGAGCTGGTCAGGACCTTCGAAGGTGGTGCCGTCCGGCAGGGTGCCTTTGGCGTCGATGGGTTTGTCGCCTTCGGTGGCGCGCCAGCGGCCGATGGCGTCGTAATTTTCGAGCGCGAAGCCGAGGGGGTCAATGCGGCTGTGGCAACCGGCGCAAACGGGGTTGGCGCGGTGCTGCGTGAGGAGTTCGCGAACGGTGCGGGGCGCGGGTCCGGTGGGTTCTTCGAGCGGGGGAACGTCGGGCGGCGGAGGGGGCGGCGGGGTGCCGAGCATGGCGTCGAGAATCCATTTGCCGCGGAGGACGGGGCTGGTGCGCTGAGGGTGCGAGGAGACGAGGAGGACGGCTGACATGCCGAGGAGTCCGCCGCGATGGGTGCCTTCAGGGAGTTCGATGCGCTGGGGCTGGCCTCCGATGTCTTTGCGGGGCGGGACGACGGAGAGGCCGTAGAGCTTCTGGAGTTTTTTGGTGGCGATGGTGAAGTTGGAATCGATGAGGTTCAGCAGAGAGAGGTCGTTCGCGAGGATTTCGCGGAAGAAGAGGACGGGCTGGTAACGGACGTCGCCACGGAGTTCTTCGTCGCCCGCGTAGACGGGGAAGAGTTTGGCGTCGGGCTGAACGGTTTGGGCAAGGGTGCGGGTGCCGAGCCATTGTTCGACGAAGCTTTGAACGAAGTCGAACGATTTCTGATTGCGGAGCATGCGGGCGACCTGGCCGCGGAGGATTTCGGGGTCGCGGAGTTTGCCGTCTTTGGCGAGGGCGAGGAGGAGGCTGTCGGGAGTGCTGCCCCAGAGGAAGTAGGAGAGGCGCGAGGCGAGGGCGTAATCGTCCAGGAGATGGGGCTGGGCGGTGGAGTCGGGGGCGGGCGGTTCCGAGCGGAAGAGGAACTGGGGCGAGACGAGAACGGCTTTGAGGGCGAAGAGGATGGAATCGTCAAAGGACGATTTGTTTTTGCGGGCAGCGTTGAAGAGGCCGAGGTAGACCTGGAGGTCGGATTCGTCGACGGGGCGACGGAAGGCGCGGGGGAGAAAGGCTTCGAGGATGCGGCGGGCGGCCTGTTCGGGGGTGGTGCCGGCGCCCGGCGAGGCGATCATAAATTTGGCGCGGGACCTTGGATCTTTGGCGGCGAAGGCGAGGGCGGCTTTCGCGGCGTCGAGGTATTTTTCGGCGTGTACGGGGGAGAGGAAGAGGGTTTCGGCGGCGTTGTCGAAGCCTTCTCCGCCGGCTCCGTCAGCGGGGAGCATGGCGCCGACGTCGAGATGGACGTTGAGCAGATCGCGAACGCTGGCCGAGTATTCGGTACGGTTCAGACGGCGAATGGGGGCGATGCCGGGTGTGATTCCGGTGCTGCAGGCTTCCTGTTTGAGGGCGCCGCGGAGCCAGGCGGTGAAGGCTTCGCGCTGGTCGGGCGGAGGCGCGGGGGCGCCTTGTGGCGGCATCTCTGAATTGTGAACGCGGGAGAGAATCCGGGTCCATTTGTCAGAGCGCTGTGCGATGGATTCGGGGGTATCGAAGGCGGTGAGGTTGAGTCCGGCGGCGGGGGATTTGGTTTGGTGGCAAGCGATGCAGTAGGTGGTCAGAAGATGGCGGGCATCGTTGAAGGAATACTGCTGGGCGGGCGCGGCCGATGCTGCGAGGAGCAGGAAGAGCAGGGGGTGGCGGGGGCGCGTCACGTGGTCAGGCTATCACAGGAAGCGGGGGTGGGCGGCCGGGAATACAATGATCGGAATGAGCGTGGCGGCGCGGGCGATCGGGATTGGATTGTTGCTGGCTACGGGTTTGTTTGGGGCCGAACTGGCGGGGATCTGGATGGGCGAAGTGGCCGGGAAGAACGGTGAGAAGCAGGATGTCGCTTTTCAGTTTCAGGTGAAGGGCGGCGGGGTGGTTACGGGGGTGATGTTCGGGGACGAATTCGATCTTCCGGTTGAGGAACTGCGTGTGGAAGGGGATCGGGTCAGCTTTACGGTTACGAGCACGGATTATTACAGCGGGCGGAAGACTAAGAGTTTGTTTACGGGGATGGTGACGGGGGCGGGGCTGGAGTTGGTGCGGGAGCAGGGGAATGCGGAGGCGGGGAAGGTGGTTAAGACTACGATCAGGCTGCGGCGGTTGGGTTAGGCGAGTGTTAGCCCAACGGGCGACCAACGATTTCGTTGGCTTAGCGTTGGGATCCTGATACAATTATTGAAGAGGTCGCTGTATGTCTAAGGAACTTGGCCAGAATTCCGCGAATCGAACGCTGTCTCCTGTAGCTTTGATTGCCGGTCCGACATGGAACTCGTTCGAGCAGTTTCGGCGTGGGGGCAGTGGCGCGCTGGAAGAGATTCCTGCGCATGGGGTGGGGACGCTGCGGGGAAAAACAGGAACCTTCCGTGTGATTCGGGATGAGGATTTTCAAAGGTTGCTGGGTCTGGCAACGGATATTCATCGCCTGCAGAACGGCCTAAATTTCGTGATTCAGGCAGCAAAGGTAGTGGCGAAGCACCCCGACGATGACCACGTTCAACTGCTGATTCGATCTGCTTCTATGGTGGCCGGATCGCCCATACTGCCGGTGCGGGACGGTCATGACGCGTTTCAACTGACACGGGAAGAGGAGACGGAGCAGGCCTCTGACGATTTTGATTTAGAAACGGCCGACATTCCGCGACGGGAACTGTAACGAGGGCCAATGCGGGACGCGCGGCTGAGCGACCTCGAACAGAAGCTGCGGTTACTGTCGCATAACGAGGAAGCTATTCAGGAAGTCCAGAGGTTTTCCAGCCTGCTCGCCGGAACGAAAGAACGGCTGAGTATGTGGAACACGAGAAATGCGATCCTGCGGCGGCCCATCGAGACCGGAGAAGTGGCCGCACTGGGATTCAATACATCCGACGATGCATTCACGATGCTGCAGGGCGATGTGATCCGTACTGAGGCCGCCTACTTTCTGGGCGAGCGCGTGACAGGTCGGCCGAAGTACGCCATCCTTAATTCGTCTTGTGACCTCGTACCCGGCCGCAGTTCGTACGCGGCGCTGGTACGCATCGTGGAATTACGCAGGGATGAGGAGAAGGCCAAAGAGAAGCTTGGGACGCTTTTGAAGTTCAGCCGCAGGGATTCCATGTACCTCCCCGTGCTAACGGACGATGGCTCAGACGTAATTGGCAATGTAATTCAATTTGACGGAATCTGCCAGATCCGGTCTTCCGAACTACTCTTGTCCCACCGTCTTGCCTCACTGTCTCTCGTTGGGTGGCGCATCTTCGCCTCCTTCACACGCACAGCCATCGCACGCGCGAATCCGCGTGAGGTGCAGATTCGGTCAGCGATCGAAGGTCAGTTGGCTGCTGCCGATCAGCCGACAGCAGCCGCGCGGCGATTGTAAATGCCGCTGTCGATGTGACCAATATCGATACGAACGCGCTTCGGGAGACCAGGCTCTTCAGGCAGATTCGGCGGCTGTATCCGAGAGAGGCATAGACGGGTTGAGGTCGCCGCTGGCGTCGAACGACATTGCGAACGGGGGGCCCGTGATTTCGGCGATGGGGTTTGAGCGGATTTCTCCGGAGAGGTTTTCGCTGACGGCGAGCGTTTCGAGATCGAGAGTGTTGCGAATCCAGGCGTAGGTGACGTCCTCGGGATTCATCTTGCCGACCGTGGCGGCGGCGACCTGGATGGCTTCGCGATCTGAGGCGAAGTGCAGGGGGATGCGCATGAGGGCGAGGGAGCCTGAGGTGACGGCGTTGATGGCGCCGGCCTTGCCGTCGATCATTGGGAGCAGGCGCGCGTGGACCACATCGGCGGCTCCGATACCGACGGCGTTGCCGTAGCTGAGCGGGGAGAGGCTGCGGACGAAGATGCGCTGGATGGCCGGAGTATCGGGCCAGGGATTGTATTGAGCGGCGACGCCTCGGTTCACGATTTTGAGGTCCATGCCGGTGCCGCTGATGTTCTTGCCGATTTCGTCAACGATGAGAACATCGACGGCGTTTACGGGGAGGCGGGCCTTCCACGATTTGACGGTCTCAAGCAAGGCTTCTTCACGGGCGATCAGATGGGCGGCAGGCAGGGCGCTGACCTGAGCGGTTTCGTGATAGGCGTCTTCGAGGATGGCGAGGCCGCCGATGATTTTTCCCGAGGCCAGGAGTTTAGTGGTGACGGAGCGAATGGCCGGGTCCATGCCGTGGGTGCGGGAGTGGGCGTGGACGGATTGGGCGCCGGTCTGTTTTCCCATGCCGATGGCGAGCATTTTTGAGACGCCGCTTTCAAGGCGGCCCGCGAAACTGGTGTGCCATTTGACGCGGCTGACGACGAAGATGCCGTCGGCCGACCATGCGTCGCGGCCGGCGAAGGCTTCGATGCCGAGTTCGGTGCGGCCGAGGGAGACGACATCGAAGTTGCTGATGACGGGGCAGCCCATGGCGCTTTCGTGGATGCCGTAATGCGCGAGGACGCTGGCCTGACCTTCGGCGGATGCAGCGCCGTGACTTCCCATGGCGGGGAAGAGGAAAGGGCTCATGCGGTGATCGGTCCAGTAATCGACGACGGCGCGAACGATGAGGGCCAGGTTTGAGATTCCGCGGCTGCCGACGCCGATGGCGATGCGCGCTCCGGGGGGAAGAGAGGCGGCGAGTTCGCTGGCGGCCATTTCGGCGCGGACGGCTGCGGCGACATCGTGCAAACCGCGGTGAGGGAAATTCTGAAGGACTGGGATCAGCACGTTGCATTCATCGTAGTGGGTCAGGCATGTGGGTCCGGCATCGCAGGGCGTGGCGGGGGTTCTGATAGAATCGCGCTCATGAATTCATCGTTTTTGCTGCGGACGGGAGCTGTTTTTGCGGCGCTCGGGGCGAGTCTGAACGCGCAGACCAAGCCTGTATTTCAGGAGAATTTCGAATCGGGCAAGATCGATCCGGCGGTTTGGGACGAGCGCGTGACGGGGACGGCAACAGCGGCGGTGGAAGAGGTGGAAGGGGCGCACGGGAAGTATGCGCTGCATGTTCATTATCCGGAGATGGCGGCGCGGAGCTTCGCGTTTATTGTGGCGACGCATCTGCCGGAATCGGTGAAGACGCATTTTTTCGGACGTGCGTATATGAAGGTGTCGTCGGGATTCACGCCGGGGCATAATCCGCTGATTTTTGCGGGCGAGCCGGGGTGGCCGATTTCGAAGTTCGATGAGATCGGGGGATCGCGGAAGAACTGGATGCCTTCGTATCAGGAGAACAAGTCGGCAGCAGGCGCGGGGCGGGGCGAGGTGACGTATCGCAGCGAGACGGCGATTCCGCTGGACAAATGGTTTTTGCTCGAATGGGAGTTCAACGATGACCCGTCTTCCATCACGATGTGGATTGACGGGGAGCGCCTGATGAACACGGTGGCGGGCGAGAAGGTGGACATGGTGAAGTTCATCTGGCCGAAGGGGAGCACGACGGCGAGCGGACTGGTGGGCGGGTTCAGGGAATTCGGGTTCGGTTCGCGGGTGTGGGGTCTGCCGGCTACCGCGTTCGATGTTTATTACGACGATATTGCGATCGGGACCAGCCGCATTGGCCCTGCCAAATAGCGCGGGTTCACCGAGGGTGACCGGGATGCAGGTGATCCCGGTGGCGGGGCACGATAGTATGCTGCTGAATCTGAGCGGCGCGCATGGACCGTTTTTTACGCGCAATATCGTGCTGCTGGAAGACAGCTCCGGGCATACGGGCGTGGGGGAAGTGCCCGGGGGCGAGCGCATCCGGCAGACGCTGGAAGACGCGCGGCCGCTGGTGGAAGGGCACGCGATCGGAACGTGGAACAACATTCTGAATGCGGTGCGGCAGCAGTTTGCGGACCGTGATGCGGGCGGCAGGGGCGTGCAGACGTTCGATCTGCGCACCACGATCCACGCGGTGACGGCGCTTGAGGCTGCGCTGCTCGATTTGCTGGGGCAGCATCTGGGCGTGCCTGTGGCGGCGCTGCTGGGCGCAGGGGCAACAGCGCTCGCAGGTGGCGATGCTTGGGTATTTGTTTTATGTGGGCGATCGGAAGCGCACCGACCTGCCGTACCGGAGTGAACCCGAGGCGGAGGATGACTGGTTTCGTCTGCGACATGAAGAGGCGCTGAATCCCGAGGCGGTGGTTCGGCTGGCGGAAGCGGCGCAGGCGCGGTACGGTTTCAGCGATTTCAAGCTGAAGGGCGGGGTGCTGAGCGGGGCGGAAGAGATGGAGGCGGTGACGGCGCTGGCGGAGCGGTTTCCGAAGGCGCGCATCACGCTCGATCCGAATGGCGCGTGGCTGTTGAAGGAAGCTGTTGCGCTTTGCCGGGGACGGAATGACGTGCTGGCGTACGCGGAAGATCCGTGCGGGGCGGAGGGCGGCTTTTCGGGGCGCGAAGACGATGGCGGAATTCCGGCGGGCGACGGGGCTTCCTACGGCGACGAACATGATTGCGACGGACTGGCGGGAGATGGGCCATGCGATTCAACTGCAGTCGGTGGATATTCCGCTGGCGGATCCGCACTTCTGGACGATGCAGGGATCTGTGCGGGTGGCGCAGATGTGCAATGAGTGGGGGCTGACGTGGGGTTCGCACTCGAATAATCATTTCGATATTTCGCTTGCGATGTTCACGCATGTGGCGGCGGCGGCTCCGGGCAGGATTACGGCGATCGACACGCACTGGATCTGGCAGGACGGGCAGCGCTTGACGAAGGAGCCGTTTCAGATTGTGGGGGGTATGGTGGACGTGCCGGAGAGGCCGGGGCTGGGCGTTGAGCCGGATATGGAAGAGATCGGGAAGGCGCACGAGCTTTATCAGGCGATGGATTTGGGCGGGCGCGACGATGCGCGGGCGATGCAGTACCTTGTCCCTGGATGGAAGTTCGGGAGTAAGCAGCCTTGTCTGGTTCGTTAAGACTTAGCGCCTGAAATTGCGGATAAAATAAAGGAATCCTATGAACAGAAGATCATTCATCGTGAATTCGGCGGCGGCTTTGGGTACGTCTGCGCTGAGCGCGGTTGCGAGCCCGAACGATACGGTCCGCATTGCTTGTGTGGGGCTGAGGAGCCGCGGTAAGAGCCACATGCAGGCGTTCACGTCGCTGCCTAATGTGGATCTGGTGGCGCTGTGCGATGTGGATGATTCTGTTCTCGCCACGGCGTCGAAATTCGTGGAGGAGAAGCGGGGGAAGGCTCCGGCGACTTACACGGATTTGCGCAAGCTGCTCGAAGACAAGTCAATCGATGCGATTTCGATTGCGACGCCGAACCACCAGCACACGCTGCAGACGATCTGGGCCTGCCAGGCGGGCAAGGACGTGTATGTGGAGAAGCCGTGTTCGCACGACATGTTCGAGGCGAAGCAGATTGTGGCGGCGGCGCGGAAGTATGACCGGATTGTGCAGCAGGGGAGTCAGAGCCGGTCGAATATCGCGCTGCAGGAAGCCGTGCAGAAGATGCGTGAGGGCCTGATCGGCGATGTTTATCATGCGCGCGGGCTTTGCTACAAGTGGCGCGACACAATCGGGCGGAAGCCGGACTCGGCGGTTCCGGCGGGTGTGGATTACGATCTGTGGCTGGGGCCGGCGCCGAAGCGGGCGTTCTCGGCGAACCGCTTTCACTACAACTGGCACTGGCAGTGGGAGTACGGGAACGGGGACCTGGGGAACCAGGGAATCCACGAGGTGGATATTGCGCGGTGGGGTTTGGGAGTGAAGTATCCGACGAAGGTTTCGGCGATCGGCGGACATTTCATGTTCGATGACGACCAGGAGACGCCGAACACGGTGAACTGCGCTTATGAATTCAATGAGGGCGGCAAAGAAGAAGATGATGACGTTCGAGGTTCGGCACTGGATGACGAACCATGAGGCCGACATTCACGAGTTCGATCCGAGCGTAAAGAGCAACACGGTGGGGAACATTTTCTACGGTTCGAACGGATATCTGGCGATTGACGGGTATGTGAAGTATTACTCGTATATCGGGAAGAATGCGGAAGCCGGGTCCGGCGAGAAAAGATGGCGGGGATCATTTTGCGAACTTCATAGGGGCTGTGCGCAGCCGGAAGCGCGAGGAGTTGAACGCGGAGATTGAAGAGGGCGCGATCTCGACGACGCTGGTGCATCTGGCGAATATTTCTTACCGGCTGGGGCGGTCTGTGAATTTCGATGCGGCGACGTATTCGTGTCCCGGAGATAAGCAGGCTACGGCGATGTTCCGGCGGGAGTATCGGAAGCCGTTTGTGGTTCCGCAACTGGCTTAGGGGACGTTACTTGAAGTCGTGAGAAGACATGGCGGGGGCGGCGGGCTCCATGCGTTCGATTTTTCTGGCGAGCACATGGATGACTCCTTCCTGATTTTGTACCTTGCCTTCGACGATGAGATAGGGCTCGCGGACCAGGGTTAGCCGGAAGAGATCGAAGATGTCCGGCATGACGACGACGTTGAAGATGCCGGTTTCGTCTTCCATGCTGAGGAACACGATGCCTTTCGCGGTACCGGGGCGCTGTCTTACGATGACTGAACCGGCTACGCGGACCAGGCCTCCGTTGCGGACGGTTGCAAGGCCGCGGGCAGGGGTGACTCCGAGGGCATTCATATCGTCGCGCCGGTAGTGCATGGGATGACGGCCGACGGTGAGGCTGGTGCCGTGGAAGTCGGC
The DNA here is from genome assembly GCA_963840735.1 of Terriglobia bacterium. GTDB lineage: Bacteria > Acidobacteriota > Terriglobia > Bryobacterales > Bryobacteraceae > BOG-234. The sequence goes on from CAWIZX010000020.1 coordinate 19,197, forward strand.
AAAGAGTCGCTCGGGCGTGGTCATTTTTTCGAGCGGGGCTTCGGGCGCGGTTTCGGGAACGTTGCGGAGCAAAGGACCGGCGGGGCGGCCGGCGCGGCCCGCCTTCCAGAGAGCGTCGCGGCGATGGGCGGTGTTGAGGTGCGCGAGAGCGCCCACGCCCGCTAACATTTCGAGTTCATTCTTGCGAAGCTCAGGGACGCGGTGGGCGAGATCGTCAACATCGGTGAAGGGCTTGCGGGCGGCAACGGCGAGGCCGGCCTCGGCACGGAGACCGCGGACGTAGCGGAGGCCAAGACGCAGAGCTTTGGATTCGCCTTCGACGGTGCAATCCCAGTCCGAAATGTTTACATCGACAGGCAGCACGCGCAGGCCGTGGCGCTGGGCATCTTTCACGAGAACGGCGGGATGATAGAAACCCATGGGCTGATTGTTCAGCAACGCGCAGGTGAAGGCGGCGAGGTAGTGGCATTTGAAATAAGCGCTGGCATAGGCGAGCAGGGCGAAGCTGGCGGCGTGCGATTCGGGAAAGCCGTAGAGCGCGAAGGAAGTGATGGCGAGGACGATGCGGTCTGCGGTGTCGCCGGTGATGCCGTTTTTCGCCATGCCGGCGCGCAGTTTCGATTCGATCTCTTTCATGCGCGGCTTCGGAGCGTTTGAAGCCCATGGCGCGGCGCAGTTCTTCGGCTTCGCCTCCTGAGAAATTGGCGGCGATCATGGCCATGCGCAACAACTGTTCCTGAAATAAGGGAACGCCCAGGGTTCGTCGTAAGCACGGGTTCAAGCATGGGATGCAGGGCGTCGACCTGTTCCCTGCCCGCGCGCCGGGCGAGATAAGGATGCACCATTTCGCCGACGATAGGACCGGGGCGGATCAGCGCGACTTCCACCACAAGGTCGTAGAACGTCTTCAGGCTTCAGGCGCGGAAGGGTGGCCATCTGGGCGCGGCTCTCCACCTGAAACATGCCGATGGTGTCGCCTTTGCGCAGCGTTGCGTAAACCTTCTCGATCGTCGGCGGGAAGCTGGCCGAGATCGATCTCTTCGCGCCAGTGCTCGCTGACCAGTTTGAGGCAATCCTGCAAGACGGCCATCATGCCGAGGCCAAGCAGATCCACTTTGATGAGGCCGAGGTCGGCGCAATCTTCTTTGTCCCACTGAACGACGACACGCCCCGGCATGGAGGCGGGCTCGAGGGGCACGATGGCATCGAGACGGCCCTGACAGATCACCATGCCGCCCGAGTGCTGGCCGAGGTGCCGGGGCATGTCCTGCAGGGCCATGACGATTTCGAGAAATTTGCGGACGCGAATGTTATCGAGGTCGAGGCCGGCTTCGAGGAACTGCTGCTGTCGTGTCGCGGTCCGGATCTTTCCAGCCCCACATGGGGGCGAGGCTCGAGACTTTGTCGAGGGTGGCGACATCGAAGCCCAGCACCTTGCCGGCTTCGCGCGCGGCCATGCGTCCGCGATAAGTGATGACGTTGGCGGTCATGGCGGCGCCGTAGCGCACCGTAGCGCTCATAGACGTACTGGATGGCGCTGTTCGCGCTGGTCGCCGCTGGGCAGGTCGATATCGATGTCGGGCCATTCGCCGCGCTCTTCGGAGAGGAAGCGCTCGAAGAGCAGGTCCATGCCGACGGGGTCTACGGCGGTGATGCCGAGCGAATAACAGACGGCGCTGTTGGCGGCCGAGCCGCGGCCCTGGCAGAGAATGCCCTGCTCGCGGCAGAAGCGCACGATGTCCCAGACGATGAGGAAATAGCCGCCGAGGCCGAGCTTTTCGATGAGCCTGAGTTCGCGTTCGATCTGCTGGCGGGCGCGGTCGGTGTAAGGCTGGTAGCGGCGGCGGGCGCCTTCGTCGGTCATCTTCCAGAGCAGGGACGAAATGGTTTCGCCGGGGGGCAGAGGGTAGTCGGGGAAGTGATAGCCGAGGTCCTGCAGGGTGAAGCGGAGGCGCGATGAGATGGCTTCGGCGTGTTGGCGATGGCTTCGGGGAGATCGCGAAAGAGACCCGCCATTTCTGCGCCGGCTTTTGAGGTGGCGCTTTCGGCGTTGCGCGAGAGCAGGCGGCCGGCTTCAGCGAGCGTGGTCTTGTTCTGCAGGCAGGTGAAGACATCGAGCACTTCGCGCTGGGATTTTGAGGCGTGACAGACGCCGTTGGTGGCGACGAGAGGCAGGTTCATGGAGCGGGCAATTTCGATGGCGGCCTGATTGCGCGATTCTTCTGTCGCGGTCGAGGTGGCGCTGCAGTTCGACGTAGACGTTATCGGGGCCGAAGGTGCGGACAGATGTTCGAGCTGCTCGCGGCCGGTGTTGTTCCGGAGGGCTCGGGCCAGCGGACCTTCGTCGCCGCCTGTGAGACACAACAGGCCCTCGGAGAATTCGGCGAAATCTTCAGGGGTGGCGGCCGCTTCGTGACCTGGCTTCGGATTTTTGGTGCCCGCGCGCAGCTTCATCCTGGTGATGAGGCGGCAGAGGTTTCGATAGCCCTGCTGAGATTCGACGAGCAGGGTGTAGCGGCTGCCATCCGAAGCGGTGACTTCCGCGCCTACGTGCGCCTGCACGCCGTACTTTTTCGCGCCCTGGTGAAAGCGGGCGGAGCCGTAGACGCCGTCGACATCGGTAAGGGCCATGGCGGGGTAGCCGAGAGTGGCGCAGAGGGCGACGTATTCTTCGGGGAGGCAGGCTCCGCGCAGAAAGCTGAAGGCGGAACGGGCGTGCAGTTCGATGTAGGGCGACGACATCGGGGGCGGGACTTGTTTTATTGTCTCAGGAGCGGGGCAGGTATGACAGCGATGGCGGGAGGCAGGGGTTATTCAGGGAGGGCGAACACGAGTACGTTGGCTCCGGCTGCGATGCTGACGTACTGGCGGGCTCCGATGCTGTAGGTCATGGGGGATGCCTTGATTGTGGCTCCTGTTTCGAAGTGCCAAAGGGTGGCTCCCGTCTTTGCGTTGACGGCTGCGAAGGCTCCGCTGGTCTCGCCATAGAAGACCAGGCCTCCGGAAGTGGCGAGGACGCCGGAGTAGTTGCTTTCGACGGGTCCGAGCTGGGGGATTTCCCATTCGACTTTGCCGGTTTCGAGATTGAGAGCGCGCAGGTACTGCAGACCGGGATCTTTGGCGTCAGTCAGAAAGCCGAAGCCGCCCTGCTTTGCGGCCCGGTACATGCCGCAGTCTTCGACCACTTTGAGGTAGAAGAGATTCGTCTGAGGGCTGTAAGCGGGGGAGTACCAGTTGGTGGCTCCGCGAACGGCGGGGCAGGTCTTCACGTTGGCAGCGGTGGTTTCATTGTTGGGCGTCAGGATGGGACGTCCGTTGGGGTCGAGACCCTTGGACCAGGTTAGCTTTTTGACGAAGGGACTGCCGAAGAGAAATTTGCCTGTGGTCCGGTCCAGGACGTAATAGTAGCCGTTTCGGTTGGCATGGAGGAGAAGCCTGCGCGCGCGGCCCTGGAAGGTGGCGTTCACGAGCACAGGGGTTTGCACGGCGTCCCAGTCATGCAGGTCGTGCGGGGTGTATTGGAAATACCAGCGCAGTTCGCCGGTCTTCGCATCGAGCGCGAGGTCGCAGTTGGTGTAGAGGTTATCGCCGGGGCGCGCGGAGCCATCAGTGTCGGGATAAGGGTTGCCGGTGGGCCAGTAGAGCAGGCCGGTTTCGGGATCGTAAGTGCCGGTGAGCCAGGTGGAGCCTCCGGCGGGCGGGCCGTCCTTCGGGACGACACGAAAGCGCCAGGCAAGTTCGCCGGTGGCAATCCTGTAAGCGGCGATGAAGCCGTGAATGCCTTCGTCGCCACCGGCGACACCGGAGATAACGAGATCGTTGACGACGAGGGGCGCGGCGGTGGCTCCGTAATGCTCGGGCTGCTCCGGCATGATGACGTCCCACAAGAGCGCTCCGGTGAAGCGATTGAGGCAGATCATGTGGGCATTGTCGGTGTTGAAGAGAATGCGGTCGGCGGAGATTGCGGCGCCGCGGTTGGCTCCGAGCGCCGCGTCGCCGGCAATGACGCCCGAGGGCGTTCGGGGGCGGCTGTAGCGCCAGATTTCGCGGCCCGACTGGCCATCGAGGGCGGCCACCTGATTGGGGCCTGTGACGTACATGATGCCGTCAACGACGAGCGGGGTCATTTCGAGCGGCTGGTACTGGATGGGGTAGATCCACTGCGCCTGAAGCTTTGAGACGTTGGAGGTGTCGATCTGGCGGAGGGGGCTGAAGCGGTTGCCGCCGGGAACGCCGTTGTAGGTTGGCCAGTCGCCGGGATTCGGGCTGGGCGATTGCGGAGGAACGGCGGCGGCTTTGGCGGGACCTTCAGTTATGCCGGTGAGCCGGCTGAGCCAGGCAACCAGGTTTTTCCGTTCGGATTCGGAGGCATGGATCGGGGGCATGGACGAGCCCGGTTCGGGGATGACTGCGGAATACTGGCGATCGGTCAGCAGATGCAGTTGACCGTCAGGGGTCTGGAGTTGCAGGTCGTGAGAGCCGCGGCTGCGAGCGACTCCGCGGAGAGACGCGCCGGTGTTGAGGCTGACGGTAACGAGAGCGTAGCCGGGGGCGATGCGGGCACCGGGGTCGGTTAAAGACTGCTCGAGTTCGGCGAGGGTCAATTGCCTGCCGATGGCTGAGAGATCTGGTGCGGTGGAGCCGCCGCGTCCGGCAGCGGTATGGCAGGCAGCGCAGTTTCCGGCGCCGAAGAAGAAGCGTTCGCCGGCTGCCAGATCTCCGTCAGGCTTTGCTTCGGAAGCCGTTGTGTTGAGGGAGCGGACGTAATCGGCGAGGGGGCTGAGCTGGTCTTCAGCGAGGGGAATCGCGGGCATGCCGCCGGGGGTTCCATGGCTGATGACGTTTGCAATATCCGCGAGAGAACGCAGGCGGAGGCGGCGGTTGCCTGTGAGGGCGGGGCCGCGATCGGAGCCGCCCGCATCGGCGCCGTGGCAGACGGAACATTTGTCGAGGAATAACTGTCGGGTGGACGCTGCGTCCGCGCAGCCGAAGGCGGCGGTGAACAGCAGCAGCGTCAAAGGTTTCATGCAACGCGATGGAGTTTCATGAGGTTGGTGGAGCCGGCGCTGCCGACCGGAGTTCCGGCGACGAAGATCACCTTGTCGCCCGAACTGAGGAGGCCCCGCTCGACGAGCAGGGTATCCATTTGTCCGAGCATTTCATCGGTGGTGGTGACGTCCGGGGCGAGGACGGGTGTGACGGCGTAGTTGATGAGGAGCCGGCGCACGGCATCGAGAGAGTTCGTCATCGCGATGACCGGCATGAGCGGTCGGCAGCGGGAGATCAGACGCGCGCTGTAGCCGCGTTCGGTGAAGACGACAATGGCCCTGGCGCCTGAGGTGCGGGCTGCGATGAAGGCAGCTTCGGCGACGATTTCGGAATCCGTTGTGCCGGAGACATCGGCGAGATCGGCACGGCCGTCGGAGAGCAGTCCCTTCTCGGTTTCGAGGGCAATGCGGCGCATGTAATCGACCGCCGCCACGGGGTACCTGCCAACCGAAGTCTCGGCGGAGAGCATGACCGCGTCGGTGCCGTCATAGATTGCGTTGGCGACATCGCTGACTTCGGCGCGCGTGGGGTTGGCGTTTTCGATCATCGATTCGAGCATCTGGGTGGCGGTGATGACGAAGCGGTTGCGGCGGCGCGCGAGGCTGATGAGGCGCTTCTGAATGGGCGGCACCATCTCGAGCGACATTTCGACGCCGAGGTCGCCGCGGGCCACCATGATGCCGCTGGCGACTTCGAGGATCTCTTCGATGTTGTGGACCCCTTCGGGCTTTTCGATTTTGGCGATGATGGGGATGCGGGGGACACCGATGCGGTCCCGCAGTTCTTCGACATCGCGGGCGGTGCGGACGAAGGAGAGCGCGACGAAATCGACGCCGGCGGCGACACCAGCGGCGAGATCGGCAATGTCTTTCTCCGTCATGGAAGGGGCGCTGACAGTTACGCCGGGGAGGTTGATGCCCTTTTGGTTCCCGATTTCGCCGCCGGAAACGACCTCGAAGAGGACGGCTGTGTTGTCCTTTGAGAGGGCGCGAAGGGTGACCGCGCCGTCGTTGAGCAGGACGCGGTTGCCGGGCTCTACGTCGCGGGCAAAGAGGGGATAGGTGGTGGAGGCTAGTGTTTCATTGCCGAGCACTTCGTCGATGGTGATGGTGAAGCGGGCACCGGTTTTTAGGGTGCATTTGCCGGTTTCGAAACGGCCGAGACGGATTTTCGGACCCTGCAGATCGAGCAGGAGCGCGACGGGCAAACCGGTTGACTGCTCACAGGCGCGAACGGTTTCGATTCGCTTCTGGTGCTGGTCCCAGGAGCCGTGGGAGGCGTTCAGGCGAAAGATACGTGCGCCGGCGTGGATGAGGGCGCAGACCAGTTCGGGTGAGTCGCTGGCCGGGCCGAGCGTTGCTACAACTCTGGCGTTCGGCATCAATGGAAAAGCATGGGTGCGAATTCAATCATGTGTTGTTGCCAGAGGGCGTAGTTGTGCGCGCCTTCGGTTTCCGTGTAGGTGTGCCTGATGTTGTGTTCTTCAAGGGTTTGCGCAAGCTTGCGGGACGCGGAGAGATGGCCTGGGTCCTGGCGTCCACAGCCGATCCAGAGGACTTTCCATTTGGCGTTGGTGGTCTTCGGGTCGGCGAGGGCGGATTCCCAACGGGCGGCGAGTTCTCCGGGCGTTGAGGGGCTGAGCGCGCCAATGGCGCTGAACAGCTCAGGGTGAGCGAAGCCGATGGCGAGCGACTGTTCGCCGCCCATGGACATGCCTGCGATGGCGCGGCTCTCGCGGGCAGCGGCGATGCGGTATTTGGACTCGATCATGGGCATTACGTCGGTAAGAAGGTACTTCTCGAAGCGTTCAGTGTTGCTGAGGGTTCCGGCGGCTCCGCGTCCGGCGCCGAAGGGAATCGCGTGGCCGAACGGCATGACCAGGATCATGGGAACCGCTTTCTTTTCGGCGATCAGGTTGTCGAGGATATAGTTGATGCTGCCGGCTGTGGTCCATCCGGCGGGCGTGTCGTTCGAACCGTGCAGCAGATAGATGACGGGATAGCGGCGGGCGGTTTCCTTGGTGTAGCCTGGCGGGGTGTAGACCCAGATGGAGCGCATTTCGTTGTTGATGACGGAAGAGCGCTGCCAGTTAATTTGAACGTCGCCATGGGGCACGTCTCTCGGCTGCCAGAGAGCCGGGGTTTCGGCGGGAACATCGAAGAGGCTACCGGAACCGCGGGCGCGCAGTTTAATGCGGGGGTTGACGGGGTCGGCCATGGCAATGCCGTCCACATTGAAGGAGTAGATGTACGTGGCGGGGGCGAGCGGACCGAGGGTCACGCTCCAGACGCCTTTGTCGTCTTTGGTGAGCTTTTCGGGCGGGACCGGTGAGCCAGTCGGTAACGAGGGTAACTTCGGTTGCTTTGGGCGCGGCAAGCCGGAAGGTGACCTTGCGGTCAGAGGCAACTTCAGGCGAGACAATGTTCTGGCAAAAAGCGGACGCGCCAAGCAGAAGGCCCACGGCTAACTTCATACTTCGGTCAGGTGTTCGACTTTGCCTGTGCTGTCGCCGATGGTCTCGGGGCGGACGCCCATGCGGTCCATCAGGGTCAGGAACAGGTTGGTGACAGGGGTCTGCGTCTCATAGACGACGTGGCGGCCGGGCCTGATGCTGCCGTCGCCGCGTCCGAAGAGCAGGGCGGGAAGGTTCTCATGCAGGTGCTGATTGCTGTCTGAGATGCCGCCGCCGTAGAGGACCATAGAGTGGTCAAGCAGAGTTCCGTCGCCATCGGGAGTGGATTTCAGCTTGCCGATGAAGTAGGAGAGAAGCTCAGTGTGGAGCGCGTTGATCTTCGCGAGTTTGGCGAGCGATTCGGGATTGTTGCGGTGGTGCGAGAGCGGGTGATGCGGATCTGAAACGCCGATTTCCGGGTAAACGCGCACGCTGCCTTCGCGGCCGACCATGGTGGTGGTGACGCGCGTCAGATCGGACTGGAAAGCCATGACCTGCAGGTCATACATGATCTTCATGTAGTCGGCAAAAGCGATGGGGACGCCGGACGGTTTGTCCATGGAAGGCGTGATCTGGCGATTGTCGTTTTCGGCGGCGGCGATGCGCTTTTCTATTTCGCGAATGGCGTAGAGGTATTCATCGACTTTGCGCTTATCGGAGGCGCCGAGATCGCCCATGAGCTTTGTGGTGCGCTCGCGGGCCATATCGAGAATGCTCTTGCGGTAATCGTTGCGGCGGGCGCGGGTGGCGGCATCGAGACTGAAGTCTTCGTTGCCGAAGAGGCGCTCGAAAACGAGACGCGGATTGGTCTCGGGAGGCATGGGCGAAGCGGGTCCGCGCCAGGAGATGCTGTTGGTGTAAGCGCAGCTATAGCCGGTGTCGCAGGAGCCGACGATGCGGGTGTCATCGCAGCCGAGTTCGAGAGAGGCGAGACGGGTTACGTCGGCCATCTGGCGGGCGATGATCTGATCGGCGGAGACGCCGACGTGAATGTCGGAGCCGGCGGTCTTCTTCGGATGCACGCCGGTGAGGAAGCTGGCGGCCGCGCGGGCATGATCGCCGCCACCGTCGCCGAGCGCGTTGCCGTTGCGATCGGCAAGACCGGTGAGCACGAGCATGTCCTGGCGATAAGGTTCGAGCGGCTTGAGGGTGGGGGTGAACTCGTATTCCGTGCCTGCGGTTTTGGGAGTCCAGGACTGCATGACCGCGCCGTTCGGGATGTAAACGAAGGCCATTCTGACAGGCTTCGCGGCGGATGACGGAGTGGTGGCGCCGAAGGCAGGGACCATGGCGTCGAGATACGGGAGAGCGATGGCGGTGCCCAGGCCGCGCAGCAGAGTGCGGCGGGACAGGTGCTTACGAGTGACGAACGACATGACCCTCATCTCCTCTGCGCATTTCGAATGGCAGGCTGATCACTATACCTAAGACTATATCGGAGAACCGGTAATTGCCCGGGGTGGCGCGGTTCACGATCTGCTCAATGACCGGTTTATCGTACCGCTCAATGCCGCGTCCGAGCGCGTAAATCATGAGCTTTTCGGTAACGCAGCGGGCGAAGGCGTCTTTGTTCGACGAGAGAACTTCTTTCAGACCCTGCGAGCCCGTGAAGGTTTTGCCGTTGGGCAATTTACCCGAGGCATCGATGGGGAACTTTCCGTCGGCGGTTCGCCAGGCTCCGATGGCATCGTAATTTTCGAGGCTGAAGCCGAGCGGGTCCATGCGGCCGTGGCAGGTCGCGCAGGCTGGATTGGCGCGATGTTTTTCCAACTGCTCGCGGAGGGAGACGGAGGCGCCGACTCCCGCGACGTCAAGGTTCGGAACATCGGGGGGCGGCGGAGGCGGCGGGGTATTCAGGATGTTTTCGAGAATCCACTTGCCGCGCAGGACGGGAGAGGTTCTGGTGGCGTATGAGGAGACCGTCAACACACTCGCCTGAGTGATGATGCCGCCGCGCTGGGGGTAGGGGGTGAGGTCCACTTTGCGGAACTCGGGGCCGGTCACGCCAGGGATGTTGTAGAAGCGGGCGAGCCGCTCATTGAGGAACGAATACCTGCCGTCGATCAGGTCGAGAATGCTGCGGTCTTGCTGGATCATGTTGCCGAGGAAGAGTTCGGTTTCGCGTTTGGCTGAAATGCGGAGCAGGTCGTCAAATTGTTCGAAGCGTTCCCAGTCGGGTTTGACGCCATCCATGTTGCGGATGTCGAGCCACTGGCCGGCAAAGTTCTCAACGAGCGCTTTGGATTTGGGATCTTTCAACATGCGGCGGACCTGGGAGTCGAGAACGGCAGGGGTGCGCAGAGTTCCGGCGGAGGCGCAGCGGAGAAGTTCGTCATCGGGCATGCTGCTCCAGAGGAAGTAGGAGAGCCTGGAGGCAAGTTCGTACTGACGCGACGGGATGTGCGGCGGATTGGGGATCTTTTTCGATGCGGAAGAGGAAGTCCGGCGAGACAAGAACGTATTGGATGGCGGTGGCAATGCCTTCGTTGAAGCTGTCGCCCCGGTTGCGAACTTTCGAATAGAGCGCGACGAGCTGGTTTACTTCAGCGGGAGAGACAGGACGGCGATACGCGCGGCGTTCGAAATCCGAAAGGATTTTACGGGGGCAGGCGGCGGTGTGATGGCCGTCGGCGTGGCCGCAGGTGAAGATCTGGCGGAGGCTGGCGGTGGGCGGTTCCGGTTTGGCGTCGAAGGGCCCTCCGATGTCGAGGGCTTCGACGCGGCCGGCATACGATGCGGGCGGGCGAGGGGCGGGCGCGGCGGTTCCACGTCCTCCCGCGGCAACAGGCTCATTGGGATCGGCGACCGGCATGGGACCACGGCCGCCGCGTCCGGGAGGCGCAGACTTTTTCGACGGATTCGGACCTTTGAGCGAGGCGGGGAGACCTTCGAACTGTTTGAGGAAGGTGACCGACATGAGGTGGTCGCCTTTGGTGATGGTGGTCCGGAACTGACGGGACTGACCTTCCATATCGTTCTGGTCGATGCGGAACTGCTGAATCTGTTTGCCATCGATCCAGACAGCGATGTTGACGGGTTCAGAACCGGGGGGCCGCTGGCCGTTGAGGGTGATTTTGAGCAGGTATTCAGCGTCAGCCGGGAAGCGGTGCTGGACGTTGAAGGCGCTGGGGAGCGAGAAGCCGTCCTCATCGTATTCGAAGAGGGATGGCGGCGCGCCGGGTCTCCTGAGGAACGGTTGGTAGTGGACGTTGGTCGGTTTCGGAACCTGGTCGCCGTAGATGGCCATGCGGCTGACCTTTTCGGCGGCGCTGAGGTATTTTTCCATCAGGACGGGGGAGAGCGAGAGAACGTCGCCGATGTTGTCGAAGCCGTAGCCGGAATCGTCCTGCGGGAAGTCGGCGGCGGGGCGGTAATCGACGGCAAGAAGGTCGCGGATGGTGTTGTTGTATTCGGCGCGGTTGAGACGGCGGGCGGTGATGTGACCGGGATCGGGCCTGATGAGTTTGTCCTGGCGGGCGAAGTCGGCTTTGAGGAAATCGGTGAGGCTCTTTGCGGCGGCGGGGTCAGGGCGCGGGAGGCCTTTGGGAGGCATTTCGCCGGACTCGATTCTTGAGGCGACGAGTTCCCAGCGGTCGCGGTCTTTCTGGAGATCGTTTGCGGCTGTGAGGGCTTCGAGGTTCAGCCCGGCGGTAGAGAGTTTCGAGCCGTGGCACCCGATGCAGTTCTTCGAGATAAAGGATTGAGCGGGGTCAGGTAAGGGGGCAGAAAAGGCGGGGAGTATGGCTGCGGTTGCGGCCAGGAGCGCTTTGGAAATGCTGTTCACGGTTACAGTCGTTAAGGATATCAGGGGTGGGGGATGGGGTTCAGGAGCTTCCGATCAAGATTCCGGCGGTGAAGACGAGTGCTCCGCCGAGGATGACCTGGATGCAGGAGACGAGGAAACTGGTGGCGAAATAGCGGTAGCGGATCCAGGCGATGACGAGGAGTTCGACGGCGACTACGATGTAGGCGAAGTAGAGGGCGCGGTGGACGTCGGAGATGAGGAAGGGCAAGGTGTGCAGAAAGCCGCCGAGGAAAGTCATTCCACCGGTGACGAGACCGCGGCGGAGGGGCTTGCCGCGGCCGGTGAGCGAGCCGTCGTCGGAGAGGCCTTCTGAGAAGGCCATGGAGATGCCGGCTCCGACTGCGGCGGCCATGCCGATCAGAAAAACCGAGTGGGAACTATGGGTCGCGAAGGCTGTGGCGAAGATGGGGGCCAGGGTGGAAATGGACCCGTCCATCAGCCCGCCTAATCCGGGCTGGACGATCTGAAGGACAAAACTGCGTTCCTGACGTTTGGTTTCGGCTGAAGGCAAAAAAGGGCTCCGTCGTTTACGTCTGAGTGGCTATAACGTGGAACCGGTAGGCACGTTTCGTTCCCGGTCGCGCTTTTCCTGATCGGCGATGCAGTACTGCGCCCAGGGAATTGCTTCGAGGCGGGCGGTGCCGATGGGCCGATCGCATTCGAGGCACATGCCGTAAGTGCCGTCTTTAATGCGGGCTAGCGCGTCTTCCACAAGCTCAAGAGTTTCGGAGACGAGAGTGCCTTCTTCGAGGGCTTCGGAGGCGCCGAGGGCGGCGGTGGCGTCGTCGCTTGAATCGCGCACGTCACCGGGGCCGGCTTCGCGCGCTTCGCCCTGGAGTCCGGCCAAAGTGTCGCGGCACTGCTGCTGTTTGATGAGGAGCTTTTCTTCGAAGTGTTTTCGATCCATGTCACCTTTCAGGTTAGCCATTCACTTTGACGATCACCAGGGTCATGTCGTCGTATTGTTTGGCTGAACCCGTAAAAGCGTCGGCAGCGTTGAAAATCTCACGAATCATACTTTTCGCGTCCATTGCGGAGCATCGCTCGGCCGAGTCTATGAAGCGCGGCTCGTCCCATTCTTCATCCTGCTCGTCCATAGCCTCGCTGATGCCGTCGGTATAGCCGACGAAAATGTCGCCGGGTTCGAAGATGAATCGATCCTGAAGGTATTGAGCGCAGGGGAGCAGGCCGACGACCGGGCCGCCGGCTTCGAGCCGAATGGTTTCGGAACCGCGAAGAATGACGGGAGGGTTGTGTCCGGCGTTCACGAAGCAGAGGCGATGCGAAACGGGGTCGTACTCGCCGTAGAAAAAGGTGGCGTAGCGGTTGCTGGTGGAGGCGTCGTAAACAAGCCGGTTCACGTTGCTCATGAGCATCGCCAGGTCATGGACGCCGGCCATGGTTTGCCCGCGCAGAGAGGCCTGCAGGCTGGCCATGAGGAGCGCCGCGGCAATTCCCTTCCCCGACACGTCGCCGATGGCAATTCCGATGGAGCCGTTGGAAAGCTGGAGGAAGTCGTAATAGTCGCCGCCGACGCCGCGTGCGGGGCGGCAGTAGCCGGCGCAATCGAGCCCGGTGGTTTGCGGAAAAGTTTGGGGGAAGAGGCGCTCCTGGACTTCGCGCGCGATGTTGAGTTCGGTATTGGCGCGCTCACGATCGGCAGCCTCGGCGGCGAGCGAGATGACGAGGCGGCTGTTTTCGAGGGCGAGCCCCATCTGCGAGGAGACGGCCTGGAGGAGGTGGATGTCGGTTTCGGTGTAAGGGAGTTCCGAAAGCTTGGCCCCAAGGCTCATGAACCCGGTGATCTGGCCCTGGGCAAGCAGGGGCAGGAGCAACTGCGTGCGCATGGCGGCGAGCGCCTGAAGTTCCTCAACGCCCAGGGACTTCAGCCATGCCGGGGGCTTGTCGAGATAAATCTCAAGGGCCTGACGATCGCGGTCGGCACTCTTTACGATTTCGCCGGTCAGCGGCAGGGCAATGGGCTGGCTTCGGAGAGTGGAGTAGCGGAGCACGAGGCGGTCGCCTTCGCGGAGCAGGATGACGATATCGGGAACGTGCAGGGTATCGGAAATGCGGCTGCCGACCTTTTCGAGCAGAGGCTGAACTTCGACGTAGCGGCCGACTTCGGCAGCGAGTTCGCTCAGCACTTTTTCAGCGCTGTAGGCTTCGCGGAAGAACTTGCGGTCAACCCATTGAGAGGCGTGACTGGTGGCCCGGCGGCGCAGGAGCAGCAGGCCGACACCGACGCCGGTGAGCGCGTACCCGGGCTGGCCGTTGCCTGAGCGGAACAGGTAGGCGGCCGCGAGAATCAGGAGCGTGCGTCCGCCATAAAGGACGCCGCGCGCGAGGCCGTACTGGAGACTGCGCCTGATGACGAAGCGCAGGTCCATGGCGCGCTCGACGACGATCACGTACGCAAGGGTGAGGGGGAAAAGACCGAGGAAGAGCAGGGTTATGGAGGTGATAATCCAGGGAACGCCATCGAAGATGTCTCTGCCGCGCAAGAGCGAGTAGATGAGGAGAAGGAAGGTGGGTGTAAGGCTCAGACGGGAACCGGCCTGGAGAATTTTGAGCCTGCGCCTCGCATCGGCGCCCGGTTCGGTGCCGGCTCTGAAGCCGAGACAGGCGAAGAAGCCCATGACTCCGAGAATGCTGGCGGTCACGCTGACGGAATAGAGGCGCAGCATCAGTGGGCGCCAGTTCAAAGCGGCGTTGATGTCGCGGAGCCAGAGCAGCAGGATGCTCCAGAACATGATGCCGAAGACGGCGATCGGGATGACCAGCAGGTACTTCAGGAAGGGTTTGCCCCTGTCGAGATCAAGCCTGGTGGGGAAGTAAACGCCGAAGAGGAGCATGGAAAGGGGCCATGCGACGGTAAAACCGCCTTCCCAGAGGACAGTGACGGCAGGCCAGGGGCCGTACCATGTGCTGCGGCGTGCCATTTCTCCGAAGCCAAGTACGAGCAAAAGCAGAATCCAGGCGTTGCCATCGCGCGGGCGAATGAAGGCGACGCTGAAACCGAGCACAATTGCGAGCACGGGGATGAAGATGCTGAGAATGGTCGAGGTGAGGATGTCGGCGAGGCTGCGGTTTTGCGAGCGTTCGCTGGCGAGGATCAGGACACGTTCGACGGCTTGGCCCGAAGGTTTGCTTAAGAGCAGACGGACGTGGTCGCCGGGATGGCCGGATTCGAGAATGCGTATCCACTGCTCATAGGCAGTGAAGGGATAGCCGTCGATTGCAAGTACGCGATCGCCCCTCAGTTCGCCGCTGCCGATGGTTGCCGTCGCGACCTGGATGGAAAAAGGCTCAGCCACGACATCGCCGCTTTTCGTCAGCTTATGGAGGAAGTTCCAGGTCTCCGCGCCCTGGTGCAGACAGGCGCAAACGAAGAGTGCCGCGAGGACTATGTACTGGCGGGTAGCCGACGGCATAAGGTCAGGCAATCATGATAGCGTTCATCGCAACGATATATTGGGACTTCCGCCGCTCTTTTCTATGACCTTTGCATCCATTCCCGAAGCGATTGAAGAAATCCGTTCCGGACGTATGCTGGTCGTGGTTGACGACGAGGACCGCGAGAACGAAGGCGATCTGACAATTGCCGCGAGCGCGGTGACGCCTGAGGTGATCAACTTCATGGCGACTCACGGGCGGGGCCTGATTTGCCTGACACTCACGGCGGAGCGGTGCGACGCGCTGCGGCTGCCGCTGATGTCACCGCACAATACGTCGAATTTCGGGACCGCATTTTGCGAATCGATCGATGCGCGGGTCGGGGTGACGACGGGGATTTCGGCCGCCGACCGGACGAAGACGATCCTGGCGGCAATCGATCCGGACACGCGTCCGAACGATCTGGCGCGGCCGGGTCATGTGTTTCCTCTGCGGGCGAAGGAGGGCGGGGTCCTGGTGCGGGCCGGGCAGACAGAAGCGTCAGTCGATTTGTCGCGGCTGGCGGGGCTGGATGCGTCGGGCGTGATCTGCGAAATCATGAACGAGGACGGCACGATGGCTCGGGTGCCGGAGCTGCGGGAATTCTGCGCGACGCATGGCCTCAAGATGATTTCGGTGGCCGATCTGATCCGGTACCGGCTGCAGCACGAGCATTGCGTTCACCGAAGGGCGCAGGGGGCGATCCAGACGGAATTCGGGGAGTTCCGGACGATTCTGTATACCAGCGATCTGAGTCCGGCGTCGCACATGGCGCTGATTCGCGGGGATATTGCGGGCAAAGAGAACGTGCTGGTGCGGATGCATTCGCATTGCTCGTACGGCAATCTTTTCGGGTCATCGCAATGCGATTGTCAGGGTCTGGTGCGCGGGTCTTTGAAGCAGATTGGGGAGGCCGGAGCCGGGGTGCTGGTTTATCTGCACCAGACCGGGCTGGGGATGCGGGTTGAGGAAGGGCGGATTGTGGCGCATGACCGGCACGTTTCGCAGCCTCCGCTGCAGCATGAGGTCGGTCTGGGCGCACAGATTCTTTCGGATCTGGGGCTGCATACGATCCGGCTGCTGACGAACCATCCGAGGCGGATTGTGGCGCTGGAGGGGTTCGGGATCCAGATTCTGGAGCAGGTTCCGGTGACTGTTTAGGACGATCTTAGCGGCTGTAGAGCAGCAAAGCGACGGCGGCGGCGACGAGAACTATGGCGATGGTGGCCCAGAGGGCGGTCATCGAGCCAGAAGTTTCGTCGGGAACCCAGCGTTCTGCGATCCATTGGCCGGCGTCGGTGGTTGCGGCCGCAGCCGGGAACGCTTTGACTTCAGGCGCCATCCGCACGGCAGTGGCGGTTTTCGCCGCCGGTTCAGGAACGACTGTGAACTGAGGTTTCGGCGCCGGTTCGACGGACAGCACGGGTTCGGGCGGGTTCGGCGGGGCAGCCTCAACCAGGGTCGGCATGTGGACAGGGAGCGGGCGTTCGTCGCCAATGACGACATTGCCGGAGCCGTCACGAAAACAGACGGCAAACCGTGACGTCTCGATGGTGCTCGGTTTGATCAGGATCATCATGTGCCAGTTTTCCGGGCACAGCGCGCTGAAAAGGGTGTGATCGGCGTCGTTGGGGTTGACGGGCCCGCGGGTTTTGGAGCAATACCAGCCCACGACGGGGAGCGGACTTGATGCGCGCGCGAGACGGACTGCGTGCGCCGTCTCTTCGGACGAAAGCACAAAAGACGGACCGTTCGCGTGCAGGCACGGGATTTCCAAAGAGTCGAGGATGCGGATGCGTTCGCCTTCGCGGAGCCCGAGTAACAAGCCTCCGACACCGATGCCGACGCGTGGCAGCATCAGCAGTCCTTCGACGGCGAGTTGCCGGATGCGCTCGAGAGCTTCATGCGAATACTCGAGCTCAAACGGAAACCCAACCTGTTCCTCAGGACTAATTACGGGCATCGGGTTTGCTTAAGACGCTGGAAACACGGAATTTTCGACACTCAGTCCAGACTATAATGAAACGGTGCCGAAGGCAAAAGAGCTGGAAGGAAGGCTGCAAAGAATCGAACAGCAGCTCCGGCTTTTTCAGAAAGTAAGCCGCTTTATGGTGCGCGACATGAGCCTGCATGAAGTTTTGCAGGGGATTGTGTCGCTGGTGGTCGAATTCACCCAATGCGATTCGTGCCTGGTCTATTTATGCGATCAGGACGATCTGGTGCTGTGCGCGTCGAACTCGCATCATGACGCGGAGATCGGCAAAGTTCGGCTGAAGCTGAATGAGGGTTTGACCGGGTGGGTGGCGCGGGAGCGGCGCTTGCTGGCGATTTCGCGCGAGGCTTACAGGGATCCGCGGTTCAAGTATTTCGGCGAGCTTCCGGAGGACGCGTTCGAGGCGTTTCTGTCGGCCCCGGTGATTGCGCGCAATAAAGTTGTGGGTGTTATCAATGTGCAGCACCGGCAAGCGCACCAGCATACGGGCGGCGAGATGGAAGTGTTGACGACGCTGGGAGAACAGGTGGGCTGCGCGCTGGCGCTGGCGCGGATGCAGCCGCAAATGGTTGAATCCATCAACCATGCTGAACTCGTCTTATCCGGTGGGCTTCGTGTCCGTCCTACAAACTGAATGACGCGTATTTTCGCTTCTTTATCCCTCGTTCTGATCGCCGCATTTGGCGCCGCAGCCGACCCGCACTGGGATTTGCAATACCACTACCGGCAGGCGGA
This sequence comes from Terriglobia bacterium, assembly GCA_963840735.1. GTDB lineage: Bacteria > Acidobacteriota > Terriglobia > Bryobacterales > Bryobacteraceae > BOG-234. Next base: position 36,666 of record CAWIZX010000020.1, read on the forward strand.
CAGCACGCTCACGCTGAGCGATCTTGCGTTCCCGAGTGAGCAACGCGGAATCGCATGCGGGTACACGACCGATCGCAAAGAGAAGGATCGTCCGCTGGTTTTGCTTACAAGCGACGGGGGAGCGACGTGGACCGAGATTCCCGTTAAAGAGGCTGGGCTAAGTCTCTTTTTCCTCGACGACTCGACAGGGTGGATGGTAACGGAGAAAGGGATCTGGTCAACGGCAGAAGCGGGCCGGAGCTGGGTAAAGCTTAAGGGCGCGCCGGCGGGAATGCTGCGCGTTACGTTTCTCGATCGCACTCACGGCTTTGCTGCCGGAACGCAGAAGCGGGTTTTCGAAACGAAAGACGCGGGTGAGACCTGGGCGCCGCTTCCGATTCTGAGCGAGGTTCAGGGGGACGCGACATTCACCACTTTCGGGGAAATCTCGTTTGCGGGAAACAAGGGGATTATCTCGGGCTGGAATATACCTCCGCACCGCGGCGGGCCGGACTGGATGGAGCCGGATGCGGCGGCCAAGCGGCGGCAGGTTCCACATTATTCGGTCCTGCTGGAGACGCAGGATGGCGGGAAAAAGTGGATCAAGAGCGAAGCATCGGTGTTTGGGCAGATTACGCGAATGAGCCTGACGCCGAACGGCGCGGGCCTGGGTCTGCTGGAATTTAAGGACCTGTTCGAGTACCCGAGCGAGGTGCAGCGAATCGATCTGCATACGGGCAAGAGCGAGCGGGCATTTCGGCAGAAGGACCGCGCGATTACGGATGTGCGGCTGTTTCCGGGCTCGAACAAAGCGCTGATTGCGGGATATGAAACCTCAGGCCCGCTGTTCCGCAGCCCGGTTCCCGGGAAGCTGAAAGTGCTGACGAGCGACGATCGCGAGAACTGGAAGGAAATGCCGGTGGATTATCGGGCGGTGGCGCACAGCGCGATTATTGCCGGCCCGGATGAGAATCATATCTGGATCGCGACAGATACCGGGATGATTCTGAAGCTTAACGAACCCCTTTGAAGACGGAGTTTCGGCGTGCGGAAGTCCCACGGGAGATTCGCGCGCTACAGGCATTCGACCGTAAGGTTTTCAGCAAAACAGACCGGTTTCCGGCCGATTACTGGAAGGTTTGCGAAAGCTGGTGGCTGATTGTGAGCGGGGTTCGGGTGGGGTGTTGCGCGTTTGAAAACAGCGAAGTGCCGAAGGGCTCGCTGTATATCGCGACGACGGGGATTCTGCCGGCAATGCAGCGGCGCGGGCTCGGGATGCTGCTGAAGAGCTGGGAAATCGCCTATGCACGGAGGCACGGTTTCACGCGCATGGTGACGCATTCGAGGAAGAGCAACAGCGCCATGATTGCGCTGAACAAACGGTTCGGGTTCCGGGTGGCGAGAAGGATTCCCGGATATTACGAAGAGCCTTCGGAACCGTGCGTCGAGATGGAACTGCTGCTCTGACTTAGTCGACGGATATGGTGGTGCCCTGCCTCGCGGGATTCCGGGTCAGCTTTTCGAGCCGATGATCGATGAGGCTGCGAATGCCTTTCAGAAATTCGACGCGGGCGTTCCGGAAGTGATCGCGGGTGGCGTCGGACCACATGCCCTGGAACATGGCAGTGGCTTGCGGACCTACACCGCCGCAGGCACATCCTGTACGCGCCTGGGCGTGGCTGGTGTTTTCGGAGCCGGTGTTTGGGGTGCTGGTATTTTCCTGCATTTTCTAAACCTCCTTCATCTCAACGAATAAGTGCTTGTTTTCAAGGCGCGCCCGAACGGGCGTGAGGCCCGCCATGGAAACGGGCAGGCCGATGTGACGGCGCAGCGTGCCGATTTCCACTACGAGTTCGTCGTTCTTCTTAAACAGACCGACCTCGCCCTTGAGCGCGAACGGCATCTGTAACTGCACTTCGTAGTGCGATTCTTTTTTGGTGAACGTGTAGGGCGGTTCGGTGCGGGTGACGGCGGCGGGGTCTTCGTCCGGCCGATACAGGACGCGCGCGAGTTCTTCGAGACGTTCCCGGCCTACGACTTCGTGCATAAACAGAGGCACCCGCTTTACGGGCACGGGCGAGAAGTAGGTATCGATTTCAGCCAGAACTCCGGTCTGGGATGCGCGCCATTCCTGAAACCAGGCATCGGTCACGGCTTCGGGAAGAACGCGGTTTACCAGAATGCCGTCGACGGTCAGCCCGTGGAGAGTGAAATAAACGTAGGCGCGCTGGGTCTCGCGCAGGACCATTTTTTCGGGGTTGGTCACGAGCCGCACGCTGGTGATTTGCGGGTCTTCCATGATGTCGCCGATGCCATCGAGGCGTTGGAAGAGCGACTGGATGTTGGCGAAGTAGCTGTCGCTCGGCAGTTCCACAGGCGACACGCGGTTCGCGAGCGGACGCACGGCTTTGAGGAATCCGCGCTGGAACGGAAACACATGTTTCATGTACCAGTCGAGCGTGGTGGGCATGCTGACGAAGCGCAGCGATTCGGCGGTGGGCGCGCAATCGAGCACGATGGCGTCATACCGCTGCTCACGCCGGTATTGATTGACGTACATCATGGCGCTGAGCTCTTCCATACCGGGGAGGATGGCGAGTTCCTCGGCCTGCACATCGCTGATGCCCGAGGTTCGGAGCACGGAAACGACGTAGCTCGAAATCTCATTCCAGTAGCGCTTGATCTCGCGCTGGATGTTGACTTCGTGGATAGAGAGCTTGTCGCTGATGACGAAGGGGTCGCCTGTCTTGCCGTGGAAGAGGCTGGCTTCGAGGTCGAAGGAATCGCCCAGACTGTGGGCGGGATCGACGCTCATCACCAGGGTGCGGTAACCGAGACGGGAAAGCTGAAGCCCGGTAGCGGCCGCGAGGCTGGTTTTCCCTACGCCCCCTTTACCGCTGAACAAAAGGATCCGCACTGCCTTGATTGTAGGTCAGGCAACCAGTCTTCCGGTGGCGGAGGTGTCGTAGCCAGCCAGCGTTTCCAGCTTGCGGCGGAGACCGGCGAGTTGAAGAACGTTCAGAAATTCCTGGATGACGGGGATCTCGGTCGATTTTTTGCGAAGGACAAAGTCGTAACGTTCGGTGCGGAGGGGGATGAAGCCGAGCCCGAAGATTTGCGCGGCTGAGCGGGTGGCGAGGCAGGCATCGGCATCCGTTGAGAACACGGACCAGGCGGCGGCGAGGTGGCCGAAGGCGATGCGGTTATAGCCTGCGATGGACTTGTCGCCGATGCCAGCCTGCTTGAGGAGTTTGTCGAGCAGGGCGCGGCTGCCGGAGCCGGGTTCGCGATTGATGAAGGAGACGCCGGGGCGCGCGAGATCTTCCACGTTGCGGAGTGCTTTGGGATTGCCAGGGGCGACGACGAAGCCTTCTTCCCACTGCGCGAAAGTGATGACGGAAAAGTCTTCGCGAGGGAAATGCCGGCGGATGAAGGGGATGTTGAATTCGCCAGTTTTGGCGTCTTCGAGGTGACAGCCGGCAATGTGTACTTTGCCTTCGCTGAGCCACTGGAGGGCCAGCTTGCTCGAAGCCGGGGCGGATATGACCTCCACGCCGCTGGTCTTTTCTACCGTTCGCGCGAGCAGGCCTGTGGCGGGATCGCAGCCCGCGAGCACCAGCCGTTTTTGCGCTTTGTCTTCAGGGGCGAAGAGCGAAAGGGCTGTGCGGTTTCGGCCGCGGGCAAGGGGACCGGCAATGCCATCGGCTTCGGGAAGGTAGCAGGGTCCGGCGGTGACGGGAACGCCGACCCAGCGGGAGCCGATCTGACAGGCACGTACAGGCTGACCGGGAAGTAAAGGCTGTGAGCTAAGCACGTCGGCATTGAGGTAACGGGGCGCGGGCGAATCGGCCGGCGGTAGCGCGAAGAGTTCATCCACGGTGGTCTCAAGTTCACGCGCGAGTTTCAGAGCGACCTGGGTATTCGGAACATAGGTGCCTGCTTCGATGGCGTAGATGGTCTGGCGGGTGACCTGGACGCGGCGGGCGAGATCGGCCACGGCGATTCCGCGTTGCGCGCGGATTCCTGCGAGTCGGTTTGTCAATCCGGAGGTCATGTCTTTTATAATTTACACTGACGTGTTTATACGACTTACATTTCTTTCGCTTGCGCTCAGCTTGGCGTCCTTCGGTCAGGGCGGGAAGGCTGAGCTTTCCGGAACGGTGCGGGATCCGGCGGGGCTTGCTGTGGCGGGCGTTCACGTTACGGCGGAAGAGAGCGCAACCGCGGCGCGTTTCGAACTCACGACGGGCGCGGACGGCAGGTATGATTTTCCGGGGCTGCCGGTGGGCGAGTATTCGCTGAGCGCAGAGCAAGCTTCGTTCCGGCGATACACAAGGACAGGGATTGTGCTGAGGCTCTCAGACAGGATTCAGCTCGATATCAGGCTCGAGCTTGGGCCGCAAACACAGACGCTCGAAGTGAATGCGCAGGCACCGCTGCTGCAGACATCGTCGGGCACGGTGACATTCAACGTCAATGGAAGCGAGATCGCCGCGCTGCCGCTCGATGGACGCAATTTCATTCCTCTGGTCGCGCTGTCGCCGGGCGTCGCGCTGCCAGGAGGGGGATCGCTGCTGCCGCGCATCAACGGGAGCCGTCCGCGCACGAACGAGTACTTATATGACGGGATCAGCGTCCTGCAGCCGGAACCGGGGCAGGTGGCCTTCTATCCGACGATCGATGCGATTGAAGAATTCAGGGTGAATATCAATTCCTATTCGCCGGAATATGGCAGGTCGAACGGAGGAACCGTGATGGTGGTTGGCAAGTCGGGCAGCAACAGTCTGCACGGGACGCTGTTCGAATTTATCCGGAACGAAGATCTGAACGCGCGCAATCTGTTCGCACAGCCGGGGCCAAAGCCGGAGTTCCGGAGAAACCAATACGGGGCGACGCTTGGCGGGCCGGTGCGCAAGAACAAGACCTTCTTCTTCGCGGACTGGCAGGGGACGCGGCAGGCGACCGGGATCACGCGGTTCAGCACGGTACCGACGCAGGCTCAGAGGGCAGGCGTATTTTCCGGCGCAATTTACGATCCGGCGACTTCGCCGAGGCAGGCGTTTGCGGGTAACACCATCCCGGCATCGCGCTTCGATCCGGTGGGGCTGCAGGTGCTGTCGCAGGTATCCGTCGGCCAATCTGCCGGGTACGGCGAACAATTATGTGCGGACCGGTGTGGAACCGGATCGTCAGGATCAGGGCGACGGGCGCGTGGATCATGTGTTCAGCGAGCATCACCGGGTGTTTGGACGGTACTCGTTTCTGAGGGATGACGATACGCCGGTGACGCCGCTTCCGGACGGCAGCGGGTCATTGACGTCGGGAGTGATAGGTCATGCACTGACGCGCGCCGACGGTGTGTCCGCCGAATATGACTGGAGCGTTCGGCCGAACATGCTGAATGAGGCGCGGTTCGGATTTACGCGGCGGACGCTGGCACAGACTTCGCTTCAGAACGGAGGGATTCAGGTACCGGGGGTGCCTGCTAATTCATTCGCTTCCACGCTGCCGATTTTCAATGTGACCGGGTTGCAGCAGGTAGGGCCGACATCCGCCGCGAACTCAGATTTCCAGACCTCGGTCACAGAGTATCTCGACACGTTTTCGGTGGTGCGCGGGCGTCATACGCTGCGGTTCGGGGTGGATATCCGGCGAGAGGCTCTGGACGTGGTGAATCCGGCGAATCCCACAGGCACTTACAGCTTCAGCACAACGGGCACGAACGCGGCGGGCGTGAACGGGAGCGGGAATGCGGTGGCGTCTCTTCTTCTGGGGCAGGTGAACGCGTTCACGATCGACATTCAGAACAAGCCGCTGCGTGAGCGGGCGCATATAGCGGAGGGGTTTATCGCGGATGACTGGAGGGTCTCGGAGCGGCTGAGTCTGAATGTGGGCACGCGGTACACGATGAATTTGCCGTCAACTGAGGTGAACGACCAGACGGCGGTGTTCAATCTGAAAACGCAACTTCTCGATTTTCCGCATACGGCGCGAAATTTGGAGTGCTGCGATTTCGGACCGCGATTCGGGCTGGCGTACAGGGTGACGGATTCGCTGGCGATCCGGTCGGGATACGGGCTGGTCTGGTTTGAACAAACGGGAGTTACTTCGCCGTTTACGCTGCCGCAATTCCCGTTTGTGCAGACGGTGGGACAGCAGTCGCAGGACAACATCAATGCGGCTTTTGTGCTTGCGAACGGGCCGACGGTTCAGGTGGCGGCGCCGAATCCGAACTCGGGACTGGGGCAGGGCGTGTTCGGGGTGGATCGAAATATCGGATCGGGTTATTCGCAGCAATGGAATTTCACGGTGGAGAAGACGTTCGGCAGCAATCTCAATTTCGAGGTTGGGTACCTTGGATCGAAAAACACGCATTTGGGGTTACCGGAAGCAAATCTGAATCAGCTTCCGGCGGCCGACCTCGCGATGGGCAGCGCGTTACTGGCGAAGGTGCCGAATCCGTTCGTGGGGCAGATTCCGGCTTCATCGTCTCTGGGCGGCGCGACGATCACGCAGCAGCAGCTACTGAGAGCGTACCCGCGTTTCACGAACGTGGCGCTGTTTCGGGACAACGTGGGCGATTCGGAGTATGAAGCGGTTCAGGCAAAGCTGGAGAAGCGGTTTTCGCGCGGGCTCACATTCACGTTCGCCTATACGTTTTCGAAGCTGATCGACAATGCTTCGACGTATTTCTCGCAGACGATTTTTACCGGGCCTGTGCTGAATACAACCGGGGCGGCGGACGCGTTTAACCGGAAGCTGGAGCGCGATCTTTCGACGGGCGATATTCCGCGGGTTTTCACGGGCGGGTGGACGTACGAGATCCCGCGCTGGCGGTGGATATCGGGCTGGCAGATTGCGGGGCTGGTGAGGGTTCAGGCCGGCGACACGGTCGCGATTTCGCAGGCGACGAACAACAATTCGGCGCTGGGGTATGCGCTGCAACGGCCAAACCGGGTTGGCGATCCGAATTCGTTTGCCGGGCGGAGCGTCCGGGAGTGGTTCAACACGGGCGCATTCACGAACGCGCCGCAATTCACGATCGGAACGAGTTCGAGAGACCCGATCCGCGGACCGGGATTGCAGAACGCGGATCTGGCGATCATGAAGACGTTCCGGATCACGGAGCGGGTGGGTCTGGAATTCCGCGCCGAGGTGTTCAATGTGACGAACACGCCGCCTTTGAACGATCCGAATGCCTCGTTTGGAAGTGCGGCCTTCGGGAGTATTACGAGCGCGGGAAATCCGAGAGATTTTGAGTTTGCGGGGAAATTGCGGTTTTAGCCAGTGAAAGCGCTCGCCCGGACGGAGCTTGGTACACTGATAGCTTACCCCCGTTTTTCCCTATTTAACCTGTGCTATCAGTCAATAACGTAAGCATGCGCTACGGCGCTAAGATTTTGTTCGAAGACGTCACCACTGTTTTCCAGTCGGGGCGCCGTTACGGTTTGACCGGCCCGAACGGTTCCGGCAAATCCACTTTCATGAAGATCCTGACGGGCGAACTCGATGCCCAGAAGGGCAACGTCGTTCGTCCGCGCCGTGTCGGCGTACTCAGCCAGGACCAGTTCGCGTTTCGATGCTTATCGGGTGATCGATACCGTCATCATGGGCAACAAGCCGCTGTGGGCGGCACTCGAAGAGCGCGACATGCTTTACGCGAAGCCGGACATGACCGATGAAGACGGCATGCGGCTGGGCGAACTTGAGGGCGTGGTCGCGGAAAACGACGGCTACTCAGCCGAGAGCGACGCCGCCATTCTGCTTGACGGACTGGATATTCCGGAGTCGCTGCACGAGCGGAAGATGAGCGAAATGCAGGGCGGGCAGAAGGTGCGTGTGCTGCTGGCGCAGGCGCTCTTTGGCGGTCCTGACGCGCTGCTGCTGGACGAACCGACGAACTATCTGGATCTCGAATCGATCCACTGGCTGCAGGATTTTTTGAACCGCTACCAGGGCACGCTGATCGTGATTTCGCACGACCGGCACTTCCTGAACAGCGTTACGACGCATACCGCCGATATCGATTACGAGACGATCATCACGTATACGGGCGGGTATGACGACATGGTGCTGGCGAAGACGCAGATCCGGTCGCGGCTGGAATCGCAGAATGCGCAGCGCGAGAAGAAGATCGAGCAACTGAACGAATTCATCGCGCGGTTTTCGGCCGGTACGCGGTCGAGCCAGGTGACGTCGCGGAAGAAGGAAGTGGAGCGGCTTCAGACCAGCGATCTGGCGCGTTCGAATATCGCACGCCCGTTTATTCGTTTCGAGATGAAGCGGCCTTCGGGGCGTCATGCGCTGGAAGTGAAGGGGCTCTCGAAGGCTTACGGCGATCACCAGGTTGTGCCGAATTTCACGGCCAGCGTGGCGCGCGGGGAGAAGGTCGGGATTCTGGGGCGCAACGGCGCCGGTAAGACGACGCTGTTGCGGTCACTGCTGGCGAATGCGCCCGGCGGCGAACGACAGGCCGTTTCTGGTGGACGGCGGCGTAGTGGAGTGGGGCCACGAGGTCGCGATCGGGTATTTCGCCGCAGGATCACCGGCAGACGTATCAAGCCCGGCATGACGATTCTCGACTGGCTGCAGCAGGTGGATCCGACGGCGGGGAACGAAGAACTGCGCGGCTTGCTGGGGCAGATGCTGTTTGCAGCGGGATGAAGCGATGAAGCCGACAGAGGCGCTCTCGGGCGGCGAGGCGGCGCGGCTGATTTTCTGTAAGCTGATGCTGCAGAAGCCGAACGTTCTGGCGCTGGATGAACCTACCAACCATCTGGATCTGGAATCGATCAACGCTCTGAATTTTGCGCTGCAGAAGTATCGACGGGACGCTGTTCCTGGTGACGCACGATCACGATCTGCTCGAAGAAACTGCGACGCGGATCTGGCGCATTGCGGATGGCAGGATCGAGGACTTCCGCGGCGGCTACGAAGAGTATCAATCCGCAGTCGCCGCGGCAGCTGTATAGCGGATTAGTGACCGGCGGCTTCGGGCTTGCCGGCTTTGATCAGCGCTTCAGCACGGAGCCTGTGCGCGTCGGCATCGAACGGGCGCTGGTTGAGAGCTTTCAGAAAGGCTACAGCGGCATCGTCGAATTTATTCGCGCCGAGTAGTGCGTGTCCGTAAAGCATGGCTGCGGCGTAGATCTCTGAGGGGACGCGCGTGAGTTGCCGTTCGCGATCGCGCAAAGCCCGGCTTAGCGGATCGAGAGCATCGGCCGGCTTTTTTGCATAGAGGAAGCCGACACCTTTGGCGAATGGATCTTGTGAAGATACGAGAGCCGCGGCATCGAAGAGCACGGGCGGCTTATTGCCGAGCAATTGACCGGCGGCAAGCGCGGCGATGGTCTTCGGGTCCGTAATGGGCCTGGTGTCGGAGGTGTCCAGAACGATTGCGGGAACCGGCTCGGGCCCGTCCGGCAGTTTTGCTTTGGCATCGAAAGGCCAGACGATCAGGAAAGGCCGTTTCGATTTAGAAATTATCAGATTGCACCAGCCATCGGCGTCCGGCGTCGAGGGTTCGATGGCGATGCCGGAGGCGTGCTTGCCGCGCTGGTCCGCGATATCGAAATGCAGGGCAGTCGCAGCCAGAAGCAGCAGCACGAACTTCATTCGTCCCTCAGGATCTCAAGCGGTTTTTGGCCCAGAGTTCGGTAGCTGGCGGCCCATCCGGTGATCATGGCGAGGATGGCGGTTCCGGCGACGGCGACCAGCATCGGGATAACGTCGGGCCGGGCGTCGGCGCGCAGCAGGCGGTTCAGAACGAGCCATGCGAACCCTCCGGCGAGCAAGCCTCCCATGAGACCGGCAACTGTGCCGATCACAAAGAATTCGACCGAGAAAATTTCGCCGATGCGGCGGCGCGTAGCACCGAGGGTTTTGAGAATGACGACTTCGCGGACACGGCGGAATCGCGTTCCCGCGACGCTGGAGGCGAGGATCACCGCGCCCGCCAGGATCGAGAAGAATGAGATGAAGCGAACCACCAGGGAGATCTGGTCGACGATGGACTGAATGGTGGCGAGAACGTCGGCCATGTTGACGACCGTTATGGTGGGGAAGCGATCGTACACGTTTTTCTGAATGCCAGGGACCGAATTGGGCGCTGCACGAATTCCTCCGTAGTAAATGGCGGGCAGGCCGTCGAGGGCGCCTGGGGTGAAGAAGAACTCGATGCGCGCGGTGAGCCGGACGGACTCGCTCTTGTGGATGGAGACTACGCGCGAGGTCCATGTGCGCTGCGGGGTGGTCCAGACGATGACGGAGCCAACATGGATTTTGAGGACCTTGGCGGCGGCTTCTGCGACCGAGAGTTCGGGTGTGGCAGGGTTTTCGCCGGCCTTCCACCACGCGCCCGAGAGAACCTCTGTGAACTGCGGTTTCGAGGGAGTGGTGGAGACCGTAACGGTTCGCGAATAGCGGCGCGCGAAGCCCTGCATCCTTTCGCGCTGGACCGGCACGCCGTCGATGGACTGCATCTGGGCGGAGACGGCGCCGAGCATTTCCGGCTTGCCGAGAAGGCCCTGCTGTTTGGTGAGCAGATCGTAAACGGCGTCACGGTTTGAGGCGGTGATGTCGAGCAGGTAGACGTTCGGCATGCCCGGCGGGGCGGTTCGAACGATGTCCTGGAGCAGGCCGCGCTGCACAATCCAGATGGTTACGGTAAACATGACGCCGACGCCGAGGGCCATGACAGCGGCACCGGCGTGATTGCCGGGCCGGTAGAGATTGGCAATGCCCTGGCGCAGGATGGGGCCGGCGCGTCTGGGAAGATGGCGGCTCACGAAGCGGAGCCCGCGCAGCAGAAGCCAGGCAACGGCTCCGAGTGCAAGCATTGCGACGGCAATGGCAACGGCGAAGTAGTTGCCCGTTTGCGCGCTGTCGCTCAGCCATGCGGCGATGCCTCCGACGAAACAGAGGATCAGGACAGCGGAGATAACGGAGGCTCCGGTGCGCTTCCACCATTCGCCCCACGTTTGCTGCGGCGCGGCCATTTCGCGGCGGAAGATCAGCGCGGGCCGGATGTAACGGATGCCAAGCAGCGGTGGAATTGTGAACAGAAGAACAGTGAGCACGCCGACCAGCAGGCCCTGCAGGGCGGAGAGCGCGTCGAAGCGCGGGATCGCGGCGATTTTGAAATAGTGCTCAAGGAAGATCGGAAAGACGAGTCTGGATTAAGCTGCCGAGCGCAATGCCGGCGAGGCTTCCGACGATGCCGAGACCTAAGGTCTGGAGGATGTAAATCCGGAGAACCTGGGCGGAACGCGCGCCGAGGCATTTCATGATGGCAATGGAATCCATCTTCTGCTGCAGATGCGCCTGAATGGCTGTGGCAACGCCAAGCGAGCCGATGACGAGTGCAACCAGGCTGACGAGCGACAGAAAGGTTGTGGACTGGCGGAGTCCCTGTTCGATGAGGGGGTGAGCTTCGGTGTAATCGGCGATGAGGCCTTCGCGGAAGACAGACTTCAGGCGATTGCGGACGTCGAGGATCTTAATGGTTGGGGGAACCCGGAAGAGGAAGCGCTCGGCGGCGCGGCTGCCGGGGATTAAGAGACCGGTTTTTTCGAGGCTGGCCCGGGAGATCATCACGCGGGGGCCTACGTTGAGCCTGCCGGTCATGCGGTCCGGTTCATTGGTGATTTCGGCGGAGATGCGGAAGGGAAGGCCGCCGATGCGGACCGTGTCGCCGACCTTTTCGCGCAGGCGGAGAAGGACGCCGTCGTCAACCGCCACTGAATCGCCGTTGAGGGCGGTTCTAATATCCTGCGGGGGATTGAACTTGACCGTGCCATAGAACGGGTAGCGGTTGGGATCGACGGCTTTGATGGAGATGAGAAGCGGAGTTGCGCTTCCGGAGGGCGAGGCCATGGTCAGGGTTTCAGTGACCTGGGTGCGCTGAATGCCCTGCGGATGCGAGCCCGTCCATGACGGCGGTTTGCTGGGGGGTGGCGACCTGAAAGGTACGGATGGTGAGATCGGCCGCCATGAAACTGCGGGCGTCGCGCTGCAGGATGGTGTGGAAGGCGCGGGAGAATCCCCGAACGCCGGTCAGCGCTCCCACACCCGCGGCGACGGCAAGGATGACGAAGAGAAATCGTCCGGAGGAGGCGCGGGTTTCTCTCCAGGCGATCTTCGCGGCCGTGCGGTACGGGGAAGGCTTATGCATTCGCCATTACGTCCGTGAGGATGAGGCCGTCGCGAAGGGTGATTACGCGGTCGGCATGGGCGGCGAGTGCGGCGTCATGCGTGACGAGAACCAGAGTTGCGCCTTCCCCCCGGTTGAGTTCGAGTAAGAGTTCGAGCACCTGCTGACCGGTTTTGCCGTCCAGGTTGCCCGTCGGTTCATCGGCGAGCAGAATGGGCGGTCTGGTGATGAAAGCACGCGCGAGAGCGACGCGCTGTTGCTCTCCACCTGAAAGCTGGACGGGATAGTGATCGAGCCGGTCGGCGAGTCCGACGCGCGTGAGGAGTTCTTTGGCACGGCGTGTAACTTCGGGCCCGGCGCCGGCAAGTTCGGCGGGCAGGAGCACGTTTTCCTCGGCGGTGAGGGTGGGGATCAGCTGGAAGGACTGGAAAACGAAGCCGATTTTGCGCCCGCGCACTTCGGCCATGCGGTCTTCCGAAAGCCCGGTGATGTCCACCCCATCGAGCAGGACCTGACCGCCGGTGGCGTTGTCGAGGCCGGCAAGAAGGCCGAGCAGAGTGCTCTTGCCGCTGCCGGAGGGACCCATGATCGCCGCGAACTGGCCTTTCGGGATGGCGATGTTAATACCCCGAAGGATCTCGACCCGGTGCGTGGGAGTCTGAATGGTTCTGGTGAGATTTATGACTTCTATGATGGCGGGCGAAATGGCGGGCACCTTGGATACGTCTGTCATGATTATGGCAGTGTCACTGAAATTCATTTTCGCGGCGTTCCTTTTGGCGACAGGCGTTTACGCGGCCGATACTCGTCCCGTGATAGCGGCTTACGGGGACAGCCTTTCGGCGGGGTTCGGGCTCGAGACCGGCAAGTCATACCCTGACGTTCTGCAGCATCTGATCGATGCGGCAGGTTACCGGTATCGGGTGGTGAACCTGGGGGTTAGCGGAGACACCACCACGGACGGGGTGGAACGGCTGCCGACCGTTCTTGCGGTGAAACCCTCGATTGTCATCCTTGAGTTCGGAGCAAATGACGGGCTGCGCGGCTTACCGGTTGCATCGACGAAGCAGAACCTCGCGAAGATCATTGAGGCGCTGCAGAAGGCAAATGTCAGGGTTGTGCTGGCGGGAATGACGCTGCCCCGGAATTACGGGCCCGAATATATCCATTCGTTCGAACAGATTTTCGTGGACCTGGCGAAGCAGTACAAACTGGTACGAATCCCGTTCTTTTTAGAAGGGGTGGGCGGTCACCCTGAACTCACGCAGGGGGACGGGCTGCATCCTACCGTTGAGGGGACCAGGATTGTCGCCGGTACGGTGATGAAATACGTGCAGCCCTTGCTGAAGCGCCAAGCCGCTTAGTGCAGGGTTGGCAGCAGCGAAGCCTGAGTCATCGGGCTTGAGGTTTTGAAGAAGTTCTCAGAGGCGAGGCGCCGGTAAACGTCACCCGCAACGCCGGAGGCCATGGGGCCGATGGAGGGGCGTCCTCCGGTCAGCAGCACAACGACGACCAGTTTGCGTCCGTGGCTTTCGTTGAAGGAGCCAAACCAACCGAGATGGGTTCGGCCTTCACTGCAAGTGCCGGTCTTGCCGAGAATTTCGTCATCCTGTTTGGCGCGGCGGGCGGTGCCGAAATCGACGGCGCCTTTCATGCCCGGCTTGATGTCGGTAATCAGCTTGCCAATATCGAGGTGACGCTTCACTTCAGGCTTGAAGTTTTTCAGGTCATCCGGAGATTGAGGGTACTGCAGCCAGTAAAGAGTGCCACCATTCGCGATCGCGCTGATTAAGGCCGCGAGTTCGAGGGGCGTCTGGGAAATTTCTTCGCCAAAGCTGGTCAGCATTCCCATGCCGCCATTTTTGGGAGGCGCGGGCGGGAAGTAGCCGGGATGCTCGCCTTCAATGTTCAGGCCGGCTTTTTCGCCGTAACCAAACAGATGCGCATAGTAATTTACGCGCTCATAGCCGAGTTTGATACCGAGGTTTGCGAAATAGAAGTTGTTGGAATAGGCGATGGCGTCGGTCAGATCGTCCGCCCTCTTGCTGGAGAACCGGACGGGGCTGGTGTGTTCCACCAGGCCTTCACGGAGCGCCGCGAGTGCAACCGAAACCTTGACGGTGGAGCAAGGCTGGAAGCCGCCGCCGAGCGCCAATTGCTGGTTGACCATGGTGAGAACGCGGCCGGTGTTCGGATCTGCCACAACGACCGAGCCGTTGTAGGGGCCCAGAGCTTCTACCGCAGCCTTGCGGATCTCAGGGTCATCGCCCTCTGTCTTGTCGCCACTGGTCGAATCCTTATAAGTCGGCTCGTCCCAGGTCTGAACCCAGACCGGCTTGCGCCTGCCGCGGGAAGCCCCGCTCTGGTAACGCCGGCCGGAGCATCGGCAGTCGAAGCGGTTTTACGAGACTTGCGGGACGCGGACTTCGACGACGCAGCTTTTTTCTTATGATGTGTTGTCGCGGCCGAGCACGCCGCCACTTGTCAGCCCGATGACAAGGGCACAGGTGACAAACCCTGCAAACAGAGAGTTATACCGTTGCATGAACACCTTTGACGCGGAAGACAGAAAGCCTGAGGGAGCCAAAACGGACTGCAGAATCCGGGGAGCAGCCGGAACAACTATTTTGTATCTTTCCGCGCCATTGGTCAATCTCAATTTTTCGTCAGGGTGCAACATAATTTTATTAAGCCGCTGTCCAGCCGCCGTCGATTGGCCAAACGGCGCCGTTTACGAACGCCGCCTGGTCGGAACAAAGGTAAAGCGCGAGCCAGGCGATTTCGTCGGGTTTGCCCAACCTGCCCACAGGCTGCCGCTGGTTCAGTTCGGCCCGCATCTTCTCTTTTTCATGTTTATGGTACTTTTCGAGGTAGCCTTCGACAAATGGCGTATCCACGGTGCCCGGAGCAATGCAGTTGACACGAATTTCGGTCGGGTAATCCACCGCTAGCTGACGGGTCATGGCAACCACAGCGCCCTTTGTACCGCAATACGCAAACCGTTTTCTTTACCCCTACCAACCCGGCGACAGACCCAATGTTCACAATGGAACCTTTCGAGGCCCGAAGCAGTGGTAAACAGAACTTTGTCACCAGATACAGCCCGCGGACGTTCACGCGAAAGATGCGGTCGAAATCGTCGGCCTCGGTTTCTTCGACGCCGCCAACCAGACCGATTCCGGCGTTGTTGATGAGGATGTCGAGCTTTTCGATTCCGGCAATTCCGTCGCGGGCGGCGGATTCGTCAGTAATGTCGAAGATCCTGAATGAGGCGCCGGGAAGTTCGGCGGCGAGTTTTGCGGCCTTCGCTTCGATCGATATCGACAATAATGACGTTGGCGCCAGCGCGCCGCAAAAACGCGGACAGTCTGTTCGCCGATGCCGCTTGCTCCGCCGGTGACCAGCGCCGTTTTTCCATCCATCCGGAAAGGTGTACTCATCGCGTGAATTGTAACAACCGGAGCAGCGATTCACTTGCCATTCTGAACCGTGAGATAGTTGCGTGTACGCGCTGTCCGCGCCTGATCAGGCATTCGCAGAGAAATGGCTGACGTGAAACGCCGCGCGTATCTGGACTGGACAGTACTGGGGAAAGCCGGTTCCGTCCTTCGGCGATCGGATGGCCAGGTTGCTGATCTCGGTCTTGCGCCTGGCGCTCACGGTGCTAATCGTACTGGACGTATGTTCACGGGCGACCGTTCCGGTGAGTTCCTGTACCGGTCGTTATACCGGGCCGGTTTTGCCTCTCAGCCCGGGAGCGTGAGCGCGAACGACGGGCTGGAACTGCGGGACGCGTGGATGACGGCGTCGGCTCATTGCGCGCCGCCGGACAACAAGCCGATGCCTGAGGAATTGCTGAATTGCCGGCGGTTCTTTGAGCGGGAGCTTGCGTGCTGCTCAGGAATACGAAGGTAGTCGTGGTGCTGGGCCGGATCGCGATGGAGACTTATCTGACGGACGCTCGGAATGCGGCGGAGTCGGCGTTTCCGTTCGGCCATAACGTTCTGTACCCGGACGTGCAGCCGATGCTGCTGTGCTCCTATCATCCGAGCCAGCAGAACACATCAACCGGGAAACTGACGCAGGCGATGCTCGACGATGTTTTTCTGCGAGCCCGGGACCTGGTTATCAATCCGTAACGAGTTCGCGCTGCACTTCGCCGGTTACGAGTGCGCGGCCGCCGTGGCCGACGAAGACGTTCACTTCGGAGCGGATACCGAAATCGGGCAGGTAGATGCCGGGCTCAATCGAAAAGAGCGAGCCGGGAAGGATGCGGCGGTCGTCGTGAGTTTCAAGGTTGTCCATGTTGGCGCCGGTTCCGTGGACCTGTTCGCCGATGGAGTGCCCGGTGCGGTGGACGAACTGGTCCGCGAAGCCTTTCGAGCGGATGTGGTCGCGGGCGGCGTCATCGACTTCGAAGCCGCGCAGTTCCGTTCCTGACTCGACGGTTCGGATCACGTTTGTCAATGGCGCGGTCGCGCGCGTCCCGCACGATGTCGAACACATTCGCGGATTCGGTCAGGAACGGTGCCGCACGACGCCGGTCCATGTGATGTCGTAGAAGACGGAACCCGGGCGGTCGAATTTGGCCCACATGTCGAGGAGCACCAGATCGCCCTGTTTTATGGAGACGTTCGTTTCAGGGCGTGGGTTCGTAAGTGCGGATCGCCGGCGTGGGCGTTTACGGCGACGATGGGTCCGTGGTCGGTGAGCAGGCCTTCTTCGCGGAAGTCGGTCGAGGATCCAGTCGCGCACTGTGATTTCGTCCACGCCTGAGGCCAGCTTTTCACGAATGAGCCGGAATGCGCCTTCGCGGATGCGATCGATCAGTCGCCCGGCTGCGAGGTGAGTCGGGAACTGCTCGTCGGTCAGACAGGCTTCGAATTCCTGGATCAGTTCGGCGGATGTAACGACTTCGACCCCGAAGCTTCGAATCAGTTCAATGGTTCCGGCATCGACCATGGCGACGTACGGAACGGCGCACAGCGGGGAGTACTGCATGGCGACTCGCTGCTTGCCCTTGAGGATTTGCGCGAGGCGAGCGTGTTGTTCCTGCCAACTGGAGTAAGGAAGCTTCTCTCCGGGCAGGCGTTCGATGACGCCGGCCTCGATCCGGTGGACGATGCCGATGGGTTCTCCGTGGGCGGGGATCAGGTAATACCAGCGGCGGGTGACGTGGAGTCCGGCGGGGAGGCCAAGAACTCGGTAGGCGAGGGGGTCGCGCTCATGGTGATCGAAGAACAACCAGCCGTCAAGATTTTCCCGGCGCAGAGCTTCCTGAATACGTGCGAGATCCATGCGTTTCGAGAATAGCGCGATCCGGCTTGCGCCACTTCACGGAAGCGCGGAGGTCTGTCACGCCAGCGGCCTGGCGATTTGAGAGGACATCGAAGGTGATGACGTCATCGAGCCAGTCGTGGCTGGAGCCGTCGAGGTATTGTGTGGCGACCGTGATGGTGTACTGATGCGGGGTCAGCCAGCATTCGAAAGTGAAATCGATATCGAGTTCTTCGCCGGGGCTCGAAGACGCCGAGGTCGATCTGCTCGATCTGCGTGTTGGTTCCGTAGATATCCATGCCGATTCGGTTGCGGATGAGGATGCCGACCATCGGTTCGGCGGGGTGGTGATTGAAGACGGTGCGGATGCGGATGGTGATGCGCTCGCCGCTCGTGATGACGCGACAGTCGTGACCGGATTCGTCGAGCAGTTCAACTGCGAGAATTTCGCTCGATCCGTCGCCGTGCCGGTTGCTTGAAACCAGGTTGGAGCGTTTGTCGTTGTTGTCGAAGGCTTTCTGCCGCTCCAGGACGAGCCCGATGTATTTGTCGATGACGTGCTTGGGCTCGCCTTCGGCCTGGATGCGGCCGTCGAGCAGAAATATGGCGCGGTTCGAGAGCTGTTTGACCAGGCCAAGATCGTGGGATACGAACAGGACGGTGGTCTTCTTTTCGCGCAGTTCTTCGAACTTGCGGATGCAGCGGTTGGCGAAGACGGCGTCGCCGACCGCGAGCGCTTCGTCGACGATGAGAATGTCGGGATTGACGTGGATGGCGGTCGAAAATGCCAGCCGGACGTACATGCCGCTCGAATATTCTTTGACCGGGCGGTGGATGAATTCGCCGATTTCGGCGAAGGCCTCGATCAGGGGCAGATTCCGCTCCATCTCAGCGCGGCTGATGCCCATGATTTCGCCGTTGATGAAGACGTTCTCGCGGCCGGTGAATTCCGGGTTAAAGCCGGCGCCGAGTTCCAGCAGGGCGGCGATACGGCCGCGGGTCACGACGCGTCCGGTGGTGGGTGGCAGGATTCCGCTGATGACCTGAAGCAGGGTGCTCTTGCCACAGCCGTTCGGGCCGACGAGACTGACCACCTCGCCTCTTTCCACGCTGAAAGAGATATCGCGCAGGGCCCAAAAATCGCTGTGCAGGGGAGCATTCCGGAAAGGATTCAGCTCCCGGATGCGGTCAAAAGGAGCTTTGTAGAGCCGGTAGCGCTTCGAAACGTTTTGAACCAGCAGCAACTCTCCAGTGTAGCGGCCTACAGGCGCACGACCACCGTCAGGTCGCTGCCGGGATTCGCGGTTCCGACGCCTGCGACGTCGAGGCTAAGCAAGTCGCCCGCATGCAGAGGGTGGCAGCCCGAAGCCGTCAACAAGATTGGAGGTCGAGGCGCCCGGAGCGAACTGGAGCGTCGCGTAAGCAGAGCCATTCAGGTTCAACTGCAGGGTGACGCCCGCGCCCGCGGAAGGCGGACCGCAAGACAGCGTAAATCTGCCATACGGAGCGGTCGGCATCCACCACCACGTCAGGCGCGGCCCCGGTCTGAATCGCAAGATATCCGCTGATTTGAAATGTGAACTGGCCGCCACCGAGCGACCTTAGTCCGCCGTCGTTGGTGGTCGTATAAGAATTGACGCCGGCGGGACCGTCGCCGAGCGCATTCGTCATGTAGAGTTCGACACTGGCGATTCTGGCGTTCGGCAACGACAGGCTATATTTCCAGTCGCCGCTTGCGGGATTGCCGAAGAAACCCTTTACGAACGGCACAATCGCGATTTTCTCTTTCAGCTGGTAAGCGGTGCTCGTGGATGCGTGCGCCTGCGCGGCTGTGGAATGCATGCCTCTGGTGACAGAGGTGTTGCCGGTTTGATCGGTACTCCCGGTCAGCATTATTTCGCTGTCCAACTGCAGCAGGACGCCGGTAACCGGGGGAGCGTTGAACCGGACGGTTGTGTCTCCTGTCAGCACCGGCGCAGCGAGCGTCAGAACCGGGATGGACCCGAGTTCATCCCAATAGTGAAACCGGTAGGTACCGGCCACGATGCTTCGGGTGTTCACAAGGTTTGTGAATGCAATCGCGCTGAGATCGAGCGCGCCTCCGCGTGACGGGGAAACGGTCAGTCCGAATAAGGGGGCAGGAGGAACATCCGAATCCGCAGCCAGTCCGCCGGACTGACCGACAACCCAGCGCGTGAGCGGAGACAGGTCATATTCGGCTTCATCGTCCGCGACATTTGCCGCGCGCGCACAAACCTGAATCCCGGCGCCGATTCGCTCGGCAACTGTGATCGGGATAGGGCTGGCGCTGCCTTTGGCGCCGAAGCGCCAGGAACTCTCGGAGACAACGAAGACACTGGTGGCGTCGGGTACCGGACTCCAGGGGCTGTTGACTGTGACAGTGGTGGCGGCATTCGTTGCGATGCTGCGCTCCTGACCGGCTCCGGTTCCGCGCGTGATACGTACAATCGCCGAAATGTACTTGTCCGGGATCAACTGCAAGGCTGAGTTTCCCAACACTGTTGAGGAGTTCGTAGTGGCAGGGGTCTCCGGTATGAACTCCCATCTCCAATAGATGTTCACGTGATCGAACTGGGGATCGGGTGGCAGAACAGCCTGCGGTGGCAAGCCGTTGTCCGTGAATGAAGTGGCAGGCGGCTGACTCGATGCGATGCGGTAGAGCCTGCGCGGCGTATTACCGCGATAGACATGGAAGCTCGCTGCACCAACCGGAAGCGCTATTCCATTCAGGAGAACGGAATTCGTGTTGGCTCCGGCGGATGTTGTCGCCTGCGCGACGAACGACAGCGGGCTCTCACCGCCTGTCCCATCCACCGCGCTTATTGCGTAGAAGTAGTTAACACCGGACGCGAGCGTGCCGGCTCCGGATGTGACCACAGCTGAGAGGCCAAGCAGCGGACTACTCAGACCGCCGCGAGTGCCCGAAGGCGCCGTGAAAGCAATGTCCAGTTCCACGCTCGAAGAGCCATCACTGCCAAGGACCTCCGATTCGTGGATTCCTAACTGCGGCATGCCAGAGGAATCGGTGACCGTTCCGCCTACCGGCGCAGGGAGGCTTGAACCACGGCCCGATTGCCAGCCGCGTCCGCCAACGATCCCGGTGACTGTGTCCGAATACCAGGCATCGTTATGAAACTGGGCCGAGATCACCGCGGTTCTGAAGTTCTGGCCGGGGGAAATCCTGAGAATGCGGAAAGGCGTGCGGTTGAGATTTTCCTTGAGATAGGTGACGGTGATCAGATCGCCCGGCATCAGACCCAGTGCTTTCACGCTGGTCTCGAACTCTATAAACTGATTGCCTTCGACGGCCCGGTTGAGCGCAAGGACGAGCATACGCGTTGCCTGATTGAAGGTCGAGATCCCTATGCCGTCCCACGTTGCGGCAATCTCCTGACCGCACAGGTCGGCATCGTCGGCGTCAGTGACCGAAAGACTATCCTGCTGGTATTGGTTGAAGGCGTCCTGAAATTCGACGGAGAGCCGGTTCGGGGTATCCTGCGCATTTTTTGTGCTGAGCGTGACGCTGGAACTGCCATTGCCTTTGCGGGCAATGGAACCGGCATCGAATTCGTAAGCCGCCCAGCCACCGCTGAACGGACTGACCGCGTTGCTGTTTGCGGGCTTCGAATGCTGCTGCAGAGCAAAGGTATTTTCGACGCGCGCTGCGAGTTGACCGGCACTGTTGAGAACCAGATAAACCCGCGATGCATTGCGAATGGAACGGATCACTTCACCGGCGCTGCGGCGGCTCTTGAGAGCGAAATTGCACTGGAAACGCTCAATCTGAACCTGTCCTCCGACCGGGTCACTTACAGTGATGCTGCCGCCCGCATAGGAGGCGGCCGTGGCGAAACTGACCGGGTCTATCTCATCGAGTGAGTAGCCGCTTCGGCGCAGGACATCGAGCAAGACCCAAGCCGGATTATCTGAAAAGGATTCTCCGAGAGAGTTGCCGGAAGCATCGAACTGCAAGAGCTTCATGCCCTGCATCAAAACCTGAACGGTCGGAGTACTGGTTCCGTTATTGATCCGGTTCGGGACCACGACGGAGACATAAGCCATGCTGCCGTAGGGATCGCCCAGTGGATTGCCGTGCGCGTCCGCGAAGTTGCCGTCCGTCTGCCCCTGACGCGCGCCGTGGCTGATGATGTTGTACCAACCCGTCGCTGTCATGTTCAGGCCGTTAACACCCTGAGGGATTTCGACGCTGTTAACGAGGAGCTTAAGAATGCCCTGAATTTCTCCCATGCCGAGCAGGACCTCCATCCGCGTAAGATTGCCGTCGTTACGCGAGAAGACCACGTCTGGCGCGTGCCATTGGGTGCCGTAGACGAGAGGGACAAAGTCGTTATAACGCGCCTGATTGTCCTGTACGGCAGAAAGAGAATAATCTTTTTGCCCCGAGCCACGGACGAGGATCGTTGGCGGTACAAATTCGATGCCTCCGAAGCGGGCAGTGGCGCGTCCGTGAGAATCGGTGCTGAACATTCCGCGCTGCTGGCAATCGGAACGCGTGCGGGCACAATCGGTAAACACATTGAGGCCGTTGAGGCTGCCAACACCGTTTGCCTGATCGGCCGAATACCCGCAGCGATAAAACGGCGAGTACTTCCCGCGCGAGCCGCCATCGACGGCTTCGAGGCGCTGAGCCGCATTCGCCGGGAAACGCCACGGGCACATGCGCTGCACGCGAACTTCGGGCACAACGCTCCGCTGCGCGGACATGCGGTTCATTGCACTCAGGCGAAAGGAATTCTCGGTGATCTGGTCGGGCGGGTTCATGAGGCCGCTGAACACGATGGCGGGATCGCTGGTTGCCGTGGCTGAAGTGACGTCGGCGAACACCACGCGGACTATCAGCTTCGAACCTTTGAAGCCTGTTTCCTGCTCGATTTCAGACAGGCGCGAATCGGCGTTCGCCAGTTCGAATGTTAGTCTGGGCGAACCTCCGATCTGCGTCTCAGAAGCGAGTTGAGCTTCAAAGACGCTGTGACGCAGTATCCGCGGTTCGTAAGCGGCGTTGTTGAAGGTGAACGTGCGACTGCTCCACCGCTGCGTAGTGCCATCGGCAAGCGTGCAATCGAATAATAAGACAGGTGTATCGCTTTGAAGCTGTTCTTTAGCTGTGAATACGCTTTGCATTTTCGTTACACCCTGGATAAAAGTTTGACGTCGCAGGAGAAGAGCCCCGGCGCCGTTGCGATTACTTTGAGTTCATCTTCCGCAAACCACGTTTCTTCGTAGATCCCGCTCGCCGCCGCCGTCTCTTTGTATTGCGACGGGTAAGGCTGCGCCTCCACCTGAGGTGCGTAGATCTGGACAGACTGCGCTGCGCCGAGACCGATTGAGTACGTGGCATTCGTGGCTCCGGCGGCTCCCGCTCCGCTGACAAACACCCGCTTCCAGACCGCGGTCAGAGCGATTCGGATTTGAACGGAATCCCTCTGCAAAAGCACCGACCCACCCGATGCGGAGCGTACCCAAAGGCTGAAACACGATGTATATTCGCCAGGTACTGCCAGCGTTTGCGTCAGCTGCTGGTCACCGGCGGCCCCGTTTGTCAGCGTCCATGCGCCTGAGGCACCGGTGGGATCGACCGCGCCAGGGGTAGCGGAGATCAAGCCGGCCTGCCAGTCCGGTTTAGATAGATCGGCGGTCCACCCCAGCAAATTCGCGAGCGGATCGATAAAACCAAATTGACCGTACGAACCTCGGCATGCCGAAAACAAGCCGGTCAGGGCCGCGGTTTCGGAATCATTCAGGTCTTTGAACGGTAGATTCCACTGTATCCGGGTGGCCGCGGGGTCGGGAAACAAAATCTGCTCGCCGGATTCCAACTCATTGCGAATCGCCCGCCACTGGCGAGAGACGCTCAAGGGGAACTGCGCGACCGATCCGGACCCAATCTGCGGAAACCAGTTCATGAAAGCTCCTCGATAACAAGTTGCGCCTCGCCCTGCATCTCACCTTTGCCTGTCCATTGCGCGGCATCGCCCGAGATCACGCACTTGGCGATGCTCTGGCCGGAGGCGGGGTCGGTAAACGCGAAGGCGGTGCTTCCCTGCGCCGCGACGAAGGCGACGACGGCGTTCAGTTCAGCATCGTCAAGCAAGGTGAGCGCAATTTGCCAGCGGCGCAACCCTGAGCCGTACAGACTGTAGCGCTGGCGGCTGCCATCGAGAAACTCGACCGACTCACTTCGAAAGCGAGTCGACTGCTGCGAAGGGTATTGCGTGATGGCGCCGGATTTTAAAAATGGAAAGGCCGGCATATCAGAGGTCCGTGACCACGCCGTTGATCGGGTGGTTGTTCAGCATAGCTTCACGTACTGCGTTGGCGATGTCGGAACTACGATCCATAAACGACTGACTGTCCATTGCGCTTACGTTCACGGTGATTTGCGGAGAATAGGCGGATTGCGCGGGACTGCCGCCGGCCGGCGCGGCAGTTACGGAAGCGGCGCTGCCCTGCGCGGTCGTATCCGGAGCCGCCGGGGCGCGCAGTATGCCATCGAGCGCAACAGGAGGCGGCGGCGTATAGACCGGCAAAGCGGCGGGGGCTGAGCTGCCTCCCTTGAACAATCCGAGAAGGCCCGTCACGACAGGCGAGAGAAAGCCGAGCGCGCCTCCGAACAGACCGGATGCGACATGGCCGATCGTGCTCGCAGCCGAGCTGCCCTTGGCGGAGGTGTTGTTCTGAACGGCCTGAGTGTTGGCTGTAATCAGATCCCGCTGCTGCTCATAGGCCGAGCGAAGCTGAGCGATCTCCTGACCCACCTGCGACAGCGAAGAGCTTGCGCCGCTGCCAGTAAAGCCATCCGAAATAGTGCCTGGATTCGGAATCCCGCGCCGCCGTGACGGCGCAATGGCCCGAAATACTTCTTCAATGCTGTGCTGTGCCATGGTTTTCTTCCCGTTCCATCTGATCCCGCAATATTAAAAACGCGTCGATTTTGCGTGCTTCGGTTTCGAGCGACTCCGCGATTCCAAGCCGCCGCCGCACAAAGAACTCTTCGAGCAGGCCGAGGCTTTCGCCCGTTATGAGAGACGTGGGGCATTCGTCGGACTGCACCTGCTTGCGGCCCCAGACCGTCGTGACGGGTCCGCGTTCGCCCGGCGGCAGAAACCCGCAGCGCCGCTTTTTCTCCAGACCGTGTCTCCTGCAGCTCTCGCAATCCCACCCGGCCCGGTTTGAGAACTGGAAGTGGAAAGCGATTGTTAGTTTTTTCTTTCTGTCTCAGTGAGTCCGCATTCAGCTTTGATAGCGGAAAGGGCTTCGGCAACCAGCTCTTCGGGCCCGCAGTCGATGAGCGCCGAGGGCGTTGCAACGTCGCCATCCAGGTGGAGGCCGCGGATTTCCCGCAGCCCCCATTCGATGTAGAGCCGGTCGATTTCCCCGCCGAGCAGGCTTGCCTCCATGCGGTTCTTCTCATCGTGTCCGGCGTCAAAAAAATCGGCGCGCGCAGCCATGCTCCGCACGCGCCGCATCAGCTCGAGACGTCGCCCAAACGTCATCTTGCCGATAACCATGGTGACTCCGGGGAAGGCCTCGGAATGCACAATTTTGTCGCTCTGCCAGTCGAGTGTCGTCATGGCGTTACCCGAAGGCGACAACGATTTCGTCGTTCACGGTACCCTGCGCACGAGTGTCGCGGAAGCGCCATTTCAGGCGCTTGTCGGAGTCATCGAACTCCGGCACGTCAGGAACCAGGCTCTTCAGATAGATACCCATAAGCTGGCCGCCGATCTGGCCCATCTGGAACATGACACTGATGGGATCCTGCGCACGCGCCGCCTGATAAAGCGCGGTGGTCGCCTGATCGTCCTGGCCGAATAGTTCGAGCGTCAGCAACACCTCCCGGGTTCCCGCTGAAATGCCCTGGGGCAGCGTGGATCCGAACTCTTTGTTGCGCATTTCCACGTTGTTTTTGATTTGAATGGAAGCACTCGACACCGTGAAGAAGTTGTTCGGGATGACTCCAAGCCACACTTGCCCCAGGTTCCCGGGAACGGGTGAATAGGAAAAATCTGACGGGGCAGGTTCCGCCGGGTACGCTGTGGCTCCTCCCTGCCCCGTCACAAAGGATGCGCTATCGACTAAGTCCTGCGCCATTCCTTTGAACTCAAACTCATGAAAATCACCGTTCAGCTTCGCTGTCATGCTGTCGACAGCGGCCCCGGTGAGAACGCGCTGAACGGCGCTCGAGGGATCCCAATAATCGAAGAGGCTCACGCTCGGCAGTTGCTCCGCAAGCGAGTAGGTTGCGGTGCCTGAGAGCGGCAGGCCCACTACGGGCGCAGCCGAGAAAGGTGCATTCAGAACGACGGTGTGGGGATCGGCCACCCCTGCTACGAAACGAATCTCGCCGCCGCTGGTGACAGCCTGACCGGGCGACAGATTGTGCGGCGCGGTAAAGCTGATGTTGTAAACCGAACTACCTGGTCCCGGCGTTCCCCCATGCCACAAAACGCCCGCGGCGCCAAGCGCCGCTTCAAACAAAGGACCATGGGACGGAAGCTGTGTAAGGTCGGCCCAGTCCCTCATGTAGGTAGTCAGTCCAAAGGACGTCTGCCGACGCATCCCCACCGGCATCCCCGCCCATGTGCGGCCGCCGGTCTTATCCCTGCGCTCACTCTTTTCGCGCTTCTGCTGAGCGGTCAGATTGACAGCCGGTATCCGGTTGGCAGCGGTGAGCGCCGGTATCTGACCGTATGACGCTTCTTTCACGCAGTACCAACGATTCGCGTTCGATGCAATGTATGCCATTTTTATTTCGAGACCTCCACGTCAAAACCAACCTTTGCCCGCTGTAAGAAATTCTTCCCGCCCCGTGCAATCTGTTCGTAGGCGACCTCATAACCACCGGCGTAGAAGGCTCCGCCGCCCCAGTCGCCGCGCGCATCGTCGAGAAGCGCGCAGACGGCGTCCACGTAAAGCTGGGTGTTTGCTTCCAGCCCGTCCAGGCGGTCCTGCGAATGCCTTACCTCAACCACCATGTGGGCCTTCCCGGAGAATTGCCTGAACTTTTCTTTCATGGAGTTGCTCAGCTTGTCGCAATACACCAGCAGTGCGGGATACTGCGCATGCCCGGCTTTTTCGCTGATATCGACCGTCGCGTTCAAAGCAAGCACAACGCGAATGCCCGGCGCGCCGGCGGTATCGCTATCCGCCGACTGGATTGCTCCTACACGAACGCTCACTCCATCGCCCGCCGACCTCAATTTGAGAAGCAGCGCGTCTGTCAAGTCTCCGGTTAGTCCCGGCATCGTTTTCTCCTGTTGAGCGCGGAGTCTTAGCCGCGCTGCATTTTGAATCGCAAGATTTCAACCGCGTAACAAGGTGCGCCGCAACGGACGCATGAAGTCAGGCGGCTGACCGACTCCTGCCGTTCGGCCCTGGGTGACGGCGCCCGGAACGTATGTGAAGCTGCCGCCGATAGGAAGCGCCACGTTGTTCTGCATGAACAGGGTGGCGAGATTCGGCCCTGCATACACATTGAAGCCGACTGCGTTGGAAGGCGCGCTGGCGGCTGAAACCGTCATGAGCGTGCCGTCTGACACTGACATCGAGGAGGCGTCGGACGATGCACCTTCCTGTCCCGCGGCATTGACCCAGGCGATTGACGCGTAAAACAATCCGCCGTTTTGCGGGCCCGGAATAGTTCCCAAAACAGGCAGACCCGCCCTAACGACGGGATCGCTTACCAGACCTACCCCGCTCGAGAGAAAGCGGTCGAAGGCGGCTCTGGTGAGAGCGGCATATTCGTCCCATTTCGCCTGATACCGGTCAGCCAACTGGCTGAAATATGCATCACGGTAGACCAGCGCCAATGCCTGCATCCGCTCCCAGCGCTTTAGCTCCGCGGTGGCCACCACTTGTCCTATGCGAAGGACCGGGCCCCAGATCATCTCGAGAGTGGGGCGCGGCCGACTGAGCCAGAGCTGGAGATCTGTTGCAATCTCTTCATGGGCCAGCCGCAGTTTAGTGGACACATTGATGCCGCAGGTCTGCGCAACGTCGAGAAGCCCGCAATCTTCGTCCGTCAGATCGTCAATCGTGACAGATGGCCCGTCTGCGAACAGAGCCATTTTCAGGCCCTCTCTTTCGGGATCACCATGACGTGAACGCGCCTGGCGGCCTCTTCATGGTCAAACTTTTCGCGCGCAGCGATCGCCTTGTCATAGAACTCGAGCGATTCCTCGTCGCTGGCAACTCTGGCTCGTCCTTCGGCGATCAGCTTGGCAGCGACGGCGCGGGGAACTTCGGTCGCAATCCCCGGCTTGCCGCCCTCGGCAGTCACTTCACTGATCACCACGACATCCTTCCCGGTGAGCTGAGCTTCTGCGTCGCGAATCTTTTGGTAGTAGGTTCGTAAATCCATGGATTCTCCTTTATAAAAATGGACAGGCCATATGGAGACCTGTCCTTGTTTCGAACGACTCCCGGTAAACCGGAGGCCGGCATCCTGACTCTTTGCTCCGATTGAACAGGATCGCGGCTAAACCGCATGAGCCCGGCGAAGCCGGACACCCGCCGCCGGCTTCCCGGGAAAGACACTCGTCTAGCTGTTCACCTGAACGGCAAAGTTGTTGCGAAGCACAGCGCAACCGTAGAGCACGTCAACGGTGAACTGCTGAGACAACGTGTTCGGCTGATAGCTCATGGTGACGCGCATGCCGAAGTTGCCGAACTCGGCGTATTCGGCGATGGCGCCGGTGCCGGGCAGGGGCTGCGGAAGGCGGCGAACCACCAGACCGATAGCATTCTTTGCGAAGGCGAGATTGTGAGTATTCAGCGGAGAACTGCCGGTCTTCGGCACGTACTGGGATCTGAACACGAAGAAATCTTTGATCTTGCCGATGGTGCCGTCGATCATCGTGCGAAGACCGGCTTCACCGCAGGTGTGGAACTCGCTGAAGCGAGGAATCTGGCGCATCGCGGAATACGTCGCGCTGTCAACCACCAGATACTTCGGTTCGCTCGAAGGCACCTTCGCCTGGAACAGCGAAGTTTCGGCCGCATCCAGAATCGCTTCCGTAACCGGCGTACCCGCTGCGCCGAGAGGCGAGTTAGCGGTGAACCCGGCATACAGGTTCAGCAGGTCGGACTCGATCTTTTCCGCGATGGCCACCACGGCGGGCTGCATGTAGACCTTCAGCAGGTCCGGGACCGCGAGCACCTTGGTGACATCCGGAATCAGGAACGTTGCTTCCGCATGGGTGTTCAATACGATCTGCGCGTTACCGAGATTCGGATTCTGCGGCGAGACTGACCCGCCTTCCGCGAGATTGTTGGCGACGAGCTGCGGCGCGATCGGCACATTGACCGTGTCGCCCGCCTGAGCCAAAGTGGGCTCATAGTCCCGATTGACCAGGTTACCCATAACGAGGTTTCCGACCAACGCGGGCAACGCATCCGCCGCTACTAACTTGACGATCGCGTTGGCTAAATTTGCTGACGTAATTGCTGGCATTTCTCTCCCTTTCCTCTTGTTTTGTTACGCCATAAAGAAAAGGAGCCGGTTTCGCGGCTCCTTCGGTTGAACTCTACGGCCATGCACACAGGCAGACAAAGCAACGGCTCTGTCCACCCGATCCTGAAACGGAACTTGTTTAGCGAAGCGACTGTGAGGCGACGCGCAGGATTTCCTGCCGCACGCGATCAAGTTCTTCTTTGCTCATCGACGGGCCGATCTTATCCAGATCGACGGCATTGTTCGATGCCGGCGCCGAAGCCTTCTGGGTGCCGGTCATGCCCGTGCCCCCGGCGATCCGGGCGGGCAGAAACTCCGGATTCTCCCGGACGAAGGCTGACAGATATTCGCCAACCGACTGCTCGCCGTTGTCACCGCGGGCCATCAGACGGCCATCCTCGGTCCGAACGATATCATCCTGCACTGCTTTGAAGGCGAGGTCTACTTTCGTAACCCCGAGCTTCTGCAGTTCTGCCCGGATAGAAGAGTTACGCTGCGCTTCATCCGCCATTGCCCGGCTGCGCTTGTTTTCTTCCACCAGTTCGTTCATCCGCTTTTCGAGCTGCTCCCGCCGGCGACGTTCTTCCTGCAGCTCGGTCTTATATGCCGGCTCCCGCCTTGCACTGTCTTTACGCATGTATTCATCGATCGCCTGCTGCACGATCGACTGTACGTCCATTGGTCCTTCCACTCATGTCCCCCTTTTGGTCAGCCTTGTCAAATTGCCGGCGGGACAGGCTGCCCACCGGTTGTTTCGGTCATCGAATCGATCTCGGTCGAGATCCTGTTCTTGATCTCCTGCCGGGCATCGCTCAGATACTTTAGTGCAATTCTCTTAAACACCTGCTTCTTGAGAGTGGGCGATTCGATGCCCAGGCCGAGCAGGCTCTGCGCATCCGCCGCTTCAGAAGCGAAGTTCGATATGTCGAACTCATCCACGCCCGTGACATCGATCTTCATGCCATCCTGGCGGGCCGCGGCAATCGCATTCAGAACGTTGCGCATGGAGTCTTTCATCACGTCACCATAAGCACTCAGAATTTCCTGCGTAACACTGAAATCCCACTGCTTACTGAGGCCGGACTGTTTCGAGCCGCCGCCGTCTCCGGCCTGCTGCATGAGATATGAAACGCGGTAGATCTCATCCTTCAGGCGCCCAAGGTTATCCTGCGCAATCTGAAACACCTTGCCTTCCGGCTCTGTCCATCCAAAGCGGTCCTGAGTACCGAGCTGGACGTAGTAGCTTTCGCCGGTCACCTGATTGAATTCGCGATCGGAAAAGATAACCGGCATCGCGAACAGTCCCATTGTCAGAGCCCAACCGAGCGCATTCGACTTGTTGAAATGCTCAAGCTGCAGCAATGCCGCCTTGTTGGTCAGCCACAGGCCTTCGCTGACCCGCAGTTCGAAGACCGGCACGCGGCCGATGCCGGCAAAGCCGTGCTTGCCGGAATCGACCAGTTCGGTCTTGCTGTTCCGTTCCTCGTAAATTTCGTAATTCTCGCGGTCGTAGTAGATCCAGCGGGTCTCACGCTTCCAGCCGAAAGACTTGACGCTGTCCTGCTTGAGACAGGACGTCCTGATCACCACCCATTCCATCTGCCCGCCGGCATCGTAGCTCCAGTTGATAACCTCGTCGGCGGTGTATCCGACAAGGTAGGCCCGGCTGCGGCCGGATGCATCCTCTTCAGCACGGGTATGGAGCGGCGCCTCTGACTTCGGGAAGTCAACCACAATGTAAGACTTGCCGCAGACCAGCGCCTCGGTGAGCTGCTCTTTATAAAACTGAGTCAGTGTCCCGCCGCGAAGATCGCAGTTGCCGACGAAGGCATCCATAAAGGAGATGGCGCTTTCAGCCGGGCCTTCGAATTCCAGCACCGGTTCTTTGCGAACCAGAGTCGCCATGTACCAGTCGACGATCGACCCGAGATAGTTCTCGTAGAACACGCGTGTCAATCGCTCCTGATAGACCTCGAGCGGCTCTTTCTGCCTTCGCACGAGATACTCGCCCGCGTGCTGCCGGAACTCCTCGCCTCCGGCGTACAGATGCCGATAGCGCTTCCACATGCGGGCTTTCGACGAATAATCCGGATGTTCCTGCTCAATGTGTGAATTCATAACAATCGTCTCCCCTGTTCGCCATTCGGCCCTCCCCTGCTTTGCTCCGCGATGAGATACCCGAGCGCATCCGAAAGGTGCGTGCGCCGCCGGTCCTTATCCTTATCGATTTGCGTCGAATCCTCCTTGTAGGAGACCTCTTCGAAATCCGCTATCAGTTCCCTGCACTTCGGATCGATAAACATCCGAACATAACCGTCGGCGTTTTTCAGCCTGCTGTTTACTGCCATCACACGCGCCCTGACGGCGGGGTTCGCCGCAGGTATTCGGTACGACACCTTCGCGTTACGAGCGCGAAAGAACTCCCGGATCACCTGATGATCGGATAATCCCGTAGTCTGCATGGCAGCTCCGGATGCATCGCCGAAGACGACTACTCCGGCGCGCGGTGCTCCGAACCGCTTTTCGAATTCCAGACACGCCTCTTCGGTCGTCGCTCTGCGCAGGACGATCTCATCCAGTACGCAAAAATCTCCGCCGAGTTCCTGCACTACAACCGACGACATCGGATCGACATTGAAGTCGACCGCCCAGTAAACAGGCCTTGACGGATCGAACGCCAGTGGCTTCACGTTCGCCTCTCGGGCGAAACCGGAATACACCAGGCCACCTTTCGAATTAAGGTAGTCGCCCAGAACTTCCTGCCGAAAGAAGTTCTCGTCATAGCTGTCCTTCAGCCGGTCATAAAAGTCCGGAACCTGATCGAGCAGGAAGCGGTTTTCATACGGCTTGGCAAGAACCGTCTCATAGCCTTTTACCGCCTTTTGAATAAACTTTCGGTAGACCCAGTCGAAGCCCTTGGGTGTCCATACCGCGAAGCCGCAGCGTCTGGTCGCCTTCGGATCGCGAAGCCGGCCTTCCAGCCTCAGCCATGCGCCCTCATGCGTATAACTCAGCTCATCGATTCCGAACCACGCCAGGTTAGTCCCGCGCAGCCTTTCAAATTCATCCACAGCGCGAAGCAGGATTCTTGAACGCGTATCGCTCAGCGTTAAAACAAAATCGGCCTTGTTCAGTTCGAACGGAATCTCGTTCTCGTACAGCACCTCAGTTAACGACGCGAGCGTTGAATCCCGCAGCATAGGATAGGTGGGCGCTCCCACCAGACCCGTTCGGCCGGGGTTTAGATATGCCATCCGAATCGCTTCCTGACATAAGGCCTGGCTCTTGCCGGAACCGATAGGTCCCGAAAACCCCTTGAACCTCGCCGACGACTTATGAAACTTTCGCTGGCTGGGTAAAGCGCTGTAGTTTATTCGTCGTTCGATGACTTCGATTCCCATGGTTCGATCCACTGCGCCGTAACGTGCTTGACACTTTCCTCCTGAGTCTCTTTGTCGATCTGTAACAGCTTCAACAGGGCGGCCAGGTCGGGCGCCGTGAAGGAACCCTCCTTGACCTTTGACACAATCGCGTTTGCCGCGCATGTCACCGCCGCCCTCAGTTCCTCCCGTGCAATCCCCGTCTCCATTTGCTCTCCCCGGCGCCTCACGCGCTCAGACTTCCTGAACAAAAACTACCAAGCAACGGAGAAAAGTCCCGTTCGGCATTTGCGTGGATTCCTTGTAAACATTTGATTCAATTCGCGAAAATATTTTGGATTTCCGTGTGACTCGCGTTTTCACAGCCCATTAAATGCAGTCAAAAGCATCCTGGCGGGCGGCGGGGACGCCGGTCGCGAGGCAGATCCAGTCAGATAAAATGGACGCGTGCCTACCCGCGTACTCGTTTTCGAGGTCCATACCAGTGCCCTCTGACACCATCACTGCGGAAACGCGTCACCTTCTCGGGCAGCTTCGGGATTTACTGCTCGACCAGCACAAAACGCTTCTCGACCGGGAGCGCCTGTCCTATGAGAAGACGCATGGAGCGATAGGCGGTCCAGGAGTTTTCCTCAGACTGGTTCTGGAAGACCCGCACTTTGCCTGGCTGAAGCAGATATCGACCCTGGTGGTCAATATCGACGAGGCGCTTTCACCTAAGAGCCAAGCCGATGAAACACTCGCGCAGTCGCTGGTGAATCAGGCCCGGGAGACGATGCGGCCGCGCGAGAAAGGAGCCGATTTTCAGGCGCGATACTACCGGGCGATGCAGGATTCACCGGATATAGTAATTCTTCAGTGCCGGATTGAGCAATTGCTGGGTATCTGAGTCTGCTACGGCGTGAATTGCCGTTTCCATACAGCCATCAGGCCGAGGCCGATCAGTACCAGCGCGGCGCACAGACCGTCCCAAAGCCCAACCGTTCCCCACCCCATTGAGAAGCAGAGCCAGCACCCAAGGGGCAGCCCTATGACCCAGTAGCCAACCAGATTCCAAACCATCGGAGTACGGGTATTCCCAAGACCGCGCAGAGCCCCGGTTGCGACCGTCTGCATACCGTCGAACAACTGAAAGACGGCGGCAACCAGGAACAACGTAACCGCAAGGGCGATCACCTGCGGATCGTGTGTGTAGACCGATGCGATTTGCCTTGGAAAGAGGAGGAAGGCCGCCGCGGCAAATACCTCGAAGGCGAGCGCAATCGCAATCGCGGTCCAGCCTGCGCGCGCCGCGGCAGCGCGGTCGCCTGCCCCGATCGCTTTTCCAACCGAAACAGCGGCAGCAGACCCAATGCCAAGCGGCACCATGTAAGAGACCGCCGCCGCATTGAGCGCAATGGTATGGGCCGCGATATCGATGGGGCCGAGCTTACCTGCGAGCGCAGTTGCGGTGTTAAACACCCCGACTTCCAGCGCGATCGTGGCAGCAGCGGGCAGGCCGAGACGGAGCAGCCGGAGCGAATGGAACACGTCAGGCCTCAGTCCTCGAAAAACGGCCGGATCGTGGCGAAGGACGGCTATGAGCATCATGCCCGCGAGGTACACACGAGCAATCACCGTGGAAAGCGCTGAGCCGCGAATCCCAAGCGCAGGAGCACCCCAGTGTCCGTAGATCAGAATCCAGTTGCCCAGTACGTTGATCGCGTTCGAGGTGACCAGGGCGAACATGACTGGACGCACGTGATGAAGGCCTTGAAGATAGCGCCGCAAGGTTGTGTACAGCAGCAGAAGCGGGAGGCTCCAGACGAGTGTCCTGGTGAAACCAACCGCTTGCTCCCGGACCACCGGCGCCACTCCGATGATCGACATTAGCGGAATGGCGGCCAGAACAAACGCTGCGAGGATGGGCGCGAGAACTGCCGCGAGTCCAAGGCCCGATATGAGCGAACGCCGTGCCTCGGGCCAGTCATTTGCTCCGAAGGCCTGCGACACCAGCGTGTCGACACCCGACATCAGGCCGATGCCGAAGATCGCGAACACATAGAAAAAGGCGCTTCCGAGACTTGCGGCGCCAATAGCTACAGCACTGTCAGGAAGGCGGCCCACCATGATGTTGTCGACAACAGACATCGCCATCCAGCCGAGTTCGGCCAGTGCCAGAGGGGCTGCAATGCGGAGCATCGACCTGATTTCGGAAGCCATTGAAGGTGGTGCTTCCTATTGTCGCGAGTCGGACGCAGATACCATAAGAGCCGGATGCGGGTTATTCTGTTCGGCGCTACAGGAATGGTCGGCCAGGGCGTGCTTCGCGAGTGCCTGCTTGACCCGGGCGTCGAACAGGTGCTGAGCATAGGACGGCGCGCGCCTTCGCAGAGGGACCCGAAGCTACAGCAGATTGTGCGTGAGAACCTTTTCGACTATTCGGACATCGCATCTGAGATCGACGGCTTCGATGCATGCTTCTTTTGTCTCGGAGTTGCGTCACTTGGGATGTCGGAGCAGGCATACAAGGCCATAACCCGGGACATCGCGGTCGCCGCGGCCGGGACACTCGTCAAGGCGAACCCGGCGATGACTTTCATCTTTGTGTCGGGACAGGGGGCCGACAGCACGGGCCGCTCGAAGCTTATGTGGGCGCGTGTGAAAGGCGAAACCGAGAATTTAATTCGCGCCCTTCCGTTCCACGCCGTATATGCCTTTCGACCTGGTTTTATCCAGCCTCTTCACGGGATCACCTCGCGAACGCGGCTTTATCGGACGCTGTACGCGATCATGGCTGGCTTCACACCGCTCATTCAAAGCCTGTCACCTAAGCTGATTACAACAACGGAAAAGATCGGCCTCGCAATGATTCAAATAGCACGGCACGGATTCCCGAAGCCGATACTCGACAACAGCGATATCAACTCCGCCGCCGTCCCAAAGATCGCAGATTCGCCGGCCTAAGTCTGCTTTGGCTGATTCGGCTGAGGCCCAGCCAAGAGGCGGGCCGGTTCATTCGTGGCCGACAACAAATCGGAAATCAGGCGCCCGTGTCCGCCGGCGGGCAGCAGCACCAAACGTCCTGAACCGGCCAGCATCCTTTGCGTCTCAAGAATCTGAAACAGCGCCTCACTTACTTCTGGCACGGCTGCAACTTCGCGTATCACCTGGCCCAGCGTCGCGGGGCGAATTACCGCTGCCCGGGCGAATTCCACAGCCGCCTCGCGTTCAGCCGAACTGGTAATTACGCTTACCTGGTTCGCGCCGGTCTGGCGAATCGCGGAAGTGACCTGCCGTAATCGGTTCACAACCTTCTCTTCAATCTGCCGGATCATTCCGATATCGCGAAAGTGTACCTTGCGGATATAAACCGACCCGATCTTATAACCCCATTCCTGCGACTTTGCCGAGACCTCGGCGCGAACGGACTGACTCATCATGTGCCGTGTGCCGAGCATTTCGGCGAGCGGCATGTTACTCAGGCAGCGCACTGCGGAGTTGCTGACGTTGGCGCGCAACGAACCGCGCGGATCGGTATTCTTGAACAGGTATGCGACGGGATCGCTGATCCACATCTCGTACCAGATGCCAACTCCCATTGGCGCGCCTTCCTCGGAGTTCAGCGCCTCGCTGCGCAGATATTCCTGATCGAGCCGCATATCGAGGACATAACAGTTGCCGAGCAGATTCACGATCAGCGCCGCCGGTCCGATTTTCGCGGGAAGGATGTGCAGGCCGGGTTCGTTGAGGATTCCGATCACTTTGCCGAAAAGAACATAGACCCTGCAGGTTCCCTCATTCACAACTGCAAAAAGGCCGAAGAACCTCGCCAGGCCGTTGAGTATCGTCTCGACCAGAAAGGCGCCGAGAAAGACTGCCAGCGTTGCGATCAGAAAGCTGTTCACCGGCTTACCTCCAGGTAGATCTGCTGGGCCTTGTCGAGCAACGCCATGCGCACGTTGCGCAGGTACGCTGTCAGCGTTGCGGGCGCGCTTCTGTGGAGTTCCATCAGTTCCTGCGCGAGCGACTGGATCGGCTGCATCTCCGCCTGCGCCTTCAGGGTTTCAATCTCAACCGCCCTCTTCGACTGGACCACCTTCTGGTTCGCCGCCGCCTGTGCCAGGCTGATGTCACTCGACACCTGATTGTGGGCCGTATTGATCGCAGCCAGCGCCGATTCCACTTCAGGCGGTGGATCGATCGCCGTGATCAGCGAAGCGTCAAACACAACTCCATAGCGCGCCGGCGCGGAGCGGCACTCATGATCCACATATTCATTCAGATCCCGCAGGTTCTTGCGCAGATCATTGATAGAAACGCCGGTAGCTTCGCCCGACCCGGCCATCAGGGGGTCAGGGGGCGCTTCGAAATTCGCGATTCGCTGACGCAGGATGGAAACGAAGTAGCCCATAACATGGACGAAAGGCTTCTTGATTCCGAAGAGGTATGCGTATAAGTTGCTCTCGCTGACCCGGTAGCGAATCTGACCCGTGAGGCCGGTATTCAGTTGATCTTTCGTGACGGCTTCGAGGCGGGTCCCTCCCTGATTTGCGCCAGGGTCTTCCAGATCCTGCGCCATGTTCACTGTCATGGTGGCGATGGAAACCTTATAGACACGCTCCCAGGGCGCTTTGAAATAAGGACCGCCAGGCAGAATTACCCTTACCTGCGGGTACTTATACCGTTCACGTTCTTCCGGCCGCAGATATTCGGAAATCGGATCGTCAAGCGTGGTCGTCCCGCCTGGAAGACGCTGCGCCCGTCCAAAACTGGTTTTCACGGCTCGCTCGTTCTGGTCAACCGTATAAAAACCCATCACGATAAACCGGATCGTAAACCAAAGGGCGCCCCCGAACAGCGCGCCGAACATAATACCCATGCGTTCAAGTCTATACGGGACGGAGCCTACACGAATGCCACGCGGGTCTGATACCATTACCTTCCCGAAACACTCGCACCGGAGAGGAAGCCCAAAATGCCCGATCAGGCACTGACGCCAGCAGCAAACCCAGGTCCTCTCGGCCTGGCCGGTTTTGGCCTGACTACAGTGGTTCTGAGTACGATTAATGCGGGTCTTCTTAGCGGAGATAGTTCGTCCCTGCTTGCGGTTGTTGTACCTCTCGCGTTCGCCTACGGCGGCGTCGGCCAGATCATCGCGGGTGTCCTCGAATTCCGCAATGGAAACACGTTCGGGACCGTGGCATTCACCTCGTACGGGCTCTTTTGGTGGTGGTATGCATTTCTCCTCTGGACAGTCGGCGCAGGATGGCTAAAACCTCCGGCCGCAAGCGCTGTCGGCGTCACCCTGTTGATGTGGGGGGTCTTCACTCTCTATATGTGGATTCCGACCTTTCGGTCGAGCAAAGCTGTCTGGAGCGTTTTCCTCCTGCTCTGGATTACGTTCTTTCTGTTAGCCGGCGGCGATCTCGGGATGGGACCGTCCTGGCACACAGCAGGAGGCTATGTCGGCCTCATCACCGGACTGGACGCGCTTTATGTATCCTTCGCTGAGGTCACCAACTCTACCTTCAGGAGAACACTCATCCCGCTTGGGTCGCCTATTCTGAAAGACTGAGCGCGCACTACAGGCGCTAACTGTCTCAAAGAACTTCATGGTAAGTGTTCGCGACAACATCGCTTTGGCAGCGGACGCACTGCGCTCCCACAAGCTCCGCGCTTCTTTAACGGCGGTCGGCCTCACCATGGGCGTGGCAACGCTGGTTACGGTCATGACCCTGGTGCAGGGCGCCAACACGTTTGTTGAGCAGAAGATTGCGAACCTTGGAACAAATGTCTTCAGGGTGGCGAAAACTCCGTTCGCAGTGGTCGATTTCACGGTCGTTGTGAAGGCGCTCAAGAACAAGAACATAGAGTACCCGGACTACGCAGCAGTCGCGGAACTTTGCCAGTCGTGCGAATCTGTGGGAGCATCGGCCAGCGGCACGCTGTCCGTCCAGCGCGGCAATAAACAGGCGGACGACACCACAATCTACGGCTACACGCCTGACATGGTTGATATCGACACGCGAACGCTTGACGCCGGCCGCTACTTTACCGAATCTGAAGACCGCCACGCCGCTTACATATGCCTGATCGGCGCATCCCTGACCGACCTGTTTTTCCCCGGCGAGAATCCTATCGGGCGGACTATTCGGACCGGAAGCCAGGAGTTCACCGTCGTCGGCACTTTTGAAAAACTTGGCTCGGTGCTTGGACAGGATCAGGATAATTTCGTCATCGTCCCGATGCTTACGTACCTCAAAATTCGCGGGACACGAACCAGTCTGACCCTGGAAGTGAAAGCATCAGGCGGCGACAAGCCCTTCAATGCCGCGCAAGACGAGATCCGGACCATACTGCGCACCCGCCGCCACGACGCTGCCGGGCAAGGAGGATTCATTTTTCATAGGCACTGCGCAAAGCTACATCTCTTTGTGGCAGAGCATCAGCGGTTCCTTCTTTGCCGTATTTGTGATGGTGAGTTCGATATCGGCCATCGTAGGCGGAATAGTCATCATGAACGTGATGCTCGTAAGTGTCACTGAGCGGACCCGCGAAATCGGCGTTCGCAGGGCTCTTGGCGCTACTCAGTCAGACGTTCTGAGCCAGTTCCTCAGTGAGAGTCTTATACTCTGCATTATCGGCGGTGTTGCAGGGATCGGAATCGGTTTTACCTGCGCACTTGGGCTGCGCACCTTTACGTCGTTTCCAGCGACGGTAAAACCTTGGGTCGCAATGCTGGGGGTTATCCTTAGCTCAGGTATCGGGCTGTTCTTTGGCATTTACCCTGCGCGCAAAGCGGCCCGGCTCGACCCTGTCACCGCGCTGCGGAAGGAGACCGGGTGAGAAGGGGCGAGCTTACAGAAAATCTGACGATCGCGCTGGACACCCTCAGAGAGCGCAAGATGCGTTCCGCCCTGACCATCCTCGGGATCGTAGTTGGAGTGACGTCCGTTATCTCCGTCGCCTCGATCATTGACGGCCTCGATGGCGTTATCAAAGAAAGAGTTTCACGGCTCGGCTCCAGAACTCTGATCCTCACCCGCTTCCCCGTGGGTCAGAACGCGAGCCGATTGCCCGAAAAGTACCGGAGCCGCCGCTACCTGCAGGACGACGATGCGGCATTTCTCGAGCAGGCCTGCCCCGGCGTATCTTACGCGACCGTTTTCGCAAACCGAATCAACTTCGATCAGCAGGCTGACGAGATGCGCTTTAACGATCAGCACGTGGAACGCTTTATCCTCCGTGGCGTGCAATCCGACTACGTTAAGACTTTCCCGCTGTTCGCCGTGGGACAGGGCCGTTTCATCACTGAGTTCGATGAGGAACATTCGCGCAACGTACTGGTGATCGGCCGCGCCATTGCCGACTCGCTCTTTCCGAATATAGACCCGGTCGGCAAGCAGGTGAGACTCAACGGCCGGTCCTACGATATCGTCGGCGTCTTTGAACCTGACCAGGGGCTGTTTTCGAACTTCGGCGTCGATCAGTTCGCGGCTATTCCCCTTAGCAACTTCCGCAAAAACTTCCCTGAGATTAAGGAGCGTTTTATCGCAGTTGCGGGTGTCCCCGAGATTAACCTCGATGCGGTTCATGACCAGATCGAAGAGGCCATGCGCCGCAAACGGCACGTGCCGCATCATGGCGAGGACGACTTTGAGATATCCTCGCCCGACTTCCTCAGTACGCTGTGGAATCAGCTCACAGGTGCGCTTGTACTGCTGACCGGCATCATCAGTTCCATCGGTCTGCTGGTGGGAGGAATCGGAGTCATGAACATTATGTTGATCTCCGTTACCGAACGGACTGCGGAGATCGGAATCCGCAAGGCGGTAGGCGCGCGCAAGTCTGACATTCGCGTGCAGTTTTTGATCGAAGCGATTGCCCTTTCAGGGATCGGTGGAGTCGTTGGAATCTTACTGGGCGCGTTCATTGCGTTCGCGGTACGCACCGCCCTGCCCGCTGTGCCAGCCGTTGTGTCGCCGCTCTGGGTGTTTTTGGGGGTCCTGATGTCCGTCGGAGTCGGACTGTTCTTTGGCTATTATCCGGCGAATCGCGCTGCGAACCTCGACCCGATCGAGTGTCTCCGGTACGAGTGATCCGTCCCGTTTTTCATCTGCTCCCGAAGGCTTTCCGGCAGGATGCTCCGGAATACGCACCCGCAACACCGACCGCCGTGACAAAAGCACAAAGCAGCAAAAAGCCGCCAGTGGTAGAAGTGCCCTGACCGCGGGCCCCGTTCACCAGGTCGGATGCGGGGGCACACAGCGGCCCCAGCGCCCAGATGAACGCACGCCTCGGATTCAGACATCCGAGCAGGAAGGTTGTGGAGAGCATAAAGAACACGACTACACCCGTGTCGTCGGTATGTATTTCGAACCGATACAGAAACGCCATGGCAGCGACGAAAAACAGGTAGGAAGCGGCATGTGTCAGAGTCAGTTCGTCCCAATGCGCACGGGGCACGGCGCGGATCGAATCCGCCAGAACGTCTCGCCACACGTTTCGAGGCCGCTCACGCAACCTGTCCCGGAATGCCTGCCGCATCGGCTCGCCGTAATCAATGCGGAACCGCCTTGGGTAAAGACGCAGAATAAGGCTATAGACCCGCTCGTCGAACTTCATGTCGGCCCCAAAACGGATTTGCGGCGCGATGACCGAACAAGCGCTTCGAGCCGGTTGGCTTCAGCCGCGGCAGCCCGCTTACCCGCGGCCGTGATTTTGTAGTACCTGCGTCGCTCCTCGTTCAGAGCAGGGTCCGGGCGCTCTCCGCATTCCGCAACCAATCCTGCATCGAGCATTCGCTTCAGGGTTCCGTATAAAGTCCCCGGACCCATTTTGAAGCTGTTGTTCGTCTCCGAGGCAACTTCCTGCATAATCGCGTACCCGTGGCGCTCGCCGCCCCACAACGCCAGAAGAATGTGAAATACCGGGGCGGTCAGCGGCTGCATCTATATCCGTTACGGATATACTAAGCCCTCGCGGACTACACGTCAACTCACAATGCGGGTCTATCGAACTTTCGTCCGCCAGACAGATGCAAACACGAGCGCGGACGCGAATAAGACCAAGGTTCCCGGCTCAGGAGTCGCAACAACGTCGTAACCTATGACATCCAGTGCGCGCAGTTCAAGTCCCAGGTCCGGATTGGACCCGGGCGTAGCATAGGCGTCCTGAACGCGTACTGTGCCGCTTCCGCCCGCCCAGTCGCCATAGTCTCCGCAGGTCACACAACTATCGGGATTATTAAACTGCGCCAGATTCGTAGTTCCGTCCAGCGAAAAATACGCGTTCGCGGACGCAAATGAAAAGCTTCTCCCGTTATTTCCGTCAAAACGAAAAAAATCTTCAGGCGATGGATCGCTCGAATATTGCGGGTTCGTGACGGCGCCAAGAGTGGAACCCAGTCCGAGGATCTCGTTGATCTCATGCTCAATCACCGGCAAAAGAGAATAGGTGCCCGAGCTTCCAGGACTGCCAGGCGACGTAAGTGAAGTGTTCAGGCTGATAACGCCGTCGGGACCCGAAGGAAAAGGTCCATAACCGAGCGCCTTTCCCAAAGCTGATTTAATCAGGATATTCGCCGAGCCGCTGACCGGGTTTCCGGAGGCGCCATCGGCGGCGAGCCGCGCCAGCGCCAGCATATCGTCCGCGCTCAGATGAGCCTGCGACTGCAGTGCACTATAAAAGCTCGAATAGCTCACCGCATAATCCGTGAATTGACTATCCCCAAGCCCGGCACCGGACTGGAAAGTAATGTTTACAGTAATCGGATTTAAAATTGAAGCCTGATATATATCGATCGCGGAGTTAATGGTGCTTTCGATCGCCGCCGAATTAACGTCGTTTGCGATTGAAGGCGCAAACGTAGGGTTGATGATTAACCCACCCCAAACCGGCAACGCGGTGGCGGTGAGAGACACTGAGAGCCTGAATAGGGCAGTGAATGGTGACAATTGGATCCGGTTTTTGCTCGCTCTGCAGGGGTCGCAATACCCGATTCTAACATCGCGTGCGGAACCTTACACTGCCGATTTCGGCCTGCTGTAATGGTACGCTGGGGATCAGTAATATCTCCCGGACGAACATCTCTCCCGGCATGCTTTCTCCGATTGAATAACCTACATCATGAGCCTACAGATCACTCTGCCGGACGGCAGCACCCAGCAGGTTCCCGTTGGAACCAGCGCATTTGACATCGCTCAGAAGATCAGTCCTCGCCTCGCCGAAGCCGCTATCGCAGCCAGGGTGAACGGAAAGGTTTTCGATCTCAAACGGCCCCTTGAGGCAGATTCTTCGGTTCAAATCCTGACAGCGAAAGATCCGGAGGCTCTCGAAATCTATCGCCATTCCACCGCCCACCTTTGTGCCGCCGCGGTGCTCGAACTCTTCCCGGAAACCAAGCTTGGTGTGGGACCGCCGATCGAAACCGGCTTTTACTACGATTTCGACCGTCCAGAGCCATTCACGCCTCAGGATCTCGAAAAGATCGAAGCCAGGATGTGGGAATTGCAGTCGCAAAATTTGACGTTCGACCGGCGTATGACGCCGAAGCCCGAGGGTCTCGCGAAATACCGCGCGATGAACGAGCCCATGAAGGTGGAACTTATCGAAGAGAAGGCGGACGACATATTCTCCGAGTACACGCTCGGTCCGCGCTTCATCGATTTTTGCCGCGGCCCGCATGTTCCCGACACCTCAAAGATCAAAGCGTTCAAGCTGCTTTCCATAGCCGGGGCATACTGGAAAGGCGACGAAAAAAACAAACAACTGCAGCGGATCTACGGAACTGCCTGGTTCACCAAAAAAGATCTCGACGAGTACCTGAACAAGCTCGAGGAAGCAAAGAAACGCGATCACCGAAAACTGGGCCAGGAACTCGATCTGTTCAGTATTCAGGAACTGGCGGGTCCGGGTCTCATCTTCTTCCATCCCAAAGGCGGCATCGTCCGCAAGCAACTTGAAGACTGGATGCGCGATGCGTACCTGAAACGCGGCTACTCGCTTGTCTACACGCCGCATGTCATGCGCCGTCAGCTGTGGGAAACCTCCGGTCACGCGAATTTCTATTCGGAAAACATGTTCACTCCCATGGAACTGGACGATGCCGAATACCAGTTAAAACCCATGAATTGTCCCGGGCACATTCTGATCTATGCGGATCGCCAGCACAGCTATCGCGATCTGCCTGTGCGCCTGGGTGAACTGGGCACCGTATATCGGTATGAACGCTCCGGCACTATGCACGGTCTGCTGCGCGTGCGCGGCTTCACTCAGGACGATGCTCATATCTTCTGTACTCCCGAACAAATTGAAGACGAAATCGTCAACTGCCTCGACTTCGCCAAAGATACTCTGAACACCTTCGGCTTCACTGAGTACAAAGCTGAGATTTCTACATGGGATGGCGGCGCCAGCGGGAAGTACGATGGCGAGCCGGAGAAATGGGAACTCGCGGAAGGTGCCCTGCGCAAGGCTTGTGAGCGCCTGGGAATCGCCGCCACCGTCATCCCCGACGAAGCCGCTTTTTACGGACCCAAGATCGATATGAAGCTGGTCGACGCGATCGGCCGACTCTGGCAACTCTC
Source organism: Terriglobia bacterium (assembly GCA_963840735.1). Taxonomy (GTDB): domain Bacteria; phylum Acidobacteriota; class Terriglobia; order Bryobacterales; family Bryobacteraceae; genus BOG-234. The sequence goes on from CAWIZX010000020.1 coordinate 80,517, forward strand.
CACGGTTCAGTTTGACTTCACGTTGCCCCGGCGGTTTGAGCTTGAATACGTCGCGGAGGACGGCAGGAAGCACCGTCCGCTGATGGTGCATCGTGCGCTGTTCGGCTCGGTTGAGCGCTTCTTCGGCATTCTGGTTGAACACTACGCGGGCGCTTTCCCGACCTGGCTCGCTCCTGTTCAGGCAGCCATCCTGCCCATCACGGACAAACAAAGCGCTTACGCAAACGAAGTCGCCGGTAAGCTTCGGGACGCCGGCGTGCGTATCACCGTTGACGATCGTAATGAGAAAGTGAATCTTAAAATTCGGGAAGCCCAGCTACAGAAAATCCCCTACATGCTGGTGATCGGCGGCCGCGAAGCGGAAGCGGGGCAAGTGGCTGTGCGCCATCGCAGAAAGGCGGATCTCGGTCCCCAGCAGATAGACGATTTTATCCGCACCATAAGATCCGAAATCGATGCAAAGCTGATTGACTAACTGCAGATTCAGGTCGAATAAGGACGGGGAAACCCGTCCTTCAGCCCGCGCCCGCCAGTAATTTCGATTCCAGCTTTACCCTGTGCGTTTTCGTCAGCGTCAACTCCGTTCCATCGCGCAGGATCACCCGGTATTCCCCCCGAAACCACGGCTGAAGTTCTCTGATCCGGTCCAGATTGACGATCGCGGAACGATGCACGCGCAAAAACTGCGCCGGATCCAGCCGCGTCTCGAGTTCGCTCATCGTCTCTCGCAACAGATGCGTTTCACGCCCGCAATGCAGGCTCACATAATTGTCAGCGGCCTCAATCCAGTCGATCTCATCCAGCTTCAGAAACAGCACGCGCCCGTGATTCCGGACGGCAATCCGGTCGGGTGACCGCCGCGCTTTCACCATGCTTTCAAACAGACTAAATAGCCTCGTATCCGATGGCCCTGAGCGCTCCTGCGTGACTCGCGCCTCCGCCCGTCGGAGCGACTCCAGAAATCTTCGCCCGTCGAACGGCTTGAGCAGGTAATCGAACGCCTGCACCTCAAATGCCCGCAACGCATACTCATCGTGCGCCGATGTAAATATAACCAGAGGCTTGAATTCCCTGATGGCCTCGATCACCTGGAAGCCATCCAGTTCCGGCATCTGCACGTCCAGAAACATGATGTCGGGACGAAGACGTTCGAGCGCAGTCACCGCTTCCGCTCCGTTGGAACATTCCCCGGCAACGTCACACTCGGGTTCCAGTGACAGAAGTCTCCGGATGCGCCTGCGTGACAATCGCTCATCGTCTACGATCAGTATTCTGAACTTCGACATGCTCATTCTCCGTCTCCTCCGCAGCTCCTGCACCCATCCGCAGAGGCAGCGTGAGCCGCGCCTCCACGCCTCCGCCCGGCCGGTTTGTCAGAACCAGCGACTGATGCGGCCCGTAGAGCGACTGCAGCCGCCCGCGCGTAATCTCAAGGCCCATTCCTTTCGGCTGCCGCAGACTCGGGTCCTCTGCGAACCCCGCGCCGTTATCCGTGATACGCAAGACGAGACACTCTCCGTAAGATTCGGCGGCAATGAACACCGTGCCCGCCTCCGCCCGTTTCGATAGCCCGTGCCGGATCGAGTTTTCAACCAGCGGCTGGAGGATAAGGTTCGGAACGCTGGCCCCGCGCAGTGAAGCAGGCACCTCGTAACGCACCTGCAACCGATCTTCAAACCGCGCTTGCTCGATTTCCAGATACAGGTCGAGTGTGTGAAGCTCCTCGCTCAATGGCACCTCGTGGATCGTGCTGTTTCGAAGGAACAGCCGCAACAGATCGCCAAGCCGCGTGATCGTGATCTCGGCCATCTCCGGGTCCTCGTGAACAAGCGCCGCTACAGTGTGCAGCGCATTGAACAGAAAGTGCGGGTGAAGCTGCATTCTGAGCGCCTGCATTTGTGCCTGAACCAATTGCGTCTGCAGACGGGAAGCCTCCACCGCCCCGGCCTGATATCGCTGGTAGTAGAGGAGTGCGTGTTCCACCAGTACCACCAGGCAGTAGAGCAGCACACCCAGGTCGAAATCCGCCTGCATCGCTTGCAGGAGTTTTGCCCAGGTGAATGCGTGGAAGGGACTGATTGGCGGCATCGCGATCGCGTCGAAGACGATCCTCGTCCCGGGTGCGATCACAAGAATCGCCGCTGCGTGCACCGGAAGATGATGCCGCCATTTTCCGCGTCCGAATCGGAATCGGCTTGCGATTTGCAGCACCCCGGGCGAAGCAGCCGCCCAGATCCACGCGTACGTCATCTGATAGCGGAATGCATCCAGCCACGACATGGGCTTCGGACCCATGCCGTACCAGTAATGTGCCTGCCATGTACAAAGCAACCCGTACGCCGTCCAGACGCCGAACAGGACGCCGGCCTTCGCGACAAAAAGGCGTGAAATAGGATTCCGCACAAAAACAGACTGTAAGTCTTATACGTTCAACTGCCCGTTTCGTTCGCGAACAGATCCCGATAAAAACGTCCCGATCCGTTCAGAGCGACTTTGCGCCGGTGCGCTTCCGCACTGCGGCGTACTCGCGCGAGATCGAACGGATCTCCGGATTATGAGGCCCCCAGGCCGCTTCGAACAATTCCAGCGCTTCGCGGTAGAGCGCCCTCGATTCCTCCCACGACTGCTGAAGCGCTCTCAATTCCGCCAGCCGCCGAACCGCATTTGCAAGAATCCCTGAGCTCGCCCTCAGCCTGCGCTCCTCCGCCACCGCGTCCGGCAGAATCGCCTCCGCTTCTTTCGCGCGGCCCTCGGAGATGTACACCACACCGAGATTGACGCTGGCCAGTGCCACTGCGAGCGGACTGCTGGGAATCTGACGCCGCATCGCATCGAGTTCCTGGCCGGCATATTCTTCCGCCAGCGAGAGCTTATTCGCGCTGAATGCGATTGCACTCAATTCGGCGAAGACCGTTCCCAGCAACTGCTGCGGAACGTGCGGAAGGGCCTCCACGCCGGAGCGAACATAAACCAGCAAGGTCTCAGCTCGGTCAAACTGGCCGAGCTTAATCAGTGCCAGGGCCAGATTCGTCTGATACGCAAGCGTCTCACGGCGATCGCCCGAATCGCCCAGCTGCGATAACCTGACCGCTTCCCTTAGTTTCACCTCTCCATTAACCGGGTGACCTTGCGCGATATCGATCAGTCCGAGCGAGTTATACGCATACGCAAGTTCCGCATTCGCTGCGTCACGCAGCCCTTCGAAGATCGTAACTGCCTGCTTTACCAGCGTTCTGCCGCTCTCTTCCCGACCCGTTTGGCTATACAGGGCGCCCAACCGGCTGAGCGCGCCGGGGTATTGCTGCGGATACTTGCTCTGGAAGCGGCGCGCAATGGCCACGGCCTCGGTCAACTCCTTTTCGGCTTCGTCCATGCGCTGCAATTCCCGATGAAGCTCACCCAGGTTCAGGAGCGTCATGCACTTCGACGATAGATAATCCTCACCGGCGTCATCCCAGAGTGCGAGCGCTCTCACATAGTGTCCTTCAGCCTCGCTGATTCGTCCCTGCGCATTGTCCTCGCGCGCCTGGAGGTGCTCCTTCCCTGCAGCGGCCGCCGCATCAACTGAACTGCTGTGTTCCGCACTGAAGCCGCACACAGCAAACGCCGTCACCAGAACCGCCTGAATGGTTTTCTTCATGGCTTTGTAGCCATGCTCTGCCGGAATTCAGGCGATGAGAATGCTTTTGTGGCCAACACGTGCTGCAATGTGGCGGAATTACCTTGCAGGGGGCGGCGGTGAACGTAATAGACTACGGTCATGCGGCTTTTTGTGCTCCTCTGTGTATTCCCGCTCGGTCTGGTGGCACAAGTTGCAGCCCCTGCGCTCGATAACGAATACGTCAGAGTGGTGATGGTAACCGATAAACCCGTCGATGAGGCGGAACCGCTGCATGAACACAAAAACAACCGGGTTATGGTGTATCTCGATCCCGGCGATATCCGAATCAAACATGCCGACGGCAAGAAGGAGAATCAGCACTGGAAGCCGGGCGATGTCATGTGGAGCCCGGCCGGAGGCATCCACTCCAGCCAGAATATCTCGGGCCGCACCATCAGGATTATCGAAATCGAACTGAAATCCGAAGGCAAAGCGAGCGCAGCCGACGCCCCGGATCGTACGCGGGCCGTAATTGACAACGCTCAGGTCCGCGTATACCAGGCATCGAAGCCGCCTGTGAACAGGCATTACGTAGCCGTAAATATCAAGACTGCCGAAGTTGTTTGGGATAAGCTGCCCGCCGGTCAGGGCCCGTTCGTGATTGCGGAAGTGAAGTAGCCCGCCCATGCTGCCCGCGGGACGCATCCTCCGCACGGCCACGTTCTTTTTGATAGCCTGCGCGTCGTCCGCGCATTCTCAGGTGATCGAATACGAAGCGAACGGTCTCAAGTACCAGACTGCGAGCCGCAGGAACCTGACCGTGATCGTCACGCATTTACCGAATCACGTCGCTGGCTTCGGCCTCCTGCAGGTTTCAATCTCCAATGGAAGCCAGATCTATTGGACGGTTAAGCCGGAAGATTTCTCCTATGTTCACGGGGAGGTCACCCTCGCCGCCCTTCCTGCCAACCAGGTTGTCGATGTGATGCTCGACCGCGGTTCTCACGCCGATGCGGTCAAGCTGGTCTCGTCTTACGAAAGCGCGCTCTACGGAATTCCAAATATGCGCTCCTCGAACGGCTATGAACAGCGACGGCAAAACGCCATGACGTTTGGAATGTCCGCACGCTTTAAGGCTGCCGCAACGGCATCCGCCATTGCGCTGGGTCCTGTTCGCATCGCCCCCGGCCAATCCACCGATGGCGCCGTCTTCATTCCCCTGACCCATGAAGTACATACGCTTGCAGGGGGGCACATTGTCTTTCGCTGCGAAGGCGAGACCTTCGAGTTCAACCCGGATTGATTGTTGCTGCCCTGCTAAGATCAGGACAGTTTCCCGGATGTCCGTCCATGCCCCAATCCCTTTCGGATTTGCCCAGCACTCTCGGTGAATTGCGCCAAAGCGCATGGCCCGAAGACAGACTCGCCCGACGTACCGTTAAAGACGAGCTTCGTTCGAACCTGATCCCAAAACTCAGGAGTGGCGAACCGCTTTTTCCCGGCATCGTCGGCTATGAGGATACCGTCGTCCCGCAGGTCGTGAACGCAATCCTCTCCCGGCACAACTTCATCCTGCTCGGGCTGAGGGGCCAGGCCAAGACGAGACTGGTCCGGATGCTGACTACTCTGCTCGATCCGGTAACGCCCTTCGTCTCGGGTTGCGAGATTCACGACAACCCGTACACTCCCATCTGCCGCCGCTGCAGGCTGCTGATTGCCGATCAGGGGGATGCAACACCCATCTCGTGGCTGTCGAGCGACGATCGTTATGTCGAAAAGCTGGCCACGCCCGATGTCACCATCGCCGATATGATCGGCGACATCGACCCGATCAAAGCGGCGCGGGCGCGGGCAAAACATCTCCGATGAACTGACCGTTCACTACGGCCTGCTGCCGCGTGCCAACCGCGGTATTTTCGCCATCAACGAACTGCCGGATCTCGCCGGCAAAATCCAGGTCGGCTTGTTCAACATCATGCAGGAAGGCGACGTTCAGATCAAAGGTTACCCGGTGCGCCTGCCGCTCGACCTGCTGCTGGTGTTCACCGCCAATCCCGAAGATTACACCGCTCGCGGAAAGATAATCACCCCGCTGAAAGACCGGATCGGCAGCGAAATTCGCACCCACTATCCCGCAACCCTTGACCACGGCATCGCGATCACACGCGCCGAAGCATGGCTCGACCGCGGCGACCAGGTTGAGGTTCGCGTTCCGAACTACATTGTCGAGATCGTGGAGCAACTTGCTTTTTCAGCCCGCGACGACAAGCGCGTGGACAAGCGCTCCGGGGTCTCGCAGCGCCTGCCCATCTCCGTCACAGAAAACGTCGTGTCCAATGCCGAGCGCCGTGCTCTCCGCAACGGTGAAGATATCGCCGTGCCGAGGGTCGTCGATATTTACGCCGCGCTCCCGGCCATCACAGGCAAGATCGAGCTCGAGTACGAGGGCGAGTTGAAGGGCGGCGACGTCGTTGGCCGCGAGTTGATCCGAACCGCCGTCGGGCGAGTCTTCGACCGCTACTTCGAAGGCGTAAACATGCAGCCGGTCGTGCAGTGGTTCGATATTGGCGGGGCGCTGCGGTTGGGCGCAGACGTGGGTAGCGCCGAGATGGTGCCACAGCTGAATGCCATTCAGGGGTTGATGGAAAAGACCGGTGCGCTGGGCCTTTCGGCCAATGAACCGGACGCCGTGCGCGCTTCGGCGGGCGAGTTCATTCTCGAAGGATTGCACGCTCACCGCCGGATCAGCCGTTCGGAAGAACGCGGCTTTGCCGCCGAAGAACGCAAACGCTCCACCCCCGACGCCGACGAACCCAGGGAGAACCCGCGCGCCAAACAGCGCCGTCAGTTTAACTAACATGAAGTGGGTTAAGTTCTCCAAATACGACGGAGACGATCTCGGCATTGATGCTCAGGACCTGATGCAGGCGCTCGCCGATTTCCTGCTCGGCAGCGGCTTCAATAATCCCTACTGCCAGTTTTCCGAGTGGAACGAAAATAACTTCGAAGATCTGAAAGACGCGATCCGGCGCGCGCTCGAAAGCGGCGAACTGTTTGAAAATGAGCGGGCTCGCGAAATGATGGAGAAAGTGGCCGCCATGTCGCCGGAGCAAATGAACCAGCTGCTGGAGAAACTGGCGCAAAAGCTGGCCGACGAGGGGCACATCTCCATCGACAGGCCTGAAGGCGCCGACATTCAGGCGAAGTTCGAAGTAACGGACAAATCTCTCGATTTTCTTGGCTTCAAGACGCTGAAAGATCTTCTCGGCTCACTCGGCAAATCCAGCTTCGGGCGGCACGATACCCGTGATCTTGCGACCGGCATTGAGTCATCCGGCTCCTCGAAACAGTACGAATTCGGCGACACGCTGAACCTCGATATCAGCGAAACGCTGTTTTCCGCCGTGCGCCGTGAAGGTGTTAAGCTCCCCCTCCAGCTTGAATACTCTGACCTGCACGTCCATCAGTGTGAGTACCAGAGTTCCTGCGCAACCGTACTCATGCTCGATTGCAGTCACAGCATGATTCTTTACGGCGAAGATCGCTTCACGCCGGCCAAGCGGGTTGCTATGGCGCTGGCGCATCTGATCCGGACCCAATATCCCGGCGACAGTCTGCGCTGCGTGCTTTTCCACGATTCAGCCGAGGAACTGGATATCAGCCAGCTCGCGCGGGTCCAGGTTGGGCCCGTACTACACCAATACGCGCGACGGACTGATTCTTGCCCAGCGTCTGCTGCAGCAGGAGCGCAAGGACATGAAGCAGATCGTCATGATTACGGATGGAAAGCCCTCCGCACTGACCCTCGACGATGGCCGCATGTACCGGAACGCGTTCGGTCTCGACCCCCTTGTCATCAGCCGCACTCTGGAAGAGGTGAATCGATGCCGCAAGCAGGGAATCATCATCAACACATTTATGCTCGCGAGCGACTATGGGCTGATCAACTTCGTTCAGAAGGTTACAGAGATATGCCGCGGAAAAGCGTATTTCACCACGCCTCAGACGCTTGGCCAATACCTGCTGATGGACTACATGAACCGCAAGACCCGTACCGTTCATTAGCCGCGTCATGGCTCTGTAATTTATACCTGCGAAACTCAGGTTTGTGATGCTTAGCCGCCGCGAGTTCACAGCCGTACTCTCCGCTATGACTCTCTCCGCACAAAACCGAAGGATCATGGTTCACGGCCACAGAGGCGCCCGCGCCCGGCGTCCCGAGAACACGCTTCCCGCGTTTCGCTACGCGATAGAGCATGGTGTCGATGTGCTCGAACTCGATGTGGCAGTTACAAAGGATAAGGTTGCGGTCGTCTCCCACGACCCGCTCCTGAACCCGACTATCTGTTCCGGCCCAACCCTGGGTATCCCGATTCACTCACTCACGCTTGACGAACTTGGCGCCTACGACTGCGGGTCCAAACAGAATCCGAAGTTTCCCGATCAGATACCGGTTCCCAACACTCCGGTCCCGACACTGGACCAGGTTTTTGAGCTCGGGCGCGGCAACTCTGTCGAGTTCAATGTGGAAACTAAAATCTTCGCTGACCGGCCGGAACTCACCCCCGGTCCCGAAGACTTCACAAGATTGGTCCTCGATTGCATGCGGCGCCACAAAGTCGAATCGCGGGTCATCCTGCAAAGCTTCGATCCGCGAACCTTGCGCGTGATGCACTCGCTGGCCCCCCAGGTGCGGCGCGCAGCGCTCTTTGAAGCTGAACGGGATTGGGACGAAGTAGCCCGGGAATTCGAAGCCAATATCCTTAGCCCGGAATTCCATCTTGTGACGGCTGAGAAGATTGCGAGAGCGCATCGGGCGGGGTTGCAGGTTGTACCGTGGACAGCGAACCGGCCTGAGGACTGGTCGAAGCTGACTGCTGAAGGGGCGGATGCGATTATTTCGGACGATCCCGCCGCCCTGATTTCATGGCTGACCGGCAAAGGCCTCAGATAATACATCCCAAAATACGAAAGGGCATCCGACCCGGAGGAAATACCGGATCGAATGCCCTGACGTTGCTTAAGCTGCGTCCTATTTGACGACTCCGGTTGGATCCGAGTTTGTCGGACCGCTGCCCCACACCGTAAATGCATCGGCATCCGAGCCCCATACCGTGAACGCATCCTGGCTCCACAGAGTATTGAAGGCGCCCGAAGATCCCCAAACGGTAAACGCATCCGAACCCCAGACCGTGAACGCATCCGCATCGGAGCCCCAGACCGTGAACGCGTCCGAACCCCAGACCGTAAAGGCATCCTTGCCCCAAACGGCGGTCGAACCCCAGACCGTAAAGGCGTCAGTATCGGAGCCCCACACCGTGAACGCATCCGAACCCCAGACCGTAAACGCATCCGAGCCCCAGACCGTAAATGCATCCGAACCCCAGACCGTAAACACGTCCTTGCCGTACACGGCGAGGTAGTTCTTCACGTTGACTGAGACGCTGCCGTCTTTATTGAATTTCGGAACCGCAACCGGCGATGCGGCATTGTCCTTCGCCGGAATTGTGAAGTTCGGGTTGCCCTTCGCCGCGAGTGCCGCGCCCAGATCCAGCAAGCCCGCTCCAACGGTAAACATGTCGTTTTCAACCGTATAGGTCGTCGTCTGGCGGGTAGCGGGATCGTATACCGGGATTTGCGACGGAGTTCTGGACAATTTGTACGCGGTCTTCATCAGTCGCGCCTTCACCTGGTCAGGCGTCAAATCCTCGTTCGCCAGAACTGCTGCGGCGGACCCCGAGGTTACCGCGGCCGCCATACTTGTTCCGCTCAGCACCAGGTAGCTCGCGGGCAATCCCCACGGACCGGGCACCAGCACGGAGTAAGGCTGCGTGGCCAGCGTCGAACCTGTTGAGAGGACCGAAAAGAGCTTGTTTCCAGGAGCTACGAGATCGGGCTTGATTGTGTGCTCGACAAGCGTCGGACCTTTCGAACTGTACGACGTCATAATGTCGTCTGAGCGGTCTGCCTGGCTCTGAGTATTGATTGCGCCCACCGTAATCGCGAGCGGATCGTTTCCAGGAGACGTAATTGTCCCGTAACCCTGCGTGTGCGCGACATTCAGCCGCCCTTCATTCCCAGCTGCCACGATGACGGTAATCCCGTTAAGCCAGGCTGCTTCCACCGCCTGACAAAGGGGATCTTTCCAGGACTCTTCGTAAATTGGACGGCCCAATGACAAATTCATGACCTTGATGTTCCATTCGGGGTGCTGTTTTTTCAATTGCACTGCCCTGTTGATCGCCAGAATTACCTGCCCATCGGTGGAAGCTCCCTGAGCATTCAGCACTTTAAGGTTGATCAGCAACGCCCCAGGCGAAACGCCGTAAATATCGTGGGCGTATCCAAATAAAGAACTGATTCCGTTTCCGGCGATTAATCCGGCAACATGCGTTCCGTGCCCGAAATGATCTGCTAAGTCCGCCTCTGAAGAAAAGTTCTCGCTATAGATGACCTTGCCCAGCAGATCGAGATTCGCATTTATGCCACTGTCGACAATCACCACGCCAATGCCGGCGCCGGCGTTGTAGTTAGGCGTTGATGGAGTCGATTGTCTGATCGTCTCGGGCGTGAAATCGTAGACTGGCCCGGACGTGCTGTAAACGGTGCGGGCAGCGGAGCTAACGTGCGTGACAGCCGTGCTCCCGGCGACCAGCGCGGCTTCGCCGGCGGTCATGCTGAATACGCCGCCGTTCGGAAGATCTGCAATCTTCCTGGCTGACGAGGGAAACGACGCTTCCGCACCGTTCGCTCCTGAAATCTTCGAGTATTGGACAATCACCTGAACTTTGCGGTTCGGTGACAGGTTTCTGAGTTCGCGTCCCAGCGTCCCGGCCACTGCCGTCCCGCCGATAAGCGAAGCCAAAAGAAATCTTGAGAAAAAGAGCCCGCACGATGTCTTACCCATGATCTAACAGTAAAGCAAAATTCGGATGAAAGTGCACATTTCTGTAAGTCACTGTTTTAAATACTCTATCGCGCCACCAAAAACTCCGAAGCGTTTCATTCCGGTACATTTCCGGTTTGCCGGCCTTTATCGAACTATATTCATCGCCCGAATAATGGGTAATCCGTCGTATAGGTCCAGGATTGTCACCGACGCCGGCAGGATTTCGAATCTGAGATGAAAGTCCAGCGGAATTCCCAGAAAATGAGCTATGACGGATTTAATAGCATCCGCGTGGCTGAAGACAGCGACAGTCTGGCCGCGATGCTCCGCCTGAACCGCTAACAACCCCTTTATAAAACGGGCCTGAGTCTCCAGCATCATTTCGCCGCCCGGAGCCGGCGTGAAACTTCGTAACTGGTTGAACGGCTTCCACCGGCTGTCCCGTTCGATTTCAGGGAATTCTTTACCCTGCCATTCCCCGAATCGAATTTCCCCGAATTCCGGCCGCTCCCGGATTTCCAGCTTCTTAGCCAGAGCCGTCGGCTGCGCCGTCTCAATCGTGCGCTCGAGCGGGCTTGCGTAAATCGCCGAAAGCGGAACCGCCGCCAGCCGCTCCGATAGTTCCTCTGCCTGCGCCCTCCCGTTCGGATCGAGCGGTATCCCCGGGAGCCACCCGCTCAGGCCTTTCCCCACCTTCGCCGTCGTCGCGTGACGGATCAGGTAGATTCTTACCCTCTTTTCGTTGCTTTCCAAATCGCTATCCACATGGGCAGCATACATGGCACGATATTAGCCGTGACGGAAATACTGTTCGTGCCCGACCTTCTGACCGGCCTTACCCTTACGGCCAGCCCAAAGGGCCTTGCGGGGATCACTTTCGGTCAGGCAACCGAAACAACGCATGGCGGCCCCTTACTCAAGCAGGTCGAACTGCAGCTGCGCGAATACCTCTCCGGAACACGCCGCTCATTTGATATCCCGCTTGACCCGCAGGGCAGCCCGTTCCAGCTTCAGGTCTGGCGAGCCCTGATGGACATTCCTTACGGCCGGACGTGCAGCTACAAAGATGTCGCACATGCGGTAAACCGGCCCCGGGGCTTTCAGGCGATCGGGCAGGCGAATCACCGCAATCCCATCCCGATCGTGATTCCCTGCCACCGTGTCATCGCCGCAGACAGATCGATCGGCGGATACGGCGGCGGTCTCGATCTCAAACGCCGCCTGCTCGCCCTCGAGGCGCGCCGCGCCTTCCTCTAAACCCGCAACCCCAGCCGCGGGGCATATTCCCGGCCGTCGCACTGGCCTGTCGGGCGGGTCAATCAACTATTCTGGAGACGAGGTCACGCGTGGATTTGGCAGCCGGAAACAAAGAGCACAGAATCGGCAGCGGCATTGAGGGTCTCGACTCCATTCTCAACGGCGGTTTTCCGGTCAATCATCTTTATATGGTCGAGGGACACCCGGGCACAGGGAAGACCACTTTAGCGCTCCAGTATCTGCTCGAAGGCCGGAAACGCGGGGAAACCACCCTGTACGTGACGCTCTCTGAAACGGGCAGCGAACTCCGGATCGTCGCCGAATCCCATGGCTGGACCCTCGACGGCATCAACTTGTATGAACTGGGTTCGCTCGAAGAGCGTCTGCTCGCTGACGAGCAGTACACCGTATTCCACCCCTCTGAAGTGGAACTGACCGAAACAACCAGGCGAATCTGCGCCGAAGTGGACCGCATACAGCCATCCCGGGTCGTCTTCGACTCCCTCTCCGAAATGCGCCTGCTCGCACGTGACCCGCTCCGCTACCGGCGGCAGGTTCTCTCTCTGAAGCAGTTCTTCGCGGGCCGGAAGTGTACGGTCATCCTGCTCGACGACCGCACTGCGGAAGACAGCGATCTGCAGTTACAAAGTATCTCCCACGGCGTGATCCTCCTCGAGAAGACACTGGCCGAGTACGGCGGTGCCCGCCGGCGGCTCACCGTAACCAAGATGCGCGGCCTCGACTTTCACGAAGGACGCCACGATTTTTCCGTACTGCCCGGCGGCCTGGTGGTTTACCCGAGACTGGTCGCCTCTCACACCAGGAATCACAGATCTGCGACTTTGCCGCGCACGCAGTCGAAAAGCGGGAACAGCGCTCTCGATCAACTTCTTGGCGGCGGAATCCATCTCGGCACCGCAACTCTGATCATGGGTCCCGCCGGTTCCGGAAAATCTACACTCGCCACCCAATACGCCGTCAGCACCGCGGCCACAGCTCGCGTCGCCTGCTACCTGTTCGAGGAGACGAGGGAAAATTATCTTCAGCGCGCAGCCGGGGTCGGCATGGATCTCACCGACCACATCGCGAATGGCAGCCTCCATCTTGAGCAAATCGATCCGGCGGAAATATCGCCAGGCGAATTCTGCCATAAAGTAAGCAAGGCAGTGCTCCTTGATGGCGTAAGAACCGTCATTATTGACAGTCTAAATGGTTACCTGAACGGCATGCCGAGCGAAACCTTCCTGCTCGTCCAGATGCACGAACTGCTTGTCTTTCTGAACGAACAGCATGTTCTGACCCTGCTGGTGCTCGCACAGCACGGGCTGGTCGGCAGCAGCATGCAATCGCCTGTTGACGTTACTTACCTTGCAGATACGGTCATACTCCTGCGCTATTTCGAAGCGTTTGGAAAGGTTCGTCAGGCGCTCGCCGTTATAAAGAAACGCACCGGCGGCCACGAACGCTCCATTCGGCAGTTTCAGATCACACCGACTGGCATTCAAATCGGGGAGCCTCTCACCGATTTCGAGGGCGTACTGACGGGAGTACCCACTTACATAGGCAAGCGCGAATCGCTCATTTGGGACGCGGAAGGCTGATGCCGGATTTACACGGCCCGGAAGAACGCGTTCTGGTTCTGGCTCCTACCGGCCGAGATGCGTCCCTGATCGCCGAAATGCTAAAAGCCGAGTCGCTTCCGTGCGCCGTCTGCCGCACCGTCGAAGAACTCGGCTCACGCATACGCGAAGGGGCCGGTCTCGCCCTGATGTCCGAGGAGGCGCTCATTGGCGATTCGCTCGCTCCTCTTCTCCACGCTGTTGCGGCCCAGCCCGCTTGGTCGGATTTCCCGATTATCTTTCTCACCGCCTCCGGCCTGAGAGCCTCCGAAACAAGTACGAAGCTGCTGAGGCTATTGGGCGACGCAAACGTTACCATCCTCGAAAAGCCGATCCGCGTTGCGACTCTCGTGAGTAGCATCCGGGCCGCCTTACGGGCGCGCCGGCGCCAGTACCAGGTCCGCGATTATCTCGATGAGCGCCGCAAGAGTGAGGAAAAGCTACGGGATACCCAAAAACTCGAAAGTCTTGGAGTTCTCGCCGGAGGGGTGGCGCACGATTTCAACAATCTTCTCACCGGCATTCTCGGCAACGCCAGCCTGGCTATAGAATGCCTTCCCGCAGGCAGCCACGAATCGGAATCTCTCCTGCACGATGTAGTTCAGGCAAGCGAACGCGCCGCCCATCTCACCAGGCAATTGCTCGCGTACGCGGGGAAAGGCCGTTTTGTTATCGAGCGCGTAGACCTTTCAGACCTCGTCCGCGGCGTTACCCATCTGGTTCAAAGTTCCATCGCGAAAAACGCTCGCCTGCAACTCGATCTCGCCGGAGGCTTGCCGCCCATCGAAGGCGATGTCGCGCAAATCCAGCAAATCGTCATGAATCTCGTAATCAACGCGGGTGAGGCGATTCCATCCGGACGGACAGGTGAAATCCGGGTCAGTACCGGTCTCGAAAAAATCAGCCAGGAATATATCGATCGGAATCTGAGCCCGTCTGAAATCGAGCCGGGCTCTTATGTCGTCCTTCAGGTGCGCGACACAGGCGAGGGTATGGATGAGGCACGCCTCGCCCGCATCTTCGATCCTTTTTACACAACCAAGTTCACGGGCCGCGGCCTCGGTCTCGCCGCCGTCCTTGGGATCGTTCGCAGCCATAAGGGAGCCCTGAAAGTCGAGAGTGCGCCCGATTCCGGCAGTACGTTCCAGGTCTTCTTCCCGGCGGGCCAGCCTGCAGCAAAAAATGATCGGCCCGTTCAGATGTCCTCGTTCCAATGCTCCGGCCCCGGCCGGCAGCACGATTCTTGTAATTGACGACGAAGACACCGTGCGCCGCACGGCTAGTGTCGCGCTGCATCATTATGGGTACCGGACCATTACAGCGATCGACGGCTCGCAGGGCATCGAAATGTTCACGCATGAACGCGGATCGTATCTCACTGGTGCTTCTGGACCTCACAATGCCCGGCCTGGGAGGCGAAGAGGTCTTCCGGCGCCTCCGCGCCATCTGCCCCTCGGTTCGTGTCGTACTTTCGAGCGGTTTCAATGAGGTCGAAGTAATCCAGCGCTTCACGGGCGAAGGCCTGGCCGGGTTTATCCAGAAACCTTATACATCCGGCGCTCTTGCCGCCAAACTGAAAACAGTACTGGAAGCATGAGGGTACCGGAAAGCTAAGCTCCCACGTTCGGTTTCGTACGTGTTATCTTGACTTCATCTGGTAGTAGCTCGTGGGGTCGTGCCGTCCGCTTTTTCACCATGTTGCTGACCGGCAATGAGCCGGACTGGACGCACCGCTCTGAAACTCAGGGAGGGTTCATGTCTCGTTTTCTAACGCGTACAACTATTCTTTTTGCCTTGGCCGCTCTCAGCGCCGTCGCGCAGTTGACGACAGCTCGTATTGATGGCAACATCCAGGATCCTTCAGGCGCCGTAGTAGCAGGAGCCAAAGTAACAGCCACGGAAACCCGAACTCAGGTTTCCGCTTCGGCAACCAGCAACCCCGAGGGCAATTTTGCGTTTAATGCTCTCCAACCCGGAATCTACGACCTTTCGGTCGAAGCCAAAGGCTTCCGCAATGAAGTTCTCAGCCATATCGAACTGGCAGTCGGCGCTAATATTTCCCGGATCGTCAAACTTCAGGTCGGTCAGTCGGCCGAGAGCGTAACCGTAGACGCCTCCGCGCCGGCAGTCCAGACCACCGATTCTCAGGTTGGTTCTTCAATCACGATGAAATCGGTGGACAATCTTCCGCAGATTGCCCGCAGCCCGATCGCATTCTCCATCATGCAGCCAGGCGTCGAAATCGACGTTCGCGCCGGACAGGACCAAAGCTTTTCTCACGTCAACGGTCAGCGCCAGGGCAGCAACAATTCGACTCTCGATGGCATCGACGTAAATGACTCCGTCGCTCCCCGCCTCGGCCTGTCCCTTACAGCGAACAACACCGACAGCGTCGAACAGATCAGCGTGCTGACCTCCGGTTTCAACCCTGAATACGGTCGCAGCGCCGGCAGCGAGATCCAACTCGTCACCCGGTCCGGCACCAACCAGTATCACGGTAATGCTTTCGATTACCTCCGGAACACAGACCTGAACGCCAACGACTGGTTCAACAACGCGAGCGGCGTCGCAATTCCCACCTACATCCGCAACATTTATGGCGGCAGCTTCGGTGGCCCGATTCGCAGGAACAAGACGTTCATTTTCGGCAATTTTCAGGGAACCCGCACTCGCCAGCAAACCACTCACACCCGCACGGTTCCCACCCTCACTGCCCGCCAGGGAATCTTTCAGTGGGCCGATGCATCCGGCGCCGTTCATCAATACAATCTCGCCGCGGCCGATCCGCTCCACATTGGAATCGATCCTGCCGTGGCCAAACTCCTCGCCCAGTATCCGGCGCCTAACACCAACAGCGTCGGCGACGGTCTCAACACCGCCGGGTACCTCTTCAATAACCCGGTTCCGTCTCTCGAAGATCAGTTCACCATCAAGGGCGATCACCGCATCAACGACAACCATTCGCTGTTCCTGCGCTGGAGCTGGCAGCGCAACAGTTCCATCGACAACCTGAACAGTGCTGACGCCACCTTCCCAGGTCAGCCACAAGGCTCGCAGGGTGGACACCGCTGGGGCTTCTCCGCCGGTTACACAGCGACCTTCAGTCCCACCCTGGTCAACACTTTTAATGCGGGGCACCAAAGCTCTCTTGTTGCTTTTAACCGCCCGAACCGCCCTGCCGGCCCGGTCTTTTTGTTTCAGTCCGGTTGGACCAGCATCCCGTTCACCGGATTCGCACAGGGCCGCAACTCTCCTGTAAATCAGTTCAATGACACGCTTTCGTGGACCAAATGCGAACCACACGTTCAAGTTCGGCGGTAATTTGGAATTCACGCAGCAGTACGGTTATAACTACTCGGGCATCTACCCGAACGTGTCGACTTCCACCGGCAATGGCGCGAGCGTTCCCGCCAGCGTGATCCCGGCCGGATTAAACGCATCCCAAACCACCACGTTCAACAATCTGTACAACGACCTTCTCGGCCGCGTCAGTTCAGTCGCCCAGACATACTACAGCGATCTAGCCACTTATCTGCCGGCGGGCAAGCCGCTGTCTCACACTATCAACTACAACTACTATGGATTCTTCGCTCAGGATGAATGGCGCGTCACCCAAAAGCTCACACTCAACTACGGTGTGCGGTGGGATTACTACGGCAGCCCGAACGAAATCAATGGCCAGCAGGGAACGCTCAGCAACGCGGCTCAGATTAACGGGATCAACAACCTGGACAACCTTACCGTGCAGAAGAGCAAGCAGTGGTTCAATAAAGACCTGAATAATTTCGCTCCCCGCATTGGCTTTGCCTATGATGTGACGGGCGATGGTAAGACAGCAATACGCGGTGGCTACGGAATTTTCTACGATCGGGCGATTGGCGCCGCGATTTCCGATATCGACGCCACCACCCCCGGCTTCTCCTACGGCGCAACGGTGTTCCCGGATCAGAACGGCGGAGACCTGCGTTATTCTCAGGGCATCCCCGTCGCCAGCACCCCCTCAGCGACGCCGACCCTGACTCCCGCGGCCACGCGCAGTATCAGTTCTGTCTACATACTCAATCCGAACCTGAAAACCGGGTACGTTCAGAGTTACAACCTCACCATCCAGCGCCAGCTTCCGTGGAATAACACGATCCAGCTCGCGTACGTTGGTAACGACGGCATAAAGCTGTTCTATAACCGCAACGTCAATCAGCCCCAGGTCTCTCCCGACTTTGTGAACGCATTCAACCAGCTCACGGCTTATGCCGGGAATTCAGCCACACAGGTTCCTACGAGCAATCTGTTTGTGCAGGTTTACGGCTCGGCGGCCGCCGCTGTGACCGCCGTCGGATCGAGCAATCTCACGCAAGGGAACGTCGGCACCGTTATCTCGACGCTCGACGTCAGCAGTTTCGCGAAACTCCAGGCAGCCGGCATTTCCGAATATTACTTCCGGCACTATCCCCAGTTCCAGAACGTCTACCTGGGAACAAATGATGGCCGCTCGAACTACAATTCGCTGCAGGCGCGTTTTGTGCACAACTCGAGGAATATTCAGGTTGCGGCAAATTACACCTTCAGCAAGAGCATCGACGACACTTCGATAGAAGGGAACGGCTTCACATCGCCCGTCGACAATTACAATCTGCGCCTCAACCGCGCGGTCAGCGACTTCGACAGGAAGCATTCCTTCAATGCGCTGTTCACTTATACCCTTCCGATAGGACAGGACCCAGAAGTTCGGCGGCAATATGCCAAAGTTCCTGGATTCCGCCATCGGCGGCTGGAACCTCGGTGGCACGCTGATCGATCAGAGCGGCTATCCGTTCTCGGTTGCTTCTCAACACTCCACCTATCCGGGTGGCGCGACCTTTGCCACCTATACGGGAACGGCGACCAACATCGGTCAGGTCCAGGAGACAGGAGGAGGCGTTTTCTACTTCACTCCTGCTCAGATTGCGCAGTTCACCACTACGCCGGCGTTCGGAATCGGCAACGCAGGCCGCAATGTCTTCCGAAATCCCTGGTTCAACGAACTCGATATGTCGTTGATCAAGAACTTCAGGATTACGGAGCGGCAGCGGGTCGTCTTCCGCGCTGAAGCGTATAACGTCTTCAACCACCCCAACTTCGGCGGACCGTCTACCAACATCCTGACGCCTTCGTCGTTCGGAAAGTTCAACACCACACTCGGTACGCAGAACGGTTCCACCTCGGCCCGCAGCTTGCAGCTCGCCCT
The DNA here is from genome assembly GCA_963840735.1 of Terriglobia bacterium. GTDB lineage: Bacteria > Acidobacteriota > Terriglobia > Bryobacterales > Bryobacteraceae > BOG-234. Next base: position 99,107 of record CAWIZX010000020.1, read on the forward strand.
CCGGTACGAGTTCTGATCATTGCGTTGATGACGCACCACGGGGACGACGAAGAAGCGGTCTGCTTCGTCCCCGTGGTAACATAAACAAAGTTCCGACAGAAAGCGGGGACGTAGTTCAGTTGGTTAGAACGCCGGCCTGTCACGTCGGAGGTCGCGGGTTCGAGCCCCGTCGTCCCCGCCAATCATCCACCTTCAGGCGCCTTCGCCACTCGGCCATGACGAACTCCGCATCATCGCCCTTTCCTCTTCATCCTTACAAATCCGGTTACTCCGCCATATAGAAATGACGCCGCAGGCGACCGTGCTGACGATCAACACCCCCTGAAGCATTCCCGCAGCGGCGATCACAAATCCGACCATGGACGTCTATCGGCAGATCCTGACATTTTCCGCATACGTCCACAACGAAACAAAAAAGGCGGGCTCCCTCTCAGGAACTCGCCCTTTCTTTGCCGCACTTGATACCGCCGGTCAATCAATTTGGCAACAACACGACCTTTTCGCAGTTGTCTTCCTTGTTCCGGAACATGCTGTACCCTCGAGGCGCCTGATCGAGTGGCAGCCGGTGCGTAATCACCATCGCCGGGTCAATTTCACCCCGTTGGATCCGCTCGAGCAAAGGTTGCATGTAACGCTGCACATGACACTGCCCCGCCTTGATCGTCAATGACCGGTTCATGATCGCCCCCATCGGGAACTTATCGATCAGCCCGCCATAAACACCGATAACCGATATGGTTCCGCCGTTTCTACACGCCCGGATGGCTTCCCGCAGCACAATCGGCCGATCCGTCTCCGACATGACTGCCTGCTTCATCCGGTCATAGGCGTACATCGTCCCGTGCGCCTCCATTCCAACAGCGTCAATGCACTTATCGGGTCCGCGGCCCGCAGTCATTTGTTTGAGCTCATCGAGTACGCTCGTCTCTTCGTAATTGATCGGGATCGCCCCCGCTTTTTGCGCCGCCATCTGCAAACGGTACGGGAACCGATCAATCGCGATTACGCGCTCAGCGCCCAGCAGATACGCGCTCCTCATTGCGAACAGGCCGACGGGCCCGGCCCCCCACACCGCAACCGTGTCGCCCGGCTCGATATCGCACATCTCGGCTCCCATGTAGCCGGTCGGCAGAATGTCTGAGAGGAACAGAACCTGCTCGTCCGTCATGCCTTCGGGAACCTTAAGCGGGCCGACATCCGCAAACGGCACTCTGGCATACTCCGCCTGTCCTCCCGCGAAGCCTCCGAGCATGTGGGAGTAGCCAAACACTCCTGAAATCGGGTGCCCCAGCATAGCTTCCGCAATCCCCGCATTCGGGTTGGAATTTTCGCAGCAGGAGTACATCTTCCTTTGACACGAAAAACATCCGCCGCATGCGATGGGGAACGGAACCACCACCCGGTCGCCCTTTTTGAGCTTCTTTACATTGCGGCCGGTCTCCACCACCTCGCCCATGAACTCATGGCCCAGAATGTCGCCACTCTCCATCGTCGGCATAAATCCACCGTAGAGGTGCAGATCCGATCCGCAGATCGCTGTGGACGTTATCCGTACGATGATGTCGTGCTGATTCAGAATCTTCGGATCGGGAACCTGCTGCACCCGTACATCCGCTTTGCCCATCCAACAAGTCGCTTTCATGATTCCTCTCCTTTCACCGAACAGGGTCTAACCGCGGCTGCCCTCGGGCGGGTGTGCGGGATGCATTCCCGAATGAATGCTGGCATCGGACTGAGTAACTTCACCCAGCTCAAGCATCTGCTTGAAATTCCGCAGATCGTGCTGAATTCTGCTGCCGATGTCCTCGCCAATAATGCTTCCGATCGCCGAATCCAGCGGGCCGCCCTGTGGCGCATAGTTCAGTTCGGCTTTCACGACCGTCCCTCTGCCCCCCGGCGCGCTCTCGAACCGCACGGACCCGGTGTTCGGGAACGTTGCCCCGTTGACAGATCTCCAGGAGATCAGCCGGTTTGGCTCATCGCTCACCACTTCCGCGTCCCATTCGATCTTTGAACCCATGGGACCGTTCGCCACCCAATGGCTTCGCCTGTCCCCTGTGCTCCGCACCGATTCAAGGTATGTCATGAAGGTCGGAAGGTTTTCGAAGTTTCTCCAGAACCTATAAGCTTCTTCGGGCGAACGATCGATCCCGATAGCCCTCGCCGCTCTCGTGGCCTTTTTGTTTGAATCGCGGCTTTCTCCGTTGCTCAACTGGCGCGCGGAAATAACATCGAGCGCAGTCACACCGATTACCGATACGGTGCTCAGCGCAACCCGAATCCTCCCGTTCAGCGGGTTTCCGAACGCCGCTGCGAGGGAAGTCAGATCGAGCGCATCGCCGGCAACTCTGCCCCATAACCAGCCGGTCGGCCTTGGGTTGCTCAGAATTCCGATTCCCGCAGCCAGTTCCCGCACGCCGTAACTTCGCAGCAGACGCCTGTTCCTTGCGCTGTTGCTCACGCCGGTAATCTTGGCCACCAAACCGGGCGCCAGTAGTTCGGCGGCGCCAAGTCCGACACTGAACCAACCCAGCCCTCGGACAATACCTTGGGTGGAAGTCGGTGAATCTTCGCTCGGAGTCCTTCTGACAGCTTCACTGGTACGGTTCGAAGCCGAAGTCGCCGGTGCATCTAAGATCTGAGTGTTTGTTGTTCCCATTTGCGATCCGTATATGGCCACCTTTCGACTTGAATGTTAGCCATTGCAGGTTTTAGCCGTCTGTACTTGACCGTCCGAAAGAATTCTCGCGCCGTCAAATGTAAGTGCGCCGCGTAAGAGAAACACCCTCACGGCGTGGGAAATGGCGCGGAACAGAGTTGGAACATCCGAACAAAAACGTTACCCGCTATTGCCGCGGAGCGTTATCGTTCCCCTGGGAACCGTTGCGCGCAGGACCGCCCGTCGTCCTGGACTTATACAGATTCTGGTTCTGATCTTCCTGCGAAGATTTCACCACGGCATCCGACCCTGACTTGTTCATCTTTTCAGGCGGGAGCGCCTGTTCGCCCGGAGCCCCCGAGCTCGCTGAGTTTTCCTTAGATGTAGATCGGTATCCACACGCCGCCGAGAAGCTTCCAATCACTGCTACCACTGTTACCAGGCCACGATGTTTCATGCACCAACGGTGAGCATCGCAGCTTCCATACAAAGACTGTGCTGACCCGCTCTTTGGTAGCGAAACTGCTGCTTAAGACCGTTGATGAAATGCCCCAAGTGCGGCTCCGGCTCGCTTACACGAAGCCACAAGAACTGGAAGGAGTGGCTCCTGTGTCTCGTGTCGTTGAGGCGTAAGCTCCGCTGCTGGAACTGCGATCTGAGATTTATGGCGTAGCGTCATTTCACGCAATCCGGCTCTGACTCACGCCGAATGCACACCCATCTGATACACCGCTCCGCCGGCCAGAATCGTTGCAAGAGCCGCAATAGAGGGCACCGGCGCCCAGATCACCCCGTAGATAATCATGCAGATGCCCACCAGAATGTAAGCCCCCGGTATCAGCGGAAATAGAAAGTTGACAGCCTTCAGTCTTTGCCATTCGGCGCGTCGGCGGAAAACGAAGATCGATCCCACCGCCATCACGGTGAAGAACGTCAGGCTGAACCCGATATAGATAATCAAAGCAGGGAAAGGCGTTAGCGTCATGAGCATGGCGCAAAGGCCCTGCATCAAAATGGCGTTTACCGGTGTGTGCCACCTCGGGTGAACCGTTCCTGCCGCGCGAAAGAACGCGCGATTATGCGCCATCGCGTAATACACACGCGGCCCGATCGTCACCATCGCATTGACCGTGGCCATTAGCGAAACTGCCATCAGCGCCGCAAACACGCCGCCTATATCCTCGCCGAACAAATTCGCCGCCGCCAGTGAACCGACGGCCACCACGTTTTTCATTTTTTCAATCGGCGTGGCATAAATGAACAGCAGGTTCAGGCCAAGATATGCCAGCGTCACGATTGCTGTGCCGATTCCCAGCGCTGCCGGCAGCGTGCGATCCGGCTGCTTCACTTCTTCGCCTACATAGGTAGCGGCATTCCAGCCGCTATAACCCACCATGACCCACAACAAGCTGATCACGAACGCCACGGGCACTGAATTCGACGAAGTGCGCGTGGCGGGCGTCCACAAGTGCGACCAGTCGCCCTTCCCCACTGCAAACCCCGCAACAATCAGCCCCCCGATCACCAGTAGCTTCAAAGCCGTAAGCAGGTTCTGTACGCGCGCCACCCGCTTGACGCCAAAAAAATTGATCACCGTGAAGATTCCAATCAGCACGCATGCAATCGCCTGGGCGCCCCCGATTTTCAGTGACAGCGCGCCTGAACCCACTACCCAGCTTTCATTCGCCTGCCGCAGCGATGGATAAAAATAGCCCAGATAATCGGAGAACGCGAGTGCCGCCGCGGCAATCGGCGCCGAGAATCCTGCAAAAAACGAGATCCATCCGGACATAAATCCCCACGCCGGACCGAACGCTCTCGTCAGGTATACATATTCGCCGCCTGAACTCGGAAAGTTGACGCCCAGTTCGGAATAGCTGATAGCCCCGCACAGCGCAAACAATGCCCCGGCAAACCACACCAGCAGCACCGTGCGGGCATCCCCAAGATCGCCCATCATGAATCCGGTGGTGGTAAAAATTCCCGTGCCCACCATGTTTGATACCACCAGCGCAGTCGCGCTGACAAGTCCCAGCTGGCGCAGCAGCGTGCCCGGTTTCGTGTTTGTCGCGACGATCAAGATCGTCCGAAGGATAGCATCGGCAGTTTACGTGCGAGCCACGTGGCAGTGCTTTGGAAAGAGCTCAGAGATGCCGCCTGCGCCTGTCGCGCCTGCCCTCTGTGGGAGCCGGCAACCCAGACCGTTTTTGGCGAAGGAAAAAAGAAGCGCCCTCTTATGCTCGTCGGAGAACAACCCGGCAATGAAGAAGACCTGAGCGGTCGCCCTTTCGTGGGTCCCGCTGGCAAACTTCTCGACGTCGCACTCGAAGCCGCCGGAATCGACAGATCTCAGGCCTATGTAACCAACGTCGTGAAGCACTTCAAGTTCGAGCCCCGAGGCAAACGCCGCATCCATGTCAAACCGAATGCGCTTGAAATCAACGCCTGTCTTCCGTGGCTCAATGCTGAAATCGACCTCGTGAAGCCGACCGTCCTGATATGTCTCGGTGCCACCGCCGCACAGGCCCTGCTCGGAAAGCAATTCCGGGTCACGCGTGACAGAGGCACGCTGATTCCTTCTTCGCTGGCTCCGGGCGTGATCGCGACAATTCATCCATCCGCCATTCTCCGCGCCCCCGATGCTGCCACTCGTCAGGCCGAAATGGCGCACTTCATCGAAGACCTGAGAATCGCCGTACCCCTGCTCTGAAACCTTTCAGTTCGTGATGTCAACCGTATGGCTCTCCTCGCGGATCGGCAAATAAACCTTCTCCCAGTTCTTATGTGCCGCGTTACTCGTATAACTGTCGAAAGCCGCCGCGGTCTCGAACTCCATAGCAAAAACGGTGCTGTAATCGGCGGGTTGCACTTTAACTTTCTTGACCCAAATAGTCCGCAATCCCGGCACCTGCGCCGCCATCGCCTTGATTCCGTCAATAGCGGCCTGCTGCTGTTGCGCAGTTGAATCCGCCTTCCACTTCACCGTAACTACATGCAGTACGCTTGACGGCGCGCTGAAAGTACCGGCGGCGATCAACCCGATGGCGGCCATGCACAACACGGCAACAACAATGCTTAGTTTCTTCATAGGTCTATAGCTCCCTCAATTTTTTCGCGGTTGGCGTCAGAATCTCGCACCCCTGATCCGTCACCAAAACAGTATCTTCGATCCGTATCCCGCCCCAACCCTCGATATAAATACCTGGCTCCACCGTGACCACCATGCCGGCTGACAGCTTGCCTTTATCTTTGCGCCCGATTCGCGGCGGTTCATGGATTTCAAGCCCAAGTCCATGCCCGGTAGAGTGAACAAACTCTTTATCGAACCCGTGAAGTCTTAGCGTCTGGCGCGCCGCGCGATCCACCGCCGCCGTCGTAACGCCGTCCGAAATCGCGTCAATTGCAGCTTCCTGCGCTTCCAGAACCGCACGGTACGCCTTCCTGTACTTCGTTGGCGCCTTGCCGAGATAAACCATCCGCGTCATATCGCTCGCGTACCCATCCCGAAAAGCTCCCATGTCGATCAGCAGCATGCCGGGCTCAATCCGTGCCGCCCCCGGCTGCGCGTGAGGCAGAGCGGCGCGTTCGCCCGCCGCAATAATCGTGTCGAACGCCGGCCTCTCCGCCCCCAGCTTTCGATTCCTGTAATCGATCTCCGCCGCAAACTCCGCCTCCGTCATACCGGCCTTCAAATGCCTGAGTGCCAGTTCGAGAGCTTCCGAATTCGCGTTCACCGAGGCACGGATCGAACCGATTTCATCCTCGTCTTTAACCATGCGGAGACCTTCAATCGATCCGGCCGTCGGAACCGCCTCCGTCCTCACTGGCAGATCCTTCTTCAGTGCTTCCAGTTGTCCCAGCGTTACGTGGTCCTGCTCAACCCCGACACGCCTGAACCCGGCACGCCTGATGTCCGCCGCCACCGCTTTCCAAAGGCTTCCCTTTGCAAGCCTGGTCCGGCAATCCACTTGCCTGGCTGCCTGGATCGTGTAGCGCGGATCGGTGTAAAAGATCGCCTCGCCGTCAGCGCTCAGCAGCACTGCCGCGTTACTCCCCGTAAACCCCGTCAGGTAGCGGATGTTGTGCAGGTCTGTTACCAGCAGCGCGTCGAGCTTTGAATACCCGACTAGTGCTGCCGCGCTCGCACACCGCCTCTGGGTTGCTTTATTTTGCATTCAGAAGTGTCCTGGCCAGCACCGCAGCCCTCCCGGACAGGTCATTTGCCTGCCTCAAATCTCCCCGCGCAAACGCCTGTTGCGCCAGATCGAGCATCGACACGATCCGCTTCCGGTCCTCGCTCGCCGTGCCGGTCAGATTGCGCCTGTTCAACTGCGCCAGCAAACCCTGCGCATCTCTCATCGTTGATTCCACCGATGAGCGTTCCGGTAAGGGATCGTTGCTGCTTTCGAGCGTCAATGGAGCGCGCTGCGGAACCGCCTTTGGCGGTGCCGGCACCGGTACGGCAGCCGGCTGTTGCGCGGCCGGAGCCCTGGGCCGCTGAATTCTGGGTTGCGGAGTGGCCACCGGCCGGGGAGGCACCGGCACCGGAGCAATCGCCTGCTTCTTAGCGCACCCGCCCAGCATCAGAACTGCCAGCCCGCCCGCCAGAGTCGCGCCTCTCTTCATGACGCCATCACCGAAACCGGAATCCGGATCACGAACACCGTTCCCTGCCCCGGTTCGCTTACAAAATCGATGATCCCGTCATGCAGCTGCACAATCCGGAACGTCATCGCAAGCCCGATCCCCGAACCGTGTGTCTTAGTCGTGAAGTAAAGGTCGTAAATCTTTTCGCGGACGTCCTGCGGAATGCCCGGGCCGTTGTCCGCAATTCGGATCTCAGCATCGTCACCCTTCAAAGAAGCTTCGAACCGCACCGTGCCACCTTGGGGCATCGCTTCAATAGCGTTGACCACAATGTTGAACACCGCCTGCTTCAGAAGGTCCACGTCGACCGTGATCATGGAATCTTCGACCTGAATTTCTTCCACAATATCAATCCCTGCCGCAGCCGCCTGAGGACGCGCAAGACTCGCAATGTCCTCCATAAAATCGTGCAGCCGCACATCGCTTACGTTGAGCTGCACGGGCCTCGTGAAATCCAGAAACGTCTTTACAACCCGGTCCAGCCGCATGATCTCGCTGGTGATGATGTCCATCTGCTGGTCCAGTTCGTAATCCCCGTGAGCCAGCTTCATCCGCGCCAGTTCGACATGCATCAGAATGGCGTTTAACGGATTCTTGACTTCGTGTGCCACTCCCTTCGTCAGACGGCTGATGGCCGAAAGCCGGTCCGCCGTCTGTAGCTGGCGCCCGATCTGGCGCGTTGCCTCAGGGTCGCGCAGCCGCACCAGCATCCCTCCCGCCGCGCTCGATTCCAAAAATTCCACAGACAGCAACGCGAATGTCCCCGGCTCCAGCGGAACACGCCGGTTCCGCAGCGTCCGCCCCGTCTGCACCGACTGCGCAAGGAACAGACCCAGCGGAGTGCCTGGCGGAAAAATATCGCTGATCGTCTGCCCGAGCAACAAATTCCGCGGCCGCCCCAGAAAGCGTTCCACAGATCCCGCCGCCGCAATCAGCCTCCGGTCCCGCGCAAAGATCAAAACCGCGTCTTCCAGTTCCTCGAGCAGCCGCTCAACGTTCGTCTTCAGATCGGAGAACTCATCGTGCGCGCCTCGCAGTTGTTGGCCCAGCATGCTGACCTTCGACGCCACAATATTGAACTCGTCCTGACTCGCCTTTTGCTGATCGGTTTGCTGGCCTTCCGGAATTTCATAGTCGCCCTTCGCAATCGAGTCCACCATTCGCCCCAACCGCCCTAAAGGACGCAGCGCAAAGCTCGAGAAGATGAACGCGGCCAGCATCGCACCCAATACCGACAGCGCCGAGAGAGCGATGTGAGTCTTCAGCACTGGCTGCAGATCGTTGCGAATCAGTTCCGGTTTCACAATCAGGTAGATAGAGAAAATCGGAACACGCGTCCCCTTCTCCACGACGTTGTCCGGCACCTGATAATTGTCCGCGTCCGTCCAGAGCAGACGCACGCGTTCAAACCAGTTCCGCTCCCGGATCGCATCATTCCAGTTAGCAAGATTCGGACAGGTCTCGCCCAAACGCGTTGGGAAGCTGTCCCCGATAATGCGCCGCGCAGGATCGCACACCGCTATTTCCACCAGCGGCTTGATCCCCACCGTAAGCTGCGCAAGCTCCCCCGAAAGGTTTGCCGCGTCCTTAACGATCGCCTGCTGGGGTGTCAACGTCTTATCCCGATCGATAGAATGCCTGACGAACTCCTCCGCGAATCGCCGGATCAGTTCCGTATCGTGCTCCGTCGACTTGAACTGCCTCTTTACCTCTGACGAAAGATCGAAAACTGAGACCACCGCGACGATCAATGCCGTCAGCGCAATCGCCCAGAGAGTGAGGCGCGCCTGCAGGCTCATCGGAACGCCCGATTGTGCAATGTGTTAAGGGACAAGAATAAGTTTGCCCGCTGTCTTGCGCCCTTCGAGATCGCGGTGAGCCTGTGCAGCATCGGCAAGTGCATAGGTTTTATCGATTCGCAGTTCCAGTTTGCCTGACGCAATCCAGCCGAGCACGTCCCAGGCCCTCCACAGCAACTCTTCCCGCGCCAGACAGTGCGACGCCAGACTCGGCCTCGTCAGGAATAACGATCCCTTCGCATTCAAAATGCCGGGGTCGAAAGGGGCTACGGCTCCGCTCGATTGCCCGAACAACACCATCATTCCACGCGGACGAATCACATCCAGACCCTTTAGGAACGTACTCGCCCCAACCGAGTCGTAAACCACATCCACTCCGCGGCCGTTCGTCAGACGTTTCACCTCTGTCACAAAATCCTCGCGCGTATAAACGATGGTTTCGTCCGCGCCAGCCGATTTGGCTATCGCCGCCTTCTCGTTCGTGCCCGCCGTCCCGTACACGGTCGCGCCCAGCATCTTCGCCATCTGGACGGCCAGCCGTCCCGCGCCCCCGGCCGCCGCGTGAATCAGACAGGTGTCACCCTTCTTCAGCGGAAATGTCGAGTGCGTCAGATAATGCGCGGTCATGCCCTGAAGCATCGCGGCCGCCGCCGTATGGAAATCCAGACCGTCCGGAATCTTTACCAGTTGCGCCGCAGGCACCAGCGCGTATTCGGTATAGGAGCCGCGATGCATCGCATACGCAACCCGGTCGCCTGGCTTCAGATCCGTGACCTCCGGCCCAACCGACTCGACCGTTCCCGCGGCTTCGTTCCCCGGCGTAAACGGCAGCTCAGCTTTATAAAGGCCTGTTCGGAAATAAACATCGATAAAGTTAACGCCCGAAGCCGCGACTTTCACCAGCGCCTGCTTCGGTCCGGGGACCGGCACAGGCGCCTCCGCCAGCTTCATTTCTTCAGGACCGCCCGTCTTCGATATCAGGATGTGTTTCATATTCAGGAAGAGAATCGTATTCGCAGAGCCCGCCTCGCGTGCGCGACGCAAGCATACATTAGCAGAAACAAAATCGTGAACGGAAACACCAGCAATCGTGCCACAGTTCTAACGGCTCCGGCCCCGGATAAACCGGCCCGCACCATTGCAAACTCACGAATCAGCGCCAAATTCTCGCGGTGCAGCCAAAAATAATCGCCGTTCTCATTCACGATGAAAACCTTGGCCGGCACGCGCAGCGCAATCAGCCACTTCCACTTCGTCATGATCGGTTCACCGGAACAGATCATGCCCGCATACGCATAATCCCGCTTACGCAGTTCGTCGATCAGTTGCCCCCGCAGTTCGCCCGACCCGTAATCGGTCACTCTGAATACTTCTGTCTCTTCCGGAACTCCCGCCGGCAACCCGCCATAACAAGTCACCAGATCGATCGTGTAATCCGCCGCCCATGAGGAACTGAGCAGCGGCAGAAGCCCCTCGGCCAAAGACCGCGACCCGCTCTCAATCAGCAGGATTCTCCTGCCACGCGGCGCTCGCCCGCTCAGGAAGTAGCGCATCAGTGCAGCCGCGCCATTAGCTGCTGAGCATCAGCCGCCGTCGGCATATTCCCTTCGCTCGGCCTGCTCAGATATTTTTTCAGCAGCGCAGCGGCTGTTTCCGCCTGCTGATGGCGGTCGATCGCGACCGCTGAAATGGCATAGTACGGCGCAAGGTTTTCCGGATCGATCGCCTCCGCGCGCTCAGCCACCGCAATGGCTTCTGTCCAGCACCCGCACATCGTATAAACCTTGGCGAGCAGAGCCCACGCATCTCCGCGGGTCGGCTCCGCGTGAACCGCCTGGCAAGCCCACCTTTCCGCCCGCAGTTGGTCCGGCTTGCGCTCAATATAAAAATTCGCCAGCGCCGACACGGTTTCGAAGTTCAGCGGATTCTCAATTGCCGATTGCCGATAAAAATTTTCCGCCGCGTCGGTCTCCTTCAGTTCGATTGCAAGCCGACCCTGGTAATACCGCCCCAGGTCGGGAGACAAAAGCGCAAGCTGCTGGCCGAGTTGCCGCGCCTTCTCTTTATCGCCCCCAATCAGAGGCGGGACCGCGAAGTAATACATCATCAGGCCCCATTGCGCCTCCGTATTATTCGGATCCAGCGAAGCCGCCTCATCCAGTTCCTGTCTGGCGCGATGCGCGTACGACAGCTGCTTCAGCATATTCGCTTTCTCGGCCATCCGGCCCAGAACCGCCGCCATCTGGACGTGATAATCGGCGTTTCCCTTATCCTGATGGATCGCCGTTTCTGCCAGCTTGAGTGCCCCATCCAGATCCCCGAGCGCCGCCCTGACTCGCGACAGCAGATACGCTGCGGCCGCATCTTTCGGGTCGCGCTGAACCGCGGGCTCCAGAACGCGCGCCGCGCGAAGGAAATGACCGGACTCCACTAGTTGTGCCGGACTCATCCTGTCCTGTGCGTCCGGCGCGATCTCGGGCAGACGGCATTGCCCGAAGAGCGGCAAAGCAATCAGCAACAAAAGCGCCACGCGGAACATTGCCTTCAGTTTAATGGACCGCCCGTATAAAGGTGCCGTTGCGAGAGCCACCACGTCGCGTCCAGTCAATTCGGGCGATTCGGAATTTGTAAGATCGAGCCAACCTGCAGCTTTGGACACCCCATATGCGGCGTTCGCGACGTGCTTTTGACCTATCATGAATGAGATATTCACAATCAGACCGCGTCCGCGCGCAATCATCTCCGGCGCTCAATGCTGGCTTCCATAGTCATCGGCCGCTCCAAAAAAATGACCGGCGCGGGTCAGGGGAGGCCGCGCCGGTCGAAGCGGCCGCAATTCTGAAAGTGGTGAGGGGATACCGCTTTCAAGTCGCTGGTCGCTTGCTCTTCTTCTATTACAGCGCGTACGCTGCCAAAGCGGGCCCTCAACTTGGTAAACCTCTGTAAAGCCTGATAGATTCAATGGGCGATGAAATTACTGTCCGCTCTTATGCTTTCACCTTTGCTTTCCGCTCAGATTATGTACGTTGGCACCTACACGGCGCCCCAGAGTTCCTCCAAAGGCATTTATGCCTACCGATTCGACGCCAGAACAGGCAAAGCCACCCCCCTCGGCCTCATGGCGGAAACGCCCGATCCCACTTTCCTGGCCCTTCACCCCAACGGTAAGTTCCTTTACGCAATCAATGAATTAGATACCTTCCAGAGCAAGAAAGCCGGTTCAGTCACAGCCTACGCGATCGACCGCGCCACCGGCAAACTCACCCAGCTCAACCAGGTCTCGTCCGCCAGCCCCGGCCCCTGCCATCTCACCGTCAGCGCCTCCGGCAAGACGGTTTTCGTCGCAAACTATTCCGGCGGAAGCTTTTCTTCTTTTCCCATCCTGCCCGATGGCAAACTCGGCGAAGCGGCGTCGTTTGTCCAGCTTCATGGCTCAGGCGTTGACAAATCCCGCCAGGGCGAGCCTCATGGACACTCCGTGAACCTGCCGAAAAATAACAAATTCATGCTCGGCGCGGATCTCGGCACCGACAAAGTCATGATCTACAAGGTTGACGATGCAGCCTCGAAGATCTCGCCCAACGATCCGCCGTTTGCCATGGTGAAGCCCGGTTCCGGTCCGCGCCACCTAGTCTTCGCACCCGACCAGAAGCACGTTTACGTTTTGAGCGAAATGGCGTCCTCAGTCACCACGTTCGACTACAACCCCGAGACCGGTGCCATGAAGGAAATCGATGTTGCCTCGGCACTGCCGGCCGATTACAAAGGCCAAAGTACCGCAGCCGAGATTGAGATTGACCCACGCGGAAAGTTCGTCTACACGTCGAACCGCGGACACAACTCCATCGCCGTTTTCGAAATCGATCCGAAAACCGCGAAGCTGAAGCTCATCCAGAACCAAAGCACCGGAGGCGCCATTCCACGAGCGTTCATGATCGACCCCTCCGGCAACTACATCGTCGCCGGAAACCAGAACACAAACAATATCTCCGTGTTGAAAATAGATCACGCGACCGGCAAACTCTCTCCCACCGGCGAGAACCTCGAGCTCGGAGCCCCCGTCACGTTCGTCTTCCTAAAGTAGCTTTTACCAGGCCTTCGCAGCGGGCAGGCTCTCGGCCTGTTCCGCTGCCTTTGCGATCGTTTCCGCCAAAGCCCGCGCAGCGTCCACCTCAAGATCGATCCAGACGTCGAACACTCCATTCAGCACTCCGGTCTCGCAGGCGCGCAGCTTCACCTGCACACGCCGGCCCCAACGGTCGGTATGCGCCGGCTGCGCCTCCGTGCTCTCCAGCTTCAGACATCGCCCCGCTGAAGGCCAGTGATCCGGAATCGCATCCCGCAGCTCACGCGGAAACGTCACATTGTTCGGAAACTGCCATCTGCGCGCGGCCGTATTACCGCCCCCCGTCAGCTTTGCCATAACAGCTAATATAAATCCATGCCCGCAGGTCGCCAGCCCGACTTTCAAAACGTGATGCGGGACATCGCGCCCGCTTATCTTGAACGGAAGCGCTCCGAACTTGTCCTCTACCGCGAATACCTTTCTTCAGGCGATCTGAATTCTATCCGCTTGCTGAGCCACAAAATGAAAGGGACCGGAACCGGCTTCGGCTTCCCGCGTCTCACCCAGTTGGGCGCGGCAATCGAAACAGCAGCAACAAACGGCCGTTCCGGTGAGTTGGCCGCAAGAGTGGAAGAACTGGCGGCCTGGTTCGCGCAAATGGAGCGAACATAATTGCTTTTGCGCTTTTGGGGAACCCGGGGGTCCATCGCTACACCAGGACCGTCTACCCTCCGGTATGGTGGAAATACTTCGTGCGTCGAACTAGTCACGAACAGCGGCCAGCGCTTTATCCTCGACTGCGGAACCGGCGCGCGCGCCCTCGGCTCGTCCCTCATGACACATGAGCCTGCTGCCGTCCGCGCCACCATCCTGCTTAGCCACACGCACTGGGATCATATCCAGGGCTTCCCGTTCTTCGCCCCGCTGTTTGTCCCCGGCAACAGCATCACCGTATGCGGTCCCAGCGGCGCCAACGCCTCCCTGCCTGACGTTCTCGCCGGCCAGATGGAATACACTTACTTCCCCGTCGAACTCGGCGCCCTCGGAGCACACATCGATTACCGCGATCTCAGCGAAGGAACTCACGAATTCGATGGCGTTCGCGTCACCGCCCAATTGCTCAACCATCCCGCCGCCGCCCTCGGCTACCGCATCGAAGCCGATGGCGTTTCCGTGCTCTACCTCTGCGACCATGAGCCCTACTGGGAAAGCCTTTGGAATTCCGACGCGCCGCCCGGACAGCTCGATTCGATTCTTCACGAAGGTGACAGGCGCCATGCCGCTTTCATGCAGAATGCGGATGTCGTAATTCACGACGCCCAGTACACTCCGGAAGAATACCCGGCGAAGAAAAACTGGGGCCACAGCACCTGGTCTTATGTCACCCGCATCGCTGCCGCGGCCGGCGTAAAACGCCTCTTCCTCACCCACCATGACCCGACCCACTCGGACGATTTTCTCGATCGCGTGGAACAGAATGCGCGCGCGCTCGCCGCTCAGGCCGACTCCGGCATCATGATCGATTGCGCCCGCGAAGGCTTCGAAATCGCCTTTGAACACGGTCCTGCCGACCGCACAAAAGTCACCCAGGTCCCCGACCCGCCTCCCCCGCCCGCCGGATCCTTGCTCATTCTGGTCGTCGATGACGATCACGACCTGCGCATTCTTGCCCGTGCCGTACTTGAAAGAGCCGGTCATCGCGTGATCGAAGCAGCGGATGCCCAGGAGGCATTACGTTCGGTTCACCGCTATCGCCCGGACCTTGTCCTGCTCGACCTGTTGATGCCGGGACAGGATGGCTTCTACGTGCTCCAGGCGCTTCGCCAAAACACGGAATTTCCCGGCCTGCCCGTCGTCGTCCTGACAGCCTATGGCGACGAAGAAAGCCTCCGCCACAGCTTCGAGTTGGGCGCCACCGATTTTCTGGAAAAACCCTTCACTCCACCCCAGTTGGACGCTCGTGTGAGGTCATGCTTTGCGCATGCGCGCCGTTCGTAGCTTGCCCCTCGCCGCCGTCGTGCTGCTCGCGTCCCTGTCCGCGGCCGCGCAAACCTGTTTGCCCGGCGACGTCCGCGTGCTGGTCAAAGACTCCCAGGAGGCGCCCGTGTTTAACGCCGATGTCACCATCGGTGCCGAAAAACATGCCACGTCCGTTACCGGTACTGCCGAGTTCCCTAGTGTCGCCTGCGGACCGTCTGTAGTCCACGTAACCAAAGAAGGCTTCGAAGAGAGCACCGCGGACATTCAGGTCAGCGGACAAGGTGTTGTCGAAATCAGCGTCACGCTCAACCCGCAGATCAAGCGCTCCAGCGTCGATGTCACGGACACGCCCCCGCCAGTCGAACAGACTGCGTCCCAGGAGTACGAATTGCAGCCCGCCGAAGTCAAGAGCCTGCCCACCAACCCGGCGACCGTGACAGACGCGCTGCCGCTGGTCCCAGGCGTCGTTCGCGCGCCGGACGGGGAGTTGAAGATAGACGGCTCGGGCGAGCAGCGCAGTTCACTCGTGGTGAATCAGACCGACGTAACCGATCCCGCTACCGGCCGGTTCGGGCAAACCGTTCCCGTTGACAGCATTCAAAGCGTCAATGTTCTGCAGACGCCCTTCCTCGCTCAGTACGGGCGCTTCACTCAAAGCGTAATCGCCGTTGAAACGCGGCGCGGCGGAGACAAGTGGCACGCCGATCTGAACGATCCCTTTCCCGACTTTCGAATCCGCAGCTACCATATGCGTGGCATCCGGAATGAGACGCCACGCGCTGTAGTTGGTGGCCCGCTAATCGAAGACCGCCTCTTCATCATTTCGGCCCTGCAGTATTTCCTCGACAAAGCGCCTAACAGAACCCTGCCGTTTCCGTTCAACGAATCGAAGCAGGAGCGGGTCAATTCCTTTACCCAGATCGATTTCATCGCTTCGCCGCGCCAGATCGTGAACGGCACGTTTCATTTCAGCCCCGAACACACCAACTTCGTCAACCCCGAATTCTTCAATCCGCAGCCGGTGACGCCCAGCTATGCGCAACGGAACTATGTCGCAACTCTGGCCGATCACTTCGGCCTGTTCGGCGGCACCGTGGATAGTTCCATCTCCTATCAGCGTTTTCACACGTTCATAGGTGCACAAGGTTCAGCCGGGATGTTCGTCGCGCCGCAGGGCAACAGCGGCAACTACTTCGGCACCCAAAGCCGTGATGCGTTCCGGCGGGAGTGGCTTGAAATCTGGTCCCCCTCCCCCATGCAGCTCGCCGGTACCCACCAGCTCAAGATCGGAAGCTCCCTGACCGTGGCCAACGATCGCGGCCAGTTTACTTTCCGCCCCGTCCAGTTCCTGAGCGCGGCAGGCAATCTTCTCGAACGGATTGATTTTGCGAACACCCTCCCTTACAAGAGGACGGATCTCGAATACACGCTCTACGGGCAGGACCATTGGGTACTCAACTCGCGCCTGGCTCTCGATTTCGGACTCCGCGTCGAACACCAGCGCTTGGCCGAGAGCCTCCGCATCGCTCCTCGTGCCGGCCTCGCATGGACTCTGACATCTGACGGCCGGACAGTCTTCCGCGCCGGGTATGGACAGTTTTACGACCACATCCCGCTCGATGTCTATACATTCAGCCGCTACCCGAACCGCACCCTGACGGACTACGATGCAAACGGCGTTCCCATAGCTCAGTCCGAATACGCGAACGTCATCGGCAGCGCGACCGGCCCCAAATCCTTCCTCGTCAAAGGAGAGAGAGTCGCCGGCGCGTTCTCGCCGCGAGGCCTGACCTGGAACACTCAGCTTGAACATAGCTTTTCGAAGCTCCTGCGCCTGCGGGCAGTTTATACCGACAATCGGTCCGTTGGCCTCATCGTTCTTGAAAAAGCTATCCTTGGAGACACCAACGAAATCGTGCTCAATGGCGACGGTAGCTCCCGGTATCGCCAGGCTGAACTCACAGCCAGACTCGCCTGGTCTGACGGACAGCAACTGGTCTTTTCCTACACTCACAGCCGGGCTGAAGGAAGCCTGAACGTCTTCGATTCCTTTCTCGGGAATTTCGCCATTCCGCGGGTCCGCCCGGATGTATATTCCAATCTTCCGGGGGATCTTCCGAACCGCTTCCTTGTCTGGGGCCATACCGATGTCCACTTCTGGAATCTGCAGCTCAATCCCATCGTGGAATACCGCAGCGGCTTCCCTTACTCAAAGCTCGACGCGCTGCAAAACTACGTGGGCACGCCCTATTCCGACTCGACGCGCTTCCCGAACTTTTTCTCAGCCGATGCGCGCCTGATGAGAGACTTCAAAATCAGCCCGAAGTACACGGTTCGTCTCTCGCTGACCGGCTTCAATCTGACGAACCACTTCAACGCGCTTGCCCTTCACAGCAATGTCGCCGATCCCGCTTACGGAATCTTCTTTGGCAACTACCACCGGCACTACCGCTTCGACTTCGAAGTCATCTTCTAACTCCGCGCCACCCACAGCAGCAGGGCGAAAACCACTGCGGGGATAAGCGCGAGCGCCGCGTAATTGAACACGCGGCGCGGCCAGTGCGATTTGCGTTTTTTCCAGTCCCGCAGCTCAGGTCGCTCAGCCACGCCCACCTGATCCTGGTGCTCCAGATCCCACGCAAACTCGCGCGCATGAGCATACCGGTTCTTCGGTTCTCTTTCCATCGCCCGGTAGATAATCTCCTGCAACTCGGGCGTAATCGCGGGGTCGATCTCCCGGGGCGGCACCGGGTTGTTCAACAGCCGCTCGTTCATCGTCACAAACGCATTCGCGCCGCTGAACGGCACTTTGCCCGTCAGCATTTCGTACAGCATTACTCCGACGGCGTAAATATCGCTGCGCCCGTCACCTCGCTTGCCCTTCACCTGTTCCGGAGAAATATAGTCCGGGGTTCCCATCACGTTCGAGAGCTTTGCAAATGTCAGCCGCCGCGATCCCTCGTGTCCCGCAATCCCGAAATCGATCAGCTTGATCCTGTCGTCACCGTCGATCATAATGTTCTCGGGCTTGAGGTCCCGGTGTACCACGCCGTTCGCGTGAATGTAGTCCAGCGCCTCGCAGATCCGTGCCGTGATCCGCACTGCGCGTTCCTGAGCCAACTTTCGCCCCCCGGAAAGGTCGTTTCGCAACAGGTGCCCGTCCACCCATTCCATGACCATGTAGATCCGCTTCTGCCCTTCTCGCGGAAACACCTTCATCACACCGGGATGATCGAGCTTCTCTCCGATCTCTTGCTCCCGCTTGAACCGGTCGAACAGAACCGGGTCCGCTTCCATCTCCGGATGCGGAACCTTGATGGCAACAACGTTGTTATCGCGCGTATCTACGGCCCGGTAAATCGACGCCATACCGCTGCGTGCGACCAGGTTTTCTATCCGGTAATGATCGAGCAGTTCTCCTGAATGCATCAGCGCAGCTTATATGGTCGACCGCGATACATGCCCATCCGTTCCACGTCCTTTATACGGATTAACTGAACGCTGATATTGTCCCCGCCTCCCCTGTCGTTTGCCAGTGCGATCAGCTTTTGTGCCGCCGTTTCAAGTACCGGATTCCACGTCACCAGTTCCGCCATCTCTGAGCCCTCCACGGCTCCATGCAGGCCGTCCGAACAAAGCAGCAGCACATCTCCCACGTGTACCTGATGATCGCTCAACTCAACATTTACGAACAGGTCGCTGCCCAGCGAACGGCTGAGCAGATGCCGCGTTTCCGCTTCGGATGCTTCTTTGGGCGAGAGAACTCCAAGCCGTACCTGCTCTGCCACTACCGTGTGATCCCGCGTAATTTGCGAAGCGAGTCCGTGGCGGATCAGATAACAGCGCGAGTCGCCCACGTGCGCCACCACTGCGCGGTCATAGCGCAAAGCGCAGGCCACTATCGTGGTCGCCATGCGCCGGCCGCCCGGGCTTGACGCCCGGCCGAGCTCATAAACGTGTGTGTTGGCCTTCTGAACGATGCGGGGCAGCAGAGCGGTGTGAGCTTCGCCCCGGGGCGATGCGCGAAAACCCGCAATCAGAGTTTCGATTGCGGATCTGGATGCAACCTCTCCAAGTGCTTCGCCGCCTACGCCGTCCGCCAGCGCAAATAACCAGCCCTGAGTACGTCCTTCACTCTCCGAAACCGGGAGCGAGTTGCCAACATAATCCTCATTGTGTTCGCGAACACGTCCGGTATCTGAGAGTTCACAGAACTCAAGCTCGAGCATGAAAAAGTGGGCAGGCTTTACGCCTGCCCGTTCTCATCTTATGCTCAGCCTAGGTCGTTGTGGCCGAAGCACGGCTTTGGACCATCGTAGTCCGCCCGGTTTTCCGGCTCGAGCTGATGAAATAGATGCCGCCGTATATCGCCCAGACCGCGGCAATGCCCAGCGCGCACAGCGGTTCCATTTTGGTGCCGTAGCCCATGAACGGTCCAATCAGGTAGAAGGCCATGCAGGCAAGGTTCGCCAGCAGCCCGAACACCGGGATAAACAGATGCTTCAGCGGGTTATACATCGGATGTTTGTGGAACGCCACCATGCAGATGACGCAGCTAAGGGCGTACAGCACAAACGTTCCGAAATTTGACGCGAGCGTCATGGTCAATAGGCTGTTTGGCATCGCGGCCATTACATCGTGGCTGGGATAACCGAAGCTCGAGAAGAAGCCCTGCGGCAGTGCCTTCACCGCCGCATCCGTCAGCGCGGGGCCATCGCCGAACAGCATGCAGACGGAAACGCATCCAACTACCGCGGAGATAATGCCCAGCGTCCAGATGGCCCGGTGCGGGGTCAGCGTGTCGGAGTGCAGCAGGCCGAAGTGCTCCGGAACTTCCTGGTCTTTACCCATCGCGTACGTTACCCGCGCTCCCGTGTTCATGCAGGATAGCGTGGTTCCGATCAGGGCCAGAAACACCGTGAACGCCTCAACCAGCATGAAGATGCGCCCGCCGCCCTGGCCGAACACGGAGTTGCCGATGATGACCATCATGTCGCCGATCGGCGCCGCTGAACCCGACGCGTTCTGCATCGTGTACCCGCTGTTCAGGAAGTACCCGGCCGCGAAATACTCGATCAGATAACAGAAGCATCCCTGCACCAGCAGTGATGCGATGACTGCGATCGGAACGTCACGCTTGGCGTTCTTCGCTTCTCCGCCCATCGCTGTTACCGATTCGAATCCAACCAGGATCAGGATCGCGACGGTGGCCTGAATGAATGCCCAGCTCACGTTGTGAACTCCGACGACCGAAGCCGGCGTCGGATGCGACAGGAAATTGCCCTTCTCGTCCTTCTCGGGATAAGCAACGGTGAACGCATCGGCTTGCCTGCGGCATCGAGCAGCGGCTTCGGGACGCCGTTTGCATCGCGCACGATCTCGTCCGTGGTCGCGCCGTTTGCAGTCACTTTATGCGTCTCGAACTGATACGTGTAGGCATCGCCCGAGGTCGAATCGAACTGCCAGCCGGGAGCTCCCGCCGGGTGATTCGAGCGGTAGCCGAGTGCCATGACCGCGAACACCAGCAGCGCCGAGATCTGAATCACGTTGATCGCGATGTTGATTGAGGTCGAGCCGTTGACGCCGCGGTTTGCGATCCATGCGATCGCGATCGCAAACACCACCGCGACCGTCATCATGAACATCGGGCCGGGATTGGTCGCGCTCATGAAGCTCGGGTAAAGCGTTCCCACCAGATACCCGCACAGCACGCCCATGACGCCGACCATCACGCCCGGATAAATCCAGTAGTAAAGGTGCGAGCCCCAGCCGACGATGAACTTCGAAAGCCGCGCGTATTTCCACGCTTTCTCGTGATTCAGGAACGACTGCTCAGCAAAGTAGTACGAGCTTCCCGTGCCCGGGTAAAGCTTCGCCATCTCCGCGTAACAAACCGCCGTTGCCAGACAAAGCAGCAGCGCTACAACAATGCCGATCCACATGGAAGGCGCAGTCGCGCCGGTGGCTCCCTGGATCGCAAATGTGAGCCAGAGGAACGCGCCGGGCGCAATCAGTGCCATCGCATTCATCGTCAGGCCTGTAAGGCCCAGCGTCGGCTTCATCTCGGATGTGGACTTTTCCGCCATTTGATTTGTTCCTTATTATTTTGAATTTTGGGTGTGAAACGAGGCCAGATCGGAGGGCCCAATGGCGGGACAGCGCGGTCCGGCTTCCCTCTATACTCCTGGAGTCCGCAGCACAAGGGAAATTGATTTTTCTTATGCCTGAAACAAAGGTTTTGAATGGGAAGCGAACTTTTGAATTAAGCGGATCGAAAAAACTTATCCGGCACACCCGACCCGCGTGTGATTGTAGTATCTATATCTAAGTCTATGAAGACAGCAGGGTTTTTGTTATTACCCGCGGGCTGGCTGCTGGTTCTTGCCGCAGTCGTTCTGCTGAAGGCCGCCGCCCCGCGCAATGCGTTCGTCGCAGCCGGCCTTGCGACGGAAGTCCTCGGCCTTGTCCTCGCGGTCCGCGCGCATCTTGCTCCTGAGCGGGGACGCGGCTGACGTGACCCTGTCCGAACTGCAAACAGCTCTCTGCATCGTCTCGCTGCTGCTGGCCCCGCTTGCTTGCGCCGGCCTCGCCCTGATCAACACCGGTCTTGGCCGTTCCCGTAACGCCGCCCATTCCATGATGACGGCGCTGTGCGCCGTTGCCGTCGCGTCCTGCATCTTCTTTGTGGTCGGCCGCTGCTGGTTCGGTTCATCCACCGAACCGGCCTACGGTGTCGCCGTCGGCGGCAGGCTCTGGAACGGGATTGGAGCGGCGCGTCCGTTCTTCACGGGCTTGCCACCCCAGGGCTCTACGGCCTTTCTGTCCGCTTGGTTCGGGATGATCGCGGTCTCGCTCACCGCGTTAATCCCACTCGGGAGCGGCGCCGAACGCTGGCGCCTGAGTGCCATTTGCGCGTCCACTGTGCTCCTGGCCGGGGTTACGTGGCCGGTCTTCGCCCATTGGGTCTGGGCGGGAGGCTTTCTTGCGCAGCTCGGTTCATCCTATGGTCTGGGCGTCGGGTTTGTCGACCCCGGCGGCTCCGGAACCATTCACACGGTCGGCGGTCTCACCGCGCTCGCAATGGTCTGGATTCTCGGCCCGCGCCGCGGCAAGTACGGAAATGACGGGATGCCCATGGCTATCCCTGGCCACAGCGCCGTGCTCATTCTGTTCGGCTGCTTCGTCGCCGCCGCCGGCTGGATTGGGCTCAACGGCGCCGGCGCAATTCTGTTCGGCGCCGTCGAGTACAGCCGGGTCATTCTTATCGCAGTCAACACCATCGTCGGGGCGTCTTCCGCCGCTCTCGTCGCGGCACTGATCACCCGCATTCGGTATGGGCGGCCCGACGCGTCACTTACCGCCAACGGCTGGGTTGGAGGGCTGGTGGCCACCAGCGCGGGATGCGCTTACCTGCCACCCGCGGCTGCCATGCTGACCGGGTTGATCGCGGGTGCGCTCGTCACCTTCGCGGTCGAACTTCTCGAATTGCGGCTCGACCTGGACGACCCCGGCGGTTCGATCTCTGTCCATGCCGTCGCAGGTATTTGGGGCCTGCTCGCAACCGGTCTGCTGGGCCGATTCCCTAACGGCGGCACAGGCCAGTTCGTCGCCCAGCTGATCGGCGTCGCCAGTCTGATCGGTTTCGTCCTGCCGCTGAGCTGGGGCCTGAACCTCTTGCTCGACCGCCTCCTGCCGATGCGGGTGTCAAGGGACGGCGAACGCCAGGGAATGGACCTCTTCGAACTCGGAGCGGGCGCCTACCCGGACTTCATCACCCACACCGACGAGTTCATGCAGCGCTGACCCGGCTCCTGTAAACTGAATAGACAGTACACAGTTCCACGAGCGGAATGGCGGAACTGGCAGACGCACCAGACTCAAAAAAGTCCGATCGGGTCAGTGGTTGTTTCGTGCTACCTTTGAAACCGTGCGGGCGTGGCGGAACCGGCAGACGCAGACGGCTCAAAATCGTCCGACCGCAAGGTCATGGGGGTTCAAGTCCCTCCGCCCGCACCAATTTCATTTTGTCCTGATGAAATCGTTGCCCGCATCCCCACCATCACCCTTGCCGACGTTCACAGTGCACTTGCGTACTACTTCGATCACGCGCCGGAAATTCAGGAGGATTTACGGGCGGATGGAGAATGCGCCGACGGATTCTTCCGCCAAAATCCCTCGTTGCTCGACACACGGATAAAACAGGAAGGTTGAAGGAACCATCTTGACCCATCGCGGAATCGCAGAGGGTGAAGTTGAGTGCGGATTTCTGGTTCTTTATACGTTCTTCAACCCGTTTGGTATTCACGACTCAAACATGGAGGCGCTCCGCGTCCGGTACATACAGACTGGCCTTCTCTGTTTGGCATTTCCCATTTTCGTCTTAGCGCCAGTAATGGCACACCTCTGGATGTACGTCCGCGAACGCGAATTTGGAGCTGAATACGACAGATTAAAAAGCGCTGGAAAGATAGTCGGTCGTACGCATGGTCCGAGCCCTCAGGGCGTACTCCGCGAACGCCCGCTCCCCGCCGCAAACTCTCCGCGATAATGTGCCATCACAGAAGGCAGTGCCATCCGCCCGTCAAGCACCTTCGCAATCGCCTCTTTCTCCCGCACCAGTTCCCAAAGCGGCTGCGCCACATCCGCGATCCACGGGAACGCGCCCGCAATCGATTCGTCCCACTGCCCCGCGCAGCGCAATGGATCGTCCGGCCGCACTGTTCCCCTGCATTCCGGAGCCCCGCACAGACACACGAACGGTTCCTCCAGATTCAGCGTTCCGTACTCGTCGGTAATCTCATCCCCAGGCTCGATATCCCGCACGGCGATTTCGAATTCAAATCCGGGGCTGAGGCAGGTAGCGGAACACGAATGGTTCAGGAGCCGCCCATGGTCCCAGCACAGCACCCGCTCGCCCCTGCCGCTCGTGTACGAATACTTGTAAGCAAGTTCGCGCAACATGCGCGGGAGCGCCGCGAGCCGGTCGTCCGCAAGTACCTGGTCAAGCGCATCTCCCACCCAGGTGATCGTCCCTTTCGGAATTCGCCGGGTGGCAAACACGCCGTAACCGATCGCCGCGCTGATGAATCGAACTTCCGAATCCGGGTGGATCAAGGGTCAGGTTAACGCAGCAGACGCGCCGCCGGGGCAAGCGCGCTCGCCTGCCCCGGCGAAAACATACACTATGCGGTTTGATACCGCTTCGCGACTTCCTGCCAGTTCACAACACTCCACCACGCCGCAATATATTCGGGCCGGCGGTTTTGATATTTCAGATAATACGCGTGCTCCCAGACATCGAGACCCATCACCACGCTCTTCCCTTCCATGATCGGGCTGTCCTGATTGGCCGTCGACGAAATCTCGAGCTTTCCGCCGCTCTTCAGCAGCCATGCCCATCCCGAACCGAACCGCGTGGTGGCAGCCGCGTTGAACTTTTCTTTGAACTGATCGAAGCCGCCAAACGTCGACTTGATATCGTCCGCCAGGGCGCCCGAAGGTTCCCCGCCGTCTTTGCTCAGAATGGTCCAGAACATCGAATGATTCGCGTGTCCGCCGCCGTTATTGCGCACCGCGGTGCGGATATTCTCGGGCACGATGGCGCAGTTATTCGCCAGCAGTTCCTCAAGCGATTTGTTCGCAAGATCCGGCGCCGATTCAAGCGCCTTGTTCAGATTCGTTACGTAAGCGTTGTGGTGCTTATCGTGATGGATCTCCATCGTCGCTTTGTCGATAAAAGGCTCCAGTGCGTCTGAAGCGTAGGGCAGGGGCGGAAGTGTGAATGCCATTATTTCTCCTTGTTCAATCTTAGAGCGTTCAGTCTTGCGGGGTCAGATCCGCGCCGCGCTTTTCTCGAAAGCGTCGGCCAGTTGAAACATGCGTTGCTCGTCGAAATGATTGCACAAAATCTGCAGCCCGACAGGCAGGCCCGCGCTCGTTTCCCCACACGGAACACTCATGCACGGCACCCCCGCCAGACTACCCGTAATGGTGTAGATGTCCGACAAATACATCTCTACCGGATCGTTGACCTTTTCGCCCAACCGGAACGCGGGATACGGAGAAACCGGCGCCACCAGCGCATCCACCTGCGCGAAAGCATTTGCGAAATCGCGCGCAACCAGCGCCCGAACCTTCTGCGCCTTCACGTAGTATGCGTCGTAATAACCATGGCTCAGAACGTACGTGCCAAGCATGATTCTGCGCTTCACCTCGGCCCCGAAACCTTCCCCGCGCGTGTTCCGGTACATTGCGCTCAGCGTATCCGAATTCGCCGATCGTGACGTAAACCGCACGCCATCGAACCGCGCCAGGTTCGAACTCGCCTCCGCCGTACAGATTACGTAATAACTGGCCATCGCGTAGTCTGTCGCCGGCATCGCCACGTCGCGCACCTCGCAGCCGAGCGCGCGCAATCGATCGATCGCTCGATAGATCAGATCCGCGGTCTCGCCGGTCGCGTGCTTCATATACTCTGTCGGAACCCCGACCCGCATCCCGCGCACATCCCCGTTCAGATGCGCCGTGTAATCAGGGACCGGAGCATCGGCCGACGTCGAATCGAGTGGATCGCGCCCTGATATAACCTCGAGCAGCACCGCCGCATCCCGCACATTCCGCGCAAAAGGCCCCACGTGATCGAGCGAACTTGCGAACGCCACCAGGCCGTGGCGCGAGACACGCCCGTACGTGGGTGTCACTCCCACAACACCGCAGAATGACGCCGGCTGCCGCACAGAACCGCCGGTATCCGACCCCAGCGAAGCAACCGCCGTTCCCTGTGCCACCACTGCGGCCGAGCCGCCGCTCGAACCGCCCGGCACTCGGTCCGGCGCGACCGGATTCCGCACCGCCCCGTAGGCGCTGTTCTCATTCGAAGAACCCATCGCGAACTCATCGCAGTTGGTCTTTCCGATCACGACGCCGCCC
The DNA here is from genome assembly GCA_963840735.1 of Terriglobia bacterium. Lineage (GTDB taxonomy): Bacteria > Acidobacteriota > Terriglobia > Bryobacterales > Bryobacteraceae > BOG-234. Next base: position 125,187 of record CAWIZX010000020.1, read on the forward strand.
GCCGCTTCGATGCGCTCCACCGCTGTCGCATCGTACGGCGGAACATAGTTCGCAAGCAACTTCGACCCGCACGTGGTTCGAACGCCCTTGGTCACGATCACGTCTTTGATCGCGATCGGAACGCCGCCCAGCAGTCCGATGTCTTTGCCGGCAGCAATCCGCTCGTCCACTTTTTCCGCCGCGGCCAACGCCCGCTCCGGGCAAAAGGTCAGGTATGCGTTGGTCTTGGCATTTTCGCGCTCCGCATACGCAAGCGCCTCGCGCGTAAGCTCCACCGCGCTGAATTCCTTATCCAGCAGCCCCTGCCGGACCGAAGCCACCGTATGCCGCTTCATCGCTCAATCACTCTCGGCACTTTGTAATACCCGCCGGACGTCACCGGAGCGTTCGCCACAGCCAGTTCACTGCCAAGCGGCGCCCGTTCCACATCGGGCCGCAGTGTGGCCGTTTCGCCCGTCTCGTACAGCACCTGGGCCATTGGAGCGACCCCGTCCGTATCGATCTCCGACAGACGATCCATCTGCGTCAGAATTCCGCCCAGATCGTGCGCCATGCGGACGATCTCTTCCTCGGTCAGACTCAGATTGGCAAGATTCGCGACGTATCGAACGTCCTCTTCACTCAGCTTCAAGGTTGCTCCTCAGGCAATTTCGCGGCTTCGCGCATTCCGGTAAATCCGGCGCAGACCGGGATCGGAGATTTCAGATGCTTCATCGGCGGGTTGCAGCGCAGGTAACGTCTCGCGCGCAGGCTCCCGCCGCCGCGGCATCACCTGAAAGGAAAGATCGCTCACGATTTCCGGCCCGATCGCCTTTTCAAGATTCTTCAGAATCTGAAAACGCAGGCTCCACAAATTGCTCCGCCAGACCTCATCTTCCACTTCGATCACAAGCCGGTCCCGCACCAGTTTCACTGCCCGTGTACGTTCGGCCAGACGCTTGCCAACCGCCTTTTTCCACGCACCGCAAGCGATTCGCTCGTGACTGATAACGTCCGACGCGCCGCTCCATTTGGCGATGATGCGGCTGGCCTGATCCATGGGACGGTAACGATCATAGCAGGTGCCAGTCTGACGCCGGAGCTGCCATATCCCGCCCGTTTTTGGCAGCGGATAGTAAGCCGCAAACAGGTTCGAACCGGTGCAACCGGCCAATAGTCCCGCGCCTCTCGTGACATTGGTGACCTCGGACGCGCGCGTGCTTCTGTGGCAATGGCGACTTCGCCAGTCAGGAGCAATCATGAACACCAACACACAGAGCAGCACGCTTGTCGCACTATTCGACGATTACAGTTCCGCGCAAAGAGCCGCGCGGGAACTTGAAGCTGAAGGGGTTCCTCAGAATGCAATCAGTATCCAGTCCAATCAGATGACCGCGGGCGCAGGTTCTTATGGACCCGCCTACACCGAAGAACGTCACGAAGGCGGCTTCGGAGCCTGGCTGCGCGATCTTTTCGGCGGCGATTCAGACGATGACCACAGTCACTACGACGAAGCCTTACGCCGCGGCAATGCAGTCGTGACCGTCAACCTCGAAGGTCAAAGCTACGAAAACGCCATCGCCACTCTCAATCGGAACGGCGCTGTCGATGTCAATCGCCGCGCCGAATCCTGGCGCCAGTCCGGTTACACAGGTTATGACCAGAACGCCCAGCCATTCACAGGTGAGCAGTCGGCCGCCGAACGCGACCGCATTCGCGGCACTGAGCAGGCCGGTCCCGTGCCTGTCATCGAAGAAGAGCTGCAGGTCGGCAAGCGCGTTGTTCAGAAAGGCGGAGTTCGCGTCTATAGCCGCGTGATCGATCGTCCCGTTGAAGAGCAGGTCAATCTTCGCGAAGAACATGTCCGCGTCGAGCGCCGTCCTGTCAACCGCCCCGTCACGGATGCTGAACTCGGCGGCCTGCGCGATCAGACTATCGAAGTCACTCAGATGGCGGAAGAGCCCGTCGTCAGCAAGCGCGCCCGCGTGACCGAGGAAGTTGTCGTCGGCAAAGAAGCCACCGAACGGACCGAGACCATTCGGGACAATGTTCGCCACACCGAAGTCACCGTCGATTCGCTCGACGCCGGACAGCAGCAGACCGCCGGCTCAACCAGCACAACCGGTACAACCGAATCGGCCGGCGCCTCCGACTATTCCCAGTTCGGCTCGCGCTACGCCAACGATTCCCGATTCCATGGCCTGACGTGGGATAACGCCGAACAGGACGTCCGAACCGATTACCTGCGGTCCAACCCCAACAGCAGTTGGGACGACGTCCGTGCCGGCATTCGCTCAGGTTGGGAAAAGGCGAGAGGCGGCCGCTAGCTCATTCTTGTGCGGGCGGGCCCTCAGGTCCGCCCGCTCCTGGAGGAACCCCATGGACAATCCTGAAGAAGTTATTCCCGTCATAGAAGAAGAGCTGATCGCCGGCAAGCAGGCCGTGAAAACGGGTTCCGTCCGGGTGCGCAAGACCGTCGAGCACAGCAATAAAATCGTCGAGATGGCGGCGCTGCAGGACGTAGTCCAGGTCAACCGCGTCAGGATCGACCGCGTGATCGATTCCATGCCGCAAACGCGCGAAGAAGGCGACACCGTGATCGTGCCCGTGGTCGAAGAACAACTCATCGTGCAGAAGAGGCTTGTTCTCAAAGAAGAGATTCACATCAAGCGCAGCCAGACGCGGCGGAAAGTCCGGCATGCAGTGACCGTCGATCGCGAACACGCCGTTGTCGAAAAACTGGACGCCTCAGGCGAGGTTGTAAAGCCCGCCGCTACCGCTCCGGCCCGCCACAAGAGCTTACTCGATTAAGCCGAAACGCTGAACCCGAAACCCAGACGCACCTGGCCCAAATAAATTTCATCGCCATCCCTGAGCAGCACTCCGCGCGCCGAATGGGCCGGCACCTCAATCCGTTTCCCGGCGCGGAAAAGACTCGTGCCGAAAGTGCTGCCGTCATCGAAGATACGCCACTCACCGCTTGCCCGATCGAACTGAATGTGCGCGTGCGACCTGGAAATACTCGCGTTTGCTTCGTGCGTTCCGTCAGGGAAAAACAGATCGTTCCTGCGTACCGTCCTGCCCAGTGCATCCACCACTTCACTCTCGCGCCCGATATTCACATGCGGCTTGTCAACCGCGAACTCATGCGCGTTCGAAGCGCCGAGGACGGTCGTCAGCCTCGCCGGGATGAACGGCTTGACAGCCTCGACAGCCGGCTTACTGCGATCGCTCTTCTCACACACCACAGTCATTTCCGATTCCGCCTCGCCCGGATAATGAACCGCGACTGTAAGATTCGCGGGCAGCGTAACACGCTCCTCGGCCAGAGTCGCGCGTATATCTTCCACCAGTTGACCCGCGTCGAAAAGGCTCTCGAGCACAGCCTTCCTCTCCGCGTTCTCCGCCCTGAGTTCGATTCGGATCAGATCGAAAGGGAAGATGCGTTCACCACGTTTTCCAACGCTGGCCCGCGCTCCGATCCGGTCGAGCGCATCGCGGTACAACTCAATCGCTTCACGCCCGCCCGCCTCGTCCTTCGAAGCGCCGAAAACGCTGCGCAGTCGTTGGTCGAGCGACTTCTCGATGCGTCGCAGCAGGCTCATTGAATTAAATGTAACTGTTGCGCCGCGATTACCAGATCGCCGGCCATCGGTGCGGCTGCGGTTCCGCCATAATGGCCGTTCTCCGCCAGAATCGAGAACGCGATGCGCTTGCCCGGCGTGTACGGAGCGAACCCGATAAACCACGCGTGCGAAGGCGCATTGGCCAGTTCTGCCGTTCCCGTCTTGCCCGCGATTGTGGGCTGAATGCCCGCCAGGCTCTTGCCCGTTCCTGACAAAACCACGCCGCGCATGTCCTTTCCCAGCAGCTCCGCAAGGTTCGCCGGCAGCAGTTGCACCGGAGCCGTCGTGCGCGGATTACTCTCATCCACAATCCAGCGGCCATACGGAATGTTGCCGCCCGCCGCGATTGCCGCGGCCACTCGCGCCATCTGGAACGGCGAAACCACCACCTGCCCCTGCCCGTATGAGATCTGCGGCATCTGCGGACGCAGGTTCTTCACCGTCGGCGGATTCGCCACCGAGATCCCGATCATCTTCGCCGTATCGAGCAACTGCTCCGCCCCCACTTTGTACGTCCCAAGCTGCGCGAAGTAGGCGTTGCACGACACCACAATCGCCTGATTCATATCCAGCGTGCCATGCGGATTCCTGTCCTCCAGGTCATCGCGGATCGGCCGTTTGGAATTGCCCACGAAAGTCCCGGTGCGACCGTCCGGCAGCCGCACGCATTGATAATGCTGGTTTGCGAGATCCGGGTCCATACGCAGCGCCGCAATCGCAGTAACCATCTTGAATGTCGAGCCCGGCGGATACAACCCATACCGCGCGCGGTCGAGCAAAGAGCCCGCCGCCTCCCCGAGCGCGAGCTTCTGCTGCAGTACGTCAGGCGCTGGCAGGTTGACCGATGCCAGCAAATCCCCGCTCGCCGGGTCCATCACCACCACCGATCCGCGATCCAGATGCTGCTCCGTCAGCCGCGCCTGCAGAATCTTCCCGACCCGCACCTGAAAGCCCGCATGAATAGACAGATGCACGTTCCGGTCCCGGTCCCGCATGCGCTTGACCGCCGGGTTCTCCGGCTCCCATCGATGCCGCAGCAATGGCAGCAATTCGCGGTAGTCATACCGGACCGAATAGAACGGTTTGCCTGCCGCATCCTTCACCTCCACAATGTGCGCGCGGTCGTCATAACCCTGCAGCCGGACCGCGTCATCGCGCTCCACCAGCGAGCTGTTCTGCGCGCTCCAGTTGGCGCGCGTCCGCACGTCACCCAGCAGATGAAACGTCAGCGGCCCAAACGGATAGAACCGCGCATCCGCACGGTTGCAGGCCTTGTCGATATCGATGCCCAAGTTCCTTGTACTGAGCCCGGTGCTGTTCCAGTTCCGCCCAGTTGCTGGTCGCGAGCGGCAGTCCCGTGCGGTCGTAGATCGCGCCGCGCTGCAGCGTTCGCGCGGCGGAGATCAGCCGGGGATTGTAAATGAACCGGCGTCCGCCATCCGCCTGCAGCACCAGCGTGCCCTCACCCGCAATCGCGTCCGCGTGCCCGAGTTGAACATACGCGGCCTTCCCCACCACGCTGAGCACAAGCACCCCCAGCACCATCTCAACCCACCGGAGTCCCGAATGAAACGGAGCCGTTCGTTCGTGCCGGGCCGTGTTCGCGGCCCAGCGCCAGCAGAATACCTGCGATCAGAAAATTCGCCAGCATCGCGGTTCGCCCATAGCTCAGAAACGGCGTCGCCACACCTGAGAGCGGGAACAGGTCCAGGATGCCGCCCGAAATCAGCAGCAACTCCGCGCTGATCAGCAGCGAAAGACCGAGCGCCAGAAAGAATGCGTAATCCGTCCGCGCGCGCCGCGCAATTCGCAGGCCCATCCAGATGAACAGCCCGAAGATCGCGTACACCGTCGCCAGTCCGAGAAATCCCCATTCCTCTCCCAACACGGAGACGATCAGATCGGTGTAGCCCGCCGGGATCACATCCGATTCACCAAGCCCCGGGCCCGTCCCCAGCGCGCCGCCCGACGCCATCGCCCACAGCGAATGCACTACCTGATCGCCGCCGCGAACCGTGTTGCTCCACGGCGAGAGCCACATCGCGACCCGGTCATGTACCGTCTTCGGAGTGCCAAGAAAGTACCCGATCAGAAAACCGCCCAGCAGCGCGGAGATGCCAAAAATGGCGAGCGGCGCACGGTTCCGCGCAATGGCATACATCGTCAGGAACACGCACGCGAAAACCAGCGCCGGTCCCAGATCCTTCTGCAGATAGAAAAACACCAGCGCCACCGCCAACGCCGATCAGCACCGGGGCCGCATATTCGAGCGGCGGTAGTTCCACGCCGGGCACCACAAACCGCTTCTCGCGCAGTTCCCGCAGCAGCGGCCAGCGCTTCGCAAAGTATCCGGCCAAAAAGAAAACCAGCAGGATCTTGATCGCTTCCACCGGCTGAAACGGCCCAAGGTTCACGCGCGCATCGCTGCCCGCCGGACCGCTGCCGAACAGGATCAGCGCCATTGACAACACCACCGCGCCCAGCAGCGGCACGAAGCTATACCCCGCGGTAGACGCCTCCCAGTTCACCAGGCTCGCGACCAGCATCAACAGACATCCCGCCGCCACACCCTCGGCAAACGGGATGAAAATCAGCGTGTCACGCAGCGGGTCGCGCAGCGCCACCATCAACCCGAACCCAAGCCCGGTCAGGATCAGCAGCACCGGCAGGAAGACCCACGGCCCCGTAAAACCCCGCACTGACCAAACAATATTCGTCAACAGGAACGCCGCCAGAATCGCCCCCGTCCAGAGCAGGAACTGCTGCCGGAACTGCGCGATGCTGCGAATCGCAATCTGCGGTTTGATCTGCGCGAACTCGGCCGGAGTCAGCAGCGTAATCGTGTCGCCTTTCGCGTTCTCCGCGCGCTGCCGCAGTTCGTCCAGCCGCTTATTCCCCACCAGATCGGCCCGCGCCACGCGCATTCGCGCCAGCGCGCCCGCGTTCGGCAGCGTTCCTTCCCGGTCCGCCAGCGTATCGAAAATTCGTTTCGCCACGAACTCCCGGTCGCCCGCGCTCTGAAAAACCGATAGCACCGGATAGAGTTGCTCCGCCCGGTCCACCTCGCTCAGATTTACCCGCGGCGCAGGGCTCGCCGCGCGCCGCGCTTTAGCGGAATAAACCAGCCACCACGCGCCGCAAACCACCAGCGCGGCCATCAGCAGCCACACCAGTTCCGGCATGCGGCTCTGCCGCGTCCGAACCACCGCCTGCCGCGTCGCGCGACTCTCGACGGTACTGCGCGTCACCGCCATTGCTTAAGGGTTCTCCTGCGCGGGCGCCGCAGCCGGATTACGGGCCTGCCGCGCGTCCGCTAAAGTCTTGCTCGCGTTATCGCGCTCGAGCGAAACCTTCTCGGCCAGTTCAACACCGTGTAAAAACGGCGCAATCGAGTTATAAAGACTCTGCGCGTGCGCCAGGTCCGAATCCGCGTGCTTCAGATCGTCTTCCATCTGCCCGATGTCGTGTACCCGCTTCGCCGCCGCAATCAAACGTTCGCCGCGCCGCCGATAACCATCGGCCAGCGCCTTCTGTTCGCGCCGTCCCGGACGAAACCCATTGCGCTGAGCCTGGTTCAATTCCTCTTCGGCCTTATCCAGTTCCCCGTCATTCATCTGGATCAGAGCCAACCCAAGATGCGGGTCCGCCGAATGCGGCATGCAGGCTGCGCGCCTCTTCAAAATCCGAACGCGCGACCTTGAGCAGCGACTGTGCCGCCTGATACTCGCCGTGGGCCACCTTCGTCTCCGCCGCCCGCAGACTCAGATGCCCGTCAACAAGCTTCGACCGCCCGCGAATTCCCTTATCCTCCGGCGAGATGTTCGTTGCCGACGTCAACGCCGCCTGCGCCCTCCGCCAGTCCCGCAGATAAACAGGCGTACTCTCGCTTGCCTCGCGATAATCGGCCAGCACCCGGTCGGCTTCGGCAATGTACCGATCGCGAAGACTGTTGCGCGCCGGATAAAGCGGCAGCGAAAACAGGCTCTGCTTCGCGAGCGCGCGATACTGCCTCGCCCCCTCATCCATTCCCACCTGACCCGAATCGATCTTCTTCCTCAGCGAGTCCGCGTTGTTGTACATGTTCACTTCGTACACCACAGTGAACACGGCCGCGAGGAACAACAAGACCACCGCGCTGACCGCCGCCTTAATCAGCGTCTTCAGCACGGAAGCCGGCGTCCGCGGCGCCTTCGCCACGTTCGGTCTGGCCGTAGGCTGTTCCACAACAGGCGGCTTGATCGGCTCACCGCTCCGCCGCGTATATTGCTCGGCTGGCTGATAAGCGGTGCGCCGCGTCGCATCCATATCGTCGGTCGGCGCGCTTGCGGAGTCGGGCTGCGCGAACCGCTTCCATTCATAGAGCGCAGACTGGAACGCCGCCGCGCTTGCAAACCTGCGGTTCAGATCCGGATCGAGCGCGCGCGACAAAATCTCCCGCAGCCCCGGCGGAATCGTCGCAATCGCGGGCTGCAGAGCATGATAATTCCGAATCATCCACTCGAGCTTCGACGAAGCCTCCGCCTCGAAATACGGCGTCCCGCTCAACATTTCAAACAGCACGATCGCCACCGACCAGACATCCGACCGCGCATCCATATCCCCCGTCTGCAGCCGTTCGGGAGATGAATACGGGATGCTGCCGAACTGATTGAACGTGATACTGCGGGTCATCGACACCGCTTTCGCAATGCCGAAATCCAGAACCTTCACCTGCCCGGATGAAGTAATCCGCACGTTGCGCGGCTTGATGTCCCCGTGAATAATGCCCCGGTGCGCGCGGTCCTCAATCACTGTCTGAAAGGTATGCGCCTTCACCAGCACGTCGAGAATATCGAGCGCAATCGAGACCGCCCGGTCCGGAGGCAAAGGCCCTCGCGCCATCAGTTCCCAAAGATCTTCGCCCTCGATATACTCCATCGCGATGTAGAAGTAGCCTTCGCGCTCTCCCACGTCGAAAATCTGCGCAACCCTGCCGCTCGCCTCGCGCTTCGCAAGCTGATCCTGCAGTGCCGCCCCGCGGCGCTCCGCCGCAATCACGTCCAGGCTGTCCCGATCTCCCCCCGCATCGATCAGCTTCAGCCCAACCTGACGGTTCAGCACCGGATCGTACGCAAGGAACACGCGCCCCATGCCGCCGCCCGCCAGCTTCCGGATAATCTGATACCGGCCAAAAAGCTTCGGGTCCATGGTTATGGTTCGCTCACGGCGCGAATCGCCTGTGCGGCCGGCAATTTGCCAAAGAAATTCTCCGCATAATCGGCCGGCGTATACGGCGACCGATGAATCCAGATCGGCTCGGCGGAATTATCCACAATCCCGTTGTCTTTAATCACCGGCCGCGCCGGCCCGTGTACATCCACTCCCGGCTTCACAATCCCCGGCTTCCCGTTCCCGTTCGCCGCAATCAGATTGTTCTCGATCTTGGGACTTGAGTTCGGCCCCACGTCGATGCCCGCGCCAAGATTATTTGCAATATCGCTCAGCGTGATCAGCGGAGCCGATGCGCCGCGCACCACAATCCCCGTCTGCGCGCCGCTGATCCGCACATTCGCAATCGTCGGGCTCGAATCCACCAGATCGATCCCGACGCTGACCGGTGCCTGCAGATCGCCCTGAATCCAGACTCCCTCGATCGACCCCGCTGCGAGTTTCCGCGCCATCACCACAGGCCCGCCATCGGGCGACATCAGCGTGACGGTGGCCGGCTGCTGGCCTCGCAGCGCCACCCCTTCGCGCAGTTGAACCCGCTCTTTGTATCGGCCTTCAGGAATGATGACGGTATCTCCGGAACGCGCCAGTGCCAGCGCCGCGTTAATCCCCGCCGTCCCGACCGTCAATGTCCGCGGAGCCGCCGCCGCGAACTGCGCCCGCACCAGCGGAAACAGCAAACCCACACCGAGTCCCAGAATCACGCCGGCCACCAGGAACAGCCATCCCGGAGTCGCAGTCCGCGTCCCGCGGCGCGGCCGATGAACTTCAACCTGCTCCAAAGCGGGCTCCGGAAGGTACCCGGGCGCCGCAACCAGCACGACGGTGATGTTATCTTTCCCGCCCGCATGATTCGCCGCATCGATCAGCGCATGAATCGCGGCATCGTAATCGGGCGCATACCGCTCCACTGCCGGCGCGAATCTCCGCGCTCGCAACCAGATCGGACAACCCGTCCGAACACAGCAGAATCGCGCCATCGTTAGGCATAGGGAAGCTTAAGATTTCGATGAACGACGGGTCGTCCGGCGCGCGCTCCGCAGATCCCACGTCCCGATAGATCTCGTTGCGGCGGCTATGCTTCATCGCCTCCGCTTCTCCGAGTTCCCCCCGATCCTCCCGCTCCCCCACAGGCGAGTGATCGTGCGTTATCTTCGCAATCTCGCCCGGCCGCAGCAGATACAGCCGCGAATCCCCCACATGACCCACGGTCACAACATCGTCCTCAATCAGCGCGACCGTCAGAACGCAGGCCATCCCGTTCCAGTCCGCGCGCGAACGCGACTGCCGGTAGATTTCGTTATTCGCCAGCGCGATCGCTTCCCTCAACCGCTCTTCCGGACTGCCCGTCTGGCGCTCCAGCCGCTCCCGCAGAACCTCGACCGCCGTTTCGGCCGCCCGCTCCCCCGCAGCATGTCCCCCAACGCCGTCGATCACCGCGAAAATTCCGCGGTCCGCATCCACGTAATACCGATCTTCGTTGTTAGTGCGCCGCCGGCCCGTGTCGCTTTGAACGGAAGACCGCAACTGTGCCCTGACCGCCATTTGAGTCAGCGCCTTTCCCGCAGCGCCGTCAGCAGCGCCAGCAGCATGACCACGACCGCCATCGCGCTCAGCACCACCGTTCGCCCTGTCAGCAGATCTGTCACGCGGCAGCTTCCCACTGCAGATCGAGCACGCCCGCAAGGCTGATCGTCGCGCGCCCCGGAAGTTCCGCCGACGCATTCTGCCCCACCGGCTTCCCGTTTACCGCCGTTCCGAACTGGCTGACATCTTCAATGGTGAAGCGCCCGGTCTCCGCGTCCCTGCGGATCCGGCAATGCTCGCGCGACACGTCCGGCAGCGTCTCCAGCTTCACATCCACCCAGTACGAACGCCCGCCTCTGCCGATCACCATCTGGTTCTTCGTCATTTCGAAATTCTGCGGCCCGTTCTGGTCCGTATAACGGAGATACGCAAACGTGCGGCCTTTTGTGCCGTCAACCGGGATTTCTTTTGCAAGTGACGCTTGCCCCGCCGGTGCCGTTGCAACCGTCGGCGCATCGTCCGGCCCGGAACCGTTCACCGGATCGGCGGCCTTTCGGAAAAATCCGCCGGGTCAGCGAACCCGCCCCGTACTCCGCCTTCTGCGGAGCCCCCAGATCCGAATACACCTCAATCTCTCCCGGCCTGAAGCTTTCCATCCAGATCGGGATAGATCTCGACCGTCCACGCCGGATCGGCCCTCACAAACTCCCCCGCGCCCGCCGCCGAATCCGCCACGCCGATCTTCTCGAGCAGCCCCTGCCCGAGTTTCTTCTTCGACCCGTTCCAGCGCGCCAGCCGCTCGTCGAGCGCGCTCCGAATCTCGCCCGCGATGAACGGAACCACATCGCGAAACGGCTCATAATCTTCCGGATTCAGATAGATTCGATAAATCGAGGGAACGAGCGTCTTCCGGCGAATCCGAAAAAGACCCTCCTCCATATTGAGCAGGACTTCTCCAATCAGGTCGTCACCCTGGAGTCTGCCTGACGGGCGGCCAGTCATGAATCCATTATTACGCCGACTGCGGCCGCCCTTTTGCCCGGAGTAACGTGCCGTCCCCCTCAGGCATCAGCTAAATTAACTAAATAGAACAAAATCTGTGAAACTGCCCCACCTGCTCCTCCCCATGGCGCTCGCCGCCGCCCTTTCCGCGCAGGACCTGCGCGAGTTCGAAAAGCGAGTCACTGAATTCACTCTTCCCAACGGCCTGCATTTCATCGTGCTCGAACGGCACGAAGCACCCGTCGTTTCCTTCCACACCTACGTCAACGCCGGCTCGGTCGATGACCCCAAGGGCAAGACCGGCCTCGCCCACATGTTCGAGCACATGGCTTTCAAGGGCACCGAAACCATCGGCACCAACGATCCCGTCGGCGAAAAGCGCGCCCTTGCCGAAGTCGAACGCGTTTACGACCGCCTCGATGCCGAGCGCAACAAGCTCTCGAAAGCCGATCCCGCCAAACTCAAGGCCCTCGATGCCGAACTCGAAGCCGCCATCGAAAAGGCCAATGCCTACGTGGTGCCGAACCTCTACCCGCGCATCATCGAAGAAAATGGCGGCGTCGGCATGAACGCCAGCACGGGCGAAGACTCCACCGATTACTTCTATAACTTCCCCGCCAACCGCGTCGAGCTTTGGTTCTATCTCGAATCGGCCCGCTTCCTTCATCCGGTCGCCCGCGAGTTCTACAAGGAACGCAGCGTGGTTCGCGAAGAGCGCCGCATGCGCACCGAATCGAGTCCGCAGGGCAAGCTCGTTGAACAGATGCTGGCAACGGCCATGCAGGCTCACCCCTATCGCGTTCCCACCGTCGGCTGGGCCAGCGACATCGAAAACCTCCGTGTCGAAGACGCGCAGAAGTTCTTCGATACCTACTACGTCCCCGCCAACATGACCATCGCGATCGTCGGCGACGTGGTCCCCGCCCGCATCGAAGCCATGGCCAACGAGTACTTCGGCCGCCTGCGCAAGCGGCCGCTGCCCCCGCCTGTCACCACAGTCGAGCCTCCGCAGGAAGGGCCCAAACGCATCGAAGTCGAATCGCCCGCGCAGCCCATCGAACTCATCGCCTATCACCGCCCGGATCAGTACGATAAAGACGATCCGGTCTTCGACGTCATCTCCAGCCTGCTCTCCGGCGGCCGCACCAGCATCATGTATCGCGACATGGTCCGCGATAAACGCCTCGCGCTCGCAGCCGGAGCCGACGGCACCATGCCCGGCGGCAAATACCCCAGCCTCTTCTTCTTCTACTTCTTCCCCGCCCTCGGACACACCGCGGCCGAAAACGAAAAGGAACTTGACCGCATCCTCGCCGATTTCGAAAAGAACAAGATGGACGACGCAGCTCTCGCGCGCGTCAAAACCAGAGCTCGCGCCGGCGTCATCCGGCAGCTCGACAACAACGCCGGCCTTGCCCAGCAGCTTGCCACCTTCTACGCCAACTACGGCGACTGGCGGAAGCTCTTCACCTCCATCGACGACATCGAAAAGGTGACTGCCGACGATGTCCAGCGTGTCGCAAAACAATACTTCACCCCGCAAAACCGGACCATTGCGGTGACCTATCAACCAGCCGCCCCCGCCGCAGGTGCAAAGTGAAAACGCGCAACGTGAAAAATTTCTTCCTCTTTCTGATTCCCGCTCTCGCGCTCGCCCAGCAGGTTCCGCCTGCCTCCTGGCAGGCGCTTAAATACCCGCCGCTGCGCGAAATCCAAATCCCCAAAGTGCAGGAGACCACGCTGCCCAACGGCATGAAGGTCTACCTGCTCGAAAACCATGAACTGCCGCTCGTCCGCGGCACCGCTCTGGTCCGTACCGGCAACCTCTTCGATCCCGCCGATAAAGTCGGCCTCGCCACAGTTACCGGCGAAGCCATTCGCGCGGCGGCACCGCCACCAAAAGCGGCGATCAGATCGATGAGCAGCTCGAAAACATCGCAGCCTCCGTCGAAAGCAGCATCGATGAGAGCTTCGGCCGCGTCACCTTCTCCACCCTCAAGGAACGCACCGACGAAGTCCTGGCCATCTTCCACGATGTCCTGACCGCGCCCGCCTTTCGCGATGACAAAATTGAACTCGCCAAGTCGCAGATTCGCAGCGGCATCTCACGCCGCAATGACGACGCGCAAAGCATCTCGCAGCGCGAATTTTCAGACCTGATCTACGGACCCAAAACGCCCTTCGGCTGGCAAATCGAGTACGCCACCATCGACAACATCAAGCGCGACGATGTCGAAGCTTTCTACAAACGCTACTTCTTCCCGGCGAACGTCATGCTCGCCGTCTCGGGCGACTTCAACGCCGCCGAAATGAAGTCCCGCATCGAAAAGCTTTTCGCCGGCTGGACCTATACCCAGCCGCCCGTCCCCGCTTTCCCCAAGGTCTCGAATCAGCCGCAGCCCGGCATCTATGTCGCTACCAAGACCGATGTAACGCAGACGAATTTCGCCGTCGGCCAGCTTGGCGGTACCCTGAACGACAAAGATTATCCGGCTCTCGAAGTCATGTCGGATATTCTCGGCGGCGGCTTCGAAAGCCGTCTCTTCCGCACCGTGCGCACCAAGCTCGGCTACGCCTACGAAATCGGCTCCAGTTGGGGCGCGGGATACGATCATCCCGGCCTCTTCGAAGTCTCGGGCAGCACCAAGTCCGCCAGCACCGCCGCAACCCTGAAGGCCATCGATCAGGAAGTGCAGCGCATGCGCACCGAGCAGGTCAGCGAGCAGGAGCTTGAAACAGCCCGCCAGACCGTCATCAACAGCTTTGTCTTCAACTTCGACACGCCGACGAAGACCCTGAACCGCCTGCTCACCTACCGCTATTACGGCTATCCCGACGACTTCATCTTTCAGTATCAGAAAGCCGTCAGCGCCGTCACTCGCGCCGACATTCTGCGCGTTGCCAAGCAGTATCTCGATCCTTCGAAGTTCGTCATCGTCACCGCCGGAAACCCGAAGGACTTCGGTACGCCGTTGTCGTCTCTGAACCTGCCCGTACACGAGATCGACCTGACCATTCCGGAGCCGAAGTCCGCGCCCTCAGCCGCCGTAAATCCGGAGAGTCTCGCGCAGGGCAAAGCGATGCTCGCCAAAGCCCGCGAAGCGATGGGCGGCGCCGCGAAAATATCCGCCGTCAAAGACATGTCTCAGACCGCCACAGTCAAAATCGATCAGGGCGGTGGCGGATTGAGCGTCACCCAGTCCGAGCAGTGGCTCGCGTCCGGCCAAATGCGTCAGGAAAACGTGCTCCCCTTCGGCAAAATCATTACCTACTCTGACGGTAAGACCGGATGGGCTGCAACCCCGCAGGGTGTCGGACCCATCCCCCCGCCGCAGTTGAATCAGGTCAAGGCCGAACTTTTTCGCATCTGGTTTTCCCTCATGCAGAGCGATGGCATGCCGGACCGCGTCGTCACCGACGCCGGCAACGGCAAGCTCGAAATTTCGGATAAGGATGGCCACTCAGTCCTGCTGACCCTCGACCCGGCCACCAATCTGCCCGCCTCCGAAGTCTACGTCGAACCCGGCGCCCCGAACGGCTCCATCGAAGAGATCTTCTCGGATTGGCAGGATGCCGGCGGCGTGAAGCTCCCGCGAAAGATCGCGATCAACCAGGGCGGAAAACATTTCGGAGACGCCAGCGTTTCTTCACTCACGATCAATCAGGGGCTTACACCGGAGCAGTTGTCGAAAAAGCCATGACACGCAGATGTTTCCTGGCCCTCGGCGCTGCTGCCTGCGGTACCGAAGCGCTGCTCGGCCAAACCCGGCAAACCCGCGGCCGGGAGGTTATCGACAAAACAATCCAGGCACTGGGCGGCGACGGTTTCCGCTTCATGAAAACCCGCATGGAAATGGGCCGCGCCTGGTCTTTCTACCGCGAACAGATCACCGGCCTTTCCATCGCCCGCGTCTACACCAAATACACGGCTGATTTTGAGGTTCAGCGCCAGGCCTTCGGCAAGAAGATGGACGACGCCGTCATCCTCACGCCCAACGCCGCCTGGGAAGTGAACTACCGGGGAGCACGCCCTCTCGGCCCCGACCGCATCAAACAATTCACCGACACCACGCTTCACGACATCTTCTACATCCTGCGCATGCGCGTCAATGAACCCGGCATGGCGTTCGATCTCACCATCCGGGAAGTGGTCGAGAACCAGCCGGCCGAGAAAATCGAGATCACCGATTCCGAAAACCGCAAGGTCACCGTCTGGATCCATTCAGACACCATGCTGCCCATCAAGCAGAGCTTCGAACGCTTCGACCCGATCATCAACGATCGCCGCGAAGAGGTGACCCGCTATTCCAAATATCGTGAAGTAGGCAACGGCGTTGTCTGGCCTTTCGACACGCAGCGCGAGCGCGATGGCGAGAAAACCTTCGAGCTCTATGCCGAGAAAGTGACCGTCGGCGAAGACATGAATGACAGCATGTTCGCACTGCCACCCGGAGTGAAAATCCTCAAAAAGTAAAGCCTCGGGATAAGGTAGAACATGGCCGGTTCGACCATATCCGATCAAACTCCTCTCGCGCTCGAGCGCGCCCGCGTCCACGCCCTTCAGTTCCTGTCAGCACTTGACGACGCTCCGGTGGGAGCGACCGCCGACCTCGAAACACTCCGAGCGCGCCTGCTCAAACCTCTGGGCGACAATCCCGTGCCCGCCGATCAGGTCATCGATGAACTCGTCGCCGATTCCGAAGGCGGTCTCATCGGCTGCGCGGGCGGGCGCTTTTTCGCCTGGGTGATCGGCGGGTCCGTCCCCGCCTCGCTTGCCGCTGACTGGCTCACTTCGGTCTGGGATCAGAACGCCGGCATCTATGCGTCAGGACCCGCCGCCGCCATCACCGAAGAAGCGTCGGGCGCGTGGCTCAAAGACCTGCTCGGGCTGCCCGCCGCCGCAAGTTTCGCGCTTGTCACCGGCTGCTCCATGGCGCATGTCACCTGCCTCGCAGCGGCGCGTCACGCCGTCCTCGCACGCCGCGGATGGGACGTCCAGGAACTCGGCCTCTCAGGCGCGCCTCGCATCCGTGTCATCTGCGGTTCAGACCGGCATGGCTCCATCGAACGCGCCGTCCGCATCCTCGGTCTCGGCAGACGCAACATGGTCAATCTGCCCGTCGACGAACAATGCCGCATGAGCGCCGATGCGTTAGAAGCGGAACTGAACCGCGATCCGGACCAGCCCACCATCGTCCTCGTTCAGGCCGGAGAGCTCAACACCGGCGCCTATGACGATTTCGCCCGCCTCATCCCGCTCGCCAAACGGCACAACGCCTGGGTACACGTCGATGGCGCCTTCGGTCTCTGGGGCGCCGTCAGCCCGCGCTACCGCCACCTGTTAACCGGCGTCGAACTTGCCGATTCGTGGGCAACCGACGGCCACAAATGGCTCAACGTCCCTTACGATTCCGGCTACGCTTTCGTGCGCGACCGCGACGCCCATCGCTCCAGCATGTCGCATCGCGAGTCGTATCTGATTCACGACGCCGATGCCCGCGATCAGATGGACTGGAACCCCGAATGGTCGCGCCGCGCGCGCGGCTTTTCCACCTATGCCGCGCTTCGGGAACTCGGCAGAACAGGCGTCCGCCAGATCGTCGAAAACTGCTGCGATCGCGCCCGCGACCTGGTTCTCGGAATCGGAGCGCTCCCCGGCGCGCACGTCATGTGGGAGCCGCAAATCAATCAGGGCCTTCTGCGCTTCGGCGACACCGACAATGACACCGATGAAGTCATTCGCGCCATCGTCGCATCGGGCGAAGCCTACTTCGGCGGCACTCAATGGCGCGGCAAGCGATGCATGCGCGTCAGCGTCAGCAACTGGCGAACAACGCCTGCCGACGTCGATCGCGTAATCGCCGCCTTCAGCCAAATTCTCGCCGCCCGCCGATGAACCTGCGCGGCGTCGGCAGGCAGCAATGGATCGTGCTCTTCGCCGCGCAGGCGGGCTACATGCTCGATGCGATGGACGTCCTGCTGTTCGTCTTTGCCGTAAACGTCCTGCGCGAGCAGTTCCACCTTTCCGCTGGCCAGGCTGGCCTCGTCAGCTCTTGCACCCTCGCGTTCTCAGCCATCGGAGGCATCGGCTTCGGCATCCTCTCAGATCGCATCGGCCGCGCTCGCTCCCTCGTCTGGTCCATCGTGATCTACAGCGTCGCCTCCGCCGGAACCGCCCTCAGTTGGAACCTTGCATCGCTGATTTTCTGGCGCGCCTTAGTCGGCATTGGACTTGGAGCCGAGTGGTCCGCTGGCGCCGTCCTTGTCGCCGAAACCTGGCCCGCCGAGCATCGCGCCAAGGCAGTCGGCATCATGCAATCCGGCTGGGCCCTCGGCTATCTGTTGGCCGCCGGAATGGCTGCGCTCATCCTGCCGCGCTGGGGCTGGAAGCCTCTGTTCCTGTCAGGACTTCTGCCCGCCCTGCTGGCCCTCGCGCTCAGAACAAAACTGCGCGAACCCGCCATCTGGCGTGAAAACGCCGCTAAACCCCGGGTCAGCGCCGCCTTGATTTTCCGGGGCGTTCTGCTTCGCCGCACCGTTTTGTCGTCTGCCCTCGCCACCTCAGTCCTGTTCGCCTATTGGGGACTCTTCACGTGGATTCCGGGCTTCCTCTCCGCGTCCCGCGAACGCGGCGGAGCCGGGCTTAGCATCGTTCGTACCAGCGGCTTCATTGTGCCCATGCAGCTTGGAGCTTTCGCCGGCTACGTCACCTTCGGCTGGCTCGCAGACAAGATCGGCCGCCGCCCCGCCTTCGTTCTCTACGTGGTCGGAGCCGCCATCGCCACTCCCATCTATGGCGCCTCCCATGACGAGCGGACACTGCTCCTGCTGGGCCCGGCTATCGGCTTTCTCGGAACGGGCTTCTTCAGCCTCTTCGGCGCCATGCTCGCGGAACTTTATCCCACATCCCTGCGCGGCGCCGGCCAGGGCTTCGTCTACAACATCGGACGCGGCCTCAGTTCCATGGCTCCCTGGGTCGTCGGCTTCTTTGCCGACCGCTACGGCATCGGCGCTTCGCTGGCCCTCAACTCGGCCTTCTTTCTTCTCGGCGCAGCACTGATCTTCACGCTGCCCGAAACGAAACAAGTGGAACTGACCTGATAGCTATCGGAGTGCCTACTGCCAGAGTTCGTTGATCGGCCCATACACATCCTGGTCCGAGTTCGGAACGTAATAGAACCCGCGCCCCAGCGGATCGTCGTACCGGACATTCGTCCAGTTGATCCCAAGCGCCGAGTAGATCGTCGCTTCCACGTCCTCAGGCTTGATGACCCGGTTTCGCGACCAGCCAAAGTCCACCGTCTTCGCGCCCAGATCGTCCGTCGCTCCGATCGCCTTGCCGCCCTTCACGCCCGCTCCGGCGAAGAAAGCAAACTGCTGCGGATAGTGGTCGCGCCCCGCGGCCCCCGGTCAGCTTTCCGACCGTGCGCCCGAACTCACCCGCCATCACAATCAGCGTTTGGTCCAGCTGCCCCGAAGCCTTCAGATCTTTGATCAGTTGCGACACACCCGCATCGAGAGTTTTCGCCATCGTAGGCAGTTGGTTCGGCGTGTAGATATTCGTGTGCATATCCCAGCCGCCGAGCGTAATCTCTATGTACCGCGTGCCCTGATTCGCTGCCAGTACCTGCTTCGCCAGCAAGCATGCATTCCCGAATGACGTACTTCCGTAAGCGGCTGAATCCGTCGCCGCGAACTTGAAGGCGTTCGTCACCGTCTGGTTGTACATCATCCCGTTGGCCGCGGTATAGAACTGATCGTAGTCTTCGAACGCCTGGCCATTCACCGGGTTCACGCGCAGCGGGTCATCCAGGTGATGCAGAAAATCCCATCGCGCATTGAACCGCGCCTGCCCGTCGGCGTTCGTAGTATTTTTCAGACCCGTATTCGATGGCGTCACCTTGAACGGCGCGTACGACGCCGGGAAATAACCGGGACCCGCGGCTCCGTTTGAATTCAGCGCCAGAAACGTCGGAAACACCTGCCCCGCAGTCCGCTCCGCCGTTCTTCTCGATCGCCACCACGCTCCCGATGTTCGGCGATACATTCCCCAGCACGCCCGCCGGATTGCGCCCGATCTGCGTCCAGGTCTGCGACAGTGAATGCACCAGCGCCCAACTCTGCATCGACCTCACAATTGCGAAGTCATCCATCATCCCCGCCAGGTTCGGCATCAGGCCGGTGGGAAACAAAATCCCGTTATGCGTGTCGGGCTTGAATGTGTCCGGCGTGGTGCCCGGAACCACCTTCAGATCGAAAGTATCGGTATGGCTCGGAGCCCCCGCCAGCAGTATGAAAATTACATTCTTGGCCGTGTTCTTCGCCTGCACCGGCGTCGATTGAATCACCGTGCTCGCCGGCAGCTTCGACGCAAGATACGAAGCGGTAACACCCATCCCCGCCATATTGAAGAACCGCCGCCGCGTCAGGTGTGGCTTCTCGGAAAACGTTGCCACCGGATGAGGATGTTTGCGAAACAGCTTTTCGAATTTCTCTTGTTCATTCATGGTTGGGTTTCCTTAGTAGTTGAATACGAAGTCAACCTTGTTGAACAAGGTCCAGAGAAGATCCTCGGCGTTCGTCTTCCGTGCCGCCGCCCCGCCCTGCGCCAGTTCGGCCAGTGCAGCCGTCTTCTCGGTCGCCGTCGGCACCCGCGACAGGACGTCAAGATACAGCGTTGTCACCAGAGCGTCGTCCGTAAGCGGCAGCAGCTTCATCAGGAAAGTTGCCGTCGCGCCCGTCCCCGTCGCATGAATCCGGTTCTCCACGAACGTATCGTTCATCAGACCCAACGCCTGCAGAATCGATCCTTCGCTCTTGCGCGGCTGGTCGTCCCGGTTGCCGCGCAGGAACACATCCAGGAACTGACTCTGTTCCGCCGTTATTGTCAGGCATTGCTACCACGTCCGGAGCCTGCATCGCGTAGCTGATCTTCCCGAAGCCCGGCGATGTCACCCCATAAACCGTCGAGTCGTTCGAGAACCCGTTGACGGTATACGAAGGCAGCGTACCGGTCGCCGTCACAATCGCGTCGTGAATCTCTTCGCTCCACAGGCGCCGCACAAAATGGCGGGCAAAATACTGCTCCCAGCTCGGATTCCACGTGCCGTTGTACTCCGAAGCAAGCTGGTACGTATCCGAATTCGCCATCAGCCGCATCAGCCCCTTCAGATCGTAGCCACTATCTATAAAGGATTGAGCGAGCGCATTCAGCAAACGCGCATTGGTCGGCTGCAGTGTCCACGGCGCCGGAGGAGGATTGTCCGGGTCGAGCCGCGCCGGGTCGAACTGATCCGGCGGGTCCACAATCCCCTTGCCGTAGAGCGCCGCCCAGATATAGTTCACCGCCGCCCGCGCAAACTGAAAGTCGCCGGTCACATGCTTTGCCAATGACGCGCGATAGTCCTCGCCCTTGTCCGGCGCTTGTCCGCCGAACAGATATGCGGGCGTGATCGTCTTCAATGTCCCGATCGGCGCCCGCGCCGGCCTGTTGCCCGTCGTCGTGTTCAGCGCGTAGTCGGTCGCATACTTATCGAGCGAATAGTAGTTGTATCTCGCGCTCGCGTTGTTCGGGTCCTGCGGAGTGGCAATCTGCCGTGTCCACGTATGTGCCAGGAACGCCGCAAACCCCCACGCCTGATACCGCGTGGTCTTGCTGCCCCACAGGCTCAGCGTCGTCAGATGTCCCGCGCCGTTATGGCAAAGCAGGCAATTCACGTGCGCGAGCCCGAGGAACTGATCCGCGACATTGGCCGCCTGGGAATCGAAGATGTCCTGCGCGGGACCGCCCCCCACAACCCCAAGCGGAAAATAATTCACCTGTCCGTTGGTTTGGTCGAAGCTGTTATTCCCCTGCGCGCCGATAATCTCAGACGCCATCTGGTTATAGGGCTTATTCGCCGCCAGCGAATCGTGAATGTATTTATAAAATGCGTTGCGGCCCTCGGGACGAATCTGAACCTGAACGTTCGCGGCCGTGTTCTTATACAGATCGCCGAAGAACATCGTCCACTTGTCCACCCATTCCGGCTTGGCCAGAAGCTGGTCGATATAGTTCGCCCGTTTCCCAGGCGTCTGGTTCGCGACGAACTGCGTCGCAACGTCCGCCGTGGGAATCCGGCCCGTCAGATCGAGCGTCACCCGCCGCACGAACTCCTCGTCTGTCGTCTTCCCCGCGGGAGTAATGTTGTTGGCCTGAAGATCCTGGAAAATGTACCGGTCGATCAGGTTGCCATTGCCCAGCGCCGTCTGCTGAAAGGGTTTTTCGCGAGCCGCCACGGCAGCCCCCGGCCCCGTAATCTGCCCCACCTGGCGCGTTAAACGCCCTACCAGCGATTCCGCATTCCCGTGTACCTTTGGAAGAAATCGCTCCCGCTGCGCTCCGAAGAAGGTACATTCGGAGTGATCCACCGTGAGTTGCTGAGCTTGAGATGGCGTCAGACCCCAGATTCCGACAGCCACAAGGCACGCTGAAGTCGGCGCAACCCACCGTTTATTTACCAAATCTTTACCCTCCGGCGGTCCCCGTCCCCTCCGCCTTACTACATACGTAAACGAAAACACGTGGAGGTTTCAATAGTTGCGCGTTACAGCGTGATAGATCGACACGTCCGTTTCGGACGTGCGCCCCCTAAAGTTCTCTTGTGCGGGCTTGACCATCGGCGCAGAAATGCGTGCCATAGCCGGGCGCCTCACCTATTCCCGAGTTCCCGAAGCGCGTCTCGATAATTCTGGCGAACCCGCTCGAAACCCTCCATCGCTCGGGACAACTTCGGATCGGAGGCGCCAGGTGCAATGTCGTCGGCGATGTCAGATACGGAGAGGCAATCCTCTCCCATCACCCGCAGCTTGTCCACACCTTCTTTCACGCGAATGTTTCCGATTTTGCGCGCCATAACACTAATTTATAACGAAGGAAGCTTGGAATCCCCCATCAGAAATTCATCAATCCCCCGGGCCGCCTTACGCCCTTCCGCAATCGCCCAAACCACCAGCGATTGCCCGCGCCGCGTATCGCCCGCCGCAAATACCCCAGGCACCGTCGACATGTAATTCGCGTCCGTCGCAACGTTCCCGCGCTTATCCAGTTCCACCCCGAGATCGTCGATCAAACCGCCCCGCACCGGACCCGTAAAGCCCATCGCCAGCAGCACCAGATCCACCTCCATCTCGAATTCCGACCCGGCCATCGACTCGAACTTCAGGCCCCGGTCCCACCCGCACCCCGTGCAGTTTCTTCACGTTGCCCTGCTCATCGCCCGATGAACCGGACCGTAGTTCACGCTCCAGTCCCGAATCCCGCCCTCTTCGTGCGAACTCTCGACCCGCAGTTGCATCGGCCATAACGGCCAGGGCGTATGCGGCGCGCGCGTCTCCGGCGGCTTCGGCAGCAACTCGAACTGCGTAATATGGCTCGCCCGATGCCGGTGCGACGTGCCCAGGCAATCCGCCCCCGTATCGCCGCCCCCGATAATCACAACCCGCTTCCCGGTCGCAAGAATCTGATCCGGCACCTCATCGCCCTTCACAAACCCTGATTCGCCTGCGGCAGAAAATCCATCGCGAAGTGAATGCCCTTTCAGCTCGCGCCCCGGAACGTTCAGATCGCGCGGCTGCTCCGCCCCGCCCGCCAGCAGAATCGCATCGAAGTCGCTGACGCAGATCGCCGCACCTGAATGTCTATCGCCGACATGCGCGTTCACCACGAACTCCACGCCCTCCGCCCTCATCTGCGCCGATCCGCCGGTCGATCAGATGCTTCTCCATCTTGAAATTCGGAATGCCGTATCGCAGCAGCCCGCCGATCCGGTCCGCCTTCTCGAACACCGTCACCGCTGTGACCCGCGCGCGCCAGTTGCTGCGCCGCCGCCAGTCCCGCCGGCCCCGACCCCACCACCGCCACACGCTTTCCCGATTTGAACTTCGGAAGGCTCCGGCACCATCCAGCCTTCATCCCACGCGCGGTCGATAATCGATCTTCTCGATCTTCTTGATCGTGACCGCCGGCTCGTTGATCCCCAGCACGCACGCCGCTTCACAAGGCGCCGGACAAATCCGGCCCGTGAACTCCGGAAAATTGTTCGTCGCGTGCAGCACCCGGATCGCTTCCCGCCACCGCCCCCGATAAACCAGATCGTTCCAGTCCGGAATGATATTCGATGACCGGACACCCCGTATGGCAGAACGGCACCCCGCAATCCATGCAGCGCGCGCCCTGCTCCCGAACATTCTCTTCCGGAAACGGCTGATAGATTTCGAACCAGTCGTTAATCCGCTCGGCCGCCGGACGCCGCTTCGGCAGTTCCGCGCGTATATTCCAAAAACCCCGTCGACTTTACCCATGGTGCGCCACCTGCTGCGGAACCGCCGCGATCAACCGCAGCGCGCCACCGCGCTGCACCGGCTTCCTGTTCAGCGCCTTGCTTAAATTCGTGCGGATACACCTTCACAAACTTCGGCAGCAACGTATCCCAGTTCTCCAGAATCCACTTCGCCCGCGGACTCCCCGTAGCTCCAGATGCCGCGCAATCCAGCTCCTGCAGCAGCTGCATGATCGGCCGCGTCGACCACCGCTTCCAGATCCACCGACGCCTTATTGCACCGGAAGCTCCCGAACTGCCCGATTTCATCGAGCACGTACGCGATCCCGCCCGACATGCCCGCCGCGAAGTTCCGCCCGACTTTCCCGAGCACAATCACCAGACCGTTCGTCATGTACTCGCAGCCGTGATCGCCCAGACCTTCCACCACCGCCGTTGCGCCCGAATTCCGCACCGCGAATCGCTCGCCCGGCCATCGCCGTTGAAGAACGCCTCGCCGCTGGTCGCGCCATACAGCACCACGTTGCCGACCAGAATGTTCTCTTCCGGCACAAACGTGGACGTCTTCGGCGGATACACGATCAATCCGCCCGCCCGAAAGCCCCTTGCCCACGTAATCGTTGGCATCGCCTTCGAGTTCCAGCGTAACGCCCTTCGCAAGGAACGCGCCAAAGCTCTGCCCGGCCGAACCCGTGAACTGGAACTTAATCGTGTCCTCCGGCAGTCCCGCCGCGCCGTACTTCCGCGCAATTTCGCCCGACAGCATCGCGCCCACCGTGCGGTGTACGTTGCTGATCGGCAGCTTGAATCTCGATCGGCGTCAGATTTTCGATCGCCTCCTTCGCATGATCGATCAGCTTGTAATCGAGCGCTTCATCCAGCCCGTGATCCTGCTTCGTAGTGCAGCGCCGACCCACGCGCGAAGGCGCCGGAGGATTATACAGAATCTCGGAAAAATCGAGCCCCTTCGCCTTCCAGTGCTCCACCGCATGGCGCGGTCTCGAGCATGTCCACCCGGCCCACCATCTCGTCCATCTTGCGGAACCCAAGCTGCCGCCATAATCTGGCGAAGCTGTTCCGCGATGAAGAAGAAGAAATTGATCGCGTGCTCCGGCTGCCCCGTGAACTTCGCGCGCAGCACCGGATCCTGCGTCGCAATTCCCACCGGGCAGGTATTCAGATGGCACTTCCGCATCATGATGCAGCCCAGCGCCACCAGCGGCAGCGGTCGAGAACCCGAACTCCTCGGCGCCCAGCAGCGCCGCGATGGCCACGTCGCGCCCGGTCTGCAGCTTGCCGTCCGTCTGCACCCGAATCCGGCTGCGCAGATCGTTCATCACCAGCACCTGCTGCGTCTCGGCCAGCCCGAGCTCCCACGGCGCCCCCGCATGCTTCAGCGAAGTCAGCGGCGAAGCGCCCGTGCCGCCGTCATGCCCGCTGATCAGCACCACATCCGCATGCGCTTTCGAAACGCCCGGCCGCCACCGTGCCCACGCCCACTTCGGCCACCAGCTTCACCGAAATGCGCGCCTTCGGATTCACGTTCTTCAGATCGTAAATCAGCTGCGCCAGATCTTCGATGGAATAAATATCGTGATGCGGCGGCGGCGAAATCAGCCCGACGCCCGGCACCGAATGCCGCACCCGCGCGATCACCTCGTCCACCTTGTGGCCCGGCAGCTGCCCGCCCTCGCCCGGCTTCGCGCCCTGCGCCATCTTGATCTGCAGCTCGTCCGCGTTCACCAGATAATGCGCGGTCACGCCGAAGCGCCCGCGAAGCCACCTGCTTGATCGCGCTGCGCCGCAGATCGCCGTTGGCGTCCGGCGTAAAGCGCGCTTCGTCTTCCCCGCCCTCGCCCGTGTTCGAACGCCCGCCGATGCGGTTCATCGCAATCGCCAGCGTCTCGTGCGCTTCTTTCGAAATCGACCCGAACGACATCGCGCCCGTCGCAAACCGCTTCACAATCTCCGCCGCCGGCTCCACGTCTCTCAATCGGAATCGGCTTGCCCGGCTTGAACTCGAACAGCCCGCGCAGCGTGCAAAGCTGCTTGCTCTGCTCGTCGATCAGCGTCCGTATATTCCTGGAACGTCTCGAAGCTGCTCTGCCGCACCGCGTGCTGCATCTTGCTGATCGTGTCCGGATTCAGCAAATGGTACTCGCCGCGCACGCCGGAACGCATAATTCCCGCCCACCGGCAGTTCCGTATCCGATTCCTTCACCGGCTGGTAACGCCAGCGCATGCTTCATCGTCGCTTCCCGCGCCAGCACGTCCAGCCCGACGCCTTCGATCCGCGAAGCCGTGCCCGTAAAATACTTCTCCACCAGCGCGCTGTTCAGCCCGATCGCCTCGAACACCTGCGCGCCGCGATAGCTCTGCAGCGTCGAGATGCCCATCTTCGAGAACACCTTCAGCAAGCCCTTGTTGATCGACTTGATGTAGTTATACAGCGCCTTGTCGAAGCGTCACGCCTTCCGGCAGATACCCGCGCAGCGCCAGATCTTCCAGCGTCTCAATCGCCAGATAAGGATTCACCGCGCTCGCCCCATACCCGATCAGCAGCGCGTAATGCATCACCTCGCGCGGCTCGCCCGATTCGATGATCAGCGCCACCTGCGTCCGCGATCCTTCCCGAACCAGATGGTTGTGTACCGCCGTCAGCGCCAGCAGACTCGGAATCGGCGCATAGTCCGCATCCACGCCGCGATCCGAAAGGATCAGAATCGTATAGCCCGAATCGATCGCCAGCGACGCCCGCCGGCACACCCCGTCGAGCGCCCGCTCCAGACCCTTCCTCGCCTTCGGCCGCGTGAAACAGCGTCGGCAACGTCGTCGCCAGAAAATCGCCGTGCGAAACGCGCCGCAGCTTTTCCAGATCCCGATTCGTCACAATCGGATGCGGCAGCTTCAGCGTATGGCAATGCTTCGGCGTCTCCGCCAGAATATTGCGCTCCGTGCCGATATAGCTGACGAGCGACATCACCATCTCTTCGCGAATCGGATCGATCGGCGGATTCGTAACCTGCGCGAACAACTGCTTGAAGTAGTTGAACAGCGGCTGCGGCTTGTCGGAAAGACACGCCAGCGGCGTATCCACGCCCATTGACCCGAGCGGCTCTTCCCCATTCACCGCCATCGGCGTCATCAGCATCCGCACGTCTTCATCGCGTATACCCGAACGCCCGCTGCCGCGACAGTAATCGTCGCGTGGTCGGAACCATGCACGCGCGCCGGCTCCGGCAGCTTGTCCAGCGTGACCTGATATTGCCTTCAGCCATTCGCCATAGGGCTGCTGCGCCGCAAGCTGTGCCTTGATCTCGTCATCCGAAACGATGCGGCCCTGCTCCAGATCGATCAGGAACATCTTGCCCGGCTGCAGACGGCCCGTGCTTCTTCACGTTCTCCGGCTTGATCGGCAGCACGCCGGTTTCAGACGCCAGCACCACCATGTCGTCGTGCGTCACCACGTAGCGCGCGGGCCGCAGTCCGTTGCGGTCGAGCGTCGCGCCAATCACCCGCCCATCCGTAAACGTGATCGCCGCCGGCCCGTCCCACGGCTCCATCAGCGAGCAGTGATATTCGTAGAACGCCTTCTTCGCCGCATCCATGTTCGGATGCCCGTCCCACGCTTCCGGAATCAGCATCGCCACCGCATGCGGCAGAGACCGCCCCGACTGCACCAGCAGTTCCAGCGCATTGTCGAACGCCGATGAATCGCTGCCATTCGGCTGAATCACCGGGAACAGCTTCTTCATATCGTCGCCGAACAAATCCGATTCCAGAATCGACTGCCGCGCATGCATCCAGTTCACGTTCCCGCGCAGCGTATTGATTTCGCCGTTATGCGCCACGTAGCGGAAAGGATGCGCCAGTTGCCACGTGGGAAAAGTATTCGTCGAAAACCGCTGGTGCACCAGGCACAGCGCGCTCATCACGTCCGGGTCCGAAAGTTCCATATAGAACTTCGCGATCTGCGGCGCCAGCAGCAGCCCCTTGTAGATGATCGTCCGCGAGGACAGCGACGGCATATAGAACATGCCGCTGTTATCCGGCAGTTCCTCCGCCTTCGCCGATCTCCGCCTCCGCCCGCTTGCGGACCATGTAGAGCTTGCGCTCGAACTGGTCCGTCGTCATGCTGGCTCGACTCGCGTCCCACGAAAATCTGCTGGATATAAGGCTGCGAGGCGCGCGCCACCCGCCCGATCGCGTTGCCTGTCGATCGGCGTATCGCGCCAGCCCAGAACCGTCAGCCCCTCTTCCCGCACAATGCGCTCGAGGATGCCTTCCGTAATCAGCCGCTCATGCCGTTCCACCGGCATGAACACCATGCCCACGCCGTACTCGCCCGCGCGCCGGCAGCGTGAACCCCAGCTTCGCCGTCTCGCGTGCAAAAAACTTGTGCGGAATCTGAATCAGCAGCCCGGCGCCGTCGCCTGTTTCCGGATCGCAGCCGCAGGCGCCGCGGTGCGTCAGGTTAATCAGAATCTGAATCCCTTTTTCGATGATGTCGTGGGATTTCTGCCCTTTGATGTTGGCGACAAAGCCGATGCCGCAGGCATCGTGCTCGTGACTCGGATGGTATAGTCCTTGAGGTTTCGGCAGCATATTACCTTTTTGAGGATAGTTTCCCAATATTAGCAGAGCGCCGAAGTATCACGCAATCGAAATCTGTAGCGCCAACACTATCAGCTTTACTTATGTTATGATGGCCGAGGTGATCTTCGGAGAATGCAAGCTCTTCCGCGACGTGGCGCAGGCAAAAAGCCTCAGCCGCGCCGCCCGCATGAATGGAATCAGTCAGTCAGCGGCAACTCAGCACATCCAGGTCCTCGAAAAACGCCTCGGAACCCAGTTGCTCGACCGCTCCACGCGCCCCCTCGGACTCACCGACGCCGGCAAACTCTACGCCGAGCTTTGCCGCGACATAATCCGCCGCGAAGAGCATTTCCGCGTCCGCCTCGACGAAATTGGCGCCGCAGCGGTCACCGGAACCGTCCGCGTCATGTCCATTTATTCCATCGGCCTCTCTGAAATGGACCGCCTCCGCGACGAATTCGCGCGCGCCTGCCCCGGAGCCCACCTTCACGTTGAACTGGGCCGCCCCGACAAGGTCTACCAGGCCGTGCTCGATGATCATGCGGACCTCGGCTTCATCAGCTATCCCGAACACCGCCGCGAACTCACCGTCATTCCCTGGCGCGAAGAACGCATGAGCGTCGCCGCCTACCCCGCGCATCCCCTCGCCGCGCGCGCCACCATCGAACCCCGCGATCTCGATGGCCAGGACTTCATTGCCTTCGACGAAGAGGTCATCATCCGCCGCGAACTCGACCGCTTCTTCCGCGAAAGCGACGTCTCCGTCTCAACCGTGATGCAGCTCGATAACATCCAGTCGATCAAGGAAGCGGTCGCCCTCGGCTCGCGGCATCAGCATCCTGCCCGAGCGAACCATGCAGACCGAAATCGAGCAGAAGCGTCTGGTTTCGATCGCGCTCCATGCACCCGGCCTCGTGCGCCCCACCGGCGTCATTCACAGAAAAAAGAAAGGGCTCACGCGCGCTGCCAGAGCCTTCCTCGACCTGATCGTCGGCTAACCGGGAAAGCCTTCGCTCACCCGAAATAGCGCAGCGCCAGCACCGTCATGTCATCCGACACCGGGGCCGCGCCCATAAACCCGCGTACCTCAGCCATCAATCCCTGAACAATCTGTTCCACACCCGCTCCGCTCAGCTTTTCGAGCGCCCGCTCCAGCCTCGCTTCATCGAACATCTCTTCGTGGACGTCGAAAGCCTCTAGCACCCCGTCCGTGTACAACACCAGCGCTTCGCCCGCCGCCAGCCGCACAGTACCGCCCGTGTACGTCGCCCGTTCGCTGATGCCTGCGACCATGCCGCCGCCATCGGCCGCCTTCCGCAGACCTTCCCGCTGCGAACAGATGTAAGCCGGATGATGCCCCGCGTTGCAATAATCCACGTCGCCCGTACGCGTGTCCAGAATCCCGTAAAACAGCGTCACGAACATGGCGCCTTCGCTCTGCCGCGCCAGCACCTTGCTCACATACTCGATGCACTCCGCGGACGGCGTCCCCTGCATCGCCGTCGCCCGCAGCAGCGTCCGCGTGGCCGCCATAAACAGCGCCGCCGGAACCCCTTTTCCCGATACATCCCCGATCACAAACCCGAACCGGTCCGTGTCGATCAGAAAGAAATCGAAGAAATCCCCGCCCACCGAATTCGCCGCTTCCATCTGGGCATAAATCCCGAAGTCCGTGCGCTCCGGAAACGGCGGAAAGCGCCGTGGCAGCATCGATTGCTGAATCCGCGCCGCCACGCTCAGCTCGTTATTGATCGCCTCCAGTTGCTTGCGCACCTGGTGCCCGTCCCTGATCCCTTTGATCTCCCGGATCGTCTTCTGCAGCGTGACTTCGAAATCCTCGAAATCGATCGGCTTCGTCAGAAAATCGTACGCGCCCCGGTTCATCGCGATCCGGATATTCTGCATATCCCCGTACGCCGACACCATCACCGTCCGCAGCACCCGATCCATCCCGCCGATCTTCGACAGCAGCGTTAACCCGTCCATCACCGGCATATTGATGTCGCTCATCACGATGTCGATGCTCTCGTCGCCGTGCAGT
This sequence comes from Terriglobia bacterium, assembly GCA_963840735.1. Lineage (GTDB taxonomy): Bacteria > Acidobacteriota > Terriglobia > Bryobacterales > Bryobacteraceae > BOG-234. The sequence goes on from CAWIZX010000020.1 coordinate 155,486, forward strand.
TTCGCCAGCGCCTCTTCTCCGTTCAGCGCAAATTCGAAATCGAATTCCCCGTCCCGGATCTTACGCCGGAAGCTCTGCTTGATCAGCAGTTCCACATCCGGCTCGTCGTCCACCACAAGAATTTTAAAAGCCATAAAAGTTCACCGAAACTATGTCCTCGGAAGCGTAATTATGAACTCCGCATACTCGCCCGGTTCCGATTCCACGCGGATCTGGCCCCCGTGCTCCTGCACCACAATTTCGTAGCTCATCGACAATCCAAGCCCCGTGCCGGACCCCGCCGGCTTTGTCGTAAAGAACGGCTCGAACACCTTCTGCCGGATCTCTTCCGGAATACCTTCGCCATTATCGTGGATCCGCAACTCCACCTGGCTCCCCAGGTTCGCCGTTGTAATCCGCAGCGTCGGCTTAAACCCTGGCACCCCGCGCCTCGCCTTCTGGTCCGCCGCGAAACCCGCGTTATTGGCAATATTCAGAATCACCCGGCTCAGATCGTGCGGCACCACGTTCATCATCGGAATACTCGTATCGTAATGCTCGTCAATGGTTACGTTGAAGTTGATATCCTGCGCCCGCAACCCGTGATACGCCAGCTTCACATACTCTGAAACCATCGAGTTCAGGTTCGTCGGCTGCATCTGACCGCGCTGCCCGCGCGAATGCATCAGCATCCCTTTCACAATGTCGTCCGCGCGCTTGCCGTGCTCCCGGATCTTCGCGGCGTTAGCCTCCACGTCGGCCAGCGTCTCTTCAATAAAGCCGAACTCGCCCGGATCCATCCGATCCTTCTGCGAACTCACCGAAGCCCGCAGATCGCTCACCAGAGACTTCAGTATCCCCGCGAAATTCGTCACGAAATTCAAAGGATTCTTGATCTCGTGCGCGATCCCCGCCGTCAGTGAACCGAGCGACGCCAGCTTCTGCTGCACCAGCAGCCGGTCCTGCGTCTTCTTCAGTTCTTCCAGCGCTTCCTCGAGCGCGTGTCCCTTCCGCTTCTCTTCCTCGTGCGCCGCAATCAGCGCCTGCTGTGCCGACGCGAGATGCCCGGACATCGTGTCGAACGCCCGCGCCAGATCCCCCAGCTCGTCTTTTTGAACAGCCGCGATCCTGTAATCCAGCCGCCCCGAACCCACCGCTTCCGCCCCTGCCTTCAGCGCCGTCAGCCCGCGGAAAATATCGCGCGCCACCAGCCACGCCGCAATCAGCGCAATGACCGTCGAAATGATAAAAATGGAAAACGTAATTCGGTCGCTGATCCTTGACGCCGCTCTGAAATTCTCACTCGCGGCCTCCGCCCGCTGGTTCTCCTCGCCCTGCAGTTGCGGCATCAGTTCCTGAATCACGCGCTGCCCCAGAGGCTCGCCCCGAATCGCCAGCTCCGCGATCGCCTTCGTCTGGTTCACCCCGAAGTTGTCATAGAACAGCCGCCACGATGCCGAGAGTTGCCTGAAAGAAGTCTCCAGTTCCCGCACTGTCCTGTCTTCGCCTGAAAGGCTTCTCAGCGAAGCGATGTTCCGTCCCGCCGCGCCGAGTTGTGTCGCAAACTGCGCCTTCTCCGCCGACGAAGCCCCCGCCGCTCCCGTCTCCGACGAAACCTGGCTCAGCACCCCGATCTGCTTCTGCGCATCGTTCAGCGTCAGTTGCACCGAAGACAGCAGCGCCTGCCGCGTGATCGCCCGCCTCAGCTCTTCCACCGCAATTGACCTGCGTCCGTTGCTCCACACATAGACCCCCGCGTTGAACGCAAACAGGGTCATGATCCCCACGAACGAGAGTGTGAAGCGGCGCCGGATCGTCATCGGTGATTAGCGCCTCGTGTCACGCGGTTCAACGCAGTGGATACGATTTGTCGGTCGGGACCTTGCCGTCAATCTTCAGCACCTTCAGCCCCTTCGGAATTTGCGAAGCATCCACGAACGCCACTGCCCCCGGAATCGCTGTGACCAGTTCGCTCGTCATCTCCGTCGAGTACACAATCTTCGGCCCCGTGGATACGTCCGCCCGAAATACCTTTGAGATCCAGTATTGCCGGAACTGCGCTTCGCTCATCTGATAGATGGTTCTCAGCACCACGTCGCGCTCCGGGGCCACGGGCGCCCGCATCAGCAGCACCACCCTAAGCCCGTGACTCCAGAACTGCCGGTCCCCCAGAAACAGCTTCCTCACTTCCGCGAAGCTCATCTCATCGAACGGCACATCCGGACTCACCACAATCGCCACTGGCGCCGCCGCCACTGCGGGAACAGGCACCAGGAACAACAACGCTGCCATCGTGAAAACTGCTATCGGACGCACTGATTTGGAATCCTTGTCCTAAAACGTAAAGCTCGTCTGTCCCCACGCGACGTTGATGTTCGGCAGACCCGGTCGGTTCTGATTCCGGTACTCCACCTTGAATGCGGCAAAGCTCGAAATGTCATACCGCACTCCCACAGTCGACTCCGATAACGCCAGGTTTAAACCCCGAAATAGCAGGTCCGCCTTCGGCACGTGAATGTATTCGAACCGGTAATACGGCTTCCAGTGCTCCGCCATCGGGAGCCGATACGCGAACTGCGCATAAGCCGCCTGATTATTCGTCGCCACGTTCGACCCCGGCTGTCTGTGGTTAATATTAAAAAACTCGGCAATGAACTCCGGCCGTTCCTTGTTCCACACCAGATGCGCCGATTCGATCCACTCGCGCATCTCCGGCCTGCCCGTCGCATCCACTTTGTCACGGTAAATCGATCCGCCCACCTGCAATCCGAACAAGCGGTCAGGCTTGATAAACACTGTCCCAAGCCACGCTTTGTGGTTGTTGATGTCGCCCCAGTCGCCGGACCGGCTTAGCACCGAACTCCGCCCGTTCCCCAGCCCCGCGTTGTAATTCAGGTTCAGACCGCCCGCCGAAAACGTGCCTTCCGCCAGCGCGCCCACAAAATGGACCGGGATAAAATTCCCGCCGAACTGAATCATCTCAGGGCGGCTCGCCGTCGTCTGCAGCCATGACCCGTGGTGAAACTGAGTGTTCCAGTAACTTACCGGCGTGTGATACCTGCCGAACGAAATCTTCAGGTGGTCGTTCTGGTCATAGCGGATGATCGTGCGCTCCACTTCCACGTTGAACCCGCCCGCCGCCGGCGAACCGCTGCCTGCGTCGGTCCTGGCCGTAAGACTAATTTCACCGAAGTAAGTGACCCGCGAAGAGAGCGCGGAACTCATGTGCAGAATAAACTGCCCTTCGTTAAACCCCGCATGCGTTCCATGCTGATCGCTGGCCGTGTAATTGATATCTCCGAAGCCCGATAGTTTTAGCGAAGGATAACTGTTAGACGGATAAGTGTTAGCTGCTTCAACCGCAGTCCCGTGATCGTGTTCACTCATCGCCGCCGCCGGCGCCGGACTCACAACAGGAGCCGCCGCCACCACAGCCTTCGGAGCCGGTGCCGCCGCCTTGGCGCCTTCCAGTTCTCCAACCCGTTTTTCCAGTTGGTCGATACGCTGCAGCAGTTGTTTGATAAGTTCCGCCTGCCTCGCGGAATCGTCCGTCTGCGCCGCTGCGTATGCGTGAAAAATCAGAAAAGGGAAGACCGCTTTCAGGGCACGCATTTGTAGCCGTATGCGACATCGTAGCATGTACCGAAAAAACACGCGGTATGATTTTCTTAAGCGATCGCATGACATCAGCCTCACGCAGGACCTTCATCGCCGCAGCCGTATCTGCATCTCTGTCCGCCACCCTGGCCGCCACCGCGGAACTTCCAACCGAACGCAAACCCGCTCCCGGCTTCACCCTGCCAGGCTCCAATGGTGCGCCCCTGACTCTCGCCCGTTACCGTGGCAAAGTCGTTCTCCTGAACTTCTGGGCCACATGGTGCGGACCCTGCAAAATCGAGATCCCCTGGTTCATCGCACTCACTAAGACTTACCGCCACCGCGGTCTCGCGACGCTCGGAATTTCAATGGATGAAGACGGATGGGCTTCCGTCAGACCCTACGCAAAAGAAAACCGCATGACTTGGCCCCTGGCCATAGGCAACGATAAGCTCGCCCAACTCTATGGCGGTGTCGACTCACTCCCGTCCACCTTCCTCATAGACCGTGCCGGACGCATTGCCTACTCTCATTCCGGCCTCGTCAGCAAGAGCGATTACGAATCCGAAATCCTCCGTCTTCTCGCGGAGTAACTCACAACCCTGAACCCTTCTCAGGAAATCCTTCATCCATAAAACCGTCGCCGAAGCGCTGCTCCACAAAACCGGTTCGGCGCACTGGAGAAAGATTCAATGAGCAGGTTAGTCAATAAAGTTGCGGTAGTCACAGGTGCGTCTAAAGGCATTGGAGCCGCTATCGCCAAAGCCCTTGCCGCCGAAGGCGCATCGGTTGTAGTCAATTATTCATCGAGCAAAGAAGGCGCCGACACCGTCGTCTCTGAAATCGTTTCGAAAGGCGGCAAAGCCATTGCCGTTCAGGGCAGCGTCTCAAAGTCGGCTGACGTGCGCCGCCTCTTTGCCGAGACAAACAAGGCCTACGGACGGCTCGACATCCTCGTCAACAACGCCGGCGTCTACCAGTTCGGCGCGCTTGCGGAGATAACCGAAGCAGAGTTCCACCGCCATTTCGACACCAACGTGCTCGGCCTCCTTCTCACCACGCAGGAAGGCGTAAAGTTCTTCGGCCCCGAAGGTGGCAGCATCGTGAACATCAGTTCTACCGTCACCCGTATCACTCCCGCCAACAGCGCAGTCTACACAGCCACCAAAGGCGCGGTCGATTCCATCACGCAGGTCCTCGCGAAGGAACTCGGGCCCAGGAAAATCCGCGTCAACTCCGTCAACCCCGGCCTCGTCGCAACCGAAGGAACTCAGAGTCTCGGTTATATCGGTTCAGACTTCGAAAAGCAGCTCGAAGCTCAAACACCGCTCGGCCGCACCGGACAGCCGGAGGACATCGCCCCCGTAGCCGTTTTCCTCGCCTCTTCCGACTCCGCCTGGATGACCGGCGAATCTCTCCTCGCCTCCGGCGGTCTCCGCTAAGCCATCGGGGCAGGCGCTCCCGCCCGAACGGACTTGCGCCTGCCCCGTTTCCAATTCACAATAGAACCGATTGCCCCGCTTCAATCCCCTGTCCCTCCCCGAAGACGAACTCATCGCCCGCCTCCTCCGGGTCAAGCCCACCAAAGACATGCCCCGCCCCGGCACCCATCCCACCAAATCCGCCATGGCCCGCATCGACGAAGAATTCGGCTCGCTGCCCGCTCCAAAACCCGGGTCACTTAAGTACAGTAAAAAGAAAATTTAAACAATCGATTCAACCACTTACAACTGCGCTTTCGAAAGCCTGGCCGCTCCCGAAGTTACTATCTCCGCAGGGAGAACAAGCCTTGACCAGACTTGAAAACATCGGTAACGCCGCGGCCGGAATCGCTCACGACCTCAACAACCACCTCACCCTGATCCTCAACCACCTCGCCTTCGATCAGCTTGACGAAGCCCGCGCCGCCACCAACCGTTGTTGCGCGCTCACAAAATCCCTGCTCGCGTACAGCAGTGGCAGAAAGATCAACCGCGCGCCGGTCGACCTCTCGCGCTTGCTCCGGAATATTTTCTATTTCCACCCCATCCCCGCGGGCATTCACGTCACCCTGTCCGCTCCCGAAAATCTGCCCCGTGTCAGCGCCGATGCGGACGCCATCGAGCGCGTTCTCATCAACCTCGTCTCGAATGCGTTCCATGCCGTTAACAACGAAGGCAACGTCAGCATCCGCGTTAGCCGTTACCTCATTGAAGTCGAAGACGACGGCCCCGGCATTGCACCCGAAAATCTGGCCCGCATCTTCGAACCGTTCTTCAGTACCAAAGGGGAGAAGGGCACCGGCCTCGGTCTCGCCATTGTCCGCGACATCATGCGCGAACATGGCGGCACTGTGACTGTCGATTCCGAACCCGGCCGCGGCACCGTCTTTCAGTTGAAGTTCCCCGCGGCGTTCCGGCCTAAATCTGCGAAATGAGCCGGGCCAGCAACGCCACGCGGTCCGGAATGCGTTCCACCAGAATGCTCTCGTGCGCCGCGTGCGCTCCCTCGCCCACCGCGCCCAATCCATCGAGCGTCGGAACGCCCAGCGCCGCGGCGAAGTTTCCATCCGACCCGCCGCCGGTTGAAGATTCTTCCAGCGCCACGCCCAGTTCCGCCGCCAGTTTCCGCGCCAGCGCGAACAGCGCCGCCACGCCCTTCGTGCGTTCCATCGGAGGCCGGTTCAGCCCGCCCGAAACCTCGAGCGAACACCGCTTATCGAACGGCTTCAGTCCCCGGAACTTCTTGTCCAGCGCCGCCGCGTCGCGCAGCCTCGGAATCCGGATATCGATATGAGCCTCAGCCTCGGCCGCAATCACGTTCGATCGCGTTCCGCCGCTCACCACCCCCGGGTTCACCGTCACGCCCTTCGCCAAATCTGTAAACTCCGCGATCTTCTCGATCTGCCGCGCCAGTTCCACCACCGCGCTCGCGCCCTTTTCAAAATCCACCCCGGCGTGCGACGAAATGCCTCGCACCTTCAGCCGGTAATCGCCAATCCCCTTCCGCGCCGTTTTGAGCTTGCCCTCGAGACCCGTCCCAGGTTCCAGCACCAGCACCGAATGGCTTCGTTTTGTATTTTGCTCGGTCAAAGCGCGCGACGTCCGGCTCCCTGTCTCTTCATCCGAGTTCAGTTGCAGCACCACGTCGCGCTCCACCGGGATACCGCACTCCCGCAGCCCGCGCATCGCGAACACCAGAAACGCCAGCCCTGCCTTCATGTCCAGAACGCCCGGCCCCCACAGCCGGCCCTTAGCCTGTCGGAACGGCATGGTGCGCAGCGTGCCCATCGGCCACACCGTATCCGAATGTCCCAGCACCAGAATTTGGCTTTGTTTTTTCTTTTTGCCAACGCGCCCGCTGCCGCCCGTAGTAGCGGTACAGATCAAATGGGTTTGTTTTTTCAAACAGTCGAATTCACCCCGAACCCTCTCCGCAAACAGTTCATTGAACCGCTGCAGGTCCGCCGCGGAATCGCTCGGCGACTCGCATTCCACCAGTTCCCGGATGAGCCCGACAATCGCTCCCTGCTGTTTACGCGCCCACCCGAGCAACGGATCCATCGCTTATTTCAGCTTCTCCTCTGCGAGGTTCGTTTCGAAAAACGCGGTGGTCTCTTCCAGCAGATGTCTCCGCTGCGGTCCCCCCACGCCATGCGTCTTCTGCGGGTACACCAGCATGAAGAACTGCTGATCCGCGCTTTCAAAAGCGTTCGCCATCTGCAGCGTGTTCTGAAAATGCACGTTGTCGTCCTCCATGTTGTGGATCATCAGCAGCTTCGTCGCGCCCAGATTCCCGGCCTTCCCCTGCGGAGAGCTCGCCTTGTAACCGGCCTCGTTCTCTTCCGGCAGACCCATATACCGCTCCGTATAAATCGTGTCGTAGTTGCGGAAGTCCGTCACCGGCGCCCCTGCAATCGCGGCGCGGATCGTGCCCGGCGCGTTCGTGACCGTATACAGCGTCATGAATCCGCCATAGCTCCAGCCATACATTCCGATGCGCGCCGGGTCCGCGATGCCCTGCTCGATCAGATACGCGATCCCCGCCTTCTGGTCGGCCAGTTCCGTCGCCCCCAGGTTGTGATAAATCGCCGATTCGAACCGATGCCCGCGGCCCATCGAACCGCGATTGTCCATTTGCCATACAACGAAGCCTTTCTGCGCCAGCAGCTCGTCCCACGAAACACCCGGCCACGAGTTATGAATCACCTGAACGCCGGGACCGCCATAAACCATCACAATCGTCGGATACTTCTTCCCCGCCTGGTACCCGGCAGGCTTGATCAGTCGCCCATAGAGCGGCGTCCCGTCGGCAGCCTTGACTGTCACAATTTCGGCGGGCAGAAGAACGGGCTCGTCCGCGTCGGTCGCAGGCTCCCGAAATACCCGGGCAGTCGTCCCGTCCGGCTGGCACAAAGTGCTGCGCGGCCTGAGCAGCAGACTGCTGAAGTGGTCCATGAAAATCCCGCTCGCCGTAGACACCGAAACCGCGTGAGTGCCGCTGCCCCGGGTCAGCCGCTTTTTGCCGGTGCCATCCGCCTCCACCGAATAAAGCTGCTCTTCAACCGGACTGTCCTCATGCGATGTAAACCAGATGCGGCCGCTTTTCGGCTCAACGCCCTCAACTCCGGTCACCTCCCAGTCGCCCTGGGTCAACTGCTTTTCAGGCTTCCCGTCAATCGAAGAAACATACAGATGCCGGAAGCCTGCTGCGTTCGCTCGTCCACACGAACCGCTCGCCGCCGCCCAGAAAAACCGGTTCCCCCACCACGTTGATCCAGAACGGGTCTTCCTCATGCAGCACGGTTCGCGCCACACCCGTCGCCACGTTCGCGAGCAACAGGTCCAGCTTGTTCTGCACCCGGTTCAGCCGCTCCGCCATGATCTCCCGGCCGTTCGGAGACCAGACCACCCGCGCCAGCAAAAAGCCCCTCGGCTCGCCCAGATCCATCCAGCGCGTCGGCCCGCCGGTCGCCGCAACCACGCCCAGCCGCACTTCGGCATTCGGGTCGCCTGCCTTTGGATACCGCTCCGGTTCCGGCAATCCGCGCGTCTTCAGCAGAGACACCTGCGGAAACAGCGGCTCATGAGCGGTATCGAACTGCAGATATGCAATCGACTGGCTGTCCGGCGACCACCAGTGAGCCGTCCCAAGGTTCAGTTCCTCGGCATAGACCCAGTCAGTCTCTCCGTTCAGCAGCGTATCCGAACCGTTGCTGGTCAGCCGGACCGTTTGCCTGCTTTCCACATCGATCGAGTAAAGGTCCGGCCCGCGCCGGAAAGAAACATGCCTGTTGTCCGGCGACAGTTTGGCATCGCGCTCCGCCTCGGCCGTTTGCGTCAGCGCCTCGAACGTCCCCTTCGCGGCGTCCACAATGAACAGGTCCCCGCCCGCGCCCGTCAGCAGACGCCTGCCGTCTTTGAACCACTGAATCGCCGTATCCGAAACACGCCGGTTCGTCCAGTCGACCGCCGCGCTCTCCTGCCCGTGTACCGCCGCGGCCTCAAGCTTATTGACGGCGATCGCGTCGCGCTGCTTCCCGCTCCTGACGTCATAAACGCCGAGCGTTCCCCGGTCCACAATTGCGAACGTGCGCCCGTCCGGTGCCCACGTGATCGTCGGCGCGCGCCTCACCGCCCCAGGTGTCATGAGCGTGTCAATGCTCAGAGGTTCTTTGGCCGCGAAACAAACAGCCCATGAGATCGAAGCAATAAATACAGGTGTGCGCAGGTGTTTCAACATCGGAAAGACTGATTGTAGCTACTTCAGCCCGGCTTGCTTGTGCGATTCGAGATACTGCAGATCCGTTTGGGCGAACTTCAGGTCGGGTCTCAGCCGGAGCACTTGATGCAGAGCAGCCACCGCGTTGTCGTCTCTACCGAGCGCATGTTCCGCCGCCGCGATGTTCGCCCACGCTTCTCCAAGCCGCGGATTCATCGCGATTGCCGAATTCGCCGCCCGGATGCAGTCTTCATAGCGCCGGTTCTTGAAATACAACGCTGAAAGCCGCAGGTATTCGTCCGGCGTGGGCTTCTCCTGCGCCTCGCCTTCGGACTTCATCACTTCATCGATGGTCGATTGCCCCAGCATCAACGATTCCGCGGCTGCCGCGTTGTCAGGATCGAACCGCAGAGTCTCATGCGCAACCCGCGTCAGGTTGGGCCAGTCGAACCGCTGCGAGTATGCGTCCATCAGCGTCTGCCGCGCCAGCGGATCTGTCGGCTCGATCTCGACGGCTCTGCTGGCCGCGCTGAAAGCCGCCGCCGTTTTCTGCCGCAGCCAAAGCCAGCGCGCATAGCTCGAAAACGCCCTCGCATAAGGCGGCGCAGCACGGGGCGCCATCGCCAGACGAAAGTGCTCTTCGGCGTCTTTGTCTTTGTTCAGCCGGTCGAAGGCGAGCCCCAGTTCGTTTTGTAAACGGGCTTCGGACGGGTTCAGCGTGGAGGCTTTCTGAAGGTAACCCCGCGCCCGGTCGAGGTCTCCCGATTCGATCGCCGCATTGGCAGAGTTGATCAGCACTTCCGCGTTCCCCGGGTTCTCCGCCACCGCGTCTGCCCAAAGCGTCTCTTCCGAATTCCAGATCTCGTTCCGCTGATAGGTCAGATAGCCGAACGCGCACAGTACCGCGACCACAGCCGCCAGCGCCTTCAACTCACCGCGGGTGCCCTTCAAAATCCAGACGGTGCGGGTAAGCGCCAAAGCGAGTCCGATAAAAGGCAGGAACATCCGCCAGTTCGCCTCCAGTTCCCGGCTCGGAATCGCAGCCCACGGCAGCAGCGCAATCAGGAACCACCACAGCCCGAACGAAACCGCCTTCCACTCTTCGCGCCGCGAAGTAAACACCGCCGCCGCAATCACGAACGCCACCACGATGAAGCCCGCGAACGAGTGAACGCCCGCCCCCGCGCTCAGTTTCACCGGGACGAAGAAGTGGACCAAATACCAGGCGGCAACCCAGGGTTCCGCCGCCCAGTACGAAGGCAAAGGTATGCGGGATGCGGCATCGAAGTGCCACGTCAGGATCGCGTGAGCCAGCAACCAGCCGCCGCAAACCACGGTCGCCGGAAGTATCCGCCGCACGATTCGCTCTGGCTCGAACACCGCCATATAGGCCAGCAGCAACGGCGCAAACACAGCGGCGGCAGGGTCCGCCAGCATCCCCAAAACGACGGGCACCAGATACAACGCCAGAGGCAGGTGAATGAACCGGCGATAGAACGCGTTCCGCTTGTCGATCTTCTTCGCGAACACATCCTCCTGCCAATGCATGGGACTCCGCCGCTTGTCCACCCAAAGGTCTTTCGGCAGCAGTCTCGGCCACGCGATCCAAACCAGAAACCCTGTTACGACGCCCAGGGCTCCCAGGATCTCGCGCCGCTGCAGTATGTAGTTGACGGTATCCGCCACCGCCGGATGCACCGCGAACAAAGCAGCCGCCGCCCACGCCGAAAGGTGCGTTCCTCCCGGCACGACACGGAAGAACAGATACAGCATCAGGATTAAGCACGCGAACCACACGAAGCTCTGCGCCTGCGCGATCCACGCTTCCGGCTTGCGCAGGAACGCATAGTCAAGCGCAAATGTGGCGGTCAGCAGCGGATGATATTCCGTCTGTTCCGGCAGGTCGCTCGAGGTTCTGATATTCGTGAAATATCGAGGGATGAAACGCAGATTTACGACGGAATGGTTGTCGACAAATGCCGGAATATCGTCTTTATGAAACCCGTTCCCGAAGTGATTCGACCACACTGCGAGCACGCCGATCAGCAGTAAGGCAGGGATCAGCCAGCGCAAAGTATATTCGTTGGGATCCGAGCGCGTGATCGCTCAATTATATATGCGTGCCCGGCAGAAGCGCCGGTACCAGCTGCGCCATTCGGTTCAGCAAAACGTCGGGTGGAAACTCTTTCAGGCTCTCAGGCTGGAACCCGTAAGTCACGCCGCAAGACCTGACCCCGGCGTTGCGCGCCGTCTGAATATCGACGTAGCTATCGCCGATCATCCACGTGTTTTCCCGTGTTGCCCCGGCTTCCGCGCGCAGCGTGTCGATCCCGATCGGATCGGGCTTCTTTTGCGGAAAGCTGTTGCCCCCATACACCTGGAAAAAGAAGCGCGCGATTCCCAGCCCCTCAAGAATCGCCTTGCTGATGCGCACAGGTTTGTTGGTCAGCACCGCCAGTTGCATGCCCGCGCCGTGCAGTTGTTCGAGCGATTCGGGAACGCCAGGATAGAGCGTCGTGCGGTCAAGTGCGTGGTGCTTGTAGTAGTCGAGGAAGAACTCGAGCGCGGTCCGCACTTCTTCCTCTGAAGCCTCAGGCCCCATGGCGCGCCTGATGAGCACCGGCGCGCCGTTTCCCACATAAGAAAAAATCAGTTCGTCCGGCAGTGGCCCTTTGCCCATTGCCGCGCGACTCGCGTTCACCGAATCGGCAAGGTCGAAACGCGAATCGATCAGTGTTCCGTCAAGATCGAAGATCAGCAGCACGGAACTTAAGCGCGGCGCGCGCGACGGAGCGCCTTTCGCTTCGCACTCGCAACCGGTTTGGGCGTCAGACTCTTGCCGCCAAGCTGGTACTGCTTCATCTTCCGAAGCAGTGTGTTGCGATGAATCCCCAGAGCCTTACTCGCTTCCGACTGGTTGTTCTCAGTGCGGCGGAGCACTCGCTCCAGCATTCCTTTCTCGAGGATCTCGACCGCTTCTTCGAGGAAAAATCCTCCATGGACCAGCGTGTCTATCAGTCCGTCAAAACTTTCTTTCATTTAAAATCCGGGCGTATTCTTTTCGGAAGCGTTGTTTCAGATCCATGGGCGCGATCGCGACAAAATACCGCGACGCTTCGAGGACATAAGGCGCAATTTGCGAGTGTAGCACCGCCGCCGGAACGGCAGCCCCGTCCGAGGCCGGTCCGAACGCAATGAATGCTGTGAGCAGCGCTATGGCGACCAGCAGACCTCTTCCGAGCCCAAAGACGGCGCCCAGCAGGCGGTCGAAAAACGAGAGCCCGATGGTCCTGAGGAACCGGCTGACCACCCAGCCTGTAAGCGCGCCCAGCGTCAGCACAACCACGACGACGATCAGGAAGCCCGCCAGGTTTGCCATACGCGCCGACGCGACGTAAGGCGCGACGAACGATCCCGCGAGCCCATAGAACCACATACCCAATACAAGCGCAAAAAGCGAGGCGGCGAGGCCAATAATTTCGCGCGAGAAGCCTTTTTGAAAACTTCTGAACGTGGAATACGCGAGCACCACAATCAGAACAATGTCGAGCCAGTTCACAGACTGCGCCCGGTGATCAGCCGGTAAGCCTCGTGATACTTCTGGGAGGTTTTCTCAATCACGTCATTCGGCAGAGCAGGCGCCGGCGGTTGCTTGTTCCAGTCGAGCGTTTCGAGGTAATCGCGGACGAACTGTTTATCGAACGATTTCTGCGCCCGCCCGGCTTCGTACCGGTCGCGCGGCCAGTAGCGCGAAGAGTCGGGCGTGAGCACTTCATCGGCCAGCAGCAGTTCGCCGTGGTGCCAGCCGAATTCGAACTTGGTATCGGCAAGAATGATGCCGCGCGATTCGGCGTGCGCGGCGGCAATCGCCGTAAATCTTCAGCGTCAGATCGCGCAGCAGCGCGGCCGTTTCGCGCGCCGACGGTCTTCACCGCGGCCTCGAACGAGATGTTCTCGTCATGCCCGCTCTCCGCTTTCGAAGCGGGGGTAAAGATCGGCTCCGGCAGACGCTCGCTTTCACGAAGTCCGGGCGGCAGCGGGATGCCGCAGATCGCACCCGTCTGCTTATAATCCTTCCAGCCCGATCCCGACACATATCCGCGCGCCACGCATTCGACCGGCTCCATGCGGCAGCGCTTCACCAGCATGGAGCGGCCTTCCAGTTGTTCCCGGAAGTCGCGCAGGGCAGCGGGATATTCATCGACATTGGCGCTGATGAGGTGATTCGGCACCGTATCGCTCAGCAGGTCGAACCAGAACAGAGACATCTGCGTCAGCACGCGGCCTTTGCCGGGAATGCCCTGCGGCAGAATGCAGTCGAAGGCGGAGATGCGGTCTGTGGCGACGATCAGCAGATCGCCGCCGACGCTGTAGACGTCGCGGACTTTGCCGCTTGCGACCCGCTCTACGCCGGGCAGGTCAGTGGAAGTGAGTACTGCTGGCACAGGTTTAATGGCTGCTTTCGGGGTCCGTTACCAGGTGGCTGTGATGCCGGCTGTAACCGAAGTAAACCACCAGCCCGATCGCGAGCCAGACAAACAGCCGGATCCAGGTCATCATGTCGAGCGAGGCCATCATCGCGAAGCAGACCACGATGCCGAGAATCGGAACCAGCGGCACGAACGGGGTGCTGATAAGGCCGGGGCATATCAGGATGCGTGCGGCGCATGATCATAATGCCGCCGCAGACGATCACGAACGCGAGCAGCGTTCCGATGCTGGTCATATCTCCGAGGTTCGAGAGCGGCACGAAGCCCGAGAAGAGGCTGACGAACACCATGAAGACCAGATTGCAGCGCCACGGAGTGCTGAACTTCGGATGGATGTCGGAGAAGAATCTTGGGCAGCAGGCCGTCGCGCGACATCGAGTAGAAGACGCGGCTTTGGCCCAGCAGCATGACCAGAATCACCGACGTGTAGCCCGCCAGGATGCCGATCACGACGCCGGTTCCCAGCCAGTCATAACCGATGTTGTGCAGCGCTTCGTAGATGGCGGTGTCGGTCATGTCCTTGTAGTTCACGATGCCGGTGAGGACGTACGAGAAGCCGACGTAGAGCAGCGTGCAGATGGCAAGCGAGCCGATGATGCCGATGGGCATGTCGCGCTGGGGGTTTTTGGCTTCCTGCGCGGCGGTCGAAACGGCGTCGAATCCGATATAGGCGAAGAAGATGACGCCCGCCGCGCGCATGATGCCGCTCCAGCCGAAGTGCCCGAACTCGCCGGTGTTCGGCGGAATGAACGGCACGTAGTTGGCCGTGATTGACATAGGCGAAGCCGAGCCCGATGACCAGCATGACGATGGCAACCTTGAGCGCGACAATCAGCGCATTGAACCGCGCCGATTCCTGAGATGCCGACAATCAGAACCACAGACACCGCGAGGATGATGAAGATGGCGGGCAGGTTCACGATGCCGCCTTCGAAGGGCGACGTCGTCAGCGCGTGCGGAAGCGTGATGCCGAAATGCTGCGAGCAGCCTGCACCAGGTATTTCGACCAACTGACGGACACCGTCGCCGCTCCGACCGCGTATTCGAGGACGAGATCCCAGCCGATGATCCACGCCAGCAGTTCGCCCATGGTGGCGTAGGCGTACGTGTAGGCGCTGCCCGCGATGGGGATCATGGTCGCGAATTCGCTGTAGCACATGCCGGCGAAGGCGCAGCCGAGCGCCGCGATAATGAATGAGAACACCACGGCGGGACCGGCGTTTTCGTGCGGCCGCCTTCGGGGTGAGCGCAAACAGCCCGGCGCCGATGACGGCGCCGATGCCGAGCGCGATCAGGTTGACCGGGCCGAGGGTTCGCTTCAACTGGTGTTTGCCCGCTTCGCTTTCGCGCATGATGCGGGCGAGCGGTTTGACGGCGAAAATGCTCATGATGGAACTCCTTCTTTCCGCCGCCAGAGGAAATAGACCGGCACTCCCAGCAGCACGAGAATCAGACCGCGCACAGTGAACGCGGGTTTATTCCACAGCAAAAATACTTCGATGAGGCTGGCCAGCACGAGGTATAAAGCGGGCAGAACCGGATAGCCGACGGCTTGATACGGCCGCTCAAGATCCGGACGCGTACGGCGCAGGCGGAACAGCCCGCCGATGGTCAGGATATAGAACAACAGAACTGCAAAGATAACATAGTCGAGCAGATCGTTGTACTGTCCGCTCAGGGTCAGCAGCACGGCCCAGATGCACTGCATGACGAGGCGAAAATGGGCGCGTGCGTGTCGGCGCTCAGTTCGCCCGCGCGCCGGAAGAACAGGCGGTCCAGCGCCATCGTGTAATAAACGCGGGCGCCCGAGAGAATCAGGCCGTTGAGACAGCCGAACGTGGACACCATGATCGCGGCGGCCATGATCTTCGTCGCGACCGATCCGAACATGACCGACACCACCGCTGTGGCGACGCGGTCTTCAGGCGCGGTCTGAATCTGCGGCAGCGTCAGCACCGACAGGTAGACGAAGTTGCAGGCCAGATAGAGCGCCGAAACGACGCCTACGCCGAGGCCGAGCGAAAGCGGAAGATTGCGCTTCGGGTTGCGGACTTCGCCGGCGGCGAACGTCACGTTGTTCCAGGCATCGGACGAGAAGAGCGGGCCAACCATGGCGGTTCCGACCACCGCGATCGTGGCCCAACTCCAGCGTTGCTCCGTTCCAGAAGTGTCCGAAGTTGGCTGCGATCACCTGCGGATTGCGGCCCAGCATGAAACCGAAGACGGCTAGTCCGAGCAGCGAAGCGACTTTCGCGAAGGTGAAGATGTTCTGCACCATGGCGCCGGTCCGGATGCCTCGCGTGTTGACGACGCTCAGGATCAGGATGACGGCGATGGCGAGCAGTTGCTGGGTGGTGACCCCGATCTTGCCCGAACCGATGAGGTAGTTGGACGCGGAGATGGACGGGAAGAAGACGCCCGAGTATTTGGCGAAAGCCACGGCGACGGCGGCGATGGTTCCGGTCTGGATGACGACGAAGAGGGTCCAGCCATAGAGGAAACCCCAGAGGCGGCCGAAGGCTTCGCGCAGATAGACGTACTGACCGCCGGCGTGCGGCATGGCGGCGGCGAGTTCGCCGTAGCTGAGCGCCGCGATGATGGTGAGGAGCGCCGCCGAGCAGCCAGCAAACGATCAGCAAGCCTGGCGATCCAACCTGACGCGCGACATCGGCGCTCACGATGAAGATGCCGGAGCCGATCATCGAACCCATGACGAGCGTGGTGGCGCCGGTGAGGCCGAGGCCTTTGACGAAGCCCGATTTAGGTTCCGGGGTTACTTCAGTTGTCGCCATTCAGCCATTCTTTCGCGCAGGGCGCCTTTGGTACACGGGTCGGGCAGCAGGTCGGCAATGATGGCAACCGAGTCGGCGCCCGCATTCCAGCAAATGGAGGCATTGTCTCGTGTGATGCCTCCGATAGCAACTAACGGTTTGGTTGTGAGGCCGCGGGCGTGGCGGAGGTTGCCGATCCCGGCGGTGGGATCGGGGCGTTCTTTGGAGCGCGTGGGGAAGACAGGGCCGAACGCAACGTAGTCGACGGGTTCGGTTTGGGCGGCTTCCATCTGCCCGGCATTGTGGGTGGAGAAGCCGACGATGGCGTCGGGTCCGGTCACCTTGCGGGCGTCCACAGGCAGCAGGTCTTCCTGCCCAAGGTGGAGGCCGGCGTGGAGGAGCGCGGCGTAATCGGCGCGGTCATTGACGATGAACGGCACGCCCGCTTCGGTGCAGAGAGCCGCGATCTGTTCCGCCTGGGTGAAGGTCTGCCCGCTCCAGAACGCTTTGTGGCGGAACTGAAGGATCTGAGCGCCGCCTTCAAGCAAGGCTTCGGCAGCGGCGACGGGATCGAGCTTGAGCGAAGCGGTGTCGAGGATCGGGTAGACCGGGGGCAGGGTCATCAGGGGAATTCGTAGCCTTTGCGAGAGACTCCGGAAGCGATGACGGCGGTGGTGCAGCCGTTCAGCGCGAAGATCTGACGGACGAGTTCGCAGACCCGTTCGTTGCCGCGTTCATAGAAGACCAGGACAGCCGGGCCCGCTCCGCTGAGCGCGCAGCCCAGCAGGCCGGGGGCGCGCAGACGCAGGATCTCGGCGAGACCGGGCACGAGCTGGCAGCGGAAGGGCTGGTGCAGGCGGTCATCGAGAGCGGTGGGGAAGACGGATGCGTCGCCTGTGGCAAGCGCGGCAATGAGCAGGGCGGCGCGCTGCACGTTGAAGATGGTGTCCGCTTTCGAGTAGCATTCGGGCAGCACGGCGCGCGATTCTTTGGTGGGGAGCGCGTAGTCCGGGATGACGACCGCTACGTCGAAATGGTGCGGCATTTCGAGGCGAACGGCTCTGGTGAGGCCGCCCGGTTCGACAGCGCTGGCGACGATCGAGCCCATGACGCAGGCGGCGACGTTATCGGGATGGCCTTCGAGGCGGGCGGCTTCATCGAGGATGCGGCCCTGGGTCCAGCCGAGTTCGAGCAGCCGTTCGGCGATGACGACGCCGGCGGTCAAAGCGGCGGCACTGGAGCCGATGCCTTTGCCGATCGGGATATCGTTGATGATTTCGAGGCTGATGGGGGGCAGCGGTTTGTGGGCGCGCTCGGCAACGGCGAGGGCGGTTTGCCAGATGAGGTTGTCCTCACGGGTGGAGATGAGTTCGGCGTCGCGGCCGCGCACCCGGATGTTCAGGCGGTTGCTCGGAGCAAAGCGGCATTCGAGGTAAATCTGAAGCGCGATCCCGAGTGCGTCAAAGCCCGGTCCGAGGTTTGCGCTGGACCCGGGTACGCGCAAAATGCTGAGAGAGGGCAATCCCGTTATTATGCAACATCGCCGCCGGTCAACAGCGGTACGATGTTCTGGAGTGGAGGCCCATCGTCATCTGTGTTCGCAACTGGTGAGCGTACGATGCGGCACGGCCGTGCAGGTGGTGAATCTGGAAGAGATCTGGGCGACGGGCGCGCTGCTCGAATGCGAGGATGCTCTTCCGGTGCATGAGGGGGTGGAGATCCGGTGGGACTCGGTCATGCTGGCCGGACGGGTTCGGGCGGTGGAAGCGCACGAGTTCGGGTTCCGGGTGGAGGTGGAGCTTTCCGCGCTGACCCCGTGGTCGCCGGCGCTGGGCGATGTGGCGCACGCGGTCGACGTTGAGACTGATCTCTAACGAATCTCGAGGATGTCTTTTTCTTTGGCTCTGGCCGCCTGATCGAGCTTGCCCATGTAGGTGTCGGTCAGCTTCTGGGTTTCGTCGTGGCCGCGGCGGTCTTCGTCTTCGGCGATCTTCTTTTCTTTCGCGAGCTTCTTGATGCTTTCGTTGGCATCGCGGCGGATGTTGCGAATGGCCACGCGATGGTCTTCGGCAATGCCGTGCAGCTTCTTCGCGAGGTCTTTGCGGCGCTCTTCGTTGAGCGGCGGGATCGGGATGCGAATCAGCTTGCCGTCGTTCGACGGATTGACGCCCAGGTCGGCCTGGCGGATGGCCTTTTCGATGGGCGCAATCTGGGATGTATCCCAGGGCTGAATGGTGATCATGCCCGGTTCGGGCACATGCAGATTGGCGACCTGGTTGACGGGCGTGGGCGTTCCGTAGTAATCCACGCGGACGTTGTCGAGCAGGTTGACGCTGGCGCGTCCGGTGCGAACGGTGGCCATGGCGTGCTGCAGGTCGCTCAGGACTTTCTCCATGCGCTGTTTGGCGCTGTCTTCAATTTCCTTTACGGTATTCCATGTTGTCAGTTGATGAGAGTTCCGATGGTTTCACCGGACGCCATTCGCATTATATTGCCGTGCGTGTTGAGATTGAAGACGAGGATGGGCAGGCGGTTGTCGCGGCACATGGCGATGGAGGTGGCGTCCATGACGCCGAGCGATTTGGTGAGCACCTCGGTGTAGCTGATGGTCGGGTACATGACCGCGTCGGGATGCTTCATCGGGTCTTTGTCGTAGACGCCGTCCACCTTGGTGGCTTTGGCGATGACCTGAGCTTTGATTTCGAGGGCCGAGGGTGGCCGCGGTGTCGGTCGAGAAGTAGGGGTTCGAGGTGCCGGCGGCGAAGATCACGATGCGGCCCTTTTTCCAGATGGCGGATGGCGCGGCGGCGGATGTAAGGCTCGGCCACCTGATGCATCTGGATGGCGCTCATGACGCGGGTGTGCTGGCCCATCTGCTCGAGCGCGTCCTGCAGGGCCAGCGAGTTGATGACGGTCGCGAGCATGCCCATGTGGTCGCCGGTGACGCGGTCCATACTTTTGGCGGCGAGGGCGATGCCGCGGAAGATATTGCCGCCGCCGACGACGACGCCTACTTCGATTCCCTGCTGCGCGAGCGCGGCGATTTCGGCGGCGAGACCTTTGACGCGGTCGGGATCGATGCCGAAAGACTGCGGGCCGGCCATGGCTTCACCGCTGAGTTTGAGGAGGATGCGGTCGTATCTTGCCATTGGGAAAAAGAAGGGCAGGCGGAAGTGCCTGCCCCGATGTTACGCCTGCGGCTCGGCGTCGCCTACTTTGAAGCGCGAAAACCGGGAAACGGCGATGTTCTCGCCGAGTTTGGCGATTTTGGTCTTGATGAGCTGGTCGATGGTGACGGTGTTCTCTTTGACGAAGGGCTGCTCATAAAGGCAGACCTCCTCATAGAACTTGGCCATGCGGCCTTCGACGATCTTGTCGAGCATCTTTTCGGGCTTGCCTTCGTTGAGAGCGCGGGCTTTCTGAATTTCGTGTTCCTTCTCGATGGCGGCTTCGGTGACATCTTCTTTGCGGATGAACTGCGGATCGGCGGCCGCGATGTGCATCGCGATGTCGCGCACCAGTTCCTGAAAATCGTCCGTGCGGGCGACGAAATCGGATTCGCAATTGACTTCGACAAGCACGCCGAGCTGACGCGCCGGCGTGAATGTAGGAACCGACGGTGCCCTGTTTGGTGGTGCGGGACGCCTTCTTGCCGGCGGACGCGATGCCGCGCTTGCGGAGCACGACTTCGGCTTCGGCGAGATCGCCCTTTGCTTCGGTGAGAGCGCTTTTGCACTCCATCATTCCGGCTCCGGTGCGCTCACGGAGCTGCTTTACTAATGCTGCGCTGATATCGGCCATATTTTAGACTTGCTGCGCCTCGGCCGCGGCCGGCTCGGTGGTTTCCGAACCCGGGCCCTTGCGTCCGGCGTTCTGAGTATCGTCGAGCATGAGGCTTTCCTGCATGATCTTCTCGGCGTACTGGGGATCGACATACTGCGAATATTCGGCGAGATCTTCGGGCGAAGCTTCGTCGGACGGAGCCTTGTCGCCTTCGGTGAACTCGTGTTCGGTGGCGAGGGCGCGGCCTTCGATGACGGAATCCGCGATCTTGCTGGTGAAGAGGCGGATGGCGCGAAGAGCGTCGTCATTGCCGGGGATGACCCAGTCGACTTCGTCGGGATCGCAGTTGGTATCGACGATGGCGACGACCGGAATTCCCAGGCGGCGGGCTTCTTTAACCGCGATGGCTTCTTTGTTGGAATCGATGACGAAGATCACGTCGGGCAGGCCGGGCATGTCTTTGATGCCGGCGAGGTTGCCTTCGAGATGCTTGCGCTCGCGTTCCATGCGAACGATTTCTTTCTTGGGACGGCCGCCGTAGTCCTTTCGGCAGCCATCTGCTCGAGTTCTTTGAGGCGTTTGATCGACTTCTGGACGGTGACCATGTTGGTGAGCAGGCCGCCGAGCCAGCGCTGGTTGACGTAGAACATCTGGCAGCGGTTGGCTTCTTCGGCGACAGCTTCCTGCGCCTGGCGTTTGGTTCCGACAAACAGAACGGTCTTTCCCTGGGCGGCCATTTCGACTACATAGCGGGCTGCGTCTTTGAAAAGCTTCAGGGTTTTCTGCAGGTCGATAATGTAGATACCGTTACGTTCGCCAAAGATATATTCCTTCATCTTTGGATTCCAGCGCTTGGTCTGGTGCCCGAAGTGAACGCCGGCTTCGAGCAATTCTTTCATTGAAATAGCAGGCACAAAAACTCCTCAGTTTTACAAAACGAAAGCCCTTATTTGCCCAAAAGTGCGGTCCAAAGCGAGATTTGCACCAGGGAAAACAGGGCGGCTTAGACACAGAATCGGGGCGCGGTGATGAAACCGCGCCCCGCCCACAACGAAAAAACTGCTTACCGCTTTGAGAACTGGAAGCGCTTGCGGGCGCCTTTCTGGCCGTACTTCTTGCGCTCGTGCTGGCGCGGATCGCGGGTCAGAAGGCCAGCCTTCTTGAGCGCGCTGCGGAGCTCGGCGTTGAATTCGACCAGAGCGCGGGCGATTCCGAGGCGAATGGCGCCAGCCTGACCGGCGACACCGCCGCCGTTGGCAAGACCAGCACATCGAAACGATCCAGCATTTCGACCGTGCGCAGGGCCTGCTGAACAGGAATTCGCCCGGCTTCGGTCGGAAAGTAGTTCTCAAAGGCGCGGCCGTTGACGGTGATCTTGCCCGATCCCGGCCGCAGGAAAACGCGGGCGATGCTTCGTTTGCGCCGCCCGGTCCCCAGATACTGCTCAATTTTCTTTAAGGCCATTGCGTGATTGCTAAAACCCTTCTTTAAGAGATGGTCATTGCGGACGGCATGCTGCGCGGCGTGGGGATGTTTATCGCCCGCGTAAACCTTCAGCTTCCGGTACATCTGCTTGCCGAGTTTGGTTTTCGGCAGCATGCCCGAAATCGCTTCCTCGATCATACGGGCGGGACGGGTGGCGCGAACCTTCTGCGCGCCGGTTTCGACCAGTCCACCGGGATAGCCGGTGAAGTGGCGATAGACCTTCTGCGCGTCTTTACGACCCGTCAATTTCACTTTTGCGGCATTAAGAACGATCACATGATCGCCCGTATCGATGAATGGCGTGTAGATCGGCTTGTGCTTCCCCATCAAAACTTGGCTGCATGGCTGGCGAGCTTGCCCAGCACCACGTCATTGGCATCGATTACATGCCATTTTCTTTCGATTCCCGGTTTAGAGGGGAAGACCGTACTCATGAACACACGACTCCGTTTAATTACGCTACCAATACAGGCTATCGAATACCGACAGTGTATGTCAAACCTGGAACGCGGCAAGCGCGTCCGGTTCAGGCGGCTTTATATAAGATAGCAGGTGCATTGGCGCCGCAGCAGCGCTTGTATTTCAGGCCGGATTTGCAGGGGCACGGGGTGTTGCGGCCGAGGACCGGGACGCGTGCGGGCTTTTTGCAAAACGAATCCGGGGCTGCGGCGGGGACAGCGGCGGGCGTTTTACAAGAGGAATCCGGGGCCGCGGGCGTTTTACAAAACGAATCCGGGGCTGCGGCGGGGACGGGGGCAGCGGCTCGCGGGGGCGGCGAACAGGCTTTGTGGATGACGGACATGGGGGCGTCGAAATTGCCGACGCGTTCGGCGGCGAGGCGCGAGCGTTCGAAGTTGTTGCGGACGGCGATGACCTCTTTCATGGAGGCGAGGCCGAGGTCGGAAAGGTCTGTGCCTTCGGGGAAGATTTCGTTGCGGACCTGGCGTTCGGTCTGGAGGCGGCGGAGTTCGGCGGTGGCTTTGCGAATGACGTTGTGAGCGGCGGCGCGGGCGCGGTCGATGGATTGCTGGCCGGCTTCGTCGGGGATGGATTCGGCTTCGACCATGTTGCAGCGGCGAAGGCGCCAGGAGGCTCCGGCGATCTCGCAGGCGTAGGTGCTTTCGAGGATGGTGGCGGGGGCGAGGGTGGATTCGAAGTCAGCGAGGTGGAGGGCGTATTCGCGCTGCTCTTCGGGGCGGATGAACGGGTGGGCGGTGAAGAGTCCGCTGGTGCGCGAATTTTCGCGATTGGCTGCAATTTGAGCTTCGGAGATTTGGGGTTGCGCGGTCATGGTTGAGGATGCTCCTTTACGGTTCGAGTTAACCATGGGGTTGGGGAGGTGGAAGTTAGGGGGCGGGGTAAGTTGTTGATTTGGTGGGGAAAATAAAGGCGTAAATATACTTCGCTAATCCACTCGGTTCCGGCATACTGGATTGATGGAAGCCGCTGAACTGAAAACACTGCCTCAGGCCGTTCAATACTTCTCCGATGAGGAAAAATGCATTCGGTACCTGGCGGCGCAACGCTGGACTGATGGCATAGTTGTTTGCCCGGCGTGCGGTCGCGCTGGCGCTGGCTACCTTGCGAAACAAAAGCGGTATCAATGCAGCGCACGCCACCCGAAACGCCAGTTCTCTATCAAGGTCGGAACGATCATGGAAGAGTCACCCATCGGCCTTGATAAGTGGATGCCGGTACTTTGGCTGATCGCTAATTGCCGCAACGGCATTTCCTCATGGGAGATTCATCGCGATCTTGGTGTTACCCAAAAGACGGCGTGGTTCATGCTACAACGTGTCCGGCTTGCCATGCAGGACGATCTTAACGACGGAACGATGGACGGTGAGGATGAAGAGCGCAAAAGCTTCATAGGCATCACTACGCTCCAAGTCGGGAAGGTTCGCGCATTGAAAGGCAAGCGGGGTCATTCCGGCAAGAAAACGATTCTGATGGGAATGTTGGAGCTTGCTTCAAAACGCTAGACCAGGAACTTTCGCGCAAAGATGATAACCAGCAAGCGGCCGAGGTATGCGGAATCGCTCGGGCGCGAACCGGAAGCTTTCTAAGCGTGAGGCTTAACGCCAAGGTCGCGGGAACCTTTCCGGGGGCGACCGCGCGGATTCGGATTGACGGAAGCGAAGCCCCTGATCGCGTCCGATCTCTTCGGGGGTATCGCCAGAATCCTGTTTACCAGCGTCCTGAATTTGTCGAACTGATTCGGGCCCTCGCACCTGGCAGCAACTTCGTCAGAGATTTTGATCCTCTTCCGGGCACCCATTTTTTCATGATGCCATAACTGCGTGATAACCTCTTGGATACCTTTGCAGATCGTTGAGTACCATTGCAGCCCGCGCCGCTACCGATGACCACCTCCGATGCTATAGCTATCGGCGCGGCGTGCCTAGGTGCCGGATTGACGGTACTTGCGATCGTCATCGCTGGCGCTTCCCTTTGGGGTTTCTATAACATCAAGAAGAGCGCCAAGGCCGTCGCCCAAAGTACCGCCCGGGCGGAGGTATTGGCATTGCTCGATGCAGGATCGGAAGTTGGCGCTAAACTGAGGGAAGAGATGCAATCGCGGATTGACAAAGAATCTGATCGCCTGTTTCAGGATTTTTCGATGTCAGGGGCGTTCAGTAGCGGCGCGGGTAAAAGTGAGGCTTCGCCGCCGATTGCCGATAAGTATCCCAAAGAGGATAGCTGAATCTATGGACCGGGAAACCTTGCGGGCTATTCGCAAACTCCAAACGTCTGCGCCCGTCAACATAGTAGGTATTGCTAAATATATTGGAATTCAGGTTTGGGAAGACGAACAGTTGCCCCAAGGCGTATCAGGGAAACTGTTTAGGGATACCAAGCACGGCGGGGCTAAACAATACAGCATTGTTATCCGTGCACAAGATCCTCCTGTCCGTAAGCGTTTCACGGTTGCGCACGAGCTTGCCCATTACATCCTGCATAGAACGATGTTCAAGGAAGTGCTTGTGGATGATGCGCTGTATCGCAGTTCTTTGGGTGGGCGAATCGAGGCGCAGGCCAATGGACTCGCGGCGGACCTCTTAATGCCATGGCATCTTCTGAGCACCGTTTCTGACAAGCCGGCAAGCGAACTGGCTAAGATGTTCGATGTCTCTGAAGATGCTATGAATATCAGGCTTCAAAGGATCCCCGTACTGACACAGTAGACCGGCTCACCGCCCGCCCTGATTCGTCACTCCTGGGGCGACTGTGTTAATCAGGCTTTCGTATCGCCGGGGCCATCCCGCACCACGGACTGTCCTGATTACCCTCCAGGACCGACAGAGTTCGTCAGGAATCGGCCTGAGTCGAATTTCGCCTATCCCAAAATCGGACACAGTCAGTGCCGCGCGGAGATTGGGAGCTTGGCGACCGATTCCTTGTCACCGACCAAAATTGTGACGTCCGGCGGGAGATCAGCAGCCGGCGTTCTTGCCTTCCGTTTGTCCGGCTGTACACCTGTCAACTCTGTAATCAGAGCAGTAATCACCTCAGCCAAGTCGGCGTTTGACCATTCGACAGCGTTGTCGATTGCCCCTTCGTCGAACGTGCCGGGCTTTGTCGCCACGCGGCTTGCATCGATATGCGCCCGTAAAAGGACATCCTTGAGGCGTTCGGCAAAGTTTGTAGGCTCGACCATCGGTTTAGCTTTTATGATGACCCGCCGCCCTGCGAATTTTTCGAGGGGCTGTTGATAGCGGGCGGCCAATTGATCGGAGATAGTTCGGGGTGTAAGCCCAAGGCCGGCCAGTTTGGCATCCACAACGTCCGGTATTT
>CAWIZX010000021.1:0-107421 GCA_963840735.1 Terriglobia bacterium
CAGAACTGCTTCGGGTCGAGGCGCCAGACGTTGTGGTCACGCAGGTTTGAGAGCCAGACGGAGCCGTGGCCGGCGCGGATGGAGTCGCCTCCGTTGCCGGTCCACTGCCGGATGACTTTGTTGGTTTCGGGATCTATTTCGGAGATCGGAATCTGTGGAACGGTGGCCCAGACGTGCCCGAGTCCGTAGGCGATTTCGCCGCCGGTGCCGGGGATGCCGACTTCGATGTTGGCGAGAACCTTGCGGGTCTTCATATCGACACGGGTGATGGAGCCGTCGCCCTGGTTCAGGGTCCAGACCGAGCCTCCGCCGAAGGTGAGAAAGCGCGGGCCAGGGCCGGTCGGAATGGAATCGGTCACCTTGTTGGTTTTGGCATCGACGCGCGTCAGCATGTTGGCCTTCGGGGTGGTGACCCAGACGGCTCCATCGCCATAGGCGACCGACGCGGAACCCGCCGGTACTTCGATCTGCGCCGCGATGGCGTTGGTTTTAGGATCGATGCGGGCGAGTTTGCCATCGGGGACGATGACGAGCCATACGGCATCGGGACTGGCCGCGATGCCGCCTTCGCTTTCGGCAGGGCCGATGGGCAGGGTGGCGGTTACGGCGTTGGTTTTCTCGTCCACGCGGGAGAGCGTCTTGTCGCCGCAGTTGGGAACCCAGACACTGCCGAAGCCCTCAGTCAGTCCGGAGCAGGGGCGCTTGCCGACCTCCACTGTGGCCGCGACCTGATTGGTTTTGGGGTCGAGACGATGGACGGAATTGACGGGGCCGTTCGAGACCCAGAGGGCATCTTCGGTGAGGACCTGCCAATCGGGGGTGCCTCCCGTTGTAAAGACCGAAGACGGGGGTGATGGTGGTCATTTCCCGCTTCACGCCGGGCGTGCTGACGCCGGGCTTGGGAGGGCGGGGAGGCCGCTGCTTCTTCTTCTGGGTGGCGTCGGGCGCGTCGGGCTGTTGCGTCCATCGCAAGAGAGGCAAAGGCGGCGGTCAGAAGGAACGTTTTCAATCGCATAGAAATGTTTATTCGGCCAGGGTGGCGAGCAGTAATTTGGGATCGATGCGCGAGACGGCGCCGGTGGCGGGATTGGTGAGCCAGAGGGCGCCGGGGGTGGAGGTGATGGCTCCGCCGCCTTCGCCCCAGAACTGTTGGGCGACCGTTTCGGCTGTGGGGTCGATGCGGGTGATCGGGAAGCCGGTGAGGGTGACCCAGACGTTGCCGTCGCCAAAGGCAATTCCGCCCTGGGCGCCGGGGACGTTCAGCTCGATAGACTTGCTGACCTTGTCGGTCTTCGGATCGATCCGGTCCACCTTGCCGTCTTTGGCGCAGAGGACCCAGACGGAACCTTCGCCGAACGTGAGGGCGATGGGGCGTCCGGCAACTTCTATGCGCTTATCGACAACGTTGGTGGCGGGGTTGATTCGAAGGACGCGGTTCTGGTCGGGGCAGGCCATCCAGAGGGAGGTTTCGCCGAAGGTCAGGCTGGAGCAGTTGGCTGGGATGCGGATTTCGCCGACGACGGTGTTCTGATCGGGATCGATGCGGGAGAGGGTTTGGCGGGTATCTGTAATGAGCCAGATACTGTCCGGGCTGGCGACGATGTTGCCGCGAATGTCGGCGGCACCGCTTGAGACCGTGGCGGTAATCTTGCCGGATTTCGGGTCGACGCGGTGCAGGGCGCCGTCTGCGCAGGTGGGAATCCAGAGGCTGCCGAAGGCGTTCACCATGCCGCCGCAGGGCTTGTTCAGACTGGCGATGGGGTCTACGGGCTTGTTGGTTTTGGTGTCGATTTTCCGGAGTTTATCGGTGCCGGGGATGTATATGAAAGCAGTGGCTGCTCCAGCGCCTCGGCCTCCGCCAGCTCCGCCTGCGCGACCGCCGCCGCGTCCACCGCCTGCTCCTGCCCCCGCTCCTGCTCCGCCTCCACTCCCACCGCGGCCGCCTCCGCCTGCAGGCGCCGCAGCGGGCGCGGGGCCGGCGGCAGGCACATCGGTCGGCGATAACACGTAAGCGGGCTTGTCATCTCCGGGGATGGTGGCTTCCGGCACGACACCCGCAAAAGGGATCTGGATGCCGGGGGTCTTGATGCCTTGCCTGGGCGCGGCGACTGGCTTGGACGACCCGGCGGGACAGGGGCTGCTGAGAATAAGTCCGGCAAAGACGCCGGTTATAAGAATGCGCATAGGATTTGGGATTCCTTCGGAGCCGGACGGGGGTGTGACGGTCTTACAGTGACCGATGTTACAACGCGGGAAGTCTCAGTGTAGCGCGTCGCCAGGCGAGCTGTTCCGCCGATCTTTGTGATAAACTTATATTGCAGCAAAAACCGGCCTTGTCTGCCGCCCGGTTCCCCGTCCCGCCCTGCCGCGAATTCCGAACACTACAATATAAAAGTTCCTGTTTAGGGGTCTATGTTCAGCCTGAAGAACCTCGCTTACGGATTCACGCCTCTGTTTTCCTGTTGCCTGGCGTTCTGTTCTCTCGCGCAACTGTCACAAGCGCAGACGATCAATGCAGCCAGCCCCGATTATTTCGAAACTAAGATCCGGCCCATTCTGGCTAACAACTGCTATGGGTGCCACACGAATTCCGCGCTGGGCGGCCTGCGGCTCGACAGCGCTGGAGGCCATGAAGAAGGGCGGCAAGCGCGGGGTTGCGGTGGTTGCCGGGCGACCCTGAGAACAGCCTGCTGATCAAGGCGGTGAAGCAGGTGGATCCGTCGCTTAAGATGCCATCGGGCGGGAAGCTGAAGGACTCGGAAATTGCGGATCTGGAAGCGTGGATCAAAGCGGGCGCGGTCTGGCCGAAGAGCACGGCGACGGCTTCGGCGGTGAAGGACGGGCAAGTATACGATTGCGCCCGAGCGGAGGGCGTTCTGGTCGTTCCAGCCGCTGGCGAACCCGGCGGTTCCGGCGGTGAAAGATCCGAAGTGGGCGAAGACGAACATCGACCGGTTCATTCTGGCGCGGCTTGAGAAGGAAGGGTTGAAGCCGGTGGGTCCGGCGAGCAAACACGATCTGCTGCGGCGCGCGACGCTCGATCTGACCGGGCTTTCTCCGACTCCTGAAGAGTATGCGGCGTTTGAAAAAGATATTGTCGGCGGATGCGTTCGCGAAAGTGGTGGACCGGCTGCTGGCGTCTCCTCATTACGGCGAGCGATGGGGGCGGGATGTGGCTGGATGTGGCGCGGTATGGAGAGGACGATTACCGCAGTCTGAATCCGAATCCGCGGGGCTACCGGCCTTATCCGAATGCGTGGGCTTATCGCGACTGGGTGGTGCAGGCGTTCAATGACGATCTTCCGTACGACCAGTTTGTGAAGGCGCAGCTCGCGGGCGATCTGATGGACGCGAAGGTTCGTTACAAGATGCTGCCGGCGACCGGGTTTCTCGGCCTTGGGCCCTGGTATTACGACAACGGTTCGAACGAAGTTACGCGCGCGGATGAGCGGCACGACCGCGTGGATGCGGTGACCCGCGGATTCCTGGGGATGACCGTGGCGTGCGCACGCTGCCACGACCATAAGTACGATCCGATTCCGCAGACCGATTACTACGCGCTGGCGGGCGTGTTCTACAACACCATCTACGAAGAGTATCCGCAGGCGCCGAAGAAGGTGGTCGCGGAATTTACGAAGCTGCAGGACGATCTGGACGAGAAGCAGAAGATCCTTCAGGAGATGAACCAGAACACTTCGAACGAGCTGTCGCGGTCGCTGGTGTTTCAGACTTCGAACTACCTGATGGGCGTGTGGGAGGTGACGAGCAAGCAGAAGAAGGAAATGCCGCAGGTGGTGGAAACGCGGCGGCTCGATTATGAGTTGCTGGACCGCTGGGTCAAGTACATGGCCAAGCCTACGGATAAGTACCACAACAAAGATGCGTGGCAGGCCATGATGAAAAAGCGGCGGCACGCAGGCCGAGGCGCAGAAGCTGGCGGATAAGTTTCAGGAAGAGGTC
The DNA here is from genome assembly GCA_963840735.1 of Terriglobia bacterium. Lineage (GTDB taxonomy): Bacteria > Acidobacteriota > Terriglobia > Bryobacterales > Bryobacteraceae > BOG-234. The sequence continues at coordinate 3,961 of CAWIZX010000021.1, forward strand.
GTCGGCGTGATGCTGGCGAAGAACGAGATCGATGGCGAGAACAAGGTGATCGCCGATAAAGATCTGGACGGCACCAAGCCGAAGAAGCGGACGGATAAGCCGAGCAATTTCGTTTCGAACAAAGATTTCAATCCGGGTGCTGTTGCTGCGGTTTAAATCGCTGCCGGACGAGGAAAGCAATTTCTGGACGGAGATGTTTCAGCGGGAGCTGAGGGACGACTGACGATCCGAACCTGATGATGCGGTCCGAACGCGGAACAGCCGGTGCCGGGCGTGCTGCTGTTCCGCGGCTGGGCGCTCGAATCGCGGGTGGGGCCGGAAGCGCAGGCGCGTCTGAAGGCGGTGCAGAACGATGTGGACGCGGCGCAGAAGAAGCTGGACCCGTTCTATCCGTTTATCCACGGCGTGAAGGATTCGGAGAAGCCGGTGAACATACAACTGGCGCTGCGCGGCAATCCGGAAAGCCTGGGCGAATGAAGTTCCGCGGCACTTCCTGAGCGTGTTCTCGACGGGCGAGCCGACTGCCGCTCGAACGAGGGCAGCGGGCGCAAGCAACTGGCGGACTTGATTGTTGCAGCAGCCGATCGCGATGCGCGTGATTGTGAACCGCATCTGGAAAGGTCACTTCGGGACCGGCATTGTGGATACGCCGAGCAACTTCGGGCTTGGGCGGCGAGAGACCGACGAATCCGGAGCTGCTGGAATATCTGGCGTCGGATTTCGTGAAGAACGGGATGTCGGTGAAGAAGCTGCAGCGCGAGATCATGCTGAGCGCGGTTTACCAGCTTGGGCACCGATGACAACAAGGCCGCATTCGACAAAGATTCGGGCAACCGGCTTTACTGGCGCGCGAACCGTAAGCGCATGGATGCGGAGCAGATTCGCGATTCGGTGCTGCAGATTTCGGGCAATCTCGATGACGCGGTGGGCGGTCCTTCAGCAGGATCTGACGCCGGATTACAAGCGGCGCACATTGTATGGAAAGGTGAGCCGGTACAAGCTGGATGCGTATCTGCAACTGTTCGATTTCCCGCCGCCGAACATCAGCGCGGAGAAGCGCTTTACGACGACCGTTCCGCTGCAGCGGCTGTTCCTGATGAACAGCGATTTCATGCAGATTGAGGCGGAGGCGCTGGTGAAGCGGGTTGCGGCTGAGCCGAATAACCGCGCTCGCATCCGCAAGATGTACAGCATTGTCTACGGGCGGGAGCCGAACGAGCAGGAGATTGTGGCCGGCACTCGATTATCTGCATACGGAACCGATGAAGGAATATCTGGAGAACAAGAATAAGCCGAAGGACGGGGCGAAGGATGCACCGGCGGACGGTAAGCCTGGCAGCGGCTCCGCCGGCAGGCGATAAGCCTGTGGATGGTCCCGCGAAGCCTGCGCTGATCAGCAAGGTGGAGATGCCCAAGGAAATGCCGATGCCGGAACCTGAACGCGGCCGCGGCGCCGCGCGGACCCGAACGCCGGTATGGGCATGGGAATGATGGGTGGCATGGGCGGAATGGGCGGCGGGATGTTTGGCGGCATGGGCGGCAGAGGCCGCGGCGGCGCGCCCGCGGTGGAAGTGAAATACGAGCCGACGGCGTGGGGCCGTTACGCGAAAGTGCTGCTGAGTTCAACTGAATTCCTGTTCATCAATTAAGCGAGAGACCTAAATGCTGAGTCATAAATCACGCAATCCACATACGAGAAGAGAAGCGCTGCGCCGGGTCGGAAACGGCTTCGGGATGATGGCGTTCGCATCCACGCTGAACGAGTCGCATGGCGCGCGCGGCGACGAACGGGATGAACATGGCGAGTCCGGCATGGGCGTGGCGAAGCTGGATTATCCGCAGAAGCGTGAAGCGGGTGATCTTCCTGTTTATGAACGGCGGTCTGTCGACGATCGATGCGTTCGATCCGAAGCCGGCGCTGGAGAAGTACGACGGGCAGCCGATGCCGGGCGGTTCGATTGCGACCGAGCGCCGGACGGGCGAACTGATGAAGTCGCCGTATCGCGTTTAAGAAGTATGGGCAGTCCGGCATGGATATCAGCGAGCTGTGGCCGCACCTTTCGGGCGTGGCGGACGATATCTGCTGGGTGCGGTCGGTGTTTACGGAGATTCCGAATCATGAGCCTTCGTGCCTGATGATGAACACGGGCGCGAACCAGGCGGGGCGTCCGTCGGTGGGCGCGTGGCTGACCTACGGGCTGGGCACGGAGAACCAGAATCTGCCCGGATACGTGGTGCTGTGTCCGGATATTCCGACGACGGTGGGGCCGCCGCTGTGGAGCAACGGCTTCCTGCCGGCGATCAACCAGGGCACGTTTATTTCGAATAAGGTCGCGACGGCGGGACCGGACGGACGGCATGGACGCGGATGCCGATGCCGGACATGCCGCCGCGAAGGATAAAGACGGCAAGGAGATTCCGAAGAAGGTCGTGGTCGAGAAGAACTTCGATCCGAAGAAGATTCTGAATTTCGTCAACAACCCGAAGTTTTCGCTGGTGGAGCAGCGGCGCGAACTGGATCTGCTGCAGAAGCTGGAGAAGATGCGGGCGGCGGATGCGGATCCGCAGATGGAAGCGGTGATCAAGTCGATGGAAGTCGGCTACCGGATGCAGACGGAAGCGCCGGACGTGTTCGACATCCGGAAGGAATCGCAGGCCGACGCTCGATATGTACGGGCCGGGCGATGTGGCGCGCGGCGCGCTGACGGCGGTGCGGCTGGCGGAGAAGGGCGTGCGCATGGTGCAGCTCTATTACTCGAAGGGCGACCCGTGGGATGCGCACGCCGACATCATGGCGCACAAGGTCAACGCGAAGAATTCGGACCAGGCGTTCGCGGCGGTGATCAAGGATTTGAAGCAGCGCGGGATGTGGAAGGACACGCTGGTGGTTTGCGGGTCAGAGTTCGGACGTACGCCGGTTCGCGAGGTGGGCGGAATGGGCGCGGGCGTGAAGCGCGGGCGCGATCATAATCCATTCGGGTTCACGATGTGGCTTGCGGGCGGCGCGGTGAAGGGCGGAACGATTTACGGTGCGACCGACGAGTTCGGGTTCAAGGCAATGGAGAAGCCGGTGCACGTGCACGACATTCACGCGACGATTCTGTACCTGATGGGCATCGACCACACGAAGCTGACCTACCGGTACAGCGGCCGCGATTTCCGGCTGACGGACGTGGCCGGGAATGTTCTGCACGATCTGATTGCGTGAGAGGCCTGGGCCGGGGATCTCAGGCCGGCCCGGCTCCGTTTTCCGTCAGAACGTCTTTGAGCACCTGGGCGAGCTTTGCCGCCGTATAGGGTTTTTGGATGAAGGCCGCAATGCCGCGGGCTGTAAAGCGGCGAATCGCCTCCACTTCGTTGTAGCCGCTCGAGACGACGATGCGGATATCCGGCCGGATAGCGCGCAGGTGCCGGAAGGCTTCCTCGCCGCTCATGACGGGCATGGTCATGTCGAGAATAACGGCTGAAATTTCGCGGGAGCGGCCGCGGAACAGTTCAACACCCTCTTTGCCGTCATCGGCCGTAAGCACGGTGTAGCCATAGCGTTCGAGGCTGGACTTGCAAGTCTTGCGGACGACCTCTTCATCGTCAACCACGAGAATGGTACCTGTGCCCCCGACAGCGTGGTGGCGGTCGCGGTTGTCGTTCGGTATGGCGGTGTTGCCGGAGGCGGGCAGGAGCACTTTGAACGTGGTGCCTTTGCCGGGAACGCTGTAAACGCGAATGGTTCCTTTGTGACCGCGCACGATGCCCATTACGGCGGCGAGACCCAGTCCGCGGCCGGTGAATTTGGTGGTGAAGAAGGGGTCGAAGATGCGGGCGCGGACCTCTTCAGACATGCCTGTCCCGGTATCGTGCACCTCAAGAGAAACGTACCTGCCCGGGCTGAGCTTTTCGCCCGCGAAATTTTGCGCGAGATACTGTTCATCCACATCGTGAACTTCGGTGGTGACCAGCACGGTACCGGTTTGCCCTTCCGGAATGGCCTCGGCGGCGTTGATCACGAGGTTCATGATGACCTGCTGGAGCTGCCCCGGGTCGACTTCGACCGGGGGCAGGCTCTGCGCAAGTTCCAGCCTCAGGTGAGCTGCTTTCGAGATGGAAGTCTGGATCAGTGTACTGATTTCGCGAACCAGAGAGGTGAGATTGACCAGTTCGATGACGAAGCGGCCTTTGCCCGCGTAGGCGAGCAACTGCCGGGTGAGGTGCGAGGCTTTCTCACTGGCATCGACGACGACTTCGAGCATGGGCCGATTGACACTCGACTGGGGCAGGGAATCCAGCACCAGGCTGGCGTTGCCAAGGATTCCGACGAGCAGATTATTGAAGTCGTGCGCTACTCCGCCTGCGATCAGGCCGAGGCTTTCGAGCTTCTGCGTCTGGAGTATCTGACGGTCAGCGCGTTTGCGCTCGGTAATATCGCGCGCGATGACGGCTGCGCCGGTACGGTTTCCGTTCACGTCGATAATGGGCGACACGGAAACGGAAATGTCGGCGCGGTCGCCACTCTTACTGCGGACGGTGGTTTCAAAGGCATCGGTTTCTTCAGCGGATCTTGCCTGTTCCGAGGCAGAATCGCCGGGCGGGAAAAGAAGATCGATGGTCTGGCCGGAAATTTCGGCGGCGGTATAGCCGTAGAGGCGCTCGGCAGCGGCGTTCCAACTGGTGATGACGCCATCGAGGCCGCGGCTGAAGATGGCGTCGCTCGAGTGCTGCACGATGGCGGCTTTTTCGGCGAGAGCTTCATTGGCTTCGGCGAGTTCCCGGGTTCTGGCGGCGACGCGCGTTTCCAGTTCCTCATTCATGCTTTGAATGCGGGTGTAGGCGGCCTCGAGCTCAACGCGGCGGGCTTCGGAAATGCGCGCAGCTTCCAGCATTTCGCGGGTTTTGGGTACCAGAGGCGGCAGGGCAATCGCCGTCACAACGGAGGCGGCGGCGGTCAGCACCTTTATCGAGCCGGAGAGCCAGTACACCGGGTTCCAGATGGTCCAGACTTCCATGAAATGCGTGGTACCGCAGGCAATGATAAACAGGCCGAACGCAATGAACATCCAGTGGAACGGGATATCGGCGCGTGCCTTGCGGACCAGGGTCCACAGGGTCAGAGAGATGGCGACGTAAGAGATGCCGATCAGAGAGTCGGACCAGACGTGGAGATTTACGAGTGCAGGGTTCCACAGGTAGCAATGCCCGTGAGACATGAAATGACCGGGGCCGAAGAACCAATTCAGAAAGGTCGTCATTGTTGCGCTATTAACATCTTAAATACGACAGGAACGGCGGCGGAAAAATGCTATTGTCAAAGCAAGTGGCTGTGTTTCGTTTCACCCTGAACGGCAACCCCCAGAGTGTCGATGTTGCGCCGCAGATGCCTCTGCTTTGGGTATTGCGCGACACGCTTGGATACACCGGCACGAAATTCGGATGCGGCATGGCGATTTGCGGCGCCTGTACGGTACACGTTAACGGTCAGGCGATGCGCTCGTGCTCGGTGCCTGTGTCCAGCGTGGCCGGTAAGAGTGTTCTGACGATCGAGGGGCTTTCGGCCGATGGCTCGCATCCGGTTCAGCGCGCCTGGCTTGAGAAAGATGTGCCGCAGTGCGGTTACTGCCAGTCCGGCCAGATTATGGGCGCGGCGGCGTTGCTCGCAAAGACGGCGGCGCCAACCGATGCGGATATCGATGAGGTGATGAGAAACCACATTTGCCGGTGCGGAACGTATCAGGATATTCGCAGCGCCATCCACCGGGCCGTGGAAATCAGGAAGGGCGGTGCGGCATGATCGCTACGCGGCGGGGATTCCTTGGCACCGGTGCGGGACTGATTCTTGGGTTTTATCTGCCGTCCCGATCGCGCGCGGCGGAGGTGGGCACCAGCCGAGTGGGAGCGTGGGTCCGCATTGCGCCCGACGGGTCGACGACCCTCGTGATCCACAAGACTGAGCTGGGACAGGGGACTTGTACGGCACTCTCGCAACTGCTGGCGGAAGAACTGGAATGCGACTGGACAAAGGTCCGCACTGAGTTTCCTGCGGTGGATCGGGCGTATGGCGGATTCCAGGGTGTAGTGGGGAGCGCGAGCATCCGAAGCTCTTACGATTCGCTGCGCAAAGCGGGCGCAGCAGCGCGCGAGATGCTGGCGACGGCGGCCGCGCAGCAATGGAACGTGGATCGCGCGATCTGCAAAGCGGAGAACGGCGCGATTGTGAATACGTCCAACGGCGCGCGGCTGACGTATGGGCAACTGGCGGACGCCGCGGCAAAGATCACGCCGCCCGCCAATCCGGCGCTCAAAGATCCGAAGCAGTTCCGGCTGGTTGGCAAATCTGTGAAGCGGCTGGATACTCCGGATAAGATCACGGGCCGGACAACGTTCGGAATCGACGTGCGCGTGCCTGGGATGGTTTACGCGGCGGTGGCGCGCTGCCCTGTGTTCGGTGGCAAGCTGGTCAGCTTCGACGCGGCGAAAGCGAAGGCGGTGCCAGGCGTGAAGAACTGCGTGGCGATCTCATCCGGGGTTGCCGTGGTGGCGGATAACACCTGGTCGGCGCTCGAAGGCGCGAAGGCGCTGGAGATTAAGTGGGACGAAGGCGAGAACGCGAAGTTCAGCTCACCGGGCATCCGTGCGATGTTCACGGACAAGATGCAGCAGCCCGGCGTGGTGGCGCGGAAGACCGGCGACGGCGCGGCGGCGCTGGCAGGTTCCGCCACTAAAGTCGAAGCTACTTATGAAGCGCCGTTCCTGGCTCATGCTCCGATGGAGCCGCTGAACTGCGTGGCTCATGTGCGGGCGGACGGGTGCGATGTTTGGGCGTCCACGCAGATGCAGACGGCGGTGCAGGGCGCTGCCGCGCACGTTACCGGGTTTGGGCCGGACAAGATTCAGGTGCATACGTATTACGCGGGCGGCGGGTTCGGGCGCAGGGCGCGGGCGGACTTCGCGACCGAAGCTTTGGAAATTGCGAAGGCGACAGGCGTGCCGGTCAAGGTGACCTGGTCGCGCGAAGACGATCTGCGCAACGGGTACTTCCGGCCAGCGGCGATGGCGCGGTTCAGCGCGGCGCTCAATGCTGACGGCTACCCGGCTGTGTTCACTTCGCGGATTGCAAGCCCGTCGATTGCGTTCGGGGGCGGAGGGGTTCCTCCGCGCAACGGGCTGGACGGGACCAGTACAGAGGGCATCGCGGATCTGAAGTACGAGATCCCGCACGTTCAGGTGGATTATCACTGGATGGAAGCCGGGGCGCCCGCTTCCTACTGGCGCGCGGTGGGGTACACGCAGAATACTTTTTTCGCGGAAAGCTTTATCGACGAACTGGCTGCAGCGGGCGGGAAGGACCCGGTTGAGTATCGGCGTAAGATGCTGGCGAACAATCCAAGGCTGCTGAACGTGCTGGAAGTTGCGGCGGCGAAAGCGAACTGGGGCAAGCCGCTGCCGCCAGGTCATCATCATGGCGTGGCCGTCGTAAACAACGTCGGGAGCTACACGGCGCAGGTTGCGGAAGTGTCGGTGGCGAACGGGAAACTGAAGGTACACCGCGTGATTTGCGCGACAGATTGCGGGCAGGTTGTGAACCCCGCGATTGTGGAACAGCAGATTCGCGGCGCCATTGTGTTCGGGCTGTCGGCGGCGCTTAAAGGCGAGATCACGCTGCAGAACGGGCGCGTGCAGCAGGGCAATTTCCATCAGTACGATATGCTGCGAATCGACGAGACGCCTCACGTGGAGGTGCATATTGTGGAAAGCACCGCGGCATCGGGCGGTATGGGCGAAGCGGGTGTTCCGACCATCGCGCCTGCGGTGTGCAATGCAATTTTCGCGGCTACCGGGCAACGCATCCGGCGGCTGCCGATTCGGTTGGCTTAAGAATTGGTTCAGACCTTGTGACAACTCTCGATTCCATTCATCACGTTGCGGTTCCGGTGCGCGAGGTTGCGCCCGCGGTCGAGTGGTACACGCAGACGTTCAAGTGCCAGGTGAAATACCAGGACAGCACCTGGGCGCTGCTCGAATTCGGGAACATTCAGTTGGCGCTGGTGGTGCCGGAACAGCATCCACCGCACACTGCTTTCGTGAGCGATGAGGCGGAGAAGTACGGGACGCTTAAGACGCACCGCGACGGCACACGCTCATGCTACTTGACCGATCCGGCAGGCAATTCAGTAGAAATTCTTGCGGCGGATTCCATTGCCCGTGACGAGTCCGCAGGCTAATCTCTCCCACGCCGGTAAAGACCGGAGCAACCGGCTGCTGATTGCGCTGAGCATTCTCATCGGCGTGATGGTGGGGCTCACCACAGTTGCGTTTCTGCTGCTTACGGGCCGTCTCGCGGCGCGCATGTACCCGATGGAAAGCGCGGCGTGGAGGCGGGTTTTCATTCCCGTCGCCGGATCGCTCTTCAGCGGATACCTGCTGTTCCGCTACTTCCCGGACGCGCGCGGCAGCGGAATTCCGCAGACCAAATTCGCGATCTTTATTCAGGACGGCTACATCTCGCTCAGAACGGTGCTGGGCAAGTTCATCTGCTGTTCGATCTCGCTGGCGAGCGGAATTGCGCTCGGGCGCGAAGGCCCGTCGGTGCAGATCGGCGCGGGCATTGCGTCGGTGATCGGACGCCGGTTCGGACTGAGCCCGAAAAACGTCAGGGCGCTGGTTCCGGTGGGATGTTCGGCAGCGCTGGCGGCAGCTTTCAATACGCCGATCGCCGCAGTGTTGTTTTCGATGGAGGAGATTCTCGGCGACATGCACGCGCCGGTGCTCGGATCGATTGTGCTGAGTTCGGCCACGTCATGGATGGTGCTGCATCTGTTTCTGGGCGATCAGCCGCTGTTCCACGCGCCCGCTTACAAGCTGGTGAACCCGACTGAACTGGTGATTTACGCAATCCTGGGGGTGGCGGGAGGGCTGACTTCGGTCAGCTTTGTGAAGCTGCTGCTTCAATTGCGCGTATGGTTCCGCAAGCTGCCGAAATCGACGGTGTGGATTCAGCCTGTGGCGGGTGGTCTGGCGGTTGGGTTACTCGGCTGGTATGTGCCGCAGGTGCTGGGCGTGGGATACGACTACGTGGACCGGGTGCTCGGCGGCGATTTTCCGATTAAAACCGTGCTCATGCTGGGCTTGCTGAAAGTGGTGGTGACGCCGCTGTGTTATTCGTCGGGCAACGCGGGAGGCATCTTCGGACCGAGTCTGTTTATCGGCGCGATGGTGGGCGGCGCGGTGGGCGGCGCGGCCCATTTGCTGCTCCCGGGCGTCACAGCGAGCCCCGGAGCGTACGCGCTGGTCGGGATGGGGGCGGCGTTCGCGGGCATTGTTCGCACACCGCTGACATCCGTCATCATGATCTTCGAAATGACGCGGGATTACGCGATTATCGTGCCGCTGATGATCGCGAATCTGATCAGCTATTTCATATCGGCGCGGCTGCAGCCGGAGCCGATTTATGAAGCCCTGGCGCTGCAGGATGGAGTGCGGCTGCCGACCGCCGAATCGGGTCAGGAACTCGAAGGCATCAGGGTGCGTGAACTGATGGAGGCCGGCGCTGCTCCGGTGCCACTGCGGACAGGTGTGGCGGCGGCTAAAGAGATGATCGAAGCGCACAAGAGTGCGTGGTGGCCCGCGGGGGACGGGCGCACGGTGACTGGCCTGATCAGCCGCAGCGGGATGGAAGCGTCTGACGCGGCGGCTGTGGCTGATGTCCTGGACGGGAGTATCGACTATCCCTACGTGTACGCCGACGATTCGGCAAGCTATGCGCTCGAACGGATGCGCATAAGCGGGGTGGACGTGTTGCCTGTGGTAAGCCGCACGGATTTTCACAGCCTGCTCGGGGTGATTACGCACGCGCGGATTCTCGCGGCTTACACGGTGGATCTGGCATGACGTGGCGTCTGTTTCCGACGCTGGCGCTGGCGATAGGCGGGTTGAGCGCTCTCGACCGGTTTCTTGCGGTCACAGAAGCTTCCGAAGTGCGAAATGCGGCGCGGCATTCGTACGTTGAGGGATCCCGGCTTTGGAGCCGGAATGATGCGGAGGAGGCGCTCGAGCCTCTCAGGAACGCTCACGCGCTCGACCGCGACAACGTTGAGTACGAGCGCCAACTCGCGGGCGTGTTGCTGTCGCTGAGGAAGAACAACGAGGCCGATTTGCTGGTGGAAGATATTCTCCGGAAGCGGCCGAATGACGGGCGCGGGAATCTGATTGCGGGGCGGCTCGCGGCGATGGAGGGCGATTCGGCGGGTGCCAAAGCTTATTACCATCGCGCAATATTCGGGGATTGGCCGAACGACAGCGGTCCGAGCAGGATTGCGGCGCGGGAGGAACTGATCAGGTTGCTGATTGCGGAGCACGCGAATCAGGAATTGCTTTCGGAGGTGATTTCGCTGGACGCGGAAGGCGTGCAGGGAGAGGCAATCCGAAGCCAGGTCGCGCAGTGGTATGCGACGGCTGGAGCGCCGGCGCGCTCGGCAGGGGTTTATCGGGAGCTGACGGAACAGTATCCGAACGACACGACGGTGTGGGCCGGGCTTGGGGAAGCTGAACTCAAGCTCGGGAATTTCCGCGAAGCGCGCAGAGCGTTCGAGAGGGCGGGAGAGGCGCCGCGGGTTGAGATGGCAGACCTTCTGGTGGGGCTCGATCCGACGCCCCGGCATCTGGCGGCGGCCGAAAAGTATCGGCGGAGCCTCGCGATTTTATCGATGGCGAAGGCGGATCTGGAGCGGGTGGCGCCTGGGTCAGAGACCGGGGATGCGGTGCCGCCGGATGCGGTGCCCCCTAAGGACGTCAGCAATGAGGCGGCGGAGCAGGTTTTGGCGATGGCTGAAGGCGTTTGGAAACGGCGGCTTCAGGCGGGCGGGCCCGTGCGGCCCGATGAGGAAGCGCTCAGGCTGACAATCGAGAAGCTTTCGAAGTAGAGCAGGGCGCGCCTCGAAAGGAAAACCCCGGCCAGTTCCAGCCGTGTCGAAAGCGTGCTCTCAAGTCTTCTCCCGATCTGTATCGAAAAGACTGAAGTACATTGCTCTACGGGTCCGTCGCTCGATGGGGGAATTAGTAGATGACGGCAAAGCTGCCGTCAGGTTTGGCGAAGGCTGCTATCAGACTCCAGGCAGGCACACCGGGCGCGGTTCCGGCTGTTCCCGGATGACCATCCTTATCGTAGACCTGCCAGGCTGCGGCGCCGCCCTTCTTCCACGCCATACCTTCGGTCCAGGCAAAGAGCGTCTCGCCTTTGCCGTTCGTCGCGAGCACAGGGTACTTGCGATTGACCGGAACGCCGGGAGCGGCCGTGGCACCCGTCACTTTCCCGTTCACCACATGACCGAAGTAAGCCTGCTTTTCGGTTTCCCAGGAGGCCAGCAGACCGTTCGGCCCGGGTTCGAGAAAGGCCGAGCTCATCACGCAGGCGCCGATCTTCCACGGGGAGACTTCGGACCCCTGAAATGTCCTGCCGCGATCGGTGGAAGTCAGGAGCCAGATGTCCCTGTTCACAACCTGGTCGGCGGACCGGAAGAGTACGTAAACGGAACCGTTGCGGTCGGCGTAGGCCTTCATGCCGCAACAGCCGCAGACTCCGATCGGTTTATCGAACGCGACGCGCTCAGGCTCGAACGTCCTGCCTTCATCGCCGGATTTGGCAAGCCACACGCGGCGGTTCTGCTCACCGGTTTGTCCAGGCAGGGGAGCGTGCCAAAGCACGTAGACATTGCCCTGCTCGTCGGCGGCAAGCGATCCGCCTCCGTCGAGCCCGGTGGCGGAAACGGCAAGCCCGCGCTCGGGTTCGAAGGCGGTTCCGGCATCGTTAAGGCGCGCATACATCATCGACGCAGGTTTGGAATTCATGCCGTTCCATGCAACGTGCACGCGGCCGTTCTTACCGACGGCGAGTTGCGCGCCACGAATATTGCCTAAGGCCATGGCGCTGCCCGGCGTGCCGTTCACGCGCAGCGGTTTCGAAAACGTATTGCCGTAATCGGCGGACCTGACGTAATAAATGTCGCCCTTCGCGGGATCGGAAGCGAAATAGATCAGGTGAACGATGCCGTCGCGCTCGACGGCCTGAGGCTGAATGCCGCCTTCGGGCACTCGGAGCGTGTTCACGGCGGCGGCGCAGGTTGCGACGGTCAGGAGCAGGGCAGAGACGAACCGCATGCCTCTATTGTCGCGCCCTATGATTGTTGCGCGCTATGCGCCCCAGCAATAATCCGCAACAACCTTGTCAACGCTGGCATCGGTCTCAAGGAGCCTCATCAGTTCGAGCTGCAAAGCGGTGAGCATCGCTTCCCAACTGGCCTGGATGACGTCGTCCGATACGCCGACCGTGGACCAGCTCTTGTGATGATCTGACCACTCCACCAAAACGCGAACCTTGGCCGCTGTACCTTTTTTCGAGTCGAGCACGCGAACCTTGTAGTCGGTCAGGCGGACTTCGCTGACACCGGGCAGGGCGGAGAGGCATTTGCGCAGGCACACGTCGAGGGCGTGTACGGGGCCGTTGCCGATGGCGGTACCTTCGTGCTCGCCGTCGCGGAGGCCGATTTTGACTTTGGCGGTCGCCGCGCCCGAGCGGATGTTGACCTCGTAATCCATGACGTCGAAGAACTGAACGCCGGGGTAAAGCGCTTGCCTTACGAACAGTTCAAAGGTGCCGTCGGCGGCTTCGAGATCGTAGCCATCGTACTCGGCCTGCTTGACGCGGTCGACCAGGGCGCGGCGCGCGTCCGGGCTCAGGCGCTCCGCAAGAAAATCGTAGCCGCGGAGCATGTAATCGACATTGCTGCGGCCCGAAAGATCGCTCACCAGAACACGCTGCTGATTGCCTACCAGTTCGGGGGCAATGTGCTCATATGTGGACGAGTCTTTGAGCACGGCGCTCACATGGATGCCGCCCTTGTGAGCGAAGGCGCTCTGGCCTACGTAAGCCTGGCCGCGCGGCATCTGCAGGTTGGCCAGTTCGGAAATGTAGCGCGCCGTCGGAGTGAGCATTTGCAGCTTGTCAGGACCGATGGTCCGGTGCCCGAGTTTTAGCTCGAGATTCGCGATTACACTGGCAAGGTTGGCATTGCCGCAGCGCTCGCCGTAGCCGTTCAGGCATCCCTGAACATGGGACGCGCCCTGCTTCACGGCAGCGAGCGTGTTTGCGACGGCGACATCCGAATCGTTATGAGCGTGGATTCCGATGGCTCCGCCGAAGCGCGACCGAACGTCAGCCACAATCTGTTCGAGGAACTCAGTCAGTGTGCCGCCGTTGGTGTCGCAGAGGCACAACACGTCGGCACCCGCCGATTTTGCCGCTTCGAGGGACTGCAGGGCATAGTCGCGGTTATGAATGTAGCCGTCGAAGAAATGCTCGGCATCGTAGACCACTTCTTTGCCGTGCTCGCGCAAATACGCCACGGTCTCAGAGATGAGCTTCAGGTTCTCTTCAAGAGCAATCCCGAGCGCGCGGTGTACATGCAGATCCCAGCTTTTCCCGAAGACTGCCACAACGGGAGTTCCCGCATCCACCAGTTCCCGGACATTGCGGTCTTCGTGGACGGGGTTCCTGGCAAATCGCGTGGACCCGAAGGCCGTGAGCTTCGCATGTTTGAGCTTAAGATCCCGCGCGCGAGAGAAAAACTCTTTGTCTTTGGGATTGGAGCCAGGCCATCCGCCCTCAATGTAGTCAATACCGAGCTCATCCAGTTTGTGCGTAATGAGGATTTTGTCCTCGACTGAAAAAGAGACGGCTTCTCCCTGAGTGCCGTCGCGGAGCGTGGTATCGAATGTCTGAATGCGCATGGCCTGTCTGTAATGGAAGAATCGCGGTTAAGCGATTGCGGCGGTTTCCTGCGGAACGCCTTCTTCTCTCTTCTTTCTGAGGAACGTCATCATGGAGCGTAGTTCGCCGCCAACCTTTTCGATCAACTGATCGTGCTGGGATTCCCGCATGTGCAGGAACTTGTGACGGCCTTCCTTGTTTTCAGAGATCCACTGACGGGCAAACTCACCCGACTGAATTTCAGCCAGAATACGCTTCATTTCGGCGCGCGTTTCATCGTTCACGATGCGTGGGCCGCGCGTGTAATCGCCGTATTCAGCCGTGTCCGAAACTGAGAAACGCATGTAGTTGAGGCCGCCCTCGTAGATGAGATCGACGATGAGCTTCAGTTCATGCAGGCACTCGAAATAGGCGATTTCCGGGGCATAACCGGCATCGACCAGCGTCTGGAAGCCGGCGCGGATCAGTTCGGCGGTACCGCCGCAGAGCACGGCCTGCTCACCGAACAGATCGCTCTCGGTTTCTTCGCGGAACGAGGTCTCGATCACACCGGCGCGCATACAACCGAGCCCGGTGGCATAAGCGAGCGCGTTTTCCAGCGCTTTGCCGGACGCATCCTGCTGAATGGCGACGAGCGCGGGAACGCCCGAACCCTCGACGAAGACTTCGCGGACGCGGTGCCCAGGCGCTTTGGGGGCGATCATCGAAACATCCACGTCGGCCGGCGGCTTGATGGCGCCGAAGTGAATGCTGAAGCCGTGCGCGAACATCAGCGTCTTGCCCTTCGTAAGGTGCGGCGCGATGTCGCTCTCATAGAGCGGCCCCTGAATATGATCGGGAACCAGAATCATCATGACGTCCGCAGCCCTGGCGGCTTCAGCCGTATCGAGAACCGTCAGCCCGGCGGCTTTGGCTTTGGCGCGGCTCTTGCTATTGGCTGGAAGTCCGACGATCACGTCGAGGCCGGAATCGCGCAGGTTCAGCGCATGCGCATGCCCCTGGCTGCCATAGCCGATGATCGCGATCTTCTTGCCCTTAAGCGGCGCGATGTTGCCGTCTTTTTCGTAGTAACGTTTGACCATTGCTTGAATCCTTAGTTAAAAAGTTGTTTGCGGCACAGCGGCCTGAACCGGGGGTTGCAGGCGCAGTTTCTTCATTTCAAGCGACATTGCGACTCCGCCGGACCGCGTAATTTCAATGTCACCGTAACTGCCCATCACGGCTACAAATTCGTCGAGCTTTTCGGGGTCTCCGGTGGCCTCGATCGCAAAGCCCTCGGTGGAAGAATCCACCACGCGGGCGTGGAAGATCTCGGCCTCTTTGAGGACCGCCGTGCGCGATTCCTGTGTACAGCGGACGCGCAGCAGCACCATCTCGCGAATTACCGCCGGAGCGTCCGTCAGGTCGGTTGCCTGAAGGACGTTGACGAGTTTATTCATCTGCTTAATGACCTGGGCGCGCAGGCGGTCTTCGACATCGACCGCGATGGTCATGCGCGACAGTTCCGGATCGATGACCTTTGCGACAGTCAGGCTCTCAATGTTGTAGCCGCGCGCCGAGAGCAGCCCCGTGACGCGCAGCAGCGCGCCCGGCTTGTTCTCGAGAAGTATGGATATGGTTTGAAGCATGTTTTCCTAAGCCACCACTGCCGGTTCGACCGGTCCAAAAACCATGTCCCGAATTGCGCCGCCCGCGGGCACCATGGGATAGACGTTCTCGAAAGGCGAAACCATAACGTTCAGCAGGTACGGGCCGGGCTCGTCGACGGCATCTTTCAGCGCCTGCGCAAGTTCAGACGGCTTGTCGATGGTGCGGCCCCTGAAACCGTAAGCACTGGCGAGTTTCTCCGCATCGGGGAAGCAATCGAGCTGAACGGCGCTGAGACGGTTGTTGTAGAACAGCGTCTGCCACTGCCGCACCATGCCGAGATAGCCGTTGTTCATCACGATGATCTTGACCGGGAGCGCATGGCTCGCGATGGTGGCGAGTTCGGGGATGGACATCTGAAAGCCGCCATCGCCGCAGATCGCAAACACGAGTTTGTCCGGCCGCGCCATCTGCGCGCCCATGGCTGAAGGAACGCCGAAGCCCATTGAGCCGAGGCCGCCCGAGTTGATCCAGAGGCGCGGTTCGTTGAAGCGAATCAACTGCGCCGACCACATCTGGTGCTGGCCCACGTCGGAGCAGACAATCGCCTGTCCGCCTGAGAGCCGGTCGATCTCGTCCATCAGGTGCTGCGGTTTGATTTCGGTCTCAGAATGAGGGCGGTCGTAAGGCCGTTCCTGCATCCAGCCGCGGACTTTCGGTCCACCACTCGCCGCGGGCCTTTTCTTTCACCTTGCCGAACTCGGGCTGCAGTTCCTGGACGACTTTCGTCATCTTCTGCAGCACGCGCTTCACGTCGCCCACGATCGGGATATCGGGATTGCGGTTCTTGCCGACTTCGGCCGGGTCGATATCCACATGGATCACCCGCGCATGACGCGCGAACGCCTGCAACTGGCCCGTGACGCGGTCGTCGAAGCGCACGCCAAGCGCGATCAGGAGATCGCATTCCGTGAGCCCCATGTTGGCCGCATAGCTGCCGTGCATTCCGGGCATACTGATGAAGTTCGGGTGGCTCGAAGACAATCCGCCGAGACCCATCAGGGTGCAAACAGCGGGGCTGTCCGCCAGTTCCACAAATTCCGTCAGTTCAGGCGACGCATTGGCGGCGATGATGCCGCCACCGGCGTAAACCATGGGGCGCTCGGCTTCCCAGATTAATTGGGCGGCGCGGCGAATCTGCCCTGTGTGGCCCTCGGTGAAAACCTTGTAGCCCGGCAGGTGGATGGTGTCCACAGGAATGTAGTGGCCGCGAGCCTGAAAAACATCTTTCGGGATATCGACGAGCACCGGGCCCGGACGTCCGCTGGCCGCGAGATAAAAGGCCTCATGGACGATGCGCGGCAGTTCGGCCAGCGTCTTCACCATGAAGTTGTGTTTGGTTGCCGGGCGCGTAATGCCGAACGTGTCGGCTTCCTGAAAGGCATCGCTGCCGATCAGCTTCGAATGCACCTGGCCGGTGATCGCGACAATCGGAATCGAATCCATCATGGCGTCCACCAGGCCGGTGACCAGGTTGGTCGCGCCCGGGCCGGAAGTCGCGCAGCAGACGCCGACTTTGCCCGTGGATTTCGCATATCCTTCTGCCGCGAAGCAGGCATTTTCCTCGTGGCGAACGAGGATGTGCCGGATATGGTGATCGACCAGCGCGTCGTAAAAGGGGATGGTGACGCCGCCGGGATAGCCGAAGAAACAATCGACTCCTTCGCGCGCCAGGCATTCGAGCAGCATCTCGGCACCGCTCATGAGCTTGCCGCTTTCCACGGGTTTCACCGCGGTGGTCTGAACGTCGGTAGCCTGCATAATTCAGTAACTCCTGGAAATAAAAAAAGCCATCAGGTGGGATGTTCACCCCGCTGATGGCTTCGGATCTTTGCGATTGCCCGAAGCTTCAGACGGGGCCGGCGACGACCCGAATAATCCCGACGACGGGGACTACCGTGGTAACTCGGCCTGTGAAGCGAATGAGCATTGCCAGAAATTTCAGTTTAGAGGCTAAGTTTCGGAAATGCAAGCAGCAATCGTTATAAATAAAATTAATAGCTAATGCCAGTCTAAACCAACCTTCGGTGCCGATGTCGGGCCGGTGATGGTGAACGGGAAAACGGTGGTGTGCTTCTTTTTGAAGAACGGGGTGGCCACCTTAAGAATGACGGACTTGAAGCCGGAGGTGGTGTCGGACAGCGCGCCCTGCGTGCGGAGCGTTCCTTTAAGATTCACCTGCTTCGCAAGCAGGTCGTAGTGACCCGCTATGGTGGCGGATGCGCCGGGAAACGTGAACGCGACCTGAGTCAGTTCAGCCATGCCTTTCCGAATGACCACGTGTCCGGTCAGATCGGACAGCACCGTGCGAGGGTCTTCGTTCTGCTCCTGCTTCTTCTCGCCCCGGGCAGCTCTCGCTCAAGATGGTTGATCGGACTTTGCCGCGAGGCCTTCGTCAGCTTGCTGCCGGCCACACCGAAATCTCCGTTCAGGCGGATCTTCTTCAGGAACCCTGGGCCGGGGGGCACTTCCACATAGGCCTTCAGCTTTACGGCTCCGGTCATGGCCGCCACTTTCTGGGACGAGAAGTAGTTCAGGAGATCCTCAACGCGGCCGGTGTTTACGGTCAGTTCGATTCGGGCGGTCTTGCCCTCAGTCCCCTTACCGCCGCTGATGTTCCCGACGGCGAGGATCGTGGTGCGCCCCACGCGGCCAAGCGCCTGATCGATGACGACGTCGGCGCTGTGCGAATCGACGGCAGCTTTGAACTGTCCGGTCAGGTGGGAATTGTGCGCGCTTCCATCGACGTGGAAGCCGGGAACGTCGAGCGAACCGGCGACATTGATTTTCGAAAGGACGCCGTTGAAATCGCCCTGCGAGGTGAGCATGCCGCCCAGATCTTTGAACCCTTTCAGATTGGCGTTCGCGTACTGGTATTTTCCTGAGATCCGGGTCGCGGCTGGCTCGTCTTTGTCCCACGGCCCTACGGTGCCGACGGCGGTCAATTCGCCATCGGGCTTGTCGGTCTTCAGCGCGGCCTGAAATGAAACGGGCGTGCTGCTGTTCACATGATTCAGAACAATCTGGTGAATCCGCATCATTATGTGGCCACCGGCCGGCTGCTTCGGAAGGAATTCGAGAATCGCGTCATTGGCTTCAATCCGGTCAACGGTACTCGCTTTCGAATTCGGATCGGTAATCGGCATCACGGGTGACTTGCCGGACGCGTCCGCAGGCGGAACAGTCATGCGCAGCCCTATCACTCGTATAACGGCAATACGACGCCGAAGAAGTCCGGTCCAACTGCTTTGGACGATCAGGTTCTGTGCGCTGAATAATGGCGGAAGGTCTTTGCGCCTGCGATGGAGGAATTTGACATCGTTCGCGACACAGCCCGGCGGGAACCATGTTTCGCGGAAGCCCCCAACCACGACCTGGCGCTGAAACCGCTCTTCCAGGGTTTTGGTGAGGGCGGCCTGTGTGAACGGCCAGTTCCGGGCAAAGTAAATGGCTACGCCTAAGAGGGCGACGACGACCGCGGACGCTGCGATCCAGATCCACGGCCGCCGCTGGGGTTGAGACATCTCACCACCGTTTATACAACTTTGCGGATGACGAAAAACAAGAGCAGCCAGATGACGAGGAACACGAAGAAAAGGACCTTCGCGATTCCGATAGCCGCGCCAGCGATTCCGCCGAAACCAAGCACGCCCGCGATGAGGGCGATTACGAGAAAGATAAGTGACCAGTGCAACATGCACCTCGTAAATGCAATTTTTGCGCCAAAATCGCACCGGTGATACGCTCTATTCCATAATGAGTTCGGCTTATCTGGCGGTTGTGCTCCTGGCTGGCGCTCCTCTGATGTTTGCTCAGACTCCGCCGGTCGGCGGGGCGGAATTTGTGCAGCAGTGCGGGTTCTGTCATGGCCGCGATGCGGGCGGCGGCGAAGACGGGCCTGATCTGACCCGTTCGAAGCTGGTGGCTGAAGACGTGAAGGGCGATAAAATCGGACCGGTTGTGCGGAACGGCCGTCCGGGAACGAGCATGCCGAAGTTCACGGTTTCAGATCAGGAACTGGCCGCTCTGGTCACCTATATCCACAATCAAAAGACGCTTGCGGAGTCTGTCAACGGGCAGCGCAAGGGCGTGGACAGTGCGGACCTTCGCACGGGCAATGCGGACGCGGGCAAAGCCTATTTCAACGGCGCGGGCAAGTGCGCGTCCTGTCACTCGCCGACCGGGGATCTGGCCGGCTTCGCCAAACGCATGGAAGGCCTGAGAATGATGCAGAGGTTTCTGTATCCTCGCGGCGCGCAGCCAAAGCTGACCGTCACGACGCCTTCGGGTGAAACGGTGACGGGCAAACGCGAGTATCAGGACGAGTTCACCGTTGGATTGCGCGATTCGTCAGGCCGATACCGATCATGGCCCGTGGCGAAGGTAAAGATCAAAGAAGATAACCCGGTTCAGGCGCACGTGGACCTTCTGGACAAGTACACCGACAAAGATATACACGACGTATTGGCTTATCTCGAGACACTCAAATGAGAACACTTTGCGAAATCACAGCGGGGCTGTTGCTGGCGAGCGGAACCGTGCTCGCACAGGGCACCACGCCCGCGATGTTGCTGAAGCCGCCTGCCGACAGCTGGCCTGGTTACCACGGGGACTACTCCGGTCAGCGCCACAGCAGCCTGACGCAGATCAATGAGGCGAACGTCAAAAATCTTGGTATGCAGTGGGCGTTCCAGACCGGGCAGAACGGGGCCATCAAGGCGTCGCCGCTGCTGGTTGACGGCGTGCTTTATTTCTCAGTGCCGGATAACGTCTGGGCCGTGGATGCGCGTTCGGGCCATCAGCTCTGGCATTACACCTACCCGGCGAACAAGGGCTTTCACATCGGCTCGCGCGGCGTTTCCATGTACGGCGAATGGCTTTATTTCATGTCGCCCGATGCGCACCTGATCTGCCTCAATGCGAAGGACGGCAAGGTGCGATGGAACATTGTGGTGGCCGATTCTCAGAAAGGCTACTGGACCACCATGTCGCCGATGATCATCCGCAATCACGTGATCGTCGGAGTCTCAGGCGATTTCGATAACCTGACGGGCTTCCTGAAGGCGGTCGATCCTGAAACGGGCGCAACGCAGTGGCGCTGGGACAGTACGCCTCCGGTGGGCACGCCCAACTCCACCACGGGCGGCATGACCTGGATGACAGGTACGTACGACCCGGCTCTCGACACACTCTACTGGGGCACCGGCAATCCAACTCCCGTGCTGACGGCTTCGAACCGGCCCGGCGAAAATCTGTACACCTGCAGCATCGTCGCGGTGGACCCGAATACGGGCAAGCTGAAATGGAGCTTCCAGGCGTCGCCGCACGATACTCACGACTGGGACGCGGTTGAGACTCCCGTGTTGGTAGATGCGCCGTTCCACGGGCAGCCCAGGAAGATGCTGATGCAGAGTTCGCGCAACGGCTACTTCTTCGTGCTCGACCGTACCACTGGCCAGAACCTGATCAGCACGACCATCGGTCCTGTGAACTGGTCGAAAGGCGTTGACAAGCTGGGCCGTCCGATTCCGAATCCGGAAAAAGATCCTTCTCCGGATGGACGACTGGTGGCTCCGAACGAGGGTGGCATGACGAACTACCGATCGCCGAGCTTCGATCCGAAGACCGGGTTGTTCATCGTGGACGCCAAGTACGGGTACGGCATTTACTTCGCCAAGCCGGCGGATGGTACGTTCGGCTGGGCCGGCGCCGACTATGACGTCTATGCGCGCAGTCTGATTGTGGCTATCGACTACCAGACGGGGAAGTCGCGCTGGACACATGAGCTGGGCGAGGGCACCTCGGGTTCGGGTGTTCTTACGACGGAATCCGGCATCCTGTTCACAGGCGACGTCGCGGGCAACATGCTGGCGCTCCGGACGAGCGACGGCAAGACTTTGTGGCATGCCGGGGTTGGCGGAAACATACAGAGTTCCCCGATTACCTATGAACTCGACGGACGGCAATACGTGCTGACGAGCGCCGGTGGCGTGATGTTTGCCTGGGGATTACCGCTGTGAGACAACCGGAAGAGATCGAAGCCGAACTGGTGGAGATTTCGGGCATTGCCGAAGACGAAAATAAGTTCGACCGGATTGTGGCGTGGTGCGCGGCTCATCCCGATGAAGTGCCGTTCGCGGTGCGGTTCCTGATGGGCCTGAAGGCGAAGACCAGGCCCTGAGCCGCGCCAGGAGCGGGAGAGATCAAAGGGGGATGTTGCCGTGCTTCTTGCGCGGCATGGTATCGACCTTCGTTTCCAGCATCCGCAGCGCCCGGATCACGCGGGCGCGGGTTTCGCGCGGCTCGATCACGTCGTCGATATAGCCGTGTTCGGCGGCGACGAACGGGCTGGCGAAGCGGTCCCTGAACTCTTCGGTCTTCTGCTGCCGCGGTCTCCGGCGCCGTCAGCTCGCGGCGGTACACGATGTTGACCGCGCCTTCCGCGCCCATCACGGCGATCTCGGCAGTGGGCCAGGCGAGATTCACATCGGTCCGGAGATGCTTCGAGCCCATCACGCAATACGCGCCGCCATAGGCCTTGCGCGTGATCACCGTGATCTTCGGGACCGTCGCTTCGGCGTAAGCATAAAGCAGCTTCGCGCCGTGCCGGATGATGCCGCCGAACTCCTGTTCGGTGCCGGGCAGGAAGCCGGGCACATCTTCGAAGGTCAGGATCGGGATGTTGAAGGCATCGCAGAAGCGCACGAAGCGCGCGCCTTTCACCGAAGAGTTGATGTCGAGACAGCCGGCCAGAAACGCCGGCTGATTCGCCACGATGCCCACCGGCCGGCCATCCAGACGCGCGAAGCCGACCACGATATTCTGCGCGAAGTGCTCGTGCACTTCGAAGAACCAGCGCATCGTCGACCACGCGATGAATCACGTCCTTCATGTCGTAGGGCAGGTTCGATTCGGCGGGCACGATGCGTGTCGAGTTCGGGATCGGCGCGGTCGATGGGATCGTTCGACGGCGCGTCGCGGCGGCGTCGTCGCGATTGTTCTGCGGCAGGAAGCTCAGCAGCTCGCGGATCATGCGCAGGCAGTCGGCGTCGTCGGGCGCGATGAAGTGCCCCACGCCGCTGACGGAGTTGTGGGTCATCGAGCCGCCCAGCTCTTCCTTGGTCACGTCTTCGTGGGTGACGGTCTTGATCACGTCCGGGCCGGTCACGAACATGTAGCTGGTGTTCGCGACCATGAAGATGAAGTCGGTGATGGCGGGCGAGTAGACCGCGCCGCCCGCGCACGGGCCCATGATGGCCGAGATCTGCGGCACCACGCCGCTCGCGAGCGTGTTGCGCAGGAAAATATCCGCGTAGCCCGCCAGCGAGACGACGCCTTCCTGAATGCGCGCGCCGCCGGAATCGTTCAGGCCGATGATCGGGCGCGCCGATCTTCAGGGCGAGGTCCATCACCTTGCAGATCTTGCGCGCGTTGGTCTCCGAAAGCGAGCCGCCGAACACCGTGAAGTCCTGCGCGAAGACATAGGCGGGCCGGCCGTCGATGCGGCCGTAGCCGGTGACGAAGCCGTCGCCGGGGACGATCTGCGCCTCCATGCCGAAATCGCGGCAGCGGTGCTGCACCAGCTTGTCGAGTTCTTCGAAGGTGCCTTCATCGAGCAGCAGTTCGATGCGCTCGCGCGCGGACAGTTTGCCTTCCTTGTGCTGGCGCTCGCGGCGCTCCGGACCTCCGCCTTCTTCAGCGGCGGCATGGCGCCGGCGCAGTTCCTCAAGACGGTTTGTCATTCAGCAGTCCACGTGGCCGTGAAGGAACCGGTCGATCTGCGCCTTGTTGTGAATTGCGAGGGAGTTTGCCATGCCGTTCATTTCATCGCGGGGCATGGGCCGGAAGTTCTTCACGATCTCCACGTTCTGGGTGATCATTTCCGGCAGCGGCATGCCGACGACGCAGGCGGTGACCGGCAGCGAGAGGGAATAGCGAATCAGCTTTTCGGCGGGCGCCTGATCGGTGAGGTAGTCCTGCGCGAACACCTTCATCGCAATGACACCGAGGTTCTTGCGGTTCGCCACGGGCAGCGCGATCTTTTCGAAGCTGGTCGCGATCGCGGGGTTTACCACCATGCCGCCGGAGCCGTTCTTCATCCCGGTCAGCGCGGCGTTGAGGGCCATCTGAGTGCAGTCGAACGGATGTCGTTCGAGAGCGGTACGAAGCACCTCCGGGTCTGTATGACTCGTCACGCCGACGTGGCGAACCACGCCCTCCTGCTTCAGGCGGAGAAGGGCGTTGAGCACGCCGTCCTTCGATTCAATCTGCGCGAGATCGGCTTCATCGCTAAGCGAGTGGATGTGAACCAGATCGATGCGGTCGGTCTGCAGGCGCTTCAGGCATTTGTCTATAGTGGCGCGCGCGGCATCGCCGTTTCGCTCGTCCACTTTCGTCGCGAGCCACACCTGATCGCGCTTGCCTTTGAGCGCGATGCCGACGCGTGTCTCGCTCACGCCGTTCCCGTATGCGACTGCGGTGTCGAAATAGGTGATCCCGAGACTCACTGCTTTCTGTAAAGCCGCGATAGCTTCGTCTTCCTGCCGGTAGGCGAGAAACTTACTTCCGCAGCCCATGGCAAGCACGGAGACGCGCTGTCCCGTCTTGCCGAGGACTCGCGTGGGCAGCGGCGTATTGGCCGGTGAGAGGGGCATCGGTTTCTCCTTCTCAGAAACTATCACGTTGACACCCCGGCTAATGAGTTGCCGTTGCCGCCGGTACAAACGTGACCGTGCTCTTCGCGTCCACGTGATTGAACTGCATGGGAAAGCTCTGGCCGGCATAATACGCATCCCATTGATCGCGATAATGCGAGGACGCCACATGGCCCGATTCGCCGAACGGAAGGTTGAGCAGCGAGTCGTCCCAGTTCGCCAGAGAGACGTTCATGCGTTCCGAAGGCCCCAGCTTGCGGGTGGTCTGTTTTACGGTGGTGCTTCCGCCGCTCATCGGCTGTGGGCCGAGATTGAAATATGGGCCGATTACCGGAATTCTGCCCGCCACCGGACTCTGGAGTTCAAGGTACATGTACTTGCCCCACTTCCACCGACCGGGATCGGCCCCCTGGAGACGCTGGGCTTCTTCGAACGCGTCAGCGAAGCACTGGAGCAGGAACTGGTTGTAATCGGCAAACCAACCGGCGGGCCTCGATTTCAGCAGGCGCTCCGCTACCGCCGATGAGATCTGCAGGTCGTAGAGAGCCCCGCTGCCCGGCGAAGCCCGTTCCGCGATTCCTTTGCGGATGTACTGGAAGGCCAGCGTCGTAATCAGCGGTTCCGGCCGTTCCCGATCCATCTGGCCGTCCCAGTTGCGCAGCAGCGCGATGGCTGCGTTGAAATGCGCGTCCGAGGCGCCATGTTTGTCGTAGGCCGCGACAATCTGCCGCGCAATGAACCGGTGCAAGCCGCTGTAGACATCCTTCTCAATGCGCAGACCGTCGGCGGGCGTGAGCTTGTGGCCGGTTGCCTGCAGCATGTTCAGGACCTGGCGCGAGCGATGCGATGACGCGAACGTTCCGTTCACGTTGTAGGGGTAATCGGGCGGGAAAGGATTCTGGTTAGCGGACACTACAAACCCGTTCGTGGGGTTGAAAGCCTGCGGCAACTGTTCGAACGGAATGTAGCCATCCCATTCGTTCCGGCCCGTCGATCCGTCGACCGGAACATCGCCCATATAATTCCGGCGGATCGGCAGCTTGCCGGCCGCATGATAGCCGATATTGCCGTCCACATCGGCGTAGATAAAGTTCTGACCGGGGCCGCCGAAGCGCGCGAGCGCGGTCTTGAACTCATCCCAGTTGCGCGCGCGGTCAACGTCGAGAAACACGTTTTGGAAAACGCCTGGTTCCGCCGCCGCCCATTTCAGCGTGATAGCGCGGCCGCCTGCCTGTTCGACAACGGGTCCGTGCCGTGTGACCCAGATGGCCAGTTCGTCTGTCGGGGCCCCTTTGACCAGGATCAGTTCGCGTTCCTGCCGGGCCTGTTCCACGGCGCCCGCGTAGGCATATCGCCCGGTGCGCGGGTCCAGATTTTCTACGTACAGATCCTGCGAACTAAAGCCGAGGTTGGTGTCTGCCCACGCAATCCTGTCGTTATGCCCGACAATGATGCCGGGAACTCCGGGCAGCGCGAAGCCATCCACATTCAGACCCGGAGCCTGAAGGTGCGCGGCGAACCAGATGCCAGGCAGACTGAATTCGAGGTGCATATCGTTTGAGAGCATCGGCCGGCCGGTTGCCGTATGCGCGCCCGAGACGGCCCAGCCATTCGATCCGGGATGGATATCGCCGCCCGGCATGAACTCCGCGCCGCCGAGCGTTGGGAAAAGGTATTGCACCTTGTCGGGCTCTCCCGACGCCAGCATCTGTGCCTTGATCAGCTTGGTCTTCCAGTCGCTCGAAAGCGTGCGGAACATCTGGAGTCCCACGAGCAGACTGTCGACGGTACTCCAGGGGCGCGGATCGTAGCCGAGCAGCGCAAACTCTACGCCATAGCGGCCCTGATGACTTTCGATGAAGGCGTTGACGCCGCGGGTATAGGCGTCGGATGATTTCCGGTCGGCTTCTGACAGGCTGACGTAGATCTGTTCCGCCACCCTGCGGATGCGAAGCCTTCGCGCCTCACGATCGGACTCGAGCGTCGCGGGCCCGGCGATCTCAGACAGTTCTCCGGCGGCAAGGCGGCGCAGCGAATCCATCTGCCAGAGGCGATCCTCGGCGGTCACATAGCCCTGCACGAAAAGCGCGTCTTCGAGCGTGGCCGCTTTTATGTGCGGAATGCCGAGCCGGTCGCGCTGAACCTGAACGGCCTGGCTGACGCTGGTTGCGATGGTTCCGCTCGTTTGCGGCAATGCCCGGTAGACGAACCAATAGCCGAGGACAGCGGCCGCGATGACGGCGATAGCGATGAGGACGTTTAATGCCGTCAGGATGCGGCGCACTCTTGCGATTGTAGCGGCAGGCCTTAATTTCCGCTAAAATCGGGCACTATGGCGAGCAGTGCGGTAACAGGTTTCCCAGACGTATTTGCGGCGCTGAAGCCGATTGTTGGCGTTTACGAGAAGAAGCTTTCGGTGAAGGCCGATACGCCTGTCGAATACACCGTGTTGACACGGTCGCCCTCGCCGCTCCCCCAGCACAAAGGTCAGCCGATGTACTTCGCGTCCGTGAGACTTGGGAAGGCTTATGTCAGCTTCCATCTGATGCCGCTCTATATGTGCGAGGAAATGACGAAGCAGATTTCGCCCGCGCTTAAAAAGCGGATGCAGGGGAAAACCTGTTTCAACTTCAGGACTCTTCCGGACGCGGAACTGATGAAGGATCTGAAGCAATTGACTAAGGCAGGCGTGGATCTCTGGGCTAAGAAAGCCTGGCTGTAGGGCGCCCCGTTGAAGCCCGCTTTCGCCTGAGCATGTCACGATAGCGGTCCACAAGTTTCCGCGTGATCGCCGCCATATCCCAGTTCTCTTCCACTTCGGCGCGTGCGCGCCGGGCCATCGATTCAGCCGCTTCTGAATCCCGCAGAAGATGAATGGTTTGGTCGGCAAAGGTCCGGGCATCGTCCGCGAGAGCGCAAAAATCTCCGTCAACGCGGGCCAGTCCTTCCGCTCCGAGGCGCGTTGACACCACGGGAATTCCGCTTGCAAAGGCCTCCAGCAGCTTTACCCGTACGCCTGAACCGCTGCGAATGGGGCAGATAAAAAGCGCGCACGAAGAAAACAGCGGCTGAATGTCTTCCACAAATCCGAGCAGGTCGATCGCGTTCGCGGGATCGGGAAAAGCGTGCCGGGGAGGAGGGTCTGAACCCGCCACAATTAGTCGCGCCTCGGGGATCTTCTCAACCACTAGCGGCAGTACGTATCGGGCAAACCATTCGAGCGCAACCTGATTCGGAGCGTGCCGGAAGCTGCCCGAGGAACAGCATTGTAAAGGGCCTGCGCGGGCCTCCGGGGAACGGGTACTGCGCGGTATTGATTCCGGCGCGCAGCCCGCTTTCAATGCGAGGAGCAAGCTTCGGGAGGAAGCTCTCGAGGTATTTCTTGTTCTCTATGGTGCAGACCTGAATGTGATCGCAGCCCGGCAGCAGCCCGAGTTCGAACCGGATCGCCCGCAGGTATTCGAAGCGCGCTTTCATCCGGTCCACGGGGCTGCGCATAAACGGCAGCGCGCGCCCGATCGACTGGAAGTAAACGTCGTGTTCGAATAGCGCGCAGACCAAACGGTCGAACCTGCCGGGCATACTGGCCGAGCGCGGTGTACTCAAGCTGAATGACATCGATCCCGTGCAGCAGGATCTGCCGCTGCAGCAGCCATTCCACTTCAGGCGTGTGAAATTCATGAACGGCGTGAGGACGTATCGAGCCAAGATGCGGATCGCGGCTGTTGACCCGCACTATAAACTCGACGCTCGTGCAAAAGCCGCGCAGTTCCTGGTTTGCCTCCAGTTCCGCCGCGTAGTCGAGCATCACGATGGCATGAACTTCGCACCAGCGCGAGAGTTCACGCAACGCGTAGTACATGAAGACTCCGCCGCCATGCGTGGGCGGGCAGATGGAGTAGGGCGAAACGAAGAGAACGCGCGGCCGCTCCGGATGTTTCTGAAGTTCGCCGAAGCGGTCGTGGAACCAGGCCGGCTGCGGACGCCGGAATGCTTCGTCATCGTCAATCTCAGCGAGCGATCGTGCCCGCCAGCGCGACCGCACAGCGCCCGGAAGCTGACGGAACGCCCGCAGCACGCCCTGCGCGCTCATACGACCGGGGGCCATACCCGACCAGCCGCTGACGACCGATCCGGCGAACGCGAAGACCCAGTGCGGCAGCAGCATTTCCCAGGCAGTGGATGTTCTTCCACGCGAACAGGATGAAATTCTTCTGCAGAACGGACTGGATATATTCTTCGCTGAAGCGCTTGCCGATGGTCCCGCGGTGCTCATGATGCACCACGCTGGCGGGTTGATAGAGCACCTTCCAGCCGCGCTTCCACGCCATGATACCCGAGGTCTGTGTCTTCCAGATAGAACGGCGCCAGCAGCTCATCGAAGCCGCCGAGCTCAAGGAATTTCGCGCGGTCGAACGCGCAGGAACCGCCGCCCCCGTAAAAGCACGGAAAGGGGCGGTTCACCGCCGGATCTTCGCGATGGGTTACCTGCAGGCCGCCTTCCTGCCACCAGCCTTGTGTGAGCCCGGTCTCTTCACGGCGCTTGGTCAGATCGCCCAGAAAAATCTGGCACGAGACAGCGAAGACGGTTTCATCCGTGAAGCCTTCGAGCAATGGAGCGAGAAAGTCGGGCTCCACGCGCATGTCGCTGTTCAGCAGCACGACGATGTCGTTTTTTGCCGCGCGAAACCCGGCGTTTGAGCCGCCTCCGAAGCCAAGGTTTTCGGGCAGTTCGATGACGCGCGCCTGAGGATAATTGGCCGCAATCCACGCCGCGCTGCCGTCGGTCGAACCGTTGTCGACCACGATCACTTCGCTGCCGGGATGCTCAGCAATCGCCTCGAGCCAGGTAGGAAGGAAGCGCGCAAGCAGGTCGATTCCATTCCAGTTCGGAATCACCAGAGATGCGGCGCGCGTTTGCGGCTTCTTGTTTACGGGCGTCCTGTGTTTGCCGGCGATCGACCAGATCAGATCCGCGAGGGCCAGCGCCAGCGCGGCAATGAGCAGCAATGGCGGTACTAAAATCAGCAACGGCAGTGCGCGCAGGAAGCGCGACAGCTTGGCCTTCATCAGACCCCGTCTACCGCCGGACCGATATTGAGTTTGCGCCCCAGCCGCACCCATCGGGAGGCTGCAATCAACGCTCGCTCTTCCCTGAGCGTCTGCAATTGCTGCCACGCGAGATCCAGTTCAGTCCTGAGCGGCCTGAGAATCTGTACTTCCTCCCAGAGCTTCTGCACTTCGACTGCTTTCTCGTGAAACATGACGTTCAGCGATTGGCCCCAGGCCTCGCGCGCGGCGAGATCGGTATGCAGCGCCTTCACGAGATTTTCGAGGCGTTCGATGTTCGCCGCCGCCGCCTTGATTTCCCCTTCGAGACGGTGAGCTTCGGCCTCGGTCGCGCGCACCCATTCGAGGCGCTGTGCGCTTTCATCCTGCAACTCTGCAATGCGGGCGCGGCGCTCCGCGATTTCCGTGTTCAGCGCCTGGTTCCAATCGGCGCGCTGCGCAAGTTCGGCCAAGGTTGCGTCATGCTCGCGCTTCAGCGTCGCGTGATCGTCGATGAGCCTGTTGAGCCACGCATCTTTCTTCGCCAGTTCCCCTTCGAGCTTGCCGATGTGATGCTCCCGCTCGCGCAGCAGGTTCGCCGTCGAGGGCAGCCAGGCGAAGAGTTCGTTTTGTAAGATCGGCGACTCGCTGCAGGCCGCGACAAAGAAGTTGGCGGTTTCGGGTGCGTTATCGCCGTTCGCTTCGAGTGTCCGGGTGGCCGGATCGTGCGGCGCAAATACAATCGCTTCCGCGTGATTTTGAGTCCAGATACGAACATGCGGGAAAACGGCTTCAAGAGCCGTCCGGAACTCCGCATACTCGAATTCGTGCGAGTGAAACGGGTTCGGGCCGGCCTCGGCTCTCGATTCTTCGTAATACGTTTTGTTAGGCGTGGAGACCAGGAACACGCCGTTACTCTTCAGGACGCGCCGGGCCTGCGCCACAAGCTCAGGCCAGCGCGGCAAATGCTCGATGACTTCGAACGATGTCACGAGATCGAACGAGGCATCGGCAAACGGGAGCATTTCGCAGGTCGCCTGGAGATAGGCGGTCCGGGGATGCGGAAAATTTTGGCGCGCGTGGGCGATCGCATCCTGAGAAACGTCGAGCGCGATCGTTCGCGCGTGCTGCGCCAGTTCCGCCGCGCCGTAGCCCGACCCGCAACCCGCATCGAGCACCGATCGCGCCTTCCGGTATGAAGCGCGCCGCAAACCGATAGCGCGCCGCATGTTCGTTCATCAGATTGTCGTCCACCAGACCGGGGATAACGCGTTCGCCTGTGAACTCAGACATGCGCATCCAGTTCCACCCGGCAGGGCCATTGCACGTACCCATATACCGGGCCTTCGCCGCGCGCCATCTGCACGGTGACGGCGTTGTCGATCCAGTCACAAACGCCCGAGTCGGTCAGCCACGGGGAAAAGGAAAACGCGCCGGGGTACAGCTCCGGGATGTCGAGATTGAAATCGACCGTGCGGATATCCTCGCGTTCCACGCGGGCAAGCGTTGTGCGGGTCTCGGCGAAATCGAGCCCGAGGTGGTTGCGCAGAATGAAACCAACGGTCGGGGAGGGCAGTTCGTCCACCGCCGAAATGCTGATGCGGACTACGACCCGGCTTTGTGGTGTCATCAGATGCAGCGGCTCGCCGAACTCATTGAGCACTGCAATGCCGAGAATCCGGCCGCGCCCGTCGCCGTGCCGGTGATCGATGTTCGGGATCGCCCGGACCACCTCGACCGTCTTCCTCGCGACGGGAACCCCGTTCATGGCGCGCAGGTATTGTGCCACCACCGCCCCTGCTTCGCCGATGGCCGCAGCCTCTCCGTGACGCAGCCACAGCGCGCGCTCTCCAATGGCTTTCACGTCCACCACGTTGTGCGATACGAAGACGATGGTCACGCCCCGGGCGCGCAGTTCATGCACTTTGCGCATGCAGCGGTGGCGGAAATACGCGTCTCCAACGGCCAGCGCCTCATCCACAAGCAGAATTTCCGGGTCCACATTGATCGCCACCGCAAACGCGAGCCGCACGACCATGCCGCTTGAATACGTGCGGACCGGCTGGTGAATAAAATCGCCAATTTCCGCGAACTCTTCAATAGCTTTATAACGCCGGTCGATTTCGCGCCTCGACAGGCCGAGAATCGCGCCGTTCAGATACACGTTTTCGCGCCCCGAGAACTCAGGGTTGAAGCCGGCGCCCAGTTCGAGCAGCGCCGAAACCCTGCCGTTGACAGTGACCGCGCCTGAGGTGGGCTGCAAAATCCCCGCGATCAGTTTGCAGGGTGGTGCTCTTCCCCGACCCGTTCTCTCCGATAATGCAAAATACTTCGCCGCGCCGGATCGAAAAGCTCAGATCGCGCAAAGCCTCAAAATCGCGGTGGAATGACCGCTGCCCGAACAGGGCAAATTCTTTCAACCGGTCGCCGGGGGCTTCGTAGATGCGGTAACTTTTCGAGACGCGGTCGAACTCGACAGCATTCACGTGAAGTTTCAGTTTAACGCGCGGTTCTGGCGGCCAGTTTGAGCTTCGTTTGTTTAGGTGCGGCGAGGCATTTTTTCTCAAGCCGCTGCTGGCGTGAACGGAACGGCTCGGAATCTTCAATGCGCCGGGCGGCCCGCACGCATTCGAGCGCCATCGCGAAATTGCGCTCCCTGTGTTCGTAATGCTTGGCGAGTTCTTCGTAGGCGCGGACGCGGTACGGGTTGGGCGAGAGCGTCAGATCTGTGAACGTGGCCAGCGCGGCATGTTCGAGCGCCAGCTTCTTCTCGATCGTGCCCGTTTCAAACAGAGCCCGGAACAGGTGCTGGTCGGGCAGCCCCAGATCGACCGCGCGGCGCATCATCCGGTGCGCTTCTTCGATGCGCCCGGAGAGTTGCAGCCACCGCGCCATCCCGAGCAGATCTGTGCCGTGGCGCGCGCGCATATTTTCAGGATCGCGAAAGGCTTCTGGGATCACGCCGGTCAGGCAGGCCAGCGAAACGATGTCGAGCACGTTGTGGTGAAAGATGGGCGCCATCCGGAACGCCCGCCCGGTCCGCAGATATTCGAAGTAGCAGTAGGGGATCATCTCGCCGGGGATGTCGCCCTCACGGTCGATGCCGAGGATCTGGTTTTCGAGGTTCACCAGCCGGCAGTTTTCGAGCCGCAGTCTGAACAGCCTGCGGGCGCCGAAGAGAAGATCCAGATGTTCCATCCGTGAGAACGGATGCCGCGCCCGGCACATCGTGTAGCGCGTTTCGAGCAGCGGCTGGTCATAGCTCTTGCCGTTGTACGTGATCAGGACATCGAACTGCGCCAGATGCGCGGAGAGCGAAGCCAGGACGGACGGCTCTTCGACATAGTCGCGCATAAAAAACTGGCGGACACGAAAGCCTTCCTCGTCGATGCTGCCGACGCCGATCAGGAATGCGTACGTGCCCGAGCCGCCTGCGAGACCGGTGGTTTCCGTGTCGAGAAACGCCCAGCGTTTCGAGTGGCAATTCGGGATTGCGCCATCCGAAAGCGCCTCGAGCAGGTCCGGCCGGAGTTCCAGCAGATCGGCAATATCGTAACTGCCGTGCCGCTGGTGAATCGGGTAGAGCGTCTCGGTTTCGAAATGCCTGCCGAGAGCCGTTTCGACCACCTGCCCGCTCAGCAGGTCTTCCACAAAGGTCTGTTTCGGGGGCGCGGGAGGGGTTCGCTGGCG
The DNA here is from genome assembly GCA_963840735.1 of Terriglobia bacterium. Classification (GTDB taxonomy): domain Bacteria; phylum Acidobacteriota; class Terriglobia; order Bryobacterales; family Bryobacteraceae; genus BOG-234. Next base: position 36,754 of record CAWIZX010000021.1, read on the forward strand.
AAGATAGCTGAGCTGATCCAGAATGTCCATATTCGCCGTATGTTCTCCAATATACTAGTGGATCTGCGCCGAATCCTACTCTTCGCCGGAATATTTGCCGTTTTGCTTGCGGCGCATCTCTTCCACTCCGGCGTTCTGTGGGAAGGCGAGTACCTTCCGATTGCCGCGGCCATGCAGATGAAGCGCGGATTGGTTCTGTACCGCGATATCTGGTTCGATAAGCCGCCGCTTACAGCCGCGATTTACCTGCTCATCGGCGGCAAAACGGGTGTGGTTCTGCGGGTTTTCGGCGCGTTTTACGCGCTTGCGGCGTGCTGGCTCGCATACCGGATCACGGACCGGCTGCTCGCGGCGGCGCTGCTCGGGTTCTTCCTGGTCTTCGATATCCACTCGGCGGTCGTACCGATCGGCGCGGATTTACTGCTGCTCGTGCCGCATCTGGCCGCGATTCTGCTGGTGCTGCGGAAGCAGTTTTTCTGGAGCGGGCTGGCGGCGGGGGTGGGGTTCCTGTGTAACGCGAAGGCCGTTTTCGTGCTGGCGGCGTGCGCCGTTTTCGCGTGGCCTGAAGTGGTGCCGCTGGTGGCGGGTTTCGCGGTCCCGAATGCTATCGCGTTCGCATGGCTTGCCGCGTCGGGTGCGTGGACCCCCTACCTCGATCAGGTCTGGCGCTGGCCCGCTCAATACGCGGCCAGCCCGGTGGTGAGCGATCCCGTGTGGAACGGCGTGGTCCGCACGGCGAACTGGGCCGGGTTTCACGCCGTTCTGATTGCCGGGTCGGCTCTGCTGTGGCGGCGCTGGCGCTTTGTCGCGTGGGCTGCGGTCTGTTATGCCGGAGTGGTGCTTGGCTGGAGGTTTTTCCCCCGCTACTTCTTCCTGCTGCTGCCGTGCCTGACCGTAATGGCGGCGCTCGCAATCGACACTCCGAGGCGCCGCTGGCTGCTGATCCTGATGGTCGTCCCGCTGCTGCGATTTGGTCCGCGATACCTGTCGCTGTCGGGCTGGAGCGATCTTGCGATGGACAGGGACAGCCGGGAATCGGCCAAACTCGCCCTGTCGCTGGCACCGCGCTATGCGAGTCTCTACGTCTGGGGGTACCGGCCGGAAATCTTCATCTACACCGGGATGAAGCCCGCCACCCGCTACCTCGATTCCCAGGCCATGACAGGAGTACCGGCGGACCGGCACCTGACGCAATCGACCGTGGTTCTTACGAACGGAACACACGAAGCCCGGCAGGAACTGGCCGCGTCAAAACCGGATGTGTTGATCGACGGCCTGAGCGCTTTCAATCCCGCGCTCTCAATGGCGAGATACGAAGAACTGCGGCCATGGCTCGCCGGATATCACGAGGCCGGGCGTACGAGAGAAACCGTGATCTACCTGCGCAATGCGCGTTAGTGGGGAACCGGTTCGTCGCGTTCAATCTTGCCGTCGCGAATGGAAATGATCCGGTGCGCATGCAGCGCGATGTCATGCTCGTGCGTGACGAGAATGATCGTGTTGCCCTCGGTGTAAAGCCTCTCGAACAGGGCCATGATTTCATTGCCCGTAGCGGTGTCGAGGTTACCGGTCGGTTCGTCCGCCAGGATGATGGACGGACTGTTCACCAGCGCCCGCGCGATGGCAACCCGCTGGCGCTGACCGCCCGATAACTCGTTCGGCTTGTGATCCATGCGCTGCTGCAGATCCACCTGCTGGAGCGCCGCTTTGGCCTTGGCAATCCGCGCGGCGGGCGGGGTTCCGTTGTAAATCAGCGGCAGTTCGACGTTGTGCAGAGCCGAGGCGCGGGGCAGCAGGTTGAAGGTCTGAAAAACAAAGCCAATTTCCTTGTTCCGGATTTGCGCCAGTTCGTCGTCGCCCATGCTGCTGACCAGGCGCCCGTTGATGTAGTACTCGCCCTGCGACGGCGTATCGAGACAGCCGATCAGGTTCATCAGCGTCGACTTGCCCGGAACCGGAAGGTCCCATGATCGCTACGTATTCCCCGCGCCGGATTTCGATATCCACACCTGAGACCGCATTGATGGTCTGGTCGCCCATGACATAGGTCTTCCAGATGTTGAAGGTGCGAATTACGATGCCTTCGCGCTTGAGCCGCTCGCCCTTTTCGACTGCTTCTTCAGCCAGTGCCTGTGCCATGATCGTCCTCTCGGTGCGGTCGTTATGTGGTCGGCTTGGGAGGAGCCGGCGGCTTGTTATCGATCTTGATCGTGGCGCCGTTCTTAATGCGTTCGGATCACCTGGTAGCTGCCGGTGATGATTTCATCGCCCGCGTTCACGCCGCCCGTCACTTCGATGTCGGTCGCGCCGGTGATGCCGGTCGTCGACCTTGCGGAACTCCGCCTTGTTGTTGGCAGCCACTACGAAGACGCCCTGCAACTCTTCCTTGTTCGCCTTCGCGACTTCCGGGGTCGGATTCACAGGCTTGTCTTTGTCGGGCAGCAGATCGCCCTTCGTGCGGGTGGTCAGCGCCTGAATCGGGATCGCCACGGTGTTTTTGCGCGTGGCGGTGGTCACTTTGGCGGTGCAGGACAGACCCGGCCGGATTTCATCCGGGGGATTATCCATGGCGACCACCACCTTGAAATCTTTCGCTTCCTGGCTGGACGTCGTGCTGGTCGATGCGGCGAGCCCCGTGGAGCGCAGAATCGCCGTATTGCCGATTTCAATCACATGCCCTGTGAACGTCTTATTGGGGATTGCATCGACGGTGATTTCGGCAGGCTGGTCGAGTTTGACATTGACGATGTCGGTTTCGTCCACCTTCACTTCGGCGGTCACGATCGACATATCCGCAATGGTCATGATGGTGCTCGCGGCCGAGTTCTGGACGCCCGGAACAACAGTCTCTCCAACCCGAACAGGCAGGTAAGTTACAAGACCGTTAATGGGCGCGACGGCGTTGTGCTTGCGAAGGATGTCGTCCACGCGGGTGAGCGTGGCCTGCGACTGCGCAATCTTTTTCTGTGTACCGGCAAGCTGCGCGCGCAACTGAGCAAGCTGCGCTCTCGCCTGCACGACGCGGGACTGGGCTTCTTCAACCTGCGCTTTTTGCCCCTCGAAAACGGCTGTGCGCTGCTCAAAATCGGATTTGGGGATCAGGCCATCTTTAAAAAGCTGCTCGCCACGCTGGTAATCGAGCTGATAGCGTTGCATATCCGTTTTGGCGCGATTGACGGTCGCTTCGAGCGCCGCAATGTTGTCTTCGCCCGCTTTAAGGCCGGCTTCGCTCGCCGCGGCATCCGCTTCCGCCGCACTGAGCGATGCGCGCTGGGCGACCACATCTGCCTGTGACTGCGCCTCATCGATGCGGGCGAGCAACTGGCCTTTCTTCACATGGTCGCCTTCTTTGACCAGAATTTCGGTCAACTGCCCGGAATATTCGGCGCCGATACTGATGTAATAACGGGGCTTTACTTCTCCGGAGGCCGTGACAACGCTGGCCAGGTCTTCACGGAGCACTTTGCCGGTCTGAACCGTGACGATGCCGCGCTGGTTATACTTGACACTGGCGAAAACGCCCGCCGTTATCAGCAAAAGGACAACAACGGCGATGATGATCTTCCATTTGGTCTTCACGATTCGAACACTCCGGTCAACTGGTAAAAAGCTTCAATGTGACTAGACGCAGGGCTGCGTCTGTTTGTTCACGGATTCAACAAGAATAACAACACGCGAAGCATTAATGCTTCCAGGTTACTTTTCGCGGCGCGTTACTCTGGCATTGCATCAGACTTGTCATGCCGGACGACAAATCGGTACACGCGGTGTCGCTGGCGATGCGTTCCGCTCCCGCCTCAGTGGCCGCTGCCCCGTTGCGGCAGACAGTCCGGCCGTTGAAAGTCACGCAGACTTCGCAACGATAAGCCGCATTGCCGCGGCTGGTGACGATCAGGACACCGATTACCAGGACGACAAAAAGCATGCCAAGGATGACCGGCCACTTCTTTTTCATCGGAAAGCCTCGCCCGGGTTCATCAGACCCCGCCCGGGCCGGCCGGCGCCGCGACAGCGACCGCTTCGGCAATGGCGACATCGTTCAGGAAAAAGTTGCCCATTTGACGGAACTTCTGGTACCGGCTCTGGACTGCTTCGTTCGATGAAAGCAACGACAGTTCGGCGAGCGAACGAACCAGTTGTTCCTTGAGCAGGCGAGCCGCTTCGTCCACATCTTCGTGGGCGCCGCCGGGCGGTTCGGGAATGATGCTGTCGATCAGGCCCAGACGCAGCAAATCTTCCGCGGTGAGACGAAGAGCGGCGGCGGCCTGTTCGGCTTTGGCGGCATCGCGATAGATAATGGCGGCGCAGCTTTCCGGGGAGATGACGCTGTAAACGGCGTTTTCAAGCATCATGACCTGGTTGCCGACGCCGAGCGCGAGAGCCCCGCCGCTGCCGCCTTCACCGATACAAACCGAGATGACCGGGACCGGCAGCCGCGCCATTTCTCGGAGGTTCCGGGCGATGGCTTCGGCCTGTCCACGCTCTTCGGCATCGATTCCGGGATAAGCGCCGGGGGTATCGAGCAGGGCAATGATGGGGCGGCCGAACTTGGCGGCCATCTGCATGGCCCGCAGGGCTTTGCGGTAGCCCTCGGGCTTTGGCATTCCGAAGTTGCGATGAAGCTTCTGTTTGGTGTCGCGCCCTTTCTGTTCGCCTACCAGAAGCACCGCGTGCCCGTCAAGCCGAGCCATGCCGCAGACAATAGCGGGGTCATCGCCGAAGAGGCGATCGCCGCGGATTTCCTGAAAGTCGGTCAGGATGCGCTGAACGTAATCGAGCGTGTGTGGGCGCTTGGGATGACGGGCATTCTGCACGCGCTGCCATGCAGTCTTCTCCTCCATCGGCTCGCTCGTAACCGCCTCATATGGCATCCCTAACAGCATACGCTAGCCCGCCTGCACCACCGATCGGCGCTCGAGCCCCCGCTCCGGGACGTCCAGATTGTAAAGACAGATGTGGTCGAACGCCCACAGGTTGTTGGTCGCGATGCCGGCAGCGTGGGTCAGGGCCAGTTCCCGGTGCCACGGGGTCGCCGTTCCGAAAACCGGGACCAGATACCTGAGCGAATCGCTGGGCCAGCCGAAAGAGGGAAACAGTTCGATGGCAGCTTTGGCCAGATCCATATCTCTCAGCGAAGTGCCGAACGCGAGCGCCTCGATCTTCATCCGGTCGAGCCCGCTGGTGGCCTTGCTTCGCCATTCCACCGGCAGATTGATGAAGCTGTTCAGCCGGCCTCCAACAATGGGAGCGCCGGCCGGCACGGGCGTCGGATAGTTTACGTCGTACGGGAACAGGACTTCGCATTTAACCGTTGGATAGGCCGAGCGGAGATCGGCAACCAGGGCCGCGACATGGTCGCGGAGACGATTGCGCAGGAATGTGGCGTCCGCCCCGCCATTCACCGACGGGTCATCGTTCGGACCCGTGAAGACGTGCAGAGGACGGCCGAGAGCCGCCTGAGCCGCCGCCACGGTCTCATCGTCGTAATAGGCCATGCCGCCGTGAGGACCGGCGAAAAACCACCAGAGGAATTCTCCATATTGAACGGAAGGCGTGAGGCCAGCGGCCGACTGCAGCGCCGCGATGGCCCTGTAAACAGACTTCTGATACGCCAGCAATCTGGAACCGCCCGCCGCACAATGGTTCGAGACGAGAGAGCCAAAGCCGGTGTCGGTAGCAACAGGCGTACCGGCGGAATCGCTGAACCGCGCGGCGTAGCCGGTCGGGCGGAAACACGAGTTCCATCGAACAGGCTGTCACCACTTCGCGGGACCGCCTGGCGCATTGAGCATAGAAATCGGCATGCCAGTCGCGCGTGGCGCGGTTCATGGGTGGATTCGCCGTGTCATCGATCAGCCACGTGCCGTATGCTGCCGCGGTTGGCCCGCTGGTCACGACTGCCTGCCCCGTTACGGATGTCGTTGAGGGCGAGACGGTCAGGGCGTAGCTGGAGGCGGGCGAGCGGCTGGTCAGCGTGAGCACCGCACCGTTGGCCTGTGCCCACGCGCCCACGAACGCGCCGTTAACATACATCGCAAAATGCTTCGCAATGCTCTGCGGCGTATCTGCGGTGAAGACGGATTTGCCCAGAGTGGAGCCGTTGAGGTTGAGGAAGACCGAGTCGCCCGCGCTGAAGATACCTGAAAAGGTCACCTGAGCGGTGGAGACGGAGCCGCCCGACAGGACGCGCTCATTCCACCAGAAAACGCCCAGATATTCATTCATGGGTCCCGCGTAACCGAGTTGGTCCATGATCCACATGAGGCGCGACGGCGTGAGTTTGTACGTGTGATCCGTATCGAAATCGAGGGCGGGGGAGATGTTGGTTCGGGGCGTCAGCGGCGCCGGGGCATCGGACAAGAACAGCGGCTTCGAGGAAGTCGAAATAGAGGTGCCCGGCCTGTTGCAAACGCATTGTGACCGTGTGTTTGCCCGCGGGCACGGCGGTTCGCAGGCGGCGTCGGGTTATGACGGCCGAAGCGTCGGAAATGCGGCAATCGAGCGAGGTCTCGGCATCGTTATCGAGCCGGATGCCGATCACGCCGCGGTCGGAGTAAAGCGAGGTGCCGAGGTAGAGGTCGTGCTGGAACTGGCACGTATACGTGACGGTCACCGAAGCCGCCGTGCTGCTGGTGACCTTCGCGAAGTACCTGGAGTAGAAGGCGGACCCGGGACCGTCGACCGTCCAAGCGCCGGTAAAAACGCAGGCGGAATCGGTCTCCTCAATCCGGACGCTGCCCGGCCCCGCGAACGAGAGTGTTTTGGACGCCTCCGGGCCGGTGAGTTGCCAGTTCGAGAAGACCGCCTGCCATTCCGTTGACGGATACGGACCGATGACAAGCGACGGCGCAAAAGTGAGCCAGCACTGGCGAAGCTGATCGATTGCGAGCGCGGAGAAGTCGATACTGCAATTCCATGCGACGTTCGATGAGCCGCCCGCGAGCTGAATGGTGTTGTTGTCGAGCGTTAGCGTGTCGGTCGAGTTCGTGGCGTAAAGCTGAACGGTATTGCCTTCACGGCCTCCGCGCGGCGCGACATATTGAACACCGGTCGCGGCAGTGGCAGGCGCCGTGAGGGTCAGGCCGGTGGGCGACTGAACCGCCGCCACGACGTAACTGGCGCCGCCGATTCGTATGGGCGCGCCCGGGGCGATGCCTGTAAACACGGCGCCGGAAGTGAGCGAGACAGCAGTTCCAGTAACGTTCACGCTGCCGTACCGCGCGGCCGCGATCGCGATATTCGCGCCCGATTGTGCCGCCATCAGGGCGTACGGGGTGTTGGCGGAAATCCAGTTTGCGCCATTGATCAGACCCGTGAGATTGGAAGCAACCAGATCGGGCGTAATGAGCCGCAGGGTCTCCGGTCCGTTGCCGTCGGAGGCGCTGACCGGCACGAGAACGCCGGGCCGGTCATCCCTGATCGTCAGCCGCACGGCGTTCGAGGCGCTGCCAGCAGACGCGGTCACGTCGGGGTCGTTGCCCGAAACAATCGCACCAATCAGCGCCGAGGCCTGTGCGGCCCCGGTTTCTTTGGCCGCTTCGGTGTGAGAGTAGGTGCGCCCGTTGATGCTTATGGAGTGAATGGTGCCGGGAGTATGGGCAAAAAACTGGTACTCGACAAACGTTTTACCTGCGGGGGCCTGATAATCGAACGCAACGTTTTGGTACCACAGCGTCAGGCGGTCAAATGCCTGGATGCCGGCGGCCGGCGTCTGGACGGTGCACGTTGCCGAGGCATTTGAAAAAACAAACCCATTTGCGAGAATTGCGTTGTCCCAGAGGCGAATCCGGGCCGTGGTGCCGTCGGCGCGCAGACAATCGAGCGTCGCCCAGTCGATCCAGTTGTACTTGGGAGAGTCGATCGGTTGCAGGCCGTCCGAATACTGGAGCGTGAAGTTCAGAGTCAGGCCGGAGAAGTCGAAATCCGGGAGGTATTTGATGGAGGGGTGCTCGAAGAAATTATCGGCGTCGTAAAGGACGACCACAGCGAAGTCGGCCGGATCGCGGAAGGTGCCGCTGGCGGTGAAGCCCGAGGGCGACGCGGAATGGATGGACGCGGCAGCGGCAAAAGTGTCGAATCCGCGAAGGTGGACCGTTCGGTCTGGCTGGAGTTTATAGATTCTTTCTGGCACGGTGATCTTCCCGGCTCGATTCTGGCATCGACCAGGCTGGAATCGAGCGCCTGGTGCGCGCGATGGAACCGTAACCGCTTGGCTTGTTAAAGGGTTAACCGTTCCAAAATAAAGTCGGATCATCGGTGACCCGGTCCAGGGCAGAATCCAGACGGCGCCCCCGACCCGCGTGGAGACGCCGAAAAAACAAACCCATTTCGGGCCGGGCACCCCGCTGGGAGCAATTGCACGGAACGGCCGTTTGTGATAGCTTCGTGCGCAACGTCAACAGTTCCCAAAGGGGTCATATATGCAGAAACCGGTACTACTGATAGCCACGCTGTGCCTGATGGCCGGCGCGCTCACCGCGCAGACGTCCGGTGAAATCACGGGCGAAGTAAGAGATCAAAGCGGCGCCGCGGCGCCCAACGCGCAGGTGACGGCAACAAACTCCGAAACAAATGTCGCTCGCACCACTGCCACGAACGACGCCGGCCTTTATAGCTTCCCGAATCTGAACCCGGGAATCTACCAGGTTAAGGTTGTCGCGTCCGGGTTCGACACGGTTACCAAGACGAATATTGAATTGCAGGTGCAGCAGACCGCGCGCGTCGATTTCGCTTTGGCCATCGGCCACGCGTCGCAGACGGTTGAGGTGAGCGCGACCGGCGAATTGCTGACGACCGAGAACGCCACCGTCGGCACGGTCATTGAAGAAAAGCGCATTACCGAGCTGCCTTTGAACGGCCGCAATTTCTTCAGTCTTGTCGGTCTCAGCCCGGGCGTCACGGTTGGCTTTGCCCCGGCCGCGCAGGCGGCGAACCGGCAGGGCGGCTCGCGGTCGACCCTCACAATGTCTCTTTCGGGATCCCGCGCCACCTGGAACAACTACACGCTCGACGGCGTTGTGAACACCGATATCAACTTCAATCTTTATGTGCTGCTGCCGTCCGTGGACGCTATCCAGGAGTTCAAGGTGCAGTCCGGGATTTATCCCGCGGAATTCGGACGCGAAGCCGGACAGATCAACGTTTCCACTCGTCCCGGCACCAACAGCTATCACGGCACCGTCTTCGACTTCCTGCGCAATGACGCGCTTGACGCGAGCAACTACGATTTCAATCACACGCATCCGCCCAAGTCTCCATTTCGCCAGAATCAATACGGCTACACGCTGGGCGGACCCATCCAGATCCCGAAAGTATTCAATGGCAAAAACCGCTTGTTCTTCCTTTCCAATTACGAAGGGCTGAAGTCACGCACGACAACGGTCGCCACCGCAACGGTACTAACGCCCGCCATGCGCGCGGGCGACTTCTCGGCCGTCCCAACGCAAATGTACGATCCTCTCAGCCGCACCGGATCGGGCGCCACGGCCACTGCGTCGCCGTTTGTCGGGAATCAAATTCCGGTGAGCCGTTTCGACAAGAATTCCGTGTTCCTGATGGGAAAATACATGCCGCTGCCCAACGTGAACATCGGGCAGGCAGGGCTGCCGAACCGGAACTATCAGTATTCCTCGAAGAGCCCGGTCGATAAGGATCAGATCACCGAACGCATCGACTTCAATGAGCGGGCGAATTCCCAGTGGTTCGGCCGCTACAGCTGGACCGACGAATCGACCATCTCGCCCGGCCTGACAGTGGACGGCAGCACGCTTTATACGCGGGCAAGCCAGTGGGTGATCGCGAATACCCGCATCTTCTCAGCCACCATGGTGAACGAAGCGCGGTTCGGATATAACTCGCTTTTTAACGTGATCGGTCAGCAGCTTGCGGGCGTTGAGGACGTAGACGCGGAAATCGGCGTACCGCTGAAGATTACCGATAAAGCCTCGTGGGGAATCCCCAACATCGGCCTAAGCAACAACCTGACCAGCTTTGGGAACGCGACCAGCAGCCCTTTCACTATCGATAACAAGACGTTCCAGGGGATCGACAACTTCTCGTGGATCATCGGCAAGCATTCGCTGCGGATGGGCGGCGAGTACCGCTATAACAAGTTTCCGCAGCAGGGCAACGAATTCCCGCGCGGCCAGTTCCAGTTCGATGGGAGCTACACGGGCGACCCCGTGAAACTAAGCGGCGGCTACTCGGGCGCCGATTTTCTGCTCGGCAATTATTTTCGGGCCGACATCGCGGTGGCACTCGCGTCGGGTGATTTCCGTAATTCCGAATCGGCCGGATATTTCGACGACACCTGGAAGATTACGCCTCATCTGACGATCACGGCCGGCCTGCGATATGAATTCGAACAGCCGCTGACCGATGTGTCGGGCCACGCGGTTAACGTCGTGCTGCAGCAGGCGCTCCCCAACTACGCGAATGAACCGAATCCCGCGCTCCACCCCGTTTACCTTCGCACCGGTACGGGCGGCTTTTACGATGGCGTCGATTTCCGGTACACCGCGCTGAATGCCAACGGGGCCACAGGTACTAACATCCAGACCGCCCGGGACGGCCGTTTGGGCGCCAGCCTGATTCACGGCGATTACAACAACTTCGCGCCGCGTTTCGGAATTGCTTACAGCCCGGACGATAAATGGTCGATCCGGACCGGCTTCGGCGTTTTCTATTCGTTCGAAAGCAAGAACTCGATCTTCGATATGAATCGCGGGCTCGGCGGCAGAACGGGCGTGATCCCGAACAAGAATACGGTGCCCGTTTACAACTACCAGAACTTCCTCGATCCGAGTAAGCTTCCGGCGGTGAATCCGATCAACCTGACCTGGGGTACCGACCCGAATTTCCGCACCACTTACACGATGAGCTACCTGCTGAACGTGCAGCGAGTGCTGGGCAGGAATACGACTCTGGAACTCGGCTACAACGGCACGGAGAGCCGCAAACTCGCGCTGCTCTACAACGAGAATGCCCCGATACCGGGAACCGCCCCGCTCGGACAACGCGCGCCTTATCCGGAATTCGCGGGCATTCAGTATTTGAAGTCCGATGGCGTCGGGAATTATAACGCCTTCACTTCAAAGCTGAGCCAGCGGTTCGGCGCCCGTCTTACGACCCTGTTCAGTTACACATGGTCCAAAGCCATTGACGATGCCAGCGCGATCCGCGGCCAGGGCAATGAATTCTCGCCGCAGGATGCACGCTGCCGGTCGTGCGATCGCGGTCCTTCGACCTTCGACGTGCCGCAGCGTTTTGTTGCTTCCGTGCTTTACAATCTGCCTTTCGGAAGAGGGCAGGCCTTCCTCGACCGCGGCGGCGTGCTTGACCGCATCGTTGGCGGCTGGCAGGTCAGCACGATCTTCACCGCGCAGAGCGGCGCGACTCTCGATACCACGTCATGGGACTCTGCCGGTACATCTTTCGTGCCCGCGAGCACCCGGCTCAACTGCAACGCCGGCGTTTCGGCGGTTCTTCCCAATCCCACTGCGGACCATTACCTGAATCCGGCCGCCTTCAGCAATTCGCTGGCCGGCCAGTACGGGAACTGCGGACGCAACAATCTTCGCGCGCCGCGCCAGATCAACCTCGATCTCTCTGCCATCAAGGATTTCCACGTGACCGAGCATCAGGCGCTGCAATTGCGCTTCGAAGCGTTTAACGCCGTCAATCATGTGGAATGGGGAGCGCCGAACGCAAACTGGGGCAACCAGAATGCGCCGCCCGCGGGACCGGCGACCAGCTTCGGGCAGATTACTTCGACCATCGCGAGAATGCGGCAGATACAGGTTGCACTCAAGTACAACTTCTGAGAAAGCGGCGGGGCAGGCTGCATTGGCCTGTCCCGCCCTGCTGTATCGTTATGCCAGCGAGCCCTTCAGCATCGTATAGGAATGCGCGGGGAAGCGGTGCCGGAATTTACTGCCGCTCACCGCTATAGAACTCTTCGCCGTCTGAACCGTAGTTTTTCCGAAATCGTTCTCTGCCTTGATGTCGGGCCCGGTCACCACAGCCACTTCGAAGTTCCCCTTGAAGCCCCCGTCCTGCACCTCAATTTCTGCCTCAACTTCCTGGTCCAGATGACGATTCACCACGTTCATGGTGACAATGCCGTTGTTCAGCGAAGTTGAAACATCCAGATAATTGGTTTTGCCGAAATTCCTGCTCGCGTACGAAGGGCTCTCGACATAAGTCTCAAGAGCGCGGCCGCGCGTGTTCATCGAGAACAACTGCAGCGGATGATAAATGGTCTGCAGGAACATGCCCTTCTCATTCGTAAAGATGGGAGCGATCACGTTGACGATCTGAGCCATGTTGGCGATCTTTACCGAGTCCGCATTGTTGACGAAGGTATTCAGCATGGTGGCGACCACCAGAGCGTCTTCAAGGTTGTAATGCTCTTCGAGAATGCGGCGGCCGCGCTGCGTCGCGCCGCGCGCCCGGTACCAGACATTCCACTCATCGAAGGCAATGTAAATGGGCTTCTGCTGACGCCCGCCCTGCGCTGCGCGGATAATTCCCGCCGCGGTGCGGATGCGGTCATCGAGTTGATTGGACACGGCCAGGAAATCGTAATAATCGTTCGCAACATTGCCAACGTACGTATGCAGCGAGAGGTACTCGATATGGTCCTTTAAATAGGCGAGAACTTCGCGATTCCAGCCGACCCAGTCGGAACCCTCGCGGAAGTTGGACGAGCCCGCCGCAATCAGCTCGACCTTGGGGTCGGTCCACTTCATCAGCTTGGCGGCTTCGAGCGCGAACTTGCCGTAGTCTTCGGCCGTGCGGTGGCCCATCTGCCAGGGGCCATCCATCTCATTGCCGAGGCCCCAGTACTTCACGTTCCAGGGCTTCTGCCGTCCATTGTGCTGACGCAGTTTCGCCATGGCCGTGCCTTCGGCCACGTTGCAGTATTCCACCCACTGCTGCGCGTCGGTCCATGAGCCCGTACCGAGGTTGGTGCAGATGTAAGGTTCAATTCCAAGCTCTTCAACGTAGTCGAGGAACTCATGGGTGCCGAAGCGATTGCTTTCGACAGTGCCCCAGGCCATCTCAAGGCGAGCCGGGCGCTCATCGCGCGGTCCAATGCCGTCTTTCCAGTTGTAATTCGAAGAAAAGTTTCCGCCGGGCCAGCGGAGGAGCGTCACGTCCAGGTCTTTTACGGCCTTTCGGACATCTTTCCGGTAACCCTTCTTATCGGAAAGCGCCGAGCCCTCTTCGAACAGACCGCCTTCAATGCAGCGGCCCAGATGTTCGGCGAAATTGCCGTAGATCTTCGGGTCGATGTCGCCGACTACGCGGTCGGAATCGATTTTAATTCTCGCCTGCAGGGCTTTCGACTGGGCGCGCAGGGCGAGGGGCGCGGCAAGAGCCAGGGAAAATTCACGACGAGTCAGCATAAGGTTTAACAGATAGATACTACATCCTGTGAGATGCTCTGTTTTGGGGGAACATGGAAATACGGCAGCTCGAACTGTTCCTCGCTGTGATCGACTGCAGGCAGCGTCACAAAGGCGGCGGAAAAACTCTATGTTTCTCCGGGCGCGATCAGCATGCAGCTTCGCAACCTTGCCGACGCGCTGCACACAGATCTGTTTTCGCGTTCCGGGAAGCATCTTGTGCCCACGCCTGCCGCATTGCGGCTGGCTGAACACGCGCGCGTGGTTGTCCGTCAGCTCCGCGATATAGAGTTCGAGTTCGACAGCAATCCGGCAAAAGATTCGCGCCTGTTCAACTTCGCGACCGGGGCCACCACGCTGATTCACCGCCTGGGCAAGCCGCTGACGCTGCTTCGGCAGCGCTACCCCGATACCCCGATGCACATCACTGTGTCGGCTACCGAAGAAATGGTGGCGGGCCTGCTGGACCGGCGCTTCGATCTCGCTCTCATCACACTGCCGTTTCCTACTGAAGGCCTGGTCGTGACGGAGCTGTTCGAAGAGGAGATGCTGATCGTGCAGCATGCCCGCGATTCATCGGCGGGCTGGCACGTGGGCAACATCAAACCGGAACTGCTTCGCGACGCGCCGTTCCTGCTGTATCCCGGACGCAGTAATATGCGCTCGATTATCGATGGATTTTTTGCGGACATCGGCCAGAAACCGCGCGTCATTATGGAGGCGGATGACACGGCGGCCATTCGGCGCATGGTGGAATCCGGCTTCGGCTATTCCATTCTTCCGGAGTTTGCTTTGCGCGGTCAGCCTGGCAACTTCCGCGTGTTCCGCGTGCCCGGCAGAAAGATCCTGCGCACTCAGGCGCTCGCGATGGTCGCGACCGAGCGGCCGCGGGCTTTGACGCTGGCGATTCTGAAGTTTCTGGAACAGCAGATTAAGCCGAAATCTGTTTGAAGCACACCCCTGAAAATAAGCCTGAATACCCGCTTTACACCGGTAGTCGAACGGAGTAGAATTCGCGTCAAGGATGGAGGTAAATCCATGTTCGATAGCCTTGACGATCAAATGAAACACGATGCACAGGCGGAAGCTTCGACCAAAGAACGGATGATGAAATACCTGGTCATCTGCGCCGTCTCCTTTGTAGCTGTAGGGGCGATGGCGGCGGCTTATCAGTTCGTGCGCTAAACGTAAACAGCGCTCACGCGGCGCGCATGGGAAGGGCCTGAATCATCGCCGCGGAACGCTTCCTGATAATTGAGACGACACACGCCTCTTCCGGGTGCAGGCCCGTTTTGTCTTCGTCCGGGAGAGCCTGTGCGCGCGACACCGCACTCACCAGCGAGCCGTCGAGGTAAGCGTCGAAGATCGCCGGGTGGACGTAGTAGTTGCGGCAGGTGGCGGGACGGTTTCCAAGGCGTTTCGCAGTGCGGCGCACCGCCTCCACAATATGCCGCTTGCCTTCGGTTTCGCTGTTGAACGGCCCGATCTCGGCGAGCGCCAGAGCCGTCTGAATGGTTCCCGCCCACGTGCGGAAATCTTTGGCTGAAAAGCTCTGCCCGCTGATTTCCTGGAGATATCCGTTGACGTCCGCCGAATCGACGGAGTGCAACTCTCCGAATGCGTCTTTGTATTGGAACAGTTCGTAGCCAGGCAGGTCGCGGCACTCGCGGACGATACGGGCGAGGCGCTTGTCTTCAATAGTCACGTCGTGCATCTGCGCGCTCTTGCCGCGGAACTGAAACCGGAGCGTACTGCCCTCGATTTTCACGTGCCTGTCACGCAGAGTGGTGAGGCCGAAGGAAGAATTCTCCCGGGCGTACTCTTCGTTTCCGACGCGGATAAAAGTGGTCTCAAGCAGCCGGACTACGGTTGCGATGACTTTTTCGCGCGGAAGGTCGGGCAGCCGCAGATGCTTTTCCACCTGGGCGCGGATGCCGGGCAGCGCCTTGGCGAAATCCAGCATGCGGTAAAACTTGGTGTGATTGCGGACCTGCCTGTAATCGGGGTGATAGCGATATTGCCGCCTGCCGCGCGCATCGATTCCCGTGGCCTGCAGGTGCCCTTCCTCGCAAGGGCAAATCCAGACCTGCTCCCATGCCGGAGGTAAGACGAGCGACTGAATGCGCTGTAAAACCTGCTTGTCGCGGACAGGGGCGCCGTTCGCATCCACATAAGTGAACCCTTCACCCGATCTGCGTCGCTGCAGTCCCTCGGAAGTGCAGCGTACATATCGAAGTCCGGCGAGCGCGGCCGACTTCTTCGGATCCTTCGGCAGTCGCCGGATGGCCATAACGTTACGGGTAAACGCATTCGTGCTACCAATGTCCGGCACGCACATCAGATTGCGGCGCAAGCGTTTTCGTGAGGGCGTTCGCAGGCGCTAAAGATAAGTCTTGAGCTTCTCGCGGAATCACGCTAAAAGTGGATGTTGCGTAGGTTCCTCCAACTCGCGTGCGGGTGCGCCGCGTTTTTAATCCTGCCCCTGCCGGGCCAAATGCCGTCAGCGGTCCCGCACGTCGCGTCGGTTCGCATTATGTTTGGGCTGACGGATTCTCAGCCGAGCCCCTGGGATGGAACCGTCGCGCTCGATTCCGGCAGCGTCAAGGCGATACAGGGAGTCCGGTTCGGTCCGGAAGATTCGACCGACTATTCCACGTCGTGGAAAACGGCAACGCGGCTTCAGGGGCAGGACGTAGCTGAGAACGGCGTCATGATCACGGCGCTTGCGCAAGCCGATGCACGCTGGAGTATTCACACTGCGAGGGGCGACTTCAGTTTCACGCTGAGGGACCTGCCATGGGGCGAGCAGCGCTCTTTTCTCGACGGAGCGGTTGAGGTGGACCGCATTCCGCCGACAGCTCAATTGACCACATCGGATGACGACGAAGACTTCCCGGCGGTTGCGCGGGCGGGGGATGACATCTGGCTGTCGTACGTGCGCTTCTCGCATTCAAATCGTTCCCTGGAGAGTTTTCAAACCCTCCGCGAACCGCTCGACAACTTCGAATCGCTGGCGCGGCCCGCAGGTGGAGATCAGGTGTTCGCTCGCCATTACTCGAAGGACGGCGTCTGGTCGGCACCGGTCGCAATCTCTCCTAACGCTGAAAACGTGACGCGGACGGCGGTCGCCATCGACGGGCGGAAATGCCCGTGGATTTTTTGGTCCGCTCAGAGGAATGGCAGCTTCAACCTGTTCGCGAAGGTGAACCGGAACGGCCTCTGGAGTCCGGAGATACGGGTGACGTCCGGCCCCGGCCCCGATCTGCAACCCGTTGCCGCCACCGATGCGAAGGGGCGCGTCTGGGTGGCATGGCAGGGCTACCGCAACAATAATCTGGAAATTCTGGCGGCAGTGCAGAATGGCGATTCGTTCGGAAGTGAGACCCTGGTTTCCACTTCGAAAGCGAGCGATTGGGACCCCGCCATCGCAGCCTCGCCGAACGGCGACATTGCGGTGTCCTGGGATACGTACAACAAGGGCGACTATGACGTCTATTTTTCCCGCATGCGCAGCGATGAGAAGTCGAAGATCGAACTCGATCCGCCCGTCACAGCCGCCGCAACGCCGTTTTTCGAAGCCCATTCGAGCATCGCCTTCGACGCGCACAACCGCTTGTGGCTCGCGTACGAAACGTCGACCGCCCGGTGGGGAAAAAACTTCGGCGCCTATGACAGCACGGGAACGCCGCTTTACGAAGACCGCAATATTCGTGTGAAGTGCTTTGACGGCGGCGCCGTATTCAGCACCTCCGCCGACCTGCTGAACGTAATGCCGGGGCCGCCGATGGCGCCTCGCCGCGCGCCCCGCGCGAAACCCGAGCGCAATCCGTCGCAGCCGAATCCGAATGCAGCGAAGAATCGCCGTCCGGGTCAGCTGTTGTCGCCACGCGCCAGAGCGCTCAACAGTTTCCCTCGCATCGCCACGGATTCCGCTGGCGACGTATATTTGGCGTTCCGCTCGCTCTCAACGCCAGTGAACCTGCGTTCGGCTGCCGGCTCCGTCTGGGTTGAGCACGTGGTCTGCTTCGACGGGCACAAGTGGATTGGACCCGTCTTTCTGCCGCGTACGGACGGCTTGCTGGACAGCCGTCCCGCGCTTCTTGCTCTTGAGCCTGGCCGTTTAATCGCTTTTTCTGCCATGGATCACAGGCAGTCCATACCTCTCGGTTTGGGTCCGCTCGCGCCAGAGCGCATCAACAGCGACCTCTATCTCGCGGATCTCACCATCGACGGCATCTCGGCCGCGAGTACTCCGGAACTGGCCCCTCTCGCGGCGGATGGGGCTCAGCCGGAAGATCCGAGAGTCAAAGCCGAAGCCGATCAGGTATCCGCGGTTCGCAATTACCGCCTCGACATCGGCGGACGCCAACTGCGGATACTTCGCGGCGACATGCACCGGCACACAGCGTATTCTCCGGATGGCGCGCGCGACGGGTCGCTCGACGACGCCTATCGCTACCTGATCGATGCCGCAGACCTCGATTGGGCCGGCTGTTGCGACACCGAAAACGGCGAAGGCCACGAATATTTCTGGTGGCGGCAGCAAACCATGGCCGATGCCTATAAACTCGGCGACCGGTTTCTGCCCATGTTCGCGTTCGAGCATGCGGTGCGCTATCCGGAGGGGCACCGCGTCATCCTCTTTGCGAAGCGCGGTATCAGGCCAGTGCCGCACCTGCCCGCGGTGGCGGTGGATGCAGCGCCTGCGCCCTCGCCCGATACGCAGATGCTTTATAAATACCTGCATCAGCTCGGCGGCATTTCCGTTCCGCACACCCCCGCAACTGACATGGGAACGGACTGGCGCGACAGCGACCCTGAGGTCGAGCCCGCGGTCGAAATCTATCAGGGCGACAGACAGAGTTATGAATCGGACGACGCTCCCCGCGCCGCGAAGCCGGGCGATGCGCTGGGCAACCTGCGCCCCGCCGGATATGTTCTCAATGCCCTGAACAAAGGTCTGCGGCTCGGCTTCGTTGCTTCGAGCGATCACTATTCGACGCACATATCCTTCGCGAATGTAATCACAGCCGAAGTCACGCGCGCAGGCATTCTCGATGCGATCCGAAAACGGCACACGTATGGCTCGACCGACAACATCATTGCGGATGTTCGGGTGGGAGACCACATCATGGGCGATGAATTCACGGTCTCAAGCGCGCCCGAATTCTCAGTGAAACTGCTGGGCACGGCTCCGTTCGCAAAGGTCGTCATCATCAAAGACGGACAAGAGGCCTACTCCGGCAAAGACCCGGCATTTCACTGGACCGACAATGCCGCCGCGTCCGGAAAAACTTCCTGGTATTACGTTCGCGGCGAACAGACCGACGGCCAGCTTGTCTGGGCCAGCCCGATGTGGATCACGATGAAATAGGCGAAAGCCTATCATGAAAGGTCTGTGCGCCAGATTCTGCGCCATCTTCCGTACCTGCTGCGGCGAACCCTGGTAGCGTCGATTGACGACGGGCTGTTCACCATTGCCAAGGGCGCGGCGTATTCGTCGCTGCTGTCGCTCTTTCCGGTCGTGACCTCGATCGCCACAATCTTCATACAGACGCGCGCCGATTACCTGCAGGACTACATGGCCGTATTCCTCTCAGAGGTCCTGCCACCGGGGACGCAAACGGTGGTCATGCAGCAGGTGCGCTACCGGGGCCAGCGGCCCGTCGCCCTTCTGATCATCGCTTTCGCGCTCTCACTCTGGGCGGCATCGAGTGTGATCAAGAGTCTCATAGACGGTTTCAACGCCGCTTACCGCGTACCGCGCAACAGGTCCGTCGCAGGCCATATCTGGATCGGCATCCTGCTCGTATTCTTCGCCGTAATTCCGCTGCTCGCTGCTTCGTCTCTGATTCTGTTCGGAGGCGCCATTGAATCGATGGTGCTGCGCGATCTTAAAATCGATCCCATCCTGAACCCGGTCGCAGGCTGGTGGGAACTGCTCTCCCGCATTATGCGGTATCTGGTCGCATTCGGAGCCATCGCAAGCCTTACCGCGATCCTCTATTTCTACGGACCTTACCGCAAACAGAAGTGGGCAGGCGTGTGGCCTGGTGCAATTCTGGCCACCGTCCTGTGGTTCGGCGCGACGCTCGGCTTCGCCTGGTACGTCCGCAACATCACCAACTACAACCTGCTCTATGGCAGCATCGGGACCAGTATCGCGCTGCTCTCGTGGATGTATCTTCTTGCCGCCATATCTCTCTTCGGCTGCGAGTTCAACGCGGAACTTGAGCGCATGAACTACCGCAGGATTCTGTAAAGATTGCTGTAATCGTCGGTCCACGGACGCAGCCCGGGGATAGGGTCGATCTTGTGAGCGCTCTTCAGTTCCGGCGCGTCGAAGAAACCCTTCCGGGATGAAACCAGCACCCAGTCGGAATCGCTCTCTTCGGTGGCGTTGCGGTCATCCGCTTCGTAGCTCAGCATCCGTGCGGTCTTGCCCGATTCAGCCGCGCCCAGCGCCACCGCCGGACCGAGCGTCAGGTAACGATTCGAGACGTGGACGGCCAGCACCCCATCGGGTTTCAGATGGCGCCAGTAAAGCCTATAGGCCTCCCGCGTCAACAAATGGACCGGAATGGCGTCGCCTGAAAACGCGTCTACAGCCAGCACATCGAAATGCTGCGGCGGTTCACTTTCAAGCGACAAGCGCGCATCCCCGAGCACGACATCGTGAGGAGCCAGGCAGTCCCGCAGATACGTGAATTGTGTCTCCGCAATCCTGAGCACCAGAGGATTGATGTCGTACACGCGATACCGGTCATTGGCGCGGGCATAGGTGGTCAGAGTCCCGGAGCCCAACCCGATCACACCCACGTTCATCGGTCCCTCCGGCTGAAGTTTCTGAAGGGTGATCCCGATGCCGGACCCGCGCGCGTAGTAAGTGGTCGGGAAGCGCTGATTCGGCGGCCAAAGGAATTGCTCTCCGTGATCGATGGTGCCGTGGCGAAGCACGCGCACAGGGCCCATTGTGCCGTCGGTCGCTTCATCGTAAACCACTAAAGCGCCATAGAAATTTCTCGCGAGCACCCGGGCGTTGCGTAATGAAAGATAGGTATCCTTGGCGACGAAGCCTGTGAGCCCGACCGCCAGCCCTGCGGCCACGGCAAAGGAAAACAGCCGATAATTCGGGCCTGTGGTCACGCGCGCGAGCGACTTCCGGATGAACAAAAAGGCAAGTGTAAAAACCGCGCCCGTCACGAACCCGGTTGCCGCTCCCCGCCAGGAACCCACGCCAAAGCCCAGCGCCGCCCCAACGCACGCGACGACGATGGCCGGTTGGTAGTGGGTCGGCTGGTAGTCGATTACGGCATCGGTCTCTCCCGGCGCAAGGTTCTGCCGCGAAAACGTCTCTCTCCAGAAAACCCACGTCAGCACCAGAGCCGTTATCGACAGCACTACAGGCAAATCGTACAAAGCATTAAACAGATAAGGCGCGGCGAACCCGATCAGCAATCCACCGATCGCCCCTCCCACCGACACCATGAGGAAAAACGCGGTGAGATGTTCGCTCGAAGGCCGACGCCGCGCCAGTTCGCCGTGGCAAACCATGAACAGGATAAACACCGCCGAGCAAAAAATCGCAATCGACGGCCCCAGCCCTGAGATCTGGCTCCGGGAAGAAATCGCATAAGCGATTCCGCCCAGTGAAATTGCGCCGAGGCCGGTATAAAGCCGCCGATCGTACCAGCGGTCGCTGTCGAAACAAAGAATGAAGCTGAGCAGATACAGGCTCAGCGGGAGCACCCAGAGGAAGGGAATCGCCGCCACATTCTGCGTCAGGTGATTCGTCACCGCGAGCAGCAGCGCGGAGGCGCAGGCGGCCAGCCCCATCCAGAGCAGGCGTTCCGCCGAACGCCGGCCGCGGTCCCGGTTCCGCCCGCGCGATTCCAGACGCTCGGCGTGTCCACCGCGCGAGAGAAGCGCCACCACCCCGCACACAATCACAAACGCCGCATAACCGATGGACCACATCCAGGCCTGCTGGCCATTGGTCAGATACGGTTCCACCAGCACCGGATAAGCCAGCAAGCCCAGCCATGGAACCCGCGTTCGAGAGCGCAAAGAATCGGTACGGCATCGCGCCGCCGTTCGCTCTGCGAATACCAGGACTGCAGCAGCGGACTGGTCGACGAAAGCAGGAAATAGGGCAGACCAACGGTCGCCGTAAGCAAGCCGAGAATCCGCAGCAGCGGGTCGCCGGGTCCGACCGGTTTCCACCACGCGGAAGGCAGGATCGGCAGCGACAGAAAACTCAGACCGCAGCAGCACCAGGTGAAACACCGTCTGCCGCGAACGCGGCTGCGCGTTCATCCAGTGCGCATAGGCGTAGCCGCCCAGCAGCGCCATCTGGAAGAACAGCATGCAGCTTGTCCACACCGCTGCCGAGCCGCCGAACCACGGCAGAATCAGCTTGGCGATCAGGGGCTGCACCTGAAACAGCAGGAATGCGCTGAGCAGGATGGTGAGCGGCGAACAGAAACGCCGGGACGCGCGGCCTACTTGTAGGCGGCGATTCCGGTGACTCGCTCACCGATGACGAGGGCATGGATGTGGTCGGTGCCTTCATACGTCTTTACGGTTTCGAGATTGCACAGATGTCGCATTATAGGATACTCGTCCGTAATCCCGTTGGCGCCCAGCAGGTCGCGGCTCAGGCGCGCGCAGTCGAGCGCGATGGCGGCATTGTTCCGCTTGAGCATGGAGATGTGGGCCGGCTCCAGCTTTCCCTGCATCTTTCAGGCGCCCGCAATGCAGCGCCAGCAATTGCGCCTTGGTGATTTCCGTGATCATGTCCGCCAGTTTTTCCTGCACCAGTTGATGGCTGGCGAGCGGCCGGTCGTCGAACTGCTTCCGCATCACCGTATAAGCCCGGGCCGTTTCATAGCAGTCCATGGCGGCGCCGATCACGCCCCAGCCGATCCCGTACCGCGCCTGCGACAGACATGCGAGCGGACCCTTCAGGCCCCTGCGCACCGGGCAGCATGGCGGATGCCGGAACACGGCAGTCGCGCACACGAAAGACTGGAGGTGACGGACGCGCGCATCGACCATTTGCCGTGAATTTCCGAGGTCGTGAAGCCCGGCGTGCCCCGCTCGACCAGGAAGCCGCGAATGCCATCGTCCGTGCGCGCCCAGACGATCGCGACATCCGCCACCGACCCATTCGTGATCCAGGTCTTTTCGCCGTTGAGCACCCAGCCGTCGCCATCCCGCACCGCGCGCGTCCGCATGCCCGCGGGGTTCGATCCGAAATCCGGTTCCGTGAGCCCGAAGCAGCCGATCGCGCGTCCCGATTGCAGCAGCGGCAGCCAGCGGTCTTTCTGCTCATCCGACCCGAACTGCAGAATCGGATACATCACCAGCGCGCCCTGCACGGAAACGAAACTGCGAAGGCCGGAATCGCCGCGTTCAATCTCCTGCATCACCAGCCCGTACTCCACGTTGCTCATGCCTGCGCAGCCGTAGCCTTCGAGGTTGGCGCCGAAGAACCCGAGCTCCGCCATTTCGGGAATCAGCTCGGCTGGAAAACGTGCCTCATCGAAGCACTTCTGTGCCAGCGGCACGACGCGCTCGTCCACGAAGCGCCGCGCCGTTTGCCGCACCAGCCGCTCCTGTTCGGAAAACTGCGAATCGATGAGCAGGTAGTCAACGCCGCGGAAAGCCATGTCTGCGATCAGTTTAAACGGCGAGTTTCTGAAGCAACTGGTCGAGTAATCCCGCCTGCCCGCCCAGGATCTTGCGCCGAGCCGTTTCTATGTCGAACCACGCGGCCCGGTCCACTTCCGGGAAGTCCCGTTGATGCCCGGACCGGGGCGGCCATTCCATCTGAAATGTGTTGCTTTTATGCTGCGCGACGTCGAAATCGCCTTCGAGAGCCCAGGCGTACACCGTCTTCCCGCTCGACTGCCGGATCGGTTCGAGCGGAATGAAAACTCCTGCCGCGGCGGACCCCATCTCTTCTTCGAACTCGCGTTTCGCAGCATCGAGAGGCGCTTCGCCCTCCTCGAATTCTCCTTTCGGGATTGACCACGCGCCGTCGTCGCGCTTCGCCCCGAAAGGTCCGCCCGGGTGGCCCAGCAAGACTTCGACGCCAGACGCGGATTTGCGGAACAGAAGGACCCCGGCGCTGCGCTTCGGCATGTGTTTCTACGTTACCGTCAAGCTGCAAATCCTCAGTCGAGTCTGAAACGGACAGGCCTGCTTCGGTCAGAATCTGCCGAAGCGTGCCAGGCGGATTCGCTTGTGGTCAGGCACTACGACGCGAGCGTACGGATCGGAGCGGCTGACAATAATATGGCTACCTCTTTGGCGGTTCACCACGAAGCCGACCCGCAACAGAGCTTTCACTAGATCCTGCCCTGATAAGTCCGTCGGCAGTTTCAACGCGGACCGATTGTGAGGAGTTCCAGGTATTCTTTTCCAGCCTCCGTCGGTACGGGGTCACCGACAGCGATGCAGTCTTCAATGTACAGGTCTGCGGCTTCGCGGATGTTTCTGGTGACCTCATCGCGGGTGTCACCCTGGGATACGCACCCGGGTAATGCCGGGACCGTGGCGACGTATCCGCCATCCGCCTCCAGTTGAAGGACAACTGTATAACGCATATAGTAAGTGCCTTTGTCACGATAATATCAGCGACTGCGCCAACGGATCCGATTCCCATTTCTGCAAGACCCGAAAAAAATTAAAGCCATGCTGCCCCATTGTTCAGCACTGAACCATTGATCTCGGGAGCAGCACACGCGTATCCGGGGACAACGGCCTGCCCGCGTTCAGTCCGAAAGGAAAACGTCAGGATCTATGCCAGCCTGTTCCATGATCGCGAGAAGTGTCCCTTCAGGCATGTCACCCGAATGATTAGGAATCGGGGTGTATCGCTTGGCCATCGAACTCGAAGCAGTTACGCGCACTCCAGAGTTGGCGTTCTGCGTCACGTTTACGCAAAACGCTCGTTGCTGACACTGACTTACTGGAAACTGAGCGATCAAAAGCAGATCGCAGCGCAAACCGCTGCCTTGTCGCACAGCGTTTACGTTGTCGACCCGACATCTTGTCGAGCAAACACGCTGATGATACCTCGCCGTCGGCCACCCGCAAGTAGCGGCGAAGTCGCGACCCGCCAGCGCTTGGCGGCTCATGTTCTGAGTACGCGCTCATAAGTTAATTGTTTTATTCGAATCTTTTCACGCGTCAGAGAACTCGTGGCTTGAGTCAGACTGACCGTGGATCTAATTAAAGCAGCTCAATTCTCGGTTGGTCTTTCTACGTGGTCAATAACTAATACTTCAATGGGAACCTTTCGCGACACCAGTTTCAACCCAAGCACCTCCTGAATAGCAGCGAAGATTGTAAGGCCTTCAGATGATGTTGCCCGGTTACCGGCATCTTCCATTTTTTGCGTTTCGGCTGGAATGATCGCCGCCGAAAGAGGCTCTGAAGTAAATTCGACCTTGAAATCATAGTCGGCCGTGAGGCCGGTTTCGTCCACAACGGCCTGACCGAGTTGGTCCGAAAGCACTCGTGCGAGATCATTCATTTTCACCTTTCCGGCCTGAATCTGGCCGATCCCGGTAGTAATGTTTGGCCCAATGGCATCGGGAGCTGACCGCGCGAGCCTGGGGCCCTCCTTACCGAGGATTAGAGCGAATCCGGATACCTCGCTTTTATCCCGATGCATTTCGAGATGGAACCGGTCAGATAACAATGTTTGAACCATGAGCTTCAGCGTCGCGTCGCCGTCGCGCCCGACAGGGACGGGGCGATCAGGCGTGGCAGTGATATCGAATCTCAGTTCACTGGTCCATTCAGGGTATCCGCTGAGTTGTTGATCCCGGATGTTGTAGGCAAAAGCCATTAGCGCGTTTAGGGGAATGTTCTCCGCCTCAAAGCGGCCGCCCAGACCGCGCCTCACAGACCAGTCATGACCGCCATGGGTGTCTATCTTCACCGACGCGACTTCAAAAGATGGCGGGGCGGGTGCGGCCTGCGCAAGTGTGGCAACTGTGGCGAGACAAATAGTCCCGACACTCGCGAATATCCCCATGACTCGCATTATCTTACAGACGGGAAGGCTTTCCCAGCCCTTCAGCGACGTCTCGCAACGGACCCTTTGCTGAGAACGGAACTGCGAGCGCCGCAAATGGGCGATTCTGCTCGTCGCTGCGTATTGGCCGGGCGTCAACTGCTCGCATCTGCGTGCATTCAATGGGCGTCGCGGGTAACCCATGGGTAGTCGCACAGCGTTTAGCATGGACCGAAGTTCGCGGTCAACAAACACTATGCCGTTACACAAGGGCCGGCCGCCATTTTCCGGTAACGCCGTTTTGTGTTCCCAATAAACGAGTAGCCGACTTTGCGTCAACTTGGAACTAAACACGTGCCGTCAAGGTGGATCTATCATCGTCGCCTGTTGCCTGAAATGTAGACATCAGCGCAGGGTGGCAGCAAAGAGAGCCAACCACGCGCAGGCCATCAGCGCGGAAGAGAGGACCACCCATGTCGCCTGACGACGTTTCCTTTGCGAATTCCAGAACAACAGATAGAGCGTGACCATAATCGCCTCGGCCGACAACTGGGCGAGTGGCGGCCAGCCGTAACCGCGGAGAGCTATAAACAATGCCGCCGCTAATGCGGCACCCCAGACGATGGCTAGAGCGACCACGATCGGTCGAGCGCGTCTTTTATTCATACGCGTGTAAATGCCGATCAAAAAGGTTCCGCATGCCAGAAAAATGGCCGGCAACCATACATTCGTCCCGTATGCCTGCACTACGAGAAAGAGCGCCGAGGCTTGGGCTAGGGTGACCACCGCAGTCGTGACTAGGAGATAGGACCAGAACGAGTTGTTGGCGAAGGACTCGTCGGAGAACGCCTCAGCAAGGAAACTGATGCTTTTGCGGAGAGGCAGGGTCGTCGGCTGGTCGAAGTCGCCGATAAGCGAATTCTGGAGATCGTTTGCGTCAGCGTAGGACGAAAGCAGATGGCCGAGCTTCATAAAATAGTAGAGAAGAATCGCCAGAATGATCGTCGCCACGCCCTTCTTGTCGTATTCGCCCTTAACGAAATATTGTGAAAGCAATTTCGGCAGATTCGCAATGCCGTACACGAGAGCGAATCCGATGCCAGCCAGAATCAGGTGGCCAATCCAATTTTTTTCGAGCGCGTCTTCGAGTTTTGCAATCTTGGCCGAGGTCATGCTTATGAGGAGTTTTCTGCGTTCGGCGTCTCCGTCGTATTGCATCGGCGTCATCTCTCAGGGAGTATAGTAACCCAGAGCGTTTGTTGGACAAGTTGATCGAAACATCGGTCGCTGAGTCGCCTGACTTGGGATTTATGCTGCACAGCTTCCTCGCATTCTAAGCAGCGAGCGAAGCTCAGCGTTGCGAGGCAGCGAATGAGCAGCATTCCAGTCCGTCGGCCTCTGTTGAGCTTGGCGGTGGCGAAAACGCTGCGCCGCATCCTAGTAGCGCGCTGCGTCCCCGACCACCGGACGTATAACGCGCATCTCTGCTGATCTGCTCCCTTCGCGACTTTCTCGCGGGCTACGATCAGATTCGTTCGCTGTTGGGCAGCCAGACGCGATCAATCACGAGCGTTTGAACCAGCGCTCATCGAACCAGTTCGCGGAGTCCGCACGACTAATCTGCGGCCCGCTTCCACCCCAGCCACCCTCCGCTAGACTGGCCTTTGGACACCACGCCCCTTGTCCGCATCGAAAACCTAAGCAAAATCTATCGCTCCGGCGCGAGCGAACTCACCATCTTCGCCAGCCTGAATCTTGACATCGCCACCGGCGACCAGATCGCCATTATCGGCGAAAGCGGCGCCGGCAAAAGCACCCTGCTCCACCTCATCGCCGGACTCGACACCCCCTCCTCCGGCTCGATATACTACACAGGTAAGAGCATGTCCCGGCTTTCGGAGCCCGAGTTGTCCGCCTTCCGAAACAAAAAAATCGGCTACGTCTGGCAACAACACCACCTTCTCCCGGAATTTACGGCTGGCGAAAACGTCATGATGCCCCTGATCATTGGCGGAAGCAGTGCCGCAAGCGCGGCCACTGCCGCCAGCGAGGCACTCGCAGAAGTCGGGCTTGCCGGGCGCGGGCCATCATCGCGCGGGCGAATTATCGGGCGGCGAGCAGCAGCGTGTCGCTATCGCGCGGGCCCTGGTCACCAATCCCTCCGTCCTTCTCGCCGACGAGCCGACAGGCAATCTCGACGAGCGCACGGGGGAGAACGATCTTCCGCATGCTGTCCGACCTTCGCCGCCGACGCGGGCTGACCACCCTTCTGGTGACTCACAACCTGCATTTCGCGCGCGAATGCGGCCGCATACTGAAACTGGAAGGAGGGCTCCTGCACGAAATATAGAGTCCCGTTTTGCAACGGAAACCTTCCAGAGAGTATCTTAATTAGTAGACGTCATTTTTTAGAGGTCGAGCGCCAAAGGGAGCACCCATACCAAATGTTTGAGCGTTATACGGAAAAGGCGCGGCGCGTTATCTTCTTCGCACGGTACGAAGCGAGCCAGTTCGGCAGCCCGTACATCGAAACCGAGCATCTTCTGCTCGGGCTCCTGCGTGAAGATAAGCAGCTGGCCAACCGGTTTCTGCGGTCGCACGCGGCCGTGGATTCCATCAGAAAGCAAATCGAAGGGCACACCACGGTCCGGGAGAAAGTTTCGACGTCGGTCGATCTTCCGCTGAGCCATGAGTGCAAGCGTGTGCTGGCGTATGGCGCCGAAGAAGCCGAGCGCCTGAATCACAAGCACATCGGCACGGAGCATCTGTTGCTGGGCCTGTTGCGGGAAGAGAAGTGCTTTGCGGCCGAAATTCTGCACGAACGCGGTCTGCGGCTCTCCACCATCCGCGAAGAGCTGCAGCGCACCGCAATCCGAAAAAGTAGCAGCCAACCGCCCCAAGGAAAGTTCGCTGCTGGCGGAGTTTTCACGCGACCTCACGCAGGCCGCCATGGACAGTTCGCTCGATCCGCTGATCGGGCGCGACTACGAGACCGAACGCGTGATTCAGATTCTCTGCCGCCGCACCAAGAACAATCCGGTTCTGATCGGTGAGCCGGGAGTTGGGAAGACCGCCATTGTGGAAGGTCTGGCGCAGCGCATTGCCGATGGCGACGTGCCGTCGTTCCTCGCCGACAAGCGAATTCTCGCGCTCGATCTTTCGCTGATCGTCGCGGGCACCAAGTACCGCGGCCAGTTCGAAGAGCGCCTGAAAACCATCATGAAGGAACTGATGGAGAACCAGAACGCCATCATCTTCATCGATGAGCTGCACACGCTGGTGGGGGCCGGTTCGGCCGAAGGTTCGCTCGACGCGGCGAACATCCTGAAGCCAGCGCTTTCACGCGGCGAGATTCAGTGCATCGGCGCGACCACGCCGGCCGAGTTCCGCAAGTCGATCGAGAAAGACCGCTCGCTGGAACGCCGCTTCCAGGCGGTGAAAGTGCCGCCGCCCAACGAGTCCGATGCCGTGAAGATCATGTACGGCATCAAGGACCGCTACGAGAAGTTCCACGCGGTCAGCTATACGGATGACGCCATCGAAGCTTCGGTCTTCACCTCGAACCGCTATATCCCGGATCGTTTCCTGCCGGACAAGGCCATCGATCTGATCGACGAAGCGGGCGCGCGCGTGAAACTGCGCCAGACCACGCTTGCCCGCCGATCTGGCGGACATCCAGAAGCGCATCAAGTTCATCGTGCACCGCATGGAAAACGCCATCGCGAATCACGAATTCGAAAAGGCGCGTTTCTATTCGGACGAAGAACGCAAGGAACGCGAGAACCAGCGTCAGCTTCGCGAGAAGTACAACCTGGACGACTCTTCTACCGGCATCGTGACCAAAGATGACATCGAAGAAGTGGTCGCGCGCTGGACCGGCGTGCCCATGACTTCGATCAAGGAAGAAGAGATCGCCAAGCTTCTTCGCATCGAGGAAGAACTGCACCGCCGGATTGTCAGTCAGGAGAAAGCGATCTCTGCGCTGGCCCGTGCCATTCGGCGCTCCCGCGCTGGTTTGAAGGCCTCAGGCCGTCCGGCCGGTTCGTTCCTGTTCCTCGGACCGACGGGCGTCGGTAAAACCGAAGTCGCCCGCGCGCTCGCCAGCTTCCTGTTCGGCAGCGAGAAGAGTCTGATCCGCTTCGACATGTCGGAGTTCATGGAGAAGCATTCGGTCTCGAAGCTGATCGGCTCGCCTCCCGGATATGTTGGCTATGAGGAAGGCGGCCAGCTCACCGAGCGGGTGAAGCGCAATCCTTATTCGATCATCCTGCTCGACGAAATCGAGAAGGCGCATCCGGATATCTTCAATATCCTGCTGCAGGTGTTTGAAGATGGCCAACTGACCGACGGCCTCGGCAACCAGATCGATTTCAAGAACACGATCATCATCATGACTTCGAACCTGGGCGCCCGTTTCCTTGAGAAGCGCGGCCAACCTGGGCTTCCAGGCGCCGCAGCTCGAAGGCCAGGCGTCGAAGGTGGAAGATCAGGTCAAGGCGGAAGTGAAGCGCGCGTTCAACCCGGAATTCATCAACCGGCTGGACGACATTATTCTGTTCCTGTCGCTGACCGATGACGATCTGATCCGGATCATGGAACTGCTGGTGGAAGGGATCAACAAGAATCTCGAAGCCAAGCAGATCCGCATCAATCTGAGCACAGACGCGGCGAAGTACATCCTGGAAAAAACCTGCGCGGACCGCAGCTACGGTGCCCGGCCTCTGCGCCGGGCTCTGCAGAAGTACATCGAAGATCCGCTCTCAGAAGCTCTGATTCAGGGCATTCTGCCGCGTCCCGCGCGAACTGGATATTTATCTCGGCGATACGGGCATCTACTATCGCCAGGTGAATGTGCCGGTTCCCGAAGCAGTACCGGTGGGGGCGGGTGGTGTTGAAGCGGAAGTGCAGCCGGAAGCTGAACTGACGCCGACACCCGGAGTGATGCTTTACTCGTTCTAAAATGCGAGCAGCTTTACAAAAAGCGGGGGCAGGCCAAGTCGGCTTGCCCCTGCTTTTCTTTGTTCGCCAAGTGCCCATCCGAGCACCGGACCGCCCGCGAATTAAATGCGTTCACGTCGGACTCCCGCGTCCGCATATATTTAGCCCCGCCATCCGTAGCGCCCGGCTCACCGCAAAGTGCACCCCACCCCTGACCGCGAATTCCGGCGACTCCGCACGAGCGTCTGACGGCGAACTAAGCGGGTCGTAGCCCTGGGGCCATTGCTTATGGATTGCAGTCAATAGTAGTCAGGCTCCGCCGAAGAGCAGATCGGCGAGACCCGCGCTTTGCTTGCCAGCCGGGCGGCACACAACGAAAGCGATTAGCCTGTGGTTGGGGAATACGTTGGTGCGTCTATGCCTTTGTGAAGGCAGCATCCCCCGAGGGAATCGCGGAATCGTTTCCAGTCCTGGGCCTCGAACAAATCTTCGGCGCTCTGGCTTTTTATGTCGCGAATCGGCAAATGGTTGACGAGTACCTCAGCCAGGGCAGAGGGGATTTCGCGGCGCTCAGGGAAGAGGCGCGCCGGAGCCACCCTGCCCTGTATCAGGAAATTTGACGAAGCACGCCAAAACTATACATTCGCCTCGAACATGAGGCCCCGATTTCTGGCAGATGCCGATCTGAACCACAACATCGAGGTGGGTCTCCGCCGAAGGGAACCGTTAATCGATTTCGCAGGTGCGCCAAGGCGGTGTTGTCGGTCGGCCTGATCCGGAGGTGATCGGCATCGCTGCGGATTCAGGCCGGATTCATATTTCTCGTGACAGAAAAACGATGCCAGCCCATTTTCTCCCGGTTTCGGGAGACGCGATCCGGCGCTGGGATCATCCTCGTCTCGCAGGATCTGGAAGTCGGCACTCCATTGAGGATCTGCTGCTGGTCTGGGCGGCGACGGGTTCGCAGGAGTGGGTCAACCACCTCGGTTTCATACCGCTATGATTGAGTCCGGCGCTTGCCGTGCAGCGCTTATCCGCGAGACGCGCGTTTCTCGTCACATCGCTCGGCGTGAAGTGCAGAGGGCAGATTGGGCACTGCCCAGCGACTCAGGAAAGCAACCAGTGCTCTCGGCTGCCTTTCGTACCCGAACAGTGATTACATCTAGCTACAGTTTATCTATCTTGGAGAGGTCCTTTACCTGAGCTTTTCGACGGCATCAGCGGTGATCGGCTTGCTTCTCTCGCTTCTGGGTCTCATCCTGACAGCGGCGATCGGGTTTGCTTGCTCTCCGATTCTCCGCGAAGGCGCAGATCAAGATATCCGTGTGTGAGGGGACGCATCACGTCTATCCGGTATCCCGAAGTTGTTAAATTGCGCTTTCATACTAACCAATTCGGAGTCGTTGGTATGCCCATCCGCCTGCAACGGGCCATGTACGCGTGTATGTCAATTGTGAGCCCGTTTCTCAGGCCTATTCGGCTTCTCTATGGATCTGGGCTCGAACTTGAAAGCAGCCCCAGTCAGGCCTGGCAAAGGAGGAATGGTCTATTTTAGGGCTGACAATATCGAGTTGTTTTTTAATCATGAGCAATGGGGCGAAGACATTGAACTCATGTTTGAAAGCCTGACGAACCTGGTGAACACAATGTTTGCCTTTCCCTTCGCTCAGCCGAAGGCGCGTACGCAAGGTACGATTTCCCCTTACAAATCAGGGCGTCGGACGAACCTCATTACGCATCGGAGCGCTACTGCGTGACAACGTCATGGAGGGAATGCGCGAGTGACTGGATGTGGCCTCCGAAATGCGCATTTGCTTCTGTGCTGCGGCGCAAGCCAGCAGATGATTGGTGTCTCGGACCATTTATCCGTGCGCACCATGCTCCAGTTATCACGCCATCACGGGAAATCGGTCTTTATCGACCCGCTCAGTGGTGTGCCGGTGCAGAATGGGGGATCCCTGGCCCGCGTTAGATCCCGCCGCAGTGGTGCGGGATGGCATGGTTTGCCTACTGTCGGCTGGAAGATGATTCTGGGACGATGAGGGGGTTTCGGTGGGCGTACGTCGCAGATCGGATTGGTCTATAACGAAGCGGGATCAACTTCGAACGTGTGGGCGCGCCGGTGATGTATCCGGCAAAGGATCTGAGCTATGCAACGAGTGCGGGGAGGCTGTGATCCCGGATTGTTCATTGCGATGACGGCACATACATAATGACATACACACAGTTGGAATCAGAATCAAAACGAAGTCGCATCGATTCATCAAGCAATCGTCGCGATTGGGTAAAGCTCGGGCCGGCATTCGGCAGAACACGACCTTTTGAACCATCTGCAATTCGACGCAAGTCTGGTGCCGTGGTTACCCGGCTTGATGGCGATCGAGTTCGCCGCCCGGCACCATGGCCTGTACTGGATGTATTGGGGAGGAGGGATATGCTGGCGTAGCGGCGTCGAAGAATCTCTTTTGATCGTTATCTTTTGTCTGATCTTAATCGGGCCTACCTGTTAATGTATTAGGCCCAGTAACGGATCCTTTGATAGCGCGCTCACAGAAATGGGTCCGCCGCCGGTGATCACTTCAGGAGGGATAGTGGCTCTATATAACGGGAAGAATGCTAGTGAATGTGGCGATGCCGCCGTAGTTCCGGGCGCATATGCCGTAGGTGAAGCGCTTATTTCGCTAGATGATCCGACCCAGCCTATTGAGCGCACCTCCGGCCCTGTTTTCAAACCGGAAATGCCATTTGAGCTCGCCGGGCAGTATGGCTCGGGGGCAACGTTTGCGCAAGGTTTGGTTTTTTTTCAGGGCGAGTGGCTGCTGTACTATGGCTGCGCTGATTCGTTTGTTGGCGTTGCGAAGATGACGCCGCCACTTCACGCTACTTACTAGGAATGGTATAACAGAGCCGCGCAGGCACATGACGCGTTGACAACCATGCTGGGAGTTTGTCACATCAGCACATTCAGCCCTACTCACTGCGGCATAGCGACGTACGCAGAAGACCTCATCGCTAGTCTCTCTAAGGCACATGCACGCGGGTGCGTCTCCTGAACGCGGGCGAGCGAGAAGGCTCGGGCGCCGCAGTCATCCGTAAGGGTTATGAGAGCGACTACGATCGCGCGGCCGAATGTGTCAACGCCAATCCTCTGATAGATGTTGTTTCCCTCCAGCATGCTTTTGGGATATATGGGGGACAGCGGGGGGGGATATGTTCTGCGGCTCGTCTGTAAGATCCGAAAGCCGATAGTCTCGACGCTGCATACAATACGGCGAGATGCTGAACCAGACCGCATTGAGATCATCCGAGCGTTAGCGCACCACAGCACTCGGGTGATCACTTTTAACTCGTGCAGCGCAGTGAGACTTGCTTCTCAGTTCGACGTGAATATCGACAAAGTTGAAATTGTTCCACACGGAGTTCCTGACACACCGTTTGTGACTCCAGAGCGTGGCGCCATCCGAGCACGGCTAGGTGCAGCGCGGGTCATGATTTCGGCAGGGCATTTCCGAAGAGAAAAAGGTTACGAAACCGGTTTGGAAGCACTAGCCCGACTGAAGCTGGTCTGTCCCGATTTCAAGTATGTGTTATTAGGCGCGCAACAGCCGCAATTTCCGCCAGATCGGCAATACGAACGCGACTTAGCGGGACTCATCAAGTCTTTGGGCCTTGATGAGCAAGTAGTACGCATAGATGAGTACTTAAGTCGGGACCGTCTCATCGCGTATGTTAACGCAAGCGATGTAGGCCTGCTGACCTACAACAATCCTTGCCAGAACTCATCAGGAATGTTATCGCTGTTTCTGGGATGCGGACGCCCGGTTGTGACTACATGTTTCGAGGCGGCCGAGACAATCATGGCACAGGTTCCAGGCTTGCGCGTCGCATCGAGCAACAGTCCGCGCTCGATATGCCATAGCCTTCAACAAGTGACCTCATCGGAGCTGAAGAAGCTGATGCGTGCCACTTATGCGGCTACGCGGGTATGGGCTTGGCCGAACTGTGCCGCGCGATACCATGAGATTTTTGTGAGTGTTCTTTGATACTGAGTGCTCCAGCCAACATTGAAGGGAAATCAATGGCGCTCAGAGGGTATGGTCCGGTGGGTCTCGTAGGTCGGCTTCTCGCCGTTGACAAATAGCGGCTATTCTGAGGGCTTCGGCTCATGTGCCGACTTCGTGAACGATAAAGGACGTTATCATTAAGTTACCGGGTTCGACACTCCCATCTGCGCTGCAAGTATGCTGATCGAGTGTCGCGGCGCGACTCAGCCTCATCGGCGGCGCGGCGTTCACCACGCCACTTGAACGGCTTGTCGGCATCTCGTTCATTGACGAAGATTGCGGTTCCAGTCGTGCGCAGAACAGATCGACGCGCGTTTCCAGTCACGTTGACGGGCGGCAGCCGAAACTTCCGGTCGGCGCGTTATCCGACCGAATGACGCCTTCAGGAACCCTTCGGCAGACAGGGAGCAAACCGCAAACGCGGAATAGCCGCGTTGCCAGTGAACTGCGTTGCCTTTTTCAATAGTGTCCCGGCGGGTCCGTATTGTCGATGATAAAAATCTGCTCATTCCCGGCGAAGGTCTGAAGGTGCTTGTGAACCACAGCTTCAGATCTGTGCCTAATGGTGCCTTCAACGTCCGCGTCCTGGCCCTTGGATCAGCGGTGAATCCGGAATGACGAGTCACGGTGCGGCATCTTGCGCGAGCGGCAACACTCAACAGGGCCGGATGAGCCGAAAAGGCGATCACGGAGAATGTACGGACTCACGTCGGCTCGCCCCCGCTTTCTTACCAGGTGCCCATTCGCAGCACCAGACCGCTGCTGAAACGCACGTTCCCCCGCGAATCAAATCCGTTCACGTCGGACTCCCACGTCCGCATATAATCCAGCCCGCCGCCAACCCGGTGGAGCAGCGCTTGAGTCGCGGATTTTGGGACTCGGGAAATCTGATTGACCCTCGTACACGGGGCTTGCTCGGCGGCGAGGTGCGTGCTCGTTCACTTTCGGTGATGGCAATCTTTGGGGAGAAGAGTACGCCGATTTCAGTGTCAACGTTCGGCATTAGTGGCAACAAATGTTTGTGCTTCTTCCAGGCTTGGAAGCCCGGGATCGGCGGAATGCCAGCAAGCTAACAACTGCTGGTATGTTTTCCGGGCAGAAACATCATCACCCGTCAAATGCTGAGCTCTTGCCAGGCCAGCCAGCGATATCGAACGTAAGGGCGCGCGGCGCAGGCTCTGCCTGAAAAACGGGAGAGCGGCCGCGGCATCGCCTTTCGCGAGCAGTACTTCACCCATGAGTTCTTCGGGCGGTTTGATAGTGACCGGCGGCCCAAAAGCGAATGGCATACGGCTGTATGTTTCTGAAGCGCGGCGGATTTGCGCTGTTCCGGCGTTGTAGTCGCCGAACCTGACAGCGATCAGGCCCTCGAGGCTTTCGATACCAACAGCGAGAGCCTGCATGTCCGGTGGGTCGGCGTGGTGGTCAGAGCGGGCGGTCTCGCTGTTGCTTCGCATCGCTTCGAGCGCAGTTCGGGCGCCGGCGGAGTCGCCGAGTTGCGCTGCCGCGAAGCCTTTCGAGAACTGAAACCAGGCGGCGGATTCCGGGGTTAAAGAGGAAACTTCCACGGCAGGGTTCGCAGACGATTGCCACTGCCGGGACTCGATGACCTCCATGTCATGGAGCAGGGAATAAGCATTCACCAGGTGGTGATGAGCCTCGACCGGTGTTTCACCGCGTCGGTTCAGACCGGGATGATCTAACGCCCAGGCGGCAACCGCGGCATCGGAATTTTGACACGCGTCCACCGTTTCGTGGGCCTCGCGGAAGCGCCCCTGCTGAAAGTAACCGTAGGCCAGCCACTCCTGATAATGACCGCAGTTGGTGGGGGGGACGCCAGGGCGGTGCCCTGTTGAGTGACGACACGCATGGCTTCCACGTTGGCCTGAACCACGTCATCCCACATTCCGAGCGCGATGAAGATGTGAGAGCACATGTGTTGGGCGTGCCCGGCATCAGGGGCAATTTTCGAGCGCTCGGGCGGCTTCAAGCGCCCCGGCTGCGTGATCGGGATCGTCCATTCCATGAATCCAGTAGTGGGCGGCTCCAGGATTCTGAGGCTCCAGGCGGAAGATGGCCTTCGATATCGCGGCGGCGCGCAAGTAAGCGGGTACGTCGCGTTCCCCCCTGGCTCTCGCTCAGGAGCGCAGAGCATAGAAAGAGTTTTGCGTTCCTGTCGGCTGCGAAAAGTTTCGGTCAGGCGCTTCATTGCCTGGGCGTAGAGCTTGTCCCGCTCGACCTTAGTCCCTCGCCCGTCATAAAGCAACTCGACTGCTGCCATGTATGCTCGTTCGCGTGGATCCGAAATTCGACTCGCGCGAGCGGCCGCGGTGGGCGCGAATTTATCGAGGGCCGCCTTGCCTGCGGCGGCGTCAAGCTGATTCCAGACGCCATGATTGTGGGTCATGGCTTCGCCCCAATAGGCCATGGAGAACGCGGGGTCGAGTTTCTGAGCCGAACTGAATGCCTGGGCAGCGTCGGGATATTCAAAGAGATGCAGCAGAAGCAGGCCGCGCATAAAGGCGGTTTCTGCTTCTGGTGAACTGGTGGAAGTCGGGAAGGTGGTCGTTCCCAGACCGGGGATAGTCTGAGGAACTGCTGCATGTGCCGGGAGTAAAATCCCCGGCAATAAGAGGGCGGACGCGAGCAGGCAGCCGGCGGCAATTCGGTTCTGTGTCATAGCTTCTGGTCCGTTTAAATCGCATTCATGATACCGGATTCATTTCGCGCGATTTAGAAAATATCCAGGGCAGTGCGCTGCCGGTACTTTGACACAGGTAAGTACGATAGGTTGATCGGGTAAGGCCTTTTCGCAACGGCAGGAGCGATCTGCTCTACGAGTGGGAGCAAATGAACTGTGCCGCGATGACGCTGCTGTTATTTCCGATGTCGATTCCGTCAGTGACGCCGGCGTTCGAAGTAGCTTCCGTGAAAGTAACCACGAATCGGGCTCCGCGCTTCGGATCGATTACTAACGGGCCAGACACCCTCACGATGCGCGGAGTCTCATTGTGGATGGCTATCCGCTGGGCGTACGGAGTCGAAAGCTTTCAACTATCGGGGCCCGAGTGGACCCAGACAGATCCTGTCTATGACATTCTCGGGAAAGCGCCGGCTCAGGTCCCGATCAGCCAGATGCGGCTGATGCTTCGTACGCTGCTCTCAGAGCGGTTTCATCTGGCGCTGCACGGGCAGAAACAGCAGATGTCGGTTAGCGCTCTGCTCGTTGCAAAAAGCGGTAAGAAGTTTCACGAAAGCATTGAAAAGTACGACTCGGCGCTCGGCCCGGAGATACCCTTCCAGTTTCTCGGGTTCGATAACAGCGTCCATATGCAGAGGCGCGTTAGCGAAGGCGGCCGCGTGACGGACTCATTCACCAACATTTCGATGCCCATGTTTGCGTCTGTATTGGCGATGTCGGCCAGTAGGAATCCTTTTGACAAGGTACCCGTGCTTGACATGACGGGACTGAAAGGGCGGTATGACTTGACGATTGTCCACGAGCCCCTGGCAACTGCCGAGGGGGAGCATCCAACCGGCGACGATGTCCTCGCAGATTACAAGACACTTTTGCAAAGGCAACGGGGCCTTACTCTGGAGGTCAGAAAGGCGGTCGTGGAAGTGCTCGTGATCGACCATGCCGACCGGCAGCCCACGCCCAACTGATTGGGAAAGAGCCTAGATCGATTAGCGCAGTTGCGCGCCGGAAGTCCGTTTTCTGGTAGATCGATCCTGACGCGCTTTGGTCCGCCGATTCACTTTGACGTGTAGTCGGCGTTCCGTTCATTGACGCCAATTGCGGTTCCATTCGTCCGCAGAAGAGATCGACGCGCGTTTCCCGTCACGTTGACGGCCGGCAGCCGAAACTTCCGGTCGGCGCCTTATCCGACCGAATGACGCCTTCAGGAACCCTTCGGCAGACAGGGAACAAACCGCAAGCGCGGAATAGCCGGGTTGCCGGTGAACTGCGTTGCCTTTTTCAAGAGTGTCCCGGATTCACGTCGGCTCGCCCCCGCTTTCTTACCACGTGCCCATCCGCAGCACCAGACCGCTGCTAAACCGCACGTTTCTCCGCGAATTAAACCCATTCACGTCGGACTCCCACGTCCGCATATAATCCAGCCCCGCAACGCGCAGCGCCAGTGCCCGGTTCAGCGCATAGTCCACCCCGCCGCCGACCCCCACCGTAAACCCGTTCGATTCCGCGTCAGACGTGTACAACGAGTGCATCCGGTACCCGGCCATTTCCGAAACCGTCGGCGTCGCAAGAGGTTTCCTGTCCGGAAACATGGTTTCGCTCGTCATTTTTTCCCCACCAGCGAGCGCGTGAACGTAAGGGGTCCATCGCCCGAGATCGCGGAACGTATAGCGCGGACCCGCAACGTAGGTCAGAGAATCGCCCGTAATGTTGCGCTGCGATTCGAGCGCCCTGCAGCCGCTTACCTCCGCCTCAAACCCCCAGTGCTTATCCGGACTGAGCAGCGCGGTGGCTCCGCCCCCGTTGCAGTTCTTTCCGTTGTCGGAATATCGATACTGCACCGCGACTTCGAACGGCGCGTACAAGCGTTCGCTTCGGTATCGCTCACGGCTCGTCAACGCCGCCCCAGGCGACAGGTAGCGGTCGGGCGTCACGCCGGGGTATTCGTCAGGTCTATCGCGATGCCATGGCAACTCCCCGCCGAGCACGTTAGCGAAACTTCGGGAAGGATTCAGAAAGCCCCGCGCCAGAATCTTCACGATCCTGCTGTTTGTCCGAGCCTCGATCCCGCGGATCACGTAGCGATCAAGGGCATCCTCCGCAATCATCCACCCCATCCCGACGGTCGGCGTGATCACGTGATCCACAAAGCCCTGTTGAGGAAAACGGGACTGCACTTTCCCGATCGATGCCTCGCTGAACGGCCCTATTTCGAACTGCGTGCTGTAGGCCCAAGCCCACCCAGCCGCGCGCAGCCGGCTGCGCCAGTAATCCCGATTGCGGCCGAACTCGACGTGCCTGTATTTCGGGTCGTTCCGCACCAGCAGATAGCCGGATACGGAGCCCTGAAGCGGGTGGCCGATGTAGTTGACAAAGAACGGATCTCCGTCGGCCCAGCCGTGCAGGTTGGCTGCGGAATTCAGCCAGCCTTTGAAGAACGGACCTCCGAGGCCGGCGCGAGTATCACCCTCCGCGGCGATCCGGAAGCCGTGTTCGATCCCGAGAAACAGGAACGATTGCTGAAGCAGCGGCTTCCATTGCACACCATCTTCATCGCCCGCACTGGCATTGTGAGCCATTGCACATAGCGCGATTACCAGCCCCAGGCGTTTCACCTTCCACACTTAACACGTTGTGAGAAAAGTGAAAACCTGAGCCGGGGGTCATCAATACATTCGCGCGCCGGCGGCTAAGCAGAGCGCGCTGCTTCAGCCCCGCAGCGTTTTCAAATCGAGGACAAACCGGTACTTGACGTCGGCTTTAACCACGCGGTCCCACGCTTCGCTGAGCTTTCCGAAGCTGGTCATTTCGATGTCCGAGACAATATTGTGCTCGCCGCAGAAATCCAGCATCTCCTGCGTTTCTTTGATACCGCCGATCGCCGACCCGGTGAAGTTCTTCCGCCCCCTCGCCACAGAGAACGCGTGAATGCCGATAGGCGTCGAAGGAATTCCGACGGTACACAACGTTCCGTCCTTTTTCAGCAACGCCAAATACGGCGCGACATCGTGTTCGGCCGAGACACAGTCCAGAATGAAGTCGAAGCTGCCCGCGTGCGGCAGATGCCAGCCGTCGGCTTTGGTCAGAACCACTTCATCCGCGCCGAGTTTCTTTGCGTCGTCCACCTTCGAGGGCGACGTCGTGAACTGTACCGTGTGGGCGCCGAATGCATGCGAAAATTTCAGCGCCATGTGGCCCAGTCCGCCTAATCCGATCACTCCGATCTTCTTCCCCGGACCCGCCTGCCAGTGCTTCAGCGGTGAATAGGTCGTGATGCCGGCGCACAGCAGCGGAGCCGTCGCCGCAGCGTCCAGGTTCGCCGGAACTTTCAGCACAAACGCCTCGTCCGCCACAATGTTATCGGCATAGCCCCCGAAAGTCAGGTTGCCGTTCTTATCTTTCGAGTTGTAAGTGAACACGGTCGCGTGGTTA
Source organism: Terriglobia bacterium (assembly GCA_963840735.1). Classification (GTDB taxonomy): domain Bacteria; phylum Acidobacteriota; class Terriglobia; order Bryobacterales; family Bryobacteraceae; genus BOG-234. The sequence goes on from CAWIZX010000021.1 coordinate 77,323, forward strand.
TCGCAATACTGTTCTTCCCCCGCTTTGCAGCTGTCGCAGACGCGGCAGGAATCCACCATGCATCCGATCGCGGCGCGGTCGCCCGGCTTGAATCCCGTGACCCCGGCGCCCACTTTTTTCACCGTCCCGACGATTTCATGGCCGGGGACCATCGGGTAAATGGCATTGCCCCATTCGTTCCTCGCCTGATGAATATCTGAGTGGCAGATGCCGCAGAAATCGATCGCAATGTGGACGTCTTTCGGCCCTGGCTCCCGATGCTCGAAATCGAAGGGCTCAGGCGCCGATGTGGCCGAATGGGCAGCATAGCCGTGTGTCTGAATGGTCAAAAATAAGTCTCCTCAGGATGGGATGCTCCCGAGACTCTTTCGATGCTGAATTTGCGAAAACGAGGGAAGCTGAGCGAAGGAGTTCCCGGACTCTGTGTATCATAATGCCTGTTCATGATGACGCGCAGAGATGTGCTGACATCCGCGGTGTTCCTCGCGGGCGTCCCGCACCTGAAAGCCGCTCCGGCCCCACGGCTCCGCTCCGGTCGTACCGGACTGGGGACTCGAAGGTCTCGACACAACCGTCTACTGGTTCCCCGATACTTCCAGCCAGTACCTTGCCGGACTCCGCCGCACCTCTTACCGGAGCGGCATCTCGCTTTACAGCATCGCAACGCGCGTCCGCTTGTGCCAGCCGACGCCCGAACTGCGTCAGGCCGAAGTGGATTCTGCCGCGAGGTGGGTTGACGTAGCGGAGCGCCTGGGAGCCAGTCACGTGCGCGTGTTTGGCGGCGCCGTCCCGAAAGGCGCCACAGAGGAGCAGGCCATCGGCTGGGCCGCGGAAACTCTGAAGCGTGCGGCCGACTACTCGGCTTCGAAAGGCATCCTGCTCGGAGTGGAAGATGACGGGGGCCTCACCACGAACGCCGGGCCGACCATCGAAATCGTGAAGCAGGCGAATTCGCCCTGGGTTGGCATCAATCTCGATTCCGGCAACTTTCCGAAAGACGGGTATGCGCAGGCGGAAAAATGCATTCCGTATACGATCGCAACCCACATCAAAGCCTCTATTGCGGCGCCCGACGGTACGAAACAAACGGCCGACTGGAGCCGCCTGTTCGGCATGTTGTCCCGTGGACGCTATCGTGGCTTCGTATCGCTCGAATACGAGGAAGCGGATGCGGAACCCGCCATACCGCTGCTGATTCCGCGCCTGATCGCAGCCGCGAGGAACCCGGCGCTATAGCGACTCTGCGCGCATCCACGCGACCGTCGAATCCCAGTCCTCGACTCCCGCCGTCGCCCCGATCCTGCGCACCGCCATCGCGCCGACCGCGTTAGCCAACCGCGCCGCCTCTTCCACCGAAAACCCACGCATCAGTGCCGCGACGAAACCGCCCGAAAAGCAATCTCCCGCCCCGGTCGTATCCACGGCGTGGACCGAATGCCCGCCGATCACAGTCCCGTCCACCCAGCACCCGCGAGGGCCCAGCTTAATCACCACATGCCGCGCGCCCAGATCGCGCAAAACAGCCCCCGCAAGTTCGGGATCGCTGTGGCCCGTCAACCAGAGCGCCTCATCTTGGTTGAGGAGCGTGTAATCGGCATATGGAAGACTCGGCGCGAGCACCTTCATCCACTCGCCTTCCGTATCCCACTGGGTATCGAGCGACGTTGTCAGTCCCGCCTCACGCGCCCTTCGGAGCAAGTCCGGAGCAATGCGCCGCAAATGCCGCATCCGATAGACCGCCGCAAGATGAAAATGAACCGCATCCGCCGGCAGTTCGAAATCCCGGAAATCTTCTGAAGCGGCCCCGAGTTGATAGAGCAGCGCCCGCTCGCCACCACCCCTGATCAGGGAAATGGCAATCGATGTCGGCGCGTCCACATACTGGACACCGCCAAGGTTGACCCCGATGCTGCCCAGCGTGTTCAGAACAGTTTCAGCCGTCGCGTCGCGGCCCACCAGCGTCACGATACTGACCGGAATCCCCAGCATCGCCGAGGTCCATGACGTGGTCCCGGCATTCCCGCCCAGTTGCTGAGAAACGCTCTCGACGACGGTGGTCGCGCCCCACCGGACCTCTTCCACGGGGCACACCGAAATGTCGAACACGACATTCCCGCAAACCACAAGACGCCCGGCCATCAGATGCCGCTCGTCAGGCTGTCCAGCAGCGTTTTTGCGACAGGCCATTTGCCCGTGACCCGCCGGTCTGTCTGATCGAAACTGCCCGCCACCAGCATCTGCGTCAGTTCATCTTTTGGCGCTTTAGCCTCGCGAAGGGATGCCTGTTTGAGCAGGTCTGTCGTCGAGCGCAACTGACTCGCAAGAATTCGCGCGTCGTCCTGCGTACGGCAGTTCGCTTCCAGATGCGCAGCCACTCCCGTTGGCGCGGCGTCCACTGTAACCACCACCCGGTCCGCATTCACCAGCCCCGAAAACACAACGCGGATGCCGGGCGGCAGCGCGCCAGGCTGCCGCAGCGCCGAGCCTGCAATCGATACCCACGCGGGCGCATTCGGCACCGGAACCGTCACGGGCTGCCCGGCAGTGCTCAGGCGGGTTGCGGCCAGATCGTCCGTGCTGACCGCCAGCGCCAGCGCATCGTCGCGCAGCGGAAGAAAAGAAATGTGCCGCTCCGGAGTGCTGCCCTGCACCCGGCACAACTCCTGGTAACACGAACCTCCGCGCTGCCTCGCGTAATTCCGCAGCTTGTTCCAGTCGAAGTGCCCGCGCGCGATAAAGAAATTCCCGCTCTTCGAAAAGGACGCGATGACGAGTTCCAGATCGCGCCGGTAATCGAACCCCGTGCCATCCAGAAACTGCTTGTACTCGGGTTCGAGAGGCAATTTTGAAGCCCCCAGATACCCACCCGCGCGCAACGCCGCCACGTCGACCCGCAGCACGCTCGCGTCTTCCATCGGAAAACGCGAGAGCAGCACCGCAGTTTCAAAGAAGCGGCTTTCGCGCCACTTGGCCCAACCGAAGGCCGCGGCCAGACACACCGCCGCAAGCACCACCGCGGCTAAACCGATTCGGCGTGCCCACATCCCTGACTCAGACCGCGACAGCCATCTCGGCTTCACGTTCGCGCTGCCACAACTCTTTATATCCGGCCAGATTGCGCATCATCGCCCGGAAGCCTTCCACCGTCAATGACTGCGCTCCATCGCTCACAGCCTTTTCAGGGCAGGGATGCACTTCGACGATAATGCCGTCCGCCCCCACCGCCACAGCCGCTTTAGCCAGCGCCGGAACCAGGCTACGCTTACCCGCCGCGTGGCTCGGATCGACAATGACCGGCAGATGCGTCAGCTCATTCAGCACCGGAACGGCCGAAATATCGCACGTGTTGCGCGTCGCCGTTTCAAAAGTTCGAATGCCGCGTTCGCACAACATGACCTGCGGATTGCCGTGCGCCACAATGTACTCCGCCGACATCAGCAGTTCTTTGATCGTGGAACTCAGGCCGCGCTTCAGCATCACCGGCCGGCCGCAGCGCCCCAGCACTTTGAGCAGCGCGAAGTTCTGCATGTTGCGCGCGCCCACCTGCATAATGTCGGCGTATTCGGCCACCAGATCCACATCGCGATCGCTCATCACTTCCGTGATGATCGCGAGGCCGGTCGCTTCGCGCGCCTTCGCGAGCAGCTTCAGTCCTTCCGCTTCCATGCCCTGGAAATCATAAGGAGATGTGCGCGGCTTGAAAGCGCCGCCCCGCAGAATCGTCGCGCCGGCCGCAGCAACGGCCTCAGCCGTTTCCATGATCTGCTTCTCGCTCTCGACCGAGCAGGGTCCGGCCATGGTGATGAACTCATCGCCGCCGATATCCGCCTTGCCCACGCGGATCACGGTCCTTTCGCGCCGGAACTCTTTGCTCACAAATTTATAGGGAGCCGAGATCCTGACGGCCCGCTCCACTCCGGGGGTCGCCTCCAGGGATTCCAGACACGCGGTCACATCGCCGCCCGCCCCTACTACCCCGATCACGACTCTCTCCTCGCCTTCAATCGAGTGCACCCGAAACCCAAACTCCCGAATCCGTTCGCAAACATGTTCGACCTCCTGCTTCGTCGCATGTGGCCGCATTGAAATGATCATTCGCTTCGATCCTCTTTATACATTCGAACCCCCCAATAAAAAACCCACTCTTTCGAGTGGGTTGGTCCGGTAAAACTATTGGAAGTCAATCCAAACCAACGCCACTATGGAGTGGGGCTCCAAAATCGATAGCTAAAAAAGCTGATCCGGGCGAAGGTCACGAAGAACTAATATAACATCACACATGGACCCTGGCAATCCCGCCATCACCGCCGCCGTCACGCCCGTCGTAATGATCTCGGCCAACGCCATCCTGGTCAGCGCCATCAGTTCCAAGCACGACGCCATGTCCGGACGCATCCGTTCCCTGGCCGCGGAATGGCGCGAGCCCGCCACACCGCCGGAACGCCGCGCCGTCATTCAGAAGGAAATCAGTCTTTTTGACCGGCGCCTCCAGTGGATCTATCGCTCCCACATCCTGCTCTATGTGGCCATCGGCTTGTTCATCTCGACGGTAATTTCGATCGCCCTCGGCCAGACCTTCTCACTCACGCTTCTTCTCTCCGGAGTTGCTTTGACGTTCGTTGCCATCGTAATGGAGATAGCAGACCTCTTCTATGCGCAGCGCACCATCACCATCGAGACTTCCGGCATCCTGCCCAACATGCCGTAGCTCTCAAAGTGCGATAAATTGTGTTGTGCCGCTGAAATATCTCTCGCCGCTGCTCTGCTTTCTGATGTGCTTCCTGACGCTCGCCGCCACGCCGGATGCTTCGCCCCTCGGCCTCTGGAAGACCGTCGATGACAAGACTCACAAGGCCAGAGGAACCGTCCGGATCTACGAACACGACGGCGCCCTCTTCGCAAAAATCGAAAGCAGCGTCGATCCGAAAGAGAACGCCGAGCTTTGCCGCAAGTGTGAAGACGACCGCAAAGACAAACCTGTCATCGGCCTGGTCATCATGCGCAACATGAAGCCCCACGGCTCCGATTACACCGGCGGAGACATTCTCGATCCCGACACCGGAACCGTCTACCGCTGCAAAATGACCCTCGCAGACGGCGGCAAAAAGCTCAATGTTCGCGGCTTCATCGGAATCTCTTTGCTCGGGCGCTCCCAGACCTGGGTTCGCCAGGATTAGCTGACGGACGGCGTCACCAGCCGCCCGCACTCTCCCGAAACCCGCCGCCCCCGCAGAATCGTCGCACGCACTTCGCCCCGCAAATCCAACCCGGCATACGGACTGGCCCCATGCCTGTGTACCAGCCGCATATCGAACCTGCCCTCCACGTCCACCAGCGCGAAATCCGCATGGCGACCCACCTCGATAGCGCCCTTATCCACCAGCCCGAAACGCCGCGCCCCATTGCTCGCCGTAAGTTCCGCAATGCGCTCCAGGCCTAACCAGCCCCTGCTAAGCAAAGCCGGCAGCGTAGTCTGAACCCCCGCAATCCCGCCCCAGATCTCAAAAAAATTCGCCCGATCCTTCATCTCCGGAGGACACGGCGAATGATCCGACCCTACAATCTCAACGTCACCCCGCCGTACCGCACCCCAAAGCGCCTCGAACTCCCCTCCACTTCGCAATGGAGGCGCGCACTTGGCCAGAGCTCCAATCTCAAACAGATCCTTCTCCGTGAAGAACAAATAGTGCGGACACGTTTCAATCGAGATGTCGCACCCGCTAGCCCGCGCACGCAGCGCCGCCGCGACCCCGCTCCCCGAACTGATGTGGACGACGTGCAGCCTGCACCCCGCCTCACGCGCAATCGTTCCCGCCCTCGCAATCGCCTCAACCTCCGCGATGACCGGCCGCGATTCCAGAAACGCCGCCACGTCCTGCCGACCCGCGCCCATCAGCCTCGCCGTCAATCCGCTCGTGATCTCTTCACTCTCCGCATGAACCGCCACCGGGACGCTTCAGCCGCGCCGCCTCACGCATCCCTTCATAAAGCGTCAGGTCATCCGCCCTCGGAAACTCCGCCAGCCCTGAGTTGCACAGGAAAGCCTTGAACCCCACCACCCCGCGCTCCGCCAACTCCGCCAGCCGGTCCACATTGCCCGGAATCAACCCTCCCCACAACGCGAAATCCGTGACCGAACTGCTCTCCAGCGCCGCCCGCTTCAAGTCAAAATTGGCCGCATCCACCGTACACGGCGAAGAGTTCAGCGGCATGTCGATGAAGCACGTCCCGCCCCCGGCCGCCAACGCGCGGCTGCCGGTCGCAGCCCCCTCCCAGTCCGTCCGCCCAGGCTCGTTGAAGTGAACGTGTACATCCACCACGCCCGGAAAAACCGTCAACCCCGTCGCATCGATCTCCTGCCGACCGGGCCCCAGCTCCGGCCCCACCTCAACAATCCGCTCGTCCTCAACACCGATATCCGCGGCAACAATTCCCGCCGGAGTAATCACCCGCCCGCCGCGAATCGTCAGGTCAAACATAAAGCTCCGCCAGCAGTTCCAGAGCCGCCTCAACGTCCCCCGCCAACACCGCCTCATCCGGATGATGGCTGATTCCCCCCGGGCTCCTCAAAAACAGCATCGACGTCGGCAAATACGGCGCAATCACCATCGCGTCGTGTCCGGCCCCACTGGCCATCCGGTGCAGCGAACCGGGCCACAAGCCCGCATCCAGCGGCACTGCACCCTGATCCATCCGGATTTCATGCCCCACTGCCACCCCCCGGCGCTCGCCGAGCCCCGACGCCCCTTCGACCAGCGCCCGCACGCTCCCAAGCCGCACCGCATCGGAGGCATGACGCACATCGAGGCTCGCCCGCACCACCCCCGCAATCACGTTCCCCGCGTTCGGTGACACCTCCACCGACCCCACCGTCGCCACCATCCCGCCCACCGCCCGCGCATGGCTTTCAACCGCCAGAATCCATTCCGACGCCGCGGCCACCGCATCGTGCCGCATCCCCATCGGCGTCGTCCCCGCATGATTGGCTTTGCTCTGAAATGTCACCATCAGCCGGCTCTGCCCCACAATCGCGTCCACCGCCGCCATCTTCAGCCCAAGCGCCTCAAGAACAGGACCCTGCTCGATATGCACCTCCAGATACCTCACCGATTCCGCCGCAAACCGCGCGCCCGGTATCTCCGCCGCATCCAGCCCGAAATTCCGGATCGCCGCCGCAACCGTCACGCCATTCCTGTCCTGGCGCGCCAGCACCGCGTCATCCAGGGTCCCCACCAGCGCCCGGCTCCCGATAAAAGGAACGCCAAAGCGCACGCCTTCCTCTTCCGAAAATCCAATCGCCTCAAGCGCAATCTTCGGACGCAGTTCCACCAGCGCAATCGCCATCGCCACGCCCAGAATCCCGTCGAACGCCCCCGCATTCGGCACCGTATCCAGATGCGACCCAACCAGCAGCCGGGGCGCCCGCGCATCTCCATAAAGCCCGCGAAGATTCCCCGCGCCATCCACCCAAACCCGCATCCCGAGCCCGCGCATCCATTCCCCCAGCACCCGATGCACGTCGCGCATCGGCTCTGAAAGGAACGTGCGCGTCGTACGCCCCGGCTCCTCCGTGAACGCCGCCAGTTCCCGGCAGCACCGGATCACCTTCTCCGCCAGCCGCTTCATGATCCCCGATACGTGCTGTACCCATGCCCCGCCAGCAACAGAGGCACATGATAATTCCCCGCCGCTTCCTTCACGCTGAACCGGATCGGAATCTCCCCGAAAAACTCGCTCTCCAGATAGGCGCTCACCTCGAACCGCAGTTCATACACCCCCAACTCCAGCGCCTCGCCCGCAAGCAGCGGCTCATCCGTGCGGCCATCGGCATTCGTTACAGCCGACCCGACCAGCGCGCCCCCGCAATAAAGCCGCACCGGAATCCCCTCCGCCGGCCGCCCCTTCTCAATATCCAGAACATGCGTAGAGATCCGCGCCATCGTCCCCTACCTCCTCAGCGTCAGCCCCAAACACCCATAGGGTGGCCGCGCCTCCGTATACACCCCCACCGCCGACCCCTCCTCGGCAATCGTGTCCCACGTCCGGTTATTCGCCTCTAAATTAATAACCGCAATCGAAGGAATCTCCGCCAGCATCTTCTGCCCCACCTGATAAATGATCTGCTGAATACTTCCCGATTCAAACCCCGCGAACGCCCCCCGCACAATCTCCCGAACCCGCGCTGTCACCGGACCCTCAAACTTCCTATATGTCCAGTCCAGGTCCAGCCACATATGCAGAGGCCGGTTCGCAATATCCGGCAAAGTCGTGTACTCATCCCGCACGAATCCCTTAAACGCGCTCCCGCTCAACCGAAGCAGCCGGAACCCCCGTATCCCCGACCTCTCCTCCGCTACTCCATCCCGCGTCACTTCCAGACTCGCGAACGCCCGCTCCGGACCCGCCGGCGCATACGCCAGCCGCGCCCCATCGAACGCCTCATACGGAATCTCCTCCGCCGATACCTGCGCTCCCTGCGCCTGCGGATACTTCAACAGAAACTTCTCCGCAAGAAACCGGCAGAACGATTCCAGATCCTCCCCCGTATAATTCATCGCCTCCCGCTGAATGAAGTTCTTCATCGAATCCGTGGCCACCAGCTCAGAGTTGTCCCCGGTCGTATACGTCGGCCAGAATGCATCGCCATAAATCAGGATCTTGACGTTCGCCCCGAAAACACCCGGGTTGCTCCCCTCGCGACGAAGCTTATAAACACTAACGTCGCCCTTCCCGTAGTAGCTCCTCTTCGGCCCGCTCGCAAAAGTATTCACTCGACCTTTTCCTCCAGCCGGAACCGCGCAATCCGGCACACCTGTCTCATCGCCTCTTCGAACTCACGCTCGGGCGCCGCCTGCAGCCGCCGCTCCAGCGCTTCCAGAATCGCCGTGATCCCGCTCCCTTTCACCGCATACAAAAACGGAAACCCGAACTTCTCCCGATACTCCGCATTCAGCCTCAGCAGCCGTTCATGCTGCTCCCGCGTAAGCTGCGTCAGCCCCGCGTCCCTCTGCTCCGACGCCGAAGCCTTGCTCACACGCGCCCTCGTTCCCAGATCCGGATGCGCCCTCAACAACTCCAGCAACTCCTCCTGCGGAGCCGCATTCGCCTCAGCGGTCATCGCCGCGTGCAGCGCCTCCACAGACCCGAAAGGACGCATCGGCCACGTCGCTTCAGCCACCCACGGCGAATCCTCGAACACCCCGCCAAACGCCTCGACGAAACTCTGCAGATCCATCTCGTTCACCTCATGCAAAGTCATCGTGGATGCACCAATTCCCCCGCCACCCGCACCTCCCGAATGCATTCCGGGCCCGCCAGCGTAAAGATCGCCCCCAGCATCTTCGCTGGCTCCTCAGTCACCGCCAGAACCCCGGCCAGCACGCTCCCCGGCCCCGCCTCCAGATACACAAAATCCGCCGACTTCCCAACCGTGAAATCCCCCGTCTCCTCCGCCATATCCAGCGCCTCCGCCCCCGCCAGCGTCGCCAGATACAACATCTTTTCGGAACTCACCACCATCGGCTCAGCCGCCACCCGCTGCATCAAATGCGCCTGCAGCGCCTCCCTCATCACGCTGAACCCGACACCCCCGCCCACATCCGTCCCCAGCGCGAACCGCACCCCCGCCTCCACATGCCGCCGCATCGGGAAAATCCCGCTCCCCAGCGCGGCATTGCTCGAAGGGCAATGCGCCACCGACGTCCCGCTCTCGCGCAGCCGCCCCAGTTCCCCGTCCGTCCCGAAGACGTCATGCGCCAGCACAGACCGCCGACCCGTCGAGCCCGTACCGCTCATACACCGCCAGATAATCCCCCGCCCACGGAAACAACCCGGCCACTGCCTCAATTTCCCTCGGATTCTCATTCATATGGCTCGTGAACCGCACCCCCGGGTTCGCCTTCATCAGCGCCCCGCAAACCTCCAGCATCCGTTCCGATGTCGAAAGCGCAAACCGCGGAGTCACCGCGTACTGCCCCGGAAAGCGGTCGATCAGACCCTGCGATTCCCTGTACGCATCCTCCGGCCTGATGTGCAGTTCTTCCCGCAGCATCCGGTCCGCCAGCACCAGCCCTGACACCACGCGCACCCCAACGCGCGCCGCCTCCCCAAACAGCGCCGCCGTCGCTCCCGCGAAATGCGATCCGAACACCAGCGCCGTCGTCGTCCCGTGCGCCGCCAGATGCCCCACAAACTCCCGCGCAATTGCCCGCGCATAATCCGCATCCGCCAGCCGCGCCTCTTCAGGCAATGTCAGTTGATCCAGCCAGTCCAGCAGCGAATGCCCCAGCCCGCCCACAATCCGCACCTGCGGAAAATGAACATGCGTATCGATGAACCCCGGCAGCAGAAACCCCGCCCGGCAATCCCGCTCCGCCGACTCAGGATGCCTCGCCCGCACCGCCGCATAATCCCCGCAAGCCGCAATCCGGCCCTGCTCCACCGCCAACCCGCCATCCCCGAAATACACCAGCCGTCCGCCCGGCGTATGGAAAATCGGCCCCCTATAAATCGTCATCGCGCGACAACAGTCGCAAGCGGCACCCGCGCTCCGTCCTGGATTCCCCAATAAATCCGCTCCGGAGTCAGCGGACTGTCGAGCGCCACCACCCCGCCGTGCCCGAACGCCGCCACCGCCTCCCGAATCGCCTCGCGCACCGAAAACGCCAGCATCAGCGGAGGCTCCCCCACCGCCTTACTCCCGAAAATCACCCCCGGTTCCGCCGCCCGCTCCAGAAACGCCACCTTAAACACCTCCGGCACATCCGGCCACGACGGCAGCTTATACGTCGAAGCCCCCGCCGTCGCCACCCGCCCTTCCGCGTCCCAAAGCAGTTCCTCCAGCGTCAGCCACCCCACCCCCTGCACAAATCCGCCCTCAATCTGCCCCAGATCGATCAGCGGCGAAACCGACTCCCCCACATCCTGCAACAGGTCCGCCCGCAACAACCGGTGCTCCCCCGTAAACCCATCCACTTCCACCTCCGCCACCGCCGCCCCGTAAGCGAAGTAATGGAACGGCTTCCCCGTCGCGGTCTTTGGATCGAAATGAATCTCCGGCGTCCTGTAATACCCATGCGCAAACAGCGGCACACGGTCCCGATACGCCGCCTCCACCACAAACGCAAACTCCGCGTCCGCCGGAAGCTGAGCCTTGAACGGAGCCAGCCGCTCATTGATCTGCCTGCACGCATCCGCCACCGCCGCGCCATTCAGATCCGTGCCCGCCGAAGCCGCCGTTGCCGACGTGTTCGGCACCTTGTCCGTCCGCGTCGGCATCACCCGCACCGCATCCAGCCCCACCCCCAGGCTCTCCGCCGCAATCTGCCGGATCTTCGTATGCAGCCCCTGCCCCATCTCAGTCCCGCCATGGTTCACCTGCACCGTGCCGTCCCGATACACCAGCACCAGCGCGCCCGCCTGATTAAAGAACGTCGCCGTAAACGAAATCCCGAACTTCACCGGTGTCATCGCAATCCCGCGCTTCACCCGCGCATGACCCGCATTGAACTCCGCCACCCCAGCCGCCGCGCCCCGAAGTCGCTCGAATCCTTCAGCGTCTGCCAGATCCGCCCGATCCGCCCCGCATCTTTCACCAACTGCCCGTAATGCGTCGAATCCCCTTCGCGATAGAAATTCCTCTCCCGCACCGCTTCCGGCCGCAGCTCCAGCGTCCGCGCAATCCGGTCCAGAATCTCCTCGATCACCAGCATCCCCTGAGGCCCGCCAAACCCCCGAAACGCCGTCTGTGAGGTCTTGTTCGTCTTACAAACCCACCCCGCTGCCGCCAGCGCCGGAATCAGATACGCGTTATCGCAGTGAAACAGCGCCCGCCACATCACCGGGTCCGACAGATCCAGGCTCCACCCGCCATCCGAATACAACTGCGCCTCCACCCCGCGCAGCAAGCCATCCCCTTCGAACCCCGCCCGGAACCGCACAAAAAACGGATGTCGCTTGCCCGTCAGCGCCATATCCAGCTTCCGCGTCAGCCGCACCCGCACGGGCCGCTTCGTCTTCCACGTCCCCAGCGCCGCCACCGCCGCCCACGGGTTCGCCTGCACTTCCTTCCCGCCGAACGCCCCGCCCATCCGCACGCACTGCACCGTCACCTGGTTGCGCGCCAAGCCCAGCACCCGCGCAATCACATCCTGCGTCTCGCTCGGATGCTGTGTGGACGAATCCACCACAATCCCGCCCGTCTCGTCGAACCGCGCCAGCGCACACTGCGTCTCGAGATAAAAATGCTCCTGCCCGCCGATCGACAGCTCCCCGCTCACCGCATACGGGCTCGCAGCAATGGCCGCCGCCGCGCCCCGCCCCTCCGCATCCACCCTGTCGATCCGGAATGGCCCCGAATGAAAGCTCTCCGCCGCGACGGCCTCCGCAATCGTCAGCACCGCGCGCAGAGGCCGGGACTCCGCCACCACCCGCGCCGCCCCCAGCCGCGCCGCCTCCAGCGTCTCCCCCAACACCCACGCCAAAGGCTGCGAATGATACGTTGTCTCTTCCGGAAACAGCGGCTCATCGTGCCGGTTCGCGCCTGAATCCCCCACCCCCGGCACATCGCTCCCGCACAGCGTCGCCACCACCCCCGGCTCGCTCATCGCCGGCCTTAGATCCAGCCGAGTCACCAGCGCATGAGCATAGGGCGAGAGCACCGGCCACGCATGCAAAACTCCCGGATAATTCTCCGCAATGTCGTCCGTATACAAGGCCGCGCCCGTAACGTGGCTCTCTGCGCTCTCATGCGGCACCGCTTGCCCCGCCACCCTCATATCGCCAGCGCCTTTTCAATCAGACTCAGCGCCATCGCCATCCGGTACGCGGCCGACCCCCTGTGATCCCCGATCGGCTGCAGCGCCCGCTCCACCTCACCCGCCACCCTCTCCAACGCCGCCGGCCCGCCGTCCGTGCCCTCCATCGCCCTCTCCGCCGACCGCACCCGCACCGGAACCGCCGCCACCCCGCCGAACGCGAACCGCGCCTTCGATATCAACCCGCCGCCGTCGCGATCGAGCACAATCCCCGCCGCCACCGTGCTGATATCGTCCATCCGCCTCTTCGCCACCTTGAAGAACTTCACGCTCCCGGCCAGCGGCTTAGGAATCGATATCGACCGAACCACCTCGCCCGCACCCAACGCCGTCTTTCGATACCCCACAAAAAATTCGTCCAGCGGTACCACCCGCTCCCCGCCCGCCCCGCAATCCTCACCCGCGCATCCAAAGCCAGCAGCAGCGGAGCCGAATCCCCGATCGGCGAAGCCGTCCCCAGCGATCCCCCCAGCGTCGCCCGGTTCCGAATCAGCCTCGACGCAAAAAGCCTCAGCCACTCCCGCAACACCGCCGGAGCGCCCGTCCACCGCCGCTCAATCTCACTCAGCGCCAGCGCCGCCCCAATCTCCACCTCATCCGCCCCGTCCCGAAACTCCCGCAGTTCCTCCACCGCCTCCACGCTCACCAGATGCGCAAAAAGCCGGTACCGAAGGTTCGTCTCCACTCCCAGATCCGTATTCCCCGCCACCACGCGCGCCTCCGGGTCGTCCCTCAGCAGTTCCAGACATTCCGCAAGGCCCAACGGACGTGAAAACCGCGCCGCCCCTGCCGCATAACTCAGCCTTCCAACACTCTTCCGCCCCTGCTCACCCGCATTCACCGGAATCAAACACCGCAGCGCCTCCGCAATCGGCCGATACCCCGTACACCTGCAAAGGTTCCCGCCCAGCTCCTGCGGATCCAGTTCCCCTCCGCCACGCCGCTGCTCCGCCGCCATGCTCACCACGAACCCCGGCGTGCAATACCCGCACTGCGATCCGCCATACCGCACCATCGCAGCCTGCACCTCTGTAAGCACTCCGTCTGTGGCAAGGCCCTCCACCGTGCGGACGTCGCGGTCCGCAACCGAGGGCAAAGGAATGAGACAACTATTGACCGCGCACCCGTCCACCAGCACCGCGCAGGCCCCGCACTCGCCCTCCGCGCAGCCCTCTTTAGCTCCGGTCAATCCTCGCGACCGCACAAACCCCAGCAGCGTGGTCGCCGGCGCAATGCCCGTCACCGCCACATCGCAACCGTTCAACACCAGCCCGAATCCCGCGGACGCCGCAGCCATGATGAATTCTAACCGCCATCAACTTACTCCGTCCACCCCCGCTCCCGAAACGCGCATTTCGTACTCTATTACTCAGTGACTGATATCCACAGCCACGTCCTCTGGGGCATGGACGACGGTGCCCCAACCGAGGACGTAAGCCTCGAAATGCTGCGCATTGCCGCCGAATCCGGCACCACCGACATCGTCGCCACCCCCCATTCCAACGGCGAATTCGAATATCAGCCCGATCTCATTGACCGCCGTATCCGCGAATTAACCGAAAAAACCGCCGGAATCCCCAAAATTCACCGCGGCTGCGACCTCCACCTCAGCTTCGATAACATCGTCGAAGCCCGCGAAAATCCCCGCAAATTCGCCATCGCCGGCGGCCGTTATGTCCTCGTCGAATGCTCCGATCTCCACATCTCCGGTTCCATGGATAAAATCCTCGACCAGATTCTCGCCGTCAACCTCGTCCCCATCGTCACCCACCCCGAACGCAACCCCATCCTGCGCCGCGAAACCGAAAAGCTCGAAAAATGGGTCGAACTCGGCTGCCTCGTTCAGGTCACCGCTCTCTCCGTCCTCGGCGGTTTCGGCAAAAAGGCCGAAGCCGCGGCCCACCGGCTCCTCGGCCAAGGCATGGTCCACGTTGTCGCCAGCGACGCCCATGACCCCGTCCATCGCCACCCGCGCCTTGACCATGCCTTCGCCGCCATTTCCGAGCAGTACGGCCCCGAAACGGCCAACCTTCTCTTGATCTCCAATCCCGGCAAAATCGTCCGCAGCGAATACGTTTCGAGCGAACGCTTCGCCACCGCCTCCCCGCGCAAATGGTGGCAGTTCTGGGCCCCCGCCGACCAGCGGCGCTGACCCGCAAACATGTTGTTTAACGTGATCTTTTTAAAATGACTTGCCCAAAATGCGGTGCCAACAAAGCGCATCGTTCCCATCGCTCCGGCTGGCGCGACCGTTTCCTCGCGCTCTTCGGACGCACCCCCTACCGCTGCCACGGCTGCAATGACCGCTTCTATGCCTACCTCGGCGGCGCAAAGTCGTCCAAAATGCGCACCGTCGAAGAGCGCCGCATCATGGAACTGCGCCGCAAAATCCGCTGGAAGCACACCCGGCGCTATCTTGTTGCGTACGTGCTCGCAGGGCTCGTACTACTCGGAATCATCTACCAGCTAATGCAGCAAACCATTCATACCGAATAGTTTCACTGACCGTCAGGTCGAGTACAAATCGTTGACGGATGCAGGAAGTACACGGTACCATTAGTCCGTATTAGCCTGTATTTACCGGCTCATGGCGCGGTCCAGTACTTTCAGATCGTGCCTTAGCCTGCGGTAGCCTGCGGTTTCTTCAGGAAAAGTCCCGAAAAAGCCCCGAAAATCGTCGCTCCCGCCCGCTTTTTCCTTCTCTTTTTTGATGCCCCGCATCCTCCTCTCCGTCCCGCATATGGGCGGCTCTGAACAGCGCTATGCGGACGAGGCCTTTGCCACCAACTGGGTATCCACCGTCGGACCCAATCTCGACGCCTTCGAAGCCGCTTTCACCGCCCGCCTCGGCCTCCCGTCCGTCTGTCTTTCGAGCGGCACCGCCGCCATCCACCTCGGCCTCCGCCTCCTCAACGTAGTCCCCGGGGACGACGTCTTCTGCTCTGACCTCACCTTCGCCGCCTCCGCCAATCCCATCCGGTACCTCGGCGCCAACCCCGTCTTCATCGACAGCGAACGCCGCACCTGGAATCTCGACCCTGAACTCCTCTACTCCGCCCTCAAAAAGCGCGCCGATCTCAACCGCCTCCCCCGCGCCATCGTCGTCGTCCACCTTTACGGCCAGTGCGCCGACATGGACCCCATCCTCGAAGCCGCCCGCAGCTTCAACGTCCCCGTCCTCGAAGATGCCGCCGAAGCCCTCGGCGCCAGCTACAAAGGCCGCCAGGCAGGAGCCATGGGAGCCGTCGCCGCATTCTCCTTCAACGGCAACAAAATCATCACCACCGCCGGCGGAGGCATGCTCGTCTCTCCGGACCCCGCCTTCGTCGAGCGCGCCCGCTTCTGGTCCACCCAGGCCAAAGACCCCGGCATCGCCTATGAGCACTCCGAAACCGGCTACAACTACCGCATGAGCAACGTCCTCGCCGGCATTGGCCGGGGCCAGCTTGAAGTCCTCGACGAACGTGTCCGCCAGCGCCGCGCCATCGCCTTCCGTTACCGCGACGCCTTTGCCAGCCTGCCCGGCATCTCCCTCATGCCCCAGTCGCCCCACGGGCTCTCCACCAACTGGCTCAGTTGCTTCCTCATCGAACCCGACCTCTTCGGCTGCACCCGCGACGAACTCATCGCGCGCCTGAACGCCGCCGACATCGAATCCCGCCCGGTCTGGAAGCCCATGCACCTGCAGCGCCTCTTCGAAACCTGCGAAGTCATCGGCGGAGCCGTCGCTGAAGACCTTTTCCGCCGCGGCATCTGTCTCCCCAGTTCCTCCAGCCTCTCGCCCGAAGCTCAGTCCCGTGTCATTGTCCAGGTCCGCGCAGCCGCTCACAGTTCGGCGGCCCTCACCCCTCAGGCCGCGTCCTTTGTCTGAAGCCCGCATGCGCCGTCAGTTCGCCGTCTTCGCCATTGAGATCGCCACCGTCTTCTCGGCCGCCACTCTGGCGTTTCTCCTCCGCTTCGACTTCAGCATCCCGAGCGGCTATGTCCACGCCCTCCTCGTTGCCTCCCTCGTCTGGGTCGCCGTCAAGCTCACCAGCTTCAAACTGCTCGGCCTCGACCGCCGCTGGGCCCGCTACATTTCCCTCTCTGACCTCGTCCGGCTCTCCGTCAGCAACCTCATCGGCAGCGTCGTAGCCGCGGCCATCCTCGTCTCCATCCACTCGGGCGTCCCCCGCACCGTCTACGCCATTGACCTGCTGCTCTGCCTCATCATCACCGCCGGACTCCGTGTCGGCGTCCGCCTGGTCGCCGAAGCCAGCCGCTCCCGAACCTCCACGGCCAAACGCAAACTCACCCTCATCTACGGTGCCGGTGACGCCGGAGCCACCCTCCTCCGCGACCTCCGCCAGAACCTCGCCATCGGCTATGACGTCTGCGGCTTCATCGACGACGACCCCCGCAAAGCCGGCATCGTCCTCCACGGCATCAAAGTTCTCGGCCCCGGCACGTCCCTCACTGAAATCGCCGCCACCACCGGCGCCGAGACTCTGCTGATCGCCATCCCATCCGCCTCCGGCCATCAGATGAAGCAGATTCTCGATTTCTGTACCGCCGCCGGACTCACTTACAAGACCATCCCCGGCCTCGCCGAACTCATCGCCGAAGACGGCCTCTCACGCCAGATCCGCGACGTCGCCGTCGAAGATCTTCTCGGCCGCCTTCCCGTCAACCTCGAGCAGGAACGCATCTCGGCCCAGCTCACCGGACGCGTCATCCTCGTCACCGGAGCCGCCGGCTCCATCGGCTCTGAAATCTGCCGTCAGGTCGCGCGCTTCCGTCCCGCCGCCATCGTGGGTTATGACATCGCCGAATCCCCTCTCTTCTACCTCCACTCCGAAATCGCCCGTTCCTTCCCAGGCGTTCCCTTCCACCCGGAAATCGGCAGCATCCAGAACCCCGCCCGGCTCGCCGAAGTCTTCGGCGTTCACCAGCCCTCGGTCGTCTATCACGCTGCCGCCTACAAGCACGTTCCCCTCATGGAATCCCACATCGTTGAGGCCATTGAGAACAACGTCTTCGGAACCCTCAACGTCATCGAAGCCGCCCGCGCCCACTTTGTCGCCGAATTCGTCATGATTTCGTCAGACAAGGCCGTGCGCCCCGCCAACGTCATGGGCGCCACCAAACGCATCGCCGAGCTGCTCGTGCGCTCCCTGCAGCCGTCGGAAGGGCGCTACGTTTCCGTCCGCTTCGGCAACGTCCTCGGCAGCAACGGCAGCGTCGTCCCCATCTTTAAAGATCAGATCGCCCGCGGCGGACCCGTCACCGTGACCCACCCCGAAATGCGCCGCTTCTTCATGACCATCCCGGAAGCCTGCCAGCTCGTCCTCCAGGCCTCCACCATGGGCCGCGGCGGTGAAATCTTCGTGCTCGACATGGGCGAACCCGTCAAAATCGTCGACCTCGCCCGCAACCTCATCCTCCTCTCCGGTCTCCGCCCCGACATCGATATCGCCATCGAATTCACCGGCGTCCGCCCCGGCGAAAAACTTTATGAGGAACTAAATGGCTCCGAGGAGGGTTTACTCCCTACAGGCCACGTGAAAATCCGCATCTTCGCCGGTTCGTCGAAGCCGCGCGTCGAAATGCAACAATGTCTGGATCGGCTCCGCCACTCCTGTCACAGGCGTGACGCGGCGCTGTCCCTCGCCCTGCTCCGCGAAATCGTTCCGGATTTCAAACGCGGCGACGCGTGGCCCGAAAATTCCGAGACAAGAGCGGCACTAGTCCGCTAAAATCAAAAAATCTCTTAATCAAGAAACTCTAAAGAAGAATGCGAAAAGCTCTCATCACAGGCATCACCGGTCAGGACGGCTCTTACCTCGCCGAATTCCTGCTGTCCAAAAACTACGAAGTTCATGGAATCATGCGCCGCGCCAGCACTTTCAACACGGGCCGCCTGGACCATCTCTATAAGGATGCTCACGATCCTGCAGCGCGCCTCTTCCTCCACTACGGCGACCTGACCGACGGCAGCTCGCTCCGCCGAATCCTTCAGAACGTTCAGCCCGACGAGATCTACAATCTCGGCGCGCAGTCCCACGTCAAAGTCTCCTTCGAACAATCCGAATACACGGCCGACGTCGTCGCCACCGGCACCCTGCGGCTCCTCGAAGCCCTGCGCGACTACTGCGCCCACACCTCGAAGCAGGTCCGCATGTATCACGCCGGCTCTTCTGAGATGTTCGGCGCCGCCAAGCCCCCGCAGAACGAAAGCACCGCATTCTACCCGCGCAGCCCCTATGCCGCCGCCAAAGTCGCCGCCTACTGGTACTGCATCAACTACCGTGAGGCCTATTCGCTTTTCATCGCCAACGGACTGCTGTTCAATCACGAATCGCCCCTCCGCGGCGAAACCTTCGTCACCCGCAAAATCACCCGCGCCGTCGGCCGCATCAAACTTGGCCTCCAGAAGAACCTCTATCTCGGCAACCTCGAAGCCCGCCGCGACTGGGGTTTTGCCGGCGATTACGTCGAAGCCATGTGGATGATGCTCCAGCACAGCACCCCCGATGATTTCGTCGTCGCCACCGGCGAGGCCTTCTCCGTCCGCGAATTCGTCGAAGCCGCCTTCGGCCATGCCGGTCTCGACTGGAACAAGTACGTCGAAGTCGACCCCCGCTACTTCCGCCCCACCGAAGTCGATTACCTCATGGGCGATTCCTCCAAAGCCCGCCGCGAACTCGGCTGGAAGCCCAAAGTGAGGTTCCCCGAGTTGGTCAGCATGATGGTCGATGCGGATCTCGAACTGGCCCGCCAGGAAGCCACTCTCCTGAACGCCGGCCACAGCCGCCCCGCGCGCGCCGGCTCCGGCTTTTGAATTCGGTGACCGCGATTCCAACGCCAACTCCAGCAATGACGCCAGCCAGCCGAATCTACGTCGCCGGTCATCGCGGACTGGCCGGCTCTGCCATCGTGCGCCGCCTCCAGGCCGAGGGGTTCACCAACCTGGTCACCCGGACCCGCAAAGAGCTGGACCTGACCAGTCAGGCTCAGACCGAGCGGTTCTTCGAAGCGGAAAAACCCGAATATGTCTTCCTCGCCGCCGCCTACGTGGGCGGCATCCTGGCCAACAACACGCAGCGCGCCGATTTCATCCGCGACAATCTCCTCATCCAGACCAACGTCATTGACGCCGCGTGGCGCCATGGCGCGAAGAAGCTGCTGTTTCTCGGCTCGTCCTGCATCTATCCGAAGCTCGCGCCCCAGCCGATGCCCGAAAGCGCCTGCTGACGCGGCTATCTGGAACCGACCAACGAGCCCTACGCCATCGCCAAGATCGCCGGGCTCAAGATGGCTGAGGCCTACCGTGCGCAGTACGGTTTCGACGCCATCAGCATCATGCCGACCAACCTTTACGGGCCCGGCGACAACTTCGATCTGGCCAACTCGCACGTGCTGCCCGCGCTGATGCGCAAGTTCCACGAAGCGAAGCAGGAAGGCCGCCCTTCGGTGACAATCTGGGGCACCGGCTCGCCGCTCCGCGAATTTCTGCACGTGGACGACCTCGCCGGAGCCTGCGGTCTTCCTGATGAACAACTACAGTTCAGGCGAGATCGTCAACGTAGGTTCACGGCGATGAAATCTCCATCGCCGAACTGGCCCGTCTGGTCCGGAAGTCGTCGGCTACCAAGGCGCCATCGAATACGACACCACCAAACCCGACGGCACCCCCCGCAAGCTGGTGGACGTCACCCGCCTCCACCGCCTCGGCTGGAAGCGCGAGATCCCGCTGCGCCAAGGGCTCGAGAGCACGTACAAATGGTATTGCGAATCGCAGCCGAAGTACGTGTCAAACGTTGCTGGCTGAATCGCCTGGTACGTCATCACATTCAGAGGCGATGACGCATCCGTCAAGCGCATCCGCGAGTCGGCGCGTGCGAAGACACCCTCAGTGACCTCTGCAAAACAACGGTCGCACGTGTATGCGCGCCTGTCGGGCAGAGACTTTGGCCTCGTGCGGTGGTTCTCATGTGGCGCCGGGCTGGGGAACTTACTTTTTCCCTGGGCACGCAGCGTCGTAGCTGCCGAAGATTACTCCCTTCCACTTGTCTGGCCCACCTGGCCGCAGATCTCATTGGGGCTCGTCGCTCGTGGTCAGCCCCCTCGCACGTACGCCACTTTCTTCAAGCCGACTCCGCGGTACGTCACCGGCCTGCGAAAACTCAGCTTGCTTCGTTCGGTTCCGAGATACCCCGAACAGGTTCTCAGAACAACAGAACTCGCCTCATCTCCGGCAATGTACGAGTTCACAGGCATGGCGGAGCTGTTCACACCGATTGCCACTCGGCACAGCCTTATCAGGGACCGTCTCCTGGAGATTGCCAGGGATTCCCATGTTCCTCAAGCACGCCGGGACCCTCATATCGCTGTCCACGTCCGCATGGGTGACTTCTCCTTTCCGCGCGATTCCCGCGACCTGGACTTTCGCAATGGCCGAGTCAATTTCCGGCTACCAATCGAGTGGTACGTTCATACCCTTGGGCTGCTTCGAAAATCGTTCGGCTCCAATATGCGCGCGAAAGTATTCTCGGATGGATCGGCCGCTGAACTGGCCCCGCTTCTCAGGCTGGAGAACATCGAGCTTGTAGGGAGACAATCCGCATTGAAGGACCTGCTGGAACTATCCCAGGCTCCGTTGCTGATAGCATCCGGATCGACGTTCAGCATGTGGGCATCTTATCTGGGGCGTATGCCGGTGGTTTGGCATCCGGGTCAACTGCGCCAACGGCTGTATGCGGAGGACCCGCAATTGGAAGTCGAAGTCGGCCAGGATGCCGATCTTGGCCCTGAGTTCAGGTCGAGAGCGGACCAGTATCTCACGTAGGCTGGCTATGCTGTTGCAACATCTATCAAAAGCATCAATTCTGCTCGCGTTGGCTTTGATCGCTGGCTGCCGATCGGCGGGCGCATCA
Organism: Terriglobia bacterium; assembly: GCA_963840735.1. Classification (GTDB taxonomy): domain Bacteria; phylum Acidobacteriota; class Terriglobia; order Bryobacterales; family Bryobacteraceae; genus BOG-234. The sequence continues at coordinate 99,053 of CAWIZX010000021.1, forward strand.
GTATCGGACCAGCGATACCCGACGTTTACGGCTGCTTGTGCGGCAGCAAGTCAGGCCGAAAACACCGACAAAACGTTGCTTGTAACCAAAGCTTGGCCAGATATTCCATCACAGATGTGCGTGGCCAACCTGGCTTTCGCGCCGGGTGGAGTGTTGCAGGTTGCACGACATTCGGAACTCACCGTGACCGGTCTGCTCGCTGCGCCGATTATGCGGATCTTCGATATCTCCCTTCAGGGTTCGTCTGTGAACTTCGGATCGACGGTTGCCCTTCCTTCGGTCTATCCGCAGTGGTGGGGCGCAATTGGGGATGGCACACACGACGATACTGCGGCGATTCAGGGAGCGTTGGATGCTGTAAAGGGTAACTGGACACGTCACACATACAGCGCTTTAGCACCCGTTTTGCTGATACCGGGAAATTATCGAATCACTGATCAGATAAGAGTGTATGGCACCGAGCACGCAGGCGCTGAGGGTTACGACAGCTACGTAATTAGAGGCTCGGCGGGTACTCAGGCAACTCGGATCACATATTTCGGTCCGCCTGATCGCTCTGCAATCCGATGGATCGGCAAGTCAGGGGAACTCGCAAACATCTCCATTGCGGACGGCGGCAGCGGATGGATTTCAGCTATCAGCTATGACGGGCAGAAAGATATTGGAATCTCAACTAAGGGCGTTTTCGACCACCTGCTTATCGACTGTAATGGGAAGCCCGGGGATGGTATCGACATTGGACGATCTCAATACCAAGCTGACCAACTCTCAATTCGGGACCCGTTTATTACGCATTGCACTTCCGGTGCGGCAATTAACGTACTTGATCAGAATGCTCTATCGACAAACATCTACAACGCGTCCATCGGTGGCTGCTGGATTGGTATTCGCGGCACGGCACCCGGTATCAATATTGGCGTCTTCGGCGGAGAGATCGACGGCAATGATGTCAATTTCTTCCCCGCTGCGGGTGAGATGTGGTTGGTGAGCAGTGTTCGTTCGGAGGATTCTAAGCGCACGCTCTTTACGGTAGGCGGGAACTACTCGGAAAACTTCACGCTGCTGAACTACGCGCTGAGTAATATTGTTTTCGAAAGGCCCGCGACGGTCGCCACAGCTACTTCAGGGGCTACAGACATCAGCTTGTCAGTGCCTGGCTTTACCTTCGGCGATGCAATCACCATAGCCGGCGCGGGCGCGGCTGGTGCTGACTTGCACGCCTATATTAGTTCCATGACCAATCCTGTTACGGCTGTACTTGCCTTTACTCCCGTGGTGACAGCGGTCCGTAATGCACGCGTAACGCTCGACGCGGCGGCGCTTCAGAACAATTTAATTGAAAACGGACGAGGACCCTACGTTCATCTAAGTAACCATTTCAATCCAGCGACCGGAGCAACAACTTCCGCTTCAGCCGCTCCTCAGATATTCATCGGGAACGGATGGACTGAGCACGTTGTTGATCCATTTGGGCTCGGCACTGTGCGTGGCGCCTTCCAATCACCGGTTCTGATAGGAAACATTGTTGACACGAATAAGACCTCAATCCTGATGCGGAATGTGATCTCCCGGGCCGAAATGCCCTTTGTACCGAATTCCGGACTGCAGGATGTGTCAGCCGGTAATCTGTTCAGGACGTCAAATTCCTCTGACACGACAATCAACACATTTGACAGAGGTATTTCGGGGCAGCAAATTGAGGTGTATGTGGCGGACGCTCACACTGCATTTGGTACATCCGGCAATATTCAGCTACCAGGGGCCGCCAGGTTCCAAGCCGTAGCGTTCGCAACCTACGAGTTTCTGTGCCGTGGAGAAAATGGCCCGTGGACACTGGTTTCATCAAACGCGCGATAAGCTCGATTTCAAGGCTAACCTCATCGTCAGCTTCGAAATGGAACTATTAGCCGCGTACCGAAGAGATCCTATGTTGACCGAAGTTAGCCTCTCTGCAAAGGGGAGTAGCGAATACAACGCCTCCGGACGTGAGCACCTTCCCGCTCTCGACGCGGTTCGCGCTGCCGATGGTAATAACAGGTCAATCGCCCGTCTGGCTGTTTTGGACTGGGCGCGAACGTTGGCAAGGCTCAGTCAGGGATGTACGTTCTTCATATGGTCGTCGATGAGCGGCTCCGGGTACTCCAACTCGTTGTTCGGGCCGTCAAGTGGGAGGCATGTTCGATATCGCGCCTTGCGGAAATGGCAGCTATGATCTCGGATGTGTGGGAGCAATGCTTCGTGGACCTGCAGCAATACTATCCGCGATGCTTTCTGCTGTAACCCGATGACTGCTTCAAACAAAGCCCTGCGTCGGGGACTAAACGTCTTTCGTTCATGGGTTTTGATCTTCGAACCTGCGACCGCAATGCGACGGGTCTTTACCCGTTCATCAGGGCGCTTGCCCGTTACTCCAGGATGAACCGGGAAAGTGCATTCCGAGTCAGGCTTGGCGATCTTTGTCCGATACTGAGCGACTGGCACGCGAGCGCCGGCAGTATGGATGGCCACTACTTCCATCAGGACCTATGGGCTGCAAGGAGGATCTTCGGAAGAAGGCCCTCGCGCCACATCGACATCGGCTCTCGGACCGACGGCTTCGTTGCTCATTTATTGGTCTTCATGCCCATAGTACTTGTGGACATTCGCCCTGCGGAGACCCCAGTCCGCGGCCTGACCTTCATTCAGGACGACGCACAGAGTTGGGTACCTTCCCGGATCATAGTGTGGATTCACTGTCGAGCCTTCACGCCGCAGAACACTTCGGGCTCGGCCGTTACTCCGATCCGATCGACCCGCGTTCGTGTTTCCGGTTCATGAGTTCGCTTCAGCGTGTTCTCCGGCCAGGTGGGAGGTTATATTTTTCGGTATCGATAGGCAGGGAAAGACTAGCGTTTGACGCCATCCGCGTTTTCGATACGAGAACCGTGCTGAGCGCGTTTCGCGAGCTTGAATTGGTATCCTTCTCATTCGTCGATGACAACGGGGCGATGCATGAAGATGTCGAACTCTCTGTCTTTCCACCAAGCGAATATGCGTGTGGTCTGTTTGAATTCACGAAGCCGTCCTGACGGCTCTCCTCCGATCCGATGAACCTTCAAAAGAGATCCTTGAGCCCCGGCCTTAGATTGTGGGCCACCACCGGTCTTATCGCTCCGATTCTGGTCATCGGCGAGGTTACGCCACAATCTTTCCTGAACCCCCATCTTCTAAACCTTTTTGCGGCAGTCGTTGTATTCATTCAAGGGTTAGCTGCACTGACAGCCATATGGCGGATGGAACGGAGCAATGCGCACGGCACGATACCGTTTGCATGGGCGTTCTTCGCCGTTCAACATCTCGCATTCGGGTTTGGTGCACTCCTCATAGTGGTGTTCGACGACGATTACTATTATGGAAACGAGCTGGGGACATACGCATTCAGCGGATCTGTTCTTCCCCTCCTGCTCGTTCAGTTCGTAGCAATGTCGATGGCAATGCTTGGCGTTTGGTTGGCGACCGGCCGCAGAAGTTGGTGGGTTCGGAAGCCAGCGGCATGTTTCCGGCCAGCACTAGCCTTTCGTGGGAGGTTTGTCAGGTCGTCTGTATTGCCGGGTTGTTTCTGCACGCGCTTATCTGGATCGTTCTGCCAAGAATCCAGGCATCAGTGCCTTCAGTTATCTGCCTTTAGCTTTCGGTGGTGCTGTGAGCAGCACCTTTGTGATCTGGGGACTTGCGTGGCCCCGATGTCGTCAAAGGTGGATATTCGTTACCTACGGATCGGCTTTTGCGATGCTGCAGGTTGTTCAGGGAAATAGGAGCTATTTTATGTTTCCGGTGCTCCTGTTCGCCATTGGCCTTCTCTTATCGCATGGAGGGAAGTGGAGGCTGAAAGTAGCTGTGCGAATGATTCCAATCGCAATTGTTTTCCTCTACGCGTTTTTGAAGAGCGAAGACATCCGAACCGTGTTTTCTCGCGGAAACCCTAGCAGCGCGGCCGAAGCGGTCCAACGTTTCGAGTTATTGGGGGGCAACGACGCCTATACCGATCGCTTGGATGCGACTGGGGCCCCGATGAACGGTCCATTTCGCATCGGCAGCCGACTGTTTGAACTCTCTGCAGCGGACGTAATAGCAAAAACGCCGTCTGCGGTCCCATATTGGGGCTGGACGGGGGAAGACTGGAATGTGCCCGTCACTAGCTTTCTGCTACTCAAGCTAAACCCTAATGCAAGCTTCTACACTAGTGAGCGACACGGTGTATTTTTTCTTCGAGCGTACGGGTGGTACATCGACCCTTTTGCACAAAGTGGCGATATTGGAACCTCCATGCCCGCAACCATGGTCGCTGACGCATGGCGGCGGTTTGGCTGGTTTGGTGTTGTTGTTTGGTTCTTGGCATGGAGTTGCATACTGGCAAGAGCCACTGTGGTGCTTCGATTCGGGCCGACGATGCTCACTACGGCCGTGTTTGCTTCAGCGCTCCTGGCGGATGTTGTGCAGGATTACACGAGCGACATTACCTACCAGATATCTTCAATGCCTCGTAGCTGCTGTTATGGCTGCTTTCGCAGGCTCGATGTGGTTTCTGCGGAACATGACTTCGCGTGACGACAAATCCACAAGTCAAGGAAACGCGCTCGCTGAGCCCATAGGTCACCTGATCATTTTGCCTGCAACCTCGGATTCAGCCAGAACTAACTGAGTGATAGGAAAAATCATACGACTCTTCGGCGGGGGACTTCGTGGCGCCACCTTCGCCCAGATCGCAATTCTGCTCGCTGGCATGGTTAGTGGAATTGCTGTTGCTCGTTCTTTGGGACACCGGCAGGGGGAACTTAGCCATCGCTCTGCTTTGGCCTGGAATTCTAATAATGCTGGGCGACATGGGATTAGGCTTTGCCTTTGCCTACTATGCTGCCAGAGAGAAGGATAGGATTAGCGATCTTTGGACCCTTGCCTGGCTGGTAGGTGGCATAGTCGGTTGCTCGCTAGCCGTCTTTGGGTGGTTCATTCTTCCGCTCTATGTTGCACCTCTCAGGCTTGCCGCACGCGTATCGTTCAACTGAGCTTGCTTGCGATCCCCTTAGTCCTGATAAATGGCTATCAGGCATATTTGTTGCTCGGTGTGGGATTCGTCGCCGACAATAGCCTTATTAGAATGGCGTCGGGACTCTGTTACGCGGTCTGGCCTGCTTCTCGCAATCTTGGATGTGCGCAGTATCGAGTCCTTTACGCAAGCCTATTTGCTGGCGCAGTTCGTTGCGTTAATCATATCGACTTGGCTTACGGTCCGCGCTTCCGCCCCCGGTTCCGGCTCTCTTCGGATTTGCTGCCGGTTCTGTTCAGGTTCGGGCTTAAAACACAATTCGCGAGTATTGCATCTCAGGCGAACTTACGGGCCGACCAGGCTGTTATGAGCTTCATCCTGTCACCGGGGCAGATTGGGCAATATGTAGTGGCTGTAGCTGTAAGCGGCATTCTGAATCCTTTTCTCACGGCATTGGCTGTTGTCATCCTCCCACGGGCAAGCAACACGCATGACATCGTTGAGGGCGCAAGGTTGGTCATTCGCCACGTCCAACTTGCCTTTCTTCTGGCACTGCCGGTCCTCGTACTCGCCACGATCTTCATGCCCAATATGTTGATATTTCTTTTCGGAGAGATGTACGCACCTGCCACTCTTGCGGCGCGCGTTCTGGTCGCCGCTAGTATTTTCCAGGGTAAAAATGCGGTCCTTGGAAACAGTCTTCGGGGGCTCGGCCGTCCTGGCTCTCCTGCTATTGCTGAAGGTGTCGGGATGCTTGTCACCGCACGGTCCTTATCTTCTGCTCCCGGCACTTGGGACAGTCGGTGCGGCCATCGCGTCGCTGTCCGCTTACGTCATCGTCGCAACTATTCAATTCGGCTTTGTCGCCCGCGTTGCGGGGTTGACCACACTGAACCTGATGTTCACTGGGCTTCCATCGCCGCATTGGCGCACCTGTAGGCAATCTTTGCGGGCTTTTGTAAATAGATAATCTGCAAGTTTTTTAGGACTCTCTTTGACCGACAATAGAATGACCAATCTGCCCTCAATCGACAATGCAATGAACTGGCCTGCCGGGCATGAAGCTCGAAAAATACTCATTACCGGCGGTGCCGGGTTCGTCGGCTCACATCTCGCCGAGTTGCTCCTCGGCGAGGGATCTTCGGTGAGCGTACTCGATGATCTCAGCACTGGCTCTCTCATCAACATTGAGCATCTCTTACCAACCCCCGATTTCAGTTTGCCCGGGCAGATGTCAACAATGAGGTCGTCCTCGATAGGCTTGCCTCCGAAGCTACATAATGGTGCATCTCGCGGCTGCTGTTGGAGTTCAACTCATTGTCCAGAAGCCGGTTCACACGATTCTTACAAATATCAAGGGTGCCGAAAGTGTCCTGAATGCCGCCTTGCGCTATGGGTGCCGCACTTTCATCGCCAGTACTTCCGAGGTCTTCGGGAAGAGCGTCAAAATCCCCTTCTCCGAGGATGACGACGTGCTCCTGGGCGCTACAAGCAAGAGCCGCTGGTCATATGCCGTCAGCAAAATGGTTGATGAATGTCTTGCTTTTGCTTACCATCGCGAGTACGGCCTGCCCGTCATACTGGCCCGCTTGTTCAACACCGTAGGGCCGCGGCAGCGGAGATACAGGCATGGTCATACCGAGAATGATGCGGCAGGCGCTTGCCGGAGAACCGATTACTGTATTCGGTGATGGCTCCCAGCGCCGATGCTTTTGCGATGTCCGCGATGTTGTCACGGCCATCCACCTCATACTTCGTACTCCGGGCGCAAGCGGAAACTGTTCAGCATCGGAAGTGGGGAGGAAATCTCAATTCTCGACTTAGCATCCAGAATAAAGCAGATAGCTTCAAGTCGTTCGGAGATCGTCATGATGTCGTACAAAGATGCCTACGGACCCGGCTTTAAGGATATGGAAAGAAGGGTGCCGGACACAAGCAAGATCAAAGAGCTGACAGGTTGGACCACCACCATAAGCCTCGATCAGACCCTTGCCGGCGCGCGTGACTGGTGCAGGGCGATCCGAGCCAACTCCGGACTACACTGAGTGGTACCGACCATCGAAGCTGATGAAAACGATCCTGATAGCCGGGCGGATTACAGTGGATTCGCTCGAAGGCTCTTATGCGCGGCTCTTAAAAAGCTCGGCCATACGGTGATTGAGTGGAAGGCTCCCGCCGCAATCCGCAAATCCGAGCGTCTGGGCCGCTTCGGGGCGATAGTAAACAACTTTCTGCCTGTTGAAGCATGGCTGCTCAAAGCCAATGGTCAGTTTCTTACGGCTGTATTGAAATCCAGGCCGGATGTGGTTATCGTCGTCGCTTCACATCGCATTCTTGCCGGCGCGTTGGGTCAGATCAAAGCCGCCTTACCCGATTGCCAACTCGTACTGTTGTGGCCGGACACGCTGCTCCACTGCCCCTCGCTTACTATCGACTGCATTGCCGTCTACGACCTGATAGCTACATACAGCAGCGCCAGCATCGAGCCCTTCAGGCGCTTGGGGCGCGCGGCGTGTGGAGTGGGTGCCTCTTGGCTTTGATCCTGAACTACATCCGCCCGACGCTGGCCTGAACGGGAATTCGCGTTTTGCGGGCGAGTATGATGTCTCCTTTGTCGGAAATCACAGCGCCGAACGTGAAGCGGTCGTTTTACGTTTGGTTGAGAGCGGGTTTCGTGTTGCCGTTTGGGGAGCCCCGACAAGTTGGACACGAGCCGCGACCCGTGCTGCCTCGAAGAAATACTTCAAGGGCGGTCCCCTGTATGCCAGGGATCTGTCCGCCGCCGTTAAGGCTGCTCCGGTCAGTCTCAATCCCGTAGCAAGCTCAAACTATCCGGCTGCAAACATGCGTTTCTTTGAGATCCTCGGCTCAGGTGGTGTTCCTCTGTCCGCTCGTTGTCCGGAGATGGAATCCGAGTTTCCTGATCGGGAAGCTTGCTTCTACTACGACGATATCGAAAGTATTGCTGGCGTTTTGAGCAGCATTTTGAAAGACGCCGCATCCCGACAGCGGGTTGTGCAAAACGGGCAGAGCCGCATGTCGGCTGCACACACGTACACCCATAGGGGCTTCAGAGATGCTCGGGCTGCTGTTCGGAGACGGTATCGCCGGAGTCAGCGGCTTCGGCTCGCCCGCTCTGATTCGAATGACGGTTACCTACTTCTATCGAAAGCCGGCCGGGTTCCACAGCATCGAGCGGGTTTTCGAACCTGTTCGGAGCCGTATGCCGGAATCGGTTTCCATCCGGAGCTTCGTGTGTCGTTTCAGCCGGGGGATTTTGGGCCGCATGCGCAATATGATCGAGGCGCGCCGAAACCAGTCTGAGATCAATCACGTTACGGGC
>CAWIZX010000022.1:0-110243 GCA_963840735.1 Terriglobia bacterium
GCCGATACCAATTCACCCGGCCTGGCGCCTTACGACCTGACCCACGGCGGAAGCCTGTTCCGTTTCACCGGCCACTCGGACGTTAAAGGTTACGCGTTTTACATTCAGGACAACATCACGCTTGGCGACCTCACCATTGCGGCTGGTTTGCGCGGCGATCTTTATCGCGGGCTGGTCGCCGCGAACTCGGCCGAACCGCGCCTTGGACTCTCTTACCTGTTACAAGCCGACCAAGTCGGTGTTCCGCGCGTCTTACTCGAAGTTCTTTGAGACTCCTTACAATGAGAATCTGCTTTCTCCAGTGTTACGGGCGCGGGCGGGCTCGCCAGCAATGTCTTCGGCGCCTTCGGCTCGAAGCCTCTTAGCCCGGGCACCCGTAACCAGTACAACGTTGGAATCCAGCAGGGCGTCGGGCAAGACTGGTTGTGATCGATGCCGGGTATTTCTGGAAGTACACGCATAATGCTTTCGACTTTGACAATCTTCTTCAGTTCCCCGATCGCGTTCCCGATCGAATGGCGCAAGAGCAAGATCGACGGCGTCTCTGCCCGCGTCACGCTGACCGATACTCATGGCTTCTCCGCTTATTCCATGTTCGGGCCACACACGCGCGCGCTTTTTCGGACCGGAAATCGGCGGCCTGATCTTTAATTCACCGCTCAACAATTCGGTGTTCCGCATCGATCACGATCAGGCGTTCGAGCAGACCACCAACTTCCGCTATCAGCCGAAAAAGAACGGTCCCTGGTCTTCGTTCACATGGCGTTATGACAGCGGCGGCGTGGCCGGCGCGCATTCCCGATCTCGCTGCCGTGTATTCCTCTCGGGCGACGAGCAGGCCGCCATCGGCTTCCATTGCGGTTCAGTTTATGCCACGGTCGGCAACCCGATCGGCGCGTGCGCGGGCGCTGCTTCGGCTACTCGGGCCAGTATCCCTGCCGCCGGCACGGAGAACGACGATCGCAATCCCCCTCGCGTTTCACCGCGCAATCTGTTCGACGTCGCCGTTGGCGATGACAATCTGTTCCATACTGAGAAGCCCCGCTATCGCGTGCAGCTCACTGCCGTGAACCTCACGAATCAGGTTTCCCTGTACAACTTCCTTTCGACGTTCAGCGGAACACACTTCGTCAGCCCGCGAGCGTTCACGGTAGAACTGGGGCTTGTCTGGTAGCAACCCGTCATAATCCGAGGTGGTAATAGAGCAGGTCCGTCGAGGGTGGAATATGCCCGCATTGCCGCAGCATTGACGCGACCTGCCCCCGGTGATAGGTCGCATGATTCACCACGTGCAGCACGATTGGCTGTAACTGCAACGTATGAGCGTCTCCGTTCAGGCGTTTGAATGAGACTTCGGTTTCGGGCGTATGAGACTCCACGTAAGCTGCGAGTTCATCGAGCAAAGGCCACCACACCCGATCCATGTCCGCGAGTGAAGGGCCTGGCGCCGGATCTTCGAACGGCCCCGGAGCCTGCACCACTCGCCCCGTCCAGATACGATCCGCATAGTAAATATGCTGAAACGTCTTGAGAATGCCCCCATGCGAATTCGGGATCGTTTTGTTGACGTGCTCTTCCGGCACCGATTGCGCAAACGTCAGCAGCCTGGCCGAAGCCCACTTGGAATAACGAACTAAATCGACGAGCGTATTATCCGGCAGCGGCATAAAACGCGATTATAACTGCGCTACCCTGTTTTGAATAGGACAAGAATGATCACTCCGCTCCTCTTTCTCATGCTCGCCCAGCAGGTACCCCAGGCGCAGACAGAAGGTCAGATCCCGACCGCGCCCGCCACACAGGGCAGAGCCGCTCAAACCCAGACTGCGGCTCCTGCCGCGCAGGCCCCTGCTACCCCTGCGGCAACCCCTGGCGGAGGAGGCCGCGGCAGAGGCGGCGTTGCCGGTCCCGGTCCCGCTGTCGGTGGTGACGTGGATGAAACGCCTGTCATCACGCATCATTCCATGAACCTCGACGGCAAAACGCTGAACTACACCGCGACCGTCCAGCAGATGCCGATCAGGAATGCCGCGGGCGACACCGAGGCTCACATCTTCTACATGGCCTACACCCTTGACGGTGTGCCCGATCCCTCGAAACGCCCTGTTACTTTCTGCTTCAACGGCGGCCCGGGTTCCGCGTCCATGTGGGTCCATATGGGCGGGATGGGACCCCGCAGCCCGCGGCTGCAGGCGAACGGCGGCATGCCGCAGCCTCCCTACCAATTGAAAGACAATCAGGATACCTGGCTCGATAAGACCGACCTCGTCTTCATCGACCCGGTCGGCACCGGTTATAGCCGCGCCAAATCGATTGAGATTGCGCGCCGGATGAACAGCGTCAACGGAGACATTCAGTCGGTCGGAGAATTCATGCGGATGTACGTGGTCCGCAACAACCGTGAGATCTCCCCGTTGTTTATCGCCGGCGAAAGTTATGGGACGTTCCGCGCCGCCGGTCTCGCGGGCTATCTCATCGATCGTGGCATTGCGTTCAACGGGATCGTTCTGATCGGGACTACGCTGAACCTTGAAACCATCTGGAGCCGCACTGACGATCTGGTCTATCAACTTGAGTTTCCGACCTATGCGGCGGATGCTTACTACCATAAGAAGGTCGCGGCCGATCTGCAGCGGAAAGACCTTAAGACGTTCCTGAAAGAGGCGGAAAACTTTGCCATGACCGATTACGCGAACGCGCTGGCTAAGGGTGACGATATCAGTCCCGCCGAACGCAAGGCCACCGTGGATAAACTGGTGCGGTTTACAGGCCTTGAGCCCCGCTATATCGAGGAGAGCAATCTGCGCTGGGATGTAGCCCACTTCACCCGGCAGTTGCTGCGGGGCACCCACGAAACCATAGGGCGCTACGACGGGCGCCTCGCCGGACCTTCGGCCATGAACACCGGCGAGACCAGCGAGTACGATCCCTCCAGCACGCTGATTACGCCACCGTTCACCGCCATGTTTACCAACTACGTGCGAACGGAACTGAATTACAAAACGGATATGTACTACTACCCGTCGGGCGGCATTCAGCCGTGGGATTACGGCGTTCAGAACGGCTTTGGCGATACCACGGCCATGCTCCGCAACGCGATGGTGAAGAACCCCTACATGAAGGTGTTAGTCGCCGCCGCTTACTTCGACCTCGCCACGCCTTACTATGCGGTTGAATATACTTTCAACCACATGGGACTGAGTCCGCTCATGCATAAGAACATTAGCTGGGATTTCTACCAGTCCGGTCACATGCTTTACATCGACAGCGACTCGCACACCAAGCTGAAACACGACGTCAGCGACTTCATCGCGAGCGCTTTGCCGAAGAACATCCAGTAAGCCGTTACCGGCCGACGACCGCTGTTACACCTGCGGGGCTGACGATCACGTGATCGATCCGGTATCCGAGTTCGAACCAGTCGGAGACCCTGGTTGCGGGAAACGTCGGCCTTACGTAGTCGTCGATCACGAAGTCGAGCATCCGGCCTTCGATCGGAACGCCGGAGATCTCGACACGTTCCACATCCACGCGCGCGCGGCCGGACCTCGAAGTCAGCCGCGCCGTAACGACGACCGGCCTTTCCCCGGCGAACAGGTTCTTCATCAGCCAGCCTGGCTGTTGACCGGTGGCCGCCTGACGCAGCTTCAGGAAATCGACCGACATTGTTGCCGTGCCGCGTCCGCTGCCGAACGTAAGGCGCAGGTCACGTACGCAGCCGGGAACCCGGTTGCGCGCTTCGTCCCGCATCCAGGAGTCCAGCTCGGCGGGCGTGAAGTGGAACCTCGCACCCGCGCCCGAGCGCTCCTGCTCGATCGTCTGCACCTTTCTCGTGACGGACTGCGATTCTGAAACGGTCGCCTGAACGTGCCATGTAAGCACCGCACTCAACATCAGGGCACAATAAATTTTGGGGCTCAATATTCGCACGGCAACTCATTCCGATTATCCCGCGATTGCCCGCATCCAGCAGGTCTGTCCCGAGGCTGCGCAGTGGCCTGTCGGAGATTATTCGAACTACAGCGTGCTTCTCGCGCTTGCAGACGGGCTGCCCGCCGGCTTTTGCGCCTGGCGCAGCGTCGCGCCGGACGAGCACGAACTGCTGAACCTGGGTGTCGATCCGGCGCACCGGTCGAAAGGTGTTGCCACGGCGCTTCTGAACCATCTCTGCGCAATTGCGAAGGGCGACGTCTTCCTCGAAGTCGCGGAGGATAACCTGCCCGCGCTCGCGCTTTACCACAAAAACGGTTGGGCGCAGATCGACACCCGTCCGGGTTATTATGGCCACGGCAACACAGCGGCTATTGTCATGAAAAAACGTTCATGGTAAAGTCCTGGATAGACGGGTGGAAAAGCCACCCGCACTTCAAAATGAAGTGAAGCTACCCACCGTGTCGGCACCTGGTTCCCCGCGGCACGGCGAGGCAACTCCACTCGAGGAGAAATGCCGATAATGGACCGGAACACTCAGGAAGACATCAAAGCGCATCTGATGCAGACGAACCAGCATTTTCGGGAGCTGATGCACCAACACCACGAATACGACCGGTTGGTGGATGAGCTCGAATCGAAACATGCGCTCTCACCCGAGCAGGAACTGGAAGAGCATCGTCTGAAAAAGCTCAAGCTCCGCCTCAAAGACGAGATGGAACAGTTGGTGAGCGAGTATAGCCTCCAGCATGCGGCTGGCTGACGCTCATCAGGTGCGCTGCAACTGAATAGAAGCCCGGTCCCTGTGGCCGGGCTTTCGTGTTTATGGAACCGAACTTCACCCCAACGCGCTGACGCCGACGCGCGCCGCACCCGTCATCAGGGCGTTCCACGTACCGTCCGGGATGGGGATTCCGTTTGCGAGCCGCTCCTGCTCCGTCCGAAGTTCCGGCTCATTTGCAACCAGCACCTCGTCGAAGCCGCTCGCGGGAGCGGCGGACTTGACCTGATCGATCAGCCAGTCCGTGCGTTCGCGGAAGTCCGGCTGCATCCGGAACACGTCAATCGCGAGAAACGTCTGGCTGTTGCGCAAAGCCCGGCCCCGCACTCGCAGCCCGCCTAGGTCGGTGCTCATCCCGCCCCCGCTGATGGCACCGCACAGGATCTCGACCATCATCGCCAAACCGGAACCCTTGTAGCCGCCGAGCGGCATCAGCAGCCCGTCGTAGGCGGCCTGGGTGTCGGTGGTCGGCACGCCGTCCTTGTCCATCGCCCAACCCGCCGGGACGGACGGCTGACGGTTCGTGTGGGCCTTGAAGATCTTGTTCGCCGCGACTGTCGTGGTCGCCATGTCGAGCATCCACTGGGGCCGTTTGCCGGCCGGAATCGCCATGCAAATCGGGTTGGTACCGAACCGGCCTTCCTTCCCCTGCCACGGCGCAACGATCGGAGACGCGTTGCAAAATACGAGTCCGATCTGCCCCGCGTGAGCCATGCGCATGGCCCAGAATCCGGCTGCCCCGAAGTGATTCGATTCGCGGCTCGTCACCATTCCGAGGCCGTGCTCGCCAGCCAGCCGGATGGCGTGCTTACAGCAGATGTCGGACACCACCTGACCGAGACCGTTGTGCCCGTCGTAAACCATGCAGGCGCCCGATTCCAGCACGACCTCGCCCACTGCTAAAGGGTCGAGGTCCTTCGCGTAGATCTGGTCGAGATAGAGCGACAGCAGGTGAATGCCGTGCGAATCCACACCGCGCAGACTGGCGGCAACCAGAGACTCGGCTACCAGATCGGCGTGTTCCGGCCGGACCCCGGCCGCGACCAACACCTTTGCGGACCAGGCGCGCAGGTCCGGAGCGGAAACGACGGGCATCTAGGTCCGCAATTCGGCGGCGACTTCCGCCGCGATCCGGCGCGCTTCATCCACCTGGCCTGGCTCAAGGCTGATGGCACCCACACGGGCATGTCCACCGCCGCCGTAGCGCTCACAGATCGTGGCCAGATTATGGCGCGGTTCCACGGGCGCCCACGGATTCGAGCCGACCGAGATCTTCGTCCTGAAGCTCGACGGGCTCACTGCCACCGTGTACACGCCTTCGGGATACAGATAATACGGAATGAACTTGTTATAGCCTTCAAGATCGTCGCCCGTCAGGTCGAACGTGATCACCCCGCCGGTCTCGTCCGCCTTCTCCCGAATGATCTTCACCGACTTCAGGTGGCGCTCATAGAGCGGCTTATACAGCGCCTGTACTTCGGGCTGCTCAATGATCTGAGCGAGCGGCATACGCTGCATCAGACCGATGATATGTTGCACCATGTCAGACCCCTTCGAGCCTTCGATCACCAGCGTCAGCTTCATCGCCGGGGCGCCCAGTTCGACGGCCGTCTTAGGGTCGGAATACTGAGCACCGTCGATGATGTTTGCCCAGTACACGAGGTCGTCCAGGTCCGGGGCGGAGAAGCCCCAGAGCTCGCCCGCCTTGGTCCGGATGTAGTTCGTACACGACTTGAAGCCGGGGTCGAACATCTTGCGGGGCGACGGATGCTCCTGAAAGTGGCGCGCATCCTCAGGCGTCAGGAACGCGCTCTGGTGATGATCGAACCACCAGGTTAACTTGTCGTTGTTCGAGTACTTGAAATCGACAATCGCGTTTTCATCCCCGTCGAACAGGCTGTCCTCGAAAATCTGAGACGCCCTGTGCGCCATGCCGGTGTATTCAAACCGGGCATCGGGATGAAAGGAGCCGTGGATGAAGCGGCTAAAGAAGGCCGCCGAAGCGGCCCCGTCGAAACAATGGTCGTGATAGAGGACTCTTAGCCGCATTCTGAATTATAGGAGATGGGTGAAAACTTTCCATCGTGCCTGAATATGCGGCAAAAAGCAAGTTCGCTTTTCGGAACTCTATTTGCCGACGACAAGGATTTCAAACGAATCCGGGACCATTTGTCCCCGTCCTCCGCCGCGGCCGGCCGGAGGCGCACCCGCGGGCGGAGGCGGGGGCGTGGTGTATTCGGCGGCGATCAGCAAAATGTGACCTGTCTTCGCATCGAGCGTACACGTCTTGGCCCGCGGTACGGTCTGGACGGTCTGCTCGACGGCGAAACTTGTGGGGCTGTTCTCTTTCACAATCGTGATGGTGCCATCGCCCTGGGAGCTGAAGGCTTCCATGGTGGCGGGATTGAATACGGCCCCGTCGGTGCCTCCGCCGATCGGCAAGGTCTCAAGGATCTTGCCGTCTTTGGCGCTGAGGATCACCATGGTGGCAGGGTTGCGGCAAGCTGCGAAAAGGATGTCATTCTTCACGTCCATGGCGAGCCCGGCGCAGGTTCCGCCCTTGCCCTGGAGATCGTAATGAGCGGTCACCTGCATGGTCTTCGCGTCCACTACCGCGATATTTTCCTTGTCTTCGACATCGATATAAATGTGGCCTTTGCCGTCGCTCGCAGCCTGCTCCGGCGCACCGCCGATGTCGATCGTGCCGAGAATCGCGCCGTCTTTACTGTCGAGGATTGTGACGTTCGGCTGGCTGTGGCTCAGCACGTAAGTGCGCTGATTGAAGGCGTCGAACAGCAGTCCGTCGGGATTGCCCTGTACGTCGATGGTCTTAATCACCGCAAGGGTCTTCGTGTCAAACATGGTGATGGGCTTGCTCGACGCAAAGCCATGCCCGCTCTTCGGATCGACAACGGCGCCATGCGCGCTGACCTTCGGGATTTCCCCGGTTGGCTCGAGGGTATCCAGATTGAAAACGGTCATGCGCCCGGCGGGGCCGCTGCGGGCGACGTACAGCCGGCGCCCAACCGCGTCCGCTGTGACGTAATCGAAGCCTCCTTCACCGCCTGTCTTCACGGTCTTCAACACCTTATAGGGCCCGGACTGGGCCAAACACATGCAGGCGCCCGCCGCGAGCACCGGTAAAAGTCGTTTCATAAGATTCTCCCCGGCTGAGTGTACAGCCCGTTCCTGAAGATACGCTTAAGACTGAATGCCACGTCATCCCGTTCCCGTACAATTAAAGCAGCGATGCGGGCCCTCATTTTACTGCTTCTTTCCGCCGTTCTGCCGGCCCAAACCGACCGGCCAAAAGGCGACGTTACACGCGGCAAAATCGTGTTTGAAAACAACTGCGCCGATTGCCACGACGCTTACAGCGAGGACGTCCTCACCGGTCCCGGACTGAAGGGCCTCAAAGAAGGAAAGCTTCCCGACGGGAGGCCCGCCACGCACGACAAGCTTCTCGACATCATTAATACCGGTCCGGCCGAAATGACATCCTTCAAAGACCGGCTCACCGAGCAGGAAAAAGAGGATGTGGTCGCGTTCTGTATGACGCTTTAGGCGATCAGGTCTTTCACGACGTTACCGTAGACGTCAGTGAGCCGGAAATCGCGGCCGGCGTAGCGATACGTGAGCTTTTCGTGATCGAGCCCGAGCTGGTGCAGTACGGTGGCGTGCAGGTCATGGATGGAGACCGGCTTTTCGACGGCCTTGAATCCGAACTCATCGGTTTCGCCGTAGGCCGTGCCGCCTTTGACTCCGCCGCCCGCCATCCACATGGTGAAGCCGTAAGGATTGTGATCGCGGCCATCGCCCGCTTCGGAAACGGGGGTGCGCCCGAACTCGCCGCCCCAGACGACCAGGGTTTCATCGAGCAGCCCGCGCTGCTTTAGATCTTTGATGAGAGCGGCCGAGGCCTTATCCATTTCGGGGCATCGCTCACGCAGGTTCTTGTTCAGAGTCTTATGGTCATCCCAGGGCTGACCGGGACCGTAATGCACCTGGACGTAACGCACGCCGTTTTCGATCAGGCGGCGAGCGAGCAGGCAGCCTGTTCCGTACGGCGAATCGCCGTATTCGTCGCGCACCGATTGCGGTTCTTTCTTAATATCGAAAACGTCAGACGCGGTGAACTGCATCCGGTAGGCCTGTTCCATCGATTGGATGCGTCCTTCGAGGAACGCGTCCTGCCCGAAGGAAGCTTCGTGCGATTTGTTCATCGACTGGAGAAAGTCGAGTTGCGCCCGCTGCTCGGTCTTGTCCATCTCTTTATTGCGGAGATAACGGATCATCTTGTCCGGGTCGGAATCGGAGTTGTTGATGACGGTGCCCTGATACTTCACGGGCAGAAAGCCGGAGCCTGAGAAGAGGCTGCCGCCGCCGCGGGCTCAGCGCCACAAACGCGGGCAGGTTCTGGTTCTCAGTGCCGAGACCGTAGGTGACCCACGAACCCATGCTGGGCCGGAAGGAAACGATGCTGCCGGTGAAATAAAGATTGCGGCCGGGCTCATGGTTGGCGATGAACGAGTACATCGATTTGACGACGCAAAGGTCGTCAGCGCACTCGGACAGTTTGGGAAGCAGTTCGCTGATATCGACGCCACCCCGCCCGTATTTTTTGAAGGTAAACGGAGAAGGCAGCAGGCCACCCGTCTTGCGCTCGGTCCGCAGATCGACTTCGCCGGGACGCTGGCCCGCGTACTTCACGAGCGACGGCTTGGGATCGAACATGTCGAGCTGCGAAGGTCCGCCGGTCATGAAGAGTGAGATGACGTGCTTCGCCTTAGGCGTGAAATCGGTGCCCACGGGGCGGATGCCCGACGTGGCAGCGCGCGCCTCGCCGGCGAGGATGTCGGAGAGAGCAACGCCGCCCAGACCTCCGGCTAATGAACTAATCCAGTTGCGTCGCGTCATCATGGCCAGAAAATCTCCTCATTGGTTGCCAGCAAGGTTTGGGTGAAGCGCGCCAGAGGCGCGTGGTTCAGATACGTCAGAGCGGAATCGATTTCAGCGCCGCTGGGGTCGCGGCCCAGAATCTTTCGGTAGAGATCCCGAACGCGGTCGGCGGTGATGTTCGCCGCGGCGTTCGTCTCTTTCGGGCCGGCAAGCGTAGCCGCGAGTTGCTCGATAAACGGGCTGTTCATAACGAACAACTGCTGGAGCGGCGTCATGGTATCGACGCGCGAAGGGGAATGCTGCATGGGGCTTGGGGAAGTCGTAAATCCGAAGCAGATCGTTCAGGCGGGCGCGGCTGATTCTTGCGTAGAGCGGTGCGGCGCGTGTTGCCGGAAGCTTCGAGATCGACCGAGGGCCCATACATTTTTGTGTCGAGGGTTCCCGCCGAGCGAAGCAGCGTGTCGCGATAGGCTTCGATGTCGAGGCGGCGCGGATTCATGCGCCACAGGAGCGCATTCGCTTCATCTTTTTCTATTGCGTCGGGGCGCGGCCTGCTCGATTGGCGGTAAGTAGCGGACAGCAGAATTTCACGCTGGAGCCACTTGATGGACCAGCCGTTGGCGATGAAGCGGGCAGTGAGATCGTCGAGCAGTTCGGGGTTGGTGGGTTTGTCGCCTCGGTCGCCGAAGTCGCTCGGAGTACCGACGAGATACGTTCCGAAGTTTTCACCCCAGATGCGGTTCACGATGACGCGGGCGGTGAGCGGCGCGGCGTCACTCACGATGCTTTCCGCCAGATCGAGACGGCCGGAGCCGTGAGTGAATTTCTGACCGGGGTTCTTCGCGAGCACAGTCAGGAAGCGCCTGGGAACGATTTCGCCGCCGGTGCCGCCGGTGCCGCGAACATAAACCGGAAGATCGCGAGGCTCGCCCGGTTTGATGACCAGCATTGTGTAATCGGGCTGAGAACCGTCAAGCCACAGACCCGCGTCGTAAACGGAATCGACGTAGGGGGCCTGCATTTCCTGCGGGCTCGGGCCACCACGGCCGCCACCGGCGCCCGGGCCTTTCTTCGGTGTGATGGTCTTCGCTACCAGATCGGCAAGTTCCGGGTGCTCCTTTTCCATCGCTTCCAGTTCAGGCTTGAGCTTGTCGAGCTCGTCTTTGCACTCCTTGATTTTGGCGGCTGCCGACTTCTGGTCGATGTCCTTGTTGCCTGACAGGTTTTCGATGGCAGCCTCAAGTTCGGTGTACTGTTTACGAGCCCAGATGAAGGTCTTTTCAAGGTTGGGATCTTCGGGAGTGAGCGGGCGGACGGCCTGCGTGGTGGAGGCGAAAACACCCGCCATCGCGTAGTAGTCTTTGTTCGAAATCGGGTCGAACTTGTGGTCGTGGCAGCGCGCGCAGGCGACGGTCAGGCCCATCATCCCGCGGCTGACGGCGTCAAGGCGCTCATCCCATTCATCGAGCCAGAGGCCTTCGATTACGTCCTTCGAGAGCTTAAGCTCTTTGTGCTCGACCGGCCCGAGCGCCAGGTAACCGAGCGCGGCGAGATCGGCCCTCGGGGTGTTCGGCATCTGGTCCGCTGCGAGCTGCAGCTTCAGAAATTTGTTGTACGGGACATCCTGATTGAAGGCGTCAACGACCCAGTCGCGGTAGCGCCAGGCGTACATATATTGAGCACCCGCGAGACCGTCTTCGCCGTAACGAGCGACATCGAGCCAGTAGCGCGCCCAGCGTTCGCCGTAATGAGGCGAGGCGAGCAGGTGTTCCACCAGCCGTTCGTAACGGTCTTTCGAAGTGTCATTTACGTAAGCCTGGATTTCGTCATAGGTGGGCTTATAGCCGAGCAGGTCAATGTAGAGGCGGGTGACGAGCGTCCGGGGGTCGGCTTCGGGTGAGGGTTTTAGCGCGTGCTTTTCAAGGTTGGCGAGGATGAACGAATCGATTTTGGTGCGGCCCCAGGCATTGTCTTTCACGGGAGGCGCGGGCAGTTCACGAACCGGCTGAAAGGCCCACCACTTGCGTCCGGCGGTGAAGTCGATGACACGGGGTCCACCGGCGGTCGGGACGGCTCCGGGCGCTTCGACGCGGGGATCGGGCGCACCTGCGGCGATCCACTGTTCGAAGTCCTTAATGACCGCGTCGGGAAGCTTACCGGAGGGCGGCATTTTGGGCAGGTCGTTGTAGCGAAGGGCTTTGAGGATCATGCTGGCTTCCGGTTTGCCAGCCACGATAATGGCGCCGGAATTCCCACCCCGCGCGATGCCGGTTTTGGTGTCGAGCGCGAGCCCGCCCATGGGCGATTTCATTTTGGAGCCGTGGCAGCCGTAACAGTTGGTAGCGAGCACGGGCCGGATCTTGTTTTCGAAGAAATCGGGAGTGCCGGCGTCAGCAGCAGCGAGGCGGAATGCCGCGAGTCCGAATACCAGTATGGCTTTAGATTTCAATCGATTCGATTCCCTCTTTAAGGTGCGTCGAGTTAAGAATTCGGTTACATTCTATCGTGATCGCGCCGGGGGCTTTCGGGTAAGAAGCAGACTGCTCAAGGCACAGTTGTACTGGCGTTCGCTGCTGGTTCGGAGACGCTGGACGACGGTCAGGTATTTGGGTGAAACGGTGAGCGGACCGGATGCGGTGGCGGCTTCAAGGCTCCGGTAGCGAAGCTGGCGCCAGCGGGCGACGGCCATGGAATCGACGTAGGAATGTTCCATGGCATTTTGCGGCTGGAATTCCGCGCGCAGGGTATTGACGAGCGCTTCGAAGGTCTCGGCGGTCTCGCCTGGGATCAGTGCGGCTTCGGGGAACGAGGCGCTAAGCGTTCGTTGTTCGGCGTTGGTTTCGGTGGTCATGTTGCGTACTTCTCCTGCTGGAAGTTGTAACAGGCTGGAGGGTGGCGGAATGGACGGAGTTTGCATAAGGGTCTTGTTTTCAATTGAAAATTTGCCTGGGTTGCGCGTGAACGAGAACGTGCTCATCGGCGGGGCCGATGCGGCGGATGTATGTGGACTGCGAGGAGGAAAAAACAAAGCCATTTTGTGGCGGGTGTGGTTCGCGGGGTGTGTGCGGCTGACCGATGTGGCATCGGGTTGCGGCGGAATTTGGGCGTGGCTCGGGTTTTTCAGAATTGGCATCGAGCGAATTGGACATAGATGTGTGTCAGTTCTCGTCTGTGGCGAAGGTCGTATGTGTCAGATGTCAAAGATCTCAGTCTTAGAATCGTCGTTCGATACCAGTGATACGGGTTGAAGGCTGCGGTGAAAAAACAAAGCCATTTTGGATGGCTGCGCTTTTGGCGCGTTACTGAACGATGGGCGTGAAGACGTCTTCGACGATGGGCGGGTGCTTTTGTTTGTAGCCGTCTTCGAGGTTCCAGCCGGTTGCGTTGTGGTGGCGCATTTTGTCGTTGAGGCGCTCCATTTTCAGGTGCAGGTTGATTTCGGCCGGGGTGAAGACTACGTCGTGGGTTAGCCGGGAAGGATCTTCGGCCGGGTTGTAGGGTTTGCCTTCGGCGTGGCAGAGCTGGGCGAAGAGCGCGGCGGCTTTGAGGGCTTCGCGGTGGGCTTTGATGCGTTCGGCCTGCATGGCTTTGAGGTCAACGATGTTGTTGCGCATGGAGCGTTTGATGCGCTGCTCATAGAGGGTGAGGCGCTGGAATTCGAGCGATTCGTCGAAGTAGGTTTTGGAGGCGGAGACGGCGGCTACGACCTGCGGGTTCTGAGGGTCTGAGCCGGGGGCCATCTGTTCGGCGATTTCGGAGTTGCGCATGTGGCCGATGGCGTAGAGGTTCTGTTCGTGGGTGCGGGAGAGTTTGAGACGCCAGGCGTCGCCGGCGATGGCGAAGACGAGGTCGCGTTCTACGAAGTTGGCGGGCTTGTACATGGCGAGGTATTCGTTGAGGTGGAGTTCGTGCTCCTCGCGGTCTTCGGGGGTCATGAGGGTGACCTGGCCGGTGAGTCCGTGGCGGAGGGCGTTGAGGGCGACGCGGGCTTTGCCTTCTTCGGATTTGGGGCCGGTTGACTTTTCGGCGTTGCGGCGATTGGCGTCGATTTGTTTCTGGGAGGTGTGTTTTTCGGGGAGCATGGTTTTTTCGTTCATTTTTGTGCCGTCCTTTATTCCTTTTTTGCGCGCTTTACGGCTTCAGGAATAACATCCGGAATTGAAGCTGGAGCTTGGAGGTCGGCGTATGTTGTTGACTTAGTTCAGAAAATAAACATCGGGAAAGTGTTACTGCTAAGAGTCTCTGTCGCGTGTCGGCCACCAGGGCGTTCCGGATCTTCCCGGGGTGATTTCGGTTGGCGACTCGCGAGATGAAGTAGAGCAGTCGATCCGTGAAGCTATCAACTTCGATCTGCAGGGTATGCGAGAGGAGGGTATTTCAATACCCGGGCCCTCCAGTTTCCCGGGCGCCCGGGGAATAGGACTGCGGGCGAGGCATCTGCCAGGAAAGTGGGGCCTTGCGCTGCTCCGCGATTGATGCTTCAGTGATGGGCAGCATGGCTTTGATTGTTTTCTTTCGGGGTATGAACGTGGGCGGGCACAGGCGTTTTCGCCCGAGCGTTCTTGCAAAAGAGCTGAGCGCGTACGACGCCGTGAACGTGGGGGCGGCCGGCACGCTTGTCATTCTCAAACCAGGGTTGCGCGCAGAGTTCCTGGCGGTCTTGCGTCAGAAGGTGTCGTTTGACGCGACGATCGCGTGCTGCAGTGGTAACGATTTGATTCGACTTGGTGAGCGGGAACCCTTTTGGAACGGAGCCGCCAGGCGGAGATGTTGTTCCGTTCGTCAGCATCCTTTCGGAAGCGTCGCGGCGTCGGGTTTCTCTTCCTGTCGCTCTTCCTGAGGCAGGGGAGTGGCTGGTGCAAATCATCGGGGCGAAGAATCGTTTTGTGTATGGGGTGTACCGGCGGCACATGAAAACGATTGGCTGTCTCGGCCAGATCGACAGCGTGTTCGGGGTGCCGGCGACAACCCGAAGCTGGAGCACGATGCTGTCAGTGCTGAGGGTTCTGAAATCCCGCGGCCCGGCAACCGGGCAGAAATTATGAGGCGCGTTTTGCCAGCAGATCGCCTTCGCCGAGGTCGCCGATGACGACATGGAATTTGATGTCCTCGCCGGTGATTTTGCCTTTGTAGATGATCTTGAACTGGCCGCCTCCGGCGTTGACGATGAAGTTCACATCATCACCTTTTACAGAGCCTTCGGAAATCTGCTCTTCGCCGTACATGTTAGTGACGGTGCCGGTCAGTTTGTCGCCGGCTACCTTGAACACCATTGTGGTTTCAAGGTCGCCGTTTGGCGAGGCGAGGCTGCCTTTCCACTGGCCGTTGATGTCGAGGGCGAAGGCGGCGGCCGCGAGAGCAAGCAGCAGGAACAGGGCGGCGGAAAAGGATTTCTTAGTCATAGCGGGTTGGGTCCAGTATGTGAAAGTTCAGCGGGGAATGCAAACGGCTCAGAGGGCTCAGACGAGCGTCTGAAGTATTTGCAGGGCGGAAGAAGTTTAGCTGGTTTTAAGAGCGCAACCTGAAGTAAGATACACGATTATCTATGCCAGCCGCTAAAAACTTTGTCATTGCTCTTTTGTGTCTGCTCCCTAATGCGTTTGCCGCCCTGACCCCGGATCAAAAGGCAAGCGACTTCACGCAACTCGCGGCACTCTACTCGCGAAATTACGGCCCTTACGAAGCCAAGCGAGACCTTTTCGGTTTCGACCTTTACAACATTCAACCGTGGCTGGATCAGGTTCGTGTCAGCAAGACAGACCTGGAGTTTTATGACATCTGCGTGAAGTACGTTGCGAGCCTGCGGGATAGTCATGACGAATTCACGATCCGCTCTACTTATGAAGCGTACCTGCCGATGGGGGTGGATGTTTATGACGGCAAGGTCCTCATAGACGGCATTGACAGAAAGCTGCTGCCCTCGGCGGCATATCCGTTCCAGGTGGGCGACGAGCTACTTTCTCTGGACGGAAAAAGTATGCAGGACTGGATCAAAGAACTGGATCCTTACACGGTAAATGGCGCCTCGAACCCTGTGAGCCGCGCCCGCCTCGCAGCCAATCTTGCAATCGACCGGTATCAGAGCTGGTGGCCGACGGCGCCCGTCTCGGTTGGCGGCAACACCAGCGTCATGCTCGATATTAAACGCCAGTCGGGCGATATAGAGACGTATTCGGTGAGCTGGCAAATTCTGGGGATGGCCGTGATGGGGGAAGGGGGCCTGCCTTCTTTCCCGACGACCGTGGCTGAAACGCACCGGACGGCCCGGACGGCAAAGCTCGCGAGGGCGGTGAAGGGAGACGCGGACGATAACAGTATCGACCCGAACCCGTGGCAACTGGGAACGCTGCCTCCCGATGACGTCCCGGCGGAGGTGGCGCCGGAATATCTGGCGGCACAACGTATGCTGACCGAAGCGCTTCCGCTTGAAAATGAAAACGGCAGTATTAGTCCATTCGGCTCGACGTTTCCTGTGTTCAACCCGCCGCCCGGCTTAACACTCAGGCTGGGTTTGCGCTCATCCGACTTCTTCGTTTCCGGCACCTTTCCTGTAGGTACACGGAACGTCGGATACATACGGATTCCGACGATGTCGCCGTCGAATACGACGGCGGCTTATTCGCAGTTTGTAAATGAAATGGTTTTCCTTCAGGCCAACACGGACGGGCTGGTAGTGGACGTGATGGGGAATGGCGGAGGCAGCGGTTGTTACGCCCAGAATCTTGCGGGTGCACTGATTCCGCACACATTCCGGGGCCTCGCTTACCAGATTCGCGCAACCGAGTTCTGGCTGAGCGTGTTCAACAGTTCGCTTGTGAACGCGAAGCTCACCAATGCACCCGATTACGTGAAGATCCTCTACGGTGAATATCTGAAGGACATTGTGCAGGCGTTTTCGGAGAACCGCGGGATGACGGGATCGTTGCCGATTTGCGGCGTCAGCTTTGCGATTCCCCCGGCGCAGGATAACAGCGGCAATGTGCTTGCGTATTCGAAACCCATGCTCGTTCTGACTGACAACTTCACGCTCTCGGCCGGGGAAATTTTTACTATGATGCTGCAGGATGAAGGACGCGGTCCTGTGTTCGGGATGGTGACCGATGGCGGCGGCGGGAACGTGAACAGCTTCAATGCCGGGGCTTATTCGGAAGGCTTAACGCGCGTGACGCAAAGCCTGATCACGCGGAAGGCGCCGGTGGCGGTGCCTGGTTTTCCGGCTGAGAATTACTACGATGGGGTTGGAATTTATCCGGATATTCAGGCGGATTACATGACAAAAGAGAACCTGATGAAGCATGGCGCTCCGTTTGTAAATGCGTTCTCGGCGGCTATCGCCGCGTTGATCGATAAGGCGCAGCAGTAACGGATGCCGCGGGGGTGGAGAGAGCTAGCGAACCAACATGGGCCCTGGACCGGTCCGGCTCGCCATTTCTACGAAATCGGAATCCGCGGTAACCAGGGTATAGCGGTTCTGGCCGGCCCACTCCCAAACCGTCCTGTCATCCGCCTGCGCGAGACCAACGTCACGCACATGGGACAGGCCGGAGAGTAAGGCGCGGTGAGAGTGCGGGCTTAGTTCGGGGGGTCGTTGAAGCCGCGGCCGCTCAGGATCATTGGCACGCACTTTTCGGTGCGCGCTGCTCTGGTTTTTGGCTGCTTCGCAGATGAGATGTGGAAGATGTAGGATTTCCTTCTGCCGGGTGTTAGTGTTTCGAATGCCGAGCCGAGGGCCGGGTCGGCATTCAGCCTCGTCTGCAACTCCTCAGGAATTGGGTAATCCGACGGCTTTTTTAAGACTAGTTTTTTCCCGGCTTTTTCCAGCGCGATGGCTTCGTGAAGGTAGTCTTTCAGGGTCGGGAGCGCGGCGGCAATTTCCTGAAGGGAAGTGAATTTGATCCATCGGCCCGCCTGGGTATGCTCGCCAACTCTTTGGAGGATGTGCTTCGGATCGTCGAGCAGTGCGCCCTTGAAGAATGAAAACGCGCACGACTCTTTGAGCGGGATCACGATGGCGACGTTCTTCTTCTGAAAAGTGAAGCAGGGTTTGCCCCACTTGAGTTCTTCGGTGAGGCCACAGTCGAGCGCGATCCGGCGCAGTTTATCGGTTTCGTTCCGCCACTTCTCCGCAAAGGGAACTTTCATGGTTTCGCCGTAGAGTACTTTAACAAGTCTGTCGGCGCGCGGGCTATCGGCGCATGGATCGATAGGGCGCGTCGGCAACAGTTCCCGCCGCGTCGAGGCCGAAGCCTCTGAACTGGTCGAAGGTTACATACCTGTTTTGCCACTGCCAGTAGGCCGCGCTGTTGACGTCGGTGACATAGTATCGGTTGTTGGAAAAGCGATTGTTGCTGGCGGGGTCGTAGAGGTCGCCCAGACCGTAGTAATCCTGGGCGCCGCCGCTGCTGCCGTGCCAGCGCGTGCCGGTCACGATGACTACGTTGTCATGGATGAAATCGTTCACAACCCTGCAAGGGCCGTAGAGGCATGGCTCACTGGACCGGTTCTGCTGGATGAGCATGATGCCGTTGCCGTTGGTTTCGGAATCGATCATCAGCATGTTGCCGTAGACTTCGACGTTGCCGCTGGCCGCGATCTGGATTTGAGCGTTCCAGAACCAGTCGTCAGGCGCGAATGAGCCGTTGTTGAGGATGGTGTTGTTCCTGATGACGGCGTCATAGCTGGTCTCATGAAAGATCCCGGCGCGGCCGTTATTCATTACGAGATTGTTTTCGTAGAGCGTGCGGATGCTGCTGATGTCGGTCCACATGCCGGGGCCGGCGTTGTCGTGCGAGTAGTTGGATCTGACGATCAGGCCGTCGGTCTTTGCGAATTTGAAACCGCCGCATTCGAAATTGTGATCGATGCCGGCGTAGTTGTTGCGCGCGATTTCGTTGCCGCGGACCAGAATGTTGTTGCCGCTGCCTCCCATTCCCATCTGTCCGTTGTCATGGGTGTAATTGCCGAGCACCTGGCTGTTGCCTGCGACCAGCAGGCCCGCGCCGTGGTTGAGGCGGGTCTCGTTATTCTGAACAAGCCAGCCGTCGCCGGGAAACTGGCCGCCGATGGCGCCGAACTGAATTGGCACGGCGTATTTTTCGACGATCAGATTCAGGACGGTTACGTTCGCGGCGGAGCCGTAGATCGCAACGGGGGTCCGGCTGTACTCGACGGTGTGGCGAGTGGGATCGTCGGCGCTGTTGGCGGGCCGGAAGAAGATCTGACCGTTCGGATAATCGAAGTAATATTGGCCGGGCTGAAGCGTCTCCGGCCCGACGCTGTTATGGACGTAGGGGCGGTTGTCGTAGAAGAAATCTTCGGGGAACGTGCAGCGCGCGAAGCCATCGGCGCAGTAGCCGGCTTGCTGGCCCGGTTCGGTCTGGGTAGTGGCTGCGACGTAGTTGCCGAAGCGGTCCTGAGTGAAGGAAGTGAGCGGCAGGGCGCCCGTGAGGGTGGTGAGGCGATTGCCGGCGGCGTCAAGGGCGCCGATGAAGCTGTCGCCATCTTTCGCGATCGCAGTGCGCATGCGGTAGACGCCGGGGGCGAGTTGAAAGACGGTGCCCGCGGGATTGGCGTCAACGGCGGCCTGGATGTCGGAATCGGGCGGAAGGCTCACGGTTGCGGCGCTCGCGACTGCACACGAGAGGATGAGCGCAAGACTGCCTGGTCGCCGATGCAATCGTATGATCCTCCGGGCCTTGACTGTTTTCCAATGATAGCTGCGATTCCTGCCTTGGCTGGGCAAAAAACGTGATGGCGCCGGGGAGATCGGCTGAGTCCGCACGATTAGAAACGGCGCCGTCGGCGTTGGTTCTGTCCGGTACGAATCCAAATGAAAGGATTGAGCGTGCTTCCGGCATACAAATTGCTATCCTGAGGGCGACTGACTCCCAGAGATCAACGGCGCGAAGACGGAGAATTCTCTCGCCAGGACACGAAGAAGCGCCGCAATAAGCTTGAGGCGGCGAAGGTGAAAGCCGCCGATACGCCCGAGCCTGCGCCGACGGCTCTGGTGATCGGAGTCGGCCGGGGGGTCTGTCTTGTTTCTGAGACACGGTGCGACCCGGCAGGTCACCTGCTACCTTCCGGTAGCGACGGGCGATGCGGTCGCGATCCGGAATGAAAAAGTGGTTGCGATCGGTCCCCGGCGGACTATTCTTTCGCGTGCGGACGCCCGCAATCCGCGTCAGGATCAACTGATTGCGGCGAACATCGACATCCTGGTGATTGTTGCGGCGATTGAGAATCCGCCGTTTCGTCCGGGCCTGGTGGACCGCTATCTGATCGCCGCGGCGCGCGGGGGAATCCGCCCGATTCTGTGCATTAATAAGACGGACCTTGCAACGGACGATTCTCCGGTGAACGTTTACCAACTGCCGGCGGTGGAGTGTTCGACGCGGACGGGGCAGGGAATCGATGAACTGCGGGATATGCTGGCGGGTCAGCTTTGCGTGCTGGCGGGGCACAGCGGGGTGGGGAAGAGTTCGCTGTTAAATGCGCTGGCACGGGAAGACCGCGCGCGCACGGGCGGCGTGAATGCGGAAACCGGTAAAGGGCGGCACACTACAACGTCGTCGCGCCTGTATGAGTTGCCGAACGGCGCACGCATCATAGACACGCCGGGCATACGGGAATTCGGTGTTGGCAAGATCACTACGGCTGAACTCCAGGCCGCGTTCCCGGAATTCCAGGACCAACCGTGCCGGTTCAGCAACTGCACACACGTACACGAGCCCGATTGCGCGGTGCGTGAAGCCGCGGGGCCGCGCTACTCATCCTATTTGCGGCTGCTTTCAGAACTTTAAGACCTTTTCGCGAAGGGTCAGGGCGTTCATGGGCGCGTAGCCCGAATCGTCATTGTCGAAGTACACGTAGACGGCACAGCCCGACGCCTGCCAGTCTTTGATGCGGGCGGCCCATAAGTCCAGCGCGTTTTCTGAATAGAGCCCCTGATACTTGCCGCCCGGTCCATGGAGCCGGATATACACGAGGTCGGTCGTGACCGTCAGCGGCGATTGGTAGCCGGCAAGATGATAGATGCAGTAAGCAGCCCGGTGTTTGCGGAGCACATCGAGGACTTCGTCATTGTTCCAGCTCTCATGCCGGAACTCGAAGGTGTAGCGATGGCCGGGGGGCAGGGCGCGGAGAAATTCATCGAGGCGCCCGGCGTTGGTTTCCCAATGCGGGGGCAACTGGAAAAGCACCGGGCCCAATTTCTCCGCCAGGATATCTGCGCGTTCGAAGAACCTGCGAATGCCTTCTTCCGGTTCCTTCAGCTTCTTCATGTGGGTCAGGAAGCGGCTGCCCTTGATGGCGAACTGAAAATTGGCCGGGGTGTTGTCGTGCCAGGATGCGAGCGCGGACTCAGTCGGGAGCCGATAGAAGCTGTTATTCAGCTCGACGGTGTCGAAGCGTTCCATGTACCAGGCGAGCATTTTCGAAGCGGGCCAGCGTTGAGGGTAAAAGGTTCCGACCCAGTGCCTGTAGTGCCACCCGGAAGTCCCGATACGCAACACAACTTCGCTCATCGGGCGGGTTTACCTTGTTTAACAGTCTTAACGTAACCGAAGTCCGGGGACAGCCGTTGGAATGACTTGATCCTCACTATCACGGAGTAACACTTGCACTTTAACTTCCGGGTATTTACGCTTTGCACTCTTGCCTTCCTCGCCGCCGTGCCAGGTTGGTCACAGTTTTCGGATCGATATGCGCTGATCCTGGGGGATGCGCCCGTTTCCAGCCGGTTTCAGAGGAGCGAACTCCAGTCGGAAACCGCACTGGCGGCCCGGCGTGGAATTGAAGCCACTCAGCAAGGGCTGCGTAAGGAACTTCAGGCTCGGCACTTCACGATTACAGGTTCGTCGTCGATGCTGCTGAATGCGGTGTTTGTATCCGCGCCGGAGAGCCGGGTGGCGGAACTGAAGAGTCTGCCGGGGGTCGCCGGGGTGGTCCGGCTGCGCAGATATACGCAAAAACTGAACCAGGCGACGCAGATTCTGAACAGCCCCGCAGCGTGGGCAGCGATCGGCGGGATGCCGAACGCGGGCAAGTCGATCAAGATTGGGATTCTCGATACCGGTGTCGATCAGAATCACCCGTCCCTCCAGGACAGCACGTTGGCGGTGCCTTCCGGGTTTCCGAAATGCAATTCGCAGTCCGATTGCACCGGATTTACGAACAGCAAGGTGATTGTGGCCCGCAGTTATGTGCGTCAACTGGCGCTTGGGTCGGGGGCAATCGACCCGACGAATTCGCGTCCGGACGATTACAGCGCCCGCGACCACGTCGGTCATGGCACGGCCGTAGCCATCGCGGCGGCGGGCACGACCAGCACAGGCACGGTGACCATCAATGGCATGGCGCCAAAGGCTTACATCGGAAGCTATAAGATTTTCGGATCGCCGCAACTGAACGACGGCGCGAGCGACGACGTGATTGTGGCTGCTCTGGAAGACGCGTTCAACGACGGCATGGACATCGTTTCGTTTTCGGTCGGCGGTCCGGCTCTTACGGGTCCGCTCGATACCGGGGCCGCGTGCGACAACCCGGCGAATGTGCCGTGCGATATTGCCGCCACCGCGTTCGAAGCCGCCGCGCAAAAGGGTCTGCTGATTATCGCGGCCGCGGGTAACGAAGGCGCGAATAACCTGAACGGCTACCAGACTTATAACTCGATCTCATCGCCTGCCGATGCGCCCTCTGTGGTCGCGGTCGGCGGTATTTCAAACTCGCATGGCTTCACTCCGGGAGTGAGACTCGGGGGCTCTTCGGTTCCGTCGAATCTCAACCTTATCCCGGCGCAGCCGACGGACACGTACAGCAATTACGGCGCGTACAGTGCCCCGCTGATTGACGTGGCAACGATCTCGTCCGATGGGCTGGCGTGCGGCTCGCTGCCGGCACAGTCGTTACTCGGAGACTTCGCTCTGATTCTGCGGGGCACGTGTAATTTCTCAGTCAAGATGACGAACGCGCTCGACGCCGGGGCCGCCGGTGTCATCTTCTATGACACGCCGAACGATTCGAGGTACCCGTTTTCTCCGAGCGGTCTCAGTAGCGACACGCAACCGGCTGTCTTCCTCGCAAACGGCGACGGCGTCAATTTAAAAAGCTTTCTTTCGACTCATCCCGGTTACACGGTCACCATCGATCCCGCATCGTTTGAGGTGCCTGTGTCGCCGACGAATCAGCTTGTCTACTATTCGTCAATGGGTCCTTCGGTGGGTCTGAATGCGATTAAGCCTGACGTGATTGCGCCCGCGGGCGGCGGCCAGAGCGGCGACCTCATTTATACCGGCACACAGACCTACGATCCTCTGGGCGATGTTTATAGTTCGACCGGCTACATCGCGGTTGCGGGCACGAGCTTTGCAACACCGCTGACTGCCGGGGCCGCGGCGCTGGTGAAGCAGGCTCATCCCGGCTATTCGGCGGCGCAGATCAAGTCGGCGCTGGTGAATACAGCGGCGCAGGACGTTACCAGCGACGATTCGGGCAGCCCGACGAATATTCTCGAAACGGGCGGAGGCAAGGTCGCGACAGATCTCGCGATCAAGACGAACGTCACCATCATTCCGTCGAACCTTTCGTTCGGCGCGCCCGCGTCTCTGCCGAAGAGCCAGGCTCTGCAACTCACAAACACCGGATCGAGCTCGGTGAGTCTCACGCTGGCTGTGTCGGCTTCGACGCCAGCCGCGGGTACGACTCTTACGCTCGATAAGAGTTCCGTGTCGATTGCGCCCGGAGCTTCGGCCACGGTGAATGTCAGTCTCGGGGGCACTATACCCTCGGCAGGGCTTTATTCGGGGGCCATCACGGTTTCGAGCGGCGCTGTCCCGCTTCGCGTACCTTATCTCTTCCTTGTGGGCAGCAGCGCACTCGGAACGGCCAACTTTACTCCGATCGCGGGCGACCAGAATGACGGCACGGTAGGTCAGGTTCTGCCGGATGGCGTGGTGGCGTTCCAGGTAGTGGATGCGAACGGAGTGCCTATTGCAAACGCGCCGGTGTTCTTTTCCGTCGCCTCGGGCAGCGTGCCCATGACGCTGAGCAGCGTCTCCACAAGCACGGATGCTTATGGTTATGCGTACGCCGTCCCGACGGCAGGGACTCGGGCGGGCCCGTACCATATTGAAGGCTGCGTGGATGCGTGCGGCACCGGAAATGCACTCGAGCATACGTTTAGCGGCAACATACGCGCCGTTCCGACGACCAGCGCCGGGGGGGTGGTGAATGCGGCTGCGGCCAATGCGAATACGCCGGTAGCGCCCGGTTCGTATATCGCGATCTATGGCAACAACCTGAGTGACACGACCGACCAGACGACCACGGCGCGCCTGCCTCTCGCGATCGATTACGTCAGCGTCAGCTTCGACGTTCCGTCGGCCAGTATCAGCGTGCCCGCGCACGTGGTGTTCGTGAGCGGCGGCCAGATTAATGCTCAGGTTCCGTGGGAATTGCAGGGGCAGACGTCCGCGCAGATGAAGGTGACCATCGACCAATCGCCGGGCAATGTGGTTACTGTGCCGATCGCAAATTATGCGCCGGCGTTTTTTGAGACGGCGCCCGGAGTGGTTGCGGCGCTCGATCTCAACGCGAAGGTCATCAACTCTTCGAATGCGGCGAAACGCGGCGCAATCGTGGCGCTGTATGCGAACGGCCTGGGACCGGTGAACAATCAGCCTGCCTCGGGGGACGCCGCGTCTCTGACGACTCTGTCGCCGACGGTGACCACACCTACCGTGACGATCGGAGGCCAAACGGCGGAGGTGAGTTTCAGCGGCCTGACGCCGGGGCTGCCGGGTCTTTATCAGCTCAACGTAACGGTTCCGGCGGGCATCGCGGCAGGAAGTCAGCCGGTGGTGGTGAGCATCGGCGGGGCAAGTTCGAAGACGTCTAATATCACCGTGCAGTAGCTGTGGCTAAACGGGGCGGACGCGTTCGGCGACGATGGTGACCTGCATATCGCGGACCAGGTTCACCAGCTTGTTCACATCCGGGGCATCGCGCGTGACATACACCTGCGTGATGCCCCGTTCGCGGGCATAGGCCGCCACAGACTTCGCCTCATCGGCGCCCTCGACAGGTTTCGCGTCAATGCGCAGATTGCGGCAGAAGTTCAGATAGGGCTCGAGGGCGGCGGCGTCCTTTTCCATGTAAACCGCGGTACAAGGGCATCCCAGATAGTCGGCGACGCGGCGTGCCCGCCGGATCAGCATGGCGGTTGAGGGGCGCGGAGTCATCCACAGCAAGATGCGCTCCTCCCTGTCGCCGTCAAGGCCCAGCACGGGTTGGGTGGGACGAAGTTCCTCTCGCTTTTCCTCGAGCTGATGCGCGGTTTGCCGGAGTGCGAGTTCGCGGAGCGCGGTCAGGTTCGATTCCGTGAAGAAGTTTTCGATGGCCTTCCGGGCTTTATCGGGCGTATACACGACGCCGCGTTCGAGGCGGTGCAGCAGTGCGCGCGGAGTGACGTCCACCATTACGACTTCATCCGCTTCCTGAATCACCCAGTCAGGTACGGTCTCGCGAACGCGAATTCCGGTCACGTGCCAAACCTGATCGTTGAGGCTCTCGATGTGCTGCACATTAAGGCTCGTGAGGACATCGATCCCGGCGTCGAGGATTGCCATAACATCCTGCCACCGCTTGCTGCGTTCCGCGCCTGGAGCGTTGCTGTGCGCGAACTCGTCCACCGCAGCTACCTGAGGGTGGCGGGCAATGACGCCCGCTGTGTCCATGTCTTCAAAGACAGATCCGCGGTGCTCGAACGACCTGCGCGGGACGAACTCAAGGCCATCGGTAAGCGCGATGGTTTCCTTACGGCCGTGCGGCTCGAAGTACGCAACGACCACATCGCGACCGCTGATCGCGCAGCGCCCGTGCTTCGGTCAGCATCTGGTAGGTCTTGCCGACGCCGGCCGCGTAGCCCAGAAAGATTTTGAGTTTGCCGCGCATCAGGCGTGCGGGAACAGCCGCACGTCCATTCCTTCCGATGCTTCGATCAACTGGTCAACGGGCGTGGGCGCCCAGAACTTCCATTTAGGATGCTGTGTGTGTCCGATGAACACCTGGGTGATTCTCTGCTCGCGCGCAAACTGGAGAATGACGGAGATGGGATCGCTGCCTTCGAGCACGAAAACTTCCGCGCCCAGCTTGCGGGCGTAATCCATATTGTCACCGATGGTTTCTTCGCCCTCGCGCGACAGATCGGCCTGCCTGACATAGACGGCCAGCATCTGGCCATGGAAGCGGCTGGTGGCGCGCGCACCGGATTCCAGCATGGCGCGGGCGCTGCTCCTCGGGGTGATGCAGACCAGAATTCGTTCCTGCGTGCCCCAGCTTTGCAGAATGCCGTGCGCGTCCATGTAGCGGCGGAGTTGTTCTTCCACCACCTGCGCGGCGAGCAACAACGCCAGTTCGCGGAGTTCGCTTAACTGCGGGTGGGTCAGATTGCTCGCGGCGCTTTCGGGAAGGTCGACCACGACGAGTTCGTCGGCTGAATCGAGAAAGCCGGCGGGTACGGAATTCGGAGCGCGCCGGCCGGTGATGCGTTCCACCGCGTCCTGCTGCTCACGCACATGCTGCAGATTGACGGCGCCCACGACGTTGATGCCATGACTTCGGAGCTCGTCCACATCCTGCCAGCGGTGAGCGTGCCTGCTACCGGGAGGATTGTCGCGGGCCAGTTCATCGACCAGGCACACTTGCGGATTGCGTTTCAGAATAGCTTCGACATCGAGCACTCCGGGCACGCCGACTACTTCAAACTCGCGAATGGCGGGCTCGAGATCCTCAAGTCCTTTCGCCTGTACGGCCCCGATCACCACGTCCTGGCCGCGCGATTTTCGGCGCCGGCCTTCGTCGAACATGCGCAGGGATTTGCCGACGCGCGGAGCGTAGCCGAGAAAGATCTTCAGGCGGCCGCGGGACTGGTCGGTCTCCTGCGCCTGGATCCTTCGCAGGAGTTCATCGGGATCGGGTCTGCAGATGTCTCTCGAAGCCATTGCGTTACTGCTTGTCTAATGCGAGATTGAGCCGGAGTACGTTGACGCGGGCTTCGCCCAGGACGCCCAACTGACGCGCTTCTGTATTTTGTGCGACGAGCCTTTGGAGGGCATCGAGTGACATGTTGCGGGCCTTTGCGACGCGTGCTGCCTGGGCCATGGCATTCGCCGGGGTGATCTCGGGATCGAGACCGCTGGCGGAGGTGGTGATGGCATCGGCGGGAATCGCGCCGGTGAAATCCGGATTGTCCTTGCGGAACTGCGCCGCGTCTTTCGTCAGGCGGTCGGAAAGCGCGGGGTTCGTGGGACCAAGATTCGACCCGCTGGAGTTGGCCGCGTCGTAACCGGCGCCCGCGGCTGACGGACGCGGATGAAAGTATTCGGGCTTCGCGAAAGTCTGGCCAATCAGTTCGGAGCCGATCACTTTGCCTTTGCTCTCAATCAGGCTGCCGTTGGCCTGATGAGGAAAGATCGCCTGGGCCGCGCCGGTGATCGCGAGCGGATAGAGAATCCCGGTCAGCAGCGTGAAGAAGATGGTGATCAGAATCGCGGGTTTGAGTTCGGAGAACATATGTAGAAGCTCCTTATGCCAGATGCAGAATGCCTAAGATGCGATCGATGATCCAGATGCCCGGGAAAGGCGCGATCACGCCGCCAAGCCCATAGATCAGCAGATTGCGCCGGAGCAGCGCGCCGGCGGAAAGCGGCCGGTATTTGACGCCGCGCAGGGCCAGCGGAACCAGCGCAATGATGATCAGCG
Source organism: Terriglobia bacterium (assembly GCA_963840735.1). GTDB lineage: Bacteria > Acidobacteriota > Terriglobia > Bryobacterales > Bryobacteraceae > BOG-234. The sequence goes on from CAWIZX010000022.1 coordinate 27,371, forward strand.
CGTTGAAAATCACCGCCGCGAGAATGGCGCTTTCAGGCGTGTGCAGGCGCATGATGTTCAGCTTGTTGAGCGCCGGATACGTGACCGCGAACATGGCCGGAATGATGGCGAAGTATTTGGCGACGTCGTTGGCGATCGAGAACGTTGTCAGCGCGCCGCGCGTAATGAGCAACTGCTTGCCGATGGCGACGATCTCAATGAGCTTGGTGGGATTGCTGTCGAGATCCACCATGTTGCCGGCTTCCTTGGCGGCCATGGTGCCGGTGTTCATCGCGACACCGACATCGGCCTGCGCCAGCGCGGGGGCGTCGTTGGTGCCATCGCCGGTCATGGCGACGAGGCGTCCGCCGGCCTGTTCCTTCTTGATGAGATCGAGCTTGTCGCGGGGAGTTGCCTGGGCGAGGAAGTCATCGACTCCGGCTTCGGATGCAATGGCCGCGGCGGTGAGGGGATTGTCGCCGGTGATCATGACGGTGCGGATGCCCATGACGCGCATCTGGGCGAAGCGTTCTTTCATGCCGCCCTTCACGATGTCTTTCAGGTGGATGACGCCCAGCACGCGGGCGTCTTCCGAGACGACGAGCGGAGTGCCGCCGGTGCGTGAAATGGAATCCGCAATTTCGTTCACCTTCTGCGGAAAAACGCCGCCGAGCTGGGTGATGTGCTCTTTCACGGAACCGGTGGCGCCCTTGCGGATCGCGCGGCCTTCGAAGTTGAGGCCGCTCATGCGGGTCTGCGCGGTGAAGGGGATGAACTCGGCTTCGTGCTCAGATACTTCACGCCCGCGGAGTCCGTACTTCTCTTTCGCCAGCACGACGATGCTGCGGCCTTCGGGCGTTTCATCGGCAAGGCTGGAAAGCTGCGCGGCATCGGCCAGTTCGCGATTCGGTAACGCCGTCGGCGGGCATGAACTCGACCGCCTGGCGGTTGCCCAGGGTGATGGTGCCGGTCTTATCGAGCAGAAGCGTGTTGACGTCGCCCGCCGCTTCGACCGCCTTGCCGCTCATGGCCAGCACGTTGTGCTGCATGACGCGGTCCATGCCGGCGATGCCGATGGCTGAAAGCAAGCCGCCGATGGTGGTTGGGATCAGGCAGACCAGGAGTGAGACGAGAACGATGATGCTGGGCACGGAGCCCGCTTTCGCCTGCGCCACGCTGTACTGCGCGAAGGGCGCGAGCGTCATGACGGCGAACATGAAGATGAGGGTGAGGCCCGCGATCATGATGTTGAGCGCGATCTCGTTGGGCGTCTTCTGCCGCTGCGCGCCTTCGACGAGGGCGATCATGCGATCGAGAAACGTTTCGCCGGGGTTCGACGTGATCTTCACCTTGATGTAGTCGGAAAGACTTTGGTGCCGCCGGTGACGGCGCTGCGGTCGCCGCCCGATTCCCGGATGACAGGGGCGCTTTCGCCTGTGATCACGGATTCATCGACGCTGGCGATGCCCTCGATAACATCGCCGTCGCCGGGGATGATGTCGTTGGGTTCGCAAAGGACGACATCGCCTTTGCGCAGGGTGGAGGCGGCAATCGATTCCACCTTGCCGTCGAGTCCGATCTTGCTGGCCATGGCGTCCGTCTTGGTTTTGCGAAGGCTGTCGGCCTGAGCTTTGCCGCGCCCTTCGGCCATGGCTTCGGCGAAGTTGGCGAATAAGACTGTGAACCAGAGCCATGCCGCGATCTGGGCTTCAAAGCCGACGCGCGCCTCCGCCGGCGAGCGTCCGGAACATCAGGATGGTCGTGAGCAACGCGCCCGACTTCGACGACGAACATGACGGGGTTCTTCGCGAGCGTGGCGGGATTCAGTTTGACGAAGGAATCCACAATGGCGCGCCGGACGATGGGCGGATCGAACAAGGGCCGGGCGCGTTTGCCACGCGCGAGGCCCGGCTCAGTCGGATCGCCGACCTCTGCTGTCTGATTTTGTTCCGTTTCCGGATCCTGCACAATGATTGACATCGATTCGAGCTCCTTTACTGCATCAGGTGTTCAACAATGGGTCCGAGTGAGAGGGCGGGGAAGTAGGTCAGCGCCCCCACGATCACGACTACGCCTACCAGCAGACTGACGAACAGGGGACCGTGTGTGGGGAAGGTTCCGGCGGACACGGGCACCTGCCTTCTTGGCGGCCAGGGAACCTGCAATGGCAAGCAGCGGCAGCAGCATCAGGAAGCGGCCGATCAGCATGGCGAGGCCAAGCGTGAGGTTGTACCAGGGGGTGTTGGCGTTGATGCCCGCGAAGGCGCTGCCGTTGTTGCCGGTGGCGCTGGTGAACGCATAGAGAATTTCCGAAAAGCCGTGGGCGCCGGGGTTGTTGGTATTCGCGGCGGCCGCGCCCGGGGGCGTTCCAGTAAGCTGTTCTTCGCGAACTCGACCACTGAGCTGGCGCCGGCGAAGAACAGGATGCTCGCGGCGAGGACCAGCATCGCGATCATCGCCATTTTGACTTCCTTCTGCTCGATCTTCTTGCCGAGATATTCGGGCGTGCGGCCCACCATCAGGCCGGCGATGAAGACGGCCAGGATCGCGAACATCAGCATGCCGTAGAGACCCGCGCCGACGCCGCCGAACACCACTTCTCCGAGCTCGATGTTGAAGAGCGGCACCAGGCCGCCGAGCGGCGTAAAGCTGTCGTGCATGCAGTTGACGGCGCCGCAACTGGCGTCGGTGGTGATGGTGGCGAAGAGGGCCGAATTGGCAATGCCGAAGCGCGTCTCTTTGCCTTCCATGTTGCCGCCGGTCTGGGTGCCGGTGTCGGCCATTTCAATGCCGGCCTTCGCGAGCATCGGCGTGCCCTTCTGCTCGAAGTGATAGGCGAACGACCACGCCGCCGAACCACAGGACGGACATGGCGGCGAAGAGCGCCCAGCCCTGTCGTGTGTCGCGCACCATCTTGCCGAAGGTGTAAGTGAGCGCGCCGGGAATCAGGAAGATCAGAAACATCTGGAACAAGTTGGAGAAGGGCGTGGGGTTCTCGAAGGGATGCGCGGAGTTGGCGTTGAAGAAGCCGCCGCCATTGGTGCCGAGCATTTTGATGGCTTCCTGCGAGGCGACCGGGCCCTGCGCGATGGTCTGTTTCGCGCCTTCGAGCGTTATGACCGAGGTGTAGGCGTGCAGGTTCTGAATGACGCCCTGGGAGCACAGCACCAGCGCGGCGACGATGGACAGGGGCAGCAGGATGTACAGGGTGCATCGGGTCAGATCGGCCCAGAAGTTCCCGATGGTCTTTACGGACTGTCGTGCGAACCCGCGAACCAGCGCGATGGCGATGGCGAGCCCGGCGGCCGCGGAGAGGAAGTTGTGTACGGTGAGGCCGGCCATCTGCACGAAGTAGCTGAGGGTGGTTTCGGGCACGTAACTCTGCCAGTTGGTGTTGGTGGTGAAGCTGACGGCGGTGTTGAAGCCGAGGTCCGGACTGACATTGTCCGGCGCTCAGGCCAAGCGGGTTCCAGGGCAGTAAGACTTGCAGCCTTTCAATGGCATAGAGTAAGGCCGCGCTGAAGGCGCTGAAGGCCAGCAGCGCGCCCGCATAGCGGGTCCAGTGCTGCTCTTCCGGCTGACCCGCGGGGTCGCGACGCACGCCGCAGAGTTTGTAGATCAACCGTTCGAAGGGCCCGAAGACCGGTGTGAGCCAGTTCTTTCGGCCTTCCATTACGTTGGCGATAAAAGTTCCGAGCGGTTTCGCGCAGAGCGCAATACAGCGCAAAGAAGATCGCGATTTGTAGCCAGCCGTTTGTGGTCATTGGCGGTTCTCCTTTAGAACTTCTCGGGCCTTAGCAGCGCGTAAAGCAGATAGATGCAGAGCGCGATTGAAACCAGTCCTGCAAGCAGATATTCCATTTCGTTTTCCTTTGCGACTTGTCCAGCGGCTACAACTTTTCACAGGCGAGGGTGAACAGCCACGCCACTATGAAAAAGCCGATCATCAGCAGGCAGTAAATTACGTCAGGCATTTTTGTTTGTTCCTTCGGGCACCAGAATCGCCGTGTAGCCGGCGCGCCGCAGAAAGGCGGCAAGGCGTTCGGTGCGTGTTCTCCAGGGGCGTTTGCGTGTTGCGATCAGGACGACCGATTGCTCGCCCAGCGCGCCTGTCAAGCCGGATTCAAAATCTCTTGAGAGCCTGACCTCGCAGTCGGTCGGGAGCGCTGAACGAAAGTGCCGAAGCTGGTCTTTCAGAAATTCCAGCGGGACGGGCGAGTGGCGCGGATCGAGCGGATACGGCACCACCTGGACTTTGAGCAGCCGGATTGAAACATGAAGTCCCGCGCCCAGCCGGTTTGCGGCCTGAAGCGCCGCAGCCGTTAATGCGGGGGTTGTAAAAGGGACTACGAGGTCAAGCCGTTGTTCGGTTTGTTCCCGCGCAATCGCAACTGAACCGTCGTCTCGCTTCGCCCATGGGCTTTCGTTACCCTTCCGCAGAGTAAGGCCGAACCCATTAGAAATTCATAAGAAGCGTATGAGGAGTCTATTCAGTTGCCGGGCATGAGGAAGCGGTATCCGATCCAGGGCTCGGTCAGCAGATATTTAGGTTTGGAAGGTACGGGTTCGATCTTTTTGCGCAACTGATTCACGACGACGCGCAGGTATTCCACTTCATCGCCGTAATCCGGACCCCAGATGGTCTGCAGCAGTTTCCGATGGGCGACGGGCTTGTTGGCATGGTCCACCAGAAATTTCAGCAGGTCGAATTCTTTGGGGGTGAGGCGCGCCACGCGGCCGTTTAGGGTGACGCGGCGGGCGTCGAAGTTGAGTTCGAGTTCGCCTCCGATGGCGATGGGTCCCGTGGTTTCGCCGGAGGATGGCACGCGCCGGATGGCGGCCCGGATGCGCGCCAGCAGTTCCTGAATGCCGAACGGCTTGGTCACGTAATCGTCCGCGCCGGCGTCGAGAGCCTGCACTTTGTCGCGCTCCGTGTTGCGGACCGAGAGCACGATGATGGGGACGTCGGACGATTCGCGGATGGCGCGGCAGGTCTCAAGCCCGCCTATGCCCGGCATGTTGAGATCGAGGAGAATCAGTTCGGGGGCACCCTGCCTGAGGGTCTCGAGAGCGTCTTCGCCGGTCTTCGATTCGAGCACCGAGTAACCGAGGTCGGTGAGCGTTGCCTTCATGGCGCGGCGCAGCTGCGGCTCGTCGTCAACCACCAGGATGGTTGCCGTATTCATTGTCTGCGCGCGTCGAGCGGGAGGGTCATTCGGATGAGAGGCGCCGCCGCCTTCACGGTTTTGAGCACGGATGCTTCCGCCATGAGCTTCGATAATACCCCGTGCAATGGCGAGACCCATGCCGGTTCCTTCTACTTGTTGCGCGCGGCGGCGGCCGCGATAGAACTTTTCGAAAATGCGGTCGAGGTCGTCGGGATGAAAGCCCGGGCCCCGGTCGAGCGTGGTGATGGACAATGTATCGCCGCTGAGTGCGAATTCGATTCTGATGGGCGAGGAAGGCGGTGCGTACTTCTTTGCGTTCTCGAGAACCTGGAGCAGCGCCTTGCGCATCAGGGTTACGTCGAGCGTGACCGCTGCATCGTTGGGGCCGTCCACTGAATAGCGCGCGGTGTCCTCGTCCCGCAGTTCGCTGAGAGCGGAGCCGATCAGCTCAGACAGCGGCGATGGTCTCGCGCTCGAGGTGCAGTTCGCGGGATTCGATCCGGGCGAGCTCGATGGCTTCGGTGATGGTTGCCTGCAGCCTTTGCGATTCCTGATCGATGATGCTGAGCAGTTCCACGCGCACTTCTTCAGTGCGGGGAGGCATGGTGATCATATGGGTTACGCAGGTCCGGATGGCGGTGAGCGGGGTCTTGAGATCGTGGGCGAGGCCGTCGAGCAGCGATGATTTGAATTCCTCATTGCGCTTTGCGATTTCCGCGGCGGCGGCCCGTTTGAGGGCGTTGGCGCGTTCGTAGTTGATGGCGAGGAGGCTCGCGACGGAATCGCGTACGGCCGGGGTGAGTCTTGCTGAAACGGTTGCGAGACTGCCGATCACATGGCTGCCGAGCCGCACGGGAATGACGGCTGCGGGATGCCGGAGGATGGCTTCTCCGGTCTGCGCGACTTGGGTCATTTCAGCGGGCGAGACGAACGATTCTTCGACAGTCCCGTAGGTCCGATTGGCCGCTGTGTCGTAGAAGGCAATGCCGGCAAGCTGCAGGATTTGGCCGGCCTGCATGACGGAATGCCGAACGGCGTCATGACCTTCATCCATCAGAAGCGCGCGGCTGAGTTCGTAGAGGCGGGCAATTTCGTGGCGCCCGGTCAGAGCCTCTTCAGCGCGCCGCTTGGCGTTCGAGGAAAGCTTGCTGGCTGTGAATGCGGTGACGAGGAAGGCGAACAGCGCGGCCCAGTTTTCCGGGTCGGCAATGGTGAAGGTTCCGATGGGCGGGAGGAAGAAGAAGTTGAAAATCAGGACGCCCGCGGCGGAGGTGTAAATGGATTCGGCGAGGCCCCAGCGCGTAGCCGCTCCGAGGACAAGGAGGAGCATGTAGAGGGCGGCGGTGGTGGCGTTGATCTTCAGGCCGCGCGCGTTCAGCAGGACGATGGCGAAGAGAGCGACGGTGCAGAGAAGGTAGCGCCAGGCGATTTTCATCCGGCGTAAACCAGGATGACGGAGTCTCCCGCTTCGAAGTAGATGCACTCTTCGCCCATTTGAGTCGCGAGGTTGCCGAGGTACTGTTTGAGGGCGGGGAGGCGGGCTTCGTCTTGGAGCGCGACTGTGAAGAGCCGGTGCTCGCCGTAGGAATCGTTGCCCTGGGCGTCTTTCCAGTAGCCGAAGAGGTTGCCGACGGTCGCAGTGTAGCCGCCGAACTGTTCGATGAGAAAACGATGGACGTCCTGTTCGATTGCAGTTCCGGATTCGTTCCGGTCTTTGAGTTTCAGCGACGGAAGCAGGAACGCGGCGCGCTTGCCCAGACTCCGCTCTTTGAGTGCCACGGTCTTTAGTTTAATCGGGAACTGAGGGCGGGCCGCCGTGCCGCGGGCGCCACGCATGTGGCTCATTAGCCCGGTTTGCCGGTTAGTAGCGCGGGACCGAAGGATCGACGGTGAGGCTCCAGAGGTCGATTCCACCGCTCATGCTGGCGCAGTTCGCGAGGCCTTGGCGGCGCAGCCAATCGACAACGGACAAGCTTCTGACGCCGTGATGGCAGAGGACGACGACGAGCGGGCCCGCGTCATCCAACTCGCGCCATTTCTGCGGAATAGACGCCATCGGCATCAGTTCCGACCCCTCAATGCTGCAAATGGCGAACTCATAGGGCTCGCGCACATCGACGATCCTGAGCGCCTCGCCCGCCTCAATTTTCGCCTTTACTTCGTCAGGCGTGATTTCCATGGGAACCGGTTCCATTGCCTGTCAGTCTGGCACAAGGGGCGCGGTCCCTGACATGCTTGATATACTGTGGTTTCTCTCTCATATAAGATGACGTATTTCCGCGCCCTTACCCTGTTGGCCGGTGCCGCCGCAGTGTGCTCCGGGCAGACCGCCAATTCCACAGCCGATTTCAACACAGGCCAGGCCGCCCGCCTTGTAATCGGGCAAAAGAATTTTACGCTGGCCGATTTCGGCGCCACGAACCAGCTCATCGGGTCGCCTTCGGGCGTCGCGATTGCGAACGGAATTCTGTGGGTTTCGGATGCCAATCGCCTGGGTTCGACACCGAATAACAATCGTGTGCTGCGCTTCAGCGATATCAATACGTATCCCTCGCCCACTGACCGGCCAGATATCGTCGGGAGTACGTGCGGGGCGTGCCGGGGCGCCGCGAGCCTGGTGCTGGGTCAGCCGGATTTCCTTACCACCAATGCGAACCTGAGCTCCACCGGTTTGCGCAGCCCCACGGGTATTGCGACGGACGGCAAAGTCCTTGCCATCGCCGACACAGATAATAACCGGATTTTGATTTGGCTCAACCTGCCGACCCGCAATGGCCAACCCGCCGATGTGGTGATCGGTCAAGCCGATTTCACGCACAACGGCACCTCCGTTCCGCCGACGCAAACGTCGCTGCGAGGTCCTGAAGGGCTTTGGATTGCGAACGGCAAGCTGTTCGTTGCCGATACGCAGGACAACCGGGTCCTGATCTATAACAAGATTCCGACGGCGAACAAAGCTGCCGCAGATGTTGTGGTGGGGCAGGCCAGCTTTACCGCTTTTGTGCAGCCGGATCTCACCGCTTCGCAGCCGACCACGGCCGCGAATAATATGCAGAGCCCGGTTTCTGTCAGCACGGATGGAACCCGCCTGTTCGTTGCAGATCTGGGCCAGAACCGCGTGCTGATCTTCAACTCGATCCCGACCTCGAACGGAGCGGCGGCAGACGTCGCGCTCGGTCAGCCCGATCTGGTTTCGGCGGTGGATAACAACAGCGTCAACACGACGGGAGACAAGCTCGATGCGGATAACAATCCGATCGGGGCCACGCCGGTGCTTTGTCAGTCGAACGATGTCGATACGACAACGTCTACGCCGCTGTTCCCGAAACGCTGCGCGGCAACTCTTTCGTTTCCACGGTTCGCGATCGCCGCCGGGAATCGCCTTTTCGTTGCCGACGGGGGGAACGACCGTGTGCTGATTTTCAATACGATTCCGACCAAAAGCGGAACGCGCGCGGACATTATCCTGGGGCAGCCGGATGAGTTCAGCGACAACACGGGTTCGAATCCGGACGGAACGAATGCGTTCCAGACGCCCACCTCACTTGCGTGGGACGGGGTGACGAACCTTTACGTGGCGGACGGCTACAACCGCCGGGTTGTGGTGTATTCACCCGCCATTCAGAATATTCCGATCAACGGGATTCGGAACGCGGCCAGTCTTGAAATTTCGGCTCTCGGTTCCGTGACTATCACGGGGAGCATTCAGGCTAAAGACACCGTCAGCATTACGGTGAACGGGACAGCTTACACCTATACGATCGCTGCGAAAGATACGCTCGAGACGGTGGTTCAGGGGCTGGTGGCGCTGATTAATAAAGGGCCCAATAAAGACGTCATCGCGAGCGCGAACCTTTCCGCCCTCGCCGTAGTGCTGACTGCGCGCTCACCAGGCGCAGCGGGCGGCAATATTACGCTTGCGACGGCCGTATCGACCAGTGCGCTGATCGCTTCTACGGCCAGCGGCTCGACTCTGAATATCTATCTGCAGAATCCATCGCAGATCGCGCCCGGCACGGTCATTGAGGTGAGCGGGCAAAATCTCTGCGATACGTCGGCTTCCGCCGATCTCACCCAGCCTTACGTGGCTTTCAGTCTGGGCGGCTGCACGCTGTATGTAGACGGGGTGGCGGCGCCGCTGCTGTTCGTTTCGCCCACTCAGATCAACGCTCAGATGGCCAATGAAGCGGCCGATCGGAACAGCGTCAGCATCTATCTGAGGAACCAGCATGCCGACGGAACGGTGACAGTTACAACGCCGGTTGCGTCCACCATTGTGCCGCAGAACCCGGGCATTTTCGCGCTGCCCGGCAGCGATCCACGCCGCGGCATCGTTTACCACGGGTCGAGCAGCGCCTTCGATCTGGTCGGAGTTGACGGGTCAGTGCAGGCGGGCGATATCGCAACGATCAATATCGGTTCCAAAACTTACAACTACACCGTGCTGTCGACGGATACGCTGAGTTCGATCCGGGACGCTCTGATCTCGGTGATCAATTCAGCGCCCGATCCGAACGTGTATGCGACGGTTGCGAACGAGTATTCGCGCATTGCCCTGACGGCGATCAATCCCGGTCCGCAGGGTGAAGGCACAACCGTGACGGTAAGCGTCTCAACCGCTTCCACCAATACGGCGGGCGCTTTGCTGCTGCTGACGGCCTACAACCCAACCCTGTGCTGCTCGAACGTGCAGGGCTCGCTTGTGACTGACAGCAATCCGGCGGTGCCCGGGGAAATGCTGTACGTTTTCGCCACGGGTCTGGGTGTTACGAGCCCGGCATCGGCGGACACAGGTCAGGTGTTCGCGGGCGGTTCCGCGTATCCGCTGGCGACGCCGGTCGATTCCATCCTGACGGGGGGCACGAGCGCGAATCCTGTCAGCGTGGGCGTGGTTCCGGGGACGGTGGGGGTTTACTACGTGCAGTTCCTGCTGAACTCGGGTATAGGGGCGAATGCCGCCACGCAACTCACTATCGCGCAGCAGGCGTTTGTGAGCAATGTGGTTACTTTCCCGGTTGCCGTTCCCGGTCTGGGTACCACGCTCGTGGTGTCGCCGAATGTCGACTCTATTCCTGTCGGACAGGCGGTCACGTTCACGATCACGGCGCTCGATTTCAACGGCGCTCCGGCGACCACGTTCACGGACACCATCCATCTGACCAGCAGCGATCCGAATGCTACATTGCCCGCGGATGCGGCGCTGAGTGCCGGGACGGGAAATTTTCAGGTGACGTTCAACACTCCGGGATTGCAGAACATCGTCGCGTCGGATACTCTGACATCGTCGATCGTCGGCACCTCACCCGGGGTCAATGTGAAGGCTGCCGGCAGCGCGGTTAAGGTCACTTCGGTGCGAAGCAAGTTATCCAATTCCCGCGTGAGCGCCCCAGCAACGTCCGGGCCATCTCAACCCGGGCGAAAAGCGCGGGATTCGGGTCAGTAACGCGGTCACGTATCCCGCAGGGCTTTGTTCGGCAGGTCACGGTATCACACAAATTAAGCCGAACCATTTGGCGCGAACGTCTCAAGAACTGTGCCCCAGACGTATCAGCTTGAGTGCTCCATGCTTGCCCCCGCGCCGCTGGAGGTCATCTTTCGGCTGTTCGAAGACCCGCGCAATCTCGCGAAGATTACGCCTCCATGGCTAAGCTTCAGAATTGTCGATCCGGACAGCGTCAGGATGAGGCAGGGAGCGGAAATCGACTACATTATCCGGTGGATCGGATTGCCCATGAAGTGGAAGACCCTGATCACGGCGTACCATCCGCCGACCTTCTTCGCCGACGAACAGGCCCGTGGACCTTACGCGCTCTGGCATCACGAGCACGCGTTTGAAGAGACCGCCCAGGGCGTGGTCATTCGTGACCGCGTGCGTTACCGGCTTCCACTCGGAGTGCTGGGCCGAATTGCGCACGCCGCGATGGTGAAGCACCAGTTGCGGGCCATCTTCCGGTATCGCCAGAAGGCGATTGCGAAACTGCTTGCGGTGCCCGGTATCTCGTTCGACGATATCTCGATTCAGGCCGCCTGATTCGCGTATTTCCGACAGTGTTCGAGGTAGGCGATCTCATGGCTCGCAACCAGTTCCACGACGCTCGACCAGAGCCAGGAAGGCGCATCGAGCGTCTTTGAGCGGTTCCGGCTCATCTCCGTTTTCCAGTGGGCGCGCCCGGCTTCGTCCATCTGGCGAGCATGGGCTTTGCCGACGACCGCCGCTAAAAACCGTGCGATGGACACTGCTTCGTCGCAGGTCAGCCGGTCCAGATCGAGCTTCAGATCCTGCGGCATGAGTTCGCGGATGACTACGGAGCGTTCGAAAAAACGTCCCGGCATCATTCGCGCGCCGAGAAACGGCGAGAGGTTGCGCGCGCCTTCCACAACCCGCTTGCCGTTATCGCGGGGCATGGTGGCACGGGCGGTACGCGGCGCCGCTGCCTTCACGGCCTCTTTAATATCCATCAGGCACAGCCCGCCATCGCGGTAACTGCCTTCTCCCACTTCGAGCAGAACCGCGTACCGCAGGTGGCCCAGCGAACTGCACCCCTTCATCCAGTAAGCGGAGTCGAGGACGCGGACTTCATCCTCACTGGCCCGGCCATGCAGCGAGGTGACCAGCTTGTGCAGCGCCGGGTCCTGAAAAATTCCTGCAATCTCCCGTTTTTCATCGCGCTTCAGAGGCCAGAAGGATTTGCCGAGCGGAATCGAGGGCTTGACGTCTTCGAGGCGCTCTTCGGCGAGGTGCCGCCATTTTCGGTGCAGCGCCTGTTTGAGCACTTTCTTCACCGGGTCCGGTACATCGTCGGGTACGGGCTCGGAGCCGAGGGCCGATTCGTAGCCCTGCATCAGTTGTTCCAGCATCCGCGCGGTGGTGACGCCGGGCAGATCCGATCCGCGCGCGGCCATGGCGAGGGAAAGTCCGAGCCGGATGAGGTCGTGCGCGGGGTTGCCGATGACCGTTTGATCCAGATCGCGGATTTCGATTTCGACGCGGCCCTTCGCATTCGCGACGGGGCCAAGGTTGCCCACGTGGCAATCGCCGCAAATCCAGACGGAAGGGCCGTCGGGCAGCCGTCCGTTCGTCTGCCCTTCAAGCCATTCGTAGAACTTCAGCGTGTTACCGCGAACGTAGGCATGGGCGGAACGGGCCATTTTGAGTCTGCGGCGCCGTTCGAGCGTGCTCGCCCGCAACGCAGGTTTCAATTTGATGAGTTCCATTCCTTCGTATGTTAGCGATAGCCGTATTTTCGAAGGAGCTGCCTGCCTGAGGGGCCCAGCAGGAAGGCAATGAAGCGGTCGGCGGCCTGGCGGTTGCCGGACCGGCTTACCACGCCCACCGCCTGCGCGAGCGGCCGATGCAGCGACTCATCGAGCCGGATTACGCGCCCGTGCTCATTCAGCACGAGGGAATAGGCGGTGAACACCGCATCCGCATTGCCGGAGGCGCCGTACTGCCGCGCCATTCCGATATTTCCCGCGTAGACGAGCTTTGTCCTGACCCGCTCGAGCAATCCCGAGTTGCGAAGCGTTTCGATGGCGGCCTGGCCGTAGGGAGCAAGCTCGGGTTTGGCTACAGCAATGGTGCGCACCCAGGGCAGCGCGAGATCCCGCAGGGCGCCTGGCCGCGCGGGGAACCACAGCGCCAGCACGCCAGTCGCGTAGACCTTACGGGTTTCCCGAAGCATGAGGTTTTGCGCGATCAGCCGGTCAATGTGTTCGGTGTCCGCCGCGGCGAAAACGTCGAACGGAGCGCCGTTCTCAAGCTGCTGCGACAACTGCGCGGTCGATCCGAAGCTGAAGCTCGCGTGGATCTTCGTCGCCGCCTCGAACGCCTGCCCGACGAGCGGAAATACTTCGGAAAGATTCGCCGCGGCTGCCACGGTAACCTGTTCCGCACGCATCCCGGGCACAACCAGCGCGATCAGAAGCAGGGCGTAACACACAATCCGATAATATTGGGTTACCTATGCCGATTTACGAATACGCCTGCGAAGCCTGCGGCAATAAGTTCGAAAAACTGGTGCGCCGCACTGACGATGTACTCGCCGCCGGTTGCCCCTCCTGCGGACAAAGACACCTGACACAGGAATTCTCGACGTTTGCGCCGCGAGCCGGTTCGGCGTCAGTCTTCATCCTCCTCATCCAGCGAAATGTGCGGCGGTTCGTGCCCTGCCGGAATGTGCGGAACCCCCGGACTGTGGGGCCGGAATTGATCGACGCTCAGATTGTTTCACCCGCCGCGCAGGAATTTCTTCAGGCGCTGCACCGAAAATTCAATGACCGCCGGGTGGCGCTGCTGGAGCGCCGCGCCGTTCGCCAGCAGGAAATCGATGAAGGCAAACTGCCGGACTTCCTCGAAGAGACGAGGCAGATCCGGGAATCCGACTGGACCGTGGCGCCGATCCCGGCGGATTTGAAAGACCGGCGCACCGAGATCACCGGTCCAACCGACCGCAAGATGGTCATCAACGCTCTGAACTCCGGCGCGATGATGTTCATGGCGGATTTCGAAGACGCCAACGCCCCCACGCTCGACAATCTGATCGAAGGCCAGCGCAATCTTTCGGACGCCATTCGCCGCACGATTTCGTTCAGCAGCCCTGAAGGCAAGCAGTACAAGCTGAATGAGAAGACCGCGGTGCTGCTGGTGCGTCCGCGCGGCTGGCATATGGTCGAAAAGCATTTTCCTGTGGATGGCCAGCCGATCTCAGGCGGCCTGTTCGATTTCGGTCTGTATTATGTTCCACAATGCCGCTGAACTGATTCAGCGGGGCTCCGGCCCTTATTTTTACCTGCCGAAGCTCGAGTCGCATCTGGAAGCGCGGCTCTGGAACGATGTCTTCGTGTTCGCGCAGGATTATCTGAGAATCCCGCAGGGTACCGTGCGCGCCACGGTTCTGATCGAAACGATTCTGGCCGCGTTCGAGATGAACGAAATTCTGTGGGAACTTCGCGACCATTCAGCCGGCCTGAACTGCGGACGCTGGGATTACATCTTCAGCTTCATTAAGAAGTTCCGCAACCACAGGGAATTCATGCTGCCGGATCGCGCGCAGGTCACGATGACCGTGCACGTTCCTCGCGGCGTACGTCGATCTGCTGATCCAGACGTGCCACAAGCGCGGTATCCACGCGATGGGCGGAATGGCGGCGCAGATTCCGATTAAGAACGATCCGGAAGCGAACGACCGCGCGCTTGAGAAAGTGCGGCAGGACAAACTCCGCGAGGTGAAGGCGGGTCACGACGGCACGTGGGTGGCGCACCCAGGTCTGGTTGGCGTTGCGAAACAGGTGTTCGACGAATACATGCCGCAGCCGAACCAGATCGACCGCAAGAGGGAAGACGTTCATGTGTCGGCGAAAGATCTGCTGGCCGTGCCGCAGGGCACGATCACCGAAGCCGGTCTGCGGCTGAACGTCGACGTCGGCATCCAGTACCTTGAGGCGTGGCTGCGCGGGAACGGCGCCGTTCCTATCTACAATCTGATGGAAGACGCGGCTACGGCGGAGATTTCGCGCGCGCAGGTCTGGCAATGGGCAAAGCACGGCGCGAAGCTGGACGATGGGCGTCCGGTTACGCCTGACCTTGTGAAGCAGACCATTGGCGAAGAACTGGAGAAGATGCGCGGCCGCGCCGGCGAAGAACGCTTCAGCAAGGGCAAGTACCGGGTTGCGGCGGAACTGTTCGAGCGGATGATGCTCTCGGGAGATTTCAGCGATTTTTTGACCCTGCCGGCCTACGAGTATCTCGAGTGATTCTTTATCTGCCCAATAAAAATAAGCGATTGCCAGGCTGACGGTATTTCACAGATACTAAGTTTTTCCCTACATCCAAACGGAGAGCAATGTCAAATCAACTGACGGATTTTCTCAGCCTGCCCTACGGCCAATTAGAGGAACTGAACCTCAAAGCCAAAGAGCAGCGAGATCGAAGCGCGTTCCGATCGAAAAAGTTCAGGAAGAGCGCCTGAAGTACCTGACCGACGAAAAGAGGATCAAGGCCGTAACGCGTGATGTTCAGCGATCTTGAAGGCCGGCTGCACATGCTCGATTACGACAAGAAGTTCCTCGTTAAGAGCTATGACAATCTGACGTTCGACGGTTCCTCGATTCGCGGTTTTACGGCGCAGAAAGAAAGCGATCTCCGGCTGAACATGGACTGGAACGCGTTCTACTGGACGCCGGCGGATTTCTTCGGCGAAGGGAAAGTTCTGGTGTTCGGCGAAGTCATCGACAAGCAGGGCGGACCGTACATCGGCGATATGCGCGGCGTTCTGAAGTCAGTATGCTCGAGCAGCAGTTTGACAAAAACGAATACACGCTGAACGCCGCGAACGAAATCGAAGGGTTCCTGTTTAAGGGGCTCGATGCCGAGCGCACGTACCACGAGACCGGCAAGTTCGAATACGTGAATACGGGCGGCTACTATCACTCGCTGCCTGGCGACACGCTCCGCACGTTCATCGACCGCGCGGCGGAAGTGCAGCGGGCGATGGGCTTTGAAAACGAGAAGGACCATCCGGAAGTCGCTCCGTCGCAGTTCGAAATCAACTACAGTTATTCGGATGTCGTGACCGCGGCGGACCAGATTCAGCTGTACAAGTTCCTCTGCCGTCAGGTTGCGCGCAATATGGGCCTGACCGCGAGCTTCCTGCCGAAACCGGTGGTGGGCGTGAACGGCAGCGGCATGCACACCAACGTATCGGTGACGCAAGGGCAAGAAGAACCTGTTCTGGGATCCGCAGGGCGAAGAAAAGATCAGCAAGTTTGCCTGGGAGTTCGTGGATAAAGTCATCAGCCACGGCAACGATCTCTGTCTGGTGCTGAACCCGAGCGTCAACGCTTATCGCCGGCTCGATCCGCACTTCGAAGCGCCGAATCAGCTGATCGCTTCGGCGGTGGATCGCGGTTCCATGGTTCGCGTCCCGATCGGGAACGAGAAGAGCTCGCGCATTGAAGTTCGCGCGGTGGCGCCGGATGCGAATCCATACATGGTGCTTTACAGCGTGTTCAAGACGGGTCTCGACGGCAGCATCGCGAACATCCCGAATCTCCGCAGCGCCAAGCGCTTCCTGCCGGACAACATCTACGACGCGATGGACAACTTCCGCAAGGCCGACTGGACGACCACCATGTTCAGCGAGGAAGTGAAGGACCGTTACCTCGATCTGAAAAAGGCTTCCGCAGACCGTTGCGCCCGCCTGCTCGGTACGGTTGTGAAATCTCCGGAAATTCAGTATCACCACGAGGTTTACAACCAGTACCTCTGGAATCAGTTCTAAATCTTCGTTACGTTTCAGCAGACAGGACAGGCCCGAACAAGGCCTGTCCTATTCTGTCTTTATGGGCATTGTAGCGGTGGAAGGCTTCTCTCTCACGGGCATTGAAGCGCGGACAACGAACGCGGCGGAGATGAGCGGCCACGGTATCATTCCCGCGCTGTGGGGCCGTTACGTGACGGAATTCCCGCCCGCCGCGAGCATCTACGTCGTGTATACGGACTATGAGTCCGACGAACACGGGCCCTATACATATTTCATCGGGTCGAAAACGCCGCGCGCGGCTTCTGCGCCCGCAGGGGTGGTTACGAGACAGGTTCCCGGTGGAAATTACCAGGTTTATACGTCGGAACGCGGGCCGCTGCCGACCGTTGTCCCGCAGGTGTGGCAACGCATCTGGTCCGAAGCAAAAGGCCGGGCTTACAAAGCCGATTTCGAGCTCTATGACGCGCGCGCTGCCAACCAGCTCGACGGTCTGGTAGATGTTTATGTCGGTCTCAAATAGCCGGGATTGAAATCATAGGCTCTGAAGTACTCTGAAACCATTGGCTATCGAATTTCGTGTGTGGGCGCCAAAGCGTAAAACCGTTCATCTGGTTCTGGACGGCGAAACCACCGAACTCACTCCGCAGCCAGGCGGCTATTTTGCGGGTACCTCCGCTTCCGCAGGCCCCGGTACCCGCTATCGTTTTAAGCTCGATAACGACGACCGTCTTTACCCCGATCCGCGCTCGCGCTTCCAGCCTGAAGGGCCGCACGGACCTTCGGAGGTGGTCGATCCGCACGCGTTTGTCTGGAGGGATAAGGCGTGGCCAGGCATTGGGTCCGAGGGGCACGTTGTGTATGAACTGCACCTGGGGACTTTCACGCAGGAAGGCACGTGGGAAGCGGCGCGCGCTCAGTTGCCTGAACTTGCGTCGCTCGGGATCACGGTCATCGAACTCATGCCGATCGCCGAATTCGGCGGCCGGTGGGGCTGGGGTTACGACGGCGTCAATCTGTTCGCGCCGCACCATCATTACGGGCCGCCGGACGATGCAAAGCGCTTTATCGACGACGCGCACGCGCTCGGGGTGGCCGTTATCCTCGACGTGGTCTACAACCATTTCGGACCGGACGGCAATTACCTGAAAGCGTTCGCTGAGGACTATTTCACAGACCGCTTCAAGAACGACTGGGGCGAAGCGATCAACTTCTCATCGCCCGAATGCCGCGAATTCTTTCTGGATAACGCGGTTTACTGGATCGAAGAATTTCACTTCGACGGGCTGCGTCTCGATGCGACTCAGGACATCCACGATACGAGCGAAGAGCACATTCTGGCGGCCCTGACGAAGCGCGCGCGGCAGGCGGCGGGCTCCCGAAAGATCTACATCGTTGCCGAAAACGAGCCGCAGCACACAAGGCTTGTAAGGCCCATCGACGCGGGCGGCTACGGCATCGATGCTCTGTGGAACGATGACTTCCACCACAGCGCCCTTGTGGCCATGCTTGCGCGGCAGGGAGGCGTATTACACGGATTATGCCGGGTCGCCGCAGGAGTTGATTTCAGCGGCAAAATACGGGTACCTGTATCAGGGGCAGCGGTATAAGTGGCAGAAAAAGCGGCGCGGAACCCCGGCTCTCGACCTTGCGCCGTGGAACTTTATCACGTTTATTCAGAATCACGATCAGGTGGCCAACACGGCGTTTGGAGAACGGCCGAATGTTCTCACCGGTCCGGCCATGTACCGCGCGATGAGCGCGCTGCTGATGCTTTCGCCAGGCACCCCGATGCTCTTTCAGGGACAGGAATTCGGGGCGACCACGCCCGTTCCTTTATTTCTGCGATCACGAGGCTCCGCTGTGCGATGAAATCAACAAGGGCCGCAAGAAGTTCCTGACTCAGTTCCGAAGCCTGGCGCAATCTGAACTGCAGGACCGCGTGGTACACCCTGGCGATCCCGCGGTTTTCCGGAATTCCAAACTCGACTTCTCTGAGCGGACGAAGAACGCTGCCGTTTACGCGTTGTACAAAGACCTGATCCGGCTGCGGCGCGAAGACCCGGTTTTCTCACGGCCGCAGCATCGGGGCATGGATGGGGCTGTCCTCTCGCAGGACGCTTTCTTACTGCGCTATTTCAGCGCGGAACACGGAGACCGTCTGCTGATCGTGAATCTGGGGCGCGATCTTCACCTGGACCCCGCGCCCGAACCGCTGCTTGCTCCGCCCTGGGAGAATCGGTGGGTGCCGTGCATGGTCGAGCGAGGACCCGAAGTACGGGGGCACCGGAACATTCCCGCCGGATTCGAAAGAAAACTGGCGGGTGGCCGGGCATTCCGCCGTGGTCCTGAAACCCGCACCTGTTGAGGGAAATACATAAAAATGGCACTTCCGGTACGAACGCTGGCTCACGCGGATCTGCGCGTCAACGACGGCGATCCACACCTGAACGAAGAATGGCTGGTCACCAACGGCCTGGGAGGGTACGCCTCAGGGACTGTTGCGGGCGCTTTGACACGGCGCTATCACGGCCTGCTGATCGCCGCGCTGCCGAATCCCCTGGGCCGCACGATGACGCTCAACGCGCTCTCGGAACGCATTCGCCTGCCGAATCGGGATGTCTATTTCACAGGCCCGAACGAACTCATCGGCGTGGACCCTCCCGGCACTCTCGCGCCGCGCTCTTTCAGGCTCGAAGGCGGGCTGCCCGTCTGGCGCTACGAACTGAGCGGCTTCGTTCTTGAAAAGCGCGTGTTCATGGTGTACCGGCAGAACACGGTTCACGTGACGTATCGCCTGCTTTCCGGTCCCGAGGCCATCCGGCTTGCGCTGCGCCCAGGCATCCATTTCCGTTCGCATGACGCGCAGGTGAGCACGCCGCTGGCGAAGAAGTACGTCCTCACGGTGACCGATGAATGCTACGAGGTGTGCGCCGCGGGGACGACATGCCCCTCTTTGCGCATGGCGTGTGTCCCGTCGATTCCTTTCACGGCCGACCGGAAAATCATCGATAACATCTTGTTTCGCACCGAGCAGACGCGAGGGTACGAGTCGCAGGGGTCGATGTGGAGCCCGGGTTATTTCCGCTTCGATCTGAGGCCCGGTGAGCAGCAGACGTTCGTCGCGTCCACAGAAGCCTGGGACGTTGTGCGCTCGCTTGCGCCTGAAGCAAGCGGCGGGCCGCTGAATACGGGAGACGTGAATCGCTGGTCGTATCAGGCAAACGCGGCTGCCCGCGACGGCTTCGGCGCGGAGCTGACGCTTGCGGCGGACCAGTTCCTGATTACTCCGACGGGCCGCACCGAAGACGCCGCGCGCGCACATGCCGCGGGCGAGGAACTGCGGACCGTGATCGCCGGCTACCACTGGTTTACAGACTGGGGCCGCGACACCATGATCAGCCTCGAAGGCCTGACGCTGGCGACGGGCCGCGTGACGGAAGCGGGCTGGATTCTGCGCACGTTTGCGCAGTACATCAAAGACGGCCTGATCCCCAACATGTTCCCCGAAGGCCAGCAGGAAGGGCTGTATCACACCGCCGACGCGACGCTCTGGTTCTTCCACGCGCTCTCGCGCTACCTGGCCGTTTCGAACGATCGCCTGACGCTCCGGGTGCTGCTGCCTAAACTGATCGATATCGTCGACCACCATGTTCGGGGTACACACTTCGGTATCCACGTCGATCCGGCGGACGGCTTGCTGCATCAGGGACAGGAGGGGTATCAGCTCACCTGGATGGATGCGAAGGTCGGGGACTGGGTGGTAACGCCGCGGCGAGGCAAGGCCGTCGAAATCAATGCGCTCTGGTACAACGCGCTGCGGCTGCTCGAAGGCGTGGGTCAGTGAAGAACAGGGCGCCGAAGCGGCAGGGCGTTTCGGAAGTCTGGCGGACCGGGCGCGCGATTCGTTCAACCGGCGCTTCTGGAATGCGGAGACCGGCTGGCTGTTCGATGTGGTTGACGGCGATGCATCGAACAATCATCCGGGCGACGATCCCGCCTGCCGTCCGAACCAGCTGTTTGCGATTTCGCTGACGCATCCTGTGCTCGATCGGGCTCGCTGGCAAGCCGTGCTGGATGCGGCCAGGACGCGCCTTCTCACTCCGGTGGGCCTGCGCTCGCTCGCGCCCGGCAGTCCCGATTACAAGCCCAGGTACGACGGCGATTTGCGTTCGCGCGATGCCGCCTACCATCAGGGCACGGTTTGGGGCTGGCTGATCGGTCCGTTCATCGACGCGTGGCTGAAGGTTTATCCAGACCGTCTGCGAAGAAGCGCGCGGATTCCTGGCTGGCTTCGGGCCGCACCTCAGCGAGGCGTGCATCGGCTCGATCAGCGAAGTGTTCGACGCGGAAGAGCCGCACACGCCGCGCGCCTGCATCGCGCAGGCCTGGAGCGTGGCCGAAGTGCTGCGCTGCCAGGTCCTGCTGAACCCGGTCCCGGCTGGGTCACGAATTCCGTCGTGACGAGAATACCGGCGGCCGCGCTGGACTTATCCCAAGCCACTGGCTGAAAATTGAAACATACGCGATGGCAGCTACAGAGCAATCGGGATACGGCCGCCAGGATGTTCTCAGGATGCTGAGCGTGAGCGAGCGGCAGTTGCGCGCCTGGGAAAAGCAGGGGTTTGTCAACTCATCGCAGACGTTCGGCTTCGCAGACATGCTCGCGCTCAAGACGCTCAAGAAGCTGCGCGAGTTCGATATCACGCCGCGGCAAATCCACCTTGCGATTGCGGCTCTGCGCAGCCGTCTGAAAGAATTCGACCGTCCGCTGGCTCAGCTGCGCATCACCGCGGAAGGCAAACGTATCGCGGTGCATGTTTCCGGGCAGAAGATGGACTCGATCAGCGGTCAGTTGCTGTTCGATTTCGATAAGAAAGAAATTGAACAGCTCCGCGCTTTTCCTAAGGAATCGAAGGCCAAAGAATCGAAGACGACCGCGGCGGATAATGCCGTTCAGGCTGAAGCGCTGTTCCAGGTCGGCCTCGCGCTCGAAGAGAGCGGCGCGCCGGTCACCGAAGCGCTGATTGCTTATCGGAAAGCGATCGAACTGAACCCGTATGCCTCAGGAGCGCTGGTGAATCTGGGGACGATTGCGTTTCGGATGCGCAAGCTGAAAGAAGCCGAGTTGTACTACAGGCGCGCTATGGCTGCCGACCCGGATTACGCGCTGGCGCACTTCAACCTTGGGAACCTGAGCGACGAGCAGGGGCATGTGGAAGAGGCGCGGAAATATTATCTGAACGCGATCCGGCTCAACCCGCGCTACGCGGATGCGTACTTCAATCTGGCCCTGCTTTGCGAGCGCAACAATGAGATTCTAAGGGCCATCGGCTACTGGCAGACGTACCTGAAAATGGATTCGACGAGCTCCTGGGCGCGGGCGGCCCGCAAACAGCTCGACCGCCTCAAACGCTCGGTGCGCACGAAATAAACCGCGAACCGGCGCTGCGCTATTTCAATTCCTTTTTCAGAATCGGGACGACTGTTGCGGCGTCGAAACTGCCGTTGTAGTGCTTGCCGTTGAAGTAGAAGGCCGGCGTGCCGGAAACGCCGGCAACTTCGCCCTGCGCCTCTTCCGCCCTGGCGCGTGCGCGGTATTTATGGCTGGCAAGGTCCGCATTGAAGCGCGCGAGATCGAGCTTCAGTTCTTTTGCGTAAGCGTCGATCCGGCCCTTCGAGAGATCCGGGAAGCCGGCATACAGCAGGTCGTGCATCTCCCAGAATTTGCCCTGTGCCTGTGCCGCGAGCGACGCTTCAGCGCCGAACTCAGCCTGCGAATGATCGGCCAGCGGGAACTGCTTGAAGACGAGCCGCACATCGTTCGGCATCTGCCGCATCACTTCCTTGGTCTGCGCCACGGCCTTTGAGCAATAGGGGCACTGGAAATCTGAGAACTCGACGATGGTCATGCGGGCCTTCTCGGGTCCGCGAATCGGATCGCCCTCGATGGGGATCTTGACCGCTTCCTGTTCGAGCACCGGCGGCTGCTCTCCGCCGATTCGAATCACGTCAGCGCGCGCCGTATCCGCCGTTTTTCCTGAAGCGATATCCTTCGCCACCACAGCGGTGAGCTTTCGGCTCATGAGGCATGACGGGTCTTTCACGCGGCACTCGGCAAGCTTCATGGTGCAGCCGCAGGCGCATGCCTCACTCTGCATCAGGTGCAGCGCGAGGTCTTTCTTTGCCCCGGTTAACCCGTGCCAGTCCACGCCCGGCGGGTCTGTGACGGCCTGCCATTTCGCCTGGGCGAAACAGACCACGGCAATAAAAAACGGAACAGCCAGTTTTCGGAAACTCACGTGTACTATCTTCTCAGATGCAAATGACGAATTTCACCGGTGTAATCCCCATCCTCGCTACGCCTTTTCACGATGACGATTCAATCGACCATGCGTCGCTTGAACGCATGATCGGTTTCTTCAGCGGGATGGGGGTTACGGCGGTGACCTTGCTCGGAGTTCTGGGGGAGTCGAACCGGCTTACGGATTCCGAACGCGCCGCACTCATTGCGACCGCCGTCCGCGCCGCCGGAAAGCTGCCGGTCATAGTCGGTTGCAGTCACACGGGCACCGCCGCCACGATCGCGCTGAGCAAAGACGCCGCTCAGGCAGGCGCGGCGGCGGTGATGATCGCGCCTTCACGCCAGCCCGTGCCGAACGATGAGGTTGTGTTCGCGTATTACCAGCAGGTGGCCGCCGGCGCCGGGCGTTCCCGTTGTCCTGCAGGACCATCCCGCGTCCACCGAAGTTCATATGAGCGCCGCGCTGGTGACGCGCATCGTGAAAGAGATTTCAGGCATTGCGTGTATTAAGGCGGAAGCGGTGCCGTCACCGCCGAAAATTGCGGCGCTCCGCAAGACTCTCGGTCCGGGGATTCCCATCCTTACGGGACTCGGCGGGCTTTATGGCTTCTTCGATCTGGAGCGCGGGTCGAACGGCTTCAATACGGGATTCGCGTTCCCCGAAGTGCTGCTGGCGATGGTGGCCGCGGATGCGCCTGCCGCTTACGAAATCTACCGGAAGTATCTGCCGCTCATGGTGTTTGAACAGCAGCCAGGGCTTGCGATCCGGAAAGAAATCCTGCGGCGGAGGGGCCTGCTCACGAGCGGCCGCGTCCGCCATCCGGGCGGCAACATCGATAAGGACACTGCTTCGCAGCTCGAACGCCTGCTGAACCTCACTTTTCCGGGCCAGGACCTTACGAAGCCAGTCGCCATATAACTCACAAACCTTTTCGCAGGGGCGGAGTCTTATATGCCATGAGGATCTTACCGGTTTTGCTGTTCAGCGCCGCCGGCGCTTTCGCGCAAACCGTCTCTTTCGACGCGGCCACGATCAAACCCGTGCCGCCCGCGGGTTCCGGGCCCATTCGGATCATGCAAACCGGCGGGCCGGGTACCAAAGATCCTGGTTTGTACAGGTGTCAGAACTGCACCCTTTCCATGCTTGCGATGAGCGCCTGGGATCTGAGACGTTTTCAAATCACCGGGCCCGCGGCGCTTGACGCCGATCGTTTCGACATCACCGCAAGGGTTCCGGCGGGCGCAACGAAAGAACAGTTCCGGACGATGCTGCAAAACCTGCTCACGGAGCGCTTCAAAATGGCCGTACACCATGAGACGAAAGAAATGCCGAAGTACGATCTGGTGGTCGCCAAAGGTGGGCCGAAGCTGAAGCAGTCCGCGCCTGAAGATCCTTCCGGCGATGGGCCCGCGCCCCCGCCCGGTCCCGTACTCGCGCCCGGCGGAGCCTTGAAAACCGATAAGGACGGCTATCCCATCCTTCCGGCCGGCAACAACGGTATGACGATCATGATGGCCGGTCGCGCCCGCACTCAGGGCACCGCTCAGACAATGGAACAACTGGCCGCCTGGCTCGCCAACCAGACCGGCAGGCCGGTGACCGATGCGACGGGACTCAAGGGGAAATTCGATTACTCGCTCTCGTGGGGAATGGATATGTCAGCGATGCGGATGCCGGGCGGTGGTGGAATGCCTCCACCTCCGCCCCCTCCGCCGGGCGGTGGCGGAAACGGCCTTTCCGCTGAGGCGCCGGATGCGGATGCGGGCCCGACGCTCGTCTCAGCTCTGCAGGACCAGCTCGGTCTGAAGCTTGAAGCGAAGAAAGGCCCGGTGGACGTACTTGTGGTGGATCGCGTCGAAAAGGTTCCGACTGAGAATTAATTCATAGTGACCCGCTTGACACGGCGCCACAAACCTGACTAGTATCTTCATAACCCGCCCTGCGGATCGCCTTGCTGCGATCCACAACCTTTCTCCCTGCTGAGCCGACTGAATACGAATCCGCTTACAGGAGCCTTAAATGTCGCAAAAGCACACCGAATCGTTGTTAAACAGAGGTTATTCGCGGCGCCAGATTGGCCGCATCATGTCCGTCATGACAGCCGGAGCAGCCTCTATGCCCTTCACTGAATTTGCCCAGGCGCAGGAAGCCGAACGCCGCGTTCGGGGAGGAAACCGCGGTGCGATGGACCCGTCCATTGTACGGATCAGCTCGAACGAAAATCCGCTCGGCCCCTGCAAGGAAGGTTGCGAAGCCATCGCTAAAATTGCTCCGTTCGGCGGCAGATATTCACCCCACGGCGAACAGCAGGAATTCGTTTCGACCGTGGCCAAAATGGAAGGCGTTAAGGAGAACTACATCGCAGCCTATGCGGGGTCGAGCGATCCGCTCTTCCGCTCGTCCTGTGCGTTCTCCTCACCCACACGCAGCTGGACCATGGGCGACCCCGGGTACGGCGGCGGCGCGCCACAGTTCATCGGCGCCAAGACCGTGAAGGTGCCTCTCGCGGCAGATTATTCGCACGACGTTGAAGCGATGCTCAAGGCCGACCCGAATGCGGGCGCGTACTACGTCTGCAATCCGAACAACCCGACGGGAACGCTCACGTCCCGCGAGAAGATTGAGTTCCTGCTCGCCAATAAGAAAAAAGACGCGGTGGTCATCGTCGACGAAGCGTACATTCATTTCTCCCATAACGCGAAGCCGGCGAGCGATCTCGTCGCGGCGGATAAAGATGTCATTGTTCTGCGCACGTTCTCGAAGGTCTACGGAATGGCCGGGATCCGCGCCGGTTTCGCGATGGGCCGCCCGGATCTTCTCGATAAACTGCGTCCCTATGGCGGAGGCATGCTCCCGATCACGGGGCTTGCGTGCGCCACGGCCAGTATGAAGGTGGCGGAACTCGTGCCCGAGCGCCGCTCCATTAACCGGAAGATCCGTGAGAACACTTTCGCATTCATGGAGCGCAAGAAAATAAAATACGTCCCGAGCGAGACGAACTTCTTCATGATGGAGACGAATCGCCCGGGAGCAGAAGTCGCGAAAGCTTTTCTCGACAAGAAGATCATGATCGGCCGTGTCTGGCCCGCCTGGCCGACCCACGTTCGCGTGACCGTCGGGACTCAGGAGGAGATGAACCAGTTCACTGCCGCTCTCGAACAGATCATGGCCTGAGCGCCGCAGACGGGCTGATGTCACAATCGGCTCGTGGTGAACGTTCAGATCTTCGGGCTTAAGAATTCACAGGCAACGCGGGCTGCCGAACGGTTTTTTAAAGAGCGGCAGGATTGCCCTTCACATGGTCGATCTCAAGCTCAAACCCATGGCGCCCGCGGAGATCAAACGCTTCAGCGACAAATTCGGCCTGGTCACGATGCTCGACACGGAGGGCAAGGCCTATGTGGACGCCGGCCTCAAATACCTAAAGGTCTCGGATTCCGAACTACTCGCCAAAATCGAGCGGAATCCGGGACTCCTCCGCCTGCCGCTCGTGCGCTGCGGCAAGCTCGTCAGCCTCGGTCATGACGAAGCTGCATGGAAGGCGATGCTCGAAGCATGACCGCCGCCTGAAACTTGCAGTTCCGGATCGCACGTCCCTCGTCATACTGGATTGATGGCAACTCTGCCCGAGCCTCTTCGCGAAATCGATATCCTTGCCAATGTCAGCGATGCGGTCTTCGCGTTGGATCGCGAATGGCGCTGCGTCTATGCGAACCCTTCGGCTGTCGCGATGTCCCGTATTCCCGCAGCCGAACTGCTCGGGGCGAACCTGTGGAACACATTTCCGGAACTCGCCGGAACTGAGGCGGAAGCGGCGCTCAGAAGGTCCATGGAGCACGCGGCCGCGTCGCGTTTCGAACATTACTGCGCTGGCCACGATCTGCCGATCGAAGTGAATGCGCACCCGACATCCGCGGGGCTTGCCCTGTTCGTCCACCAGGCTGCCCGAAACTCCGCGCTTACGCCGGGCGAATCTCACTTCCGCCGCATTGTCGAAGTTGCGAGCGAAGGAATCTGGATCGTCGACATGCAGACCCGGACTACCTTCGTGAACCAGCGCATGTCGGAGCTGCTGGGTTATCCGCCCGAAGCGATGCTGGGCCGTCCGTTCTCTGACTTCATTCATCCCGAAGATCTGGAAAAAGGCAAAGCCGGGTTCGCGCGCAGGCTGGACGGCGATACGCGCCCGCGCGAGTACCGCGCTATTCGCCGCGACGGCACTACCATCTGGCTCGACTTCACTGCCAACCCGATTCAGCAAGCCGACGGGATCCCCGCAGGGGTCCTCGCAATGTGTACCGACATCACTGAGCGGAAGAATACTCAGCAGCAACTGCAGCAGACTCAAAAGCTGGAAAGCCTCGGCATCCTTGCGGGCGGCATCGCGCACGACTTTAACAATCTGCTGGTCGGAATCCTCGGCAACGCCAGCCTTGCGGTGGACATCCTTCAGGACGAAACCTCCGTCCGGCCGCTGCTCGAAGATCTTATCGATGCCGCGGAAAGAGCCGCGCAGCTCACCCATCAGATGCTTGCGTATTCGGGGAAGGGAAGATTCATTATCGGGCCTGTCGATCTTTCCGAACTCATCGACGGAATCCTGCCGCTGATTTCCCGCCCGCTGACGAAATCTGTCACCCTGATTGCCGAACTGAGCCGCAATCTGCCGCCCATCGAGGGGGATAAAGGACAACTCCAGCAGGTGATCATGAATCTGGTCATCAACGCGGCCGAAGCCTGCGGCGGGGGGCCCGGTACGGTTCGCGTCAGCACCGGTCTCGTCACTCTGGGCAGCAACGATGTCCCGCCATCGTTCGGCCTTGAGCACGTTCAGCCCGGCGATTTTATCTGCTTCGAAGTCAAAGACACCGGCGAGGGAATGCCGGAGGACGTGAAGGCGAAGATGTTCGACCCGTTCTTCACAACCAAATTCACGGGCCGCGGGTTGGGGCTCGCCGCTGTGCTGGGCATTGTCCGTTCGCATTCAGGCATGATTCAGGTGGAATCCGAAGTTGCCGTCGGTACTAGTATCCGGGTTTATTTTCCCGTGGCAACCGGCGCCGCGGAAGCCGTGTCTAAACAGGTAGTGCTCGATAAAACGAGTCCGGACAGCCGCACGGTGCTGGTGGTTGACGACGAGGAAGTCGTTCGCAAGCTGGCCAAATCCGCGCTGGAACGTAACGGTTATAACGTACTGCTGGCGGAAGACGGCGCGGCCGCGGTTCGCATCTTCGAGCAGTCTGCGCCGACTATCGCTGCTGTCGTTCTCGATTTGACTATGCCTGTGATGGATGGAGAGGAAGCTCTCGCGTGCCTGCAGGGCATCGATCCCGATGTTGCGGTCGTGCTTTCGAGCGGCTTCAACGAACTCGAAATCGCACAGCGTTTCGCGGGCAAAGGGCTATCCGGTTTTCTTCAGAAGCCATACACAGCGGGAAACCTGATTCAGGCGATCCGGTCGGTAGCGTCACGCGATTCAGCGCCAGGCGCGCCACGGCTTTCAGCTCTTTGGTAAGGACGGGCTAATTCCGAGATCCAGGCGCTTCGGTACGTCCCGCCAGCGGTTGCACCGCCGTGCCGCCGCACACCGCAACGCCCGTACGCATGAGCGCCTGCAGGAAATTCGTCAGCATCATGTACAGCACCTGCTCGGTGAGAGCCTGCTTGCCGGGCAGGCGATAAGACGCGGGCAGTTCCTTGGCGATGCGCACCCGCAGCGAATTCGCGATATTTCTCCCGGCCCGATCTCTCTTGTTCGCGACCGAAATGGGCGTCTGCATCACGCCGCCGGTTCTGCCGTCCACGTAGAACTGGCAGCGCGAAAACCACCCCAGGTTCGCCGGGTCGGCCGCGTCGAAGAGCAGCAGCGGCGCATCCCGCTGTTCCGCCGTCAACTCCAGCACAATGCTGCGCGCCGATTCCTTCAGCCGCGACTCGAACCCGGCCTGCTGGGCCACGCTCGAGATCGTGTCCGCGTCGATCTCCAGAAGTATCAGTTTGTGGTGCCCTGCCTGTAAGACCTGCATAAGAATTATGCCGATTGCTTCGCGGCGTCAAAACTCCCGCACGCGCTCGCCGCATCAGGAAAAAACTGAATCACGTTATCGAGCCGCGTGATCCGGAACAAATCCATCACCAGGCCTTTCGCCCCGGAAACCCTCGACTCGGCGCCCGCCTGCTGAATCTTGCCGAAGCAGTAAGCAATGATCCCGATGCCCGTGCTGTCCAGATAATCGACGTGCGCGAGATCGATCACGATTCTGCGAACCCCTTCAGCGAGGATCTTCACGACGTTCGCTTCAATCTGGCTGCTTTCCCGCCCGAGCGTGATTCTGCCCGTCAGTTCGATCACCGTGATATCCGGCTCGCATTTCCGGGTTGTGAGGCTGAGGGCCATGTGGCGTCGGTCCGATGTTTCAGGATACTAGATGAACCGCGTCCCCTTCACCGGGGGCAAGGAACAGATTTTCATCCAGTTCATGCTGCCGCGTGTACATATCCCAGTAACGTCCGCGCATTGCGTATAGCTGCGCATGGGTGCCGCGCTCCGCAATCCTGCCCGCTTCAATCACAAGAATCTGGTCCGCTCTTCGAATGGTCGAAAGCCTGTGCGCGATCACGAAGGTCGTCCGCCCGCGCATGAGGTGCGCCAGTCCCTGCTGAATCATGCTTTCCGATTCCGAATCGAGGCTCGACGTCGCTTCATCCAGAATCAGAATCCTCGGGTCGGCCAGGATTGCCCGCGCAATCGAGAGCCGCTGCCGCTGACCGCCCGATAGCTTGACGCCCCGCTCCCCGACGATCGTGTCGTACTTCTCGTCGAGCGCTTCGGCGAACTCATCGACCCGCGCAATCCGGCACGCTTCCAGAAACTGCGCTTCAGTCGCTTCGGGCCGCGAGAACATCACGTTGTCCCGAATGGTTCCATCGAACAGGAAGGTCTCCTGCAAAACCACGCCGAGGTGCGAACGGTAGCTCGAAAGCTTCAGCGTATTCAGGTCCACGCCATCTACCAGCACGGTGCCGGCGGTGGGCTTATGAAAGGCCGCGATCAGCCCGATGGTGGTCGATTTACCCGAACCGGAGGGCCCCACGAACGCCGTCACGGTGCCCGGAGGCGCTTCGAATGAAATGCCGTGCAGTACGGTGCGCTCCGGGTTGTAAGCGAAATCGACGTTGTCGAACACCACGTCGCCAATGATGGCTCCGGCATCGCGCGTACGCTCCGGATCTTCATCTTCCGGGCGCTCCCGCAAGACTTCCCGCGTGCGTTCGAGACCGGCCAGCGCCTCGCTGATCTGCGTCCCGATATTCACGATGCCGACCACCGGCGCAATCATGAACGCCAGCATCGCCACAAACGTGACGTAGTTGCCCGTGGTCAGTTGCCCGGCGGCTACTGAATGCGCCCCCATATACATGACGATCGAGCCCACGATTCCCATCAGCACCGTTGCCGAAAGCGACATCAGCGACATTGCGGTCAGACTGCGCCTCACGTTGTCGAGCAGCCGCAGCACGCCGACGGAAAATGCCTTCGCCTCGCGGTCTTCCGCGTGATAGCCCTTGATCACCCGGACGCCACCCAGCGATTCAGTGAGTCGCCCCGTCACTTCAGCGTTAATCTTGCTGCGCTCACGGAAGATCGGCCGGATGGTCTTGAATGCCTTCTGCAGACACAGTCCGAAACACAGAATCACCGCCAGCGCCACCAGCGTCATAGGCGCGCTGATGCGCATCAGGTACACAAACGAGCCCACCGCCGTCAGCAGGCCGCCGATGAATTCAATCAGCCCCGTCCCGATCAGGTTCCGCATGCCTTCCACGTCGGACATGATGCGCGACACCAGTTGCCCGGTCTTATTCGCGTCGTAGTATGTGACGGGCAGGCGGCCGATGTGTTCCTGCACCTTGCTCCTGAGTTCGGCGATTACCTTCTGGCCTTCGATCGACAAAAGTTGCGTCAGGAAGAACGACGTCACACCCTGCAGCGCTGTCGCTCCCAGTACGGCCAGGACGATCTTCAGCAGCATGGAAAGGTCGCGGTGCAGCATCACGTCATCGATCAGATAACGCGTCGAGAGCGGCAGCACGAAACCGCAGAGCCGGCTGATGACGATCAGCAGGAAGCCAAGAACGAGCAGCTTACGCCGGGGACGAACCAGCGCCCAGATATCCGGCCAAAGAGTGCGGAGTCGTTCTGACGCGGGCTTTTTAGGCGCGGTTGCGGGCATCTGAGAGTTTCGATGCGCCCGTCCTTCGCCCCGACTCAAGCCGCCATGTTGAAGTCTCAATAGACTTCCATTATCGCCGCCCGCAGCGCTATTTGATGCCGCCGCCGATCCAGTATCCAGGCCGCGTCGTACAGATCAGATTCGACCGGTCGATATTCACGTCGATGGTGTGAAAGCCGCCTTCTCCCGCGTCCGACGGCCGATAGCTGATCATGTACTGGCTGTGAAGCTGGCGGCTGATATTCTGCACCGCGTCTTCAAGCCCCTTCTGCTTCACGAACGCGAACTGCTGCGCGCCCGTCTGCCGCGCGAACTGCGTGGAGGCATCCTTCACAAACAGCCCCTTCGTATCCGTGTAGAGTTCTTTGATCAGCGGAGTGAACTGAACCCGGTTGCCCATCCCGTAGTTCTGTTCCATGGTGGTCGGCGTATTCGGAATACCGAGCGGCGCATTCATAGTAGTCGGGTCCATGGCCACCGGACGCGGGTCCGGCACCTTCTCGGTCAGCCTGACCACCAGTTGCGTGATGTCCACCGGATACACCATTACGTTCGAAAGATTGGTGTCGATCAGGGCCTCGCGCAGGCGCGTTTCACTGCCTTCGTCGCGCGTCTCGCTGATCAGCAGAATGATCTTGCGATTATCTTTCGGACGCTTGCGGAGCATATAGACTCCGCGATCGACCGCGTCGATCATCCGGCTCTGCGAGGTGCCGGGCTGAATCTTATCCACGGCCGCTTTGATCTTGTCGGGATCGTTTGTGAAATCCTGCATCAGGCGCAGCCGCCCGTCGAACGCCACAATCGCCGCTTCGCCCTGATTTCCGGTAATGACCTGCTGAATCAGCGAACCGACGTGTTTGATCTGCGGCAGCACAGACGCCACGCGCCCGGCGCACTCAATCGCGACAACGAGCGAAATCGGCTCGAACGTCTGATCCACCTGGATGTTCTGTTCCTTGCCGTTGTCGAACAGATGAAACTGATTGGGCTGCAGGCCGTCGATGATGTTGCCTTCTTTGTCGCGAACGAGCACCGGCGCGACAATGTTGGTGACCGTAGTCCTGACAATCGGCTGATCGATTTCAGGTACCTCGCTGACCGTGGAAGGCGCCTGCGCCGACGCGGCTGCCGTAAGCAGAACCGGCAATACCAATCGAGTGAACTTCATTCCTGCGCCTCCAGATGGCCCGTGTGTCCTTGTATAAGGTCGAGCACGTGCGGCACCAATTCCAAAATAGCATCGAGTGACTCCACCGCGCCCTTAGGCGACCCCGGCAGATTCACAATCAGAACGCCCGCGCGAACCCCTGCAAGCCCGCGCGAGAGCACCGCAAAAGGCGTCTTCGCCCGGCCTTCGGAGCGCATCAGTTCGCCGAAGCCGGGAATCTCACGCTCAATCGTGTCCCTTGTCGCCTCGGGCGTGACGTCGCGCGCTGCGATGCCCGTGCCGCCGGTCGTGAAGATCACCCCGATCTCCCCGCCTTCGATGATTTCGATGAGTTGTTTTGCTATTCGGTTGCGCTCATCGGGAACGATGCGGCGAATTGGCACCACATAACCCGCGCCGATTAACCGTTCTGCCACCGCCGGCCCTGAGATATCCGCGCGCCGCCCCTCGAAACTGCTGTCGCTTACCGTTACCACCGCCGCGGTCACCGGTGAAAATCTCCGCTCTTGCCGCCGGTTTTTTCGAGCAGGTACAAATCCTGTATTTCGATGCGCTTATCCAGCGCTTTGGTCATGTCGTAAATGGTCAGCGCCGCCACCGAGGCCGCGACCAGCGCTTCCATTTCGACACCCGTCTGAGCCGAGGTCGAAGCCGTCGATATGACGCGAATTCCGTCTGCCTCCACCGTCACCTCGACATCCGCATGAGACAGGGGCAGGGAATGGCACAGCGGAATCAGTTCCGCCGTTCTCTTGGCTGCCAGAATTCCCGCCACCCTTGCGACGGCCAGCGGGTCGCCTTTCGGGTTGCGGGGCAGAGCTTCGAGCACCGCGGCACTCATGCGAACGAACGCGTGCGCGCGGGCGGTCCGCCGGGTCTCGGCCTTGTTCCCCACGTCCACCATGCGGGCTTCGCCCTTCGCATCGTAATGGGACAGCTTCATTTCATCAGCACCGGAATCGCATCCCCCTCGCCGTACTCCCCTCGGTTTTCATCGGCCACCAAAAACGCATTTGCGCGGCAGAGCGACGCGACGTCTCCTGAACCTTGCCAATCCACAGGTGTGACCTCGGCGCAACGAACCATTGCGGGCAGAAAGCGCGTCAGCCCTGGTTTGTGACGGAAGGGCCGCGTCAGCTTCGCGAGCGTCATCGTAAGAGGCGCTTCGGTGGCGCCGGAGAGCAGATCGATCGCTGCCCGCGCGAAGACCTCGAACGTCACCATTGTGGACGCGGGATTGCCCGGCAGACCGAAGAAAAATTTCTCTTTTACACGCCCGAAGACAACCGGCTGGCCTGGCTGGATCCGCACGCGGTCGAAGAAAAATTCCGCGCCCAAATCGCTCAGAGCCGCTTCCACGAAGTCGTACTTGCCGGCCGAGACGCCGCCTGAAAGCAGCAGCAAGTCCGCGCCCAGCGCTTCTTCGATCAGCCGCCGCGTCTCGTCGCGATCGTCGCGCGCCACCGGCAAGACCACAGGCACGGCGCCCGCGCGTTCCACCTGCGCCGCAATCGACCACGCGTTTGAATTCCGAATCTGGTACGGACCGGGCTGTTCTTCCACTCCGACAATCTCATCGCCCGTCGCGACGATCGCGACCCGGGGCTTCGCAAACACACGCACTTTCGCGTGCCCGGTCATGGCGAGCCAGGCGACGCCCGCATAGTCGATGCGCGTCCCCTTACTAAGCACGGTCACGCCTGCGCGAACCTCGGAGCCGCGCGGCACAATGTTTGCGCCGGCCTCAAGCGTCCGGTCGGTCGAATGTTCCACCATCAGGACCGCATCCGCACCCCTCGGCACCGGCGCCCCTGTCATGATCCCGACTGCCTGTCCGGGGCCCACCACGCCTTCGAACCACTGCCCGGCGCGAACTTCGCCGATGACATCGACGTGCCCCGGCAAATCGGCGGCGCGCAACGCGAACCCGTCGCGTGCCGAACGGTCGAAGGGCGGATAATCGCGATCCGCCGCAACATCCTCAGCCAGTACACGCCCCTGCGCGGCGCCCAGGCGGTACGGTTTCAACGCCGGCCGCACCACGCACATTCCGGAGCACAAGAGAACGCGCATCGGCGAATGAGAGCGGCGGCAAGCCTTTCCAGTGTAGCTTTAGATTGTGCTCCAGCTAACTGCTGCCGGCCCTTCGGAAATCCCGCTGGCTGTGCTGACCGTCTTTGCGTCCGCGAAATTGCTGCGCGAAGTTTTCGAACGGCTGAAACAACCCGGAATTGTGGGCGAAATCCTTGCGGGCACCCTCATCGGGCCGCACGTTCTCGGCTGGATACGGCCGAACGACATTCTGACGGTGCTGTCCGAAATCGGGGTGATTTTCCTGCTGTTTCGCATCGGGCTGGAGGTGAAACCCTCAGATCTGCTCCGTGTCGGCGGGCGCGCAGTCGCGGTCGCAGTCTCCGGGGTCGCGCTGTCTTTCATCCTCGCGGGCGGTGTCGCAACCCTCTGGGGACTCCCGCCCGCCGAAGCCCTCTTTATCGCGGCCGCCATGGTCGCAACCAGCGTGGTGATCACCGCCGAGGTTCTTTCGTCCCGCAATCTTCTGCACGCGCTCGCCAGCCGTGTGATTCTTGCCGCCGCCGTGGTTGACGACGTCCTGGGGCTCATCGTCCTTGCCCTTGTGACCAGCTACGCCAACGGCCGTATGAACTGGTTCGACCTCAGCCTGACGGCGGTCCTCGCGATCGGTTTCACCTTGCTGGTGGCTGTCTGGGGGCACCACGCCGTGCGCCACATCCTGCCACGAGTGCAGGAGCGGATGCAGGTGGCCGATGCCGAGTTCACGCTCGCCATGTGCCTTCTGTTCGGCCTGTCGCTGCTGGCGGTTTACGCGGGTGTGGCGGCCATCATTGGCGCCTTCCTGGCAGGCATGGCGCTTTCTGAAACCGTGGAGGAGCGCGTCCACACGATGACGTCGGGCGTATCGGAACTGATGGTGCCCTTCTTTCTGGCGGGCATCGGCTTACGGCTCGATCTCTCGGTTTTCACGCACGCCCCCACGCTCGCCCTGGCGCTGGTTCTGCTGGTGGCGGCAATCCTCTCGAAGCTGATCGGCTGCGGCCTGGGCGCCTTCCGGCTGGGCTTCCGCGATGCCCTGCGGGTAGGCGCGGGCATGGCGCCCAGAGGAGAAGTTGGAATGGTGGTTGCGGCGCTCGGACGCCGAATGGGGATTATGTCCGAAAGCGTCTACGCGATCATCGTGTTTCTGTCGATCGCCACCACTCTGGCCGCCCCGCCTATGATTGGGATTTTTTTTCGGGGAGTCCGGCCTTTAGCCGCAAATCCGCCAGAAATTCCTGTTTCCGATCCGGCGCAATAAGGATTTCCGACGATCCGAATACGATCAGCACGCGGTCGAGCGACATTGCGAGCGCGCTCGAGATGTCAGAACTCGGCTCAACGGAACGGATGTCGGAATAAGGGATGCGGATGGTTCGGAACCCTGCCCGGATCAGCAGCGAGTCCGCCGCGGTCTCATATTCCTGCGGATAATAAAGCCCGAACACAAGCGCCGCCAGAGATACAGGAATCACGCCGACCCAGTGCGCGCGTGTGAAGACGGCCTCATGAGCCGGAAGCAGCAGAGCGCCCGCCAGTACTGCGCCGATCCACCAATCCACCTTGCCCCGGTACTTCACCGGCGCACGCTCACTGGACCGCGATGGTAACCCCGGTCTGCGCGGCAGTCGTCCCGACCTGCACCGTCACCGGAACCGCATTGCCGACCGGAATTCCCGCGGGAATCTGCGCGTTGATCTGCATGAGCCCCGCAATCTGCGTCGGCGCCGCGCCCGCGTAAGTCACAAGCGCCGACTGTCCGCCGATGGTCACGGTCACACGCGCCACAGGAGCCGGCAGAACAGTGCCACTCGCGATTTTTCCGTCTACCCCGTTCGGTGTCGTCTGGCCTTCGCCCGTCGCATAGAGCGACACAAAGCTCCCCACCTTCGCGGGGTTCGACGCGCTGTTCAGTGAGCCGTCCTGGTTCACGGCAGCGGCCTGGCCCGAGCCTGTCGAATTCGCCGTAAAAATTCCCGGAGCCGTGTTCACGACCGGCACCGTCGTAATCACCGACGTATTTCCCTGATAAGTGACAGCAATATCGGCCGCAGTCGCGTTGGCGAGTTCATAGGGCGCAATCGCCCCGACCACGCCCGATGAAATATAAAGCAGCGGAGCGGCCACACCGTTGAACGTGACCGTTTCGCCAGCCGTCTGCGTGGTGAGAGCCGAGGGACCGATCCCCGCGCCGAAAATCGCAACAATTTCACCCGGCGCAATTCCGCCCTGCGCACTCGACGCCGCATTCGCCACCGCTCCCACCGAGAACGCCACCGGCGTCAGTTCCCGGATCGCTTCATTATTGGTATCGGCCACGTACACGTTCCCGGACGCATCCACCGCCACGCCGCCCGGCTGATCCAGATGTGCGCTGATGGCCTGCCCGCCGTCGCCATCGAACCCGGGTCTGTCCCCGCCCGCAATGGTCAGGATGCTGCCCGTGGGGAGCAACTTCTGGACCGTGGAGCTTACGCCATCCACAAAATAAAGGTTCCCGGCCGCGTCGGCCGCCAGACTCTGCGCGGCGACGTTCGTTGCCAACGTACTGATGTTCCCGTCCGTCGTCACCTTACGGATTGTGTTGTTGCTGGTATCGCCGATGTAAAGGTTGCCCGCCGTGTCGATCGCGATTGAATCCGGAAGGCCCAGACCCGCTTTCGCGGCGGGGCCGCCATCGCCGCCGGACCCGTAGGTGCCTGTGCCCGCGACCGTCGAAATGATTCCTGCGGAGGTGATCTTGCGGACCGTCGAACTCCCGTAGTCGGCTATATAAAGGTTGCCCGAAGCATCGATCGCCAGCGCGCCCGGAAACCACAACTGCGCCGCGGAGGCCTTAGCCCCGTCACCCGAATAGCCGCGGACGCCGGTCCCGGCCATTGTGGTGATGATGCCCTTCGTATCCACCTTCCGAATCCGCGCATTCGTAGTATCCGAGATGTAGATGTTGCCGGTCGAGTCCACCGCAATCCCGTGGATGTCGCTCAGCTTCGCGCTCGTAGCCGCTTCGTTATCGCCGGCGAACCCGTACGCGGCGCTCCCGGCCACAGTGGTAATCACGCCCGTACTCGCAGTCACCATCCGGACCACATAGGTGTAGAAATCGGTGAAGTAGTAGTTACCCTTGCTGTCCACGGCGACCCGCATCGGCTTGCTCAACTGAGCGCTGGTGGCGGCCCCGCTATCGCCGAAGTACCCTTGCTTTTCGGGAATCCCGGCCACGGTGGAGATTACGTACTGCTGGGCGGAAACGGCACAGCTGCTCAGCAGCAACGCGCTTAGAATCTTAAGGCTTTTCATCAGGCTAATTTGTAATGATAACAACGTAGGCACGCATGTAACCGAACGCTGCCCGCGCCAAAACCTCGTCTATGACCGGTTGCCGGAGGGCGTAAAATGGAGAGACCCCTATGACTCGCCGAGAAGCTATCGCCCTCACCGGTGCCGCTCTGGCCCAGCCCGGAATCCTGCCGGCAGCCACCACTCCTCCGGCTAAACCGGTCGCTATAGGCAAATGCCCCGAATATGACGACGCCCAGATTGTCGCCAACCTAAAGGCCATGTTCGACCAGCTCGGCGGGCTCGGCAAAGTTGTCCGCAACAAGACCGTAACGGTTAAGCTGAACCTGACCGGCAGCCCCGGACAGCGCTTCGAAGGCCGCCCTCTCGGCGTTACCCACTACACTCATCCGAAAGTGATTGCCGCCACCGCTCACCTCATGGGCGAAGCCGGTGCCCGGCGGATTCGGTTTGTGGAAAGCGCCTGGGCTTTCAGCGGTCCGCTCGAAGACTACCTGCTCGATTCCGGCTGGAACGTCCGCCAGCTTGCCGCCTCCGCGCCGAACGTCGAATTCGAGAACACGAACAACCTTGGGAAAAGCAAGGAGTACGCGCGCTTCAAAGTCCCCGGCACGCCTTACATGTTCCCTGCCTACGACCTGAACCGCGCCTATCAGGATACGGACGTTTTCGTCAGCATGGCCAAGCTCAAGAACCACGCGACCTGCGGGGTGACGCTGTCGATGAAGAACATGTTTCGGCATCACCCCCGCATCTATCTACGGGGACGACGCCGGTGTCGATGTTCCCAACGAGCGGCCTCAGTCCGGACGCGTCCGAACCATGCATGAAGGGCGACGCAATCCGTCCAAAACGGCGCTCCCCGAGCTCGATGCCAAAACCAGCCGCGACCCCGGCTATCGCATGCCCCGCATCGTAGCGGAACTGAACGTCACGCGTCCGGTGGATCTCGCAATCATTGACGGCATTGAATCCATCGCCGGCGGGGAAGGCCCCTGGGTTCGAGGCCTCCGCTACGTTCGTCCGGGCCTGCTGATCGCCGGCCTCAACGCTACGAACACCGATACCGTTGCAACCGCCGTCATGGGCTACGATCCACGTGCTCCACGCGGCGCCGGAGCCTTTCAGAACTGCGACAACACCCTGCTGCTTGCCGAAAAGCTGGGGGTCGGCTCAGCCGATTTGAAAAACATTGAAGTAGCAGGCGTTCCCATCGCGAAAGCGCTCTACCCCTATGCAAAAACTTAGCCGCCGAACTCGCGGCCTGCTCGCCATATCCGGTCTTGTCGCTGCCGGCATTCCGGCGCTTTCGCAAAACCCGGAGACCATGTTCCCCGCCGTGCGCGGCACGCAATACATGGTGGGAGCGGGCAACAGCCTCGAAGTCGCCGCCGGTGTGCGCATTCTGGAACAGGGCGGCAATGCCGTGGATGCGGGGGTCGCGTCCGTCCTGGCGGCGGCCGTAACAGAGATGGACCACTTCGGTCTCGGCGGCGAGATGCCGCTGCTGATCAAGATGAAAGGCAGGCCGGTGACGGTGGTCAGCGGAGTGGGCACGGCGCCCGCGCTTGCCACCGCCGAGTTCTTCCGCGCGCGCAAGCCGGAGCCCTTTGAAGCCTGGCGCCCAGATTCCGCCCATCCCTGAAAACGGCATCCTCGCGGCCACGGTTCCCGGCGTCTTCGATGGCCTGATGCTGGCGCTCCAAAGTTACGGCACCATGTCGCTTCGCGCAGGTTGCCGCCCCGGCACTTGGCTACACGCGCGGCTTCCCCACGCCGGAAATCCTGTCGAATTACATTCGGCTCGCCCAGCCTTACCTGCAGCTCTGGCCGGTGTCGATGAAATTCTTTCAGCCGAATGGCCACGTGCCAGCGCCTGGCGAACTCTTCACCGAACCCTCGCTGACGCGCACACTTGAGCAGTTGATCGCGGTCGAAAAAAAGGCGCGGGGCAACCGGCCCCGCAAGATTCAGATTGTCCGCGAGTACTTCTATCGCGGGCCCGGTCGCTCATGCGATCTCCGATTTTTCCGAGAAGAACGGCGGTCTGCTGCGCTACTCCGATATGGCGGCGTTCCACGCCGAAATTGACACCCCGCGCACCGGTACGTATCGCGGCTATACCGTAAATAAGCCTGGCTTCTGGACCCAGGGCCCGGTCATGATCGAGACCCTGAACATCCTCGAAGGGTTCGATCTCAAGGCGATGGGCCACAATTCGCCCCAGTATCTGCACACGGTTGTCGAAGCGGTGAAGCTGGCTTTTGCCGATCGCGACCGCTATTACGGCGACCCGAAATTCTCGAAAATCCCCGAAGAGATTCTGCTGTCGAAGGAGTACGCGGCCGAGCGCAGAAAGCTGATCGACCCGCAACACGCTTCGAATGAGAGCCGCCCCGGTCCCTTCGGTGGCGCTTTGGCGATGCCCGAATCCACCGTTCCCACACATGCGGCGGACACGACTTGTGTCAACGCCGTCGATTCGCAGGGCAATGTCTTCTCGGCCACGCCCAGCGGCGCCTGGCTGCCGTCCGTGATTGCGGGCGACACCGGAATTCCGCTCGGCACCAGGCTGCAGTCATTTCTGGTGAACACGCCCGGACACGCCAACTCGCTCGGGGCGGGCAAGCGCCCCCGAGTTACCCTTAGCCCCACGCTCGTGCTCGGGAAGGATGGCGAGCCGTTCCTCGCGCTTTCCACGCCGGGCGGCGACAACCAGGATCAGGCGCTGTTGCAGGCGCTGCTCAACATCATCGACTTCGGGATGACGCCGCAGGCGGCTGTTGAAGCGCCGCGCTTCCAGTCCGAACATTACTATGCGTCTTTCGCGAATCACGAATTCACACCCGGCAAACTGACGCTCGAAAACCGTATCCCGCAGGCGACCATCGATGCCATGAACACGCTTGGGCATAAGGTGATCGTGGGACGTCCGTGGAGCAATACGTCAGCCCCGGTCGTTATCGAGATGGGCGGGGGCGTGCTGCAGGGCGCGGCGGATCCGCGCCGCGGCCGTTATGTTTTCGGGCGCTGAGTTGCGCGTTCGTAGACCAGCCCGACATAGCCGTTCTTAAATCCGGCCACGTTCTTGAGGCGCCAGCGCGTCTCCGAGCCGGAATCGCTGAAGAGCCTCAGCCCTTCGCCCAGCAGGACGGGGGCAATCATGAGCCTGATCTCATCCACCAGATCGAGGCGGAGAAAGCTCTGGCCTGCTACCGCGCCGCCCACCATCCAGATGTTGCCGTAGCGCGGCGCAAGCACGTCATCGACGAGTCTTTTCAGATCGCCCGAATAAAACTCAACGGTGTTCCGCGTCGATGGAAGTTCGCGGCTGGTGAGCACTACGGTTGGAGTTTCGCCATAGGGCCAGCCCAGTTCGAGCGCATGTTCATAGGTGCGCGAACCGAGCACGAAACACCCGATCGGCTCCATGGATGCCGCGGCTTCAGCATCGGTAATGCCCTTTTCGTAGACATCGTCAGGGCTGTCCATCCACGAAACGGTGTTGTCTTTGTTGGCGATGAAGCCATCCAGACTCGCGACCACGTGCAGCGTTACAGGCATTACGCCGAATACCCCCTTGGAATTAAGAGCGTCAGAGCGTCCGGCACACTTACGATGGCGGCCGGAAGATTCCCCACCGCCTCGCCATCGGTCTGGACATAGATGCGGCTGTCTTCAGGACACCTCAGCATCACATCTTTCGCGCGATAAATCCGCACCCCGGCAGTCGTGTAAAGGCGGTTCATCATGACGGCGCCGACGAAGCGCACATAGTCGTGCCATTTGTGATTTTCGAAAATCACAATTTCGAACTGCTCGTCGGTCAGTTTGACGCGGCGCGCAATCTCGAAATCGCCGCCGTAGTTCCGCACGCGCGTGATGAGCGCGAAACTGGCGAGGTGGTGATTTCCGTCCACCTCGACATTGAAGCGCGGCACAGGGCGCCCGAGCTGCCGCAATCCGCCGTGCCAATAGGCTAGTTTGCCGACGCGCGCCTTCAGGCTGACATCCAGTTCGTAGACGATGCGGGCGTCGAGCCCGACCCCGGCCATCAGGACGAAATGCCTTCGCGGCAAACCAGGGCGGTCGAATGCGCCCAGCGAAATTCGGGTCGGCACGGCTTCGAGCAGTTGCGCCGCCGCCACGATCGGGGCGTCCGCTCAGGCCGATCTCGTTGGCGAGCACGTTCGCGGTTCCCGCGGGCAGGGCGCCGAAAACCACGTCGGTCCCGGCTATTCCGTTGATCGCCTCGTTGATGGTGCCGTCGCCGCCCGCTGCGAGGATCAGATCGCAGCCCTCTGCCATGGCGGCCCGTGCCAATCTCGCCCGCGCGGTTCGGGCCAGGCGTCGGCGAGCAACCGAACCTCACGGCCCGCTGCCCGCAGAGTCTCCACCGCGCTGTCGAGACGCGCGCGCTTCGCTGCCCTTCAGCCCGCCGGCGAAAGGATTGAAGACAATTGCCTATACGATGGAGTGGGTGAGAGATAATTTAGGGCCAGCCGAACCGATTATAGCGAAATGTCCGCCAAATCCTCGCCGTCCGATCCACTCAGGGAAGCAGAGACACTTCGCGAAACCATTCGACATCACGAACACCAGTACTACGTGCTGGATCAGCCCGAGATCACCGATGCCGAATACGACGCCCTCGTCCGTTCCCTGCAGAAGATCGAGACCGAACACCCCGAAGTTATCACGCCT
Organism: Terriglobia bacterium; assembly: GCA_963840735.1. Lineage (GTDB taxonomy): Bacteria > Acidobacteriota > Terriglobia > Bryobacterales > Bryobacteraceae > BOG-234. The sequence goes on from CAWIZX010000022.1 coordinate 69,563, forward strand.
GATTCGCCTACGCAGCGCGTCGGCGGGAAGACGCGCGAGGGTTTTCAGAAGATTCCGCACAGCTCGCCGATGCTGAGCCTGGACAACGCGCTCGATGAAGCGGAACTCCGCGCGTTCGATTCCCGTGTCAAAGAACTGCTGAGCGGCGAGCCGTTCCGCTACGTGGCGGAACTCAAGATGGACGGTCTCTCGATGGCGGCGCGCTACCGCCACGGCCGCTTTCGAACAGGCCATTACGCGCGGCGACGGGACGATCGGCGAAGATGTGACCGAAAACGCCCGCACCATTCGCAGCGTGCCGCTCCGGATTCAGCGCTCGGAGCCGTTTGAAGTTCGCGGCGAAGTGGTGATGAACCGCAGCGCGTTCGAGCGCCTGAACGCCGAGCGGGAAGACAAAAGATCTGACCCGTTTTGCCAATCCGCGCAACGCCGCCGCCGGGTCGCTGCGTCTGCTTGAAACCGAGCGTCACCGCCTCGCGCCGGCTCGATTATTACACCTACTTTCTGCTCGACGAAACGGGCGGGCCGCTGTTCGACAGCCACTGGAAGTCGCTCGAATGGCTGGATAAGCACGGCTTCAAAGTGAACCCGAAACGGCGGCTTTGCGCCGACATCGACGACGCGCTCGATTTCTGCCGCGAGTGGGAGGCGCAGCGCGAAACGCTGCCGTACGAAATCGACGGCGTCGTGCTCAAAGTCGACAGCATCCCGCAGCAGCTGCGGCTGGGGTTCACGGCCAAAGCGCCGCGCTGGGCAATCGCGTTCAAGTACGCCGCGCGTCAGGTGGAAACCGAGGTCATGGACATCATGGTCCAGGTGGGCCGCACCGGCGCGCTGACACCTGTTGCCGTGCTCGCGCCGAAGGTGGTCAGCGGCGTGACGGTGTCGCGCGCCACGCTTCACAACGAGGACGAGATCGCGCGCCTCGGGCTGCAGATCGGCGACACCGTCGTGGTGGAGCGCAGCGGCGACGTGATCCCGAAAGTGGTTCGGGTCAAGATGCAGGGCACGCACCGCAAGCCGTTCCGGATGCCGCGCCAGTGCCCGGTCTGCGGCGGCAGAGTCGTGCGGGAGGAAGGCGAATCGGCCAGCCGCTGCATCAACCTGAACTGCCCGGCGCGCCTGAAGGAATCGATCCGCCACTTCGCGTCGCGCGGCGTGATGAACATCGACGGGCTGGGCGACGCGCTGATCGATCAGTTGGTTGAAAGCGGCCTGGTAAAGGAGCGTCGCGGATCTGTACGACCTCACGGCGGAACAGCTGCATGACGCTGGAGCGGATGGGTCCGAAATCCGCCGCGAACGTCATCCGTAACATCGACCGGTCGCGGTACCTGCCGCTGCCGCGCGTGATCTCGGCGCTCGGCATCCGCTTTGTGGGCGAGCGCACCGGATCGCTGCTCGCCGAACATTTCGGCACGCATGGAAAAGCTCGCCGCCGCGACCCGCGAAGAACTGCAGGGCGCGGGCGAAGTGGGCCCCAAGGTCGCCGAAGCGCTGTTCGTGTTCTTCCGCGAACCGCATAATCAGGCATTGCTCGAACGCCTGAAGGCTGCCAACCTTTCGTTCCAGTACGCGAAGAAAAAGGAAGGCGGTCCGCTGACGGGAATGACCTTCGTGATTACCGGAACGCTGCCTCACCTCAGCCGCGAAGAGGCCAAGGAAAAGATCGAATCGAATGGCGGCAAAGTGGCCGCCGCCGTAAGCCGCAAGACCAGCTACGTGCTCGCCGGAAGCGACGCCGGCTCGAAACTCGACAAAGCGAGAACGCTCAACATTCGCATCATCGGCGAAGGGGATCTATTCGCTCTTATCGCAGGAAACCTATGATCCGCACCGGTTGTCTCATTCTCATCATGGCCTCCGCGCTTCCGGCTCAAAGCTGGGATAACCTGGTGGACCGCTACTTCGAGCAGGCGGTCTTCCGCTTCAACCCGAGCACTGCGACGACCAGCGGCTTCCATCACCACGACGCGGAGATCGAAGACTTTTCGACCCAGACCAACGACGAACAGCGGAAGACGCTCCACCGGTTCGAGCAGGAAATCACCGCCTTCCGGGGCGATGCGCCCGACCGCGAACTGCTGCTCGCGAATATCCATTCCACACTGCTCGCGCTCGATTCGATCCGCATGTGGGAGAAGAATCCCGACATGTACTCAAGCGCCGCAAGCAGCGCCGCGTTCGTCATCATGAGCCGGAAGTTTGCCCCGGTCGATTCGCGCCTCGCCTCGATGGTCTCCCGCGAACGACTGATGCCGAGGCTCTTTGCGGAAGCCCGGGTTAACCTTAAGAACCCTCCGAAGGTTTACACCGAAGTCGCTATAGATCAATTACCCGGCATCGTTGAATTTTTCCGCAACGACGTTCCGCTTGCTTTCCGGGATTCGAAAAACCAGGCGCTGCTCGCAGAGTTTCACAAAGCGAACGACACCGTTATCAAAGAACTCCAGTCTTACCTTGCATGGCTGAAGTCAGACCTGCTGCCGCGATCGAAAGGCGACTTCCGGCTGGGCCGCGACAATTACTCGAAGAAGCTGCTGTACGACGAGATGGTGGACATCCCGCTCGACCGCCTGCTCGACATCGGCTACAAGGATCTGCGGCGCAATCAGCAGGCGTTTCGGGACACTGCAAAGAAGATCGACCCGTCCAAAACTCCCCAGCAAATCCTTGAGGCGGCCGAAAAGGATCACCCCTCCGGTTCCCAACTGCTCAAGAGCTTCAGCGATACTCTCGAAGGGCTTCGAGCCTTCATCATTCAGCGCCACCTGGTAACCATCCCCTCCACCGCTTTCCCGATTGTTGAGGAAACGCCGCCGTTCATGCGCGCGCTCACGTCCGCCTCCATGGACATGCCGGGCCCTTACGAAAAGGTGGCGAAAGATGCCTTCTTCAACGTTACACTTCCCGATAAGACTCTGAAACCGGCCGAGGTGCGAAGACTACCTTGAGGGCTTCAACCGCGGAACCATCATCAGCACCGCCATCCATGAGGCTTATCCGGGCCACTATGTCCAGGGCTTATGGCTGGATAAGGCTCCGTCCAAGACTCGTAAGCTGGTGGGCGCCGCCACCTATGTGGAAGGCTGGGCCCACTACTGCGAACAGATGATGATCGATGAAGGCTATGGCTCGGGCGATCTGAAGCTGCGCTTAGGCCAGCTCCAGGACGCCCTGCTCCGCAACGCCCGCTACATCGTGGGAATCGGGATGCACACCGGCACCATGACCTTCGACCAGGGCGTGGAGTTCTTCGTTAAAGAAGGCTTCCAGACCCGACAGACCGCACTTAAAGAAACGAGACGCGGGACCTCCGACCCGACTTACCTCTATTACACGCTCGGCAAGTTAGAAATTCTAAAACTCCGGGAAGACTACAAGAAGGCACGCGGCTCAGCCTTTACGCTCCAGGAGTTTCACGACAAATTTCTTTCTCAGGGCAATCCACCCATTAAAATCGCCCGGAAGGCGATGCTCAACAACGACACGCCGGTCTTATAGTCACCCATTCAGAAGCGTGATAAGCTCGGGCGTTGAAAACGATGCTGACCCGATTCGCCCTGATAGCCACCCTTCTGTTTCCACTGCTCGCTCAACAAACGCCACCTGCTGCAGCACCCCCCGGCGGACGCGGCCGGGGCGGGGGAGGCCGGGCCCCCGCGGTTCAGCCCAAGCCCGAAGAACTCGCCCAGATTAAAGCGAAGAGCGAACAGATCGAAGCGATTGTCTCCGAACTGAAGAGCCAAACACTCCAACCCCGACCTTATCGGGGACGTCGAAGTTTACGCCAAGGCTGGCCGTATCCTGCTCGAATTCCCCGAACTCATGGGCACACAGAACGCCATCGACCACTCAATGGTGGTGCTCGATCAGGGCATACAGCGCGCCAAAGATCTGGCATCGGGCCAGTCGCCCTGGAACACAGGGAACAGCCAGATCCACGCTTATTACTCAGCGATCGACGGCTCGGTTCAGCCGTACCACGTCTCGCTGCCCGCCAACTACGATCCGGCCAAACCAGCCCGCCTGTACGTCTGGCTGCATGGGCGGCAGAACAACACCACCGAATCCGAGTTCATCTACAGCTTCATGAATCCGCGCCCGCCCGGCAACGCTCCGGTTGCCGACCAGGGACAAATCCAGGTGGATCTCTTCGGCCGCATCAACAGCGCCGGCTGGCACTGGGCCGGTGAAGCCGATGTTTTCGAAGCCACCGCCGCTGTCCGGAAACGGTTCAGGATCGACGACAAACGCATTATGCTCCGAGGCTTCTCGATGGGCGGAGAAGGCGGGTGGCATATCGCTCTTCACTATCCCGACCGCTTCGCGGCAGCGGAAATCGGCGCTGGCACCTGGTCGCGCCGGCTTGAAATGACGCCGGACCTGAAGCCATGGCAGATCGCCTCGCTTAAGATCTGGGAAAACATGGAAGAATGGGCGCTCAACGGCTTCAATCTTCCGCTCGCGGGTCACGACGGCGACTCCGATACGCAAACCCCGTCGGTCCCGGTGCCACCTCCAGGCACCCCGAATCGGGGACAACTCGAATCCTCTCTACGGGACCGGGCCCAGCTTGAAAAGGAAGGGTTCAAATGCACGGGCGAACCCGACTTCCTTCACTGCGAAGGCACCCCCGACATCTTCCTGATCTCGCAAAAGACCGGGCACGGCACCAGCCCGCTGGTCCGTCAGCGCCTTGACGCATTCCTGAAGGAATACGGCGACAAGGGCCAAACCTCTCCGGACCATCTCCGGTTCGTCACCTATACGACCCGCTACAACCGGGACTACTGGGCATCGATCGACGGCATGGACAAACTTTACGAACGCGCGGACTTCGATATCACCCGCCACGACACTGCTTCGAACCCCGTCGGCGCAAAGTACGACATCAAAACCACCAACGTGACGCGACTCGCACTGCGCGAGATGACTCATGCCAACGAAATCAACATTGACGGCCAGAGCCTCAAGGTTAAACCCGCGCGCTGAGATCACGCTCGAAAAAACCGGTACAACCTGGAAGGTCGATAAGAACGGCGCGCGAGCCGGGCTGCATAAGACTCACGCGCTGCAGGGCCCGATCGACGACGCCTTCCTTGAGCCCTTCCTCTTAGTGCGCCCGACCGGCACCCCGTGGAACGATGCGGTGAATCAGCAGGCGCTTCGGTCCATGGCTCGCTTCGACCGCCTCTGGGCCAAATTCTTCCGCGGACACCCTTTTGTGAAAGACGACAAAGATGTGACCGACGCCGACTTCGCAACGTATAACGTGGTGCTGTTCGGCGATCCGGGAAGCAATAAATGGATCGCAAAAGTCGCACCGAAATTGCCGCTCAAGTGGACCAAAGCAGAGTCTCACCATGGGCGGGCAAACCTATCCTGCCGCTGAAAACTTCCCGGCGCTGGTTTATCCGAACCCGCTTCACCCTTCGAAGTACATCGTGCTGAACACGGGGCTCACCATCTCCGACCGCGATTACAACGGCGACTACGGCATGCCCCAATGGGGCGATTACGCAATCGTGAAAGCGACCACCGGGGCCGACGTTCCGGAGCTCAACACGGCTGGCTTCTTCGATAACAACTGGCAGCTACCCGGCGCCAATGCGCGAGGCAATCAGGCGCACTAGCTCTTCGCGGCGGTCAATTTCGAGTTCGATCTCAAGCCAGTAGAGACGCAGCGGAGCAAGGGTCTCGACCACGTCTTCGCAGAGGTTGACGGAATCTTTGGCGGTCGTCAGCAGCGTGTCCACTCCGAGGTCGAGCGCATGTTGGCGCAGCCTGCGGATTTCGACCGGGGTGTAGCGGTGATGATCGCCATAATCGAGCCGGGCCAAAGGCTGGAAGCCGAGGCGGTCCAGAGTTCGCCAGAAGGTTTCCGGATTGCCCAGCCCGCAGAACGCGACGGCGTTATCGTGCGGCACTGCGTCGAGCGCGAAGGTTTCGCCCGCGTGGTTCTTCCAGCATTTGGGGACGGTTCGAGAGCGGAAGATCGGGGCGCGTGGATTGTAGCGGCGAAGTACGCTTTCGATCGCGTCCACGTTCGAGGCCTCGCGTTCCCTTGTGATGAGGAACGCATCGGCGCGCGCCAGCCCTTCGAGAGGTTCGCGCAGGCGGCCGAGCGGCAACAAATGGCCGCCTCCGAATGGACTTAAAGCATCCACGGCGACCAGATCGAATTGCCGCCCTAACTGCAGATGCTGGTATCCATCGTCGAGGAATAAGAGCTTCACGTCAGCGGCGCCTAAGAGTCTTGTGCCGGTTTCATAGCGGTCGCCCCCGATCCCTATGGGCACCTTCAGGGCACGGACATAAAGCTGCGCCTCGTCGCCGGTGAGGGTGATGGGAAACTCCTCATCACCGTTCGGGAGCAGGACGATGTCGTTGGTGCTGCGGCCATGGCCGCGCGTCAGCAGCCCTGGGGAGGCCGACTGGAATTCGCGCAGCAGTTCGATGGTGAGCGGCGTTTTGCCTGTGCCTCCGGCCGTGATGTTGCCGATGCTGACGACGGGCACGGGCAGGCTGCGGCTGCGCGATGCTTTTCTGCGACGATCGAGCGCGCTGCCCCATCGCCAGAGCTGTGAAAAGAGCCAGAGGATGGCCCAACCTGGCTGGGCGCACCGCTCTGACGGGTAGCTGGACCGATAGATTTCCATCAGGGCGGCGGCGGTCCGTTTGGCTGCTCCGGTTTGACTTTGCGCGACGTGGAGCGCTCTTTCGCCGAGGCCTGGATCGTCAGCAGCGCGGGCCACGGCCGCTGCCAGTTCCTCGCCTTGCGCGATGCGAAGGAAGGCATGACCGGTCTCGAACTCCGCCTCGATGTCGCGAAAGTTTTCAAGGTGCGGCCCGACTACGATGGGCTTTCCGAAGAGCGCGGGCTCTAAGACGTTGTGTCCGCCCCGGTTGGCGAGGGTCCCGCCCATGAAGACGACCTTGGCGAATTCGAAGAGCCCGCTCAGTTCGCCGATGGAATCGAGCAGGAGCACGTCGGCTGCGGGATCGTCGAGCCGGGTGCGGCGGGTGAAGCGGAGGCCGGAGGCGGCTAGTTTGTCTGCGACGGCGTTGAAACGCTCAGGCTTTCGAGGGGCGACGATGAGGCGCCAGCCTTTTAGCCGGGCCTGCGCGGCGAGGACAAAATCCTCTTCGTCAACGGCGCCATCGGCCGAAGTGCTTGCGGCAATCCAAAGCGGCGCGGTGCGGGCCGCGACAAACTGCCGCACGGGCGAGTCCTGAGGGACCACCTGCGGGACGAAATCGTATTTGAGATTGCCGCCGGTCGAGACCTTTGCTTCGGGCGCGCCGGCGGCTATGTACCGCGCCCGCATCTCGTCGGATTGCGTTATGACTCTGTCGCAGAGCCCGAGCACCGGGCCGAAAAGCCAGGAGAACCGGCGGTAGCGGGGCAGGGCGCGATCTGAGATGCGCCCGTTCACGATCACGACGCCGCAGCCGATGCGCGCCGCCTCGCGGAAAAGGTTGGGCCAGATCTCGGTTTCGATGACCACAAGCAGAGACGGCTTCAGCCGGCGCAGAACGCGCCTGATGAACCAGACGAGATCGAGCGGGGCGTAGAAGATTCCGTCGGTGAGCGATGCCGCGCGGGTATTGGCGGTGGCTCGTCCGGCGAGGGTCGTGGTGCTCAGGTAGAAGGCGGCCCGCGGCGCGTCGTTGCGGAGTTCTTCGATGAGCGGGATGGCGGCGAGGACCTCGCCTACTGAAACGGCATGGAACCAGATGGCGCCCGGCGCGGTCTTTTGCCATGATGCGGGAAGTACGCCGAACCGTTCGCGCAGGGTTTGAAAGTAGCCTCGGCCGCGCAGGACGCGGACGATCAGGTAGCAAAACAAAAAGGGCGCCGCGGATATGATGGAAGCGCGGTACAGGAGGAAAATCGCTTTGCGTTTCAATGGGTTAAGCGGTCCGCCGCTGCGTGTGAGTATAGTCGCGCGTGTGTGTATAGCCGCGTTTGTGAGTATAGCGGCGCTGCAGGCCGCGAGCGACGATAAGGGCACGTTTCAGGCGAAGCCCGCAGCTGCGTACGCACACAGGCAGACTTCGGAACAGGTCACGCTTGCGGCTCAGCCGTTCGTGACCGACCCCGACACGAAAGACGCATTCGGGAAGCTGAACCCTTGGCGGTTCGGCATTCTGCCTGTGCTGGTGGTGATTCAGAACGACGGCCCCAACGCGCTGCGGGTGGACCGTATCAAGTTCGCCTACATGCTGCCGGACAAGACGCGCATCGACGCGACTCCGGCATCGGATATCAAGTATTTGATGGGGGCGCAGAAGCCGAAAGCCGTGCCAGGTCCGCTGGGCGGAGTTCGGATGGGCAAGCCTGCGAAGAACCCTCTTACGGAATGGGAGGTGGAAGGGCGCGCGTTCACCGCGAAGATGATCCCGGCGGGGCAGTCGGCCAGCGGCTTCGTGTATTTCCAGGCTCCGGCGAACAGCGAGGCCGCGACGCTCTATGTGTCGGGGCTGGTCAACGCTGTTACGAATAACGACCTCTACTATTTCGAAGTGCCGCTCTCCGGCAATTAGATTGCTTACCATCTTTCGTGCGAATCCTCCCCTTGGCGCTGCTGCTTCCGGCGCTTGCTGTAGCTCAAGAGACTAAAGCCGTTCCGGCGAGCGTTGTTCCGGCGAGCGTTGTTCCGGCGAAGATGGTCGCGGTCAAATTCGGCCCTCCGACTCCGGTCCGCGCATCGCTGTTTGAGAAGAACACGCTGTTCACGGTATATGGGCGCGGGTTCGGTATCGCGCCGATTCTGGGGCGGCTGGGTACTTATAAGAATATCGACGCGATGGCCAGCGATACGAGCGACTGGGTTAAGCGCATCTCGGCAGTTAACGGGGGCAAGGGGGTGGTTATCGGGATCCACCTGATTTATGGGATCGCGATCCCATGCACGGGCAAGGGTTTTTGCGTGCAGTACCCCGGCGAGGACGTGGTGGAGAAGTACATTAAACCCGCGGCTGCGCGCGGCTGGGCGGTGATTCTGGATACGCAGCTTGGGCGCGCAGAGCCGGTGGCCGAAGTGCAGCGGATGATCGACAAGGGACTGCTTGCGTATGACAACGTTCACGTCGCGATCGACCCTGAGTTCCACGCGGGGCCTGGACAGCATGACCCGGGCATCCCGGTGGGCACCGTTACGGCCGCGCAGATCAATGAAGTGCAGCAGCTTCTCGACCGCTATGTGACTGCGCAGAATCTGAAGACGCACAAGATCCTGATTGTGCATCAGTTCGGTGACCCGGCGGTACACGACGGTGTGCCGTACATGATTCGGGATAAGAAAACGCTGCGGAATTTCGGCAATGTGGATCTGGTGATCGACGGCGATGGGCTGGGTAGTCCGGTGGTCAAGATCATGAAATACAACCTTATGACTGACAGCGCCGTTTATCCGTCGGTACACTTCCGCGGTATTAAGGTTTTCTTCCCGAACCAATGGGAAAAGCGCGGGCACTTCGATAAGCCGCCGATGACTGTCGACCAGGTTTTCGGCATTGAACCCATTCCGGGCGGACCTAAGGTGTCCGCTAAGCCTGACCTGCTGACGATCGCTTAAGACTCGGGTTACCAGAGCGGCAATCAGGAGCTTAATCAGCGGCGACATAGGTTGCGTTTTCCGGGGTGAAAAAACAAAGCCATTTTGCCGCAGAGAGGCGTTGAGGGGCGCGGATGGGCGCACCTGGGAAACGCTTGCGCAGGGAGCTGCGCAGTCATACAGCGAGATGGTTGGCCGGGGCGGGTCCGGTCTGGCGTTTTTAAAAGTTCGTGACATAAGGTTGGCGGCTGCGGGTGAAAAAACAAAGCCATTTTGGATGGCTGCGCTTTTGGCGCGTTATTGGGCACGTTACTGAACAATGGGCGTGAAGACGTCTTCGACGATGGGCGGGTGCTTTTGTTTGTAGCCGTCTTCGAGGTTCCAGCCGGTTGCGTTGTGGTGGCGCATTTTGTCGTTGAGGCGCTCCATTTTTAGGTGCAGGTTGATTTCGGCCGGGGTGAAGACGACGTCGTGGGTTAGGCGTGCTGGATCTTCGGCCGGGTTGTAGGGTTTGCCTTCGGCGTGGCAGAGCTGGGCGAAGAGTGCGGCGGCTTTGAGGGCCTCGCGGTGGGCTTTGATGCGTTCGGCCTGCATGGCTTTGAGGTCAACGATGTTGTTGCGCATGGAGCGTTTGATGCGCTGCTCGTAAAGGGTGAGGCGCTGGAATTCGAGCGATTCGTCGAAGTAGGTTTTGGAGGCGGAGACGGCGGCTACGACCTGGGGGTTCTGAGGGTCTGAGCCGGGGGCCATCCGTTCGGCGATTTCGGAGTTGCGCATGTGGCCGATGGCGTAGAGGTTCTGTTCGTGGGTGCGGGAGAGTTTGAGACGCCAGGCGTCGCCTGCGATGGCGAAGACGAGGTCGCGTTCTACGAAGTTGGCGGGCTTGTACATGGCGAGGTATTCGTTGAGGTGGAGTTCGTGCTCTTCGCGGTCTTCAGGGGTCATGAGGGTGACCTGGCCGGTGAGACCGTGGCGGAGAGCGTTTAGGGCGACGCGGGCTTTGCCTTCTTCGGATTTGGGGCCGGTTGATTTTTCGGCATTGCGGCGATTCGCGTCGATTTGTTTTTGGGAGGTGTGTTTTTCAGGGAGCATGGTTTTTGTTAGTCTCTTTACGGCTTCAGGAATAACATCCGGAATTGGGGCTGGAGCTTGGGAGTCGGCGTATGTTGTTGATTTGGTTCGGCAAATAAAGGTGGATTGGGCGTTACTGAAAACGGTGTGCTCGGGGAGGTGGTGTGCACGGGCGGTATGCTTTTCTGAGTGCCTGCCGCAGAAATTGACCTTGCCCACATTCGCCGGACAGCGATTGCCGCTCTTTTCTCCGATGACGTTTTAGCCGAGTATCTGGTTCTAAAAGGAGGCAATGCGCTGAATCTGGTCTACGGGATTACTTCAAGGACGTCGATCGATCTTGATTTCGCGATTGCGCGGGACTTTGAAGACTCCGCCGATGCCCGTCGCCGCGCTTTTGCTGCTTTACACGATCGCTTTGACGCCGCCGGATACATAGTCTTCGATGAAAAGTTTGAAGTCTGTCCCGACCTGGATGGCCCCGATGAAAAACCATGGTGGGGCGGATACATGGTGTCCTTCAAGTTGATTGAGCGGGAAAAATATCGAGTGCAGAAGGGCGACATCAATAAACTGCGCAATCATTCGGTGGCACTCGGAGGCGACGGGAAGCGTGCATTCAGGATTGACCTGAGTAAATGTGAGTACACGGAAGGGAAAGCCGAACACGAGATCGGCCATTTTACGGTGTACGTGTATACGCCACAGATGATTGCTGTCGAGAAAATTCGCGCCATATGCCAGCAAATGCGTGAGTACCCGCATACGGGTAACAAGAAACCGCGCGCCCGCGATTTTTACGACATTTATCACGTGCTGACCACCTGCAATATAGACCTCCGCACCGAGGAGAACCAAATCTTGCTGCGGCATATTTTTGAGGCCAAGCAAGTACCGCTGTCGCTTCTCGGTAATGTTCCTCGTGAGCGCCATTTCCACCGTGCTGACTGGCAATCCGTCATCGATACGACGTCCGGAGAACTTCACGACTTCGATTTTTATTTCGATTTTGTGTTGGCCGAGGTCGAAGGCCTAAAGTCCCTTTGGATGAAATAGTCTCCATTCGCGGTTGTATGCTGTCTCCCTCATGTCGTGCGCAAGATAAAAATCAAGGGTTTGCCCCAGTGACTTAAAACGGTCGTACGCTCTGGGCGGGTAACCCGCGCATTGCATATAGAATCCGACGGCCTGATGATACGGGTAGACGTAGTTCAGTTTCCTGAGTACAGCCAAAATGGTTAAGACAGAGGCTCGTTCCCGGGCTCCCCGGTACGCCTCAAGCACCTGGTACACACCGCCGGCGTAGGCCGGTCGGACGGTTATGTCGACCAAGGTGCGCTCCATCCGCGTAACATCCAGATTTTCCTGATTGATCAAAAGCGATCCCACTTCAAACCGGCCTGTTTGTTTACCGTTGAGAATTTGAAATGCGGCGCCGTCGTGGTGGTAGCTGAAGGTCGACAGCCGCTGGGCCCTACTAAATGCCTTGTCAATGCCTGCTTGTGTGAGTTCCGAAGTGTCGGATTGCGGTTTTTGACTCTGTTCATGATTGACGTAGATCACGCGACGGGGAATCTGGTCGTTCAAACCGTGCAGGAAAACGGCTGTGCCGTGAGAGAGATATGCGCCCTTGAACGTGGACAGACCAACGCTGAAAGGGGAGACATCGCCCCAGACGTAGCGAGTCAATGTTCGCGCGCCCGAGTGTGCCTCGTCCGGGGTGATTTGAATTTCACGCAGGCTTCCTCTGGAGGAGAGAAGCGCGATGAAGTCGTCGAATTTCGTGGTTGCTGCCAGAGCCCATTGCTCCCGCTGCTCGTCCAGGATATGGGCAAGTTCCTGTGAGTGAAATACGCGCTTTCCCATCCGGTCGAAGTACCGGAGAATCGCCGGGGTGGCGGTCTGTATTCTGGGTCTTCGCCCCTGTGCCATGCCTGATTATACGCCCGTGGCAGTAGGTATATATACCTACTGCCTAATAGTTGTTTGTCGAAGTTGCACAACAGATATTGGGTTTTGTTTGGCCCGAGGTATATACAGCATTACGTGTAGGTATATATACCCACACGTAATGCTGGTAAAGCCAGCCGCCGGGACGGCTCTGATGCCAACCGGGTGTCAGCGGTGGCATCGATCAGCTCTCAGAGCGTCCCTTCGGGGCCGAGCACCAGCCGGCGCACTCAGGACGCGGACGGCGGAGGCAGTTTTTGGAATTTATTTTTGAAAGAGGCTGGGGTGGCCTCTCAGATTGGTGGCCATGGTGGCGCGGTCGGGGCGGATTCGGTAGGGTCCGTAGCAGAGCTTGCGGAGGATTGAATCGGGTCTCAGGTGCCAACTGCCCCAGGTGAGAGGGGAGTCTCCGTTGGCGTCGCGGGCTTCGAGGTTGGCTCCGGCGAGGAGCAGGGCGTCGATAGCTTCTTCTTCTCCGAAGGCGGCGGCGCGGTGGAGGGGTGTTTCGGCGCGGGTGCGGCAATCGCGCATGAAGCCTCCGGTTTCGGCTCCGTGCAGGGTGACGGAGTTCGGGTTGGCTCCGCCGGCGATGAGGATTTTGACGATAAGGGTGTGGTCGGGGCTGTTCAGCTTGCAGAGCGCGGAATGAAGCGGAGTTTCGGCCGTGTCTTCCATGGCGAAGTTTACGTTTGCGCCCTGTTCGATGAGGAACTGGCAGAGGCGCCAGTGGCCGTGGAAACAGGCGCCGATGATGCCAAGGTCTGCTCCCAGAGAATCGAGCGGCAGGCCCTTTGAGAGCAGAAAACGGATGGCGCTGACGTCGCCATACTAGGCGCAGTCACGCAGCAGCTCGGGCGTGGGGTTCGGGTGGTCGAATACGAGATCGGTGCGTCCGGCCTGAATTCGTTCGGTCATGGCGTTAGATTATATGGTTATGACGGAAGATGAAGCGCCGGTAACGCTGCAGCAGTTCGCGGAAATGCTGGACATGATGCGGCGGGTGGTGGAGGCCGGGGCGGAATCGGCACGCAGGATCGACTTGCTGGAGCAGCAGGCCATGGCGCAGCACAAGCTGAATTCGGACCTTGCGTCACTGATTCAGAAGCTGGTGGACAAGATTGAGGGACGCGAAGATAACGGTTTGATTATGTAATCAGGGCAGGGCGAGCGCGACCAGGGTCGCGGGCACTCCTGTCGCACCGACGGCTACCGCGATGAACTGGCGGCCATCGGCCATATAGGTCATGGGAATTCCGGTGGCGGAGGCGGGGAGCTGGATTTCGGCAACCACCTTGCCGGTTTTCTTGTCATAGGCGCGGAAGGTATTGCCTCCGCCGCCCGCAACGGCGTTGAAGAGATTCGAGCCATCGGCCCCGAAAAGCAGGGTCTTCGTGACGATCAGGGGCGAGCGCGACGGCTTGCCCGCTTTGCTCAGGTCGATGCCTTTGAGTGCCGGGTGATTCTTTATGTAATCCGGGGCATCGCCGTTGGGGACCATCCAGAGGTGCTCGCCGGAGTTCAGGTCTATGGCTGTGATGCGGCCCCATGGCGGTTTGACGAGGGGCAGGCCCTGCGGTCCCATATTGGCGGTGGGCGCGATGCGGGCGATGTTCTGCTCGGCGCCTTCGGAACCGAAGGTGGGGGAACCGGGGCCGCCGCGCTGCTGGGCGGTGCGGGGCGCGCCGACGTAGGCCATGTCGGAGCGTTTGGGATCGGCGCGGGCGAGGCCGAGGGCATCCGCGTTGGTGACTGAGGAGACGTAGAGAACGCCGGTTTCGGGGTCGAATGCGCCGCCCTGCCAGTTGGCGCCGCCGACGTGGGAGGGGAGGAGCAAGGCGGCCTTCTTGCCGTTGGCATCGGCGACGATGGGCGGGTTGAAAAGGGGTCCGAGTTTGTACTCGCCGGCGATGGCGACGGCTTCGGCTTTAAGGGCGGGGGTGAAGTCGATCAGGTCGTCGAGGGTGATGCCCTGGCGATCGAAGGCGCGGGCTTGGTGGGGAAGGGCTGGGTGGGCGAGGTCTTCTCGCCGGGGACGTCGGACTGCGGAACGGGCTTTTCGACGATGGGCCAGACGGGTTCGCCGGTTACGCGATCGAAGACGTAGGTGAAGGCCTGTTTGCTGACGACGGCCAGGGCTTTGATTTTTTTGCCGTTGACGGTGATGTCGCAGAGGATGGGCGGGGCGCTGACATCCATATCCCAGATGTCGTGATGGACCAGTTGATAGTGCCAGACGCGCTTGCCGGTGCGGGCGTCGAGACAGACGATGCTGTCGGAGTAGAGGTTGTTGCCGGGGCGGTGGCCGCCGTAGAAATCGCCGGTGGGCATTTCGACGGGGATGTAAACGTAGCCGAGTTCTTCATCGCCTGAGAGGGGGACCCAGGCTCCGGTGTTGCCGGAATATTTCCAGGAGTCGTTTTCCCAGGTTTCGTTGCCGGGTTCGCCGGGCTGGGCGACAGTGTGGAAGGTCCAGAGGCGCTTGCCGGTGTGGACATCGTAGCCGCGAATGTAACCGGGGACGTTTTCTTTGGAAACGGGGGCGGTGCCGGCTCCGAGGGCGGCGCCGACTACGATGACATCGCGGATGACGATGGCGGGTGAACTGGAGCCGATCTGGCCGGGTTTGACGACGGAGCGGTCGAGGCCTTCGGTGAGATCGACGATGCCGCTTTTGCCGAAGGATGGGACGGGGAGGCCGGTTTTTGCGTTGAGGACGACGAGTTGGTAGCCGGGCGAGATGAGCAGGATTCGGTCGTCGCCTTTGCCGTCGGTCCAGTAGGCGAGGCCGCGGTTTTGAGGACGGGCGACGAGCGCGCCGCGGGGGCCTTCGTCGAGGCGGTACATCCAAAGGGTTTCGCCGGTGGCTCCGTCAATGGCGACGACGTCGCGGCGGGTGCCGGCGGTGACGAAGAGGACTCCGCCGGCCATGAGCGGGGTCACTTCCCAGTTGATGTCGGGGCGTTTGCCGAAGTTCCGGGCGTGCCATTGCCAGGCGATCTTGAGGTCTTTGGCGTTGGATGCGTCGATCTGGCTGAGGTCGGAGTATTTGGTGGTGCCGGGATCGCCTCCGTAATAATGCCATTCGCCGTTCCGGGCGCCTTGCTGAGCGTTCGCCGGGAGGGGAAGCGCGAGCAGGAGGAAGGGGAACGACAGGCGTAGTGACATTGGGCGCAGAACAGTCTATCAAAAGGGGTGCCGCGCCTATACTGAAGGCACCTTATGAAGCCAGGGTTGGTGATTGGGGTTTTGCTGATGCCGGGGCTCGCTTTGGGGCAGATTCAGGATCTTGCGACCGATTACGACGGGGCGCAGATGTATTTCGCTTCGCCGCTTCGGCTGAAGGGGACTGCGGATCCCGGATATCTCAAGTTGTTTCGGTATGTGCAGAGCGGGACAGGCGGCCAATTTGAGTTGTTCCGCGAGTTGAGCCCGGTCATAGACCCGAACACCGGGAACAGCTATTATCTGGCGGAACGGCCGTCTGTCAGTGCGGACGGGAAGACGGTGGCGTGGACGGCGTTCAGTGCGTGTTCGGGCGGCAGCAGATGCATTTCGTACGAGCATTTTTCGGGAGTGGTTAGTCTGGCGACGGGCGGGGATCAATCGCTGGGAGGTCAGTTGACCCTTTCGGCGGATGGAACTTACGCGATGAGCGTTAAGACGGGAATTCTGGATACTGCACCGGAATTGTACAATTTTGCCGCAGGTTCGGCCGGGCGCGGCAACTCGTTTTCGTTCACTTCAACCGTGATGACCGGATACCGTTCGATCGGGGATGAGCGGCAGGCTGTCGCAAACGGCGGGGCAGTTCTGTTGCAGGACAGCTCCGGAGCGGTGGTCTGGAAGAACGGACAGGTGGCACGGCTGCAGTTTGCGGGTCCGCCGCACGAGGCCGGAGTTTCGGCAGATGGAAGCATGGCTGTGTACACGACGCTTGCGGGCGGGGCATATGCGCTGCATTCTTACGCGATTCCGTCAGGGGTGGATACGACACTCGCGGCGTCAGCGATTCAGCCATACGTCACGGCGGATGGAAAGCTGGCGACCTACCTGGCCGGGGGTCAGCTTTGGATGGTGCAGACGAACGGGACCGGTGCGCGGCAGCTTACGAATGCGCCTGAGGGTGTGACCTCGCAGGTGATTTCAGGGAACGGTCTGGTGGCGTATGCGGCGACGCAGTCGTCACGTTTGCTGAAGATCGATGCGGGGTCGGGACTGGTTACGGAACTCTCGGCGGCGACTCCGAATCTTCAGATTCTCAACGGGTCGGTGGTTCCGGGTGCGCTGCTTGAAGTCGGGGTTTCGAACAGTACGTCAGATCCGTCGATTGTGGGGATGAATGCTCCGATTGTGGCGAGGACCAGGTACTCCGTGACGCTCGAGGTTCCGTGGGAGGCGCCGAGCGGTTCGACAATCCGGCTGACCGTTCAGAGTGCGTCCGCTTTCGAGGAAGTGGATGAGCGTACGGTGGAGCCGGCGCAGCCGGTTTTTCTGCCTGGGGCGATGTTTCACCAGAACTTCAGCGGCCGGGTGACTACCGGAAAGCCAGCGGCGCCAGGCGAGGTGATTACGTTTTATATGACGGGCCTGGGGCCGGTTTCGCCCGCGATTGCGACCGGAGCCGTGACTCCCGCGGGCCCTGCGTATACCGTGCAAATGCCGTTTTCATGCACGGCACGAATCGGGCAGACGCCTGTGCCGGTGGAGGTGTTGTTTGCGGGGCTGGCTCCTGGAACGGTTGGGACCGAGCAGGTCAATTTAAGGGTTCCGGGCACGAGTCCGCCGGGAGATCTGATTCTCACGTGCAGCGTGCAAGAGGCGATCGGCACAGTTCAAACCTTTATGGATGTTCCGGTTGGGCCGGTGGCGCTGGCGCGGCCATTACGTCGGCGTTGACGTCAATTTTACCAATGTAGTATTCTGTACGGAAAGAGATTCCCTCTCCGTACTTTTATGCACAGAAGAGATGTTCTGAAGTGCGGTCTTGCCGCGCTCGCGGTACCCGCGTTCGGTGCGACCGGTTATTCGGTGCGCGCGATCGATCTGGTGGCGGGAACGAATGTGGTGGACATGCTGAGCCTGCCTACGCTCGATTGGGCGCTGCTCGATAAATGGCATACTGAGCCCTGCGAAGTTTGGCGCGGCGGAGTTCGGGAAGCTGCGGAGTTCGGGGATCGACGTGTTTCATCCGGCAGTGGCGTTCGATACTCCGCAGCCGTTTGAGGTGACGCGGCAGTGGTTCGTGAAATGGAACCGGCTGATCGACGCGCATCCGGATTATTTTTTGAGGGTGGATACGCCCGCGGATTTAGAGTGTGCAAAGCGGGAGAAGAAGATCGGGATCGTGCTCGGGATGCAGGACGCGAACCATCTGCGGACCAAAGAAGACGTGGATCTGTTCTACGGGATGGGGCAGCGGCTGACGCAGCTCACGTACAACCTTGACAACCGGTTGGGGCATGGATGCAAGGTGGCGCGGGATCAGGGCCTGAGCGAGTACGGGGGCGAGGTGATCGCGCGCATGAACGAAGTGGGGATGGCGATCGACATCTCGCATTGCGGGGAGACGACTTCGCTCGAGGCGATCGAGGCATCGAAGAAGCCGGTGCTGATTACGCATTCGAACTGCAAGGCGCTGGCTCCGCCGGTGGCGCGGTGCAAATCGGACGAGGTGATCCGGGCGGCGGCGCGCAAGGGCGGGGTGATCGGAATCACGAGCGTGCGGCACTTTGTGCGGGCGAAAGATCCGGTGAATGTGGAAGACGTGCTGGACCACTTCGACTATGCGGTGAAGCTGGCGGGCGTTGAGCATGTGGGGCTGGGGAGCGATATGGATCTGAACGGGCGGGACCGGGCGGGCGCGCCGCGGCTGCTCTACGATATCGAGGGTTTGAACCACACTAAACGCGTGTACGATCTGACGGACGGGCTGATCCGGCGGGGGTATACGGATGCGCAGATCGGGCTGATGCTGGGCGGGAATTTTCAGCGCGCGCTGGGCGGGATCTGGACGTAAGAGAGCAGTTTGTCCACATGCTTGGCGAGGATGTCGCACTCGATGTTGAGGCGGTCGCCGGGTTTGCGGAACTGCAGGTTGGTGTTTTCGAGCGTGTGCGGGATGATGGCGATGCTTACGCGGCCGGCGGCGACTGACGCGATGGTGAGGCTGATGCCATCGACGCAGATCGAGCCTTTGTAAACGAGGAAGCGGTCGAGTTCGGGCGGGACGCGTGAGGAGCAGTTCACCGTTCGAGAACGATTCGAGCACGGCTGTTCCATCCACATGGCCCTGCACGATGTGACCGCTGAGGCGGGTCTGCATCATGAGTGGGCGTTCGAGATTGACACGGTCGCCGGGGTGAAGATCGCCGAGGTTGGTGCGGTCGAGGGTTTCCTGGGCGAGGTCGGCTGAAAAGGCGTCGTGGCGGATATCGACGGCGGTGAGGCAGACGCCGTTGACGGCGATGCTGGCTCCGAGCGTGAGGTCGCTGAGAACGCGGCTGCAGCGGATGGTGAAGCGCGGGCCGGGCTCGACAATTCCTGTTTCTTCAACGATTCCTGTGAACATAAGCCTCTACCGCGAATTCGTCGGGCGGGATGGGGTGGACGGTGGTGCGCTCGAAAAGGATGGCGTCGCGGCGGCGGAGGCGTCCGGTGCCGCCGGCCATGGGGAGGGAATCGAGACCGCCGAGGATCTTGGGGGCGTAATAGAGGAAGACCTTGTCAACCGCGTTCGATTCGAGCGCGGCCCAGTTGACTTTGCTGCCGGCTTCGATCATGGCGGAGAGGCATTTGCGCTGGCCGAGGAGGACGATGACGTCGCGGATATCGACGCGGCCGCCGGGGCCATCGAAGATGCGGACTTCGGCGCCTTTGGCTTCAAGGGCGCGGCGGCGTTCGTGGGAAGCGGCGGAGGTGGCGGCGATGAGAACGTCATTGGCGGCTGACTGGACGATCTTCGAGTCGAGCGGCAGGCGCAGCGTGGAATCGAGAACGACGCGGAGGAGCGGGCGGGCGCGGGGCAAGCCGCTGCGGTCGGTTAGAAGCGGGTCGTCGGCGAGGGCCGTGCCGATGCCGGTGATCATGGCGTCGGCGGCGTGGCGAAGTTGCTGCACGTGAGCGCGGGCGCGTTCGCTGGTGATCCAGCCGGTGTTGTCTTCGGGGGCGGCGATTTTGCCGTCGAGCGTGACGGCGCATTTGAGGGTGACGAGAGGGCGGCCGGTGCGCATGAAGTGGAAGAAGGCTTCGTTGAGTTTTCGGCTGCGGCGGTGTAGGCGGTGTCGATGACGACTTCGATGCCGGCGGCGCGCAGGCGGCGAAAGCCTTCGCCTGAGACGAGCGGGTTGGGGTCGCCCGCTGCTGCGACAACTTTGGCGATGCCGGCGGCGATCAGGGCGTCGGCGCAGGGCGGAGTGCGGCCGGTGTGGGAGCAGGGCTCGAGGGTGACGTAAGCGGTGGCGCCGCGCGCGCGTTCGCCCGGCTTCTTCGAGCGCGAGGATTTCGGCGTGTTTGACGCCCGTCCCAGGTGTGGAAGCCGCGGCCTACGACTTCGTCGTCCGAGCACAATGACGCAGCCCACCATGGGATTCGGGGAGGCGAGAGCCTCGCCCTGGCGGGCGAGGGCGAGGGCTTCGCCCATGTAGTCGGGCGTCATTTGGCGAAGAGGGAATCGATGAACTTTTCGGGGTCGAAGGGGAGCAGGTCGTCCACCTTTTCGCCCACGCCGATGAAGCGGATGGGGAGGGCGAGTTCGCGGGCGATGGCGACGATGACGCCGCCTTTCGCGGTGCCATCGAGCTTGGTGAGGACGATGCCGGTGACGCCGGACGTTTCGGTGAATTTGCGCGCCTGTTCGAGCCCGTTCTGGCCGGTGGTGGCGTCGAGCACGAGCAGGACTTCGTGCGGCGCGTCGGGGATGACGCGCGTGGCGGTGCGGCGCATCTTTTCGAGTTCGGCCATGAGGTTGGCTTTGGTCTGCAGGCGGCCGGCGGTGTCGATGATGACGTAGTCGATTTTGCGCGCTTTCGCGGCCTGCAGGGCGTCGAACATGACGGCGCTGGGGTCGGCGCCGGTGTTCTGGCGGATGACCTGGGTGTCGGTGCGCTCGCCCCAGACTTCGAGCTGTTCGATGGCGGCGGCGCGGAAGGTATCGGCGGCGCAGAGCAGCACGGAGTGGCCGTCGGCTTTGAAGTGGGAAGTCGAGCTTGCCGATGGTGGTGGTCTTCCCCGCCCCGTTGACGCCGACCATCATGATGACGGCGGGCGGGTCGTCAACGGAAGCGAGCGGGCGGTCGTTGGACTGCGAGAACTTCGAGCAGATATTCGCGGATGAGGCCGCGGAGTTCGGCGGCATCGCCCACGAGTTTGCGGTCTACGCGCTCGCGGATGCGGTCGAGAATTTCTTCGGTGGTGGTGACGCCGATATCGGCGCTGATGAGGGTGTATTCGAGTTCTTCGAGAAGGTCGGCGTCGATTGCTTTCTTGCCGGAGATGACGTCTTCGATGCGGGAGACGAGGCCGTCGCGGGTCTTCTGGACGCCGGATTTGAGCTTGTCGAGTAGCGTCGGCTCCTGTTCGACGGAGCCGAAGAGGGTCTGAATCATTTGCTATTTCGATGGTAGCCTGACCACGTAGCCGGTGCGGGCGCGAATGGCGGCTCCGGGGAAGCGCGCGCGGGCGTCGGGAGTGAGCCGGACGTCGATGGTGCGTTCGGTTCCGGGCGCGGCGTCGGGCAAGGGGTAATACAGGGTGTAGCGGCGGCGGAGCCTGCGGAGGGAATCCTGAAAGGCGGGGCCGGGGTCGCCCGCGATGATTGTCGCGCCGCCGGTGCGGTCTGCGAGCGGGTTGGTTCCGGGCTGGACGACTTTGTTTGCGCCGGGCTTTTCGATGATGAGTTCTCCGAGCACGGCATCGGACTGCCATAGCTGCCGGATGGCTGCTGCGTCAGTGGATGCACGAGGGGAAACTTTATCCGTGATCACGAGGACGGCTCGTCTTCGGGCGGTGACGGGCTCATGTAAAAAACGTTTGGCGGCGTCGGCCGCGGCGAGCGAGGTGTTCGCGTCGCCGGTGAATTTTAGCGATAAGACCTTGAGCAGGATGGAGGAGTTCACGGCGTCGAGATCGTTGGTGAAGGGCGCGATTTCGGAAGTGAATGAGGTGTAGGCCATGACGCAGGCGCGGTCCTCGCGGGCGGAGTTCGTGGAAGCCGAGTTCGACGGCGCGGAGGATTTGATGAAGCTTCGATTTCATACTGCCCCCGGTGTCGAACAGGAGGATGAGATCGAGCGGTTCTTTTTCGAAACTCATGCTGACGGGGGTTTGATCGACACCGTTGTCTTTGATTTCGAAGTCGTGCTGAGTCAGGCCTGTAACGATGTTGCCTGACGGATCGACGACTTCGGCGTCCACGCGAACGAGCGATACGTTCGAGCGGAAAACGACATCGTCCTGCGCGGGGAGGTGGAGCGGCAACAGCAGCAAAATGTAAGGAATCAGGCGCAAAATCCATCATGACAGCGGTTCGGTATCAAAAGTGCAGTTTCGTTCAATGCGAAGGAGCACAAATATGGACGACAGCACAAAAGATCAGGCGAGCGGTAAGCTTCACGAAGCAAAGGGCAAGCTGAAGGAAGCGGCCGGCGATCTGACGAACAATCCGGACCTGAAGGCGGAAGGTCAGGACGAGCAGGTTGGCGGAACGATCAAGAAGAAGATCGGACAGATTGAAAAGGTCTTCGGTAAATGACGATTATCGTCATTATCATTCTGCTGCTTTTGCTGGGCGGCGGTGGCGGTTACTACGGCCACAGCCGCTGGGGCTCGGGCGGCGGAGCTGGTATAGGACTTGGAACGATTCTTCTGATTTTGTTGGTTTGTTACTTTCTGGGCTTATTTCGCTAGTTGAAAGCGGGGGGAGGCGATTGGCGCGCCGCCCGCTTTCGATTTTTTACTTGCGAATTAGCTATTTTCGAAGGACCCACGTGGTCATGGCACGTTGATTTTGTACGACCGAGGTTTTTAGCGGGTCGAGGAAATTGGCCTTCAGGCTTGCGGTCAGGTCAATGAGATATTCCTCATCGACCAGATAGCGTTCAGAGCCGTCGGGCAGGAGATGGCGTCGGCCGGAGAGGCGTTTGACGCGGTCTTCGATTCCGATGGAAGAGGCGAGGCGGCAGAAGAACAACCCGCCGGGCCTGAGGACTCGCCAGGAGCCTTCAAGCATGGCTTTGAAGTGGGCGTCGTCACGGGCGAAGTGAAGGACGGCGCTGCTGATGACGACATCGGCCAACGCTTCCGGGAACGAGGTTTGTTCTATGCGTTCGGCCCGGAAGTTGTCAGGGGGCAGGCTGCCCGCGCGCTCGCGGACATGTTCCACGGCGGCGGGATCGAGATCCGCGCCGAAGACTTCATACCCTTCATTCAAAAAATAAACCAGATTGCGTCCGTAGCCACAGCCGGCGTCGAAGAGCTTCATGCCGGGACGGATGCGTGCGCGCAGAAGCTGATCGAACAGGTAGATGTCGATGGGGCCGAAGTGTTCCTGAAGGTTAAGCAGGGCGGGGGTCCTGGCGCGATGACCAGACGTGCGTGAATTCGGCGCCGAAGAAAAAGATCATGGCTGAATAGTAAACCCAGACGATCACCACAATGAGGGAACCGGCTGCGCCATAGGCGGAACCGACTGCGGCTTTGCCGAGATAGAGGCCGATGGCGAACTTGCCGACCGTGAACAGGAAGGCAGTGGCGAAGGCTCCGGGCCAGACGTCTTTCCAGGGGACCCTGGTTTCCGGTACGTAGCGGAAAATGAGCGCAAACAGAACTGCGATGCCGATGAGGGACACCAGGAAATTGATGGCGTTCAGGACGAACTCAGGCATGGGCAGGAAGCCGCCGAAGAACTTGCCGGCGGCGGCGAGCGAGGCGCTGAGGACGAGAGAGACAAGCAGAAGGAAGCCGATGGCGAGGACCATGCCGAACGAGAAGAGGCGTTCGCGCAGGAGTCCCCAGATGCCTCCCGCAGCTTTGACTTTCGTTTCCCAGATCAGGTTGAGGGTGGCGCGGAGTTCCGTGAAGACGCCGGACGCTCCGAAGAGCAGAGTGAGGACACCCGCGATCGAGCCGAAGATGCCGCTGGCCGGTTTTTGAGAATGCTCGATCATCGCTTTGATCGCGTCAGAACCTTGCTGGCCGATCATGCCCTGGACCTGCGCGAGAAGCTGGGCCTGCGCGGTGGTTTTGCCGAAAACGAGAGCGAGTATTGCGATCACAATGATGACGAGCGGGGCGAGCGACAGGATGGTGTAGAAGGCCAGGGCCGCGCCTAGCCGGGGCGCTTCATGGTTATTCCATGAGGTGAAGGTGCGTGTCAGCAGCGTCCAGAGGTTCTTCAAGACAGTCCAATTATAGGGACGCGGGCACGGCAAACTGAAGATCCTAAAGGCCCCGGAGGTATGGAATGGGACTGAACAGAGGCGCGCGTGCGAAGGGTTATGCGCGATTCAGGGGCGATCCGTCTGATATTGTAAAAACAGCCGGGTACAACCGTGCGATTTCCTTCCTTAGAACACCAGCCCGAGGCGCAGCCGCAAACGCAGAAAGTCCAACTGCGCGACGACCCGAGCTTTGCCTCGGCGAAAATGGCGGGCTTCCAGTATGTAGCGGTGGCCATCTTCCTGTTTCTGGTTTCGGGGTTCTGGCAGCTGCAGATCAAGAGCCCGGAAATCTATAACGAACGGGCGGAGAGGAACCGCATTAAGGCGCTGCCGATTGTGGCGCCGCGCGGCAAGATTCTGGATCGGGACGGGCGGGTGATTGTGGACAACCACTCCACCTGGAGCCTGATTCTTTCGCGCGAGAACCTGAAGACAGAACATCTGCACGAGATCGCGGACGGCCTGCATCTGGATTACGACGATCTGCTGAAGAAGGTCAACCGGTATCACAGCCGTCCGAAGTACGAACCGATCATCATCAAAGAAGAACTGACGCCGGCGGATCTGGCGTTTGTGGAAGCGCATCGGGATCCCGAGACTTTTCCGGAAATGGAGCTGATCGAATCGCAGCGGCGGCTGTATCCGGAGAACGGAATTCTGGCGCACGTGATCGGATATACGGGAGAAATCAGCGAATCGGAACTCGATATTCCGGAATATGCCAAATACAACCAGGGGCAGATTATCGGCAAGACGGGAATTGAAAAGGAATATAACGACACGCTGCTGGGCGTGGACGGCGAGCGGCAGTCGATTGTGGACAACCTGGGGCGCGAGCGCGAGGTGCTCGGGATTAAAGAAGCGGTGCCGGGCAAGAACCTGCAGCTGACGATCGATCTGGATCTGCAGGTGGTGGCGGAGCTGGCGCTGGGCGACAGAAGCGCGGCGCGGTGGTGGCGCTCGAATCCGAATAACGGGCGAGATTCTGGCGATGGCGTCGCGACCCGACGTTCGATCCGAATAAGTTCGCGGTGCGGATCAGATCGAAGGACTGGAAAGAGCTTACGCAGCGATCCCGGGAATCCGCTGCTGAACCGCGCGACTCAGGCGCAGTGGGCGCCGGGTTCGACGTTCAAGCCGATTGTGGCGCTGGCGGGGCTGGAAACCGGCTCGATCGACAGAGGACACGGCGTTTCATTGTCCGGGCGGCGCGAGTTTCTTCGGACATTACTATGCGTGCTGGGGAGTTCACGGCACCGTTTCGCTGCATAAGGGCATAGCGCAATCGTGCGACTCGTATTTCTACAACGTTGGCAACAAGACGGGGATTGACAACCTGGCTTTTTACGCGCACCAGGCGGGGCTTGGGGCAAAGACCGGAATCGATCTGCCGAACGAAGCGGCCGGCACGGTGCCTTCGCCGGAGTGGAAGCTGCGCAATTACCGGCAGAAATGGTTTGCGGGAGAAACGATCTCGGTATCGATCGGACAGGGCGCGCTGACGGTGACGCCGCTGCAACTGGCGCGGGCGATCGGCGGGCTGGCGATCGGCGGGGTCTGGCACGTGCCGCACCTGCTGAAATCGGCGGTCGAAGACGAAAAGCCGCATGAGTGGGCGCTGAATCCGGAGAACGTGAACAAGGTTGTTTACGGGATGTACGGAGTGGTGAACGAGGGCGGCACCGGGGTGCGCGCGCGAAGCTTCCGGATGTGGATGTTTGCGGCAAGACGGGGTCGGCGCAGATCGCTTCGGCGGCTTACGAAAAGGCGCACAAGGGACATGAAAGACAACGCCTGGTTTGTGGAGTTCGCGCCCTGTTACAAGCCGGAGATCGTGATTTCGGTGCTTTGGGAGAATTCGGGTCTGCACGGGCAGTTTGCGGCCCCATTGCGCGGGACGTGATGAAGGCTTACTTCGATAAGAAGGCGCGGCTGAATGAAGCGCAGAAGGTGAAGCAGAGCCCGGCTTCGGCGCTGATGACGCAACTGGCGCCGACGATTCCGGCGCCCGTCGCGGCACCGGCGCTGCTGCAAACAACGGCGCCTCAATCGGCGGAGCCGCCTCAGGCACCGACGCCTCAATAGGTCATGTTTCAGGCGCGGCATTCAAAGATTTCGACTGGGCGATGTTTTTCATCATCCTGGCCATCTGCGGCACTGGGCGTGCTGCAGATTTTCAGCGCCACGCATGACACGGTCTGGCAGGGCGCGTGGTGGAAGCAGATTGTGTACATCGCGGCCGGGATTCCTGCTGATGTGGATCACGACGCAGGTGGATTATCACGCGCTGATGCTGCGGGTTTATCCGATGTACATCGTGTCGGTGGTGCTGCTGCTGGCGGTGCTGGTGATCGGGAAGAAGGCGTTCGGGTCCACGCGCTGGATCGCGCTTCCCGCGGGGATTCACCTGCAGGTTTCGGAATTCGCGAAGATCGCGGTGATTTTGCTGGTGGCGAAGTTTCTGACGGAACTGAAGTCGGACGTGCTGGAGATCCGGGATCTGCTGAAACTGGCGGGCATGATTCTGGTGCCGATGGCGCTGATCGCGAAGGAGCCGGATCTGGGGACGGCGCTGACTTATATTCCGATTCTGGCGATCGGGGTTTTTCTGGCGGGGATGCCGTGGAGGTACTGGGCGGCCATTGCGCTGATCGCGCTGGTGGTGGTGCCGATCGGGTTTTCGAATCTGCAGCCTTATCAGAAGGGCCGGATCGTGA
Organism: Terriglobia bacterium; assembly: GCA_963840735.1. GTDB lineage: Bacteria > Acidobacteriota > Terriglobia > Bryobacterales > Bryobacteraceae > BOG-234. The sequence continues at coordinate 96,299 of CAWIZX010000022.1, forward strand.
GTTTCCTCGATCCGGAGCGCGATCCGCAGGGGACGGGGTACCAACTGATCCAGTCGAAGATCGCGGTGGGCGCGGGCGGCACGTGGGGCAAGGGGATTACGAAGGGGAGCCAGACGCAACTGCGGTTTCTGCCGGTACCCCATACGGACTTCATTTTCTCGGCCTTTGCTGAGGAACACGGGTTCATCGGCGTGATGTTCGTGATGATTTTGTACTTCGTTTTACTGATGCAGGTGGTGCAGGACGCCCAGACCTCGCCCGACCGGGCGGGTATGTATATTTGTATGGGTGTCGGATCGTTGCTGTTATTTCATATACTGGTAAACGTTGGGATGGTAGTGGGACGAATGCCCGTTACGGGTATTCCGCTTCCGCTGATGAGTTATGGCGGGTCGAGCATCTGGTCAACATTCCTGATGCTGGGTCTGGTGAACAGTGTACGAGTACGCAGGTTTGTGAATTGAATTGTTGGACTGGATTGCGGATGGGGGCAGGCGGAAGCCGTGTTTCCGGAGTTCTGTTCAGGGCTAACAATTTTGTTTATTTAGCAGTTGGGAGCCATTGAGCTTGAAGTAAGTGAGAAGATAAGTTGGGAGCCATAAGAGACTCTGGAGCGCGCAGGCGTAGTCCGATGAGAGGTTCCCCTTTGAGCCGATGCTGGGTGTTGAGTGCGAGATTTGACTGTCCTTATCCTCCACCCTCCGGCTGGCGTGAGTGTTTTGATTTTCGGTCGAGCAAGGCCGCCCGGACGTTACGGCGGCGGTGCCCAGACGATCCTTACGCAGGGCGCAGTACTTCGAATTCGGTCCAGATTCTCTCCGGTCCGAGCTCTTGAAATGGAGCCCAACGGGAGAAAAGCATGTCGAAAGAACTTATCGTCTCGACCGGTAAACACGAGACGAGAGTCGCGATTCTTGAAGACGATCAGCTGGTGGAGATCTTCCACGAGCGAGAAAAAGAATATTCCCTCGCCGGCAGCATTCATAAAGGGCGCGTAACGCGCGTGCTGCCGGGTATGCAATCCGCATTCGTGGACATCGGACTGGAGCGCGACGCGTTCCTGTATGTTTCCGATTTCTTCGAAGACAACGACGAATACGACGCGGTCGTCAGCACAGTAGAAGAGAAGCTGTTGAAGCTGGACAAGGGCGGGAGTATTCCGGCAGAGCGGCCGGAGGCGGCGCGTCCTGTTCAGGTGAGCGCGGAGGTGGTGGCGGCGAGCCCGGCCGCGGCGGCACCTCCGGCGAGTGAGCGGCGGGACGGTCATCGGGAGCAGCGGGCTTCGGGAGATCGGCCAGCAGGGGACCGCCCGGCAGGGGATCGGCCAGCAGGGGATCGGCCGGGCGGCGATAAAGGCGGAGACCGGCGCGGGCGGCGCGGCAGACGGCGGCGCGGCGGTGGCCGACAGGATACGGGCGGACTGCCGGATTCGAAATTTTATACTCCCGGAAGCGACGACGAGGAAGCTGCGGAGCCGGAAACAGCGGTGAAGGAGGCGGCGGCTCCGGTGGCGTCGTATGCTCCGGCGGCTGTTCGGGCGGGGCGCGCAGATGAGGATTTCATGGTGTTGCCGGGCGAGTCGCTGGCGAAGTATTCGGCGCCGGAATCCGAGTCGGAATTCGAGGCTGAGGAGCAGCACGCAGGGCATCAGGAAGATCAGCACGACGGTCATCATGAAGCTCACCATGTCGAAGAGACGGAGCAAGGGTTTGCGGCTGTTGAACCTGAGGCCGAACGGGTAGCCGAGCCCGAGGCTGCGGCTGGAGCCGGTGAGCGCGGCTGAGCCTGAAATCGAACCGACAATTCCTGTAGAGCATCCGCTGGCAGGCTTGAGCGCTACGCCGCCGTTTTGGGAAACCGAGACGCTGGCGGCGGTCGAAGTTGTTGAAGTGGAGCAGCAGCCGGTAGAGATTTTTGTCGCTGAAGCGTCGATTTCCGAAGAGTTTCCAGCCGAAGGGGCGGACGAGCGGGAGTTCGAAGCGGAAGACGATTCAGAGCCGGAAGAGGGTGTTTCGGGCAATGTAGAAACCGCGGAAGGCGCCGAAGGTCCGGTTGTGGACCATGAAGGGCCGGAGCCCGCGCGGATTCCGACGAGTCTGACGGCAACGCTGCGGGAGCAGGGTCATCGTTATCCGCATCGCGTTTCGCGGCGCATGCGGCGGAAGATGCGGGGCGGGCAGCCGGAAGGCCGGGGCGCGCAGCCGACGGGTGAGCCGGTGGTTGCGGGGCCGGTGGAAGAGAAGCCGGTCGACGCACCTGTGGAACAGGAACGCAGGCCGGAACAGCGGCCGGACCGGGGCGGGCGCGAAAGATCGGACCGTCCTCAGCGGGATCGGAACGAGGGCAGACAGGAACGGAACGGGCGTCCGGAACGGCAGGACAGGCCGGAACGGCAGGACAAGCCGGAGCGGCAGGAACGCGGTGAATCGGTGGAGCGCGTGGAAAAGACGGAACGGCCGGAGCGTGAACGGCCGCCGCTGCCATCGATCTCTGACCTGTTAAAAGAAGGCCAGGAAATTATCGTTCAGATTGCGAAGGAACCGCTGGGCCAGAAGGGCGCGCGCATTACATCGCATATCGCGCTGCCGGGGCGGTTTGTGGTTTACATGCCGACGGTGGACCATGCGGGCGTGTCGCGCAAGATTCCTTCCGATGAAGAACGGCAGCGGCTAAAGCGCATCGTTCAGACGCACAGGCAGGGGATTCCAGGCGGCTTTATCTGCAGGACCGCGGCGGAAGGCAAGAGCGAAGAAGAACTGCGGCACGACATGCACTTCCTCTATAACCTCTGGCTCGACATGCGCCAGAAGGCGGAGAAGAAGCCCGCTCCGGTGCTGCTGCATCACGATCTGGATCTGGTGCAGCGGATTTTGCGGGATCAGCTTACGACGTCGTTCAAGACGATCTGGGTGGATGGCGAAGAGCTTTTCGAGAGCATTCTGCGGTTTGTGCAGCGCTTCCAGCCGCTGCTGGTCGGGCGGGTGAAGCTGTATACGCGGCCGAATCCGATCTTCGACGAGTTCGGGATTACGGCGGAACTCGAGAAGGCGCTGAGGCCGAAGGTGTGGCTGAAATCGGGCGGGTATATCGTTATCAATCAGACCGAAGCGCTGGTCGCGATCGATATCAATACGGGCAAGTACGTGGGCAAGTCGAACCGGCTTGAAGACACCGATCGTCAAGATCAATACGGACGCGATTAAGGAGATTGTGCGCCAGATCCGGCTGCGGGATCTGGGCGGAATCATTGTCGTCGATTTCATCGATATGGATGAGCGCAAGAACCGGCAGAAGGTGATGCAGGTTCTGGAAGAGACGATGCGGGCTGACCGGGCGCCTTACAAGATTCTGCAGTTCAACGATTTCGGGCTGGTGGCGATCACGCGCAAGCGGGTGAAGCAGTCGCTCGAGCGTACGCTTTGCGCGCCGTGCCCTTATTGCGAGGGCGCCGGATATGTGAAGAGCGCGCAGACAGTGATCGGAGAGATTCTGCAGGAGGCGCAGCGGCTGCACAAGGCGCTGGTGGACCCGCACAACAATGTGGTGCTGCGGGTGAATCCGGAAGTGGGCAAGATTCTGAAGAGCAATCAGAACCAGTTCCTGCAGGAGATTGAAGAGATTCTGGGCAAGAGCGTGATGGTGAAGAGCGATCCGCTGCTGCACCAGACGAAGTTCGATCTGGCATAGTTTGACGCGGGGCAGATGTTCCCGGCTGGGTAAAGCCGGGAACATTCCGCGCGCCGTTTTCAGCGTGTTAAAAACGGTGACATGCGATTTCTCGCCGCAATTATTTTCGTGGCGCCGCTGCTTCAGGCGCAAACCTCTCTTACACAAACCTCTCTTACAGCAGAGCCCCTTACAACACTTCCGTATACGCCGAGTCTGGACCTTCGTGCGATGGACCGGTCCGTCCAGCCGTGCGATAACTTTTACCAGTATTCATGCGGGACGTGGATTCGGGAGAATCCGATTCCGGCCGATCAGGCGCGCTGGGATGTTTATTCGAAGCTGACTTACGAAAATCAACTCTACCTTTGGGGCTTGCTGCAGCAGGCCGGGCAGGCGACGGCGGGGCGCACGGCGAACCAGCAGAAGATCGGGGACTTGTTTCACGCGTGCATGGACGAAGCGGCGGTGGAGCGCGCGGGCGCGGCTCCGCTGGACGCGACTTTGAAGCAAATTGCGGCGTTGAAATCGGCCGACGATTTGCCCGCCTTTCTGGCCGGACAACATTTGACCCTGTATGCGAGCAGCATGTTGTTCAACTTCGGATCGAATCAGGATTTCGCGAATTCGTCCTCTATGATTGCGTTCGCGGATGCGGGCGGGCTCGGGCTGCCGGACCGCGATTACTACGTGAAAACGGACGCGAAATCCGAAGAGATCCGGCAGAAGTACGTGGCCCATATGGCGGAGATGTTCCGGCTGACGGGCGATTCGGAGGAGACCGCGGCGGCTCGGGCGAAGACCGTTATGCGGATCGAGACGGCGCTCGCGAAGGCGACGCTGACGCGCTTGGAACAGCGAGACCCTTATAAGCTCTTTCACAAGATGAGCCTGAGTGAGCTGCAGGCGCTGACTCCTTCATTCCGTTGGAGCGCATATCTGAGCGCTGTTGGGGCGCCGCGGATCAAAGAAGTCAACGTGGCGCAGCCCGCGTTTTATAAAGAACTTGAAGTACAGCTTAAGAGTCATCCCATCGGAGATATTCAGAGTTATTTGCGATGGCATTTGATCCATGCGAAGGCGCGGTTTCTTTCGACGCCGTTTGTGGAGGCTGACTTCAATTTCGGGAGCCGGTATTTGCGGGGCGTGACCGCGATGCAGCCGCGCTGGAAGCGCTGCGTACAACTGGTGGACCACACGCTGGGCGAGGCGATGGGGCAGGTGTTCGTCGAGAAGACATTTACGGCCGACACGAAGGCGCGGACGCTCACGATGACGAAGCAGATTGAAGCGGCGATGGAAACGGAGATCGACGGGCTGCCGTGGATGAGCGCGGCGACGAAGAAACAGGCGCTGTTGAAGCTGCACGGGATTGTGAACAAGATCGGGTATCCGGATAAGTGGCGGGATTATAGTTCTGTCAAAATCCGGCCGGACGATTTCGTGGGTGACATGGAGCGGGCGGTTGCGTTCGAATCGCACAGGGATCTGAATAAGATCGGGAAGCCGGTGGATCGTACGGAGTGGGATTTGTCGCCGCCGACGGTGAACGCGTATTACAACCCGCAGATGAACGACATCAATTTTCCGGCGGGCGTGCTGCAGCCTCCGTTGTTCGATCCGAAGATGGACGATGCGCCGAACTATGGGAATACGGGGGCGACGATCGGGCACGAGCTGACGCACGGGTTCGACGATGAAGGGCGGCAGTTCGATGCGAAGGGAAATCTGCACGACTGGTGGACCCCGGCGGACGCGGCGGAGTTTCAGAAGCGGGCGGACTGCGTGTCGGACGAATATTCGCAGTTCAAAGTGGTGGACGACATTAAGATCAACGGCAAGCTGACGATGGGGGAGGACGTGGCCGATTTGGGAGGGACGTTGCTGGCGCACATTGCGTGGAAAGCTGCGAACCAGGGTAAGACGCTGCCTCCGATTGACGGCTTTACGCCGGACCAGAGGTTCTTTATCGGGATGGCGCAGTGGGCGTGCGGCAGCGAAAGGCCGGAGAATCTGAGGATGGGGGCGATTACGAACCCGCACTCGCCGAACGAGTACAGGATTAACGGCGTGGTGTCGAATATGCCGGAATTTCAGGCGGCGTTTTCGTGCAGGCTGGGGCAGCCAATGGTTCGGGATAAGGCGTGCAAAGTCTGGTGACGAGCGGCGCCGGGATTCGATTGTTGAGAAGATAAGGGCGTGGACGGGACGAGAGAAGACGCCGACAGTCTTACTGCCTTGCTGCAAAGGTGGAGCGGGGGAGATGAAGAAGCTCTCCGCGAGTTCACGCCGATTGTGTAACCGGCAAAGCTGATGCGGCAGATGCTGGTGGACCATGCGCGGAGGAAACTGGCTTTGAAACGCAATGCGCAGGACATGCCGGATACGGCAAGCGGGTTTGCGGCGCCGGCTTCGGACGAGGAAGTGATCGCTGTGGACGAGGCGCTGCGGAAGCTGGCGCTGGTGGATTCGAGGAAAGCGCAGGTGGTGGAGCTGAAGTATTTCGGGGGGCTCACAACGGCGGAGACGGCGGACTCGCTGTCAACGTCGGTCGCGAGCGTGGAGCGCGACTGGACATTCGCGCGGGCGTGGCTGCATCGTGAACTGCAGGGCCCAGGGGCCTGAGCGGATCGGGACGAATGGAGCGAACCAGGTGGCAGGCGGCCGAAGAAATATTCCACGCTGCACGGGGTTTGCCGGGAGAGGACCAGGAGCGGTTTGTAAGGTCCGAATGCGGCGGTGACGAAGCGCTGTGCGACGACGTGATGTCACTGCTGCGTTCGCTCGATACGGCTCAGTCATGGCTTGAGACGAGCCCGGCGGGGGCGGATTCATTGGCAGAGAACTACGGTTCCCATACGGGCGCATTCAGTTCGGTCAACTTCGCAGGCCTGATGCAGGGGCTGACGTTCTCGACGATTTACAATCCGAACGGGGTGGAGATCGACATCAATGGCGGGACGGTCTCTGCAACACCCGAGCCGGGCACGTGGCTGATGTTCGCAGGCGGTTGCTGCGCGCTGGTGGCTATCAGGAAACTTAAGGAGAAAAAAGCTTGAAAACGCTGATCGTGGCAGTGACGGCCGCTTCTTTACTGATGCTTCAGGCGTGCGGAACGGTGACGCGCGCCGCTACGCCGGAGACGCCTGGGTACAACGCGGTGCTGCTGGACAATAACCAGGTGTACTTCGGGAAACTGTCGGGCCTTGGTTCGGATTACCCGGTGCTTACGGATGTTTTTTACATTCAGACGGCGGTGAATCCGGACACGAAGCAGCAATCGAACGTGCTGCTGAAGCGGGGCAAGGAGTGGCATGCGCCGGACCGGATGATGCTGAGCAAGCAACACATTATTATGGTGGAGCCGGTGACCGCGGGGTCAACGGTGGCGAAGCTGATTGAGCAGGCGGAAAAGAAATAACCACCCGGCGGGGTGATAAGATTTCTCTACCGTATGCCGTGTCTGCTGGTTCTGCTGATTGCGATGTTTCCGCGCGTGGTGCTGGTGGTCGTATGGCTTTTTACGACTATGCTGCAGCACGCGTACAGCAACATGGTGATCCCGCTGCTGGGGTTCATCTTTCTGCCCATTACGACCATGGTGTATGCGTGGATGGTGAGTAATGGCCTGGCGCTGAACGGAATGAACCTGTTCATTATCGTGATAGCGGTTCTGCTGGATGTCGGCGGTCACGGCAGCAGCGGAGGGTATTACAGGCGGCGCCGTTTATAGAACTGTCCAGGCGGACAGGGCTATTCGCGGCAAATACCGCGCCGGCTGGCGCGGATAAATGCCACCAGATGCCGTGTGTTTTCGTCCGGCAATTCCTGTTCGATGCGGGTCAGGGCCTCCTCCTGCTTCAGGCCCGCTCGATACAGGAGTTGGTAAGCCTTCTTCAGATTGGACAAGTGAGCCCTGGTAAAACCTGCCCGTTTCAGACCGACTACGTTCAGGCCTTTCGCCTCAATGTCGAAGCCTGAATAGAGAAAGAACGGCGGCGCATCGCTGTTCACGCGGGTGTTCCCGCCGATCATCGCGAGCCTGCCGATTTTCGAATACTGGTGGACGACTACGCCACCGGATATAAACGCCCTGTCTTCCACTTCGACATAGCCTGCCACCAGCGCGCAACTGGCGATCACAGTGTGGTTGCCAATGGTGCAGTTATGGGCGATGTGGCCGGACGTCATGATGTAATTGCCGTCGCCGATCGTGGTTACAGATTCGGGCTGGGTGCCTCGCGAGATGGTGTAGTGCTCGCGGATCCTGTTGGAAGATCCGATGGTCAGATAACTGCGGGCGCCGGTGAAATTCTTATCGAGAGGATCGGTTCCAAGAACTGTGCCGGCGGAGATTTCGTTGTTGTCGCCGAGGGTGGTCCAGCGTTTGACGAAGACGTAGGGTTCAAGAAGGCAGCCGGCGCCGATCTGCACGTCCTGTTCGACGATGCAGAACTCACCGATGCGCGTGCGTGGGCCTATGACGGCGTCCGGGTGAATGCGGGCGGTGGGGGCGACCAGGGCTTCGGGATCGACGGGCACGAATGTCAATGATAGCTACCGGGCGCAGAGGGCAAGGTGCGGATCAGAACAGCGGTTTGTAAGCTGCGCTTCTACGGGTAGAACAAATGCCCGAGGATGAATTTGTGCAGAGCGCTGCCGTGGTGGAAACACCCTACGATTCGTTCGCGTGGTTCTATGACCGGTACTGGGCGGAACCGCTGCGCGAATGGCAGGCTCCGGCGCTGCGGCGGATGCTGCTCGCGGAATTGCGGCCCGGGGCGAAGATTCTCGACCTGTGTTGCGGGGCGGGGCATTTGGCTCGGGAACTGGTGGCGCTTGGGTATGGGGTAACCGGCGTCGATTCGTCTGAGGAGATGCTTCGGCTGGCGCGGAAGAAGGCTCCGGGGGCTCGGTTCGTTCGGGCCGATGCTACGGATTTTGCGCTGCAGGAGCGGGTTGACGCGGCGGTTTGCGTGTTCGACAGCCTGAATCATTTCATGGATGCGGAGAGCATCGCGCGGGTGTTCCGGAACGTGCATGCGTCGCTGAAGCCGGGTGGAGCGTTCGTGTTCGATATCAATTCAGGGAGCGCTTACGGCGAGCGGTGGGGCTATTCGTCATACGAGATTCAGCCGGACCATTCGTTCATCCTGCGAGGCCAGTTCGATCCGGTGGAGCGGGTTGGCGTCACTGAGATTACGATGTTCCGGCTGCTTGGAACGTGGCAGCGACACGATACGACGATCCGGCAAAGACCGTGGGAGAAAGATGAGATCGAGCCGCTGCTGCGGGGGGCAGGATTTGTGGATATCGCCAGCTATCTTCCGCAGGAGGATTTTGGGATGAGCGGGCATTATGGAATCGGACGGGTCTTCTTTAAAGCATGCAGTTCGATGAATGCAGCCACGTGATGATTGTGGCGGCGCATCCGGACGACGAGACGATCGGGGCCGGCGCGCTTCTGGGGCGTTTGGGCCGGGTCACGGTGGTGCATACGACGGACGGGTCTCCCCGGGATTTGTCGGATGCGCGGCGCGCGGGGCTTAGGACGCGGGAGGATTATGCGCGCGTGCGGCGTGAGGAGTTGGAGCGGGCTTTGCGGGTGGCAGGTGTGGATCCGGCGAATGCGGTTTGCCTTGGTTTTACGGACCAGGAAACGATGCTCAATCTGCCGGAATTGTGCGGGCGCGTGCGGGAGGAAATTGCGAGGTGGCGGCCCGACGTGATTGTGACTCAGCCGTACGAGGGCGGGCATCCGGACCATGATTCGACGGCATTCGCGGTGCAGATGGCTGCCGACGGGTCGGTTCCGGTTTTTGAAATGACTTCGTATCATGCGGGCGCGTGCGGGGGCCTTGAAACGGGCGTGTTTCTGGGGAATGGCGAGGCACCGGTGGTTTGCGGTTTGAGCGCGGAGGATGGCGTCAGGAAGGCGCGAATGCTCGAGTGCTTTCGGACGCAGCGTGAGGTGTTGAGCCAGTTCGCTGTGGTTGCGGAACAGTTCCGGAGAGCGCCGATTTACGATTTTGCGACGCCTCCTCACAGCGGGACCCTGCACTACGAGCGGCTACCATGGGGGATCACCGGAGAGCGATGGCGGCAGTTGGCGGCGCAATGCCTTTGACCGTCCTCAGCGTAGCGTTTCCGTTCGCGCCGGTTCACGCGGGGACAGCGGGAGGCGCGGAGCAGGTGCTTCTGGCGCTCGACCGGGAACTGTGCAGGGCGGGTCACCGGTCCGTTGTTGTGGCGCCGGAGGGGTCGTTTGTCGATGGCACTCTGGCTGCGGTGCCGAGGCCTGCGGGATTGATCGACGATAGGGTGCGGGAGCGTGTCTGGAGCGCGTACCGGGCGGCGATCGGGAGGGCGGTAGAACGCTGGCAGCCCGACGTGGTTCACCTTCACGGACTGGATTTTGTCCGGTATCTTCCACCGGAGGGGGTGCCGGTGCTGGCTACGCTGCATTTGCCGCCCGCCTGGTACGAGGCTGGGGTGTTTGCGATTGCGCGGCCGGATACGTGGCTCCATTGCGTATCGGAGTCGCAGCGGGAGGCCTGTCCGGCGGCGGCGAATCTGCTGCCGTCGATTCCGAACGGTGTGTCGCCGGAGTTGTATCGGCGGGATATAGGGAAGCGGAATTTTGCGCTGGGGCTGGGGCGCATCTGTCCGGACAAAGGCTTTCATTTGGCGTTCGACGCGGCTCAGCAGGCCGGCACGCCGTTCCTGCTGGCCGGGGAAGTTTACAACTATGAGGCTCATCAGCGCTATTTCCGGGAGCAGATTGTGCCGCGCTGCAGGCCGGAGCGGCGGTTCGTCGGGCCGGCGGGGCTGAGGCGGAAGCGGAGGCTGTTGTCAGCGGCGCGGTGCGTGCTGATTCCTTCGCTGGCCGAGGAGACAAGCTCGCTGGTGGCGATGGAGGCGGCGGCGTGCGGGACTCCGGCAGTGGCGTTCCGGGCAGGGGCGCTGCGGGATATCGTGTGTCACGGCCGAACCGGATTTCTTGTGAACGACGCGCGGGAGATGGCGGAAGCGATTCCGATGTGCAGCCGGATCGATCCGGAAGTTTGCCGGGAAACGGCGCGTACGCGGTTCGGCGAAGAGCAGATGGCGGCCCGGTATTTCCGCGTGTATGAATGGATGAAGAATCGTGATCACGGAAGCGATCGGGTCGCTTAGCGGGCTCGAGGCGCTGGAGGCGGATTGGTTCGCGCTGTGGCGCAGGTCTCCTCGGGCAACGCCGTTTCAGGCGCCGCAATGGGTGCTGCCGTGGGTGCGGTGTTTTTTTGAGGGCGGGGAACTGCACGCGCTGGCGATGCGCGAAGAGGGCCGGCTGATTGGATTCGCGCCTCTGTTTATCTGGGGGACTGAGCGGAGGACGGTGTCGTTCCTGGGGTCGGGAATCAGCGATTACGGGGATGTGCTGTGCGAGGCGGGCCGGGAGGCGGAGGGCGCGGCGGCGGTGTGGCGGTACCTGGACGGCGAGCGGGGCAGGTGGGATGTTGTGGATCTGCAGGAGGTGCCGGCGGGTTCGGGATTACTGGACGGGCGCGATGCGGAGGTGTGCTCGGTGTGTCCGGTGCTGGAGGCGACGCGGTATCCGGCGGATGTGGATCAGAAACACAAGAGGGATGTTCATCGCGCGCGGAACCGGTTGATGGCGAATGGCGGGCTGGAATTTCGTTTGGCCGATGGCGGGAATTTCCGGGAATGCTTTTGGGCGTTTTTGGGGCTTTACCGGGCGCGGTGGGGTGGCTTCGATGCGCGGCTGGAACGGTTTCATTGGGAGGCCGCGGGCGGGTTTATGGCGGTGGGGAGTCTCAGGCTCGCTGTGCTGCGGGTGGCCGGGGCTGCGGTGGCGACGACGTATGGGTTTGTGTCGGGGGGGCGGCTCTACTGTTATCTGAGCGGGTTCGATCCGGCTGTGGCGAAGTTGAGTCCGGGGGCTGTGCTGCTTGGGTGGGTGATTGATGAGGCGATCGGGGAGGGGGTTGAGGAGATCGATTTTCTGCGGGGGGCGGAGGATTATAAGTATCTCTGGGGCGGGGTGGATCGGATGAATTTTAGGGTTCGGGGTTGAGGGGGTGCAGACATCGAGCGGGGTCAGTTTTGGAATCTGAGCTCGCCCAAAGATCAAATTTTCTCTGAGCCCTTGACGCCACCCGCCCGCGGTTATATAGTCAACCCATCGGTTTTGCGAACTTTGCGCAAAAGGGGATTTCTCTAAACATGAAACGTATCAAAATTGCAGGCGTAGCCGCGTCGTTGCTCCTGCTCATCGTCTCCTCCGTCCAGGGACAGACCGTTACCGGTCAGATCGCAGGCACGGTTGCGGATGCCGGCGGCTCGCTCGTGCCCGGTGCCGCCGTCGAACTCACCAACCAGGTCACAAAGCAGGTCCGTGCCTTCACAACTCAGGCCAACGGCACGTTCATCTTCCCTGACCTCGTTCCCGGCGATTACGACATCCGGGTCGCACAGGCCGGCTTCAAGGCCTACACCCAACACGGCATCACCGTCGGAACTCTTGAAAAGGTCAACCTGCATACCATCCGCCTTGAGGTGGGCGACGTAGCCACTTCCATAGACGTAAAGGCCGAAGCCGCCCGTGTCGCGACCGACAGTTCCGATCACTCCACCGACGTAAACCTCAAGCAGATTCAGGAAACACCGATTCGCGGCCGCAATTTTCAGGCGATCATCAAAGACCTTCCCGGGGTCATCGATATGGGCACCTACGATCAGCGCGGCTGGAACCAGAACAGTGCTGTCATCAACGGCGGTCAGCAGGGTCAGGTGCTTGTCACCATCGACGGCATGGCCGCGCAGGACAGCGGCGCCCCGGGTCTGAGCACCTATCAGGCTCCCAGCATCGACGCCATCTCTGAGGTCAAACTGCTCACCGGAAACTACGCCGCTGAATACGGAGCGCGCAACGGCGGGCAGTTCAACCTCACCATTAAGAACGGCACCGGGCAGTTCCACGGCAGCGCTTATTACTATTACCGTCACGAGGAATTCAACGCCAATGAGTGGTTTAATAACCAGCTCGGCATTCAGAAGCCCCGGTATCGGTATGAGAACCCCGGCGGCACTGTCGGGGGGCCCATCATCATCCCCCACGTTCCCTTCAACCGCAACCGCAACCGGCTGTTCTTCTTCTTCTCGTACGATCGGCTCTGGAACACCCAAAGCACTGCTCTGAACAAGCTGACCATGCCCACGGCCCTCGAACGCGCGGGCAACTTCTCGCAAAGCGTCAACCCGAACGGCTCCCCCATCTTCATTCGCGATCCAAACAGCGGCGGCACCTGTTCCGCGGCCAGTCAGGCCGGCTGCTTTACCGGCAACATCATTCCCCCGAGCCGAATCAGCGCGATCGGTTCCACCATGCTGAACCTGTTCCCCTTGCCCAATACGGTCGACCCAACCGGACAACGCCAGTACAACTTCACAGACGTTCTCAGCAACACCGATCCGCGCCTCGATAAGATTCTGCGCGTCGACTACAACATTTCATCAAAAGACACCATGTTCGTCCGGCTGCTTCAGGATTACCAGGCTCAGTCCGGGTACGGCGCCATCCTCGGCGCCTCGGGCGACAACTGGGGCCAGTTCCCCCACAACTACTTCATCCCCTCGGCCGGCTTCGCCATGACCTATATCCACACGTTCCGGGCGAACCTGATCAATGAAGCCACCATGGGCCAGAACCGCGCCCATCAGCAGAACGTTCAGACCAGCACCGCTCTCTACGGTAAGAGCCTTCTGCCGCTTACCGCCAACGGCAGACGCTCACGCTGCCCACCATCTTTCCCGCATCCGCAAACTATCTGAATCTGCTGCCCAACGTCAATTTCGGATTACCCTCCGGCTTTTCGGCCACCTCGGCCCCGACTGCTCTGCCCAACCTTCCGAGCTTCGGCGTAGACAGCCGCTGGCCTTTTGACGGCACCGACAATCTGCTGACCTTTACCGATAACATCACCTGGATCAAGGGCAGCCACAGCATCAAGGCCGGCTTCTACTTCGAACACGACGCCCGCAACGTCAGCGTGTACTCGGTCTACAACACAGCAGGCACGTACTACTTCGGTTCCGACTTAGGCTATACCGTGGATACCGGAAACCCTTTCTCAAACGCCATAACCGGCAACCTTTACGGCTACGGTCAGGACAATCTCAAACAGATCAACCGCGGACGTTACAAGCAGACGGAGTGCTTCGTTCAGGATGCCTGGAAAGTAAACCGCAGGCTGATGCTCGACATCGGCATTCGCTT